>NZ_JAMGSN010000001.1:0-340000 GCF_023516725.1 Pseudomonas sp. T1.Ur
CAATCAGTGCCACATCGGCGACAAGGTCACTATTCGTGAAACTCGTCCGCTGGCCAAGACCAAGTCTTGGGCGCTGGTTGATGTTCTCGAACGCGCTGTGGAAGTCTAAGGGCTAGGGGTCGGAGAAATTATATGATTCAGACTCAATCCATGCTCGATGTGGCCGATAACAGCGGCGCTCGCCGCGTTATGTGCATCAAGGTGCTGGGTGGCTCCCATCGTCGTTACGCTGGTATCGGTGACATCATCAAAGTTACCGTCAAGGAAGCAATTCCTCGCGGTAAGGTGAAGAAAGGTCAAGTGATGACTGCTGTTGTAGTCCGCACTCGCCACGGTGTTCGTCGTGCTGACGGCTCCATCATCCGCTTTGATGGCAACGCTGCTGTTCTGTTGAACAACAAGCAAGAGCCAATCGGCACCCGTATCTTTGGGCCAGTGACCCGTGAACTTCGTACTGAGAAGTTCATGAAGATCGTCTCGCTCGCCCCAGAAGTGCTGTAAGGAGATCCGACATGCAAAAGATTCGTCGTGACGACGAGATCATCGTGATCGCCGGCAAAGACAAGGGTAAGCGCGGTAAGGTGCTGAAGGTTCTTGCTGACAACCGTCTGGTTGTTGGTGGTCTGAACCTGGTCAAGCGTCATACCAAGCCTAACCCGATGTCGGGCGTACAGGGCGGTATCGTCGAGAAAGAAGCGCCACTGCACGCTTCCAACGTCGCCATTTTCAACGGCGAAACCAACAAGGCTGACCGCGTTGGTTTCAAAGTAGAAGACGGTAAGAAAATTCGTGTCTTCAAGTCGACCCAAAAAGCGGTTGATGCTTGAACACTGCTAGGTAGAAGACCATGGCACGACTAAAAGAGATTTACCGGAAGGAAATCGCACCGAAACTTAAGGAAGAACTTAAGCTTTCGAACGTGATGGAAGTTCCGCGCGTTACCAAAATCACCCTGAACATGGGTCTGGGCGAAGCGATCGGCGACAAAAAAGTCATCGAGCACGCAGTTGCCGACCTGGAAAAGATCACCGGCCAGAAAGTCGTCGTGACCTACGCTCGGAAATCCATCGCTGGCTTTAAAGTCCGTGAAGGTTGGCCGATCGGCGTCAAAGTGACCCTGCGCCGTGAGCGTATGTACGAGTTCCTGGATCGTCTGCTGTCGATCTCCCTGCCTCGGGTTCGCGACTTCCGCGGCCTGAATGCCAAGTCCTTCGATGGTCGTGGCAACTACAGCATGGGCGTAAAAGAGCAGATCATTTTCCCGGAAATCGATTACGACAAGATCGATGCTCTCCGCGGTCTGGACATTACCCTGACCACCACTGCTCGGACGGATGAAGAAGGTCGCGCATTGCTGCGTGCTTTCAAATTCCCGTTCCGCAACTGATTGGAGTAGGACAATGGCCAAGAAGAGCATGAAGAACCGTGAGCTGAAGCGTCAGCTCACCGTTGCCAAGTACGCCACCAAGCGTGCAGCGCTGAAAGCTATCATCGTCGATCTGAACGCAAGTCCAGAAGCGCGTTGGGAAGCTACCGTAGCACTGCAGAAGCAGCCACGTGACGCGAGCGCTTCGCGCATGCGTAACCGCTGCCGCCTGACTGGTCGTCCGCACGGCGTGTACCGCAAGTTCGGCCTCGGCCGTAACATGCTGCGTCAAGCTGCTATGCGTGGTGACGTTCCAGGTCTGGTTAAAGCCAGCTGGTAAGCACTGTCAAAGCCATGATGCTCGGGGTCGCAAGATCCTGACCGTCGGTGGCCTTGAACTTGAATCAAGCCCCTTTTGGGGCTTGATTCATTTCTGGGGTGTGTCTAGAATACCCGGCTCGCCTGAGCCCGTGTTTTTATTGCGCGGATGCGCTCGGCGACACGTACTAGCCGAAAGGCTAATTTTTTGTGTATTAGGAGCGTCTAGCCCATGAGTATGCAGGACCCGTTAGCGGACATGCTAACTCGTATCCGTAATGCCCAGATGGCTGAAAAGTCCGTCGTAAGCATGCCATCTTCTACTTTGAAGGTAGCTGTTGCCAAAGTCCTGAAGGACGAAGGTTACATTGCGGGTTATCAGATCAGCAGCGAAATCAAGCCTCTGCTGTCCATCGAGCTGAAGTACTTCGAAGGCCGTCCGGTCATCGAGGAAGTGAAGCGCGTTAGCCGTCCTGGCCTGCGTCAGTACAAGTCCGTTGAGGATCTGCCGAAAGTTCGTGGCGGCCTGGGCGTGTCTATCGTCTCCACCAACAAAGGTGTGATGACGGATCGTGCTGCGCGCGCTGCCGGTGTCGGCGGCGAAGTTCTTTGCACTGTGTTCTAAGGGGGGATAAGCATGTCACGCGTCGCTAAGAACCCCGTTAAGCTGCCAGCCGGTGTCGAAGTCAAATTCGCAGGCCAACAGCTTTCGGTGAAGGGTGCCAAGGGCACTCTGCAACTGAACATCCATTCGTCCGTTGAGATCGTTGAAGAAGCTGGTGAGCTGCGTTTCGCTGCTCGCAATGGCGATCAACAGACTCGCGCAATGGCTGGTACCACTCGTGCGTTGGTAAACAACATGGTCCAAGGCGTAAGCCAAGGCTTCGAGCGCAAGCTCCAACTGGTCGGTGTTGGTTACAAAGCGCAAGCAAAAGGCACAGTGCTGAACCTGGCTCTTGGCTTCTCGCACCCAGTGGATTATGAACTGCCGGAAGGCATCACCGCTGAGACTCCTAGCCAGACCGATATCCTGATCAAGGGCATCGACAAGCAGCTGGTAGGTCAAGTGGCCGCCGAGATCCGCGACTTCCGTCCACCAGAGCCGTACAAAGGCAAAGGTGTGCGCTACGCGGACGAAGTCGTCCGTCGTAAAGAAGCCAAGAAGAAGTAGGGCATAGCAAATGACCGACAAAAAAGTTACTCGACTGCGTCGCGCTCGCAAAGCACGCCTGAAAATGCACGAACTCGAAGTCGTGCGTCTCTGCGTGTTCCGCTCGTCGCAGCACATCTACGCCCAGGTCATTTCGGCCGACGGCAACAAAGTCCTGGCAAGTGCCTCGACTTTGGATAAAGAACTGCGTGATGGTGCCACTGGCAACATCGACGCGGCCACTAAGGTTGGCCAGCTGGTCGCTACGCGTGCTAAAGCCGCTGGCGTCTCGCAGGTGGCTTTCGACCGCTCTGGCTTCAAGTACCACGGCCGCGTCAAGGCGCTGGCTGATGCTGCTCGTGAAGCTGGGCTGGAGTTCTAAGTTATGTCAAATAACGACCAAAAGCGCGACGAAGGCTACATCGAGAAGCTGGTTCAAGTTAACCGCGTAGCCAAAACCGTTAAAGGCGGCCGTATCTTCACTTTCACCGCGTTGACCGTGGTTGGTGATGGTAAGGGCCGTGTTGGCTTCGGCCGTGGCAAGTCGCGTGAAGTGCCTGCTGCGATCCAGAAGGCAATGGAAGCTGCTCGCCGCAACATGATCCAGGTTGATCTGAACGGCACCACTCTGCAGTACGCAATGAAGTCTGCCCATGGCGCTTCCAAGGTGTACATGCAGCCTGCTTCTGAAGGTACCGGTATCATCGCTGGCGGCGCTATGCGTGCTGTCCTCGAAGTTGCTGGCGTTCAGAACGTTCTGGCCAAGTGCTACGGCTCGACTAACCCAGTAAACGTGGTTCACGCCACTTTCAAGGGTTTGAAAGCAATGCAGTCTCCTGAATCCATTGCCGCCAAGCGTGGCAAAAGCGTCAAGGAGATCTTCTGATCATGGCTACCGTAAAAGTTACGCTGATCAAAAGCATGACCGGCCGCATCCCTAACCACAAACTGTGCGTTAAGGGTCTGGGTCTGCGTCGCATCGGTCACACTGTAGAAGTCCTGGATACTCCCGAGAATCGCGGGATGATCAACAAGGCTTACTACATGCTGCGTGTCGAGGGTTAATCGATGAAACTCAATGATCTGAGTCCAGCGCCGGGTTCCCGTCGCGAAAAGCATCGTCCGGGCCGTGGTATCGGTAGTGGTTTGGGCAAGACCGGTGGCCGTGGCCACAAAGGTCAAACCTCCCGCTCCGGTGGCACTATTGCTCCAGGCTTTGAAGGCGGTCAACAGCCGCTGCATCGTCGCCTGCCGAAGTTCGGCTTCGTTTCCCTGAAAGCCATGGACCGCGCAGAAGTGCGTCTGTCCGAGCTGGCCAAAGTGGACGGCGACGTCGTCACCGTGCAGTCCCTGAAGGATGCCAACGTGATCAACCAGAACGTTCAGCGTGTGAAAATCATGCTGTCGGGCGAAGTTGCTCGTGCTGTCACCATCGGAAAGGGAATCGGCGCCACCA
Source organism: Pseudomonas sp. T1.Ur (assembly GCF_023516725.1). Lineage (NCBI taxonomy): Bacteria > Pseudomonadati > Pseudomonadota > Gammaproteobacteria > Pseudomonadales > Pseudomonadaceae > Pseudomonas > Pseudomonas sp. T1.Ur. The sequence continues at coordinate 4,291 of NZ_JAMGSN010000001.1, forward strand.
AAGGTGCGCGTGCGGCTATCGAAGCAGCTGGCGGCAAGTTCGAGGAATAAATGGCTAAGCAAGGTGCTCTCTCTGCGCTCGGCAAAGGCGGTATGTCTGAACTCTGGGCTCGTCTGCGTTTTCTGTTCCTGGCGATTATCGTCTACCGAATAGGCGCACACATCCCGGTTCCAGGTATCAACCCGGACCGACTCGCGGACCTGTTTCGACAGAATGAGGGGACCATTCTTAGCTTGTTCAACATGTTTTCCGGCGGCGCGCTGGAACGGATGAGCATTTTTGCACTGGGGATCATGCCGTACATCTCGGCATCGATCATCATGCAGTTGATGACCGCCGTCAGCCCGCAGCTGGAGCAGTTGAAGAAGGAAGGTGAAGCTGGCCGTCGCAAGATTAGCCAGTACACCCGCTACGGCACTGTCGTCCTCGCTCTCGTTCAAGCCATTGGCATGTCCATTGGCCTGGCAGGGCAGGGCGTATCGTTCACTGGTGACTTTAGCTTCCATTTCGTTGCGGTAACCACCTTTGTGGCAGGCGCAATGTTCATGATGTGGCTGGGTGAGCAGATTACTGAGCGTGGTGTTGGCAACGGTATCTCGATGTTGATTTTCGCAGGTATCGTCGCCGGTCTTCCGAGAGCAATCGGGCAGTCTTTCGAGTCTGCGCGTCAGGGCGATATCAACATTTTTGCCTTGGTTGCCATCGGTTTGCTGGCAGTAGCGATTATCGGTTTCGTGGTGTTCATTGAGCGTGGCCAGCGTCGTATTGCTGTTCACTACGCCAAGCGTCAGCAGGGCCGCAAGGTGTTTGCTGCGCAGACCAGCCACTTGCCGTTGAAGGTGAACATGGCCGGCGTTATCCCGGCCATTTTCGCGAGCAGCATCCTGCTGTTCCCGGCTTCGTTGGGTGCCTGGTTCGGCCAGTCTGAAGGTATGGGCTGGTTGCAGGACATCTCGCAGTCGATCGCTCCTGGTCAGCCGTTGAATATTCTGCTGTTTAGTGCAGGGATTATTTTCTTCTGCTTCTTCTATACGGCGTTGATGTTCAATCCGAAAGACGTAGCGGAAAACCTGAAGAAGTCCGGTGCCTTTATTCCGGGCATCCGTCCTGGTGAGCAGTCTGCGCGCTACATTGATGGCGTTCTGACTCGCTTGACCATGTTCGGTGCTCTTTACATGACGGCCGTCTGCCTGCTTCCCCAGTTTCTGGTGGTTGCGGCAAACGTACCGTTCTACCTTGGCGGGACCTCGTTGCTGATCGTGGTCGTGGTTGTGATGGACTTCATGTCCCAAGTACAATCGCACCTCGTTTCGCACCAGTACGAATCCCTGATGAAGAAAGCCAACCTGAAGGGCTACGGCAGCGGCATGTTGCGCTGAGTAGCGTCCATAAGGTTCGAGGAGTTGGTGATGAAAGTTCGTGCATCGGTGAAAAAGCTGTGCCGTAACTGCAAGATTATTCGCCGCGAAGGTGTTGTTCGGGTAATTTGCAGCGCGGAACCGCGTCACAAACAGCGCCAAGGCTGAGTGTGATTGTGCTTTAAGCCCGGCAGCTAGTGCGCTGCCGGGTTGATTATTTGTTATTACAGCGATATTATCTCGCGCCCTATTTCTTGGCTTCCGGGGCGTAGGTAGCTGTCAATTGGAGTCCCACTGAATGGCCCGTATTGCAGGCGTCAACATTCCAGATAACAAGCATACTGTTATCTCGCTGACCTACATCTATGGTGTTGGTCGCACTACTGCACAGAAAATTTGTGCAGTGACTGGGGTTAACCCAGCGGCAAAGATCAAGGATCTGAGCGACGAGCAAATTGAACAGCTGCGTGGCGAAGTGGCGAAGTTCACCACTGAAGGTGACCTGCGTCGCGAAATCAACATGAAAATCAAGCGCTTGATGGACCTCGGTTGCTATCGCGGTCTGCGTCATCGTCGTGGTCTGCCAGTACGCGGTCAGCGTACCAAGACCAACGCGCGTACCCGTAAAGGTCCGCGTAAGCCGATCCGCAAGTAATCGCCCCAGCGAATCGACAGGAATTTAATCATGGCAAAACCTGCTGCTCGTCCTCGTAAAAAAGTTAAAAAGACAGTGGTTGATGGCATCGCCCACATCCATGCTTCTTTTAACAACACCATCGTGACCATTACCGACCGTCAAGGTAACGCTCTTTCCTGGGCTACCTCCGGTGGTTCGGGTTTCCGCGGTTCCCGCAAGTCCACCCCGTTCGCTGCTCAAGTAGCTGCCGAGCGTGCTGGTCAAGCTGCGCTGGAATACGGCCTGAAAAACCTCGACGTCAACGTCAAAGGTCCAGGTCCAGGTCGTGAATCCGCAGTCCGCGCTTTGAACGGCTGTGGCTACAAGATCGCCAGCATCACCGACGTGACGCCAATCCCGCACAACGGGTGCCGTCCGCCGAAGAAGCGCCGCGTGTAATCCAGGAGATTGTAAAGAATGGCTCGTTACATTGGTCCAAAATGCAAACTCGCTCGTCGCGAAGGCACCGATCTCTTCCTGAAGAGCGGCGTGCGCGCGATCGAATCGAAGTGCAACATTGAAGCAGCACCTGGTATCCACGGCCAACGCCGCGGTCGCCAGTCCGACTACGGCACCCAACTGCGTGAAAAGCAGAAGGTCCGTCGTATCTATGGCGTTCTCGAGCGTCAATTCAGCGGCTACTACAAAGAAGCTGCTGGCAAGAAAGGCGCAACCGGCGAAAACCTGTTGCAGCTGCTCGAATGCCGCCTGGACAACGTTGTATACCGTATGGGTTTCGGTTCTACTCGTGCCGAATCCCGTCAGCTGGTATCGCACAAGTCGATCAGCGTTAACGGCCAGACCGTAAACGTTCCGTCCTACCAGGTTCGTGCTGGTGACGTGGTTGCTGTTCGCGAGAAAGCAAAGAACCAACTTCGCATTGTCCAAGCTCTCGATCTGTGTGCCCAACGTGGCCGCGTAGAATGGGTAGAAGTAGACACTGAGAAGAAGTCGGGCGTTTTCAAGAACGTTCCTGCTCGCAGTGATCTGTCCGCCGACATCAACGAAAGCCTGATTGTCGAGCTCTACTCCAAGTAAGGGCTAGAAAATAGGTGCATCCATGCAGATTTCGGTAAATGAGTTCCTGACACCCCGCCATATTGATGTGCAGGTTGTCAGTCCAACCCGCGCCAAGATCACACTCGAGCCTCTCGAGCGTGGTTTCGGCCACACCCTGGGCAACGCGCTGCGCCGCATCCTGTTGTCCTCAATGCCCGGCTGTGCAGTAGTCGAGGCCGAGATTGACGGTGTGCTCCACGAGTACAGCGCCATCGAAGGTGTACAGGAAGACGTAATTGAAATCCTGTTGAACCTTAAAGGTCTGGCTATCAAGCTGCACGGTCGTGACGAAGTTACGCTGACCTTGTCGAAGAAGGGTTCGGGGGTGGTTACCGCTGCCGATATTCAGCTGGATCATGATGTCGAGATCGTTAACCCCGATCACGTAATCGCTAACCTGGCGTCTAACGGCGCCCTGAACATGAAGCTCACCGTAGCTCGTGGTCGTGGTTATGAACCGGCAGACTCGCGTCAGAGCGATGAAGACGAAAGCCGCAGCATCGGTCGCTTGCAGCTTGACTCTTCGTTCAGCCCGGTTCGCCGTATCGCATACGTGGTGGAAAACGCCCGTGTCGAACAGCGTACCAACCTGGACAAGCTGGTTATTGATCTGGAAACCAACGGTACCCTGGATCCTGAAGAGGCTATCCGTCGTGCAGCAACCATCCTGCAACAGCAGTTGGCTGCGTTCGTCGACCTCAAGGGTGACAGTGAGCCAGTGGTTGTCGAGCAGGAAGACGAGATCGATCCGATCCTGCTTCGCCCGGTTGACGATCTGGAACTGACTGTACGTTCGGCTAACTGCCTTAAGGCGGAAAACATCTACTACATCGGCGACCTGATTCAGCGTACCGAAGTAGAGCTGTTGAAGACTCCGAACCTTGGCAAGAAATCCTTGACTGAAATCAAGGACGTTCTGGCCTCCCGCGGTCTGTCCCTCGGCATGCGCCTCGACAACTGGCCGCCTGCAAGTCTTAAGAAGGACGACAAGGCGACTGCCTGATCGTCGTAATCACCGAACGTTGTGTTTGGTAAGGAATGAACCATGCGTCATCGTAAAAGTGGTCGTCACCTGAGCCGCACCAGCTCGCACCGCAAGGCCATGTTTCAAAACATGGCGGTGTCGCTGTTCGAGCACGAGCTGATCAAAACTACACTGCCGAAAGCCAAAGAACTGCGCCGCGTTGCCGAGCCGCTGATCACTCTGGCCAAGACAGACAGCCTGGCTAACCGCCGCCTGGCTTTCGACCGTACTCGTTCGAAAGCTATCGTTGGTAAGCTCTTCAACGACCTGGGCAAGCGTTACGCTACCCGTGAGGGTGGCTACCTGCGCATCCTCAAGTGCGGTTTCCGCGCTGGCGACAACGCGCCTATGGCGTACGTCGAGTTGGTTGATCGTGCTACTGCCGGCGAAGCTGTAAGCGCCGAGTAAGACGACAGTCTGCAACGAAGAACCGGGCCTAGTGCCCGGTTTTTTGTGCGCGTAAGAAAAACAGCTTATTCGTACAAGCTTCCATAAGGCCAAGGCGTCACTATTGGCGTTGGGGTTGTTGTTAGAGATTTTCTATTGATGCGCACAATTTAATAAATTTGTAGCCGTCACATTGTTGATCAATACTCCTCTCCAGCCGATTAGCCGGCAGTCCGAAGACCGACCTAGGAAGAATTGAGCATGAGCCAGATCAAAACGCTTACGACCGCCAGTGGCGCTCCTGTTGCCGATAACCAGAACTCTCGCTCCGCCGGCCCACGTGGCCCGCTGCTGCTCGATGATTTCCACCTGATCGAGAAGCTTGCTCATTTCAACCGCGAAAACATTCCCGAGCGCCGCGTGCACGCGAAAGGGTCAGGTGCATACGGTACCTTTACCGTAACTCGTGATATCACCCAATACACCAGCGCGAAGCTGTTCGATTCCGTGGGCAAGCAGACGCCGACTTTCCTCCGCTTCTCCACCGTTGGCGGTGAGCGCGGCTCCGCTGACACTGAGCGTGACCCCCGCGGTTTCGCCCTGAAGTTCTACACGGAAGAAGGTAACTGGGACATCGTTGGCAACAACACGCCTGTATTCTTCATTCGTGATCCGCTGAAATTTCCAGATTTCATCCACACGCAAAAACGCTTGCCGCAAAGCAATCTCAAAAGCGCGCAGATGATGTGGGATTTCTGGTCGCATTCTCCCGAGGCGCTGCACCAGATCACCATCCTGTTCTCTGACCGCGGCATTCCTGACGGCTACCGCCACATGCATGGCTTCGGCAGCCATACCTATAGCCTGATCAATGCCCAAGGCGAGCGTCACTGGGTGAAATGGCACTACAAGACCAAGCAAGGGATCAAGAACCTGGCACCGGCCGAGGCCGCTCGCCTGGCGGGTACCGACCCGGATTATGCCCAGCGCGACTTGTTCAATGCGATCGAGCGCGGTGAATTCCCGAAATGGAGCGTCTGCATCCAGATCATGACCGAAGCTCAGGCTGCGGCTCATTACGAGAACCCGTTCGATGTGACCAAGACTTGGTCGCAGAAGGAATTCCCGCTGATCGAGGTCGGTGAACTTGAACTCAATCGCAATCCGCTGAACTACTTTGCCGAGGTGGAACAAGTGGCATTCGGGCCGAGCAACATGGTGCCGGGTGTGGGTCTTTCGCCTGATCGCATGCTGCAGGGCCGCGTATTTGCCTACGCCGATGCACACCGCTACCGCGTGGGTACCAATCACCAGCAATTGCCAGTGAATGCGCCGCGTAGCCCGGTCAATACCTACCAACGTGACGGCGCGATGGCGTTCGGCAGCAATGGTGGCGCGGCTCCCAACTACGAGCCTAACAGCTATGTCGAAGCGCCGAAGCAGGCACCGCATTATGCGGAGCCGGCATTGGCCCTCAGCGGTGCGGCGGATCGTTATGATCATCGCGAAGACACTGACTACTACAGCCACGCTGGCGCGCTGTTCCGCTTGATGAGCGACGAGCAGAAAGCGCTGCTGATCAGCAACATTGCCGGCGCGATGGGCGGCGTTTCGGCGGATGTGGTTGATCGCCAACTGCAGCATTTCTTCAAGGCAGACGCTGCTTACGGAGAAGGTATCGCAAAGGCGCTGGGCGTACAGCTTAACTAAGTCTAAACGAGAAGCAGAACCGCCCTCATTAGGGCGGTTTTTGCGTTATTTAGCCTGCTTTTCTTGGATTTTCTTCACTTTTGTTGCGCTAGACGAGTGACCTTGCAGTCAGGTTGGTTCAAACTAGAGCCTTTCAAAGCTTGTGGAGATGTAGGGCGATGCAAGGTCACCCAGACGTAATCGATTACCTCAACACGTTGCTGACCGGCGAGCTGGCAGCCCGTGATCAATATTTCATCCATTCGCGGATGTACGAGGATTGGGGGTTTACCGAGCTCTACGAACGTATCAACCATGAGATGGAAGAAGAGGCACAGCACGCTGATGCGTTGATGCGCCGGATCCTGATGCTCGAAGGCACGCCGCGCATGCGCCCGGACGACCTGGACGTCGGTACCACCGTCCCCGACATGCTCGCCGCCGACCTTCGCCTGGAATACAAGGTTCGCGCCGCGCTGTGCAAAGGCATTGAGTTGTGCGAGCAGCACAACGACTACGTGACCCGCGAGATCCTGCGTATCCAGCTCAACGATACCGAAGAGGATCATACCTACTGGCTGGAGAAGCAGTTGGGCCTGATCAAGCTGATCGGGTTGGAAAATTACCTGCAATCGCAGTTCTGATTGCTGAAGAGGGGAACGCAGAGCGTTCCGAGATGCATTCCCCCGCAAAGCGTGGGAACGATCAAGCCCCTGCCATCGATGAGATGACAGGGGCTTTTTTGTGCCAGGAAGAATCAGTCCCGATCACGCTCCAGCAGTGGCTTGAGGTAATACCCAGTATGGGACTGCTTCATCTCCGCCACCTGCTCCGGCGTCCCTACGGCAATGATCTGGCCGCCCTTGGAACCGCCTTCCGGGCCCAGGTCCACCAGCCAGTCAGCGGTCTTGATCACGTCCAGGTTGTGTTCAATGACCACCACGGTGTTGCCGTGATCGCGGAGACGATGCAGTACGTCGAGCAATTGCTGGATATCTGCGAAATGCAGACCAGTGGTCGGCTCATCGAGGATATAAAGGGTCTTGCCGGTATCGCGCTTGGACAGCTCGCGGGATAGCTTGACCCGCTGCGCCTCGCCGCCGGACAAGGTGGTCGCCGACTGACCGAGCTTGATGTACGACAGCCCTACATCCATCAACGTCTGGAGTTTGCGCGCCAAAGCCGGTACCGCGTCGAAGAACACCCGGGCCTCTTCGATGGTCATCTCCAGGGTCTCGTGGATGTTCTTGCCCTTGTACTTGATCTCCAGGGTCTCGCGGTTGTAACGCTTGCTCTTGCACACATCGCATGGCACGTAGATGTCAGGCAGGAAGTGCATTTCCACCTTGATCAGGCCATCGCCCTGGCAGGCCTCGCAGCGCCCACCCTTGACGTTGAACGAGAAACGCCCTGGGCCGTAACCCCGTGAGCGGGACTCCGGTACGCCGGCGAACAGTTCGCGGATCGGGGTGAACAGCCCGGTGTAGGTCGCCGGGTTGGAGCGCGGCGTACGACCGATCGGGCTTTGGTCGATGTCGACGACCTTGTCCAGATGCTCCAGGCCCTTGATGCTGTCGTGAGCGGCGGCTTCCAAAGTGGTGGCGCCGTTCAGGGCAGTGGCGCTGAGGGGGAACAGCGTGTTGTTGATCAGCGTCGACTTGCCGGAACCTGACACGCCGGTGACACACGTGAGCAGGCCAATCGGGATTTCCAGGTCGACGTTGCGCAGGTTGTTGCCGCGGGCACCCTTGAGGGTCAGCGACAGTTTCTTGTTGCGTGGCGTGCGCTTGGCCGGAACCTTGATCTTCACCCGGCCCGACAGGTATTTGCCGGTCAGCGAGTCGGGATGCGCCATGACCTCGGCGGCAGTGCCCTGGGCGACAATATGCCCACCGTGGACGCCCGCGCCTGGGCCGATGTCCACCACGTAATCCGCCAGGCGAATCGCGTCTTCGTCATGCTCTACGACGATGACGGTGTTGCCGATATCCCGCAGGTGCTTCAAGGTCCCGAGCAGGCGGTCGTTATCCCGCTGGTGCAGGCCAATGGACGGTTCGTCGAGGATGTACATGACGCCCACCAGGCCGGCGCCGATCTGGCTGGCAAGGCGGATACGCTGGGCTTCGCCGCCGGACAAGGTGTCGGCACTGCGATCGAGGGTCAGGTAATTAAGGCCGACGTTCACCAGGAACTGCAGGCGTTCGCGGATTTCCTTGAGGATCTTGTCGGCGATTTCGCCACGACGACCGGTGAGCTTCAAACCGCCGAAATAATCGGTGGCATCGCCAATCGGCAAGTTGGTGACAGCTGGCAGCGTCTTCTCACCGACCCACACATGCCGCGCTTCGCGGCGCAAGCGGGTGCCGCGGCAATCAGGGCAGGGCTGAGTGCTGAGGAACTTGGCCAGTTCTTCGCGCACGCTGGCCGACTCGGTCTCGCGGTAGCGTCGCTCCAGGTTCGGCACGATGCCTTCGAACGGGTGCGAGCGCTTGACGATATCGCCACGGTCGTTCAGGTATTTGAAGTCGACATTCTGCGAGCCGCTGCCGTGCAGGATGAATTTCTGCTGGTCGGCGGGCAGCTCGCTGAATGGCTTGTCCAGGCTGAACTTGTAGTGGGCTGCCAGCGACCCAAGCATCTGGAAGTAGTAGACGTTGCGCCTGTCCCAGCCTCGAATCGCGCCTTCGGCCAGGGTCAGTTCGCCATTGACCAGTCGCTTGGTGTCGAAGAACTGCTTGACCCCCAGGCCGTCGCAGGTCGGGCAGGCGCCGGCCGGGTTGTTGAAGGAGAACAGCTTGGGCTCCAGCTCGCTGATCGCATGGCCGCAGATCGGGCAGGCGAAGCGTGCGGAAAAGATTATCTCCTCGCCAGGCTCGTCGTCCATCGGCGCCACCAGGGCGATGCCGTCGGCCAGCTTCAACGCGGTCTCGAAGGATTCGGCCAGGCGTTGCTGGAGATCGGCGCGGACCTTGAAGCGGTCCACCACCACATCGATGGAATGCTTCTTCTGTTTATCCAGCTTCGGCAGCTCGTCGAGCTCGCACAGCTTGCCGTTGACCCGCGCGCGAACGAAGCCCTGGGCGCGCAGTTCTTCGAAGACCATCAAGTGCTCGCCCTTGCGCTCGCGGATGACCGGCGCCAGGAGCATCAGCTTGCTGCCTTCGGGCTGGGCCAGCACCAGGTCGACCATCTGGCTGACGGTCTGGGCTTCAAGTGGAATGTCATGATCGGGGCAGCGGGGAACACCGACGCGCGCATAGAGCAGGCGAAGGTAGTCGTAGATTTCGGTGATCGTGCCGACTGTCGACCGTGGGTTGTGGGAGGTCGACTTCTGTTCGATGGAGATCGCCGGCGACAGGCCTTCGATGGTGTCGACGTCGGGTTTTTCCATCATCGACAGGAACTGCCGGGCGTAGGCCGACAGCGATTCGACATAGCGTCGCTGGCCTTCGGCGTACAGGGTGTCGAAAGCCAGCGATGATTTGCCGGATCCGGACAGGCCGGTGATGACGATCAGCTTGTCCCGTGGCAGGGTCAGGTCGATGTTCTTCAGGTTGTGGGTACGGGCCCCACGAATCAGGATCTTGTCCAAAGTGGCCTCGCTCGGCGGGCGTCGAAAACGTAGGAGTATACGGGTAAATACTGGATGGATACACACTATCAAGTGTCATACATGAAGACTGCGCGGCAAACGGTCGCCATATACCCCCTCAATCGATGGGACTGGTAGAATCCCCGCCGGTTCACACGAGGTTTTTCCATGCACGATCCCCACAGCGAACGCATGAGTAGCGGCGAGGCCCGCGCGGCAAGCGGCCTGGCCCTGGTGTTCGCCTTTCGCATGCTGGGCATGTTCATGGTGTTGCCGGTACTGGCGACCTATGGCATGGACCTGGCGGGCGCGACCCCGGCCCTCATCGGGCTGGCGATCGGCGCCTACGGCCTGACCCAGGCGATTTTCCAGATCCCATTCGGGATCATTTCCGACCGGATCGGTCGACGGCCCGTCATTTACCTGGGGCTTATCGTGTTCGCCCTCGGCAGTCTGCTGGCGGCCAACGCAGATTCGATCTGGGGCGTGATCGCCGGACGGATCCTACAGGGTGCGGGTGCTATTTCTGCTGCCGTCATGGCATTACTGTCAGACCTGACCCGCGAACAGCATCGGACAAAAGCGATGGCGATGATCGGCATGACGATTGGTCTGTCGTTCGCTGTCGCCATGGTTGTAGGACCGTTGTTGACGCGGGCTTTCGGTTTGTCGGGCCTGTTCCTCGCGACCGGGGCCATGGCGCTGGTGGGTGTGCTGATCGTCGCGTTCATCGTGCCACGTTCCACCGGGCCGTTGCAGCATCGCGAATCCGGGGTCGCCCGCCAGGCGCTGGTGCCGACGCTCAAGCATCCTGACCTGCTGCGCCTGGACCTGGGCATCTTCGTGCTCCATGCCATGCTGATGTCCAGTTTCGTGGCCCTGCCGCTGGCGCTGGTGCAAAAGGCCGGCCTGCCCAAAGAGCAACACTGGTGGGTCTACCTGACGGCATTGCTGATTTCGTTCTTCGCCATGATCCCGTTCATCATCTATGGCGAGAAGCGACGCAAAATGAAACGAGTTTTACTCGGCGCCGTCGTGACGCTCATGCTCACTGAGCTATTCTTCTGGCAGTTCGGCGATAGCCTGCGGGCCTTGGTGATTGGCACGGTGGTGTTCTTCACCGCGTTCAACCTGCTCGAGGCGTCGCTGCCGTCGTTGATCAGCAAGGTTTCTCCGGCGGGTGGCAAGGGCACGGCGATGGGCGTTTATTCCACCAGCCAGTTCCTGGGGTCGGCACTGGGGGGCATCCTCGGCGGCTGGTTGTTCCAGCATGGCGGTTTGTCGGTTGTGTTCCTGGGATGTGCCGCGCTGGCTGCACTTTGGTTAGCCTTTGCTGTTACCATGCGCGAACCTCCGTATGTGACGAGCCTGCGCTTGCCGTTGTCGCCCGAAGCCATCCGCGAAGCAGGCCTGGCCGAGCGCCTCAGGGCCGTCGTTGGAGTAACCGATGCAGTGGTGGTCGCCGACGAGGCGGCCGTGTATATCAAACTGGACACCGAATTATTGGATCGTGCGACGCTCGAGCGCCTGGTGAACAACCCGGCCCCGGCAGCGTGCGAAGCCTAGGAGAACGTTATGGCCCGTGGGGTTAACAAAGTCATATTGGTCGGTACTTGCGGCCAGGATCCAGAAGTTCGCTACCTGCCTAACGGCAACGCCGTGACCAACCTGAGCCTGGCCACCAGCGAACAATGGACCGACAAGCAAACCGGCCAGAAGGTCGAGAAGACCGAATGGCACCGCGTGTCGATGTTCGGCAAAGTGGCTGAGATTGCCGGCGAATACCTGCGCAAGGGTTCGCAGGTCTACATCGAAGGCAAGCTGCAGACCCGCGAGTGGGAAAAAGACGGCATCAAGCGCTACACCACCGAAATCGTCGTCGACATGCAAGGCACCATGCAATTGCTCGGTGGCCGTCCGCAAGGCGACCAGCAGCAAGGTGGCAACAACTACCAGCAGTCGGCTCCGCGCCAGCAAGCGCCTCGCCCGCAGTCGGCGCCACAGCCACAACGCGAGCGTCCGGCTCCGCAGCAAGCCGCGCCGCAGCCGGCTCCGGATTTCGACAGCTTTGATGACGATATTCCGTTCTGATTCTGGCTGAGCCTACAGAGCAACTTCCATAAGAGCCCCAAGTGCCATTTCGCCCTTGGGGCTTTTTATTTGTTTGGCGCAGGTCAGGTTCGTCGCTTAAGGAAACAAAGCCATTGAAGTCACAAATCCAGATCCAACAGCTCCTGCATCCTCTCGCCAATCGACTGTGTCAACCACGTGGCATGGAATGCCATTTCCTCCACCGTAATATCCACCCGAAACCGACGCGAAATCGGCTTGCCATCGGCCCCGGCGTAGCCCACATCAAAGTGATTCACGTTGCCGAAGGTGGTCAAGGTATAGGGCTTGATGTAATCGATGGCACTGTAGGGCACGCATTCTTTGGTGGTTTGCCGGGCAGGGCGGCGCTGGGTGAAGGTGAGCCGTTGCTGGCGTTCGTCAAAGCAGAAACCCAGCACGTCAGGTTCGGATGCCAGCCAGTTGATGACGCAGATGGCCGCGAATGCGCTGATGAACATGAGCGCCATGACCAGCGGGTCCATGATAATCATCTTGTGAGTGGCCGACAGGCCTTCGACCTTGAACAGCACCATCGTGAACACTGCCAGCCAGTAGACGGGCAGGGCCAGCAACAAGCCCGTAGCGTAGATCATTGTCCCCAGGAATCCCGGCCTGGATACGTCGCTTGAACAATCCCAAGTCGAGGGATGTTCTGGCGTCCACCCGGGGGCGTGGCGTGGAGCAGGGGAAGCGACCAGGCGCGGCGGGCGTTTGCGTTTCATACGGCGGGCTCTGGCATAAAAACCTGGCCATTCTCGTAGTAACCACCCACCCACGCCTAGTCATTTCGCTTGCTGTTTATCGCTACGCCTGCGCCTGGCTGTCGCTCAGGAATTGCTCGGCACTCACCACGTTCGCATAGGCAAACCCCAGCGCCGACATGAACGCGGCATGGACTTGAGCGGCCGGGACGACCACGCCGTTGAATTCAAGATCGCGAGTCGCGCACGCATCGTGAATCACCGTGACGCCGTAGCCCAGGTCCGCTGCCGCCCGCACGACGCCATCGATACACATATGGCTCATGCTACCGACGACCACCAACTGCTCAATGCCTTGCTGATCGAGGATCGACTGCAGTTCGGTCTCGCGAAACGAATTGACGAAATGCTTGAGCACCACCGGCTCATCGGCACGGTTGAGCACCTTGGAGTGCAACTGCGCGCCTTCGGAGCCTGGCGTGAAAAAGGGCGCTTCGTCGGAAGTGAATTCGTGGCGAACGTGCACCACCGGGTTTGCGGCCTGGCGAAACGCCTCGATCATTTTGGCGGCATTGTCGGCTGCCGCCTCGACGCCGACCAATGGCCATTTTCCCTGGGGGAAGTAGTCGTTCTGGATATCGACTACGATGAGCGCTTGCTTGGACATGGGGACTTCCTCGGTTGATTGCGGTGAAGCCAGTATTGGCCAAGCCCGGCGATGGGAGGATTGGCCGTAACGACAATAGGCGAGGGAAAACTGACAATGGCGCAGGAAAGGGCATTCGCTGAACTTGGCGTGCTGATGTATCCCGGTGCGCAATTGGCGGCGGTGCACGGCTTGACCGATCTGTTTACGGTCGCGGCCAGGATCGCAACCGAGCAGGCCAGTGTGCAGTTGCCGAGGCTGCGGGTGAGTCATTGGCGCACGGAAAACGGTGAGGCGCCGCTGCGGGTGTTCGACAGCGAGGACGCAGCGCCGGGCAAACTGATTGCCTTGCTGATCCCGCCCTCCATTGCCGGCTTCAATGAAAAGCTTGCCACGCCGGTCCTGATGGATTGGCTTCGGGCTCAGCATGCCGACGGCACCGTATTGGGCGGGGTTTGCGTGGGTTCGATCCTGCTGGCCGAAAGCGGCCTGCTCGACGGTCGCAGCGCCACCACCCACTGGACGTCGGCGAAGTCCTTCGCGGCGCGTTATCCGAAGATCAAGCTCAACGCTGACAAACCCATCGTCGATGACGGTGACCTGATCACCACGGCGGGGCTGATGGCCTGGTCGGAGCTTGGGCTGCGGTTGGTGGATCGTCTGCTCGGCCCCAGCATCGCCACGCACACGGCGAAATTCCTGGTGATCGAGCACAGCGACAGCGCGAGTCAGTGTGGCAGCAATTTTGCGCCGATCCTGGGACACGGTGACGGCGCGATCCTCAAGGTGCAGCACTGGCTGCAGCGCAGCGGCGCGGTGGACGTCTCCCTCGGCGCAATGGCGGAGCAGGCCGGCCTGGAAGAACGCACCTTCCTGCGCCGGTTCCGTGCCGCCACCGGGCTCAAGCCCACCGAATACTGCCAGCACCTGCGAGTGGGCAAGGCCCGGGAAATGTTGGAGTTCACCAACGGCACCATCGATCACATTGCCTGGACCGTGGGTTATCAGGATCCCGGGGCCTTTCGCTCGACCTTTAAGAAGATCACCGGGCTGGCGCCGAGTGACTACCGGGCGAGGTTCGGGGTAAGCCCGCAAAACGCTTCCAAAGGTTGACACTGGTCCCCTTTGTGGCGAGGGAGCTTGCTCCCGCTGGGGTGCGCCTGTAGGAGCTGTGTAGGAGCTGTGTAGATACCGTCTTAAGTCTCACCGGGCAAGCGCAAGTTTCGGGTCATATGGCAGTCCTGACTTGAGCACTCCGTAAACGAAGTGCAGCAGTTTGCGCATTGCCGCGCAGATGATTTGTTTGGGGGCCTTGCCGTTGGCCTCCAGGCGTTCTTTCATCGCCATGATCGCCTTATTGTGTTTCAGCGCCACCATGCCAGGCATGTAAAGGCCTGCACGCAGCCGTGCTGACCCGATTCTCGAAATTAGGGTATGACCTTTGAGCTTTCCTGATTCTTGCAGCTTGGGATTCAGCCCCGCAGCGGCGACCAATTGGCGAGGATCGCTGTATTTGCGCAAGTCGCCCAGTTCGGCTAGCAATCGCTCAAGCGTTTTTTGTCCGATACCGTCGATGGTTACGATCAGATCCCGCATCTGACGCATATCCGGGTCGTCATCGATGTGCTTTTTGATCGCCTTATGTGTTTCAACGATCTCTTTTTCGATATGGCGCAGAACGGAGTTGATCGAGTCTTTGACCTTTTCGTCAGACACGTCCAGACGATTAAGCTCCATTTGTTCCATTTCCTGAAGGTCATCCAGGCGGCGCACCATAGCTTTCAACTGGCGATACTTCAGTGGCTCAGGTGCCC
Source organism: Pseudomonas sp. T1.Ur (assembly GCF_023516725.1). NCBI lineage: Bacteria > Pseudomonadati > Pseudomonadota > Gammaproteobacteria > Pseudomonadales > Pseudomonadaceae > Pseudomonas > Pseudomonas sp. T1.Ur. The sequence continues at coordinate 19,349 of NZ_JAMGSN010000001.1, forward strand.
ATGGCTGAAGCTTCTGATCCTTTTCCCGGGCGAAGTCGGCGATGAGTTTGGCATCGCTTTTATCGGTCTTGATGCGGCGCAGCTCGCTGTCAGCGTACGCTTTGGTCGTAGCCGGGTTCACGACGCAGATTCGGAAGCCTTTGTTGTAAACGAACTCGGCGAGCTCCAAGTGGTAGACGCTGGTGGCTTCCATCACGATCAGGGCCGAACGCTCGACGTTTGTGTCTAGCCAAGCCTCAAACTCTTTAAAACCTTTTGGATTGTTGGCCAGCTTGGCCTTGGTTTTGTGCTTGCCGTTGGGCAGGTGTGTAGCGATATCAAAAGTGTTCTTTGCAACGTCGACGCCAACGAAACCAGACATGATCGTTTCTCCACTTGTTCCCTTTTGCGATCATCACGTCACTCGGTCCAACCTTGCGAATGCGGGCTCTAGCCGGAGGCGGGCCCAAGATACCGTGCGAACTGTACGAGTGAGTGTGGAGGGCTGGAGCACGATCTACATCACAGGCAAAAAGCCTAAGGAGCTGCGCGGCTTCCAAGTCCCTCCCTCGATGATCAGTCGAGAACTATCGCTCCTGACGGAGCGATAGTCGAGATACAAGGAGCTGCCGAGCGAAGCGAGGCTGCGATCTTTACCCCAGACACTTGAGTCTCAAGTGAAAGATCAAAAGATCAAAAGATCAAAAGATCAAAAGATCAAAAGATCAAAAGATCAAAAGATCACAGGCTTCGCCAGCTCCTACACCAGCGGGAGCAAGCTCCCTCGCCACTGGTGGGGCTGTGTCTGCCGGCTGGCATCGTGCAATTTGCCGGATTCCAACCCTCTGTCGTGCAGAATGAAACAGGCTCGGTGCCATATTCCTCGGCCCATCCCCCCGTTTCCTTGACCGTTCGTCCCCTGCCGCGCCGTTGGCCTGATCTCTGCAATCCTTATAGCTACGGCTATTGAGCGCAGTTGAAAGGACAACGCATGACGTCGATCCATCGTGATAAATGTGTAGTGGCCCACTCGGTCAATCCCCAGGCACCGCTGCATGAAGTCGAAACCAATCGGGCACTGGCGCGCTGGCTGGCGAATATTCTGGGCCTGGAATACGGCGGCAGCTACGACAGCGAGCAACACGCCGGGCGAGACCTGTACCTGTTGCCCACGCAAACCCTGATCGGCCCCGAGGCTGCGTTGCGCCTGGGCGTCAAGGGACCGGAGGATCTCTGGGGCGGTTATGTCGATCACGACTTTATCTGCACCAAGGCAATCGCCCATGGTCTGTTGAATAAGGACGCGGTTGCGCCGAAGGGCTGGTCGCCGCTGTTCGCCAAGCTGACCCGGGGCGTTGTACTCGACGGCATCAGCGTGTTCTCCCTCAAGGATGCGCGCCAGGCCGCCGAGCATCTGCTGTACGCCGGACCGATTCGCTTCAAGCCAATCCATGCTTGCGCCGGACGTGGCCAGCGGGTCATCCGAAGCATCGCGCAATTCGATGAAATCGTCGCGGCGCCAGACGCCCAGGCGGTGTTCAGCGAGGGCATCGTGCTGGAACAGAATCTCAATGAGATCAGGACCCAGAGCGTTGGCCAAAGCTTCATCAGCGGCAGGGTCTTGAGCTATTGCGGCGTGCAACACCTGACCCATGACAACGAAGGGCAGGAGGTCTATGGCGGTTCTGACCTGCTGGTGGCCCAAGGTGGCTATATCGAGTTGCTCGGTCTGGAACTGCAAGACGATGTGCGCGAAGCGGTGCGCCTGGCCCAGGTATTCGATGACGCCGCCAACCAGGCATTCCCGACGTTCTTTGCGTCGCGGCGCAATTACGACATCGCCCAAGGGACGGACACCGGTGGCCAGCCTCGCGGCGGCGTGCTCGAACAATCCTGGCGGATGGGCGGGGCCAGCAGCGCAGAGCTGGCGGCATTGCAGGTGTTTGTCGAGGATCCTTCGATCCGCGCGGTTCGGGTGTCTTCGGTCGAGACCTACACCGATCAGCCGCTGCCCCCCGGCGCGACGGAGGTTTATCGCGGCGAGGCAGAAAACGGTGACTTCCTACTCAAATACGTAACGGTTCAATCCTATGACGGCTAGAAGCGAAACCATCCAGATTGCCATCGATGATGAGCATATGAACGGGACCTTCCTGAGCCCCAAATCAAAGGTCCCCGGTGTGTTGTTCGTACACGGTTGGGGCGGCAGCCAGGAACGTGATCTTGAACGGGCTAAGGGCATCGCCGGCCTGGGCTGCGTATGCCTGACCTTCGACTTGCGCGGGCACACGGGGGGCGCGGGAATTCCGTTGTCACGGGTTACGCGGGAGGACAACTTGCGGGACCTGTTGGCGGCCTACGACCGGTTGCTGGCCCACCCCGGGCTGGACACGTCGGCGATCGCGGTGGTCGGCACCAGCTACGGCGGTTACCTGGCCTCGATCCTGACGTCGTTGCGACCGGTGCGCTGGCTGGCCTTGCGGGTGCCGGCGCTCTACCGGGACGAGCAGTGGCACACGCCCAAGCGCGACCTGGACAAGACCGACCTGCTCGATTATCGCAGCACCCTGGTCCACGCCGACACCAACCGGGCCTTGCAGGCGTGCTCGCAGTTCACGGGCGATGTGCTGCTGGTGGAGTCCGAGACCGATGACCATGTGCCCCACGCCACCATCATGAGTTATCGAGCGGCGTGCCAGCAGACCCACTCGTTGACCCATCGGATCATCGACGGCGCCGACCATTCCCTGAGCGACCCCGTGTCACAACAGGCCTACACCTCGATCCTGGTGAGCTGGATCACGGAGATGGTGGTGGGCGAGCGGTTGAGCATCATTCAGGAGCGGTAAGACATGTGGCGCCTGTGTGGGCCTCATCGCGAGCAAGCTCGCTCCCACAATGGCCTGTGTGGCCCCGGGCTCATTTGTTCTGCAGATCCCTGTGGGAGCGAGCTTGCTCGCGATGGGCCAGACTGGGCACCGCATCACTTGACCCCAGGCTTGACCCGCAAAGCCTTGGCCTTCGCCTCGATCACCAGGTACATCACCACCGTGATCAACAGCGGCAGGATGAAATAGATCGCCCGGTAGGCAATCAGCCCTGCGATCAAGCTGCCCCGTGACACCTCGTGCTGCAACAGCGCGACGAACACCGCTTCCAGCACTCCGAGACCGGCCGGAATGTGGGTAATCACCCCGGCGATACTGCTGATCAACAGCACCCCGAGCACCACTGGGTATTCGAGTTTGCCCGGCAACAGCGTGAAGATAACCGCCGCCATCAGCGACCAGTTCAACGCCCCCAATGCCAATTGCAACACGGCCATGCGCAGCGAAGGCAGGTTGATTTCCATGCCGCGAATCGTCCAGGCCCGGCGCTTGGAGAAACGGCAGGCCAGCAGGTAGCCGGCGCTGATCAGCAGCAGAAGCGCCCCGACGCCTTGCAGCGCATCGCTGCTCAGTTTCCAGCCCGGAGGCATCGTCACCAGGCCACTGCTGAACACCACGCCGGCCAAGGTCATATAGCCGAACCAGTTGGTGGCCAGGCTCAAGCCGAGAATCTTGGCGATATTGCCAGTGCTCACCCCCAGCCGCGAATACAGCCGATAGCGCATGGCGATGCCGCCGACCCAAGCGCTGAGGTTGAGGTTGAACGCGTAACTGATGACCCCCACTGGCAATATTTGCCGCCAGCCGAGTTTTTGCCGGATGTAAGTGCGCCCGATCAGGTCGAAGCCGGCATAGGTGATGAAGCTGGCGATGGTCAGCGCGGCGGCGATCAGCAAAGTGCGAAGCTTGAAATCCGCCAGCGTCGTGAACACCTCGGACCAATCGATGCGCCGTGCCAGGGCGGTGAACAGCACGATCAGCAGCAGGAAAAAAGCCAGGGTCAGCGGGCGTTTCCAGCGACTCCAGCGCGACTTCGGCTTGGCCTGTTCCGGCGCATGGGCATCTCTCGGCGCGGTGTGCGCTTCAGAGTGGTTCATGGGGTTCGCTCCGGACCGCCGTCGGCGGTGAAAAAGGTTTCAGACGCGGTTTATGGGCCGGCAACCATCCGGCCCAGGCCGGAAAGTGACGCAGGAAGTGGAACACCATGAAACCGATGGTCATGCGCCACAGCCGCCCGCGACGGGCGTGATTTTCGGGCATGACGGTGCAGTGATTGCGGCTCAGGTGATCGAGGCGCTCGAACAGTTCGCGGTTGAAGGCGCGGTCGCGGATCAACACATTGGCCTCCAGGTTCAGGGACAGGCTCAGCGGATCGAGGTTGCTCGAACCGACCGTGCTCCAGTCCTCATCCACCAAGGCGACCTTGCCGTGCAGCGGCCGCTCGCAATACTCATAGATCGTCACGCCGGCCTTGATCAGATAGTCATAGAGCATCCGCGCCGCGAGCTTGGCGATCATCATGTCCGGTTGCCCTTGCAGGATCAGCCGCACCTCCACGCCACGTCGCGCGGCGTTGCGGATTTCGCGCAGCAACCGATAACCGGGGAAGAAATACGCGTTGGCGATCACCACCCGACGCTGTGCGCTGCGCAGCACTTGCAGGTAGACCTCTTCGATGTCGGTCTGATGCTCGTGGTTATCGCGGTAGACCAGGCGTACCTGGCCGTCATGGTCGTTGAAGGCCAACTCGGTGCGGCGGCTGCGGCGACGTTGCCACCAATACTTGGCCCGGGCCGGCCGACCGCTTTGCAGCAGCGCGAAGTGATGGATATCCACCACCGCCGGGCCTTTGATTTCCACCGAATAATCCTGCTTGGCCTCGGGACCGAAGTCGCCCAGGTGGTCAGCGGAGAAGTTGATCCCGCCGATGAACGCGATCACGCCGTCCACTACCACGATCTTGCGATGCAGGCGGCGGAACCAGTTGGTGCGGATGCCCAGGTGCCGGGGGGCCGGGTCGAACATTTGCAGGCGTATCCCGGCATCGCTCAACGAGGCGAGAAACGCCGTGCTCAGCTCACCGCAACCGAAACCGTCGAGGTTGACGGTGATGCGTACGCCGCGCTTGGCCGCCTCGACCAATATATCCCGCAGTTCAAAGCCGACCTTGTCCTCGAACAGAATGAACGTCTCCAGGAGAATTTCTTCCTTGGCGCGGCGAATCGCTTCGAAAACCCGTGGGAAATATTCCTCGCCGTTTTCCAGCAGCGTGACGCGGTTGTTGCCGTGCCAGCCGTATTCGACGTCGGCCAGCGCCGGGTTGCGTTCGGTCGGCGGCACCTCGACCTTTTCCACCGTCGCCTTGTCCATCGTCGCGTTCATAATTCGATCTCCACCGACAGCGGTGCGTGGTCGGAAAGGTGCGACCAGGGTCGTACATTCAGTACCTTGGCGTGATGGGCCTTGAGGTTGCGCACGTAGATGCGGTCCAGGCGCAGGATCGGCAGGCGCGCCGGAAAACTGCGGGCCGGTTTGCCCCATTGTTCGGCGAATACCTCCCGCAGGCCGCAGGGCGCCAGCAGGTCATTGGCCTTGCCGCGCCAATCGTTGAAGTCGCCGGCTACGATGACCGGTGCTTCGGGCGGCAATTCGCTCAAGCGCTGGCAAAGCAGTTTCAGTTGCTCGGCGCGATGGCCTTCACGCAACCCCAAGTGGACGCAAATGGCATGCACGTCCTGCCCACCGTCAGCGTTCGGCAGGCGCAGCACGCTGTGCAGCATGCCGCGGCTTTCGTGGCCGCTGATGGACACGTCGAGGTTGTCGTGGCGGATGATCTGGAATTTCGACAGCAACGCATTGCCGTGGTCGCCCGCCGGATACACCGCGTTGCGCCCGTAGGCGAACTGCGGCCAGAGGGTGTCGGCGAGGAATTCGTATTGCGGGATGCTCGGCCAGTTGCTGTAGCGCTGGGGATGGTGTTCGTGGGTGCCGTGTACTTCCTGCAGGAACACCACGTCGGCGGACACGCTGCGCACCGCTTCGCGCAGTTCCGGCAGGATGAAGCGCCGGTTCAGGGCGGTGAAGCCTTTGTGCGTGTTGACCGTCAGCACCGTGAATCGATTGACTCGGTCGAGCAGTCGCTGCGTCGAATCGTGCAGCGGCTCGCGGGTGGCTTCGCTGGATTCTGGCGTGCTCATGGCAATACTCCTTCGGCCGGGCGCACACCGGGAGCGGTGGCGAGATTTTTGTCCAGGTCGAAGCGCTCCAGCAGGTGGCGCGCGTCATAGGGCGCGCGGACTTTGATGTCGTTGTCGAAATAGCAGAACACTTCTCGGCTCTTGCGCGGCCGGGGTTTCTTTTTCGGATCGATCAACTGTGCGTCGCTCGGCTGCGTGCCGTGGCTCCAGGCCTCGATCCGGTCCCCCCAGCGCTTGAGCGCCTCGTCGGTGTAGCCGCTGGCATACAGCTCTTCGGCGCCATGCAGGCGCAGGTAGACGAAATCGCTGGTGACGTCCTCGCGATAGGGCCATTTTCCGGCGGTATCGGCGACCACCAGGGCGACGTCGTAGCGTTTGAGCAGGGCGACGAAGCGCGGGTCGATGAAGCTTTCGTGGCGGATTTCCACGGCATGGCGCAGCGGGCGTTTTTTATCGGTCTCGGTGCTGGCGTGGCCATCCAGGCGCGACTCGTGCTCCCGGGCCAGGGCGGCGGCAGCCTGGGTGTCATGGGGCAGTTGCTTGAGGAAGTCTTCGAACAGTTCCGGGTCGAATTTGAAGCTGGGCGGGAATTGCCAGAGGATGGCGCCGAGTTTTTCCTTGAGCTCCAGCACCCCGGACGCGAAGAAATTCGCCAGGGGTTTGTGAACGTCCCGCAGGCGCTTGATGTGGGTGATGAAGCGCGGCGCCTTGACGCTGAACACGAAGCCGGGCGGGGTCTCGGCGTACCACTGGGCATACCGTTCGGGACGTTGCAGGGCGTAGAACGATCCATTGATTTCGATGCTGTTGACCGCTCGAGAGGCGAATTGCAATTCTCGTTTCTGGGCCAGCCCCTTGGGATAGAAATCCCCGCGCCAGGGCGTGTAGCGCCAACCGGAAATGCCAATGTGGATCGCCGTCATGTATCCCTCCCGTGCCAATGACCTCGTACTGCCTGTGTCTTTTGATGACCGCCGGGCGGGCGGGAAAGTTTCGATGGAGTGCCCGGCGGTGAGAAAGACTATTGGGGGCGAAGGTATGTTCATGCCGGACCGCGCTTGTAGGAGCTGCCGAGTGCAACGAGGCTGCGATCTTGTCCCAGACAGTTGAATCGCAAGCGAAAACTCAAGACCAAGCTCAAGATCAAAAGATCGCAGCCTTCGGCAGCTCCTACAGAGATCCACTCTCGATCTTCACATGCCGCCAAAACCGAACTTGCCGGCCCATTGTTGATCAGTTCCTTACCGATCCCGTGCGAAGGAGCCCCGCGTTTTGTCTCGATTGAGCACTGTATTGCTAGTGTTGCTGCTGGCCATGACCGGCACCGGCGCCTACGGGACCGCTGCGGTCCCCGGTACCTCCAAACCCGCCGAAGCCCCGGCCGAGCCCGAACCGCTGGTGCAAGGCGGCTTGTTGGGGGCCATCAGTTCCAGCATCGACGACGTCCAGGACAAGCTCGACCTCGACCAGAGCCTGGTGGATGCCTGGCGCCTGCGGGCGGATCGGGCGGCTGACGAGGTGGATCGACTGGTGGACCAGACGTCCCGTTCGTCCTGGCGGATAGCGGGCGATTTCCTGTTGCTGTCGGGCGTCTGGCTGGGGACGTTCGCGCTGCTCTGGACCGGTGCGCGCTTGTTGGTGCGACGTCTCGGTCGGCGCCGCTGGCTAAGCACTCGCCAGCGGGTGCGGGACCTGCTCGGTTATCTGCTGCCGTACACCTTGCCGGCCGTGGCCTGCCTGCCCTTGACCCTTTACGTCAGCCATTTCCTGCAAGTCTCGGTCGGTCGCGCCCTCGCGTTGTGTTTCGCCTACGCCACCAGCAGCGGCATCGTTTCCACATCGGTGCTGCTCTGCGTGATCGTGATGTTCAACGCCGGCCACAAACGCCGTGCCGTGGCGATCATCCGGCATTTCAGCCCGCGGCCGTTGTTCCTGATCGGTTTCCTGGCGGCCCTCAGCGATGCCCTGACCAGCCCGCAGATCGCCCGCCAACTGGGCGGCAATATCACCAGCAGCGTCGCGGTGTTCACCGGTCTGTCGGCTTCGCTGATCTTCGGTTGGCTGGTGATCCACATGCGCCGGCCCGTGGCCCACCTGATCCGCAACCGGCCGCTGGCCCAGCGCCTCAAGCAACCGGCGTTGCAGGAGTCCCTGCGGATTTTTTCCGGGCTCTGGTATTGGCCGATCCTGCTGATGGTACTGGTCTCGGCGGTGAGCCTGATCGGTGTCGGCGAAGACAACCAGAAGGCCCTGCGTTGCGCCTTGTTCACCACCCTCCTGCTGATCGCGACGGTGTTTCTCAGCACCGTGTTCCAGCACATCTTCAAATCGCCCAAGGCCGAGGCCATCCAGCGCAACAGCGCCTACAAGGGGCGGCTATTGAGCTTGCTGCACGCCTTGTTGCGGATCGTCATGGCCGTGGTATTCATCGAGGTGCTCGGACGGATCTGGGGAATCTCTTTGTTCGAGTTCGCCTCGCGCAACGCCGTGGGACGGGCGATCAGCGATTCCTTGAGCCGCATCGGCCTGATCTTCCTGGTGACCTGGCTGACGTGGGTGGTGCTCGACACGGCGATCCAGGAGGCGTTGAAACCTCCGCTCAACAAGCGCGGCGCCCGGGCACCCAGCACCCGGGTGAAGACCATCCTGCCGCTGTTGCGCAACGCGGCCAAAATCATCCTGGTGGTGATCTGCGCAATCACCACCATGGCCAACCTCGGCATCAACGTCGCGCCATTGCTCGCCGGTGCCGGCGTGGTCGGGCTGGCGATCGGTTTCGGTTCGCAGCAACTGGTGCAGGACGTGATCACCGGGCTGTTCATCATCATTGAAGACACGCTGTCCATCGGCGACTGGGTGGTGCTCAGCTCCGGCCACGCCGGCACTGTCGAAGGCCTGACCATCCGCACCCTGCGCCTGCGCGACGGCAAGGGCTTCGTGCATTCGGTGCCGTTCGGGCAGATCAAGGCCGTGACCAACCAATCCCGGCAATTCGCCTTTGCGTTTTTCTCGGTGCAGTTCACCTACGACACCGACGTGGACCGTGCCATTGAATTGATCCGCGAAGCCGGCGATTCGATTTCCGAGGACTCGTTCCTCAAGTTCAACCTGCAAGGGCCGCTGGATGTGTTCGGCGTGGACAAGATGGACCTCAACGGCGTGGTCCTTACCGCCCAGTTCCGCACCGTGTCGGGCGGGCAATACGCGGTGAGCCGGGCGTTCAACCAGCGATTGAAGAAGCTTGTGGATAACGAGCCGTCGGTGCACTTCGCGCAGACTTATCCACAGCAGGTGGTGATGCCGAAGCGGTTGGCCGCGGGACCAGAGGTTGGGGATGAGCGGCCTGACCAAGCTCAATGATGGCTCAGGTTTGCGGTAGGGCTTATGGCCTCATCGCGAGCAAGCTCGCTCCCACAGTAGGGTAGTGGTGAATGGAAAACCCCTGTGGGAGCGAGCTTGCTCGCGATGAGGCCCGCCCAGACACCCTCAAACTTTCTGAATGAGCTTGTTCCTGACCTCAGCCATCCCTTGAGCATCCAACTCCACCCAAAGCTGCTGCTTGCCCGCAACCAACGCCGCCACCGGCAGCCCATCCCGATAAACCAGCCGATTACTCGCCAGGGCCGGTACTTTCGTCCCCGGCAGCAAGGTACCGGCGAGGTTCAACGGATCAACCCCGCACACCGCCACCAGGCTACCGTCGGTGGGGCGACGCCGTGCTTCGCGCAGCAGCGGGATGGCTTCGGGCAAGGCGAACTGTTCGCCGGCCAGCCCGCTGACAAAGCGCCCGCCACGAATCTCGCCCCGCGCCTCCAACCGATGAAACGTGCGCAGCAACTCACGCCAGCTCGGCAGCCAATCGGCTTCGCGCTCCAGCAAGCGCCAGAACACCACGCCATAACGGCGCAGCAGGGTCATGGCGATGTGTTCCAGGGTCTCGGGCGGCGTGGGCGCGGGCCGGTTGCCGGGTTCTGGCGCGGGCGAACTGCGGCGTAATAAGGCCCAGCGCCCGGCATCGTCCATGCCGCCGACAAACGCCCCGCGTCCGCGCCGGCTGCTGCGGGCCTGGCGCTTGCTGGCAGGGGTGATCAAGGCCCGCAGCCCGGCGAAGCTGTCGGCGTTCACCAGCCCGGCGCCGACCAGTTCCTGCAAGGCGATTTCCAGTTCACTGCGCAGCAAATGGGCCTCGTGCAGCAATTCATCGAAAAACAACGCGCCGTGTTCACTGAGGGCCTGATGGACTTTTTGCGTCTTGAGCGACAGTTCGCTGATCGGAGCCTGCTCGGCGAGGCTGCTCCACAGCGCGACTTTGGCACGCGGCAGCAACACGATCGGCGTGCTGCGCAGCGCGCTGGCGGACAATTTCTGGCGGGCGCTCAGGCGCGTCCAGACGAACTTGCCACCGCGGCACAGTTCATCGAGCCAACTCGGCGAATAATCCTTGATCCGCGCTGGCAGCAGGTCGCTGTCCCAGGCCGATGCGGCGGCCGGGTAGCCTTCGAACTGGCTGATGATCGCCGGCAACACGGCGCTGCCGCGGCCTTGGCTGGACGCCGACAGATGCTGCCAGTCGAACAGGAATCGCATGAAGTCCTGCAACATCACCGGCTCGATTTCCCGGCGCAGGCGCTTGACGGTGTAGCGGTGGATCCGTGCCAGCAGGTGTCGCTCGCACCATTCCTCCTGGCCGGTGCCCGGCGTGAAGCGACCGCGCAGCACATACCCTTGTTGTTCGAGCTGGGCCAGGGCCTGGGTCGCTTGTGCCGGCGACAGCCCGAGCGGGTAGGCGATCGCGGTCAACGGCTGCGGGCCAAAGGCACTGAGCCGCGCACGCAGCACTTCCACCACGGCCCCGTCGCTGTCCCACGGCTCGTCAAAACCCGGCAGCGGTGTCAGTGGAGGCTGCCATTTGGCCTGTGGATAAATCGCTTGCAGGCACGTCAGCCGCTCCAGCGGCACCCACAGGCCGCGCTCGTCACTGAGCCGAATGTGGCTGGCGCGACCGCGCTCGGCCAGGGTCTGCAGCCCGTCCAGCCATGACGGTTCGGCACTGGCTTCGCTGTCGGCGATGCAGGCGAGGCTCATCAACGCTTCGTGGATTTCATCGACATGGGTCGGCGTCGGCCAGGCCTCTTCCCGCACGGCCTGGATGGCCTCGGCGTCCAGGGCGCCGAGGTCGTCGGTGGATTGCGGATCGCTCCAGCGCCGGTTGATCACCGCTTGGGTACGGCGCTCCTCCAGCGGCGCGTCGTCGAGAAAGGTGTAGGGCCGGGCACTGAGGATTTCTGCCGCCAGGGGCGAGGGCGCCGGCAGGTCGCGGCTGACCAGGCGGATCTCGCCCGCTTCCATGCGCCGCAACAGCGCCAGCCAGCCTTCGCTGTCCATCGCCTCGTGCAGGCAATCGTCCAGGGTTTGCTCCACCAGCGGATGATCAGGAATCTCCCGCTCGCCGGCGAGGTTTTCCAGGCAGGCGATCTGGTCCGGGAACACGCTGGCGATCAAGTCTTCACTTTTCATGCGCTGGATCTGCGGCGCGACTTTGCGTCCACCGGTGTAGCGCGGCAACGCCAGGGCCACGCCGGCATTCCAGCGCCAGCGCACGCCAAACAGCGGCGCATCCAATACCGCTTGAATCAGGATTTGCTCGGCGCTCTGGCTGTTGAGGTAGCGCCAGACCTCGTCCAGTTCGAAGCTGTGGCTGGTGGACAACGAGAGCACGATGGCGTCCTCGCTGGCGGCGGCCTGCAATTCGAAATTGAAGGTGCGGCAGAAACGCTTGCGCAGGGCCAGGCCCCAGGCGCGGTTGATGCGGCTGCCGAAGGGCGTGTGGATGATCAGTTGCGTGCCGCCGGACTCGTCGAAAAACCGTTCCATCACCAAGGTGTCCTGGGACGGCAGGGCGCCAAAGGCCAGGCGCGCCGGCGCCAGGTAATCAAGGATCTGCTCGGCGCTGGCAAGGTTCAGGTGCAAGGAGCCCGTCAGCCAGTCGAGTGCCGGTTGCAGATTGCCCGGCGTGGCGCCGAGCAGTTGATCCAGCTGGGCTTGCAGGCGGGCCACGGCCAGGGACAGCTCGGCGCTGCGCCCCGGGGCTTCGCCGAGCCAGAACGGAATGGTTGGCGGTTGACCTTGGGCGTCCTCGACCCGCACGCGGCCGGTCTCGACGCGGATGATGCGATAGGACGTATTGCCTAGCTGGAACACGTCCCCGGCGATGCTCTCGACGGCGAAGTCTTCGTTGACGCTGCCGATGTTCAAGCCTTGCGGTTCGAGCAAAACGCTGTAGTCGGCGTTGTCCGGGATGGTGCCGCCGCTGGTCACCGCCGTGAGCTTGCTGCCCCGCCGCCCGCGCAAGGTCCGGGTGACGGCATCGCGGTGCAGGTAGGCGCTGCGCACGCCTTGTCGGCCGTTGAGACCTTCGGCGAGCATTTGCAGCAGGGCCTGGTAGTGTTTTTCGTCCAACTGCGCGTAGGGCGAGGCGCGGCGGAACATCTCCAGCAACGCCTGTTCATGCCACTCCTGGCAACTGACTTCGGCGACGATCTGCTGGGCCAGGACATCCAGCGGCGCCTTGGGGATGTGCAGGATGTCCAATTCGCCACGGCGCACGCAGTCGAGCAGGGCGGCGCATTCGATCAAGTCGTCGCGGGTGGTGGCGAACAGGCGCCCCTTGGGCGTGCCGCCGACCTGGTGGCCGGAGCGACCCACTCTTTGCAAGAACGCCGAGATCGAACGGGGCGAGGCGATCTGGCAGACCAGGTCGACGTCACCGATGTCGATGCCCAGCTCCAGCGACGCCGTGGCGATCAGCACTTGCAGTTCGCCACGCTTGAGGCGTTGTTCGGCGTCGAGGCGGAACTCCTTGGCCAGGCTGCCGTGGTGGGCCGCCACGGCGTCCTTGCCCAGGCGTTCACTCAGGTGGCGACTCAGGCGTTCGGCCAGGCGTCGGGTATTGACGAACACCAGCGTGGTTCGGTGCGCCCGGGCCAGCTCGGCGAGGCGGTTGTAGACCAATTCCCAGACGTCATTCGCCATCACTGCCGACAGCGGCACCGGCGGCACCTCGATGTCCAGGTCGCGGGGGCGGGCGTGGCCGATGTCGACAATATCGCAGGCGCGCCCTGCGCCGACCAGAAAGCGCGAGACCGCTTCGATGGGCTTTTGCGTGGCGGACAGGCCGATGCGCATCAGCGGTTCGGTGCACAGGGCTTGCAGCCGTTCCAGGCTCAAGGCCAGGTGGCTGCCGCGCTTGCTGGCGGCGATGGCGTGGATTTCGTCGACGATTACCGTGCGGGTGCTGGCGAGCATCTGCCGGCCGGAATCGGAGCCGAGCAGCACATAGAGCGATTCGGGGGTGGTCACGAGGATGTGCGGCGCGGTCTTGCGCATCGCCGAGCGTTCTTTTTGCGGGGTGTCACCGGTGCGCACGGCGGTGGTGATGGGCAAGGGCGGCAGGCCCATTCGCTGCAACTGCTCGGTGATACCGGCCAGGGGATTCTGCAGGTTGATCTGGATGTCGTTGCTCAGGGCCTTGAGCGGCGAGACGTAGACCACCAGCGTCGCGTCCGGCAGGCCACCTTGCTCCAGGCCGCGGTGCACCAGGTCATCCAGCACGGCGAGAAACGCTGTCAATGTCTTGCCCGAACCCGTTGGAGCGGCGACCAGCACCGAACGGCGCTGGCCGATCAACGGCCACGCCCGGGCCTGGGCGGCCGTGACCGCCGGGAATGTCTGGCTGAACCAGGCGCGAACGGCGGGGTGAAAGCCTGCCATGGCGTGGTTGGCTGCAAGGGGCAGATTCATGGGGGCAGTTTAGGCGGGTGGGGTGGGGAGGATGCAAGTACCGTCCGGAATCTCCGTTGGCTGTTCCGGCCTCATCGCGAGCAAGCTCGCTCCCACAGGGATCGCATGCATATTGAAGGTCCCCTGCGGGAGCGAGCTTGCTCGCGATGAGGACCTCAAGACTTGCACAAACCCGGCGATCTGCACATTACGGATGACGGTTGCGCACTAAACCCGCAAAATGCAACGATTCCGACGACGCCCTCGGGCGTTGTCGACCAAATTCTTGTGCCAACAGACTGGGCCTGCTGACTTTATGCGAATGCGCCTTATGTTACTGGGCGGCGGAAATGCCCTTGGGCAGGCGCTGATTCGCCTCGGTGCAGAAGAAGACATCGGTTTTCTTGCCCCCCGCCCCCCCGAAGACGGCTGGGATGCCGCGAGCCTGACGCAACTGCTCGACGACACCCGGCCGGACGCCTTGATCAACCTGGCGTACTACTTCGACTGGTTCCAGGCCGAGACTGTCAGCGAGCAGCGCCTGGCCAGCCAGGAGCGGGCGGTCGAGCGCCTGGCGGAACTGTGCCAGCATCACAACATCGTCTTGCTGCAACCGTCGAGCTACCGCGTATTCGACGGATCCCGTGCCACCGCCTACAGCGAAAAGGACGAGCCCGTGCCGCTGGGCCTGCGTGGCCAGGCCTTGTGGCGAATCGAGCAAAGCGTGCGCGCCACCTGCCCGCAACATGTATTGCTGCGTTTCGGCTGGCTGCTGGATGACAGCGCCGACGGCATCCTCGGCCGTTTCCTGGCCCGGGCCGAGCAGCCCGAAGAGCTGTTGCTGGCCGACGACCGTCGGGGCAATCCGACGCCGGTTGACGATGCCGCGCGCGTGATCATCTCGGTGCTCAAGCAACTCGATTGTGCGGCGCCGCTGTGGGGCACGTATCATTACGCCGGGCACGAGGCGACCACGCCACTGGCGCTGGGCCAGGCAATTCTCACCGAAGCCCGCGCCCTGCATCCGCTGGCGATCGAGTCGCCCACGCCCCAGGCCCATGCCGCAAGGCCGGACGCCGCGGAAGAACCGCAACACGCGGTCCTGGCCTGCAAGAAAATTCTGCACACCTTCGGGATCAAGCCCCGCGCCTGGCGCGCCGCGCTCCCGAGCTTATTGGATAGGTTTTATCGCCATGGCTGACGGCCCAGTTCTCATTACCGGCGGCGCGGGTTTCATTGGTTCGCACCTGACCGACGCCTTGCTTGCCAAAGGGCATTCGGTGCGTATTCTCGATGACCTGTCCACCGGCAAGCGCAGCAACCTGCCGCTGGACAACCCAGCAGTGGAACTGATCGAAGGCGACGTCGCCGACGCTGCGCTGGTAGCCCAGGCCATGGCCGGTTGCCGTGCCGTGGCGCACCTGGCGGCGGTGGCCTCGGTGCAAGCCTCGGTGGACGACCCCGTGCGCACCCACCAAAGCAATTTCATCGGCACTTTGAATGTCTGCGAAGCCATGCGCCAGAGCGGCGTGAAACGGGTGTTGTTCGCCTCCAGCGCGGCGGTCTACGGCAACAACGGCGAAGGCCAGTCCATCGACGAAGACACTCCCAAGGCGCCGCTCACGCCCTACGCGGCGGACAAACTGGCCAGCGAATACTATTTCGACTTCTATCGTCGCCAGCACGATCTGGAGCCAGCGGTGTTCCGCTTCTTCAACATTTATGGTCCACGCCAGGATCCATCCTCGCCGTATTCAGGCGTCATCAGCATTTTCAGCGAGCGCGCGCAGAAAGGCCTGCCGATCACCGTGTTCGGTGATGGCGAGCAGACTCGGGATTTCGTCTACGTCGAGGACCTGGTAGACGTGTTGGTCCAGGCCATCGAAAAGCCTGAAGTGGAGGTGGGCGCGGTGAATGTCGGCTGGAACCAGGCGACGACGCTCAAGCAGATGCTCCAGGCCCTGGCGGTAGTGGTGGGTGACTTGCCCACCATCAGCCACGGCCCGGCGCGTTCCGGTGACATCCGTCATTCGCGCGCCGACAACGGTCGCCTGTTGGAGCGTTTCAGCGTTCCGAAACAGACACCGATGAGCGTGGGGCTGGCGCGATTGTTGGGGCGCTGAGTTTCACTGCCGCAAAAAAAGGCGCCTCTCGGG
The DNA here is from genome assembly GCF_023516725.1 of Pseudomonas sp. T1.Ur. Taxonomy (NCBI): domain Bacteria; kingdom Pseudomonadati; phylum Pseudomonadota; class Gammaproteobacteria; order Pseudomonadales; family Pseudomonadaceae; genus Pseudomonas; species Pseudomonas sp. T1.Ur. The sequence goes on from NZ_JAMGSN010000001.1 coordinate 35,348, forward strand.
GCGCCTTTTTTGTGAGTCATGCATCGCTTTTGTGGCAAGTGAAACCTGTGGCGAGGGAGCTTGCTCCCGCTCGAGCGCGAAGCGGTCGCACGTGCTTTGGGTCTGCTTCGCCCGAAGCGTCGGACCGTCCCAGCGGGAGCAAGCTCCCTCGCCACGGGGTGAGGAGTCATCTCTCTATCGTGTAGGGGGTTAGAACTTGTAGCCCAACCCCACCATGTAGACGAACGGATCCACATCGACGTCCACCTTGGCCCGGGTGCCACCGGCCACGGCGTTGTTGTCCACGTACGCAGTAGTGTCGATGTCGATGTAGCGGATCTGGCCGTTGATCATGATGTTGTCGGTCAGCATGTAGTCCGCGCCGACTTGCCAGGCCATGCCCCAGCTGTTTTTCGCGCGGAAGTTGCTGAAGCCATTGGCACTGGCTTCGCTGCCGACGTGCTCGTCATAGATCCAGGTGTAGTTGATGCCCGCGCCGACATAAGGCTGGAAGGCCGATTTGGCGTCGAGCGGGTAGTAGACCAGGCTCAAGGTCGGCGGCAGGTGCTTGAGGGTGCCGAGCTTGTTGTTCGCGGCGCCAAGGGCGGTGCCTTTGATTTTTACGTCATGCTCGAACGGCGAGGCCGCCAGCAATTCGATACCCCAGTTGTTGGTGAGCATGTAGGCGAAGTTCAAGCCCAGTTGCGTGTCGCTGCTCATGGTCGCCTTGCCGCCCAGGTCGGCGCCGGCCAGTGGGCCACGGTCGACCTTGACGCTGGAACTGTCGCCGTCCGGGTTGACGGTGATCGCACCGGCGCGAACGATGATGTCGCCGGCAGTGTGGGCCTGGGCGAGTGGGGCGGCGAGGGCGAGCGCGATAAGGGAAGCGCTGAGCAAGGACTTGTTCATTGAGGGCTCCAGAAGGCATCGAAAATTGATGTCCCATGGTACGAAGCCGTCTGGTCCGGTCTTTTGACTCAGCTCAATGAGTCAGGGGGTGTTTAATTGACTCAGCTCAATGAAGTGATGATGAGCAAACCTTGAGGGCCCCATCGCGAGCAAGCTCCCACAGTTTGACCGCATGCCCTCTGAAGAAACACGATCACCTGTGGGAGCGAGCTTGCTCCGGGCGGCGATCCGACGATAGCTATCTCATCAACAACCCATCACCACCGGATTCACTCCGGCAGCTCATACACATAAATCTTCTCGGCCTCCATCTGATACCCGGCATCGGCCAGTTCACTGGTGGACGGCTTGACCTGCATCGGCCCTTCGACCCAGTACGGCTGATACAGCTCGTCGAGCTTGACCCCGACTTCGCTTTTCACATGGACGATCTGGTTCGACGGCGGAGGCGGTACATGGATACAGGCGCCGAAGTACGGCACCAACAGAAAGTCCGTGGTGCGGCCTTCTTCGCTGACTTCCAGCGGCACGATGTAGCCCGGCAAGCGAATCTGCTGCCCATCGAGGGCCTTGACCACCGGTGCGTTGGGCAGGTCCTGTTTGGCCGCTGGCGCGGATTCGGCAGCCAGGGCATCGCTCATCTTCGACAGGTCGTGCAACGGCGTCATGTTCGGCACTTCCGGCGGCGCGTCCGGCGGAATCATTTCCGACCAGGCCAGGTCCCTCGGCTCGGCGGCCCAAAGGGGCAGGGCGACCAGCATCAACAGCGCAAGCACGGCGCGGGGCATCTTCGGCTTCCTCATAAACGGATCGACAGGCCATCGGCCAACGATTGGCGATAGGCGCGCCAGGCCGGCACGCTGCCCATCAACAGGGCGGCGACCAGGATGCCAGCCAGCAGCGTCCATTCATATTCGCTCGGCCAGCCCAGCGGCAAGTACAAACCGTAGGCCGACTGCACGTAACCCTGGGCGGCGGCGATGCCGATGTACAGCAACGCCAGCCCCGCAGTGACGCCGGCCAGCGCCAGGGCGAAGGCTTCCAGCACCAGCAGGCTCGCGATGTGCCACGGTCGCGCGCCCACCGAACGCAGGATCGCCATTTCCCGACGGCGCTCGTTGAGGCTGGTGAGAATCGCCGTGAGCATGCCGATCAACCCGGTCAGCACCACGAACAGCGAAATCACGAACAAGGCTTTTTCCGCCGTGCCCATCAGGCTCCACAATTCCTGCAACGCCACGCCCGGCAGGATCGCCAGCAGCGGCTCACCGCGGAACTCGTTGATCTCGCGCTGCAGGGCGAAGGTAGAAATCTTGCTGTTGAGGCCAAGCATGAACGCGGTAATCGCTTGCGGCGTGAGGTCCATGTTGCGGGCCTGGTCGGCGCTGATGCGGCCATTGCCCTGGGCCGGCACGCCGTTTTTCCAATCGATGTGGATCGCCTCCATACCACCAAGGCTGATGTGCAGCGTGCGGTCCACCGGCGTGCCGGTACGCTTGAGAATCCCGACCACGGTGAAGGGCTTGTCGTCATGCTTGACCAGGCTGATCGCCGCCACGCCGTGGGCCAGCACCAGTTTGTCACCCAGTTTGTAATTCAGCGCCTCGGCCACTTCGGCGCCAAGCACGACTTCGAATGGATCGGTGGCGAACGCCCGGCCATCGGCCAACGCCAGATGTTGCTGGCGGCCGTACTGGTAATGCTCGAAGTAGGCTTCGGTGGTGCCCATCACGCGATAACCGCGATGGGAGTCGCCGAGGGACATGGGGATCGCCCATTTCACCTTCGGGTTCTTGGCGAACTGCTCGAAGCTGTCCCAGCGGATGTTGTTGGTGGCGTTGCCGATGCGAAACACCGAATACAACAGCAGGTTTACGGAACCGGAGCGGGCGCCGACGATCAGGTCGGTGCCGCTGATGGTGCTGGCGAAACTGGCCCGCGCTTCGGTGCGCACGCGTTCCACCGCCAGCAGCAGGCACACCGACAGGGCAATGGCAAACGCGGTGAGGATCGCGGTGAAGCGGCGGTTCGCCAGGCTGGCCATGGCAAGACGGAACAAATACATCTCAGACCTCGAGTGGCGTGGCGGCGCGATTGAGATCGGCCAGCGAGAGGTTACGGTCGAACAGCGGCGCCAGGCTCTGGTCATGACTGACGAACAACAGGCTCGAACCTGCTTCGCGGCATTCCGCAAACAACAGGCGCAGGAAATTTTCCCTAGCGTCGTAGTCCAGGGCTGAAGTCGGTTCGTCGGCGATCACCAGTTCCGGTTGGCCGATCAAGGCGCGGGCGGCGGCGACCCGTTGTTGCTGGCCGATGGACAATGAATCGGCGCGCCGCTCCAACAGGCTTGGATCGGTCAGCCCCAGGTGGGCCAGCAAGGTGGCGGCGGCCTGGTCGATGCTGCCGTGACGCTGGATGGCCCGTTGCGCGCGCAGTTTGGAAAAGTGGCAGGGCAGTTCGACGTTTTCGCGCACCGAGAGAAACGGCAGCAGGTTGAACTGCTGGAAGATGTAGCCGGTGTGGTCCACACGGAAGCGGTCGCGGCGGCCGGCGCCCAATTCGCTGAGTTCCTGGCCGAGCAGGCGGATGCTGCCGCGATCCGGTGTCTGCACCCCGCCCAGCAGCCCCAGCAAGGTGGTCTTGCCGCTGCCGCTCGGCCCCTTGAGGAACACGGTTTCGCCGACTTCCAGGCGAAACGCCGGGATATCCAGCAAGGGCGGATGCCCGGGCCAGCTGAAGCCCAGGTTGGACAGTTCGATGAGTGCTTGGGTCATATGAAACCGGTCAGATCTAGGTGAATCCCTGTGGGAGCGAGCTTGCTCGCGATAGCGGTGTGTCAGACCACATCCATGTTGAATGTGCTGGCCTCATCGTCGGATCGCCGCCCGGAGCAAGCTCGCTCCCACAATGGGTTTCTGGAGTACTTAGAATTTCAGGGCTGGCGCCTTGGCCGTCACTTCCACGCCTTGCTGGCCGCTCGGGCTGATCAGTTGTACCTGAATTTTCTGGGTGGCCGGGAAGGTTTTGAACAACGTCGCCAGGTCCAGGTTCTTCAAGGCGCCCGGGGTGGCGCAAGTGAATTGGTAATGGGCGTGGATCTCGCTGTGTTCGCCATGGTGTTCGTCGCCATCGGCATCGTCGTCATGGTCTTCATGGTCCGGTTCATCACCGAACAACGGGCTTTCCAGTTCCTGCTGGGCCACGGTGCATTTGGCGGCGGCTGGCAGGGTGAACAACGCCAGTGGTTTTTCCAATTGCGCGCGCACGGCGGCGACCTTGGCTTTGTCGGCATCGCTGGTGGCGGCGTGTTCAAAACCCACCAGGTTCATCGCCGGACTTTCGAGTTCCAATTCCAGGGCCTGGCCGTCCAGGGCGGCGTTCAGTCGAGCGACGCCGTGTTCATGGGCGCCGAGGCTGCCGTGTTCGTGGTCATGATCGTGGTTATGCTCCACCGCTGCGTGAGCGACGGCCAATGGCAGCAGGGCGAACGGCAAAGCGAGAAGCAGACGACGCATGACGAGTCTCCGAAAAGGTTATGTAATCTTATAACGAAAGTGCGCAGAGTTTGACCGTCTGCTTGGCGTCGCGCAAGGCCCATGGGAGCATGCGTACATGAAATCTTCAGGAGCACGGTGATGTTGCGGATACGCGGAACCGTCGGCGAGTGGCCGGTGGACTTGACGATCGAAATGGATGAGGGCGACTGGGCGCACCTCGGCGCGCAGTTGCAAGTCGCCAAGTCCGAGAGTGCAATGGCGCCTGCGGCCAAACCGGCGAATCAAGATGACGCCCAATGGCAGATCGCCAGGGAACTGCTGCGCAAGGCCGGCCAACTGAGCGGCCCGGACCTGCTGGAGCAGCTCGAAGGCTTGACCGGCAGCGCCTCGTCAGGCAAGCGCCTGCTGGTGCGCCTGCGTCATAGCCCGGACGTAAAAGTCATCAGCGGCGGCGACACACCGCTCTACAGCTGGCACGAAACTGCGTAGGAGCTGCCGAGCGAAGCGAGGCTGCGATCTTTACCCCAGACACTTGAATCTCAAGCGAAAGATCGAAAGATCAAAAGATCAAAAGATCAAAAGATCAAAAGATCAAAAGATCAAAAGATCAAAAGATCGCAGCCTCGCTTTGCTCGGCAGCTCCTACGCAGCTCCTACGGTGCAATCAATACAGCGCGGCGAACAGCTTGCGACGGTAGGTTGTCACCAGCGGATGGTCGTTGCCCAGCAGTTCGAACACTTGCAGCAAGGTCTTGTGGGGCAGGCCTTCGCTGTAGCTGCGGTTGCGGATGAACAGCTTGAGCAGGGCATCGAGGGCCGCTTCGTACTGTTGGCGCGCCAGTTGCTGGATCGCCAGTTGATACACCGCCTCATCGTCCTGCGGATTTTGCGCCAGGCGCGCCTTGAGGTCGGCGGCGTCCGGTAGATCCTTGGCCAGGCCGAGGAATTGGATCTGCGCCTTCGCACCGGCCAGTGCGGCCTTGTGCTCGTCGCTTTTTACCGCGTCGAGCACCGTTTGTGCCTCGCCCAGCTCGCCGCGCTCGGTCAGGCAGCGAGCGTAGAGGATCAGCGCCTTGGCGTTGGTGTTGTCTTCACCCAGCAGCACCGTGAGCACGGCTTCGGCGTCGGCGAAGCGGCCTTCATCAAACAGCGCCTGGGCCTGTTCGAACGGGTCGGCGGCGGCTGGCGGCGGCATCTGCACATGGGGTTCGAGCATCGCCCGCACCGCCGATTCCGGCTGGGCACCGGCAAAGCCGTCGACCGGCTGGCCGTCCTTGAACAACACCACGGTCGGCAAGCTGCGAATGCCGAAGCGGGCGACGATGTCCTGCTCGATGTCACAGTTGACCTTGGCCAGCAGCAGTTCGCCCCGATAGCTCTCGGCGATGCCTTGCAACATTGGCATCAGCGCCTTGCACGGCGCGCACCACTCGGCCCAGAAATCCACCAGCACCGGTTTGTGGAAGGAATTGGCGATCACCGACTGGTCGAAATCGGCCGTGGTGGCGTCGAAGATGTAAGGCGTGTCCTGGGTCATGGGAAATCTCGTAGAACGCTTGAATGGGGCAACTATACGGCTTGGTGGGGGTGGCTGAAAGCGGGGTGGCAGTGGAGCTGTATTGATTGGCAGGGCCCCATCGCGAGCAAGCTCGCTCCCACAAGGATCGCATGAACACTTGAGATCCCTGTGGGAGCGAGCTTGCTCGCGATGCTTCTAGGGTCAACGCCGCGCGTGGTACAGGCTCACATGCCGAAACTCTTCCGGCTCGGCCAGGTCCGGCAAGGTCATGGCCTCGAGCATTTCGATGCGCCGGTACAGCGGATGCTGGAAATCCCGCACCCGCGAATCCGCCACCAACGCCTCGCGCCCACGGCTGAGGAATTCATCGAGCAGCGGCAGGTTGGCCCGGTCGTAGAGCACGTCGGCGACCAGGATCAGATCGAAGCGATCAGCCTCGGCGAAAAAGTCCGTCGAATAACCCAGCTCAACGCCGTTGAGTTCGGCATTCGCCTGGCACGCGGCAATCGCCAGCGGATCCAGGTCGCAGGCCACCACTTCCCGCGCCCCGGCCTTGATCGCCGCGATGCCCGCCACGCCGGAGCCGGCGCCGAAATCCAGCACTCGCTTGCCTTCGACCCACTGTGGCCGTTCGGCCAGGTAGCGCGCCATTGCCAGGCCGCTGGCCCAGCAGAAGCTCCAGTAGGGCGGTTCGTGGAGGATGCGCCGGGTTTCCTCCGGGCTGAAGGCGCGGTCCATGTTGTCGCCGTCAATCAGCCACAACTTCAAGTCTGTGCCCGGTAGCGGACAAGCCACCAGGCGCGCATCGCCAAGCAATTCGCCCAGTGCTTGTTGCAGGTCCTGCGGTGCCTTCATGGCGCTTTGACGAACTGCAGGATGCCCAGCGCCTGGGTGGTCGGTTGGCTGATGCGTTGCTCCGGCAGGTGCAGGATCAACTGGCCGGACTGGCTGGCCCGGCCGCGCAATTCCACGCGGGCGCCGACGGGGAACGCCTCGGGGTTGAAGCGCAGGTGGAACGGCAGGGCCTGATTGGTGCCGATCAGGCTGGAACTGGCGAGCAGTTGCTGCGGGCGGTCCTTGTCATCGATCACCAGCAGGGCCAGTTCCACTTCGGCCCCGGCCGGCACGCCTTGCAAGGTGCCGCTTAATTCGCGCTGATACGCGGGCAGCGGTCCCAGCTCCGCAGCCTGGCGGGCCTTCTCCTGGGCTTGTTTTGGCGCGGGCGTTGGAGCCGGCGCGGCGGGTTTGGGGGCGTCGCTGCTGCACGCCATCAGCAGGCTGAAGAAGCTGAGCAAAACAATGGATCGTAGCGGCATGGGTGGCTCCAGCAAGGTGATTTCCATGGATCTGGCGGTAAGCCCGTCTGTATACCGTAAACCCTATGGCTTGTCTTGCCAGTGGGATGCGCTACCATGGCCCTCCCTTTTTTTGTTGCCTGCCACCATGCACTGTCCCTTCTGCGGTGCCAACGACACCAAAGTCATCGACTCGCGACTGGTCGCCGAAGGCGAACAAGTCCGCCGCCGCCGCGAATGCCTGGCCTGCGGCGAGCGTTTCACGACGTTCGAGACGGCTGAACTGGTGTTGCCGCGCCTGATCAAGACCGACGGCAGCCGCCAGCCGTTCGACGAAGAAAAACTGCGCGCCGGCATGCAGCGCGCCCTGGAAAAACGCCCGGTGAGCGTCGAGCGCCTGGAAGCGGCGCTGGTGCACATCAAGCACAAGCTGCGCGCGACCGGCGAGCGCGAGGTCAAGTCCCTCGTCGTCGGCGAGCTGGTGATGGCCGAGTTGCAGAAGCTCGATGAAGTGGCCTACATCCGCTTCGCCTCGGTCTATCGGCGTTTCCAGGATCTCAACGAGTTCCGCGAGGAAATCGACCGCCTGGCCCGCGAACCGGTGAAAGAATGACCCGCCCGGCGCAGCAAGCCGTCCTCGACGCCCATTACATGGCCCGCGCCCTGGAACTGGCGCGACGTGGTCACTACACCACCCACCCCAATCCTCGGGTGGGTTGCGTGATCGTGCGGGACGGGCAGGTGGTCGGCGAAGGCTGGCACATCCGCGCCGGCGAGCCCCATGCCGAAGTCCATGCCCTGCGCGCCGCCGGTGACAACGCCCGGGGCGCCACGGCCTACGTGACCCTCGAACCGTGCAGTCATCACGGCCGTACGCCGCCATGTGCCGATGCGTTGGTCAATGCCGGCGTGGCGCGGGTGGTGGCGGCGATGCAGGACCCCAACCCCGAAGTCGCCGGCCGTGGCCTGCAGCGGTTGGCCCAGGCCGGTATCGCCACCGAAAGCGGCGTGCTCGAAGGCGAAGCGCGCAAGCTCAACGAAGGTTTCCTCAAGCGCATGGAGCACGGCCTGCCGTTCGTGCGGGTCAAGCTCGCCATGAGCCTCGACGGTCGCACGGCCATGGAAAGCGGCGAGAGCCAGTGGATCACCGGCCCCGCCGCACGCTCGGCGGTCCAACGCCTGCGGGCCCAGGCCAGTGTCGTACTGACCGGTGCCGACACGGTGCTGGCGGACAATGCCCGGCTGACCGTGCGCGCTGATGAGCTGGGGCTGGACGCCGAGCAGACCGCGTTGGCCATGAGCCGCCCGCCGTTGCGGGTGCTGGTGGATGGACGCCTGCGGGTGCCGCTGAATGCGGCGTTTTTCAAGGCTGGCCCGGCGCTGGTCGCTACTTGCTTGGCGGTGGAAGAACAGTACGCCAACGGTCCCGAATGCATGATCGTGGCGGGTGAAGACGGTCAGGTCGATCTGCGACGGCTGTTGGTTGAATTGGCGGCCCGAGGCGTGAATGAAGTGCTGGTGGAGGCCGGCCCGCGACTGGCGGGAGCATTTGCCCGGCAAGGCCTGGTGGACGAATTCCAGATTTTCGTCGCCGGCAAGTTCCTCGGTTCCACAGCGCGGCCGCTGCTTGACTGGCCGCTGGCGCAGATGAAAGACGCGCCGCAGCTGAAAATCATCGACATTCGCGCCGTGGGCGATGACTGGCGAGTCATTGCCATCCCCGTTCCGCTGGCAAGCGTATAATTCCCGGCTTTCGCTCAAGCGGCGGCCCGTTCTCGAGGAGGACTCCATGTTTACCGGCATCATCGAATCCATCGGCAGCATCCGTGCACTCACCCCCAAGGGCGGCGATGTGCGGGTCCATGTCGAAACCGGCAAGCTCGACCTGAGCGACGTCAAGTTGGGCGACAGCATCGCCGTGAACGGTGTCTGCCTGACGGCCGTCGAGCTGCCGGGCAATGGTTTTCTCGCCGACGTCAGCCGCGAAACCCTCGACTGCACCGCGATGAACGACCTCAAGAGTGGCAGCCCGGTCAACCTGGAAAAAGCCCTTACGCCGACCACCCGCCTGGGCGGTCACTTGGTCAGCGGCCACGTGGACGGCGTCGGTGAAGTCGTCTCGCGTACCGATAACGCCCGTGCCGTGGAGTTTCGTATCCGCGCCCCGAAAGAACTCGCCAAGTACATCGCCCATAAAGGCTCGATCACTGTCGACGGCACCAGCCTGACGGTCAACGCGGTGGATGGCGCCGAGTTCATGCTGACGATCATTCCCCATACGTTGAGCGAAACCATCATGGCTTCGTACCGGCCAGGTCGCCGGGTCAACCTGGAAGTCGACTTGCTGGCCCGTTACCTGGAGCGCCTGCTTATGGGAGACAAGGCCGCAGAGTCAGACTCTTCACAACGGCGAGCCGGCAACATCACTGAAAGTTTTCTGGCCGCCAACGGCTACCTCAAATCCTGACCCAAGGGGGTGCCGCGTGGCGCTCAATAGCATCGAAGAACTGGTTGAAGACATCCGCCAAGGCAAGATGGTCATCCTCATGGATGACGAAGACCGCGAGAACGAAGGCGACCTGATCATGGCCGCCGAATGCTGCAAGGCCGAGCACATCAACTTCATGGCCAAGCACGCCCGCGGCCTGATCTGCATGCCGATGACCCGTGAGCGTTGCGAGCTGTTGAAGCTGCCGCTGATGGCGCCGCGCAATGGCTCGGGCTTCGGCACCAAGTTCACCGTGTCGATCGAGGCCGCCGAGGGCGTGACCACCGGTATCTCCGCCGCTGACCGCGCGCGCACCGTGCAAGCCGCGGCGGCTGCCGATGCCAAGGCTGAAGACATCGTCAGCCCGGGCCACATCTTTCCGCTGATGGCCCAGGCCGGCGGCACCCTGGCCCGCGCCGGCCACACCGAAGCGGCGTGCGACCTGGCGCGCATGGCCGGTTTCGAGCCTGCCGGCGTCATCTGCGAAGTGATGAACGACGACGGCACCATGTCCCGTCGCGGGGAACTGGAAGCCTTTGCCGTCGAGCACAACATCAAGATCGGCACCATCGCCGACCTGATCCACTATCGGATGATCCACGAACGTACCGTTCAGCGGATTGCCGAGCAGCCGTTGGACAGCGAACTGGGCCAGTTCAACCTGGTGACCTACCGCGATTCGGTGGAAGGCGACGTGCACATGGCGCTGACCCTGGGCACTGTCTGTGCTGAAGAACCGACCCTGGTCCGCGTGCACAACATGGACCCGCTGCGCGACTTGCTGATGGTCAAGCAACCAGGCCGCTGGAGCCTGCGCGCCGCCATGGCCGCCGTGGCCGAGGCGGGCAGCGGCGTGGTGCTGCTGCTCGGACATCCGCTCGATGGCGATGTGCTGTTGGCGCATATCCGCGAAACCACCGAACAACAACCGGTGAAGAAACCGACCACCTACAGCATCGTCGGTGCCGGTTCGCAGATCCTTCGCGACCTGGGCGTACGCAAAATGCGCCTGATGAGCGCACCGATGAAATTTAATGCGATATCCGGTTTCGACCTGGAAGTTGTAGAATACGTGCCCTCCGAATAATGGCCCGGGGATTGCGGCATTATCGTTAAGGCTTGCTGATTTATGTGGTAAGGGGTGTTGCTCCCGACGGGTGTAGGAGCTGCCGTAGGCTGCGATCTTTTGATTTTGATCTTTCGCTTGGGACTCAAGTGTTTGGGGAAAGATCGCAGCCTCGTTGCACTCGGCAGCTCCTACGACGAGGTTCGACGGGTGTAGGAGCTGCCGTAGGCTGCGATCTTTTGATTTTGATCTTTCGCTCTCGACTCAATTGTCTGGGGCAAGATCGCAGCCTCGTTGCACTCGGCAGCTCCTGCGACGTGGTTCGACGGGTGTAGGAGCTGCCGAAGGCTGCGAGCTTTTGATTTTGATCTTTCGCTTGGGACTCAAGTGTTTGGGGAAAGATCGCAGCCTCGTTGCACTCGACAGCTCCTACGACGTGGTTCGACGGGTGTAGGAGCTGCCGAAGGCTGCGATCTTTTGATTTTGATCTTTCGCTTGGGACTCAAGTGTTTGGGGAAAGATCGCAGCCTCGTTGCACTCGACAGCTCCTACGACGTGGTTCGACGGGTGTAGGAGCTGCCGAAGGCTGCGAGCTTTTGATTTTGATCTTTCGCTTGGGACTCAAGTGTTTGGGGAAAGATCGCAGCCTCGTTGCACTCGGCAGCTCCTGCGACGTGGTTCGGCGGGTGTAGGAGCTGCCGAAGGCTGCGAGCTTTTGATTTTGATCTTTCGCTTGGGACTCAAGTGTTTGGGGAAAGATCGCAGCCTCGTTGCACTTGGCAGCTCCTGCGACGTGGTTCGACGGGTGTAGGAGCTGCCGAAGGCTGCGAGCTTTTGATTTTGATCTTTCGCTTGGGACTCAAGTGTTTGGGGAAAGATCGCAGCCTCGTTGCACTCGGCAGCTCCTGCGACGTGGTTCGACGGGTGTAGGAGCTGCCGAAGGCTGCGAGCTTTTGATTTTGATCTTTCGCTTGGAACTCAAGTGTTTGGGGAAAGATCGCAGCCTCGTTGCACTCGGCAGCTCCTGCGACGTGGTTCGGCGGGAGTAAGCGTCCTTACCACAGAAAATATGCAAGTGAACGAGATGGCGGGATCCACGGCCCTGTATTCGTGGCTAATATCACTGAGGAGCACGTATAGAACGTGCTCCGGCTCTTTAAGAGATCTGACGAATGACCCTGAAGACCATCGAAGGTACCTTCATCGCCCCCAAGGGCCGCTACGCGCTGGTAGTTGGCCGTTTCAACAGTTTCGTGGTTGAGAGCCTGGTCGACGGCGCGGTTGATGCCCTGGTTCGCCATGGCGTGAGCGAAAGCGACATCACCATTATCCGTGCGCCTGGCGCCTTCGAAATCCCGCTGGTTGCGCAGAAAGTCGCTCAAAAGGGCGAATACGCGGCGATCATCGCCCTCGGTGCGGTCATTCGTGGCGGTACTCCGCACTTCGAATACGTGGCGGGCGAATGCACCAAGGGCCTGGCCCAGGTGTCCATGGAGTTCGGCGTACCGGTCGCGTTCGGCGTGCTGACCGTTGATTCCATCGAACAAGCCATCGAACGTTCCGGCACCAAGGCCGGCAACAAAGGTGCCGAAGCGGCCCTGTCCGCCCTGGAAATGGTCAGCCTGCTGGCGCAGTTGGAGGCCAAGTGATTAGCGACGAAAGCGATCGTTTCAACCCGCGCGATCCAAAGCCTGCGGACGCCGGCAAGCCATCGAAGAGCGCCAAGCGTCGCGAAGCCCGTCAGCTCGCGACTCAGGCCCTGTACCAATGGCATATGGCCAAGCAATCGCTGAACGAGATCGAAGCGCAGTTCCGCGTCGATAACGATTTCAGTGATGTCGACGGCGCGTACTTCCGCGAAATCCTCCACGGGGTTCCGCAGTTCAAGACCGAAATCGACACTGCGCTGACGCCTTGCCTGGACCTGACCATCGAAGAACTGGATCCGGTTGAACTGGCGGTCCTGCGCCTGTCCACCTGGGAACTGCTCAAGCGAGTCGACGTGCCGTACCGCGTGGTGATCAACGAAGGGATCGAACTGGCGAAAGTCTTCGGTTCCACCGACGGCCACAAGTTCGTCAACGGTGTGCTCGACAAGCTCGCCCCGCGCCTGCGTGAAGCTGAAGTGAAGGCGTTCAAGCGCTGATTGGCGCTTGAACGGCACACCGTAATGGGTGAATTCGAGCTGATCCGTAACTACTTCGCCGCTGCGCCATGCGCGCAGGGCGGCGAGGGCGTTGCGCTGGGGATCGGCGACGACTGCGCCTTGCTGGCCGTTCCTCCCGGGGAACAGCTGGCGGTTTCCACCGACACGCTCGTGGCCGGTGTGCATTTTCCTGATCCTTGCGACCCGTTCCTGCTCGGCCAGCGCTCGCTGGCCGTGGCGGTGAGCGACCTGGCTGCCATGGGCGCCAGCCCTGTTGCCTTCACCCTCGCCTTGACCCTGCCAACCGTGACCGCCGATTGGCTGCAAGCGTACGCCCACGGTTTGAGCCAGATGGCCCAGGCGTGCGGCGTGGCGCTGGTGGGCGGTGACACCACCCGCGGACCGTTGAGCCTGACCATGACCGTGTTCGGTCGCGTGCCGGCCGGGCAGGCCTTGATCCGAAGCGGCGCGCAGCCGGGCGACCTGTTGTGTGTCGGCGGCGTGCTGGGCAATGCCGCTGGCGCGTTGCCGCTGGTCCTCGGCCAGCGCAGCGCCGAACCTGAGGTCGGCGGGCCGCTGCTGGCGCATTACTGGTCACCGCAGCCGCAAATCGACCTCGGCCGGGTATTGCGCTGCAAGGCCAGCGCGGCGATGGATATCTCCGATGGCTTGCTGGCCGATTGCGGCCATATCGCACAAGCCTCGGATGTGGCACTGACTGTTGAACGGGACCGACTGCCGTTGTCCAACGCTCTGGTGGCATTGCTCGGCCAGCCGGGCGCCCAACAGGCGGCCCTGAGCGGTGGCGACGACTACGTATTGTTGTTTACCCTGCCGCCGGTCCGATTATCGGCGCTTCTGGCCGAAGGTTGGCCGATCCATGTGATCGGCAAGGTCAGTGCCGGGCAGGGCGTCATGCTGGTGGACAGCCTTGGGCGTGACATCACCCCACAAATACGGGGCTATCAACATTTTCGGGAGACACCGTGACAGATCATCCCAATCAGGTTCCGGCAGAGTTTGTCCCGCCTTCGGTGTGGCGCAATCCCTGGCATTTCATGGCTTTTGGCTTTGGTTCGGGTACTTTGCCTAAAGCACCGGGCACCTGGGGCTCGCTGGTTGCGCTACCCTTCATACCGTTGTGGCAGATGTTGCCGGACTGGGGCTACTGGCTGATGCTTGGCATCACCATGCTGTTCGGCTTCTGGTTATGTGGCAAAGTGGCGGACGACCTGCGGGTGCATGACCATGAAGGTATCGTCTGGGACGAGATGGTCGGCATGTGGATTACCTTGTGGCTGGTGCCGGAAGGCTGGTACTGGTTGCTGACGGGTTTCCTGGTGTTCCGCTTCTTCGATATCCTCAAGCCATGGCCCATCCGCTGGATCGACAGGCATGTACACGGGGGTGTCGGCATCATGCTCGACGATGTCCTGGCCGGGGTGTTTGCCTGGCTCGCAATGCAAGGGTTGGTGTGGTGTTTTACCTGAGGGAACCAGGCATGGGCGTAAGCCGCGCACTACTGCTGTTGCTGTGTTTAGGGGCGCTGCTCGGTGTGCCGGCGGCCGAATCGGCGCCGCTGCCCGGCAAGATCCGTGCGGCCAGCGAAGAGTGGGCCGACTACACCCAGGCCGATGGCCAGGGCATGGGCTGGGACATCTTGCGGGCAGTGTTCGAGCCTGAAGGCGTCAAGCTGGAGATCCGCAGCGTGCCCTACACCCGCTCGATCGGGTTGGTGCAACGTGGGGAGATGGACGCACAGGTCGGCGCCTATCGCGATGAAACCGAAGGGCTGCTGTACCCGCATTGGCACTACGACGTCGATCATATCTATGCCCTGGGGCTGGCCTCCAAGCCATCACCGACGCTGGCGACGATTGGCAACTATCGACTGGTGTGGATGCGCGGGTACGAATACAACAACTACCTGCCCAACATCCGGCGTTTCAATGAAATTCACCGCGCCGTGGGTATCTTGCCGATGCTGGCCCATGATCGTGCCGATTTTTATATCGATGCGTTGATGGAAATCCAGGATGTGCTCGCCAAGGCCGACGATCCCAAGCAATTCAAACTCTCGCCGCTGATCAACCTGCCGCTGTACCTGGGGTTCGCCAACAACGAAAACGGCCGCGCATTGCGGGCGCTGTTCGACCGCCGCATGGAAGTGCTGGTGAAGAGTGGCGAGTTGAAACCGATTTTCGAACGCTGGAAGCAACCCTATCCGTTTGACGAGAATGGCCAGCCACCGAAGCCGTGATTAAACTTTTCGATGATGATGGTGAGTAATTCAGCCTAAACGTCTGTAGGAACCTGCTGTTACAATGCCCGTCTCTGCGAATCTCCAGTACTAGATCAGGAGCACACCGGTGCCTGTCGTTTTTGTTGCCGCTTCCAAGCTGCCAACGCCCTTTGCGCAATTCACCATGCATGGTTTTCTCGATGAAGCCACCGGTCGCGAACACGTTGTGCTGAGCCTGGGTGATTTCGCCGACGGCGCTCCGGTACTCGGCCGCCTGCACTCCGAATGCCTGACGGGCGATGCCCTGTTCAGCCAGCGCTGCGATTGCGGCTCGCAACTCGAAGCGGCATTGCAGGCCATCGCCCGTGAAGGTCGTGGCGTGTTGCTGTACCTGCGCCAGGAAGGGCGTGGCATTGGCCTGCTGAACAAGATCCGCGCCTATGAGCTGCAAGACGGCGGTGCGGACACGGTGGAAGCCAACGAGCGCCTCGGCTTTGCCGCCGACTTGCGCGACTACAGCATCTGCTTGCCGATGCTCGAGCACCTGGGTATCAAGTCCTTGCGGTTGATGACCAACAATCCGCGCAAGGTCAAGGCGCTGACCGACATGGGTATCGTGGTGGCCGAGCGCGTGCCGCTGCACACCGGCCACAACCCGCACAACAAACTCTACCTGGCAACCAAGGCCAGCAAGCTCGACCACATGATGGGCAACGAGCACCAGGGCGAGGTCGACCGGGCGTGACGCGCGGTCAGGTTCGGCGGCGGCTGGCCGTCAGTTGGTGGCAGTACCTGGCGCTGGCCTTGCTGCCGCTGTTCGTGATCAACGCGGTATTCGGCCAGGGCGAGGCGATCCTGCCGGTGCTGGCGATGCCGCTGTTCATTGCGGGCGTGGCGTCGATGTTTGTCAGCCTGCGGTTTTTCGGCGGCTATAAAAACGCCCTGATCGCCACGCAAAAGTCCCTCGATACACCTGAAGAACCCCAAGCCTGGATCACCCTGGCGGCGCGGCGGCGCGCAGCCTTCCTGGTGGCAGGCCTGCCAGCGTGGATTGGCGCCTTGGCGGTGTTCGTCGGCCTCGAAGCAGTGCCGCTGATGCTCCTGGCGTTGTCCACCGCCGTGTTGTTCTACCTGTATCGCATCCCGCGTCAGCTCGGTTGATGCGTCTCTGGCTGGCGGTCCTGCTGCTGGCCGCCAGCGCCTCGACGGTGGCGGCGACCCGTGTGGTCAGCCTGGCGCCCTCGCTCTCGGAAATCGTTGTCGAGCTCGATTCTGCCGACCTGCTGGTGGGCGTGTTGGATGGCGGTGAACGTCCGCCGGTCCTGAAGGATCTGCCTTCGGTTGGGCGTTACGGCCAGTTGGACATGGAGCGTTTGCTCAGCCTCAAGCCTGATCTGCTCCTGCTCTGGCCGGGCAGTGTGGGCCCGGCGCAGCGCGAGCAGCTCAAGCGGTTGGGCATTGCGACCTATACCGCCGAGCCCCACCGCCTCGATCAACTCATCACGCAAATCGAAGACATCGCCACCCAGCTCGGCCGTCCGGAACGGGGCGTGCAGCGAGCAGCGCAGTTGCGCGCACGCCTTGAGACGCTGCGTCAACGCTACCGACGGGACACGCCAGTGTCGGTGTTCTATCAGGTCTGGGACCGGCCGCTGTACACCGTCGGAGGTGGGCAGATCATCAGTGACGCGCTGGCCGTGTGTGGCGCCCACAATGTTTTCGCCGACCTTGATCTACCGGCGCCGCAGGTGAGCGTGGAGTCGGTGTTGCAGCGTCAACCGCAGATGATCCTGGCCACGGACCCGACGCAGCTCGATGCCTGGAAGGCCTGGCCGGTGGCGCAGGGGAGGTTGCTGTTGGTCAATGACAAAGGGCTGGAGCGGCCCAGCGGGCAGATGATCGAGGCGACGGCGCGGTTGTGCGGGTTGATTGCGCCCGATCGGTAGACCACGGCGCCTGCAATCGCGAGCAAGCTCGCTCCCACAGGTTTTGTTGTGAACACAAAACTTGTGGTCACTGAAGATCAACTGTGGGAGCGAGCTTGCTCGCGATGAGGCCAGTCCAGACGCTACAGGTTCTGGATCAGAGCGCCGGGGTCCAAGTCACCCCAAACAACCACGCCCGACCTTCCTCCCGATACCCATATTGCTGACTGTCATGGCTATACAGCGCCCGGCTGTAGCCCTTGTCCAACAGGTTATCCACCTTCATCTCCAGCTTCACTTCCCGGCTCAGCGCCCAGCTGCCGCGCAGCCCGAGCAGGGCATAGCCGCCCAGGGCATTGCGGTTGTTCTCGTCGTCGTAGCTGCCACTCACCGCTTGCCAGGTGGCACCGAGGCCCAGGCGATCGAATTGCCGATCCAGGTCCAGGTTCAGCGTCCGTCGGGCGCGGCGGGCGAGGGTATGGCCGCTGTCGCGGTCGCGCGGGTCGATAAGGGCCAGGCCCAGCTTGCCCTGCCAGCCGAACAGTTCTTGCCGGTAGGCCATCTCGAAGCCGTTGATCCGCGCCGAAGCGACGTTCTGC
Source organism: Pseudomonas sp. T1.Ur (assembly GCF_023516725.1). Taxonomy (NCBI): domain Bacteria; kingdom Pseudomonadati; phylum Pseudomonadota; class Gammaproteobacteria; order Pseudomonadales; family Pseudomonadaceae; genus Pseudomonas; species Pseudomonas sp. T1.Ur. The sequence continues at coordinate 53,016 of NZ_JAMGSN010000001.1, forward strand.
GGACGTGAGTCGCGGCCAAAAATGATCGCGTCTTCCAGGTCGGTGCGGTACAGCGAAGCCTCGAGGCTGGCACGGTCGCTCAGTTGGCTGCGCCATTGCAGTTCGTAGCCCTTGGCGGTCTCGGGTTTCAGGTCGGGGTTGCTGTAGTCCGGGTAGTACAGGTCGTTGAAGGTCGGCGCGCGGAAGCTTTCGCTGTAGGTCAGCAGCACATCGTTGTCCGGGTTGACCGGCAGGGTCAGGGTGCCGCTCCAACTGTTCTGTCCACCAAATTGCTGGTTCTGGTCGCGACGCAGGCCCAGTTCGGTGGAAAACCTTTCGGCCCGGAAGCGGTGCTGGATAAACGCTGCGCGGTTCCAGCGACTGTCTTCATCGAACGGTGTGCTGCTGTTGACCCGGTCCTGATACCCGTCGCCGCCCACGATCAGGCTGTTGCGCTCGTCGAGCGTCACGTCGTTCTGCCAGGTCAGCGAATCACGATAGGTATTGAAGATCTCCCGCACACCGCTGAGCTTGTCGTAGGTGTTCTCGCGGTTCTCGCTGTGGCCCAATTCGAGGCGGGATTTCCAGGCATCGTTGATTCGCCCGTCCACATAACTGCTGAAACTGCTCACGGCAAATTCGCTGTAGGGCTGCTGGGGCAGGGACTCGAAGGTGTTGGGGTCGAAACGGCCGAATGGGTTGTCGTATTCGCTCTTGCCGCGGTTATCCAGCAGGTTCACGCCGACTTCCAGATCATCGCTGGGCGCATGGCTCAAACTCAGGCTGAAGGACCGATTGCGGTTCGCGTCGTCGTCGCGGTCGCTGGCGTAGGACTCGTGGGTCCGATTGCTTCCTGCGGTTTCGTCCAGGCTCGCGCCCAGGTTGAAGCGGGTCTGCTCGTCGCCTCCGGACAGGCCCACGCTGCGTTCCCATGTCCTGTGGCTGCCAACACCCAGGTGCAAGCGTGGTTGCAGGCCTTGTTCGGTACCGCGTCGGGTAAAAATCTGAATGACCCCGCCCACCGCGTCGGCGCCATAGATGACCGATCGCGAGCCGCGCAAGACTTCCACCCGTTCGATCTGGTTGATGTTCAGGCGCTGCAGGTTGCTGTCGCCGGAGGTGGCGTTGCCGATGCGCTGGCCGTCCACCAGCACCAGGCTCTGGGCTGACTTGGTGCCGCGAATATAGATCCCCGGCAGGCTGCCGCGCCCGCCCAGTGGCGCAACCTGCACACCCGGGACGCGGCTGAGCAGGTCGGTGACGCTGGCCGGTTGCAGGCGTTCGATGTCGTCGCGGGTGAAGATCGTGTTGGCGGCGCTGCTGTCATTGCGGGCCTCGACCTGGCGGTTGGCGCTGATCAGGATATCGGGCAACGTCAGTGCTTGATCGCGTTCGAAGGTGTCGGCCAGCAGGTCGGGGATGGGTAGCAGGGCGAGGGTGAGGGCGAGGCGGTGTTTCATGGGTGTTCTGGATATTTCAAATCTACACAGATCCTTGTGGGAGCGAGCTTGCTCGCGATAGCAGTGTGTCAGGCCATGGATGGGTTGGCTGATCGTCCGCTATCGCGAGCAAGCTCGCTCCCACAGGGTCTTGTGTTGGTTGGTCTTAAAGGCCCAACAGCTGCAACCGCAGCCGCACCGCCGCTTCGATCCCCGCCTCGTCCAGCCCGCATTCGGCCAACATCTGCGCCGGCTTGGCGTGTTCGACGTAGGTATCCGGCAGACCCAGGTGCAGCACTGGCTTGAGGATGTTTTCCCGCGCCAGGCATTCGCTGACTGCCGAGCCGGCGCCGCCCATGATGGCGTTCTCTTCGACGGTTACCAGCAGTTCGTGGCTGGCGGCCATCTCGCGGACCATGGCTTCGTCCAGGGGTTTGACGAAACGCATGTCCACCACGGTGGCATCGAGTGTCTCGGCGACTTTCAGCGCCTCGGCCAGTTGTACGCCAAACACCAGCAGGGCCGTTTGCTTGCCCTGGCGACGGATCACGCCCTTGCCGATCTCGATCGGCTCCAATTCGCTTTCAATCGTGGCGTTCGGACCGGTGCCACGCGGGTAGCGCACCGCCGCCGGGCCGTTGAACAGGTGGCCGGTGGTGAGCATCTTGCGCAGTTCGTTTTCATCGCTTGGCGTCATGACCAGCATGCCGGGGATGCAACGCAGGTACGACAAGTCGAAGCTCCCGGCATGGGTCGGGCCGTCTTCGCCCACCAGCCCGGCGCGGTCGATGGCGAACAGCACGTCGAGGTTCTGCACGGCTACGTCGTGGACCAGTTGGTCATAGCCGCGCTGCAGGAACGTCGAGTAGATCGCCACGACAGGCTTGGCGCCTTCGCAGGCCATGCCGGCGGCGAGGGTCACCGCGTGTTGTTCGGCAATCGCCACGTCGAAATAACGCTGCGGGTAGCGTTCGCTGAAGGCCACCAGGTCCGAGCCTTCCTTCATTGCCGGGGTGATGCCCACCAGGCGCGGGTCGGCGGCGGCCATGTCGCACAGCCATTGGCCGAACACGCCGGAATACTTCGGTCCGCCGGCCTTTTTCGGCGCGGCCGCCGGGGCGTCCAGGGGTTCGAGCTTGGTGATGGCGTGGTAGCCGATCGGGTCGACTTCCGCCGGGGCGAAGCCTTTGCCTTTCTTGGTGACCACGTGCAGGAACTGCGGGCCCTTGAGGTCGCGCATGTTGCGCAACGTGGCGATCAGCGTGGGCAGGTCGTGGCCGTCGATAGGGCCGATGTAGTTCCAGCCCAGCTCTTCGAACAGCGTGCCGGGGACCAGCATGCCCTTGGCGTATTCTTCGGTGCGGCGGGCGATTTCCCAGGCGCCGGGCAGGCGCGACAAGACCTTCTTGCTGCCTTCGCGCATGCTGGCGTAGGTGCGGCTGGAAAGGATCTTCGCCAGGTAGTTGGACAAGCCGCCAACGTTGCGCGAGATCGACATGTCGTTGTCGTTGAGGATCACCAGCATGTTGGCGTCGACTTCCGGCGCATGGTTCAGCGCCTCGAAGGCCATGCCGGCGGTCAGTGCGCCGTCGCCGATCACGGCGATCGCCTTGCGTTCGCTGTTTTGCAGGCGGGCGGCAATCGCCATGCCCAGGGCGGCGCTGATGGAGGTGCTGGAGTGGCCGACGCCAAAGGTGTCGTATTCGCTCTCGGAGCGACGCGGGAAGGCGGCGATGCCGTCCTTCTGGCGCAGCGTGCCCATGCGGTCGCGACGCCCGGTGAGGATTTTATGCGGATACGCCTGGTGCCCGACGTCCCACACCAGCCGGTCGTCCGGGGTGTCGAACACGTAATGCAACGCGATGGTCAGCTCGATGACGCCAAGGCCCGCGCCGAAGTGCCCACCGGTCTGGCCGACCGTGTAGAGCAGTTCCAGGCGCAACTCATCGGCCAGGGTTTCCAGCTCGGCTTCACCCAGGCGACGCAGGCCGTCCGGCGTGTTGGCGCGGTCCAGCAGGGGCGTGGTCGGGCGCTTGCGGGGAATCTCTTGGAACGTCGTGGGCATCAGGCGAATCGTTATAGGTATAGAAAGAGGCGGCAGTTTACCTTATGCATCGCAAGCTGCCCACGCGTCGGCCGGAACTTGGCCGATACGCACTTAAATGGGTTGACCGTGTATCAGCTGCGTCGTTCGACGATATAACGCGCCAGATCGCGCAACGGTTCGGCCGCCGCGTCAAAGGGTCGCAGCGCAGCCAGGGCCTGGTCGCGCAGTTCCAGGGCGTAGGCCTTGGCGGCATCGAGGCCGAGCAGGGCCGGGTAGGTCGGCTTGTCCCGCGCGATGTCGGCGCCTTGGCGCTTGCCCAGGGTCTGGGTATCGCTTTCGACGTCGAGAATGTCGTCCTGCACCTGGAATGCCAGGCCGATGGCCCGGGCGTAGATCTGCAAGGCTTGCAGCTGTGCGGGCGTGGCCCGGCCGCTGGCCAGGGCGCCGAGCTTGACGCTGGCTTCGATCAGCGCGCCGGTCTTGTGCCGGTGCATGTATTCCAGCGCGTCCTGATCGAGCTTCAAGCCCACCGAACCGAGGTCGATGGCCTGGCCTCCGACCATTCCTGCAGGGCCTGCCGCCAAAGCCAGGGCGCTGACCATGTCCAGGCGAACCTGCGCCGGGCAATCGCTCAGGGTCGGGTCCAGCAGTGCACTGAAGGCCAGGCTCTGCAGGCCATCACCGGCCAGGATCGCGCAAGCTTCGTCGAATTTTTTGTGGGTCGTTGGCTGGCCGCGACGCAGGTCGTCATCGTCCATGGCCGGCAGGTCGTCATGCACCAGGGAATAGGCGTGAATCAGCTCAACCGCGCAGGCAGCGCCGTTGGCCTGCTCGGCCGCGCCGCCGAGGGCTTCGCACGCCGCATAGGCGAGCAGCGGCCGCACGCGCTTGCCGCCGTTCATCACGCTGTAGCGCATGGCTTCGTACAGCCGCGCCAGTTCCGGACTCGGGGCGCTGAACAAGCTATCCAGTGCAGCATTGACCCGGGCCTGGCTGCTGGCCTGATACGCGCCGATCATTCAGGCTGTTCCGCGTCGAATGGTTCTTCGGTCAACTCACCGTCGCGCTCAAGCAGCAATTGCACCTTCTGCTCGGCCTGGGCCAATGCCGCCTGGCAGTCGCGAGTCAAGCCGATACCTTGCTCGAAAGCAGTCAGCGAGTCTTCCAGCGACAATTCGCCGTTCTCCAGCCGTTCGACCAGTGTTTGCAGGTCGGCCAGAGATTGTTCGAAATCCAGTGCAGCTTTTTTGCGGGCCATGGCGGCTATTCCGGTTGACTGTTAAACCGGCGCGACACTAGCAGACATGGGGTGTTCGGGCAAATCAGGGCGGGGTAACGCGGGCTGTGATCCAGGGCTTTTGTGGCGAGGGAGCTTGCTCCCGCTGGGCTGTGTAGGAGCTGTCGAGCGAAGCGAGGCTGCGATCTTTCCCGAGACACTTGAATCTCAAGCGAAAGATCAAAAGATCAAAAGATCAAAAGATCAAAAGATCAAAAGATCGCAGGCTTCGCCAGCTCCTACGGGGCGCAGCCCAGCGGGAGCAAGCTCCCTCGCCACAATCGGGTATTCAGTTGTCTGGATAGTTGATTCTGTACCGGGTGCTGCGTCCGCCACCGGGCATCCGCTCCAGGCAGCCTTTTTCCAGCAGTTCCGCCAGGTGTCGCGTGGCCGTCGCCTTTGAGACCTTGGCCACGGCCTGGTATTGAGCGGCACTGATCCCCTGTTCGAACCCTTTTTCACCTCCATCGAGTAGCCGGTCAAGCACTTTGGTCTGTTCAGGGGTGAGCGCTGAGGCGCGATGGGCCTGCCAGAACCGTGTCTTGCCCAGCACGCTTTCGATTTGCGCCATCGCTGTGTGCAGGCTGCGCAACAGCGTTTGCAGAAACCAGGTCAGCCAGGCGGTGATATCCAGCGTGGCCTTCTGGCTGTTTTCAAGGATTCGGTAATAACCGGCGCGGTCATCCAGGATGCTTACGGACATGGCGTAGAAGCGGATCGCCTGGGCCTCGCCCTGAGCCAATGCCAGGTCGGTCAGGGTGCGGGTCAGGCGGCCATTGCCATCGTCGAATGGGTGCAGGGTGACGAACCAGAAATGAGCGATGCCGGCTCGCAGCAATGGGTCGAGATCGACCTGATGACGGCTTGCCTCGAACCAGTCGACAAACTGCTGCAACTGCTCTTCAAGACCCTGGCGCGGGGGGGGCTCGAAGTGAACGGTAGGTCGGTCCAGCCTGCCCGAGACCACTTGCATCGGTTCATCGCCGCGTAGCGTGCCGACGCGGATCTGCCGATGAGCCAGATCGCTGGTTTGATCAGGAAACAGCCACTCGTGCCAATCCAGCAAGCGCTCGACAGTCAGCGGCTGGTTGAAATGCCGGGTTGCGTCCAGCAACAGATTCGCCAAGCCCTCGCTGCGTGGGCTGGCGGGGTTATTGTCGACGGGCTCCAGACCTAGTCGACGGGCCAGGGACGAGCGCACCGAGCCCACATTCAGTTGTTCTCCTTCAATGGCCGAGGAGGTCACGATGTTTTGCAGCAAGGCATCCAATTCATTCTGGGCGTTGAGCGAAGCCGTGACCGCGCCCGTCATGCCAAGCAGTTGGCCTTGGGCCTGCACGCATTCGCGCAGCAGCGGTGCCAATGTTTCAGCATGCCAGCGAAAGTCGGGCCAATCGGGCTGTTGCCAGATCCAGTGGGGTGCCATGGGCCTGTCCAGAATGAATTGAGCCGAATAATAGCGCTATTCGGCTCATGCCCTTCTCAGTACGTGATTTCCCACACAGAATCGCGTGTTCCCCGATTGTGAAAAATCCGTCAAATGGCTACTCTTCGCGCCATCTTCGGCCCCTCGTAACGGGGCCTTCAGACGAAACCCGAATAATGACAAACAGCGCCCCGGGAAGGGTGTCGGGTTGCGTCGTGCATGGCAGGAGGCTTACGTGCGTTTTCTTTCTTTACTGATCGTGTTGCTCGGTGCGCCGCTGGCGTGGGCCGGGCCTTCGGCTGAAATGTCGGAGCCGGTCGGCGGCTGGCGCTACAGCGGCTTGCTCGATCGCACGGAAAACCCCCAGGTCGCCTATCCCACGCCGCCCATCGACCGCGGCATCCAGCGCAATCGCACGATGATCGAGGGCCGGATCAAGGACATGGGCACGGCGCGCCAGCCCCACAGCCTGTCGGTCAACGGCAACCCGCTGAATCTCTACACCGATGAAGAGGGCCGCTTCGCCCGGCCGTATGCGTTCGGCGCCGGCTCCAACAGTGTCGAAGTGCGCAGCTCCGAGGGCCAGTCTCTCAAGCGCGTGCAGTTCTATGAAGCCAACCACTTGCGCACCCCGGCGCAGATCCGCGTGGTGCTGGGCTGGGACGATCCGAACGCCGAACTCGACCTGCATATCGTCACACCCGACGGCCAACATGCCTTCTTTGGCCAGCCGGCCCTGAGCAACGGCGGCGGCCTGGACCCGGACGGGGTCGACGGTCCCGGTCCCGAAATGTTCACCATGACCGCGCCGATGCACGGCACCTACCTGGTCTACGTGAACTATTGGGGCAACTACGGCGACGGCGGCTACAACTTCGATGAAACCAGCAACCAGAACGAGGTGATCACCTCGCAGATCAACCTGGTGCTCAACGAAAACACCGTCGATGAAAGACGCGAGACCTTTGTCGTGCCCCTGCGCGCCATTGGCGATCTGTTGCTGGTCAAGACTTTCAATTACTAATCCGTTCCTCGGATGAACAGGCCCTTGTGAATATGAGCGACAACACTGCTTCCCCGACCACGCCGACACCTGTCGCCAAACCTGGACGCCGCTGGCCGGTGATTCTGCTCGGGCTGTGCCTGGTGGCCGGCGCGGCCGGCGGGTTGGGCTGGTTCATGACCAAGCCCAAGGCGCCGCCCATGGAGCTGGCGTTGGAAAAACTCGGCGTGAGTCGTCCCGACGGCTTGATCGAGGCCCATTCCCTGAGCCAGTTGCCCAAGGATCTCCTGGCGGTGCCGTTCCTCAAGGCCACCCTCACCGAGGACTTCGTCTTCTATTACGAAGCCCACGCCGACCGCCTCGGCCTGATCGGCAGCCTGCGCCGGATCATCTACGAGCATGACCTCAAGCTGCAGGACAGCCTGATCGAGCAGCTGTTCGACCAGCCGGCGGACGTGGCGTTGTGGCGCGGGGCGGATGGCCGTCTCAAGGATTTCCTGCTGGTGATGGATCGCGGCGGGCTGGCGAAGGTGCTGGAGCCGCTGGCGAAAGTCGCGCTGGATGACACCCAGTTGAGCAAGCTGGGTGACTTGAAGGTGAGCGGCGATGACGTTGCGCTCTACCAGCTCAGCTATAACGCGAGCAAATCCCTGGTCTTCGCCTCCCATGGCGACAAGTTGGTCGTGCTGTCCAACCCGACCAAGCTTTACGACAAGGGCAATGGCCCCACCGATGAAGCGGGCATGGTGTCGACCCAGGCCCTCGAGGCGCTGCTGGCCGGCGAAAAACTCTTCCCCGAAGCCTTCGGCCTCACGGCCAAGGCCCCGGAGGTCAAGCAACGCATCTCGGTCAACGCCAGTGTCCTCGCCATGGGCTACCAGCGGTTCATCCCGAACTTCGCCGGCTTGCGCTTCGACATGGACGACAAGGGCTGGCACAGCTTCCTGGCCATGGACGAGTTGGAAAACCAGCCGGATTTCGACTTCAAGCCAATCTGGCAAGCCATGCCCATGGGCGCCAGTGCCTGCGTGGCCTTGCCCCTGGCCGCGGAGCAGCAGAAACCGTTGCTGGTCAAGCTCGGCGCCGAGGAAAAAGCCGCCCAGGCCATGGTCGATCACGTCGCGGGCGCGGCGGGCCTGTGCTGGTACGCCGATTCCCGGCTGTACACGCCGCTGCTGGTGGCGAGCCTGAACGAAGACGACGGCAAGCTCGACGCCGACCTGGGCAACCTGTTCGGTTCGATGGTCGGGGCCTATGAAAACAACGTCGCCGAACACGCGTTCCCGGTGGTGGAGAAGCAAGAAGGTTCGACGCACCAATGGCAACGCCAGGTCAGTTCCAACTTCGGGCCTTATTCGGCCAAGGAAGCGCAGCAGCCCGAGGCGATCACCGGCAAGGCGTTCATGCGCGTCAGCCTGGCACGCCACGGTTCGACCTTGCTGTTCTCCCTGGATGACAAGTTGGTCGACAAGGCCCTCGGCACCCTCGACAAACGCTTCCCGCCCATGGCCGACGTGGTGCCCAAGGACCTGCTGATGCCGGTCTACTTCGGCCCGGATTCCATGGCGCAACTGATGCAGCGCGAAACCCTCGACAGCCTGCCCCAGGACATGGAGCCGGTGTTCTACAACGCCGCGCAAACCTACCTGATCCCGAAACTGCGCACCCTTGGCGGCTACGGCAAATACGCCCTGACCTTGCCAGCAGGCAGCGAGCCGGACGGCCATTGGCAGTGGCTGCCGCTGGAATGGAAAGCGCTGTGACAGGACTGATCCGCCACCGCGCGTATGGGTTGCTGCTGGCGTTGCTGCTCGGCGGGCCTGCGCTTGCCGTCGAGGCGCCGGCGCTGGACGCGCAGCAGTCCCAGGTATTCCGTGCCTGGTTCGTGCGCATCGCCCAGGAACAACTGACCAAAGGCCCGAGCCCGCGCTGGTATCAGCAGGATTGCGCCGGGCTGGTGCGCTTCGCCGCCAACGAAGCACTGAAGATCCACGATGAAAAATGGCTGCGCAGCAATGGCCTGTCCAATCGCTACCTGCCGCCGGAGCTGCCGCTCAGCGATGCGCAACGCAGCCTCGCCCAGCAATGGCAGCAGGGCGGCGGCAAGGTCGGGCCCTACGTCAACGCGATCAAGCTGATCCAGTTCAACAGCCGCCTGGTGGGCCGGGATGTCACCCAGGCCCGACCCGGCGACCTGATGTTCTTCGACCAGGGCGACGACCAGCACCTGATGATCTGGATGGGCCGCTACATCGCCTATCACACCGGCACGACCACCCCAACCGACAACGGCATGCGCTCCGCAAGCCTGCAACAACTCATGAACTGGAAGGACACCCGATGGATACCCGACGCAGCCAACCCCAACTTCATCGGCGTCTATCGACTCAACTTTCTCACCCAATGACCGGTGCCCGCATGCTGCGCTTGTGTTCAAAACTGCCCCTGCTGTTCGCCCTGTTGCTGGCGCCCCTGGTGAATGCCGAAGACACCGTGGAGCCCAGCGGCTATACGCCGGTGTCCGGTGAAAGCTTCTTCCTGCTGGCGGACAGCAGCTTCGCCAGCGACGAGCAAGCCATGGTTCGCCTCGAGGCACCGGGGCGCGACTACCGTCGGTTCCGCATGGAGCCCTACGGCGGCGCTGATATCCGCGTCTATCGGATCGAAAAACCGCTGGAGTTCCTCAAGCGCCAGAAGAACCTGCACCGCGTGGTCAGCGACGGCCAGTTCAAGGGCGAAGGCCTGTCGAACACCCTGGCGTACCTGTGGGACAACTGGTACCGCAAATCCCGTCGGGTGATGCAGCGGGCGTTCTCCTACGAGTCCCGCCAGCAGGTCACCGAAGAAGTGCCGGAGCTGAAGATCGGCGACGCCCTGGTCGCGCCGACGCCGTACGACGCACCGGCGCAATTCGCCTTGATCCCCGGTTTGCCGGTGGTCAGCCAGTTCCGCTACCCGCTGTGGCAGGCCAAGCCGATCCAGCCGCCGGCGGGCGTCAACCTGGCCGGTTCGTCCAGCGAGTTCGTCAGCGTCGCGCCGGGCAACGTCTACGTGCCGCTGGGCCAGTTGAAGCCGGGCCTGTACCTGGTGGAAGCGCTGATCGGCAAGTACCGCGCGACCACCATGGTCTTCGTCTCCAACACTGTGGCCGTGAGCAAGATCGCCGGTGACGAACTGCTGGTCTGGGCCGCACGCAAGCATGAAGGGCGCTCGGTGCCCAAGGTGAACGTGTTGTGGACCGACGGCCTGGGCGTGATGAGCAGCGGGGCCACCGATGAAGACGGCCTGTTGCGCCTCAAGCACGTCAGCCCGGAGCGTTCGTTCGTCATCGGTGAAGACGAGGAGGGCGGGGTATTCGTCTCCGAGAACTTCTATTACGACAGCGAAATCTACGACACCAAGCTCTACGCCTTCACCGATCGGCCGCTGTACCGGCCGGGGGATTGGGTGTCGCTGAAAATCGTTGGCCGTGAGTTCAAGAACGCCCGTGATTCGGTGCAACCGACCGCCGCCGACGTCAACGTCAGCGTGCTCGATGCCACCGGCACCGCGCTGCAAACCCTGGCCCTGAAGCTCGATTCCAAGGCCGGCACCCAAGGCCGTTTCCAACTGCCGGAAAACGCCGTGGCCGGTGGCTACGAGCTGCGCTTCAGCTACAAGGACCAGCTCTACAGCAGCGCCTTCCGCGTAGCCGAATATATCAAGCCGCACTTCGAGATCGCGCTGAACCTGGCCAAGCAGGACTACCGCACCGGCGAGCCGGTCAAGGGCAGCCTGGTGCTGCTGTACCCCGACGGCAAACCGGTGGCGAACGCCAAGGTCAGCCTGAGCCTGCGCGCCCAGCAACTGTCGATGGTCGATAACGAGCTGCAATACCTGGGGCAATTCCCGGTCGAGCTGACCAGCAGTGAAGTCACCACCGATGCCAAGGGCAACGCCACGCTCGACCTGCCGGCCGCCGACAAGCCGAGCCGCTACACCCTCACCGTGTTCGCCAGTGATGGCGCGGCGTATCGGGTCAAGACCACCAAGGAAATCCTCATCGACCGCGGCGCGGCGAATTTCCGCCTGGGCGCGCCCCGCCGTTTCAGCGCAGCCGGCGAGAAAGTCGCGTTCAGCTACGCCAACGAAGGTGGCAACGAACAAAGCAAGGCCGTGACACCGGGCAGCTATGGCTGGGTGCGGCTGGAAGACCAGACCACCGGCGAAGGCAAACTGGCCGCCAAGGACAAGGGCTTCAGCCTGACCTTCGACCGCCCCGGCACCTACAACCTGACGCTCAAGGATGATCATGGCCGAGTCATCGGCGCGACCAGCCATGCGGTGACGGGCGAAGGCATCAAGGCCGTGCCGGGCACGGTCGAAATCGTCCTCGACAAAACCGAATACAAGACCGGTGACGAAGCCCTGGCGCTGATCACCTTCCCTGAACCGGTCAGCGATGCGCTGTTGTCGCTGGAGCGGGACAAGGTCGAGGCCACCGCGATGCTCTCCAAAGGCGCCGGCTGGCTGAAAATGGAGAAACTCAGCGACACCCAGTACCGCGCACGCATTGCCGTGAAGGATCACTTCGCGCCGAACCTGACCTTCTCCGTGTTGTACACCAAGGGCGGCCAATACAGCTTCCAGAACGCCGGCATCAAGGTCATTACACCGCAGATCGACGTCGCGATCACCACCGACAAAGCCACCTATCGCCCCGGCGACACGGTGACCGTCGACCTGGGCACCCAATTCGCCGGCAAGGCGATTCCCGCGCACCTGACCGTCAGCGTTGTCGATGAAATGGTCTATGCGCTGCAACCGGAAGTCGCGCCGACCATCGACCAGTTCTTCTATCACCCGCGCCGCAACAACGTGCGCACCAGCGCCAGCCTGTCGTTCATCAGCTACGACGTGGCGCTGCCGGGCAGCCCCGGCGCGCCGGGCAAGGCCAACCGCAGCGAGCGTGGGGTCAAGGTGCTGGAGCGGCCGCGTCGCGAAGACGTCGACACCGCCGCCTGGCAACCGGAGCTGGTCACCGACGCCAACGGCAAGGCCCGCTTTACCTTCAAGATGCCGGACTCGTTGACCCGCTGGCGCATCACCGCCAAGGCGATCGCCGACGATGGCCAAGTCGGCCAGAAGAAACAGTTCATCGCCTCGGAAAAACCGCTGTACCTGAAGTGGAGCGGCCCGACCCGCTTCCGCACGGGCGACAAGCCGCAACTGGGCCTGTTCGCTTTCAGCCAGTCCGAGAAACCGTTGAAGGCCGAGTTGCTGATCCGTTACGCCGGCGCCGAACAGCGCGTGGTGGCGGACCTGAAGAACGGCATCAACTACGTCGCGCTGCCAGCCATGGCCTTGAGCGACGGCGACCTGACCGTCCAGTTGCAGTTGAACGGTGAGACCCAGGACGCCCTGGCGATGCACCTCAATGCCAGCGGCAACGGTTGGCAAGTCACCCAGAGCCAACGCCTCGACGTGGCCAGCGGCGACACACCACTGAACTTGCCGGCGGACGCCAGCGATATCCGCCTGCGCCTGGATGACAGCCCGCAAGCGCTGTTCCGTTCGGCCCTGGACGACCTGCTCGGCTATCCGTATGGCGGCGTCGAGCAAACCGCCAGCCGCCTGCTGCCGTTGAGCATCGCGTATCCGACGCTGGCGTCGAACCCGCAGATCCGCGACCGCTTGCGGTTGATCATGCAAAACAGCCGCCTGCGCCTGGTGCAGATGGCCGGGCCTTCGGCGAGTTTCACCTGGTGGGGCCAGGACGGCGAGCCGGACGCGTTCCTCACTGCCTATGCCTATTACGCCGACTGGAACGCCAGCAAGGCCCTGGACCTGAACCTGCCGCCGGAACACTGGCAGCGGGTGCTGGAGGTCTATGCCAAGCAGGCAGGCGATACACCGCTGTTGCAACGGGCGTTGATCCTGTCGTTCGCCAAGCAGATGCAATTGCCGGTGAACACTTTGCTCAGCGGTCTGATGGATGATCTGGCCAAGGCCAGTGAAGACAGCACCGAGAGCGTGCTGGACAGCGGCGAGGACAGCCTGGTCATGTACGCGCCGGATTCGGCCCTTGGCCTGGCCAGCGCCCGAGTGCTGACCGCGTCCCTCGCCAAGCAGGCGAAAGTGCCGCTGCCGGCAGCGTTCAGCCGTCAGGCCGACGCCGCGCAACAGCAACTGGAACTGAGCTCCCAGCCGTTCGTCGAGGCCCTGTTGTTGTCGGTGCAAGGCTTCGATCAGGCTCGCGCCAGCGCATTGCTGGAGCGCGTGCTGCCGCAGCAGTCCACCCTGGAGCGCGCCCTGGCCCTGACCTGGCTGCAGCGCAGCATCGAACAGGCCGCGCCGGCCGTGGCCCTGGCGCCGGGCGAAGGTTGGAAAGCCAAGCAAGGCGCGACCGGCGAAACCTACTGGCAATGGCAGGGCGCGCAGCTTCCAACGCAGCTGACCCTGACCGGCGCCCAGGAGCGTCCATTGCAAGCGGCGTTGAGCTTCCAGAGCCAGCAAGCCCCCGTGGCGCCGATGGCCGTGTCCATCACCCGGCGCCTGTCGCGCCTGGTGCCGGGCGACGAGGCGTTCACCTTCAAGCTTGAAGCCGTGGGCAACAAGCCGTTGTCCAGTGACGCCCTCTATCTGGATGAAGTGATCATCAACAGCAAGGCCGCGACGCCGCTGCGCTACGGCATGCTCGAAGTGCCGCTGCCGCCGGGCGCCGATGTGGAACGCACCACCTGGGGCATCCAATTGATGGGCAAGGCCGACAGCGAGCCGACGTCCCTGGAGAAGGCCCGCTTCGAGCCGGGCCAGATGGCATACGCGGTGCCGGTGGACGCCCTCAGTGGCGAGCTGCGCCTGCGGCACTTGGTGCGTTTCTCCCAGAAGGGGCAGTTCAGCTTGCCGCCGGTGCGCTTCACTCAGGTCTACGCGCCACAGAACCAGGCCCGCGAACAGAAACCGGCGCTCGGTCAGGTGACGGTCGACTGACATGCGCAGGCGTTGGGGCTGGTGGTGGTTGTGCTTGATTCCTGCGCTGGCGACAGCGCAGGAGGAGCCGCTGCGCCTGGCCTTCGACGGTCAACTGTTGCGCGTAAGCCAGACCCAGGTGCTGGACCACCAGCCGTTGCCCGACTCGTTGCAGGCACCGCTGGGTAGCGTGTGGAAACTCTTCGTCTACGCCTGGCTGGTGGACACCGATGCCCGCGAGCCGGCTTATGAGTGCCGGGGCGAATCGAAAGAAGAAGTCTACTGCTGCAACGCCGGGCAGAGCATTGGCCGCGACCAGGCACTGGTGAAGTCCTGTGGTTTGTATTTCGAGCCCCAGCGGCTCGGGCTGTCTGTGCCTGGCTGGCGGGATTACTGGCAAGCGCGGCAGGCGCCGAAATGGTTGCTGGACTTGCCGGCCTTGCAGCCGCAAACCCAGGTGCCCGTGGCAGAGCTGCTCAAGGCGCTGGCGACGCTGCCGGCCCAGGATCAGGCTCGCCGGGTGTTGCTCGACGTGGTGCTTGGCGCGGCGGATGGTCGGTTGGTCGGTCAGTTGGGCGGTCGCCTGCGGGTCAAGACCTGGAGCTGGCTGGGCGATCAAGGGCCTTCGTCGCGCCAGGGCGGTTTCGCCGGTTGGCTGGTCGACGGCACGCCCGTCTGGGCTGGTGGACGCGGTACCAGCCAGCAGGTCTTGAAGCAATATGGCGATGGCTTGGCCACGGCACTGCCATCCCGTTGGCCGGCGGAAACCGGGCGTTGCGTGGAAGTGGGATTGTTTGCCCGCTATCCCTTGCAAGGGGTGATGTCCGGTGAGCGTCCAGCCGCGCCGGGACAACTGCGCGGCGACTACCGCGTCGAGTTCAGCAACGGCAACCAGCTGGATATCCACAGCGACGGCGAACTGTTCCTGCTGCCTGGCAAACTGGTCGCGCGGTTGGACCGGGAAGAATACGTCGCTCGGGTCCTGCAGCGCGAAGCCAAGGCCGAACCCGCCGAAGCGGCCAAGGCATTGGCCGTGGCGATCCGCACCTACCTGTTGCAAAACGCCCAGCGCAACGGCGATTGCCTGAGCATCGACGACAGCAGCCATCGCCAGCGCGTCGCGCCGCGTCCGGCGGCGCCTGAAACCCGAGCGATTGCCGCGTGGACCAGCGACCTGGTCCTGGCCGGCACCGATGTGACGTATCACTCCGATCAACCCGGCCCGGACAAGTTGTCCTGGGCCCAGGCCGTCGAGCAAGCCAACGGCGGCCAGCGCTACGACGCGATCTTGCTGCATGCCTACCCGCGCGCCAGCCTCAGCCGTTGGGACAATCCGGTGGCGTCCTGCGAAGCACTGCCTGCCGCCCAGGCGTGGCTGCTGAAGCAGCGACGTGGTTGGCGTGAGCGGTTGGAAAGCGAAGTCGGCTACAACGAAATCAGCGCCTTCGCGGTCTGCCGCGTCGCCTTCGGCCGGCCGTATGTCGACCGAGAGCGCCAGCGCATCTACGTGCGCGGCGTGCTGTCGCTGCAAGACC
Source organism: Pseudomonas sp. T1.Ur (assembly GCF_023516725.1). Lineage (NCBI taxonomy): Bacteria > Pseudomonadati > Pseudomonadota > Gammaproteobacteria > Pseudomonadales > Pseudomonadaceae > Pseudomonas > Pseudomonas sp. T1.Ur. The sequence goes on from NZ_JAMGSN010000001.1 coordinate 68,672, forward strand.
GCCTCGACCTGACCCATGAATATCTGCACCTGGCCTTTGAGGCTCACCCCAATGGCCAGGACGAAACCTACATCGAAGGGCTCGCCCGTCACCTCTTGCTGGAATAGACCATGACACTCCGTTATCCACAGGTCTTGCTGTTGCTCTGCGCCCTGACCGCGTTATCACCGGCCATGGCTGCCGACTCCATCAAGCTCGACACCCCCATTGGCGGCTGGCGCAGCGGTGCGCCGGGCGGTGAAGACGAAAGTTTCAGCCAAACCGTCAATTACCCGGCCTCGTCGGTCAACACGCCGCCGGGCCAGGCGAACACGGCGCGCATCAGCGGCCAGATCAAAGGCACGCCGAAGGATACCGGCGAGCCGGGTCAGCTCATCGTCAACGGCGTAAGCCTGCCGTTGAAGGTTGACGAGGAAGGTCGCTTTGATCGGCCGTTCTCGTTCCCCAATGGCAGCAACAGCGTCGAAGTGCGCAGTGCCGATGGCCAGCAGCGCCACCGCACGCAATTCCTCAACACCAGCGGCGGCGCCACGCCGGCCAAGCTGCGGGTTCTGCTGACCTGGGACAGTGACGGCACCGACCTGGACCTGCACCTCGTGACGCCTGACGGCGCCCACATCTGGTACGGCGACCGCGCCGCCCCCAACGGCGCCGCCCTCGACGTCGACGTCACCACCGGCTACGGCCCGGAAATCTTCGCCATGCCCGCGCCGATCAAAGGCCAGTACCTGGTGTATGTGAACTACTACGGCGGCGGGTACCGCAGTGATGAGGATGAAGAGGGTGACGGCGAACAGGTCGAGCAAGCGCAACAAGCCCTGACCACGGCGAAAGTCACCGTCATCACCGAAGAAGGCACGCCGAGCGAGAAGATGGAGACCTTCGTGGTGCCAATGCGCGCGGTGGGCGAGCTGACGTTGGTCAAGAGCTTCAGCTACCCATAAACCCTATGGCACCCGCAGGGCCCTGTAGGCGCTGTCGAGCGAAGCGAGGCTGCGATCTTTTCACAGCCGATTGAGTTGAGGCAAAAGATCAAAGGATCGCAGGCTTCGCCAGCTCCTACATAGCTCAGGAGTGAGCCAGTAACAGTTTGTCTGCATTCGTGACAAAAAATCTCACGCGTGAGCATTGTGAGACCGCCAGGTTGCCTGTAGTGTTTCTCACGCGTGAGTTTTTCACAGTGGGGTCAGTACCATGTCAACCAGCTCTCCATCGGACCCAGATGACGGGTCTGTGACCGATTCAGCGAGCCGCACGGGAGAGCGCGCCAAACCCTCCGCGAAAAAGCCGTCGAGCTTCTACATGAAGCAGATGCGCGCGGGCCTGAGTGCCGCCGGGTATGTGAAACACGAGACTTGGGTGCTTCCTGAAAACCGAAGCCTGCTCAAGCAAATGGAGAAACAGCTACGCCAACCGATTCTGGCTGGCCCATTCATGTCGGAGGATTACATGAGCGCAGGTAACAACTGGAATATCGATCGCCTCTACAGCGCCCTTCAGGCCCTGGACGAAGTGGTCGCGAACGACATCACCCTCTCCCTCGTCCAAGGTGCCGAGTCCAGCATCAAGTTGGAAATGAATGACTTCGGTGGCTTGCCGATCTACATCGCCGTGGTCGGCGACCAGATCATCGTCGATACCGTGCTGGTGGATGTCGAGTCGATCAACGACGTCGCGGCCTTCAACGACGCCGTGTTGCGCAGCCGGGAAATGTTCCCGCTGTCGTCCATCGGCATCGAGTCCATGCCCAACGGGCAGGTCGTCTACAACATGTTCGGCTCCCTGAGCGCCGGTTCCAGCCTGACCAACGTCGTCACCGAGGTCAAAACCCTCGTCGACAACGTCCAGCGCGCCAGCGAAGCCTTCGAACGCTTCTTCATTTAATTCGCCGAATAGGAACCCTCCCATGACTCAGTCCATCTGGAGCAAGTTGTTCACCGCACTGCGTGGCGGTGCCAACGAAGTCGGCGAATCGATCGTCGACCAGCAAGCCCTGCGCATCCTCGACCAGGAAATCCGCGATGCCGACACGGCGCTGGCCAACGCCAAGCGTGAGCTGGTCACCATCATGGCCAAGCACAAGCTGGCGACCGATCGCGTCGCTGAATACAACGCCAAGATCAAGGACCTGGAAGCCAAGGCCCTGGCCGCGATCCAGGCCAACCGCGAAGACCTGGCGCTGGAAGTGGCCGAAGCCATTTCGACCCTGACCAACGAACTGGACGCCGAGCAAAAGCACGCGACCGAGTTCGGTGGCTACGCGGACAACATGCGCAAGGACATCACCAAGGCCGAAAGCCGGATCAAGAGCCTGCGCCAGCAAGTGGACATGGCCAAGGCCCGGGAAAGCGTGCAGAAGGCCCAGGTCAGCGCCTCGATCGCCAGCGGCGGCGCCAATGGCAAGTTGGAAACCGCCGTCGGAACCCTCAACCGCCTGCAGGCCAAGCAACAACAACGTGCCGCTGAACTGCAAGCCCAGGACGAACTGGCCGAGGCTTCGACCGGCTCCGACCTGGAGCGCAAGCTGCGCGATGCGGGCATCACGCCGAACGAAGGCAGCGCCAATGCGATCCTGGAGCGGCTGAAGAAAAAATCGGCTGAGTAATCGGTTCGTACACACCGACCCCAGGGAGCTTGCTCCCGCTGGGCTCTGTAGGAGCTGGCGAAGCCTGCGATCTTTTGATCTTGATCTTGATCTTGATCTTGATCTTGATCTTGATCTTTCGCTTGAGATTCAAGTGTCTTTGGAAAGATCGCAGCCTCGTTTCACTCGGCAGCTCCTACGCAGCTCCTACGCAGCTCCTACGCAGCTCCTACGCAGTTCTGCGCGGCTCCTGCGCGGCTCCTGCGCAGCGCCTATGAGTTCCGCACAGGGTTCCGACGGATCAGCGGGAGCAAGCTTCCTCGCCACGGCGGTGTCCGGCACGCCATGGATTTAATTGTGGTGCAGGTACTTCTCTCCAAGTCCCACAGCAGGTTTAATGCTGTCCGGCCACTACGCTCGGGCACTCGGATGACAGAGCGATTAGCCCGCCAGGAACCAAGCCCCACGGAGTCAGGGACGAAATGTCGATTTTCCTTTTGTTGCGCACTTACGCGTCGTCCTTTTTCCATCGCTTCGGTTGGGCGGGGCTGGCCATTGCGTTGGGCGTACACCTTTCCATCGCCTGGATCGGCCTGGTGCTGCTGGGCGAGCAGCACCTCATCACCGCCGCCACGTTTATCTACTTCTATCTCACCACCACGCTCACCGTCGGCTATGGCGATCTGTTGCCGCAGACATCCGCCGGGCGAATTTTCGTGGCGACCTGGATCATGCTCGGGGGCATTGCCCTGTTGACGACGGTCATCGGCAAAACCACCAGCAGCGTCATCGATGTATGGAGAAAAGGCATGAAGGGCAAAGGCGATTTCACCGGTAAGAGCGGTCACACGGTTCTGATCGGTTGGGAAGGTGCTTCCAGCGAGCGGGTCATTGAACTGCTGCTGCAGGACGAAACGTCCAATGACAACCTGATCGTCATCTGCGATTGCGATCTCGAAGAAAACCCCATGCCCGGCAAGGCCACGTACATCAGGGGCGACAGCCTGTCCTCCGTCGCGTTGTTGCAACGTGCCGGCGTGCCGGGCGCCGAACGCGTGTTGGTGCGCACCCATTCCGACGACCTGACCCTGGCCACCGTGCTGGCGGTCAATCGACTGGGGCCTGTCGGGCATGTGGTCGCCCATTTCAATGACAGCGAAGTGGCCGCCCTCGCCAGCGCCTACGCGCCGAGCCTGGAGTGCACCTCGAGCATGGCGATCGAAATGCTGGTGCGTGCTTCCCAGGACCCGGGCTCGTCCGTGGTCATCAACGAATTGCTCTGCGTAGGCCAAGGCGCCACCCAGTACCTGATGAAACTGCCCGAGGCGTTCGAAGCGACCTTCGGCGACCTCTATACCCGGTTGAAGGAGCAGCACAACGCGACGCTGATCGGTTACCGCGCAAAGGGCGCCCGACATCCATCGATCAACCCGCCTGGCGCCACCCACGTCATGGGCGGCGAACTTTTCTACATCGCTTCCACGCGTCTCAAGGACATTTCCCATGGGGTGGTTTAAACAGTTGATGGGGCTTGAGGCCCCGAACGCGAACACGACAGCCAGCGCGCCTATCGTTGGGCCGCTGGGCCTGGCCTCCGGCAAGCAGGTCATGTTCGATGCCACGCTCAAATTGCTGCTCGACGGCAACAGCGCCGTGGTGATCCCGGCCAACCAGCAGATCTGGAGCCTGGGCATCGTCGACCTCGGGCAGTCGAACTGGCTGTCGCGCGCCTACATGAACGACGAGGACTACTGGTTGCAGGTGCACACCAGCGGTGACGTCGCCGGGCAGGTCGAGTCGGTGATCCTGTTCAACTACCTCAGCTACGTCACGATCAACAGTGAGGCAGAGTTGCGTCGCCTCGCCGGTCCCGAAAGCCTGATCGGCCTGCCGACCTACACCCACGACGGCGTCGAATACACCCGCGAATGGGGCACCGAGGCGGGACAGACGGAGCTGGTGGTGTTGAACGAGCGCGTGAGCAATCCGGACGAGTCCTACAACGTCGAACACCGTTCGATGCTGTACGCCCGCGACACCGGCCTGACGGATCGCCGGGAGTTCTTGCTGTTTTCCGTCGAAGAGGACGCCGAAGGCACCGTCAGCCTGAGCACTTCGCTGGGTATTTCCCTGTACACCACTGATCTGAACACTTTTTGAATAAGGAAGAAGTCCATGCTTGAAGCGCTCTCCATTTCCCTGAACAAAGCCGCCGTGCTCGGCTTTGTCATGTACATCCTCGGCGCCGCCGTGCTGTTCGCGCTGTTCCAGTTCATCTACACCCGTGTCACGCCGCACAAGGAATTCGAACTGATCCGTTCGGGCAACGTGGCCGCGGCCATCGCCCTGGGCGGTGCCGTCATTGGTTTCGCCATTCCGGCCAGTAACGTGATTGCCTACTCGATCAACATGCTGGACTTCGTCGTCTGGGCGGTGATCGCCGCGGTCGTCCAGTTGCTGGCGTTCCTGGTGACCAGCCTGGTGCTCAAGGGCGCTTCGGCGCGCATCAAGAACGGTGAAATCGCCGCTGGTATCTACATCGCCGCCGTGGCCATCAGCGTCGGCATGTTGAATGCCGCGTGCATGACGCCTTCCACGAACTGATCGCGCCACGGAGATCCCGATGAAACGAAGCAAGTACGTCCAGCTTTCGCTGGCTGCATCGGTCGCCCTGGCGATATCCGGCTGCGGGCCAACGGAAAAAACCTACAAGTTGCAGAAGAAGTACAACTTCCAGTCCGTCCAGCAATGTGTCGATGAAAAGCTGCCGGTGGACATCTGCGCCGACGCCTACATGACCGCCATGGCCGAGCACCGTCGCATCGCGCCGACCTACGATAGCCAGGCTGATTGCGATGCCGACTTTGTCCCGGATTGGTGCCAGCAGGACTCGGCCGGCAAGTTCATCCCCAAGCTCGGGGGTTTCGAGCTGAGCGCCGATGGCGAAGTCACGCAATCCCAGGTCGACGCCGCCCGGGCCCAATTGCCGGTGTCGGAAGCGAACGTCGGTGGTTCAGGCTTCGGCAACCTGCTGACGGGCATGCTGATCGGCAACATGTTGAGCAGCAACCGCAACAGCTATTACTCCGAGCCGGTCTACCGCTACCGCGATGACCGGGGCGACTTCGGGTCTTCGACGCTCAGCCAGCGAGTGTCGAGAGGTTCGACCTTCAACAAGTCCAACCAGGCGCGGTACGGCAGCTACACCGACTCCATCAAGAGCAGCAAGGCGATGTCCGTCTCGTCCTCCACGTCCCGTGGTGGTTTCGGCAGCAGCTCCAGCGCCCGCAGCGGTTGGGGCGGTTCCAGCAGCTCCGGCGGTTGAGGAACCAGCGCCATGAAGAAGATCCAGTGCGCAGAACGTCCTGACTGGAAGCAGACCGCCGAGCAGCTCGGCTTTCTGTTCCACACCATCGACGACGAACCCTATTGGGACGAAAGCGCGTACTACCAGTTCACCCTCAAGCAGATTGAGGATGACCTGGAAGACCCGACCACCGAGCTCCATGAGATGTGCATGGACCTCGTGGCCCGCGTGGTCCGGAGCGAAGAATTGCTGGAGCGCCTGAGCATCCCCGCGCCGTTCTTCGACCTGGTGCGTACCTCATGGCTTGAAGGCCATCCGCACCTGTATGGGCGCATGGATTTCTCCTACAACGGCACGGGCCCGGCCAAGCTGTTGGAGCTCAACTACGACACGCCGACCAGCCTCTACGAGGCGGCGGCGTTCCAGTGGGGCTGGCTGGAGCAATGCATCGAGCGCGGGATGCTGCCGGTCCATGCCGACCAGTTCAATAGCATCGACACCAAGCTGCACCAGGCCTTCGCCCAGTTGCAGCTCACCGAGCCATTTTATTTCGCCTCGATGAAAGGCTCGGTGGAAGACAAGGGCACCACGGACTACTTGCGACTGATCGCGGAGAAGGTCGGCATCGAATCGCGGCACATTGATATCGAAGACATCGGCCTCAACAGCGACGGACGTTTCGTCGATCTGGAAGAGCGCTGGATCCCGCACTTGTTCAAGCTGCACGCTTGGGAGTTCATCTTCCACGAGCCCTTCGGTGCTGCGATCGCCCAATGCGACACGCAGTTTTTCGAACCGGCCTGGAAGTCGATCATCTCGAACAAAGGCATCCTGCCGCTGCTGTGGGAATTCAACAAAGGCCACCCGAACCTGCTCGCGGCTCACCTCGACACCGACACCAGCAAAGCGGTGCCCAAGGGCTGGGTGCGCAAGCCGTTCTTTTCCCGGGAAGGCGCCAACATCGAGTTGCAGACCGCTGACGGCTTGATCGTCAAGGAAGACGGCCCGTATACCGATGCACCGTTCATCCTCCAGGAGTTTGCGCCACTGCCACGCTTTGGCGACAGCTATACCCTGATCGGTTCCTGGGTCATCGGCGACCAGGCGGCCGGCATTGGCGTGCGGGAAGACAACAGCCTGATCACCAAGGACTCCAGCCGGTTCCTGCCGCACCTGATCCTCGACTGATACATTGGCGAGCGAGCTTGCTCACGCAGCGCTTGTGTAGATACCGTCTTAAGTCTCACCGGGCAAGCGCAAGTTTCGGGTCATATGGCAGTCCTGACTTGAGCACTCCGTAAACGAAGTGCAGCAGTTTGCGCATTGCCGCGCAGATGATTTGTTTGGGGGCCTTGCCGTTGGCCTCCAGGCGTTCTTTCATCGCCATGATCGCCTTATTGTGTTTCAGCGCCACCATGCCAGGCATGTAAAGGCCTGCACGAAGCCGTGCTGACCCGATTCTCGAAATTAGGGTATGACCTTTAAGCTTTCCTGATTCTTGCAGCTTGGGATTCAGCCCCGCAGCGGCGACCAATTGGCGAGGATCGCTGTATTTGCGCAAGTCGCCCAGTTCGGCTAGCAATCGCTCAAGCGTTTTTTGTCCGATACCGTCGATGGTTACGATCAGATCCCGCATCTGACGCATATCCGGGTCGTCATCGATGTGCTTTTTGATCGCCTTATGTGTTTCAACGATCTCTTTTTCGATATGGCGCAGAACGGAGTTGATCGAGTCTTTGACCTTTTCGTCAGACACGTCCAGACGATTAAGCTCCATTTGTTCCATTTCCTGAAGGTCATCCAGGCGGCGCACCATAGCTTTCAACTGGCGATACTTCAGTGGCTCAGGTGCCCATGGCTGAAGCTTCTGATCCTTTTCCCGGGCGAAGTCGGCGATGAGTTTGGCATCGCTTTTATCGGTCTTGATGCGGCGCAGCTCGCTGTCAGCGTACGCTTTGGTCGTAGCCGGGTTCACGACGCAGATTCGGAAGCCTTTGTTGTAAACGAACTCGGCGAGCTCCAAGTGGTAGACGCTGGTGGCTTCCATCACGATCAGGGCCGAACGCTCGACGTTTGTGTCTAGCCAAGCCTCAAACTCTTTAAAACCTTTTGGATTGTTGGCCAGCTTGGCCTTGGTTTTGTGCTTGCCGTTGGGCAGGTGTGTAGCGATATCAAAAGTGTTCTTTGCAACGTCGACGCCAACGAAACCAGACATGATCGTTTCTCCACTTGTTCCCTTTTGCGATCATCACGTCACTCGGTCCAACCTTGCGAATGCGGGCTCTAGCCGGAGGCGGGCCCAAGATACCGTGCGAACTGTACGAGTGAGTGTGGAGGGCTGGAGCACGATCTACATCACAGGCAAAAAGCCTAAGGAGCTGCGCGGCTTCCAAGTCCCTCCCTCGATGATCAGTCGAGAACTATCGCTCCTGACGGAGCGATAGTCGAGATACAAGGAGCTGCCGCAGGCTCGGGCCGCGTTCGGACGATCTTTTGCTCTTTCATTCAAGACTCAAGTGTCTGGGGAAAGATCGCAGCCTCGTTGCACTCGGCAGCTCCTACGACCATCTTCGTGAGCAAGCCCACACACAGAGGTATATGTCAGCACGGGCGGGGGCACCGCCTGTCGCCTTTGCGGAATTGCGCCTGTCGCCTTCCTGTCGATTTCAAAGAGTCCATGAAAAAACGGAAATCGACGCGCCATGCGTGCAGGAGGCCTCCATGCATATCCACCACCTGAACTGCGGTTGCATGTGCCCGGTGGGCGGGAAGCTGTTCGACGGTTACAGCAGGGGGCTGACGGCGTGCCTGGTGTGCCATTGCCTGCTGATCGAAACCGACACCAACGGCCTGGTCCTGGTGGACACCGGGTTTGGCCAGCGGGACGTGCAGACTCCCGAGCGATTGAGTCGATTTTTCCGGGCGTTCAACAACATCAAGTTCGAACATCGCCTGACGGCCCTGGATCAGGTGCGGCGCCTGGGTTTCGATGCCAACGACGTGCGGCATATCCTGCTGACCCATCTGGATTTCGATCACGCCGGCGGACTCCAGGATTTTCCCCAGGCGCGGGTGCATGTCATGCGCGACGAAATGGCAGCGGCGCGCTCCGCCGACAGTTGGATCAGCCGCCGTCGGTTCCAGGCGCGCCAGTGGCAGGGTGTCGATAATTGGGAGTTCTACGCCCCGGACGGCGACACCTGGTTCGGCTTCGATTCGGTGCGGGCGCTGATCGGTGCCGAAGAAGAGGACATTTTCCTGGTGCCGCTGCAAGGGCATACCGCCGGCCATGCCGGGATCGCCCTGCGCACGCCTGACGGCTGGATGCTGCATGCCGGCGACGCGTATTTTTTTCATGATGAAGTCCATCAAGCCGAGCGCCGTTGCCCGCCAGGCCTGAAGTTCTACCAATACATGATGGACACCTACCGCCCGGCACGGATGCGCAATCAGGATCGCCTGCGGGAACTGGCGCGGGTCCAGGACGGGCACGTCGAGATTTTTTGCAGCCACGATGCCAGGGAGTGGGAGAAGGCAATTCTTCAGTCGCGTACGGTGCGGGTGGATTCCACGGCAATGCCCTCGGCCGCCGGTAGGCAATCCTCCTGACCACTCCCTGCCATGACAGCTTTCCCTTTGCCCGCGTCTCGTGGGCTTTTTTTTGCCAGCGATGCCGTTCGTCACCGTATCCGGATGTTTCTCTCAACTAAGGCGTAGGGGTCAATTCTAAAAATCGTGTACCCAACAACACTGCTGAAAGGAGAAGGCCATGCCTGCTTCTCACGATCTTTACCAGGATTTGAATTGCAGCAAAGAGGCGGTTCAACAGCGGCGCCAGCAAGACCCGGAGCTTGACCGCCTGCTCGACGAATACACGGATGTGGATAACCAAGTGTTGGCGGCCGAATCGATTTCGGCGGGCAACGTCGAGGATGACGACCTCCGCAGGCTCAAGGAGCAGCGCCTGTCGATCAAGGACAAGATCGCACGGCAACTGACAAACAACCCATAAGCGAAGCCCAAGACATGCGAACTCGACTGCCTTGTTACGTATCAAGGTTGTTGCTGGTCGGCGGGATGCTGTTGCTCGGCGGTTGCGACATGGTGTTGTTCAATCCCAAGGGACAGGTCGGCGTTGACCAGCGCAACTTGATCATTCTCTCGACGCTGTTGATGTTGCTGGTGGTGGTACCTGTCATCGTCATGGCGTTCATCTTTTCCGTGAAATACCGCGCCTCCAACACAAAGGCGAAATACACGCCGGAGTGGGCGCACTCGCGCAAGATCGAAACCGTGGTCTGGGGTGTGCCGCTGGTGATCATCATCATTCTGGGGGTGGTCACTTGGAAGTCCACCCATGCGCTCGATCCTTATCGACCGCTGGATTCCGACGTCAAGCCGTTGGTGGTGCAGGTGGTTGCCACCGATTGGAAATGGCTGTTCATCTACCCGGAACTGGGCATCGCCTCGGTCAACGAACTGGCCATGCCGCTGGACACGCCGGTGAACTTTCGCGTGACGTCCGACGGCGCCATGACCTCGTTCTTCATCCCGGCGCTGGGCGGGCAGATCTATGCCATGGCCGGCATGCAGACCCAACTGCACCTGATCGCCAACGAGGCGGGGGAATATCGAGGCATCGCCGCCAACTACAACGGCCCGGGCTTTTCCGACATGCACTTCCGGACCCTGGCCACCGACGCGGCGGGCTTCGACAAGTGGGTCGCCGGCGTACGGGCGGGGCAGGGGCGTTTGGACAAGGACAGTTACGCGCGACTCGCCCGGCCTACGGTCAAGCACCCGGTTGAGCACTACGCCTCGATCCAGCCGGATTTGTTCCAGAGCATCATCGATAAGTACGAAGGCATGAACCGCTCCCGTGAAGTCGAGCATCGCATGGAGCACATGCAAGGCAGCATCGAATCACCCGTCGGGGCCCGGCAGCAAGGGCAGTAACACGATCTGGAGTAGAACAGCATGTTTGGAAAACTCAACCTTGAGGCGATCCCGACGGATGAGCCCATCATCATGTGGACCCTCGCCGTAGTGGCGCTGATCGCCTTGGCTGGCATCGCCGCCATCACCTACTACCGCAAGTGGACCTACCTGTGGAACGAGTGGTTTACCTCGGTGGACCACAAGCGCATCGGCGTGATGTACATCGTGGTCGGCCTGGTGATGCTGCTGCGCGGCTTCTCCGACGCGATCATGATGCGCACGCAACAGGCGATGGCGTCCGACGGTTCGCCCGGCTACCTGCCGCCGGAGCACTACGACCAGATCTTTACCGCCCATGGCGTGATCATGATTTTCTTCATGGCGATGCCGCTGGTGGTGGGCTTGATGAACATCGTCGTGCCCTTGCAGATCGGCGCCCGGGACGTGGCGTTCCCGTTCCTCAATGCGTTGAGTTTCTGGCTGTTCGTCGCCGGGGCGATGTTGGTGAACGTCTCCCTGGCGGTGGGTGAATTCGCCCGCACGGGTTGGGTGGCTTATCCACCGTTATCGGGGCTTTCCTACAGCCCCGGGGTCGGCGTGGATTACTACATCTGGTCGTTGCAGATATCCGGCGTCGGGACGTTGCTCACCGGGGTGAATTTCTTCGTCACGATCCTGAAAATGCGTACACCGGGCATGACCCTTTTCCGCATGCCGGTGTTCACCTGGACGGTGTTGTGCACGGCGGTGCTGATCCTCGCGTCGTTCCCGATCCTCACCGCCACGTTGTTCATGCTCAGCCTCGACCGCTACCTGGACATGCATTTCTTCACCAACGAGCTGGGCGGCAACCCGATGATGTACGTCAACCTCATCTGGGCCTGGGGCCACCCGGAGGTGTACATCCTGATCCTGCCGGCGTTCGGCATCTTTTCCGAGGTGGCGTCGACCTTCAGCCGCAAGCGCCTGTTCGGCTATCACTCGCTGGTGTGGGCGACGATCGTCATCACCATCCTGTCGTTCATCGTCTGGGTGCACCACTTCTTCACCATGGGCTCGGGGGCGAACGTCAACGCGTTCTTCGGCATCATGACCATGATCATCGCCGTGCCCACCGGGGTGAAAATCTTCACCTGGCTGTTCACCATGTACCGCGGGCGGGTGCGCTTCGAAACGCCGATGCTGTGGACGGTGGGCTTTATCGTCACGTTCAGCATCGGCGGCATGACCGGGGTGCTGCTGGCGGTGCCCGGGGCGGATTTCCTGCTGCACAACAGCCTGTTCCTGATCGCCCACTTCCACAACGTGATCATCGGCGGCGCGGTGTTCGGCTATATGTGCGGCCTGACCTACTGGTTCCCCAAGGCCTTCGGCTTCAAGCTCCACGACCGCTTGGGCCGGGCGGCGTTCTGGTGCTGGATCATCGGGTTCTATTTCGCCTTCATGCCGTCCTACTTCCTCGGTTTCATGGGCATGACCCGGCGCTTGAACCACTTCAACGTGCCCGAATGGGAGCCATGGCTGCTGGCGGAGCTGTTGGGCGTGGGCATCATCCTGTGTGGGGTCAGCTGCCAGATCCTGCAGTTCTACTTCAGCATCCGCCAGCGCCACCAGAACCGCGACCTGACGGGGGATCCATGGGACGGGCGCACGCTGGAATGGTCAACCGCCTCGCCGCCACCGTTCTACAACTTCGCCCAGCAACCGGTGGTGGAGGGCATCGATGCCTATTGGGGCATGAAGGAGCGCGGCCAGAAAACCGCCGTCGAGGCCGATTTCCAGAACATCCACATGCCGCGCAACACCGCCATGGGCCTGGTCATCAGTCTGTTCAGCCTGATCATGTGCTTTGCCCTGGTGTGGCATATCTGGTGGCTGGCCATCGTCGGGCTCGTCGCCACCATCGGCGGCGTGATCTGGCGCAGCGCCGATGATGACATCGACTACTACGTGCCCGCCGAAGAGGTGGCGCGCATCGAAAATCAACGCATCAAGATGTTGGCGGAGGCTTGATCATGTCCAATCTCGTCCAGCCAAACGCCACCGCGCCGGAATCCGAACACGGGCATTCGGACGCAAGCTCCATGACCCTGTTCGGGTTCTGGATCTACCTGATGACCGACTGCATTTTGTTCGCAACGCTGTTTGCGACCTATGCGGTGCTCGGGCAGAGCGTGGCCGGTGGCCCCGGCGCCGCCGATATTTTCGAATTGCCCTACGTCCTCACGGAAACCTTCATCCTGCTGTTCAGCAGCATTACCTACGGCTTCGCCATGCTCGCCCTGAGCGCCGGGCAGAAGCAGAAGGTGCTGGCCTGGCTCGGCCTGACCTTCGTCCTCGGCCTGGCGTTTATCGGCATGGAAATCCATGAGTTCCAGACGCTCATCGGCGAAGGCTACGGCCCCGACCGCAGCGCGTTTCTCACGGGCTTCTTCACGCTGGTCGGCACCCACGGCCTGCACGTCACCACGGGCTTGATCTGGATGGCGGTGGTGATGTTCCAGGTCCAGCGCAATGGCCTGACCGCCGTCAACGCCACCCGCATGGGCTGCCTGAGCCTGTTCTGGCACTTCCTCGACGTGGTGTGGATCTGCGTGTTTACCGTGGTCTATCTGTTTGGAGTGATGTAAATGAGCAATCTTCATGGCAGCGTCGACGCCAGTCACGGCAGCGCGAAATCCTACCTCACCGGGTTCGTGCTGTCGGTCATCCTCACCGTCATTCCCTTCGCCCTGGTGATGTATCCCACGCTGCCCAAGCCTGTGACGGCTGGCGTCGTGGCGATCTTCGCGGTGATCCAGGTCGTCGTGCACCTGATCTACTTCCTGCACCTCGACTTCTCGCCGCAACAACGCTGGAACGTCACGGCGCTGGTGTTCTCGGCGGTGGTGATTGCGCTGCTGGTGGGGCTGTCGCTGTGGATCATGTACAGCGTGCATCACAATATGCTGGCGCATTGAGCTCGCTCTTTCTGGCAAAAAGAGCCTGCCACGGCGGGGTCCTGTAGGAGCTGCCGAGCGAAGCGAGGCTGCGATCTTTTCGCAGGTCCCTTGAGTCAAAGCAAAGATCAAAAGATCGTCCGAACGCGGCCCGAGCCTTCGCCAGCTCCTACACACCCCAGCGGGAGCAAGCTCCCTCGCCACAGGTAAGCGGTATGTCAGTTACTTCAAGTCCACCAATACCGGACCAGATGAAAGAAGATCGGTGCGGCGAAGCACACCGAGTCCAGGCGGTCGAGCATGCCGCCGTGGCCTTCGATCATGTGGCCCCAATCCTTGACCCCACGGTCGCGCTTGATCGCCGACATGACGATGCCGCCGGCAAAGCCCAGCAGGTTGATCAGCAGGGCGACGAGGAACGACTGCCACGGGTTGAACGGCGTGATCCACCACAACGCACCGCCGATCAGCGAGGCCAGGAAAATACCGCCGACAAAACCTTCCACGGTTTTCGAGGGCGACAGGTTGGGCGCGATCTTGCGTTTGCCGAACAACTTGCCGCAGACGTACTGCAACACATCCGAGAGCTGCACCACGATCACCAAGTAGGCGATCAGCAACAGGTTGCGTCCTTCGAAACCGGCGATGTCCAGGGTCAACAAGGCCGGCACGAAGGAGATGCAGAACACCGCGATCATCAACCCCCACTGCACTTTCGAAGCACGCTCCAGGAAGTGCGTGCTGTCGCCGCCCAGCGACGCCAGGATCGGCAGCAGGAGGAACACGTACACCGGAATGAAGATCGAGAACAGTCCGTACCAGTCGTAGTAGATCAACAGGTATTGCAGCGGCAGCGCCAGGTAGAACGCCGCCACCAGGGCCGGGTAGTCACTGCGCCGCGTCGGCGTCAGGGTCAGGAATTCCCGCAGGGCATAGAACGAGACTGCGTAGAACAGCAGGATCACCGCCGCGTTACCCAGCCAGAACGCGATGCCGATCACCAGCACCATGATCCACCAGGCGTTGATCCGCGCGTTGAGGTTCTCGATGACCGAGTTCGGCGCGCCTTTGGTTCGCAGCTTGAGGATGAAACCGACCAACGAGGCCAGCACCAGAATCGCGCCGATCCCACCAAACAACATCAGGGTATATCGATCCATGTCAGACGTGCTCCGGGGCCAGTGCCAGCAGTGCGGCGCGGCTGCGTTCTAGAAATTGCTCTTTGCTTTCGCCTTCCTCGATGCACAGCGGCGCGCCGAAACTGGTCGTGCACAGCAGCGGCAACGGCAACACGCGGCCCTTGGGCATGACGCGGTTGAGGTTGGCGATCCACACCGGGATCACCTCCACCTCGGGGTGGCTTTTCATCAAGTGGTAGATCCCGCTCTTGAACGGCAACAAGCCTTCCTCCGGGTTGCGCGTGCCCTCGGGGAAGATGATCAGCGAGTCACCGTTTTCCAGTGCGTCGAGCATCGGCTGCAAGGGGCTGTAGGAAGGATCCTTGCGCTCGCGATCCACCAGCACGCCGTTGAACACCCGGTTGATGATGTAGCGGCGCATCGGGCTGGTTTGCCAATAATCGGCCCCGGCCACCGGGCGGGTGAGCTTGCGCAGCGCCGGCGGCAGCGAGGCCCAGAGCAACACGAAATCACCGTGGCTGCTGTGGTTGGCGAAGTAGATCCGCTGCACGGGCTTGGGCGCACAGCCGAGCCACAGGCTGCGAGCGCCGGTGACCATGCGCGCGGCGGAGGTGATGAGGTTGGCGACCACGGGTTCGAACATGAGGATTCCTTGTCCCGAAAGCTTGAAGTTATGCGACATCTATCGCAGGCAAACCATGTGGCGAGGAAGCTTGCTCCCGCTGGGCCTTGTAGGAGCTGTGTAGGAGCTGACGAGTGCAACGAGGCTGCGATCTTGTCCCAGACAGTTGAGTCTCAAGCAAAAGATCAAGATCAAGATCAAAAGATCGCAGGCTTCGCCAGCTCCTACACACAACCCAGCGGGAGCAAGCTCCCTCTCCACAAAAAGCCATCCGTTTATTATTTAATCCCAAGACCCGAGTAAACCAGCCAGGGACTCGCCAGGACGAAGCTCACCGTCAACAGCGCCTGGATAGCCACCAGCCAGGCTTGGCGGCGCAGCAGTCGCATCGAACCATGGCTGCGCTCGGGCCAGGACCGCCCGCCACGCTCGACCGGTTGCAGGCCGAGATTGGCGAGGGCCTCGTCCAATGCCTGGGTGCGTTCGGTCAATGGCTTGCTGGCATCCGCGACGATCTGAAACAGATCGGCATCAAAGGCCACGCGAAACGCCAGGTATTTTTCCTGCATGCCGAGGACGAACACGCCAAAGCTCAACAACAGCAGCCACGGATCGACGCTACCCACCAGCCATTGGCCCAGGCCGATCAGCGCTGCCAGCAGCGTCAGGCCGGTGGACAGATGGTCCAGCGATTGACCGCGGCGCAACAGGCTCGCCACGGTGTGCAGCTCGATGTCACTGCTCATGGCGATTCCCCCTGGACATTTGCTCCAGCACCTGGCGATGGGCCGGGTGCAATACGACACCCGGGCGCGCACGGCGGATCAATGCGATTGCCGCATCGACACTGTCGGCACGGCCACTGTGCAGCAACCACGCCGCCACGGCGGTGGCGCTGCGCGAATAACCCAAGGCGCAGCAGACCAGCACCGGCCCGTGCTGGCGCAGTTGCTCGATCTTCTGCGCGGCGTCCAGGCATTGCTCGGCGGTCGGTGCGGTCAGGTCAAGTACCGGCACGGTGCGATAGGCGATGGCCGTGCTGTCCAGGGACAACTCGGCGCACAGGTCGAGCACGGCGCTGAACGGGCTGTCCTTCAACGCGGCGGATGTAGGAATCCGCCCGAGCCACACGTCATCCATGATCTGATCCGGCTGCGGGTGCTTGCGCGTCCACAGGCGGGAATTGATCCATGCCGCCGCCAGATAAGGCGCCAGCAACCAACGCACCGCCGGGCTCAGCCGGCCGTCTTCGCGCTTCTGGAACCCGCTTGCGCCGAACAGCAGATAATTCAGCGCCACCATCAGCACCGCGACCGCCGGCCAGATCAGCCAGAGCCACGCGCCACCGAAAGCAAACGCCGGGATAAACATCGCCGCCGCGCCCAAGCCATAACGCAAGGCCAGGCGGCGACGGACAGGATCTGTCGCCAGTCGGGCACTGAACAGCGGACTCGGCCGGTCCAGCGGCCACAACCAGACACACAACCAACCGGCCAGCGCACCGGTCGGCACGTCGACAAAATGGTGTTGATACGTGGTCAGCACCGACACGCCAATCAACGCGAACCAGCCGTGCATCAACCAGCGCCAGGCGCCTTGCAGGTGGCGCTCATAACAAACCCAGAGCACCACCAGCAACGCGATGTGCAGCGACGGCGCCTGGTTGAACGGTTTGTCGAAGCCCGCCAGCACCTCGAACAACCAGCCAAACACCCCGTCCATTTCCGGCCGGGGGAAGGTGAACGTCAGCGGCCAGAGCAGGAAGCAACTGACGGCGATGACCTGGGCCGTGAGCAGGCGCAAGGCGTGGCGCTTGAGTTCGTCGCGGCTGTTGGGCAATAGCAGGGACAAGCCGTACAACAGGTCAATCGACCAGTACGGCACGATGGTCCAGGCCATGAACGGCATGTGGCTTTCCCAGTCGAACACCAGGCTGCCGACGTCGTCACGCTGGGCCGTGACCCAGGTGGCGAAGCCGTACGTGGTGAAGAACAGCGGCGCCAGCAACAGCAGCCACAGCACCGCCGGTTTCAGCAGCGCGGGTTCGCGGGCCGGAGCGATGACGGCGCTCATTACTGGACCCGCTGCGCCAGCGAAACGCTGAAAATGCCCCACTCATCGACCCGCAGGGTGATCTTGCGGAAGCCTGCTGCCTCGACCAGCTGGTCCATTTCCGCCTGGGTACGTCGACGCATCACCCACGCCTGGCCGGCGCGGTGGCTGGTCAGGGCGCGGGCGATCAGTTCGAGCTGCGGGTGCCACGGTTGGCCGGTGTAGACGAGGAAACCGCCGGGCTCCACCGCTTCGGCCAGGCCGGCGAGGGAGCCGCCGACCATCTGGTTATCGGCGAACAATTCATACAGGCCGGAGACCACGGCGAGGGTCGGCTTCGGTTCGAGCGCTGCCAGGTCCTGGCGGTCGAAGGCATCGCCCTTGACGAAGCGCGCGATGTCGCCGAGGCCTTTCTCAAGGATCAGCGCACTGCCGTCACGCACGTTGATGTCGCTGTAGTCGCGCAGCAGGATCGACTCCGGCAACGGGCTGACGCCTTGCAGCGCTTCGAGGATGTAGCGGCCATGACCGGCGGCGATGTCGACGATGCGCACCTCGCGATCCTGGGCGCGCAATTCGGCCATCGCCAGGCGCAGCAGTTCTTCGACGTGCACCTTGCGCTGGCGAATGCCGCGCCAGCCGATGGAGTTCAGGTAATTCTGGTCGATCATCTTGCCCAGCGCCGAGGTGCCGGTGGGGCGATTGCGATAGACATAATCCAGCGTGCTGCCGGAGTCGAACCCGGTGTCGAAGCCCAGCTTCACACCGGCGGACAGCTTGCTGCCAAAGCGCATGCTGGCGCGGGTCATGCGCCAGTAAAGATCGCGCAACGAGTTGTGCGGCAGCGGCGTCGCCAGGGTTTCGGCTTCGGCGCAGGTCACGCCGAGGCGATCGGCGTCCAGCAGGGAAGGGCGTTCCAGCGGGCGGGCAAAATTCTGCAGGATGAAACGGCGGGCGCTGGCGATGGCGGGCGCACGGTTTTTCTCGCCCAGGGTGTCATGGAAGAAGCCCGGCAGGATGTGCTTTTCCTTGTGCAGGCTGCCCAGCCGCTCGAAGAATTGCTCCTGGGGTTTGCGATGCACCACGAAGTCGGAACCGGAGATCAACAGCTGCGTCGGCACCTGGATCGCCTGGGCATCGGCTACAACCCGGTCGGCCGCTTCGTACAGGCCCAGCAGCACATTCACCGAAATGGCCTTGGTGATCAGCGGATCGCTGTCGTAGGACGCGACTCGCTCCGGGTCATGGCTGAGGAACTTGGCCTTGACGTAGCTGTTGACGAAGAAATTGCCACGGAACTTGCGCATCAGCGCCAGGCCCGGACGGGCGAACGGCACGTAGAGCTTGACCTTGAAGGCCGGCGACGCCAGCACCAGCGAGCGAATGCGCGGCGCGTAGTCGTGGACCCAGGTGGAGGCGATCACCGCGCCGACGCTTTGCGCCACCACGGCAATGTTCTGCTCGTCGATCTGGTGCGTCGCGCCGATGTGATCGCAGAAGGTCTGCACGTCGCGGGCGCTGGTGGCAAAGCTCGGGCTGTCGCCCCGTTCGCCAGGCGACCGGCCATGGCCGCGTGCGTCCCAGGCGAAAAATTCGAACCCGGGCAAGTCCAGCTCATCCACCAGGTGGGCGATGCGCCCCGAGTGCTCGTGACCACGGTGAAACAACAACACAGCCTGGCGGGGTTCACCCGCCGTGGCCTCGACAGCCGGCCAGTGCCGGTAGAACAACTCCACGCCATCGTGGGTGGTGAACGTCAGTTCCTGGGCTTCGCGCATTGCAACTTCCTTATGCTGAGGGAGCGTTTTCCGTCACTTGGCTCAGGCCATGACGGACCCGATTGACCAAGGTATAAACCAGCAGGGCGGCAACCACCGCCATCACACCATCAACCCACAGCGCCCCGAGCCAACCCAGGGCAATACCGGTCGCCAGCACGCCAAACACAAAGGCGCGATCACTCTTGCCCATCGGCCCGTCATAGCGCCGCGAAGCGCCGACCATCGCCCCGAGCACGCCGGCGTATTCGCTGAACAACGCCAACAGCGTGACCAACAACACGAGCAACAGGCTGGTATCGGGAAACAGGGCAAAAGGCAGGATCAAGGCAGCGTCGGCGATGATATCGCATAGCTCATTGAGGTAGGCGCCCAGATTCGATTGCTGGCCAAACTCCCGCGCCAGCATGCCATCCACTGCATTCAACGCCATGCGCAGGAACATCCACACCGGCACCAGGACGAAAACCCACGGATGGCTGGCGAACCACGCAATCACCGCCCCCACCAGCACGGAAACGATGCCCGCGAGCAAGGTCACCTGGTTGGCGGTGACGCCCTTGTCGTAAAGGCGCTGTACGGTGGGGCGAAGCAGATTCTGGAAAGCGGGCTTGAGTTGATAGATGGAAGGCATATGGACTGTGATCTCGGCCGGATTCGGGGCAGGGCTTGTGCAGATGCGAGATTACGATAGGTTGGGGCGTTGCAGGTGGGTATTTGCTGGGAATGCGCGCGGGTAGGCATCTGCCGAGGTATTCGCGCTGGTGGAGCGACTCGATAAGGACCGTACAAATGCTGCGAGTGGATTGGCTTGTTAACCACATGGACACATGCAACCTGATGGCTGAATGGCTATATCAAGAGTTCAGGTATGAATTTGCCCATCAGTCGTTGGCCCATTGGCAAGAGGAGTTCTCGGCAGGGCAGCGCGATGGTCGCTGGAAATGCCTGGTCGCCCTGGAACACGACCGGCTACTGGGCGGCGCCTCGCTGGCAAACGACGACCTGCCCGAACGCCCCGACCTCGGCCCCTGGCTGGCCTGCGTATTCGTCCACCCGGACGCCCGCCGCCGAGGCCTCGCCGCGCGATTGATCGAAGGCATTTGCAACCATGCCAAAGAGGCTGGCTTCGCGACGTTGTACCTGCACACCCACAGCGAACGGGATTACTACGCCAAGCTTGGCTGGGAAGTGCTGCAGCGCTTCGAGGCGTGGGGCAAGGAGCAATGGCTGATGTCGCGGCGTTTATAACGTCGGCAGGAGCCCTAGCCCCCAGCCCGCAACGGCCCACCGACCGGGACGTACTCGATCGGCGCTTCCCCGGGCAGGTCTTTTATAGGGTCTTCGGCGTAACCGTAGCCTTCTTCCTTCAGATTGATCGAATGCACGCTGTGCTCACGGGCAGTGCTGTCGGTGAGCTTGGTGAATAAGCGGTGATCGGCGGGCAAGGTGAAGCGGTCACCGGGGTGGAGTTGGGCGAAGGTGAGGGTTGGGTGGTTCATGGCGGCGGGCTCCGTCTCGGGGTTGGTCTCTCTAAAGTTGAGAGGGAGCGTTGGGATTGGGTTCCGTTTTTTTGATTATCGGCTCGGTGGCCGGCTCGAAATACGGCTCTGGCCTTTAGGTGATCCCTTGTGGGAGCGAGCTTGCTCGCGATGGCGGTGTGTCAGTCGAGAGTGGTTTAACTGACCTGATGCCATCCAAATCCGCAGCCATGACAGCTTGCCGACACCGCCTTGCGCCTTTGCCTACAACTACGCCAGAATCCGCCGGCTTGTGCGCCTGGGCCCACGCCGGTAGCTTGAATCCCGTCACTGCTCATCAGTGATCGGGTTTAGCAGCTCGTGGTGAAACAGGTTGTGCAAGGCGTCATCCAGTCAGGAATTGTTCATCCTGTACTTGATGGTGGCTGTGCGCAGGGCGTCCCCGGACGCGCCGGTTTCTTGTTTCCCCGGTCTGCTAACCTGCGTACAGCTGCCTCCATTAATCATTGCCGAGCTGGGAGGCATCAGTGTGAGTCATAACTTGCAAAATATGCTTTAACCACATTTCGCCAGACTCCCAATCCATCCAATAGCAATAGTTGCATGGCATCTCAACCATAATAAGTTCTCTGATCTCTTCGTCGCTAAATTTAAACTTTAATGTACCGAGATTTCATTTTTAACCATGGCTATGATTTCAGGTGCAGAGGCCGAAACAAAATTTCTTATAATGTCATCAGGGTCTGGCGACTCGCACATCCAATCTTGATGGAAGTAGGTATCAAAGAAATAATGTAATTCTTTAAATTCAGTTTTCATCCTTCTGATAGTTTTCTCCGTAATAAATGCTATGGGTTCTGGGGTGTTATCAATAAATAACGGATGCCGCTAGAGCAGGCTTGGGGAGGCCACTGCGCACCGCCGATTTGCTATCGGTGTCATCTCCATTCAAGGTGTGTTTTCAGTCGTTTATCTGCCGTATGGACTCTACCCAAAGAAGAAAGTGGTCTTTTTGTAGTTGCGGGTCATTAATTATATCTTGATCTTCATAATCAAATATATTGACGATGTCGGTGAGTGAAACGTGCTTGCCTAGTGTATGTTCGTAAGCCGCTATGCCGGACGACATTTGTGAGGACATGCTTGATGGGCGCACGGTCCGTTTTGCACCCTTGCAAAGAAATTTAATATTGACGTGCTTTTTTATCATATTTCCAAGGCAGTCATAGATGTCCGCTCCAGAGTAGGTTTCTGGGTCGTTGTTCTTTAATGTAAGTATGATGCATGGTGTTTCTCTGTCGATGTCCAGCAATGCTTCCTCCCTCTGGTCGTTTCTAATGATGGGGATGGTTTTTCTATTTTTCATTATTTGGTTTCTCTGGGGTTGGGTAGTGAGTATCCTACATAGGAGCCATCAGATTTCAGTGGAGTAACTCCTATAATGTCCTCGGATTTTATTCGGTCAGGGATGGCTATTTCCTTCTCGTAACTGTATAGAACATCATTTGGATGAAGCTCTTTGTTTATGTCGTGCCCATGTATTTTTTTTAATATGTAAAGATATCCTTTTTTTGTTTTGTAGTCTGTTCCAAAGTAGATTCCGACATTTCTGTCGGTTGTGGTGCTTACGAAGTTGCTTGGTGGGTCTTTGTTATCCGCGACGTGGAGAGCTAGGTCAGTACTCTTGCCCCGGCTCAAAAAGCCTTCTGAAAAAATCACGTCTGGGCCCCTCAAGTCTCCTCGATAAAGATATGTCGGTTTTGGTGGGGGTACTTCACCTTCATCAACCCCAACCTTCGCCGCCGGATCCTGTTCGCCAACCGAGGGCTTTTTACACCCATCCTTCCCCGGACAATCCACCAACCCCAACGGATCCACCCACCCCGTCGGGTTCAGGGTGTACCGATACCCATTGAGCCCGCCCTTGAGCTTGCTCGGGTCAAACGTCAGATAGCGCCCCGTCTCCGGATTGTAGTACCGGTGCCGGTTGTAGTGCAGGCCGCTTTCCCGGTCGTGGTATTGGCCCTGGAAGCGCAGCGGTTGTTCAACGCGCTTGCCGTCGCCGTGCCGCAGTTCCGTGAGTTTGCCGTAGCCGTTGTAGCGTGCGCGCCAGACGATTTCGCCTTGGTGGCTGGTCAGTTCCTGGGGCGTGCCGAGGTGGTCGTTGTGGTAGTGGAATGGCGTGGCGTTTTGTGGGCCTTCGCCTTCGAGCAGGGCGAGGGGGCGGAAGGTGCCGGGTTCGTAGACGTAGCTTTGGTAGTGGCTATCGCTGCTTTCGGCGATGACTTGGTCGCCTTGCCAGATGAATTCCGTGGTGTGGCCGGCCACGGTCTTTTCGATGCGTCGGCCGAAGGCGTCGTAGCGGTAGGACGTTTCGCTGCCGTCCGGGCTGGTGACGCCGATGAGGCGGTGTTGGCTGTCGTAGCGGTAGTGCGTCACCAGGCAATGGGCCTTGCCGCGGCGTTCGCGGATGAGGTTGCCGTAGGCGTCGTAGTCGTAGTGGCGGTCGCCCTCCATGAGCAGGCGGTTGCCCTTGAGGGTGGTCGGGCCGGG
Organism: Pseudomonas sp. T1.Ur; assembly: GCF_023516725.1. Lineage (NCBI taxonomy): Bacteria > Pseudomonadati > Pseudomonadota > Gammaproteobacteria > Pseudomonadales > Pseudomonadaceae > Pseudomonas > Pseudomonas sp. T1.Ur. The sequence continues at coordinate 92,065 of NZ_JAMGSN010000001.1, forward strand.
GCGGTCTTGCAGCAAGAGGTTGCCGGCCGGGTCGTGGGCGAAGCGTTCGGGGCCTTGGCTGTGAGCATGGTCGATGCGGAGCAGGCGATCTTGTGCGTCGTACTGATAGCTGCGGCGGTTTCGCTTGTCAGAAAGCGCGGCGAGGTTGCCGCTGGCGCTGTAGGAGTAATCGCGCCAGAACAGTTGGTGCTGCTGGGTTTGCCAGACGGTCTGGGCCTTGAGCCGGCCTTGTTCGTCGTAGCGGTAGTCGCTGAGCAGCAAGCCCTGCTGGCGTTGGGTTTCGCGGCCGCCCTTGAAACGGTGTTCGGTCAGGCAGGTGCCGTTGAGGTCGATGGCGATCAGCGCGCCGCCGCGGGCGTGGCGGTAGTCGAGGGTGCTGCGGTCGGGCAGGCGACAGTGGATCAGGCGACCGACGCTGTCGTAGCGATAACGCAGGGTCGCCCAGCCCTGGTGTTCGGCGACTAAACGGTCCTGGTGGTCATATTCATAAGCCAGCGGCCAATGCCCGTCGTCGACGCTGACCAAGCGGCCGAGGGCGTCGTAGCGGTAATCGACCGCCTCGCCATCTGGCACGATCTTGCGCAGCAGGCGGCCAGCGCTGTCGCGTTGATAGGCAGTGATCCGCTGGCTGCCATCTGCGCCGTGTTCAGTCTTTTCCAGCAAGTGACCGTTGAGGTCGTAGGCATAACCGGTGCGCTGGCCGTCGAAGCCGGTTTCCTGTCGGATCAGTCCGTTGGGCGTGTAGTCCAGCCGATAGTGTTCGCCGGATTCGTTCTCGATGTCCGTCAGCAACAGCCGCGCCGAGTCGTAGCGGTACTTCAGTTCGCTGCCGTCGGGGTTGAGGCGGCGGCTGATCAGGTGCAGGTCGTCGGCGTATTCGTAACGGGTGGTGCGGCCCAGTTCGTCCCGCTCGGCGATGACCTTGCCGTAGGCGTTGTAGCGCCAGGCGCGGGTCGCGCCGGTGGGCAAGGTGGTTTGCAGCAAGCGGCCCACGGCGTCCCATTGGTAATGGGTGATGGCGCCGTGTTCGTCCTGGCGGGTCAGCAAACGTCCGAGGGCGTCGTAGGAAAAACACCGCTGGCTTCCATCGGGCAGGGTTTCTTCCGTCAACTGGCCCAGGCGGTTGCGCACAAAATAATGGGCGCTGGCGTCCGGGTAGCTGATGGTTTTCAGTTGCCCTTGGCCGTCGTAGTGGTACCAGGTGCTTTGGCCGTCCGAGTCGATGGCCTCGATGACATCGCCCTGGTCGTTGCGGCGGTAGGTCCACACGGCTTTGCCGCGCTGCCGAGCGTGCAGGAAACCGTTTCGGTATTCGTAGGACGTGGGCTCGTCTTCAGGCGGAATCAGCGCCACCAGCCGTCCGACTTCGTCGTAGCGGTATTCAGTGACGGCGCCGAGGGGGTCTTGCTCGGCGATCAAGCGGCCCTGTTCGTCATAGGCCTTGAGGTGCTCGCCGCCAGCGGGATCGACCTGGCGCACCAGTCGCGCGCGGTCGTCGTGAACGTAGACCTCCTCGCTGCCATCGAGGTTATGGACGGTGACGCTGCCGTCCTCGCCCCAGGTGTAGCGGCTGTCCATTTGCGCGAACGACGCCCAATGCCGCACGCAGCGCGCCGCGGGACCGAGGCCTTGCCACTCCCAGTAAAAACTCGCGCCCCCGGCCAGTTGCCGCTGGAGGATGACGTGCTGGTCGTCGTAGTCGTAGCGTTCGCTTTCGCCAGCGGCGTTAGTCGCTTCAATCAGTCGGAAACGGCCGTCGTAGCGGTAGGAAACCAGCGTGTGTTCGGTGCGCCAGCTTTCGTCGCGAGTCGGCGTCGGCTGAAAACTCTGATAGTCGATGGCAACCAGGTGACGGTGTTCGTAGCGCAAGCGCAGACAGCGTCCAGCGCCGTTGTCCAGGCGGCTGATGTCGCCGTAGATGTTGCGCTGGAGGGTCAGGCGGTTGTCGTACCGATCGCTCAGGGCGATCAGACAACCGTCGCGAAAGTGTAGGAAAGGAGCGTCTTCGCCGGGCTGGGCGATGATCAGTTCGTCCGGCTCATTGCTCAGGTAGATCGCCGCGCGGGCCAGGCTGTTGTGGATCGCCGGGCGTTGCAGGTTGGGCCGGGGGAAGGTGGTGCGGCGGTTTTCCTGGTCGATCCAGATGACCTGCTCGCCTTCGAGCAACAGGCGATGGGCCAGGGCATGGCTCCACCCGCGGCCGAGGCCGATGTCCAGTTCGGCGGCGCTGGTGCGATAGAGCCGGGTGAAGATAAACGGCAGGCATCCGTCGAGGGTGCCGTCGTCCAGGGTCAGCAGTTCTTCGCCGGTGACCATCGACACCGGGCAGCCGTGGGTGCGGGTCTGGGCGGCGCTGTCGGCCGGGTCGCCGTTGGGGTTTGTCGATTGAGTGGAGGCGTCGTCGTGGTGTTCTTGTTTGCTTAATCGGGTAGAGGGCTGGGCTTTTTCCCGCACGACCGGAGCCGGGTTGCTGACCGACAGCGGTGCGGAATCCCCAGCGGTGATGTGCAACGGTGTGACGGGAGCGGGGCCTACGGATGGTCCTCGGCCGGCAATCACGACCGGCTTGAGCACATCGGCATGGGCGTTAAGGCTGTCGCCACCGAGTTGTCCCAGGCGTTGGCTCGAGGCCTGCAGCCACGTCCGGACGCGTTCCGAGCGGACATGACGCAGCACCTTGCCGGTCATGCGCAGGCCGACGCCTAGTCCACCGGTAACCGCCGCCAACAGGAAGTTGATCAGCACCGAGGCGCGCAACTCACCCATGACCTCGGCGCTGTACTGCGGCGGCATCATCCGCAGCCAACTCGTAAAGGCCGCCGTGTAGACGAAGAGCAAGGGCTCATCGCTGAGGATCATCAGGCCTTTGGCAATCGCTTCGGATGACGCTTCCAGCAGTTGCTCAAGCTCGGCCTCGGTAAGGTATTCCAACAGCTTTTCGCTGTTGGCTTGCAGGTCCGCCAGCAGCTCGAAAAGCTGTTTGACGCTGTCCCACAGTCCGTACACGGCTCTTTCAAAGCCGCGAAGCTCGGCTTGCTGGAGCACATTGAAGCGCTTCGCGAAGCCGCTGTCGGAGAACTCTTTCCACAGCGGTTGAAACTCGTCCCACTCGGCACTCAGCCAGCGTTCGAGCTCGCCAATCACCTTCTGGTAGGACGCGTACAGCGCCTCGACATGAGCAGTCGTTACATCAGGAAAAAAGGTGATGCGGTAGCGCTTTCCTCGGTCGCATTCGCTGACTTCCAGGATGCCGCTCGGCCCGATCTCGTGACGGATAGGCTCGCCGAAAATTTCCTTCCCCGGCTCGCCCCCAATGATCGGTTCCAGCATCACGGGTGTGTTGCCAATCGGCACGAAGCGCGAGGACTGGAACATGTGCACGAGCGTCAGCGGGCCTTGGGCGGGGCAGGCCGCCACTACGGCGCTGACCTGCTTGCCGCCATTTTTCGCGGGTGCGAGCGACACCTCGTTGCCCACCTTGAACATCTGCTCGATGTCCAACGCCCGACCCGTCCAGAAACGTTCCGCCCAACTGTCGTAGTCGTTCAGGCAGTGGCGAAAGTCCTGCAACACCGCCTCGACATCCGGCTGGTCCGAGTCCATGAGCGCCATCACCAACGAACCAATGACGTTGCCCTGGGCAAGGATTTTGTCGTTGATGGACATGTAGGCCTCTCGCAACGCTGAAGTGGGCGCGAGACTTTGCCGGGGATGGCTGGAGAAATAAGTCAGGAAAGTAGGCGGGGTCTGTAGGGCAAATCTTTAATTGGTCCCGAATAGGCAAGCACCCCACCAAACCCCTTGTGGGAGCGAGCTTGCTCGCGATAGCGGTGGGTCAGTCAACATCTCTGCAGCAGACACATCCCTATCGCGAGCAAGCTCGCTCCCACAGGTTTTTTGTATTACCAACTTACTTGCTGGGCCTCATCCAGCCATTAAAAAAACCACCCCTTTGGCACCGATAACATCGTTTCTCGGGGGCGCGGCTTTTCCCTATATTGGCCCTCAGATTCCGGCGGATGGCTCAACGTCCGCCCCCTCAGTGCGAGTAGTCACAATGAACAAAAAACCTGACAGCGCAGGGCTTATCAACGCAGGAGCGGGCACCCGGGCGGTGTGGGGCGGGGAGCAAGTCAGGCATCCTTACAACGCCACCCAGACCCCCATCGTCGTCAGCGCCGCATACGGTTACGACGACATCGACGTCTGGTACGACGTCGCGCTGGGCAAGGCGCCGGGCTTTATCTACAGCCGCATGAGCAACCCCACCGTCGAGACCGTCGAAGCGAAAATCCGCGAACTGGAAATGGCCGAATCCGCCGTGGCGTTCAGCAGCGGCATGGCGGCGATCAGCAGCGTGCTCTACACCTTCCTCGCCAATGGCGATCGCGTGGTGTCGACCAAGGACAGCTACGGCGGCACCAACAAAATCTTCGAAGAATTCCTGCCGCGCACCGGCGTCGCCGTAACCCTGTGCGAAACCTTCGACCATGAAGAAATCGAGCGGGAAATCGCCAAGGGCTGCCAGGTCCTGTACCTGGAAACGCCGACCAACCCGACCCTGAAAATCCTCGATATCCCACGCCTGGTTGCGGCGGCGAAACGTGTCGGCGCGCTGGTGGTGGCAGACAACACCTTCGCCACCCCGCTGAACCAGAACCCATTGGCACTGGGCGTCGACGTGGTGGTCCACAGCGCGACCAAGTTCCTCAGCGGCCACGGCGATGTGCTCGGCGGCCTGGTGTGCGGCAGCGAAGCCTTGATGGCGAAGGTGCGTCATTACCGCGAAATCAACGGCGCCACGCTCGATCCGTTCTCGGCCTACATGATCATCCGCGGCATGAAGACCCTGGCCCTGCGCATGCGCCAGCAACAGTCCAGCGCCCGTGCCTTGGCGGACTTTCTCTGCACCGAACCGCTGGTGGAGTCGGTCAACTATCCCGGCTTGCCGAGCCATCCGAACCACGCCGTGGCCTGCGCGCAAATGTCCGGGTTCGGCGCCATCGTCAGTTTTGTGCTGAAGGGTGGCATGGAGACGGTCAAGGTGCTGTTGCCGCGCCTGCGCTTTGCTCATTGCGCGGGCAATCTCGGCGCCGTCGAAACCATCTACGGCCCGGCCCGCACCACCAGCCATGTCGAAAACACTTTGGAAGAACGCCTGGCCCTGGGGATTTCCGAAGGGCTGGTGCGGGTGTCGGTCGGCATCGAAGACACCGACGACTTGTTGGATGACCTGAAACAGGCCTTCGCCTTCGCCAGGAAGTCCCTCGACCCGCAACTCAATGAAGTGCTCACCGAGACCGCAAACTGAAGTCAGCAAGTTGATAACCCCGCGACAAGGCTGTCAGCGGGGCGTTCATGAATAGGAATAATAATAAAAGCTCTGCGGCGCTTGTCTGACTCGCGTAGACGTCGATGCGCGCCCTGACATTTCATGAGAAACAACCATGTCCATAACAGAACAACAAAGCAGCACGCGGAACGGCTTCAAGCAGGAAATGCAGACGCGCCATATCGTCATGCTCGCCTTGGGCGGCGTGATCGGCACCGGGCTCTTCCTGACTTCCGGCTACACCGTCAACCAGGCCGGCCCGATGGGCGCGGTCATCGCGTACGTCATCGGCGCGCTCATGGTCTATATGGTGATGATGTGCCTCGGTGAGCTGGCGGTGCAGATGCCGGAAACCGGTTCCTTCAGCACCTACGCCACCCGCTTCCTCGGCCCCGGCACCGGCTACACCGTGGCGTGGCTGTACTGGCTTACGTGGACGGTGGCGATCGGTTCCGAATTCACCGCCGCCGGCATCCTCATGACCCGCTGGTTTCCCGACACGCCGGTGTGGATCTGGAGTGCGCTGTTCGCCGGCGTGGTGTTCCTCACCAACGTGGTCTCGGTGCGTTTGTTCGCCGAAACCGAGTTCTGGTTGTCGTTGATCAAAGTGCTGACCGTGGTGGTGTTCCTGCTGATCGGCGGTGGTGCGATTCTCGGTTTGCTGAACATCGACCAGGCCCACAGCATCGGGTTAAGCAACTTCACTCGCGAAGGGCTTTTTCCTACGGGCTTCATGCCGATTGCGATGACGCTGCTGGCAGTTTCCTTCGCGTTTTCCGGCACTGAGCTGATCGGCATCGCTGCCGGGGAAACCAAGGACCCGCAACGCAACGTGCCCCGCGCCATCCGCACCACGGTGCTGCGCCTGGCGGTGTTTTTTGTCGGGACCATTTTTGTCCTCGCGACGCTGTTGCCCCGCGAACAGGCCGGCCTGGTGGAAAGTCCGTTCGTCACCGTCTTCACCTACATCGGCATTCCGTACTCCGCCGACATCATGAACTTCGTGATTATCACCGCCCTGTTGTCGGCGGCGAACTCCGGGCTGTATGCCGCCTCGCGCATGCTCTGGACCCTCAGCGACCAAGGCCACCTGCCCAAGCAGTTCTCGGCCCTGACCCGCATGGGCACGCCGCTCAACGCGATCATCGTCAGCATGGCCGGCGGCGCCGCGTCGTTGCTCAGCAGCGTGTTTGCCGCCGACACCATCTACCTGGCGCTGGTGTCGATCTCCGGCCTGGCCGTGGTGGTGGTGTGGATGAGCATCGCCGCGAGCCAGATCGGCTTTCGCCGTCACTACGTCGCCAACGGCGGCGACATTCGCGACCTCAAGTTCCGCGTTCGTGGTTACCCGTGGGTGCCGCTGGGTGCGCTGGTGTGCTGCAGCCTGGCGTGTGTCGGCATCGCCTTCGACCCTGAACAGCGAGTGGCGCTGTACTTCGGCTTGCCGTTCATCGCCTGGTGTTACTTCGTGTATTACATTACCCGCAAAAGCCGCGAGCGACGCTTGTCGGTCGCCCTCGTGGCACAACCGTCCGACGCGTTCTAAACCGCATCGACGGGGCGGGCAAACGGGCCCGGTGCATGGGGGCTAACGAGGTAAGACCATGAAGCAAAAAACGTTGCCCCCGTTGAACTGGCTGCGGGCGTTCGAAGTGTCCGCCCGCTGCCTGAACTTCACCCACGCCGCCGATGAATTGTTCTTGACCCAGGGCGCGGTCAGCCAGCAGATCCGTCAATTGGAAAGCCATCTCGGGGTGGCGCTGTTCAAGCGCTTGCCCCGTGGCCTGGGCCTGACGGAAGAGGGCCAGGCCTACCTGCCGGTGGTGCAGGACGCGATCACGCGACTGGCGGTGGGCACCAACGAAATCTTCGGCCAGCACAAACGCCGGCCGATCAAGGTGCGCGGCAGCCTGGCGTTTTTCGTCCACTGGCTGGCACCGAAACTGGTGGATTTCCGTCAGGCGCACCCGCACGTCGACATCCGCTACATCAGCAACATCTGGGTCAAGGAGCTGGACGGTGAAGACGACATGGAGATTCGCTGGGGCCACGGCCAATGGCCCGGCCTGGTGTCGCAACGGCTGACCTGGGATACCTTGTTCCCGGTGTGCTCGCCGGCCTTGCTGGCGACGCTGAAAGTGCCTGCGGACGTGGCCAAGCATCCATTGCTGCACGTGTTGGGCTACGAAGAAGGCTGGGGTTACTGGCTGAACAGGGTCGGCGTCGACAGCGTCGACTCCTCGACCGGCATGCAGTTCGACACCCTGGTCTGCACCTTGCGCATGGCCGAACTGGGGCAGGGCATCGCCCTGGCGCGGTCGTCGATGGTCAGTGAATTGCTGGAAGACGGACGCCTGGTCGAGCCCTTCGCCCAGCGCATCGAAGCCAGTGAATCGTTCTACCTGGTGCGCAGTTCCGGGGCCGAGCAACACCCGGACGCGGCGCGGTTTTCCACCTGGCTGGTGGAGCAGGCGCATCGCTACAAATGAGCTGTTCTATCTGAGTTTGCGGAGTTGACCATGCGCTATGTGAGTACCCGAAATTCCGCCGTGCAGGTCGATTTCGAAAAAGTCGTGCTGTCGGCCATCGCCGAGGATGGCGGGCTGTTTGTCCCGGTCGAGCTGCCGCTGTTCGAACCCCAGGACATCGCCAACTGGTCGACCTTGTCCTACGACGAACTGGCCTATCGAGTGATGCGCCCGTTCGTGGGCGAGGCGATCCCCGAGGCTGACTTCAAGCGTTTGCTCAAGGAGGCCGGCAGCCAGTTCAGCCACCGCTCCCTGGCGCCGTTGCATCAGGTGGACCGCAACGAATGGGTCCTGGAATTGTTCCATGGGCCGACCCGCTCCTCGAAGGATTTCGCCGCGCAGTTGCAGGCGCGGCTGGTGCAGTACTTCCTGCGCAAACGCGGGCGTCGCGCCGTGGTGATCGGCGTGACCAACGGCGACACCGGCCTGGCCGCCATCGAGGCCTTCAAGCACTGCGACGAGACCGACGTGGTGGTGATTTATCCCGAGGCCGGCGTACCGCAAGACCAGCTTCAAGACCTGCAAGCGACGGCCCATCCGCGGGTGCATCAAGTGGCGGTGGAGGGCAGTTTCGATGAATGCCAGACCCTCGTCACGCAACTGTTCCGAGCGCATGAGGCGATCAGCTTCAACTCCAGCAACTGGGTCAGCGTCATGGCGCAGCTGGTGTTTTATTTCCACGCGGTGTTGCAGTTGGGCGGCGGTCAACGGCCCATCGGTTTCAGCGTGCCGGCGGCGAGTTTTGCCGAAGTCTATGCCGGCTACATCGCGCAGAAGATGGGGTTGCCGATCACGCAAATGATCGTCGCCACCAACCAGAATGACGCGCTGCATCAGTTCTTTTTAAAGAACCACTACTCGCGGTTGCGTGCGAGCAAGACCCTTTCGCCGGCCATGGACTTGTCGATCTTTTCCAACCTGGAACGGCTTCTCTGGGAGCTCTATGGCCACGACGATCAAGCCGTCAGCGCGTTGATGCACACCTTCGAAACCGACGGCGAAATGACCATTGGCAACGAGTTCTGGCTAAAGGCGCGGATGATCATCGACTCGTACGCGGTCAGCGATGAACAGACGTTGAACGAGATCACGTCGCTGTATCGCGACACCGGCTACGTCATCGATCCACACACCGCCACCGGCGTGCTCGCGGCGCGCTTGTACCGCCGCAGCCTGGTGGCGCCGATGGTGACCCTGGGCGAGATTTCACCGGTTAAATCGGCGGTGTTGCTCGGTAAGTTGGGGATCCCCGTGGCGGCGCAAAAACGCCCGATGTCAGAGCAGGGCCCGGCGCAGATCCATCGCATCCAGCCGGACGACCTCGGCGCCCTCCATCAACTGCTCGGCTCGCTATAACCGGAGGCCCCATGAAGCGAATTCTCGACCCCCTCGACGAACGCATCATCGCCGAACTGCGCCTCAACGCCCGCGCCGCCCACGCCGAGCTGGCGACCAAGGTCAACCTCTCGCGCAACGCCGTCCGCCAACGCATCGAACGCCTCGAACGCGACGGCGTGATCCAGGGCTACACCGTTCGCACGGGGGAGGGCGCGCAAGCGTCGTCAAACATCAACGCGGTGATCTTCGTCTACCGCTACGACCGCATGCGCGGTGCCGAGGTCTTGCAAGCGTTGCAGGCCATGCCGGAAGTGCTTCAGTGCGATGTGATGAGCGGCGAGTTTGACTTGATGCTGCGGGTCGGCGCGGCGAACCCGGAGCGGGTGCACAAGGTGTGGAAAGAGATCTCGGCGCTGCCCGGGGTAGAGAACACCGTGACGTCGTTTGTGTTGTCGTCGGTGGTCTGAAGCCTCACCACAATAATGGCTGGCACCCAAGTACCTGTGGGAGCGGGCTTGCTCGCGATAGCGGTACACCAGCCGCCATCGATGTTGCCTGACCTGGCCCCATCGCGAGCAAGCTCGCTCCCACAGAGGAATGTGTTCACCCAGGCGCCGCCTACTCGCCGCCGCTGATGGTGTCCACAGACAAGCCAGCCACCACAACCCCCGTGGCGAGGGAGCAAGCTCCCTCGCCACAAGAGCCGGCCGGCGGTGCATGGCTAAACGCCGATGGACCAAACACTGGGAAATACCTGTGGGAGCGAGCTTGCTCGCGATAGCGGTACCCCAGCCACCGTCAATGTTGCCTGACCTGGCCCCATCGCGAGCAAGCTCGCTCCCACAGTGGCCTGTGTTCGGCCAGTCGATTCTGTCGGCTTTCCCCCACCCACCACTTCGCCCACCCCCTGGTCAAAACGCCCAGAAAATAGAGCAAATTGGCCTATTTAACTGCCCACCCCGCACCCCTAATCTTGATCCAACAAACCTCATCACCCGGATCAAGGGACACAACAAAAATGACTGAATACAAACTGGCGCTGGTCGGCTTCGGCGGTGTAAACCGGGCATTGGCCCAACTGATTGCCGAGCGCAACCAGCAGTGGAAAACCGAACTCGGCTTCACCCTGAAAATCGTCGGCGTGACCGACCTGTTCCTTGGTTCGGTGATGAACCGCCATGGCCTCGACGCCGCCTCACTCGCCCGGCTGCCCGCCAGCAAAGGCGCCATGGCCCAACTCCCCGGCGGCACCGTCGACGCCCTCAACGAAGCCGTGATCAAAGACTGCGGCGCTGACATCATCGCCGAAGCCACCTTCACCAACCCGGTGGACGGCGAGCCCGCCACCTCTTTCTGCCGCTGGGCCCTGGAGCGTGGCAAACACGTCGTCACCACCAACAAAGGCCCCATCGCCCTGCACGGCGCCGAACTCAAGGCCCTGGCCCAACGCAACAACGTCGCCTTCGAATACGAAGGCTCGGTCATGAGCGGCACCCCGGTCATTCACCTGGCCAAACAAGCCCTGGCCGGCAGCTCCATCACCGGTTTCGAAGGCATCCTCAACGGCACCTCCAACTTCGTCCTCACGGCCATGGAAGGCGGCCTAGGGTTCGCCGAAGCCGTCAGCCAGGCCCAAGCCCTGGGCTACGCCGAAGCCGACCCAACGGCCGATGTCGAAGGCTACGACGTGCGTCTCAAAGTGGTGATCCTCGCCAACGAACTGCTCGACGCCAAGCTCACCGTCAACGACGTCAACTGCAAAGGCATCTCCGCCCTCAGCCTCGCCGACATCGAAAAAGCCCGCCGCGACGGCGCTCGCTGGAAACTCATCGGCGCCGCCACCCGCAATGCCGACGGCTCCATCAGCGCCAGCGTCGAACCACGCCTGCTGAGCAACAACCATCCTCTGGCGAGCATCAGCGGCGCCACCAACGCCGTGTCCTTCACCAGCGAACTGCTCGGCGCCGTCACCGTCTCCGGCCCGGGCGCAGGTCGCACCGAAACCGCCTTCGCGCTGCTGTCCGACATCATCCACATCCACCAATCGGCAACCCGCAAACAGGAGCACACCCTGTGAACGTATCGCGCCTGGCCCTGGCGGTCGTCGAACCGCACATCGAAGTCCTCAACCCCTTTGACGGCAGCGTCGTCGGCACCGTCGCCGACCTCAAAGCCTCAGAAGTCCCACACCTGCTCGAGACCGGACGCAGTGGCGCAAAAGCCTGCGCCGCACTGCCGCGTCATCGCCGCGCCAGCATCCTCGAACACGCCGCGCTCAACATCGAACGCGACGCCAAAGCCTTCGCCCGACTGATCGTCGACGAAGCCGGCAAGACCCTCAAACAGGCCGAAAAAGAAGTCAAACGCTGCGTCAACACCCTCAAACTCTCCGCCGAAGAAGCCAAGCGCAACGCCGGCGAAATCGTCCCGTTCGACGCCTACGAAGGCGCCGAATCGCGCCAAGGCTGGTTCACCCGCGAACCCCTCGGCCTGATCGTCGCCATCACCCCCTACAACGACCCGCTCAACCTGGTCGCCCACAAACTCGGCCCGGCCATCGCCGGCGGCAACGCGGTGATCCTCAAACCGTCCGAGCTGGCGCCGCTGTCGGCCCTCAAACTGGTCTCGTACCTGGTTGCCGCCGGCCTCCCCGAAACCGTCGTCACCGTCGCCACCGGCGGCGCCGAACTCGGCAAAGCCCTGGTCGCCGCCCGCGACGTGCGGATGATCTCCTTCACCGGGGGCTTCGTCACCGGCGAACAAATCGCCCGCACCGCCGGCCTGAAAAAACTTGCCATGGACCTCGGCGGCAACGCCCCCGTCATCGTCATGGGCGATTGCAACCTCGACGCCGCCGTCGACAGCTGCGTCTCCGGTGCCTTCTGGGCCGCCGGGCAAAACTGCATTGGTACTCAACGGCTGCTCATTCACGCGCCGATCTACGAAGCCTTTCGCGAACGCTTCGTCAACCAGGCCCAAGCGTTGGTGGTCGGCAACCCGCTGCTCGCCAACACCGACATCGGCCCGATGATCACCCAACAAGCCGCGCAAAATGCTGAGCAGGTGGTGAACGAAGCGCTGCAACAAGGCGCCACGTTGCTCTGCGGGCATCGGCGTCAGGGCAATTGCTACGCCGCCACCGTCCTGGAAAACGTCGACCACACCAGCCGACTCTGGCGCAACGAAGCGTTTGCGCCGGTGGTGGTGTTGCAGGTGTTCGAGACGTTCGATGAGGCGATTGCGTTGGCTAATGAGCCTGAGTACGCGCTTCATGCCGGGATTTTCACGAATGATTTGTCCACGGCAATGAGCGCTGCGCGACGAATCGAGGCGGGGGGCGTGATGATCAATGACTCGTCGGATTTCCGGTTCGATGCGATGCCGTTTGGCGGCTCCAAGTACGGCAGCTTGGGCAGGGAAGGGGTGCGGTTTGCGTATGAGGAAATGACCCAGCCGAAGGTGGTTTGTTTGAATACGTTGGGGTGAGGGGCGAGTCAGGCCCGCGGAGTCGCTTTAGCTGTCATGTCGCTAAAACGCCGTTTTGACGACACGTTTTACTCTCATGTCGTCGGCAGCGACATGAGGGCGGAACGTGTCGCAGAAATCACAAAACGGCGACACGTTATCCTCTCTTGGTGGGGTGGCGCGGCGCGGTGTTTATTGGGTGCTTGGAATCCAGGGCGCGACTGACGTTTTCTTGCGCCATTGCCTACAACTACGCCAGAATCGGCCGGCTTGTGCGTTTTGGGGCCCGTCGGTAGTTTGAGTCTTGTCACTGAGCATCAGTGATCGGGTTTCGCAGCCCGGACTCTATAGGCGCACAACGTCACCTTCGAAAGCAGATTGTCCTATGTCTGTTATTTCGTCAGAGGTGGCTGTGCGTGGGAGACCCCATGGGTCTGCCGGTCCCTAGAGTCCCGGTCTGCGAACCCGCGTACAGCTGCCACCCCAACTTCGTTTCGCAGCGAATGGTGGTAGCTCCAACAGACTCTAGGAGCTTTACCATGGCTAAAATTACACCAAACCCGCCAACTCCAGATGAGCATGTGTCTCGCGCTCAGTCTGCTCGTAACAAGAAGCTTGATGATGCTGCCAATCGGGCTTTGGATTTTTATCTGAAGCCTACGCCGAAGACGGAAACGTCTGACAATCCCAACAGCATTTTCCGTATTGCGCCGGATGTTGATTCGGAATGTTTGCTTGCCAGCCTCAGTGAAAACCTGGCTTCGGCAAATGCCATGATCAGTGATTTGGCGTTTGATCTGGATGGGTCGCGACGGCGTGTTGCGATGGGGATTTTGCAGGTGATTGAGGTGAGTGAACTGTTGGCGAATCGGGCTTTGGATATTGTTGAGGTGAGATAGGGCGGGGCGCTACTGCCCTCCAGGCGTAAAAAAGGTCTTGCTTGGCAAGACCTTTTTTGTGGGCGAGAGATTTGAATAGGCGCTTCAGGTTTGGAGCGTCAGAAGATTCGTCGCTCAATTTGTGCGACAGGGTGCTGCACTACTGCAAAATAGGAAAGCTTGTGGTGTTGTGTCTCCAGGGCTACAGTATCGGCCAGAATCTAGATTTTTGATGCTCGGGGGCTACAAATGACCACCTTGTTCGATGTAGCTGAAATGCTGAAACAGGCGCGAGGTGAAGCCGATTTGAGCCAGGATGCCTTGGCCACTCGCGCTGGCGTATCCCGTTCAACAGTGGCACGTATGGAAACAATGGCAAAGGGGGACATGAGTGTCTCGGCCCTCGTCCGATTATTGGAAGCGGCTGGATACGACTTGAAACTGGTGAAAGCTGGTCATGAGCGCACGGTTGAGGACATTCTTGCCGAGCAGCGTTCCGGAGTTTCTGAATAATGATCTTAGACGTACACGTCAGCGGCAAAACGGTCGCCAAACTTTACCGAGAGCGTGATGAGTACGTCCTGAAATACCTTCCGGGTACAGCTGCGACGGACTTTGTCAGTTTGGCATTACCCGTGCGTGAAGAGCCGTGGCGCTGGCCTCGTGACCTGTTCCCGTTTTTTCGGCAGAACTTACCTGAAGGGTACTTGTTGGGAGTTATCCGTGAAGAGTTTGGCGCCTTGCTGGATGGCACGGACTTATCACTGCTAGCCGTAATTGGCGGTGCAGGCGTTGGGCGTGTGACGGTAACACCGGAAGGCATCATGCCGGGCGTCGAAATGGAGCCCTTGGAAATAGATCATCTGCTGACCGCTGAAAACACAACCGAGCATTTTGCGACGCTGGTACGCCATTATGCACGCGCGGCTATTTCTGGCGTCGTGCCCAAGTTCATCGCGCAGGATGTTGGGCATGACGCGTTGCCCCTGGGCAAACCCACTCTACGTACCGGGTTTCACATCATCAAAGGCTCAGACGATACGACGCCTTACCTGGGCTTTAACGAGTTCTACACCATGCGTGTGCTGGAGCGGTTGCAGGTCGTACCGGTAGCAACGTGCCGTATGTCAGACGATGGTCGAGTTCTGGTGGTGAATCGTTTTGATGTCGATGAAAACGGCCTACCGCGCTGTGGGCTGGAGGACGCATGTGGACTCCTGGGCTTGCCGCCCCATGAGAAATACGCGACCACTACGGAAAGAGTGTGGAACGCCACTCGGGCATACATTTCTGGAGAGCGATTGCGAGAACAGCGTGAACACTTCGGTTGGCATCTGCTGACGAACTACGTAGTCCGTAACGCCGACTGCCATGCCAAAAACATTGCGCTTTATTACACCTCGCGAGCAGACGTAGCGTTTACGCCAGTCTATGACTTGGTGACCACTCAAGCCTATCCGCGTTTTGCCGCGAACCCGCCAGGTTTGTCCGTAGGCGGTCGGCAAACATGGACGCCGGGGCGCACGCTTGAGCAGTTTTTCAACGGTCGCTTAAACATCCCTCCGCGTCAGTACGCGGCAATGGTCGAGCAACTGTGCGAATCTGCTGTCGCCGTGGGTAAAGAGGTTATCGAAGCCGCAAAGAACGAGCCCGCTTGGCGAGATGTGGCCAAACACATGGTGCATGCATGGAATGAAGGTATGGAGACGCTACGTAGCCCAAAATCATCTCCGCACTTTCGGGGACTGGATACGGCTATTACCGAGGCAGGTTTCTCGGGGCCTCGAGCGCCAGAAAGAAATCGAGAACAGATCGGTCGCTCTGAGCTACTTGCACCACGTAAGCGCTAGGGAATAAAGCTAGCAGGCAGCTGACTCTGGCCTGAAGCGACGAGCGCCCAAATTGTCCAACAACCTGTTGGATAATTGTCCAAGTCATACGTTACCCCTAACAGGTCGCAACCTCCGGCCTGAAACTACTGGAAGTCAGCCGCTTCAGCGCGATATCAAGCGCCTGATCATCGAACAGCTTGCTTTTACGAGCCGCAGCACCCGCTCCGCCATCCCAATGCTTCAACGCCTCGCGCACGGCAGGAACAGTCGGGGAAATCCCATCCTGGCTCAGCAACCAATCAACCGTAGCCAACAATTCCATGCCAAAAGGCGACTCAAAACCATCGATCAACTCGGCGGTACGCTCCAAGGCCTGGGCGTACTCCTTGGCCTCTGTTTGAAGATAGGTCTGTAAGAACGCTTTGCGCCCTTCGTCAAACCAGATCACATCGCTAATACCCGCATCACTGATGCGCTTGTCGCAATGCAGGTAGCTGCCGTCCAGATTGTTGAGCAGATGCTCCAACCGGTTGGCATAGGGTCCGTACTTATGAGCAACAAACTGAAGATTGAGAGGGTTTTCAGTGTTTGGCAGCTTTTCGATGGCGCGCTCAAGAAACCAAGCCAGTTTCTGAATCTCAAGCAGGCTGCATTCCATACCCAGGACCCAGTAGCGACGAACCAATTCAGCAATCAGTGCACGAGCCGGCGTAAGCTTTTCCACGCCGCTGCGTTTAGCAACGTTCAGATACTGGTTGGAAGGCTCAAACACCAGCACATCGATATCCAGATCGCTCAAGACTTCAACAATCTGCTCGCGAACCTCGGGCCACTTCAAACCACCGTTACCAGCGCCCAGCGGTGGAACCGCCACGGACTTCACATCGTTTTCGATCAGAAAGCGACGTAGGTCGTGCAGACCTTCGGTTATCCACGCCATCTGCGAAGGTGAGCGCCAGTGACGTTTGGTCGGGAAGTTCACAATCCAGCGTGGCCCCTCCAGTTCGCTGACCGCGGTCACGTGAACCTTGCCCGTCTCCACTTCGCCAGCCTTGCAGGCAGCCAAGTACAGGCGGTAATTCTCCGTGAAGCGCTCTTTGAACATCAGCGCGATACCTTTACCCATCACGCCCACGGTATTCACCGTGTTGACGAGGGCTTCGGTTTTGGCTTCTAGAAGGTTGCCTTGGGTAAACCTGATCATTGGAAATACCATCCTGGACGCGCATGAACAGCCAACGTCAGGCCTCGAGCGGCTACGTCTCGTTCTATGCGTTTTTTCATTGCATCGGTGTAGCACATGATGCCAAGGAGTCCTGTAATGGGTAGATGGTTGTGGATCAGCGCTTCGGCCTGATACCGCTCCATCTTCCGGGGGTCGTCAGGGTCGCGCTTAAAGTCGCGTCGTTGGATGATAGACCAATCGATCTGGCCGAGATTCGCTAGGTCGCTGTAATAGTCTGTCCAATCCGGGTAGGCATGCGCGGTCGTGTAGACAAACGGAAGGCCCATCTCCTCAACGCGGTACAGGCTAGAAACCAAAATCACGATCTCGTCATTGCTGCGCTGTTGAACACTCCACCCCGAGTGGATGTTTTTCATCATCACAGAGAAGGGTGTGAAATAGAAGGGCACGTAGTCGGCCAATACCCCTCCCGGTGCTATGGGGACGTGGCGGGTTCGGCGCTTGTCGATCAAGTCAGGGTTGCCGATGTTTACGTACTGCGGTGACTGAACGTTCGAATTTGCACAGTGCAGACCGTTGTCCAGAATCCAAGGCAGGTTGTCCCGATGGACAATACGCCAAATCAGAGCCTTCTCTGGATTCAGTCTGCTGTAGATCATTTATAGGAACATTCCAGGGTTCACACTGATGGGAGTCGCTAGATTGATGGGGCGCATTTTAGCCTCACAAAGCTGTTTCACTTCATCGTTTGGGACGTAAATCCTGGAAAAATTTTTTGGCGCAACCACGTAGGGAGACAAGCATTCAGCCATGCAAACGTTTTTGCACTCGTGGTTTTGATATTCGCGGGTATTCATGAGCTCCCAATTGATGGCTTGGAACCCCGCGCTGTAGTCGAGGACCTGAATTGCCTCATCTGCAAGTGGATGCTGCGGGATGATCTTCCAGCCCTTTTCCTTGGCAAATGTTCTGAAAACTGAGATCAGCACGAACGTTGATTCGGGGTGATCAAGCTGCACGCGGCCATCAAACGGATTACCGGCGAACCAGTGAAAGGGGACATAGCGGTCAAGGTTGAGAGCTTTGCGTTTCTTGAGAATCTCACTGTCGGCAACATCAGTGAAATTGGCGAGGCTGGCCCGAGGCTTCAGGCCTGCAGAGAAGATCCCATCCAGGTTTTCAATAGAAGTCAGATGGTAGACGTAGTACTGATCTTTGATGCTTCTGGCGTCTGACATAGCGGTCTCCTTGACCTACGCATATCTAATGGGCGCCGTCCTAGCTGTTCCCCAACCCTCAACCCGAGGGGTCTAGTAGGGCATGCGGGTTGATTCTAATATGCCATCACTCAAGACCACAACAGTTATGCGGTTATGGTCCCTCTGTCAGAAAAGCTGCAGCTCATTCCTCATCGAAATAATCGCGATCCAACGTCGGCAGCCGCAAGATTCGTGATGTAACGCCCACTTCGTGATCCATCATCAAGTGCACCAGCCGCATGCCGTCCACCAACACGATGCCTTCTACCGATTTAGCGAAGTCGATCGCATGAGCGGTGAAACCAGATGTTGTGATGAAAACGCCGCGTTTGGCTTTTTGCCCGGCGAGCGCACCGTAGAAGGCCTGCAGCTCAGGGCGACCCACTGTGTTTTGCCATCGCTTGGCTTGCACGTAAACCTTCTCGAGTCCCAACTTATCGAGCGAAATAATGCCGTCGATGCCGGCATCGCCAGAGCCCCCGACCCGCTGTAGGTCATTGCGGCTGGCGCCGTAACCCAGGCGATGGAGCACATCAAGTACGATGACTTCGAAGCGGTTAGGGCTCACCTGTAATAAGTTGTCCAACAAATCGGCAGCGGTTGCGTTGCGTAATTCCTGGAGTGCTTGTTCGAGGCGATCATCTGGGCTCGCGGTTGCGGAGGTTACGTCAGGCCCAATAGGCGTTTCGTCATCAAGCGGGGCAGCGTCGGGGGCAACCTTCAGCTTCACATTCATATAGCCGATGGCTAAATGTTCCACTTCATCGGACGGCAAGGGAGCCGGATGGTCTTTGGCGTAAGTCGCACCTGTCTCCGTCAGTTCCCAATATCCACGTTTGGCGCTACTGGATAGGCCGGCGCGCTTCAGCCGATCATGCGCCCAGCCCGCTCTGTTTTTATAGGTGGCTTGCCCACTGGCGATTACTTCTTCACGTTGTTCTACGGTCAGTTGCAGCATCTTGGCTGCCGCCTCATGGGCATCCCGAGCAAGGGCTCCGGCAGGTTTGGTAGCGAGAAAGCGCAGGATAGGTTCGATGAACTGATCGTAGGTTGGAACGGACATGGACGCTTCCCTGTGATGGCTACTTTTTGCGGTCGAGGAGCGAGTATAAGTTACGGTTTCTCAGGCAGCCCATAGCGAGTGAGTCGTGGCGCTATCAAAGCGTAAGCTATTGTGTAGCCGGAGGACTGATGTGGCAGAGCTTTCCTGCACCGTAAATTCCCCCGTCGTTTTAGTAATTGAGTTTTCCCGATGAATAACCCATTAGGCACCGTGCCGTGGATCCTCATCGAAACCAGCCGTCGTCTTCAGCATCTTTAGAATCACCAGCGCAAACGCCCGACTTTTGGTTTCGTTGTCCAAAACTTCCAGCGACAGTTTTTCGTGGTCGGTCATGGCGTCCAGTACGGTGTTTAGCACTCGCTTCGGGAACAGGCCGTGCATCACTTGTTCGATCGAGTGGTTATTTACCTGCGCCATCACATCTTCCTGACGACTGATGCGTTGAGCGATACCAGCGAGGAATTGCAACTGGTCGTCGTCACTCACTTCGGCGCCAAATATCTCGTTGAGGGCCTCAATGATTTCCGATAAGCGTTTTTTCTCCGGGTCATGAGGTTTACCGCTGCCCACGTCGCTGCCAGGCTTTAACTGGTACTTACCTTGTTCCTCGCTCAGGTGCAGTTGATGCTCGGCACGCTTGCTCAGTCGGTAATGGGTCAGTTGCAGCTCGCCCACGTCCACGTCGTCTTGTTGCAGGCGATCCAACCGCAGCAGTGGGTGCAAATGCTTGGCGTAGACGCAAAGCTGCTCCAGCTCGCGGTCCTCGTAAGCCACAATCTGCGAGAGGAATTCGTACAGGCGCACGAAGCTCTGTAAGTTTTTTCGGAACAGGTCGAGTTGATCTATTTGTTCGCCAGCCTCTTTCAGCGCGAACTCTGCTTTTTTCAGTCCGTTACTATCACTGTTGGCTTCGGCCACACGTTTGAAGTCTAGTGCCTGCTGGCGCGACTCTAACGACATGGCGTAACGCTTGGCAAAGCGCTCCTTGGCCGGCGCGCAGTAATAGCTGAGCTTACTGGCCGCAGCCTTGGGGTCGAAGAAGGCCATGGCGAACGCCTCGACTTCCTGCCAGTAGTAGATTCCCTCGGCATCCAGCTTCTTCTGAAGGTCGTAGATTATTTGTGGGTCGGTCACATCGCTCAGCTCGGCCTTGGTGTAGTACGGCAAGAAGGCGTCGAGAATATCCTGCGGCTCGTTGAAGAAATCGAGGATGAAAGTTTCTTTGCTGTCGCCGAAAGTACGGTTCAGCCGCGACAGGGTCTGCACGCAATCCACGCCTTGCAGTTTCTTATCCACGTACATGGCACACAGCTTGGGCTGATCGAATCCAGTCTGATACTTGTTGGCCGCGATCATCACGTTGAAGTCTGGGGTATCGAATGCCAGCGCCAGGTCGCGGCCATTTAGGCCAGGGTTGAGCAGGCTGCTGCTTTCCGTCACCTCTTCAGGGATCGCCTCATCGGGCAGCACGCTGCCAGAGAATGCCACCAGCGGGTGCACATCGTTGTAACCCATCTGCTTTACATAAGCCCTCACCGCTAACTGATAACGCACCGCTTCCTGGCGGCTGCTGGTCACCACCATGGCCTTGGCTTGGCCATTGAGCAAATTGCGGATATTGCCGCGGAAGTGCTCGACGATCACTTCAACCTTTTGACTGATGTTGTAAGGATGCAAGCGCACCCAGCGAGCTAGCTTGATACGCGCCTTTTTGCTCTCCACCTCGTCATCTTCGCCATCCGGGTGGGCGATCTTCCAGGCGGTGCTGTAGGTGGTGTAGTTACGCAGCACGTCGAGAATGAAACCTTCCTCGATAGCCTGGCGCATGGAGTAAAGGTGGAAGGGCTCGGGCTTATTGCTGGAACTGGCCGGCAGCGTAGGGTCAGCCGGACGACCGAACAGCTCTAGGGTCTTGGGTTTGGGCGTCGCAGTGAAAGCGTAGTAGCTGATGCGCTCGTTCGGTTGGCGCGCTTGTACAGCAGCGTCCAACAATTCTTCGGCGCTGATTTCCTCGGCGTCTTGTGCATCGCTACCGAGTAGCTGCTTCAGCTTGCTAGCTGAGGAGCCGGTCTGCGAAGAGTGCGCCTCGTCAGCGATTACCGCATAACGTCCGCTAGCCAGCTTGGGATATTTGTCTAACGCATCGAACAGTGCAGGAAAAGTCTGGATGGTGACAATGATGATGCGCGTCTGTTCAGCCAACGCCTCAGCCAATTGTTCGGATTTACTCTGGTTGCCGATGTCGCGACTGATTGGTTTGACTACACCCTGGGCATGCTCGAACTGGTAGATGGTGTTCTGCAGCTGGCTATCGAGCACTGTTCGGTCAGTGACTACGATCACCGAGTTAAACAGGCGCTGACCGGCATCGTCGTACAGCGAAGCCAGTTGATGCGCCGTCCAGGCGATGGAGTTGGACTTGCCTGAGCCGGCGCTGTGTTGGATCAGGTAGCGCTTTCCCGGGCCTTCGGCACGGGTTGTATCAATCAGTGTGTTGACCACCTCCCACTGGTGATAACGCGGGAAGATCACTGTTTCCTTGGTTACCGGCGTGCCGTCGAAGTCTTCGCTGGTCTTCTTGTCCAAATGCAGGAAGCGGCCCAGCACCTTGAGCCAGGCATCCGGCTGCAACAGGCGTTGCCACAGATAGCTGGTGGCGTATTGGCTGTCGTCGGCAGGCATTGGGTTGCCTGCGCCGCCTTCCTCGCTGCCGAGGTTAAACGGTAGAAAGAAGGTGTCTTTGCCCGCCAGTTTGGTGGTCATAGCCACTTCATTCTGGCCCACGGCGAAGTGCACCAGCGCGCCACGCTTGAAGGTCAGCAGTGGTTCAGGTTTGCGCGTCAGCGGGTCTTTGACTGGGCGGTCGTAGCGGTATTGACGCTTGGCGTTTTCCACCGACTGCTTGAATTCGCTTTTCAGCTCCAGTGTGGCGGTGGGGATGCCGTTGACGAATAGCACCAGATCGAGCCGTGGGTCGTAGCTTTGCCCGCCGCTGCTGTTTTCACGCGCATGAGGGGAATAAGATACCTCTGGCACCACGCGCAGGCGGTTGCACTTATAGCGCTTGAGGGTCTCCGGGTTCATGCCGTGGTCGGGCTGGAAGCTGCACAGCTCGACTTTTACCGCCGGCAGTTTGATGCCATGGCGCAGCACATCTAGGGTGCCGCTTTGCTCGAGCTCGCGCACCAGCTTTTGTACCAGCACATCACCCGGGTTGTTCGGGTTGGCTTTGGCGAATTTGTCCCAACGCTCCGGCCAGGCATCCTTGAAGTAGCCCAGCACATCTTCGGTATATAGCGCCGTGTGGCGGTCGTAGCCGCTGGCCGTACCCACCAGCCAGCCTTGGGCGGACAGGGCGTCGATGATGTCCTGTTGAAACTGCGCTTCCTTGCTGTCCGCCATTACACGGCCTCTTGTGCTAATTCGGGGGATGGTTTACTGACTGGTGGCTGCCAGCCGCGAACGTCGATTTTGCCGGTGACGGCGGCGGAGATCAGGGCGGAGCGGCGTTCTTGGAGAAGCGCTATCGCGTTTTGCGCTTCTGAAAGCAGCGAGTCGAACATTTCGGTTTCATAGATCAAATATTCGGCGATGTCTTTCTGCTCGTCCTGCGGCGGCATAGGCACAATAATCCCGCGGATGTCTTCTACGTTTACTCGCTTAAAGGTGGAGCCGATCATCAGGTTCTCGAGCTGTACCATAACGACTGGAGAGCGCAAAACAGCTTGCAAATAGTCACTTGAAAGCCATTCGTATCGCTTTTTCAGCACACACACGTCTTGACCCATAGCAAACGGAGGATGCCAATCAGCGACTTGTGCCACCTCTCCAACCGTAGCGTTACGACTGAATATTAAATCGCCTGCAACAAGGTCTCGACCGCCCTCAATAAGCTGCCGATAAAATACTTCTGTGGTTTGCTTTGCGTTATCGAGAGCAACATAACGACTCTGCACCTCACGAATACTCGCGAGAGGAATTCCATCGTCCACAAACTCAGCTGTGATGTGTTTACAGTCGGTTACTGACCAGAACCACTTCAGACCGGCCACTAACCAATGCACCGGCACCTCGCCGAGCCACTCTACGCCGGAGCCTTTCATCGGCACCGTGGGGTCGAGGCCTTTGGTTACGGCGTGGGAGATCGCGGCCTGGCGCTTTTCCTTGAGCAGTTCGATCAGCCGCTTCTGCTCTTCGATCAGCGCGTCAATGCTGGCGGTTTCATGGTCGAGGAAGCGGGCGATTTGGATTTGTTCGGCCTCAGAAGGGACACTCAGCACAATATTCTTCATGTCAGAAAAATTCGTGCTCCAAAGGTCAGCAACTATTCCCTTGCCCCAACGATAGTACTCCTCCTGGAAAAGCTCGCTTCTGAATAAATGATGAATAAATGGGCCGTATAATCCAGTTGGGATCAATACAGTACAAATCAAGGAGACTGATCCATCTAGGGGAGACAATCCGGAAGAACCCTTGCGGTCAGATCGACTATTGATAACAAAGTCGCCCACCAACACCTTCTTTCTATTGTCCCCATCCTGCGTTTTTGCTGCACTTTCCAGCCTGGGAACAATTCCTTGTTTGGTAACTGACAAAGGCTCGAACTCAGTATCACTGGCTCTTTCGCGGCGTTCATCGAAGTAATGGCCAAGACGCTTGAGCACCCAGCTTTCAGGTACGTCTCCCAACCACATGTAGCCTGACGCCTTGTATTTCGGATAGCAAGGGAACGTCATGCGGATAGTCCCTCAATCATCTGCTTGATACGGTCGGTGCAGGTTTTCAGGTCGCGGTCGATCTCGGCCAGTGGGCGCGGCGGCTGGAATACGTAGAAGTGGCGGTTAAAGGGAATCTCGAAGCCAACAATGCCTACCTCGCCGTCCTGGGCATCGGTCTTACTCTCATCGATCCAGGCATCCGCCACGTGAGGAATAACTTCGCGCTGGAAGTATTCATATACCGACTCGCCCAGCGGCACGTTCTCATTATCGCGCAGGCCGGCGTCTGCTTCCGGTTGGCCCTTGGTGGTGCAGATATCCGCTTCAGGGTCGCGCTCGCTCAGGACATTGAGCAATGCTTTTAGCTCCGGCGTGCTCAGGCTGATGCTGTGCGCGGTGAGAGATTTTTTCAGCTGCTTGCTGAACTGCTCGCGGTTACGGTAGAGCACGCAGGCGTCCATGGCTTGTAGGGCCTTCATCAGTTGCTGCTGAGCGGCGCTGTCGAGTTTCTGCAGGGCTTTTTCTTCCAACACCTTGCCGAGACGTTCGGCGCTGGTCTGGAAGTTCAGGCGCAGCGGACGCTCAACGGTGATACGGCGGTAGCCGAAGGTATCGATGGGGAAGATTTTGCTATGTGCGCTGTGCTCGAAGCTACCATACAGGCGCACCAGCTCACTGATTTGATCCTCAGTGATGTATTGGCGTTTGTTGCCCAACGATTTGTGCATTTTGGCGTAGTGCTGGCTGCCGTCGATCAACTGCACCTTGCCCTGGCGCGCAGCAGCCTTGTGGTTACTGAGTATCCACACATAGGTGGCGATGCCGGTGTTGTAGAACATGTCCGTCGGCAACGCGACGATGGCTTCGACCAGGTCGTTCTGCAGCAAGTAGCGGCGAATCTCCGACTCACCCGAACCCGCGCCGCCGGTAAACAGCGGCGATCCATTGAGGATGATACCGATGCGCGAGCCACCGTCGCGCGGGTCACGCATCTTGCTGACCAAGTGTAGGAGGAACAGCAGCGAACCGTCGGACACCCGTGGCAGGCCGGGGCCAAAGCGGCCATCGAAACCTTTGTGGGTGTGCTCGTCGGTGATCTGCTTCTGCACCTTTTTCCATTCCACACCAAAGGGCGGATTGCTGAGCATGAAGTCGAAGCGCTTGCCGGCCAGTTGGTCGTTGGACAGCGTGTTACCGAGCTTGATGCTTACGACATCCTGGCCCTTGATCAGCATGTCCGCTTTGCAAATGGCGTAAGACTCGGGATTTAGCTCCTGGCCATGCAGTGAAACGCTGACTTTTTCGCTGATGGACTGAATGTACTCATCACCTTCCGACAGAAAACCACCCGTGCCCGCCGTTGGGTCATAGATCGTGACGATGCTGTTGGGCGTGAGTTTGTGATCCTGATTGGTAATCACTAGCGAGGTGGTCAGGTGCACGATATCGCGCGGGGTGAAATGCTCCCCGGCAGTTTCGTTGGAGCTTTCCGCAAATTTGCGGATCAGCTCTTCGAAGATGATGCCCATACCGAAGTTGCTGATGCGCTCGGGACTCAGATCGGTAGCAGCAAATCGTTGTACCACTTGATAGAGCAGATTGGCGCTGGACAACTGCTGGACGAAGTCTTCGAAGTGGAAGTGCTCGAAGATTTCGCGGGCGTCCTTGCTGAAGGCTTGTACGTAACTCATTAAGTCGGCGGCGGTCTGAGTGTCCGACAGGGTTCCTAACGTCAACGGCGAAGCATTGAAAAATTGCTGGGCTGCGGAGCGCAGCAGGATCATTTCGCGCACAGTATCTGGACGGCCTTCCTGGGCGAATGTCTGCTTGATCACTTCGTCTTTCGTTGGTGCTAGCACGCACTCCATACGGCGCAATAAAGTGAACGGTAGGATGATGCGGCCGTACTGGGATTGCTTGAAATCACCACGCAGCAGGTCGGCAATCGACCAGAGAAAGGCGGCCGTCTGGGAATGATTTTCCGTGTTCACGCAGCAACTCCTTGGAGTAGGCAAAAAGCCGAGTTTAACCCGCTGGACTACCTACATGTCATAGGTCATGCAGGATTGATAGGTTATTGGGAGGATTTGGGCGTTGATAGATCGGGTACGGGCTGAGTCTGGGCTGGGCAAGGGTTGTGGGATTAAAGCTCAGACATTAAAAAGCCGGCTTATGGCCGGCTTCTCGTTGACTGATTCAGCTCGTTTTTGACAAACCTTACCAGCCTTCAAAACGTACATCCGGCTCTTGCGGCCGGCTGTGGGACTTGGTCAGAAAGTGATCTGCCTTGTCGGTGCGAGGCGTGGGCTCGCAAATGTGGGGCGGAGGATACGCGGGTTTGCTTTGGAATCCCAGTGGTAAGTGGTGTGGAATCATTGGGTTAGGGGTGAAAGGGTAAAAGATCGCAGGCTTCGCCAGCTCCTACAGGGCCCAGCGGGAGCAAGCTCCCTCGCCACGAAAAGCGATTCCTGCCATTGGGGAGTCAATCGAACACCGGCGGTCTCTGTTTGTTGAGGGTTGACCACCAGAACACCCAGCCGATCACGTGGATGTGTTGCTTGTCGATCTGTTCTGCGCTGAAGACTTCGTCGGGGTAGGCGGCGCTGTTGTGGCTACGCAGCCGCAGTCGGTTGCCGGGGATTCTGTGGAGGTATTTGATGCGGAGCATGCCGTCGTGTTCGAGGGCGTAGATTTGGCCGTCGACGATTTGGGTCAGGCCGCGGTCGATGGCGAGGGTGGAGCCGTCTTCGATGCGTTCGGCCATGCTGTCGCCGACCATGGTGGTGCAGATGGCGTCGCTGGGGTCGATTTCGAGGGATTCGAGGTGGCTGCGGGGCAGGCGGATGGATTGGTCGGGGATTTCGACGATGTGGGTTTTGGTTTCGCCGGGGACAATGGGAACTTCCTTGTAGAAGGGCAGTTCGATGTCGGTGGGTTCCGTTACGCTGTAGACGCCGTCGTTTTCGGCGGCTTCATAGGTGGTGCCGGGGCCGAGGCCCAGTGGGGTTTGTGGGCCTTCGCCGCGGGCGAGCCATTCCGGGCTGACGGTCAGCAGGCTGGCGATGGAGTGGATGCGCCCGGCTGGGATGCCACGGTTGAACCAGTTGTTCACGTGTTGGGATTTCACGCCGTACAACTTCGCGAAGTCGGCGGATCGGATGTTCGCTTCTCTGAGAAGGGCTCTGAAGCGGTCGCCACTGGAATGTATTTTCATAAACGGAAAGTTTAGAGAGGACGGGGTTTAGGGCAATAAACGTGTCGTGAGAATTTATAAGACGATCTTTCCGTTTGCGGGAATCGAAACGGGAAATGTAAACATGGGTAAACAATACTAATACGAAGTTGTATTAAGTAGGGTCCGGACATAAAAAACCCCGGTATTAGCCGGGGTTCTTTTTTAAGTTCAGTCTCAGCCTTTGTAGGCGGCAACCGACTTGGTGATCGCTTCGCGGGCGGCGTCTGCGCCGGCCCAGCCTTCGATCTTGACCCACTTGCCTTTTTCGAGATCTTTGTAGTTCGCGAAGAAGTGCTCGATCTGCTGGATCAGCAGCGGTGGCAGGTCGGTGTATTCCTTCACGTCGACGTACAGTTGCGACAGTTTGTCGTGCGGTACTGCGATGACTTTGGCATCGCCGCCGCCGTCGTCGGTCATGTTCAGGATGCCGACTGGACGGGCGCGGATGACCGAGCCTGGGGCCACTGGGTATGGGGTCACGACCAGCACGTCGAGGGGGTCGCCGTCGTCGGCCAGGGTGTTGGGGATGTAACCGTAGTTGGCCGGGTAGAACATCGGGGTGGCCATGAAACGGTCAACGAACAGGCAATCGCTGTCTTTGTCGATTTCGTATTTGATCGGGGCGTGGTTGGCCGGGATTTCGATCGCGACGTAGATGTCGTTCGGCAGGTCTTTGCCAGCCGGAATCTTGCTGTAGCTCATTGGGCGGTGCCCCCGTTAGTTGACCAAATGACTGGTCGGATTGACCAAAAAGTGGCGGCGATTATAGGCATATTCGTCCGCTGATGCCACGTTACCAGGGTCGTAGAGACCTTAGTATGACGCCTGATAGACCGGATCTTCGGCCTGAAGTTGCCGCAGGCGAGCCAAAGGATCCTGGCGGTAGAACGCCTTGAGCTGTTCGTACACCTTGGGATAGGCCTGGTGCAGCAGGTCTGGGGCGCTGAAGAAGTATTCGCTGGTGACGGCGAAGAACTCGGCCGGGTTTTCCGCGGCGTAGGGGTCGATGGCGGTTTGGGCGTCGGGGTTGTGGTCGAGCTGGCGGTCGAGGTCGTCGAAGGCCTGTTGCATGGCCTCGGCCCAGTCGCTGACGCGCATGTCGGCGTGCAGCGGTGGCAGGCCGTTGGCGTCGCCGTTGAGCATGTCGAGTTTGTGCGCCAGTTCGTGGATCACCAGGTTGTAGCCGTCCCAGCCGCCGCTGGCCATCACGCCGTCCCAGGCCAGGATGATCGGGCCTTGGGGCCAGGCTTCGCCGCTGTGCTCGCCGTCCCACTCGTGTTCGATGCCGCTGGCGTCGCGGTAGCGTTGGGGGCTGAGGAAGTCGTCGGGGTAGAGGACGATTTCGTGAAAGCCCTGGTACCAGTTCAGTTCGCCGAGGTGCATCAGTGGCAATTGGGCCTGGGCGGCGAGCAGCAGGCGTTGTTCCTGGTGCAGTTCGACGCCGGGCAGGGCGGTGAGGTGTTTATCGTGGAGGAACAGCACGCAGGCTTCCCGCAGCCATTGATCTTCTTCGGCGCTGATGCCGTCGAGGAAGCTCAATTGTTGGCGCACCCGTTGCCAGGTGTCCTCGGCGACGGGGTGTTTGGCGAGGGTGCGTCGGCGGCGCCAGTTGCTCAGGGACCACATGGGCGATCAGCGCGATTCGGCTTTCGAGGCGCGCTGGCTCATTTTGCTGCGCACCAGGCTGATGATCATCGGCAGCAGCGACAGCAGGATGATGCCGACCACCAGCAGCGACAGGTTCTGCTTGATGAAGGGTACGTTGCCGAAGAAGTAGCCGAGGGTCACCAGGCCGCCCACCCAGAGGACGGTGCCCAGGACGCTGAAGCCGAAAAAGCGCAGGTAGTTCATTTTGCCGACGCCGGCGACGAAGGGGGCGAAGGTGCGGATGATCGGCAGGAAGCGCGCCAGGGTCACGGTTTTGCCGCCGTGCTTGTCGTAGAAGTCGTGGGTTTGCTGCAGGTAGTCGCGGCGGAAGATTTTCGAGTTGGGGTTGCTGAAGAGTTTTTCGCCAGCGGTGCGGCCGATGAGGTAGTTGGTGCTGTCGCCGAGGATGGCTGCGAGCATCAGCAGGCCGCCCAGCAGCAGTGGGTCCATGGCGCCACCGGCGGCGACGGCGCCGGCGATGAACAGCAGGGAATCGCCGGGTAGGAAGGGCATGACCACCAGGCCGGTTTCACAGAAGATCACCAGGAACAGGATGGCGTAGACCCACGTGCCGTAGTTGGTCACCAGCATGTCGAGGTAGACGTCGAGATGCAGGATGAGGTCGAGGGGGTTGAAATCCATGTGTAGCACCTTGGTGGCGGCCCGGCTCGGCGGGGCTGGTGGGTCTGGCTTTTGAGTATGACTACAGGGTGTGTAGCTTTTTCTTACAAGCTGGGACGAGCGGCATTATACGGTGGCGCGGGGGGAGTGCGGGGGGAGTTTGTAGCTGGGGATTTCTGAGGGATTGCCTGGATGAGGTGTGGCCCGGACCGCTTCTGTGGCGAGGGAGCTTGCTCCCGCTGGACTCTGTAGGAGCTGGCGAAGGCTCGGGCCGCGTTCGGACGATCTTTTGATTTTGATCTTTTGCTCTCGACTCAATTGTCAGTGGAAAGATCGCAGCCTCGTTGCACTCGTCAGCTCCTACGGCGCAGCCCAGCGGGAGCAAGCTCCCTCGCCACGGGGGGCCGAGTAAGGCCAGGGCTGCTGCGGGCAGTCTATAAGGCTCAAAGCCCTTCGCTGATCGGCAACACGTAGTTCTTGAACTCGGTGTCTTCCTTGAAGCCAATCGACTCGTAGGTTTTCTGCGCGACTTCGTTGTTGCTGCTGGTGGAGACGCGCATGCGCACGGCGTTGGTTTCCTTGGCCATTTTTTTTGCGGTGCGGATCAGGTTGTCGGCCACCAGTTGGCGGCGGGCGTCTTCGGCGACGTAGATGTCGTTGAGGATCCACACGCGCTTGAGCGACAGCGACGAGAAGCTGGGGTAGAGCTGGCAGAAGCCGAGCAATTTGTTGTCGTCGTCATCGGGCAGGGCCAGGTAGATGACCGATTCCTTGCGGCGCAGGCGCTTTTCCAGGAAGGCCCGGGACGAGTCCGGGTAGGGCAGTGAGCCGTAGAATTCCCGGTATTTGACGAACAATGGGGTCAGCAGGTCCAGGTGTTCCAGCGTCGCTTGGATAATCCGCATGGTAAGTCTCGCTTGAAAAGGTCGACATAGAGTCTGACAACAGCGTCGGACTGCCGTGCCCAAATGCTGCCTCAAAGCGGATCAAAAGCGCAATTGCGATACAGGATCAGCTTGGGGGCGGCGCCAGTAGGAAATTACCTTTCATATCGGCACCGTTTTCCGCCTCTAGAGTATGAACCTGGGCTTCGTCCTTCAGATTGACCCCCGAAAGCTGCCGGCGACAGGCCTCGCGCATCAGGTAGATCAGGCGATGGGCCGCCATGCCGTAGCTCAGGCCTTCGAGGCGGACGTTGGAAATGCAGTTGCGATACGCATCGGTCAGGCCGACCTTGGGCGCGTAGGTGAAATACAGCCCCAGGCTGTCGGGGGAGCTGAGGCCGGGGCGTTCGCCGATCAGGATCACCGACATTTTCGCGCCAAGGCGCTCGGCCACTTCATCGGCCACGGCGACGCGGCCTTGCTCCACCAAAACGATGGGCGACACCGACCAGCCCTCGGCGGCGATTTGTTCTTCCAGCCGCGCGAGGAACGGCAAGGTATGGCGATGCACCGCCAGCGCCGACAGGCCGTCAGCGACGACGATGGCCAAATCCACGCCGCCGGGGTGGGCCGCCGCGTACTCGTCCAGGATTTGCGCGGAGGCGTCGTCGAGTCGACGGCCCAGGTCCGGGCGCTGTAGATAACTGTTGCGGTCGCTGGCCGCGCTATGGAGCAACAGGCTCTCACGGCCGCGTTCATCCAGTTGTGCGCGAATGCCCTGGTGATCGAACGCCAGGTGCACCGCGTCACGGGCCTGGGCGTGAGCGTATTGGAAATCCAGTTGCGCCGAGGTCGGCAGGCTGGTGCCGGTGCGGCCCAGGGCGATGCGCGCCGGGGTCAGGTTGCGCAGGTTCAGCCAGGGGTTTTGCGAATCGACAGGTTCTTTATCCATGGGCAACTCACTCATAAAAATGCGGCTTATCCCAAATGCGCGAGGGCCTGGCGAAACGCCGGTGGCAGGTTGTCGCCGAACCGCACCCGGCCATCGGCCTGGGTGAAGATGCCCATGTTCGCCAGCCAGGTTTCGAACTCCGGCGCCGGCTTCAGGCCCAGGGTCTGGCGGGCGTAGAGGGCGTCGTGGAACGAGGTGGTCTGGTAGTTGAGCATGATGTCGTCGGAGCCGGGGATGCCCATGATGAAGTTGATCCCGGCTACGCCCAGCAGGGTCAGCAGGGTGTCCATGTCGTCCTGGTCGGCTTCGGCGTGGTTGGTGTAGCAGATGTCGCAACCCATCGGCACGCCCAGCAACTTGCCGCAGAAGTGGTCTTCGAGGCCGGCGCGGATGATTTGTTTACCGTTGTAGAGGTATTCCGGGCCGATGAAGCCTACAACCGTGTTCACCAAAAACGGGTTGAAATGTCGCGCCACGGCGTAGGCCCGCGTCTCGCAGGTCTGTTGATCGACGCCGTGGTGGGCGTTGGCCGACAGCGCGCTGCCCTGGCCGGTTTCGAAATACATCAGGTTGTTGCCCAAGGTGCCGCGATTCAGGCTGAGGCCGGCGTCGTAGCCTTCCTTCAGGATGTTCAGGTTGATGCCGAAACTGGCGTTGGCCGCTTCGGTGCCGGCGATGGACTGGAACACCAGGTCCAGGGGCACGCCACGGTTCGCCGCTTCGATGGAGGTGGTGACGTGGGTCAGCACGCAGCCTTGGGTGGGGATGTCGTAGCGCTGGATGATGGCGTCGAGCATTTCCAGCATCGCGCAGATCGAGGCGGTGCTGTCGGTGGCCGGGTTGATGCCAATCATGGCGTCGCCGTTGCCGAAGAGCAGGCCGTCGAGGATGCTCGCAGCGATGCCGGCGGGTTCGTCGGTGGGGTGGTTGGGCTGCAGGCGGGTGGACAGTCGCCCGCGCAGGCCGAGGGTGCCGCGGAATTTGGTCACTACGCGGATTTTCTGCGCCACCAGCACCAAATCCTGCACGCGCATGATCTTCGACACGGCGGCGACCATTTCCGGCGTCAGGCCGGGGGCCAGTGCGCGCAGGCTCTGTTCATCGGCGGCGTCGCTGAGCAGCCAGTCGCGAAAACCGCCGACGGTGAGGTGGCTGACGGCGGCAAAGGCTTGTTTGTCATGGGTGTCGACGATCAATCGGGTGACTTCGTCGTCCTCGTAAGGAATCAGCATTTCTTGCAGGAAATGGCTGAGGGGCAAGTCAGCCAAGGCCATTTGCGCGGCCACGCGCTCGCCATCGTTGAGCGCGGCGACTTCGGCGAGGAAATCCCCGGAACGCGCCGGGCTGGCCTTGGCCATCAGGTCTTTGAGGCTGTCGAAGCGGTAGGTCTGGGCGCCGACGGAATGGGCGAATGCGGCCATGGGCGGTGTCCTCCTGGTTCTCTAAATACTCAAATACAACCCGTAACCCTGTGGGAGCGAGCTTGCTCGCGATAGCGGAGTGTCAGCAAAAATACTTGTCGACTGATACACAGCTATCGCGAGCAAGCTCGCTCCCACAGGGACGGTGTGCACTTTTAAATAGCAGGCACCGAGCCCTCGGCCCGGTGCCGGTGCAACGTTCAGATACCTGTGAGCATAGCGTCCGCCGGCGCATCGGAGCGTTGCTTGGCGGTGAGTTGGAAGTACAGGTAGCCGACAATCATGAAACCGAGGAACACCAGGCCGATGAGGGTGTTGAACCACGCCATCGCCACCAGGCACACCACCGCCAGGAACAGCGCGATGCCCGGCACGAGCGGGTAGCCCGGCGCGCGGAAGGTGCGTTCCAGGTTCGGCTCGGTCTTACGCAGCCTGAACAGGCTGAGCATGCTGATGATGTACATCACGATGGCGCCGAACACCGACATGGTGATCATCGCCGCCGTCAGGCTCATGCCCTGCAGGTTGACCAGGCCATCGCTGTAGATCGCCGCGATGCCGATGACGCCGCCGGCCAGGATCGCCCGGTGCGGGGTCTGGAAACGCGAGAGTTTTGCCAGGCCGCGAGGCAAATAGCCGGCCCGGGCCAGGGCGAAGAACTGCCGCGAGTAGCCGAGGATGATCCCGTGGAAACTCGCCACCAGGCCGAACAGTCCGATCCACACCAGCATGTGCATCCACGTCGAGTTGTTGCCGACCACGGCCTTCATGGCCTGGGGCAGCGGGTCGTTGATGTTCGACAGCTGGCGCCAGTCGCCGACGCCGCCGGCCATGATCATCACCCCGATGGCCAGGAACACCAGGGTCAGGATGCCGCTCACGTAGGCGCGGGGGATCGTGCGTTTCGGGTCCTTGGCTTCTTCGGCGGCCATGGCCGCGCCTTCGATGGCGAGGAAGAACCAGATCGCGAAGGGGATTGCCGCAAAGATGCCCGGGATCGAGGCGAGGGTGAACTCATTGGAGCCCGACCAGCCGTTGAGCACGAAGTTACTGAAGCTGAAGCCTGGCGCGACCACGCCCATGAACACCAGCAACTCGGCGACCGCCAGCACGGTGACCACCAGCTCGAACGCCGCGGCAATGCTGACGCCGAGGATATTGAGGGTCATGAACACGATGTACGCGCCGACCGCCGCGAGCTTCGGATCGAGCTCGGGAAATTGCACGTTGAGGTAGGCGCCGATGGCCATGGCGATGGCCGGGGGCGCAAAGACGAATTCGATCAGGGTGGCGATCCCGGCGATCAACCCGCCTTTCTCACCAAAGGCCCGTCGGCTGTAGGCAAAAGGCCCGCCGGCGTGGGGAATTGCGGTGGTCAGTTCGGTGAAACTGAAGATGAAGCAGGTGTACATCAACGCCACCATCAGGGCGGTGACGAGAAACCCCAGGGTCCCTGCGGTGCCCCAGCCGTAGCTCCAGCCGAAATACTCGCCGGAAATCACCAGGCCGACGGCGATGCCCCATAAATGCAGGGTGCCGAGTGTGGGTTTGAGTTGGGTGGTAGAAGTCATAAGTCCTCTCTGTCTTTTTTATTGTTTGATCTGTTGGACTTTCGGGATTGCTGTGGAGCGGGCACGCAAGGCTCATGCCAGAGCGGTGGGGCATTGATTCTGTGTGTCAGTGAGGGCGCCATCGTCGAATCGCCGCCCGGAGCAAGCTCGCTCCCACAGGGATTGCTTTCCAACTCGGTCCAGTGTGGGAGCGAGCTTGCTCGCGAAGGCGATCTAAAGGGCCAGGCAGAATGACCTGCCTGGCCCCAAGGGCTTAGAAGAACCCCAACGGATTGATGTCGTAGCTCACCAGCAAATTCTTGGTCTGCTGATAATGGTCGAGCATCATCTTGTGCGTCTCACGCCCGACGCCGGACTTCTTGTAGCCACCGAACGCGGCGTGCGCCGGGTAGAGGTGGTAGCAGTTGGTCCACACGCGACCGGCCTTGATCGCCCGGCCCATGCGGTAGGCGCGGTTGATGTCGCGGGTCCACAGGCCGGCGCCGAGGCCGAACTCGGTGTCGTTGGCGATCGCCAGGGCTTCGGCTTCGTCCTTGAAGGTGGTGATGCTCACCACTGGGCCGAAGATTTCTTCCTGGAACACGCGCATCTTGTTGGTGCCCTTGAGCAGGGTTGGCTGGATGTAATACCCAGTCGCCAGGTTGCCCTCGAGTTTTTCCACCTTGCCGCCGGTCAACAGCTCGGCGCCTTCGCCCTTGGCGATTTCCAGGTACGAAAGAATCTTGTCGAATTGCTGCTCGGAGGCCTGGGCGCCGACCATGGTGTCGGTGTCCAGCGGGTCGCCGCGTTTGATCTGCAGGACTTTCTTCATCACCACTTGCATGAATTCGTCGTAGATCGACTCCTGCACCAGGGCGCGGGATGGGCAGGTGCAGACTTCGCCCTGGTTGAAGAACGCCAGCACCAGGCCTTCGGCGGCTTTTTCGATGAAGCTTGGCTCGGCCTGCATGATGTCTTCGAAGAAGATGTTCGGCGATTTGCCGCCCAGTTCCACGGTGGACGGGATGATGTTCTCGGCGGCGCATTTCATGATGTGCGAGCCCACCGGAGTGGAACCGGTGAAGGCGATCTTGGCGATGCGCTTGCTGGTGGCGAGGGCTTCGCCGGCTTCTTTGCCGAAACCTTGCACCACGTTCAGCACGCCGGGTGGCAGCAGGTCGCCGATCAGCTCCATGAGCACGCAGATGCCCAGCGGGGTTTGCTCGGCAGGCTTGAGGACCACGCAGTTACCCGCAGCGAGGGCCGGGGCGAGTTTCCAGGCGGCCATCAGCAGCGGGAAGTTCCACGGGATGATCTGCCCGACCACGCCCAGCGGTTCATGGATGTGGTAGGCCACGGTGTTACCGTCGATCTCGGCGGCGCTGCCTTCCTGGGCCCGCAGGCAGCCGGCGAAGTAACGGAAGTGGTCGGCAGCGAGGGGGATGTCGGCGTTGAGGGTTTCGCGCACGGCCTTGCCGTTGTCCCAGGATTCGGTGATCGCCAGGGTTTCGAGGTTGGCTTCGATGCGGTCGGCGATTTTCAGCAGGATCAGCGAGCGGGCCTGGACCGAGGTAGCGCCCCAGGCATCGGCGGCAGCGTGGGCGGCGTCCAGGGCTTTGTCGATGTCTTCGGCCGTGGAGCGCGGGAATTCGGCAATGGGCTGGCCATTGACCGGGGATGTGTTGGTGAAGTACTGACCTTTGACCGGCGCGACGAACTCGCCGCCGATGTAGTTACCGTATTTAGCCTTGAACGAAACGATAGCGCCTTCAGTACCGGGGTGAGCGTAACGCATGATGAGTTCTCCTTGGCTTTTGTGCTTATTAGGGAGCCGCGCAAATTCGCGCTGGTACTTAAGCCTAGAGCAAAGGTTGGGCCACTGCCTTGCAGGGCCCGGAAATCAAGACTTTAGGATGAATTCGTCGGACAAACGGAGGGGCTGTGTCACGGTTGTGATACAGCGGGTGTGACAGTTTGTGCCAGATGCGAGACAGTCTGTGACCGGCAGGTCGCGCCAGCATTGCAAAGGCGGTTGGGCTGGAGGATGCTGGCTCCGACGGCGAGGCCATGGACGAACCGCTTTGCGTGGCGAGGGAGCTTGCTCCGCTGGACTCTGTAGGAGCTGGCGAAGCCTGCGATCTTTTGATTTTGATCTTTTGATTTTGATCTTTTGCTCTCGACTCAATTGTCAGTGGAAAGATCGCAGCCTCGTTGCACTCGTCAGCTCCTACGGCGCAGCCCAGCGGGAGCAAGCTCCCTCGCCACAAGGTTGGGTGTTCACAGTTGGATATTCACCAGTTGCTCCAGTGAGGCAGATCCTTCGGGGAGAATAATAAAAAAATGCACAGCAACCACTTGAGTCGCCATGCCCAGCAAGTCCTGACGGTCACCCAGGGCAAGGCCCATTTGCAGGGCCCTGGCAGCGATCCGTCGATTGCCCGTTCCTGGCTGCGCTGCCTCGAGGACTATCACCTCGACCCGGCCCAGAACCTGGCGCCGACGGTGCTCGAACATGGCCGTGTGCTGGAGAGCCGCGAGCGCCTGCAACAGGTGCTGCACATCGCCGGCACTGAAATGACCAGCCTGCACCAGCAACTGTCCGGCGCCGGCCATGCGGTGCTGCTGACCG
Organism: Pseudomonas sp. T1.Ur; assembly: GCF_023516725.1. Taxonomy (NCBI): domain Bacteria; kingdom Pseudomonadati; phylum Pseudomonadota; class Gammaproteobacteria; order Pseudomonadales; family Pseudomonadaceae; genus Pseudomonas; species Pseudomonas sp. T1.Ur. The sequence goes on from NZ_JAMGSN010000001.1 coordinate 128,603, forward strand.
ACGCCCGAGGCGTGATCCTCAACTGCATCACCGCCCCCAGCGAACGGAAGATTTTCGAACGGGCCGGCCTCTGGCTCGGCGCCGACTGGAGCGAAGCCTGCGAAGGCACCAACGGCATCGGCACCTGCCTGGTGGAACGCCAGGCCCTGACCATTCACCAGGAAGAACACTTCCGCGGCCGCCACACCGGCCTGACTTGCTCGGCCAGCCCGGTGTTCGATCCCCAGGGCGAACTGCTGGCGGTGCTCGACGTGTCCTCGGCGCGGCCGGACGTGTCGCGCCAGAGCCAGTTCCACACCATGGCCCTGGTCAACCTCTCGGCGAAGATGATCGAGAGCTGTTATTTCCTCCGATGCTTCGACAACCAATGGCTGCTGCGCTTTCACTTGCAGGCCGAGTCCGTGGGGCTGTTCAGCGAAGGGCTGATGGCGTTCGACGGCGAAGGGCGGATCTGCGCGGTGAACCAGAGCGCGCTGAACCTGCTCGGGCATATTCGCGGTGGCTTGCTCGGCCAGCGGGTCGAGGACTTTTTCGATTGTTCGCTGGATGAATTGATGGGCCGGGCCAGTGCCCAGGCCAGCGCCAGTTGGCCGTTGCGCACCCGCGATGGCCGGCATTTGTTCGCCGTGTTGCGCGGGCAGCCGCGCAGTGTGCCGGTGCCGGTCGCGCCGGCCTTCAAGGTTATCGAGCCGGCACGTCTGCCGGGGATCTGCCTGGGGGATGCGGCGTTGCAGGAACATTTTCGCAAGGCGCTGCGGGTGTTCGAGCGTGATGTGCCGCTGCTGATCCACGGTGAAACCGGCTCCGGCAAGGAGGCGTTCGCCAAGGCCGTGCACCACGCCAGCCAGCGCGCCGGGAAAAATTTTGTCGCCCTCAACTGCGCGGCCATTCCGGAGAGCCTGATCGAGAGCGAGCTGTTCGGTTATCGCGGCGGCAGCTTCACCGGCGCGCGCAAGGAAGGTATGCGCGGCAAGCTGCAACAGGCCGACGGCGGCACGTTGTTCCTCGATGAAATCGGCGACATGCCCCTGGCCTTGCAGACTCGTTTGCTGCGGGTGCTGGAGGATCGCCAGGTGGTGCCCATCGGCGGCGAGCCCGAGGCGGTGAACGTGCGCATCATCAGCGCCACTCACCGACAGTTGCTCGATCGGGTGCGGGATGGCAGCTTCCGTGAGGATTTGTACTACCGCCTCAATGGCCTGGAAATCCCGCTGCCAGCGTTGCGCGAGCGCAGTGACAAGTCACAGTTGCTGGATTTCCTGATGGCTGAAGAGAGTGGGGGCGAGCCGGTGTTCATCGACGAACCGGCGCGCCAGGCGCTGCTGGGGTTCGACTGGCCGGGCAACGTGCGGCAACTGCGTAATGTGCTGCGCACCCTTGCCGCGCTGTGTGACGGCGGGCGGATTGGGCTGGAGGATTTGCCGGCGATGATCCGCCAGCGTCCGGTTGCGGTGGTCGAGGCGGTGGCGGAACGGCCACTGGAAGACGCCGAGCGCCTGGCATTGCTCGATGCCCTGGAGCGCCAGCGCTGGCACATGACCCACACGGCGGAACAATTGGGCATCAGCCGCAACACCCTTTACCGCAAGCTGCGCAAGCACGCGATTGCCCGCTGTGCCGCTGACAATTGAACGGCTGACTGCTGACTGCTGACTGCTGACTGCTGACTGCTGACTGTTTGGCAACTGTCTGCTTTTGTGGCGAGGGAGCTTGCTCCCGCTGGGTCGGTCCGACGCTTCGGGCGTAGCAGCCCCAAGCTTTCTTTCTACCCTGAAACCGAAGGCGACTGCTGCGCAGCCGAGCGGGAGCAAGCTCCCTCGCCACAACAGCAGCCAGTAGCAAGCCGGGGTTGCGCGGTCAACTGTGGGAGCGAGCTTGCTCGCGATGGCGTTGGCACATTCACCATTGATGCAAGTTGACCCACCGCTATCGTCGGATCGCCGCCCGGAGCAAGCTCGCTCCCACAGGGGATTTGCGGTGTCCAGGCGGTGTGAAGTCTAAACACAAGGTGCGATTTTCCCCTCCCTAGGCTAACCTGCGGCCATGTTTACGAGGTCGACTATGCACATCCATATTCTCGGTATTTGCGGCACTTTCATGGGTTCGATGGCGGTCCTGGCCAAGGAGCTGGGCCACCATGTAACCGGTTCCGACGCCAACGTCTACCCGCCGATGAGCACTCAGCTGGAGGCCCAGGGCATCGAGCTGACCCAAGGCTATGACCCGGCGCAACTGGACCCGGCGCCGGACCTGGTGGTCATCGGCAACGCCATGTCCCGTGGCAACCCGGCGGTGGAATACGTGCTCAACAAAGGCCTGCCGTACGTGTCCGGGCCGCAGTGGCTGGCCGATCACGTGTTGCAGGGCCGTTGGGTCCTGGCCGTGGCCGGCACCCATGGCAAGACGACCACCAGCAGCATGCTCGCCTGGGTCCTGGAGCACGCCGGCATGAGCCCGGGCTTCCTGATCGGTGGCGTGCCGCAGAATTTCTCGGTGTCGGCGCGCCTGGGCGGCACGCCGTTCTTCGTGATCGAAGCCGACGAATATGACAGCGCGTTTTTCGATAAACGCTCGAAGTTCGTCCACTACCGTCCACGCACGGCGATCCTCAACAACCTTGAGTTCGATCACGCCGACATTTTCCCCGATCTGCCAGCCATCGAGCGGCAATTCCATCATTTGGTGCGCACCATTCCCAGCGAAGGCCTGGTGATCCACCCGACCACCGAGCTGGCGTTGCAGCGTGTCATCGAGATGGGCTGCTGGACCCCGGTGCAAACCACCGGCGCGGGCGGGCAGTGGCAAGTGAAGTTGCTCAAGGATGACGGTTCTGAGTTCGAAGTGATGTTTGAAGGCCAGTCCCAAGGCATCGTCGAGTGGGACATGACCGGCCAGCACAACGTGGCCAACGCCCTGGCGACCCTGGCGGCGGCCCGGCATGTCGGCGTGGTGCCGTCCATGGGCATCGCCGCGTTGAGTGCGTTCAAAAGCGTGAAGCGGCGGATGGAGAAAGTCGCCGAAGTGCGCGGCATCACCATTTACGACGACTTCGCCCACCACCCGACCGCCATCGCCACCACCCTCGACGGCTTGCGCAAGCGCATCGGCGATGCGCCGCTGATCGCGATCATCGAGCCGCGCTCCAATTCCATGAAGCTCGGCGCCCACCGTGACGGCCTGCCGGAAAGCGTGGTCGATGCCGACCAGGTGATCTGGTACGCACCGGCCAACCTGGGCTGGGACCTGGCTGCCACCGCTGCACTGTGCACGGTGCCGTCGATTGTCAGCGACTCCCTGGAAGGCATCATCGAACGCGTGAAGAGCCAGGCCCAGCCTGGCACCCACGTGGTGATCATGAGCAACGGCGGCTTCGGCGGCCTGCACGGCAAACTGGCCGAGGCGCTGAAATGAGCAACGGCCCGGAACGCATCACGCTGGCGATGACCGGCGCGTCCGGCGCCCAGTATGGCTTGCGCCTGCTCGATTGCCTGGTGCGCGAGGACCGCGAGGTGCATTTCCTCATCTCCAAGGCCGCGCAACTGGTGATGGCCACCGAGACTGACGTGACCCTACCGGCCAAGACCCAGTTGATGCAGGCTTTTCTCACCGAATACACCGGTGCGGCGGCGGGGCAGATCCGTGTGTACGGCAAGGAAGACTGGATGTCGCCGGTGGCCTCGGGCTCTGGTGCGCCAGCGGCGATGGTGGTGGTGCCGTGTTCCACCGGGACGCTGTCGGCCATTGCCACCGGGGCCTGCAACAACCTGATCGAACGGGCGGCGGACGTCACGCTCAAGGAGCGCCGCCAGTTGATCCTGGTGCCGCGGGAAGCGCCGTATTCGAGCATTCACCTGGAGCACATGCTCAAGCTGTCGAACATGGGCGTGACCATCCTGCCGGCGTCGCCGGGTTTCTATCACCAGCCGCAGACCATCGATGACCTGATCGATTTCGTGGTCGCGCGGATTCTCAACCTGCTGAACATTCCCCAGGACATGTTGCCGCGTTGGGGCGAGCACCATTTGAGCAGCGATGAATAAGTTGCTGGTCGTGCTGTTGGCGCTGCAACTGACCGGCTGCGCCACCGCCCGCACCCTCGACGCCGCGAAGCCGGGGGCGCCGGTGGTGTATGCGGGGACGCGCCTTGATTTGTATGCACTGAACGGTGGCTGCTGCGCCAAGGACCGTTTTGGGGCCGAGGCGCCGAGCTATCCGGGGCTCGATCTGCCGGGGAGTGCGCTGCTGGATACCTTGTTGTTGCCGTTGTCGTTGTTCACGGCGATTGGTGTGGGGTTCCAGGCGACAGGCGGGTTGTAGCCGAGGGCTGGGTTGCCAGCAGGAGCCCTGCAGGAACTGTGTAGGAGCTCTGTAGGAGCTCTGTAGGAGCTGTGTAGGAGCTGTGTAGGAGCTGCCGAGTGCAACGAGGCTGCGATCTTTCCCCAGCCACTTGAGTCACCAGCGAAAGATCAAAAGATCAAAAGATCAAAAGATCAAAAGATCAAAAGATCAAAAGATCAAAAGATCAAAAGATCAAAAGATCGCAGCCTTCGGCAGCTCCTACAGGGCACCGTCCAGGCGCTGCAGAATCATTTGCCGAGCTTGCGCAACTCATCCGACTCCACCACCCGCACCCCGTCCTGCTCTTCCAGCGCAAGCCGCCACATCGCCCGGGCCAGTTGGCAGGCTTCGATGCCGTGATATTTGCCTGGAATCAGCTTGGACAAGGGCCCGGCCAGTTGCTCGGCCAAACGCGGCTCTACTCGGTCGCCCAGCAGCAGGGAAGGCCGGCAGAGGGTCAGTTGCGGCCAGTCCTGGGCCTTGAGGGCCGCCTCCATTTCACCTTTGACCCGGTTGTAGAAAATCGAGGACTTGGCATCGGCCCCCAGGGCGCTGATCACGATCAGATGCCGTGCGCCCAGCTCCCTGGCGCGTTTGGCGAAGGCCACCACCAGGTCCAGGTCCACTGCGCGGAATGCCTGTTCGGAGCCGGCTTTCTTGATGGTGGTGCCGAGGCAGCAGAAGGCGATGTCCACCGGGCCTTCCAGCCGTTGCAGCAACTCGGCCGGTTCCCCAACCGGATTTTCCAGGTGCGGATGCTCGGCCAGTGGCCGGCGGGACGGCGCGAGGACCCGGGTGATGGTCGGCTCGTTGAGCAGCCGGTCCAACAGGTGTTCCCCGGTCAACCCGGTCGCGCCGGCGAGCAAAACATGCTGAGGCGTCAAGTACATAGTGTTTCCCCCTTGATACGGTTCAGCTTAGTTGCTCTTTTTGGCCTCGTCGTTCAGTGCAGCACTTTGCAATGCTTTTCGCGCCTGCTGTTTGCGTAGCAGTTGCCAGTGGGACAGCACGGTGCGAGGCGCCCAGATCTGCGGCTCGGAGGCTTCGAAATTGTCCGCCTGCTCCCGTTCCGCGACGATGCCCTTGGCACGCTTGAAAGCTTGTTCCAAATCATCGGTCTGGTTCAGCGCCTGGGCGAACAGGGCGTCGCCAAAGTAGGTGAAGTTGGCTTCCTCGGAGCAGCCGAAGGACACCCGGTCGGCCCGCGAAGCGGTCATCACCAGGGTCCGTTCATCCTTGAGCGCCGGAATGAAACCGCCGGAATAGCAGGCGGAAATCACCACGATCTTGTCGCGGTTCTTCAGCGGCGCCAGCACAGCGGCCAGCTCGTCTGCGGGCAGGTCGGCCAGTTCCATGCGCGGTTGGTCGAGGACCAGTTCGTGCTCGCTGGTGCCGTGGCTGGTCAGGTAGATGAACACCAGGTCTTCCGGGCCGCTGCGCTCGGCCAGGGTGGCGACGGCGCGGCGCAGGCTTTCGCGGGTGGCCATGGGGCGGTCGCCGAGGTGGTCGCGGTGGTTCACCAGGCGGACCTGGCCGAAGGCGCCGAAACGGCTGGCGAGCATGTTGGCGACGTAGTCGGATTCGCGCAGGAACACGCTCTGCTTGCCGTCGCCGCCCAGGGTCAGGCTGTACAGTTCCACCGCTGGTGTCGAGGCGGGGATGTTGGCGAGGGCGTCGTCCAGCAGGCGGCCTTGGGCCAGGATGCCGAGTTCGAGCACATCCGGCAGCAGCCTGCCATCGGCGTCGCGTATCCGCTGGCCCTTCGCCCAGGTACCGCTTTGCACGGTGCCGTCCGTCAGCACCAGGGTGCCGCGGCCGTGGTAGCTGTCGCTTTCGAACTGGCCGGTGTAGAAGCTGCCATCGGGCAGGTTCAGGCGACCCTCGCCGGTGAAGCGCCAATCGTTGAAATGGCCGAGGTAATGGCTGCCGTCGGCGCCGATCAATTCACCCTTGCCGGTCAGTGCGCCATCCTTGAACTGGCCGATCCAGACATCGCCATCGGCGTTTTCGTAGCGGCCTCGGCCATTGAGTTGGTTGTTCTTGAAGCCGCCGATGTAGACATCGCCATCGGCGCTGTTGAAGGTGCCCTTGCCTTGGAGTTGGCCGTCGACGAAATGCCCGGTGAACTGGTTGCCGCTGGCGTCGAAGCGCTGGCCTTCGCCATTCGGCTTGCCGTTGACGAACGGGCCCTGGTACTGGCTGCCGTCGTCGAGTTCGAGGCGGCCGAGACCGGAATAACGGTCGGCCTTGAACTCGCCCCGGTAGGTCATGCCGTTTTCCTTGAGCGTCCCTTCGCCGTCCCGCCGGCCCTGCTTGAAGCCGCCGGTGTAGCTGCTGGTTGGCGTGGTCAGGCTGCCTTGGCCGTGGAACAGCCCATGCTCGAATTGGCCGCGATAAACCTCGCCATTGCTGCCGTGCCATTCGCCGGCACCGTGCCACTGGCCCTTGTCGAACTGTCCGGCGTACCAACTGCCGTTGGGGTAATCGATGCGCCCCTGGCCTTGCAGCAGGCCGTCCACCAGATCGCCGCGATAGCGCCCACCGTCGGGCAGGCGGGCATCGGGAGGCAACGGCGATTCGCCGTCGCCGCAAGCGGTGAGCAGGAGGGCCAGGGTCAGGGGGACAAGTGCGCGCATAACGGGATCCAAGTAATCAGGCGACGAGTATGCCGCAGCTATGCGCGTTGAAGCGATGCGAAACTGCATGAGCGGTTTCGCGACCGCAAGGGTCTACACGAAGCAGAGCGACAGTGGCTCGGCGATGTAGGCCGGTTTTTCCGACCCTTCGATTTCCAGGGTAGCGGTCGCCTTGAGCAGCCACTGTCCGGGTTTTTTCTCGGTGACGTCCACCAGTTCGACCTTGAGCCGGACCTTCGAGTCGACTTTTACCGGTTGGATGAAGCGCACGCTGTCCAGCCCGTAGTTGACGACCATCTTCACGCCTTCGGGCAGGATCAGGATGTCTTCCATCAATTTGGGCATCAGCGACAGCGACAGGAAACCGTGGGCGATGGTGCTGCCGAACGGCGTCTGCGCGGCCTTCACCGGATCGACGTGGATGAATTGGAAGTCGCCAGTGGCTTCGGCGAACAGGTTGATGCGGTCCTGATCGATGGTCAGCCAATCGGAACATCCGAGTTCCTTGCCGACATAATCCTTGAGCGCTGTAACGGGAACGTAGGGCATTGAGACTCTCCTTGGTTCATCTGTCCTGCTTTTATGGAACGGGGATCTGCGCCCCCGAGAACCACTGTAGATCAACATGGCGCACCGGGAAGGTCATCGACCATGCTTTTTACGAATGCCGAACCATAGCGCGGGCATGTTTAAATGCGTCACGGGTGACTCCTGTAGGAGCTGCCGAGTGCAACGAGGCTGCGATCTCTTGATCTTCCGCTTGCGATTCAATCGGCCGGAGAAAGATCGCAGCCTCGTTGCACTCGACAGCTCCTACGCAGCTCCTACCGGGGCGGGGTTTGGTGTTTTTGAGGGGAGAGAGCGGATGTTGCTAAGGGGCCTGACCTGGCTGGTGCTGTTCCAATTGCTGGGCACCGCCATCAATCATTTGTTCCTGCCGATCCTGCCGGGGCCGATCGTGGGCCTGCTGCTGATGCTGGGCTACCTGATCGCTCGCGGCGAAGTCAGCGAACCGTTGAACCTGGCCGCCAGCAGCCTGTTGCGCTACCTGCCGTTGCTGCTGGTGCCGCCGGCGGTGGGCGTCATGGTCTACGCCCGGGCGATCGCCGCCGACTTCTGGGCGATTGTCGGCGCGCTGGTGCTGTCGCTGGTCCTTTCCGTGATGCTGACGGGCGTGCTGATGCAGCGCCTGGCCCGGCGCCATATCGTCGAGCCGGAGGACGCGCCATGATGTTCGATTGGCAGGGCGCCTGGACCTCAGTCATCCACCATCCGCTGTTTGGCATCGGCATCACCCTGGGTGCCTATCAAGTGGTGCTGGCGGCGTTCGAAAAGACCCGCTGGGTATTTCTGCAACCGGTATTGATGTCGATGCTGGTGCTGATCGCCGTGCTGGTCGGATGCGGCATCAGCTATGCCGAATACCGCAAGAGCACGGAAATCCTCAGCATCCTGCTGGGGCCGGCGACCGTGGCGCTGGCGGTGCCGTTGTACTTGAACCTGCGGCGAATCCGTCAATTGTTCTGGCCGATTTTTACTACGCTGGTGATAGGTGGGGTGTTTGCCACCGGGTCCGCGGTGGTGCTGGGCTGGGCGTTTGGCGCCGAGCACATGATCCTCATGACGATGGCGCCCAAGTCCGTGACTTCGCCCATCGCGATGCTGGTGGCCGAGCAGATCGGTGGCGTGGCGGCGATGGCGGCGGTGTTCGTGTTGATCACCGGTGTGCTCGGGGCGATCCTCGGCCCGAGCATTCTGACCCGGTTGGGTGTCCACAGTCCCGAGGCCCGCGGCATGGCCCTGGGCCTGACGGCCCATGCGGTGGGCACGTCGGTGGCGTTGCAGGAAAGCGAGGAGACCGGTGCCTTCGCGGCGCTGGCGATGAGTCTGATGGGCGTGGCCACGGCGGTGCTATTGCCGCTGGTGGTGTCGATGACGGTTTAAGGAACGAGTTATGAGCTTGCCGCTGTTTCCGTTGAACACCGTGTTGTTCCCCGGGTGCATTCTCGATCTGCAGATTTTCGAGGCGCGTTACCTCGACATGATCGGACGCTGCATGAAAAAGGGCGAAGGCTTCGGGGTGGTGTGCATCCTCGATGGCGAGGAGGTCGGCATCGCGCCTGACGGCTATGCGCGGGTCGGCTGTGAAGCGCTGATCACCGATTTTTCCCAGCAAGAGAACGGCCTGCTGGGCATTCGGGTGCAGGGCGGGCGGCGTTTTCTCGTGCACAGCAGCAGCGTCCAGGCCGATCAGCTCACCGTGGCTGAGGTCGAATGGCTGGAAGACGAGCCGGAACAACCGCTGCAGGATGAGGACGCCGACCTGGTGGCGCTGCTCAAGGCCTTGGCCGAACACCCGATGGTCGAGGCGCTGAACATGGGCACCGAGGCGACCGGCCAACAGTCCCTCGCCAATCAGTTGGCGTATCTGCTGCCGTTCAACGAACTGGACAAGCTCGACCTGCTGCAACTCGACGATCCGCAACAGCGGCTGGATGCGATCCAGGCGTTGCTCGATGAGTTGCAAGGCGAACTGTTTGCCTGACGCCTAGCCATCGAACAGCGCTGATCCCCTGTGGGAGCGAGCCTGCTCGCGAAAGCGGAGTGTCATCCAGCACATGGGTTAACTGATCCACCGCTTTCGCGAGCAAGCTCGCTCCCACAGGGAAACGCTGTGTCTTGGCATCAATAGGCATACCGCAACATCGCATGCGGCAGGTGCCGCAAGGCGAAGAAGCTGAACACCGCCACCAGCGCCGGCAAAATCAGCCACCAGATTTTCGGCGGCATGGCGCGCAGCGGTTCCTGGCGTTGGCTCAACCACAGCACGGCGGCGCAGACGCTGGCGGCGAGCATGGCGCCGGCAACGACGTCGCTTGGCCAGTGTGCGCCGAGGTAGACCCGCGACAGGGCAATGGCCAACGCCGGCAACGAGCCGAGCAACAACCAGGTCAGGCGCAGGCGCGGTGGTTGGCCGCGACCGGCCAGTATCGCCAGGCTCAGGAACAGCGCGAAGGCACCGGAGGCGTGGCCGCTGGGCATGCTGTAGCTGGTCAAGGGATCGGTGAGGATTTCCGGGCGTACCCGGGCGAAAAAGTGCTTGGTGCCGGTGTTCGCCAGGGCGGTGAGCAACATGGTCGCCCCGGCAAAGATCGCCTGCCGCCACTGGCGCGCCAATAACAGCAGCCCGGTCAGCAGGGCGCTGAAGATCAGCATGTTGCGAAATTCACCGATCAGCGTGAAGGTCACGGCGATTTCATCCAGCGTCGCGCTGCGATGTTCCTGCACCAGCGCCATCAAGCCTTGGTCGAAGGCGGCCAGGTAGCGGAAACCGATGAACAGGCTGATCAGGATCGCCAGGCCAACCCCCGCGATGATTGCCGAGGCGTGGCGATGACGACGCAAACTACTGTTGACGCTCAGGCCGAGCATCAACGCGATGCTACCGATGACGACGCCGGCCTGCGGCCAGAAGCCTTCGGGCAGTGGCAGGCGGAACGCCGCGCCGGTGGCCCAACCTGGCAGCAGATAGGCGACGGTCCAGCCTGACGCGGCCACCAGGCTGACGACGGCGAAGCGCGGGAACGGCATGTCGCACATCCCCGCAACCATCGGCAGCATCGGTCGCAACGGGCCGATAAAGCGTCCCACCAGCAGGCTGGCGATGCCGTAGCGTTGGAAGTAGTTCTCCGCCGCGCTCATCCATTCCGGATGATGCCGCAGCCCCGGCAGGCGCCGGATGTTCTGGTGGAAATGCCGGCCGAGGAAGTACGACACCAGATCCCCCAGCAATCCGCCGAGAAGCCCCAGCAGCAAGGTTTCACCCAAGGACAACGCGCCACTGCCGGCCAGCACCGCGATCGCGAACAACAGCACGGTGCCGGGCACGATCAACCCGGCGATGGCCAGGCATTCAACGCACGCGACGACAAACACCGCCACCGCCAGCCATTGCGGGTTGACGGTCAGCCAGCCGGTGATGCTATCGAGCCATGGGCCCATAAGAACAACTCCATTAGTTTATTGATGTCCCACTGTGGGAGCGAGCTTGCTCGCGATAGCGATTTGTCAGTCAAACCAACTCTGCTGACCCGACGCCATCGCGAGCAAGCTCGCTCCCACCATGGACGGCGTAGTGTTCAGGACAGTAAAAAATAATCCCGACCTTCGACCTGCCCGCGCCGCAGCGGGTTGCGCGTGCACCACGGCGCGTAGGCGGCATCGACGAAGCGGTAGGGCAGGTGTTCGTCCCGTCCCAGCGGGATGCCCAGGCGCGTGGTCTGGATCACATTAACCGTCGGTACGCCGACGTCTTCGACCAACAACCGTTCAGGGTCGAAGCGCTTGGCGTCCCAGTCCGGCACTTTCAGGCCCAGGGCCTTGCACAGCAAGGTCTGGCCGGCACAGAGTTTTTGTGGCGTGCGCGGCCGGCCCTGGGCGTCGGGGTTGTTCAGGAGCATCTGGGCCAGGCTCGCCGGGCCGCTGATGGTATCGACCCAGGGGTAGGCCGACTTGATCAGCACGGCATTGCCCGGGCCCTGGGCGCTGAAGTTCAGGGAATCGCCGCCCCGGGCGTAATACATATAGATGTGCCCGCCATCCAGAAACAAAGCCTTGCGCTTTTCCGTGTAGCCCAGCGAGGCGTGGCTGCCTTTTTCGGCGAAGTAATACGCTTCGGTTTCGATGATCCGCGCGCTGAGCCACAGGCCGCCGACCTTGTGGCGGATGACCTTGCCCAGCAGGTCCTGGGCGAGTACCTGGGCGTCGCGGTCAAAAAAAGCGTGGGGCAAGGCGTTTGGCGTTGGTGGCGAATCGGTCATGGCAGTGGACGAGGTCAGGCCAAAGATAGCGCGATGATAACAACGGATAGCTTAATTACCGCTGAACAGTGAACGGAATCTCGGCGGTTTATGCCTGTTTTCAATCTCCGCCGGTCACTGCTGTGAGACCGCGCTGTTAGTCGAGGGTTACGACAGCTATAATCTGCCGCTTTCCTCTTTGCCAAGACCACACAGACCATGACTGAGTCCGTTCTTGACTACATGACCCGCCTGGGTCGCGCCGCCCGCGAAGCGTCGCGCATCATCGGCCGTGCCAGCACCGCGCAGAAGAATCGCGCCCTGCAGGCCGCCGCCAATGCGCTGGATGCCGCTCGCGCCGAGTTGTCCGCCGCCAACGAACTGGACCTGGCCGCTGGCCGGGCCAATGGGCTTGAGCCGGCCATGCTCGAACGCCTGGCGCTGACCCCGGCACGCATCGACAGCATGATCGTCGGTCTGCGTCAGGTCGCGGCACTGCCGGACCCGGTCGGGGCGATCCGCGACATGAGCTATCGGCCGTCGGGTATCCAGGTTGGCAAGATGCGCGTGCCCCTGGGCGTGGTCGGGATCATCTACGAGTCGCGGCCGAACGTGACCATCGACGCCGCGAGCCTGTGCCTGAAGTCCGGTAACGCGACCATCCTGCGGGGCGGTTCCGAGGCGATCCACTCCAACCGCGCCATTGCCGCCTGCATCCAGCGCGGCCTGGCCGAAGCCAACCTGCCGGCCGCCGTCGTGCAAGTGGTGGAAACCACCGATCGCGCCGCGGTCGGCGCGCTGATCACCATGCCCGAGTTCGTCGACGTCATCGTGCCGCGTGGCGGCAAGGGGCTGATCGAGCGCGTCAGTCGCGACGCTCGCGTGCCGGTGATCAAGCACCTGGACGGCATCTGCCACGTCTACGTCAGCGCCCATGCCGAATTGCCGAAGGCCCAGCGCATCGCTTTTAACGCCAAGACCTACCGCTACGGCATCTGCGGTGCGATGGAAACCTTGCTGGTGGATCAGGCGATTGCCGAGCAATTCCTGCCACCGATGGCGGCCCAGTTCCGCGAAAAAGGCGTCGAACTGCGTGGTTGCGAGCGCACCCGGGCGATCATCGAGGCGGCGGTGGCGACCGAGGAAGACTGGAACACCGAATACCTGGCGCCGATCCTGTCGATCCGCGTGGTGGACGGGCTGGACGAGGCCATCGAGCACATCAACCGCCATGGCTCCCAGCACACCGATGCCATCGTCAGCGAACACCAGGGCGAAACCCGGCGTTTCGTGACCGAGGTGGACTCGGCGTCGGTGATGATCAACGCCCCGACCTGCTTTGCCGATGGCTTTGAATACGGATTGGGCGCCGAGATCGGCATTTCTACTGATAAGCTGCACGCCCGCGGCCCGGTGGGCCTCGAAGGCCTGACCTGCGAGAAGTACATCGTGGTCGGTGACGGCCAGTTGCGCGGCCAGGAGCCGGTCTGACTTGGGCGACCTCGACCCACTGGCCTCGATGACTACGCCCGCTGTGACGGCGACCGCGCCAAAGCGCATCGGTATCCTGGGCGGCACGTTCGACCCGGTGCACATCGGCCATTTGCGCGGTGCGCTGGAAGTCGCCGACGCCCTGGCCCTCGATGAGCTGCGCCTGACGCCCAGCGCCCGGCCGCCTCATCGGGACACGCCGCAGGTGTCGGCCCGGGATCGCCTGGCGATGGTCGAGTGCGCGGTGGCCGGTGTGGCGCCGTTGGTGGTGGATGCCCGCGAATTGCAGCGGGACAAACCGTCCTACACCATTGATACCCTGGAGCTGATGCGCGCCGAACTGGCCGCCGAAGCCCAGGTTTTTCTGCTTCTGGGCTGGGACGCATTTTGCGGCCTGCCCACTTGGCATCGCTGGGAAGAGTTGCTCCAGCATTGCCACATCCTGGTGCTGCAACGCCCGGATGCCGACAGCGAGCCGCCGGATGCCTTGCGCAACCTGCTGGCGGCGCGCTCGGTGAGCGACCCGCTGGCCCTGAAGGGGCCGAGCGGACAGATTGCATTCGTCTGGCAGACGCCGCTCGCGGTATCCGCCACCCAGATCCGTCAACTGCTGGCCAGCGGTAAGTCGGTACGTTTCCTGGTGCCCGACGCGGTCCTGGCCTACATCGATGCGCACGGTCTGTACCGTGCGTCGAACTGAACAAGGCGCGCTCCGCCGACACGGATCAACGTGTACCGAGCGCCCGAACACATGAGCAAAACGAGTTTTTTATGACTGACAAAGACCTGAACAAAGTAAAGCGCAAGGGCACCTTCAAGAGCGCCCCGCTGCCGGTAGAAGCACACACCGGCGTGGCGCTGGCCGGCGAAGAGCTGGTCAAGGTGGCCGTGGCGGCCCTGGAAGACGTCAAGGCCCAGGACATCCAGGTGATCGACGTTCGCGAGAAGCAGAGCATCACTGACTTCATGATCATCGCCACCGGTACTTCCAACCGCCAGATCGGCGCGATGCTGGACAAGGTCCGCGAAGCCGTCAAGGCCAAGGGCGTCAAGCCGCTGGGCGAAGAAGGCAAGGGCGACAGCGACTGGGTCCTGTTGGACATGGACGACGTCATCGTGCACATGATGACCGCCTCGGCGCGCCAGTTCTATGACCTGGAGCGCCTGTGGGCCGGTGCCGAGCAGAGCCGTTCGGCCAGCGCCGCGCACCACAGCCCGGAAAACACCCATGAGCACTTCACCAAGCTCAACAAAGACCAGCAATAAGGGATCGCTGTGCGACTGCGCCTGATCGCCGTCGGTTCTCGCATGCCCAAGTGGGTGGAAGAAGGCTGGCATGAATATGCCAAGCGTCTTCCGTCCGAGCTGGCCCTGGAACTGGTGGAAATTCCGCTCAATACCCGTGGCAAGAATGCCGACGTGGCGCGCTTCATCCGCCAGGAAGGCGAAGCCATGCTGGCCAAGGTCGGGCCGAACGAGCGCATCGTCACCCTGGAAGTCCACGGCAAGCCCTGGAGTACCGAGCAACTGGCGGTCGAACTCGATCGCTGGCGGCTGGACTCGCGCACGGTCAATTTCATGGTCGGTGGCCCGGAAGGGCTGGCGCCGGAAGTCTGTGCCCGGGCCGACCAGCGCTGGTCGTTATCGCCGTTGACGTTGCCGCACCCGTTGGTGCGGATCCTGATCGGTGAACAGTTGTATCGTGCCTGGACAGTCTTGTCCGGGCACCCTTACCACAAGTAATCCTGCCCTCATGCCCCAGCCGATCCGCATCAAGGACCACGAAAAAGACGCCCGCCTGGTGCGGGGCCGCGTCGTGTTCGGCGCCATTACCGTGGTGACGCTGATCGGCGTGCTGATTGCGCGGCTGTATTTCCTCCAGGTCATCCAGTACGAGTACCACTCGACGCTGTCGGAAAGTAACCGAGTGCATGTGCAGCCGATTCCGCCGACCCGTGGGCTGATCTTCGACCGCAACGGCGTGGTGGTGGCGGACAACCGGCCCAGCTTCAGCCTGAGCATGACCCGCGAACGTTCCGGCGACTGGCAGAAAGTCCTCGACGTGATCGTCGAAGTGCTGCAATTGACGCCCGAGGACCGGGTGATCTTCGAGAAACGCATGCGTCAGGGCCGGCGCCCCTTCGAGCCGGTGCCGATCATGTTCGAGCTGACCGAAGAGCAGATCGCCCTGATCGCCGTGAACCAGTTCCGCCTGCCCGGCGTGGAAGTGGTGGCGCAACTGGTGCGGCATTACCCCCAGGGGCCGCATTTCGCCCACTCGGTCGGCTACATGGGCCGGATCAACGAAAAAGAGCTCAAGACCCTCGACCCGGTCAACTACAGCGGCACCCACCATATAGGCAAGACCGGCATCGAGCGTTTCTACGAGGCCGAGCTGCACGGCCAGGTGGGTTACGAGGAAGTCGAGACCAACGCCCGGGGCCGCGTGCTGCGGGTGCTCAAGCGTACCGACCCGATTCCCGGCAAGGACATCGTCCTGAGCCTGGACATCAAGTTGCAGGAAGCCGCCGAGGCGGCGCTGGGCGGGCGCCGTGGCGCCGTGGTCGCGCTGGACCCCAACACCGGCGAGGTCCTGGCGATGGTCAGCCAGCCGAGCTTCGACCCGAACCTGTTCGTCACCGGCATCAGCTTCAGGGCCTATGCCGAACTGCGCGATTCCATCGACCGGCCGTTGTTCAACCGCGTGCTGCGCGGGCTCTATCCACCGGGTTCGACCATCAAGCCGGCCGTGGCGATTGCCGGGCTGGACTCCGGCGTGGTGACCGCATCGACCCGGGTCTACGATCCCGGCTACTACATGCTGCCCAACTACGACCACAAGTATCGCAACTGGAACCGCACCGGCGACGGCTACGTGGACCTGGAAACGGCGATCATGCGTTCCAACGACACCTACTTCTACGACCTGGCCCACAAGCTGGGGATCGATCGGTTGTCGTCCTACATGAACAAGTTCGGCATCGGTCAGAAAGTGTCCCTGGACATGTTCGAAGAATCCCCAGGCCTGATGCCCTCCCGCGAGTGGAAACGGGCGACGCGCCGCCAGGCCTGGTTCCCCGGCGAAACCCTGATCCTCGGGATCGGCCAGGGCTACATGCAGGCGACGCCGCTGCAATTGGCCCAGGCCACGGCATTGGTGGCGAGCAAGGGCAAGTGGTATCGCCCGCACCTGGCCAAGACCATCGAAGGCGCGAAGCCGGTGGACCCGGACCCGATGCCGGACATCATCCTGCGCAATCCGTCGGACTGGCAGAAGGTCAACAACGGCATGCAACAGGTGATGCACGGTGCCCGGGGTACCGCGCGCAAGGCGGCCATCGGCTCGCCGTATCGGATTGCCGGCAAGAGCGGTACCGCCCAGGTGGTGGCGATCAAGCAGGGCGAGAAGTACGACCGCTCCAAGGTCCAGGAGCGCCATCGCGACCACGCCTTGTTCGTCGGTTTCGCACCGGCCGACAACCCGAAGATCGTCGTCTCGGTGATGGTCGAGAACGGTGAGTCCGGTTCCGGCGTCGCCGCCCCGGTGGTGCGCCAGGTCATGGACGCCTGGCTGCTGGACGAGCACGGCCAGCTCAAGCCCGAATTCGCAAGCCCCATCAGCGCGGAGGCTACGGCCCGTGAAGAATAATTTCGACCGCATCCTCTCCAGCGAAGATGTGATGCGCCGTCGCGCCACCTTGCTGCAGCGCATGCACATCGACGGGCCGTTGCTGATCCTGCTGCTGATATTGGCGGCCGGCAGCCTGTTCGTGTTGTATTCGGCCAGCGGCAAGAGCTGGGACCTGCTGGCCAAGCAGGCCACCTCGTTCGGCATCGGCCTGGTGTCGATGATCGTCATCGCCCAACTCGAGCCGCGCTTCATGGCGCGCTGGGTGCCGCTGGCCTATGTAGTGGGCGTGGGCCTGCTGGTGGTGGTGGACGTGATGGGCCACAACGCCATGGGCGCCACCCGCTGGATCAACATCCCCGGGGTGATCCGCTTCCAGCCCTCGGAATTCCTCAAGATCATCATGCCGGCGACCATCGCCTGGTACCTGTCCAAGCGCACCTTGCCGCCGCAGCTCAAGCACGTGTGCATCAGCCTGTTGCTGATCGGCATCCCGTTCATTCTCATCGTGCGCCAGCCGGACCTGGGCACCTCGCTGCTGATCCTGGCCGGTGGCGCCTTCGTGCTGTTCATGGGCGGGTTGCGCTGGCGCTGGATCCTCAGCGTAATCGCCATCGCCGTGCCGGTGTCGGTGGCCATGTGGTACTTCGTGATGCACGACTACCAGAAGCAGCGGATCCTGACGTTCCTCGACCCGGAGAGCGATCCGCTGGGCACCGGCTGGAACATCATCCAGTCCAAGGCCGCCATCGGTTCCGGCGGGGTGTTCGGCAAGGGTTGGCTGATGGGCACCCAGTCGCACCTGGATTTTCTGCCGGAAAGCCACACCGACTTCATCATCGCCGTGATGGGCGAAGAGTTCGGCCTGGTGGGCATTTGCGTGCTGCTGCTGATCTACCTGCTTTTGATTGGCCGGGGGCTGGTGATCACGGCCCAGGCCCAGACACTGTTCGGCAAATTGCTCGCCGGCAGCCTGACCATGACGTTTTTTGTTTATGTTTTCGTCAACATCGGTATGGTCAGTGGCCTGCTGCCGGTCGTGGGGGTGCCGTTGCCTTTCATTAGCTACGGAGGAACTTCGCTGGTGACGCTACTGTCAGCGTTTGGGGTTTTGATGTCGATCCATACCCATCGCAAGTGGATCGCTCAGGTTTGAATAAGGTGAAGAGTTCAATGCAAGCAATGCGTGGCTGGTCGACGCGATATGCGCCGTGGGTCGGCCTGGTCGGCTTCCTGGGCTGTGCGCCGCATGCCGTGGCAGGCGACTATGAAGGCTCGCCACAAGTGGCCGAGTTCGTCGGCGAGATGACCCGCGACTACGGTTTTGCCGGCGAACAGCTGATGGGGGTGTTCCGCGAGGCCGAGCGCAAGCAGTCGATTCTCGACGCGATCTCCCGGCCCGCCGAGCGCGTCAAGCAGTGGAGCGAATACCGGCCGATGTTCATTACCGAGGCGCGGGTCGCCCGGGGCGTGGATTTCTGGCGCCAGCATGAGGCCGCCCTGGCCCGTGCCGAGCAGGAATATGGCGTGCCGGCCCAGGTCATCGTGTCGATCATCGGCGTCGAGACCTTCTTTGGCCGTAATACCGGCAATTTCCGGGTGATCGACGCGCTGTCGACCCTGGGTTTCGATTACCCGCCCCGCGCCGAGTTCTTCCGCAAGGAGCTGCGCGAGTTCCTGCTGCTGGCCCGCGAAGAACAAGTCGATCCAATGACCCTCAAGGGCTCCTACGCCGGGGCGATGGGCCTGCCGCAATTCATGCCGAGCAGTTTCCGCGCCTATGCTGTGGATTTCGACGGTGACGGCCACATCAATATCTGGACCAATCCGACGGATGCCATCGGCAGTGTTGCCAGCTATTTCAAGCGGCATGGCTGGGAGGCCGGCGAGCCGGTGGTCAGCCGTGCCGATGTGCGTGGCGAGCAGGTGGACGAAGGCTTGACCGAGGGCATCGAGCCGACGAAAACCGTCGGGGAGTTGCGAGCGCTGGGCTGGTCGAGTCATGATGCGCTGCGTGATGACATGCCTGTCACCGCAATGCGCCTGGAAGGCGAGCAGGGCCCCGAATATTGGATGGGCCTGAAGAATTTCTACGCGATTACGCGTTATAACCGCAGCGTGATGTACGCCATGGCCGTATATCAACTGTCTGAAGAGCTGGTCAAAGCACGGGGCGTCAAATAATGCGGGCAATGCCTACCTATCAACCCCTGAAAGCCAAGCCCCTCAAGCTGGTGGCATTGGCTGCGCTGTCGCTGTTGGTCGTCAGTTGTTCGACCAGTCGCGCACCGACCCAGAAGAACAGCAATGTCGTGAAAGCCACGCCGGGCCTGGACATCAACCGGGCCCACAAGGATGGCGCGCCGTGGTGGGATGTCGATGTCTCGCGCATTCCCGACGCAACGCCGACCCTGCACACGGGGCCCTACAAGGCCAACCCGTATACCGTGCTGGGCAAGACCTATTTCCCGATGGCCGACTCCAAGCGCTACGTCGCGTCGGGCACGGCGTCCTGGTACGGCACCAAGTTCCATGGGCAGAACACCGCCAATGGCGAGGTCTACGACCTTTATGGCATGAGCGCTGCCCACAAGACCTTGCCGCTGCCCAGCTATGTGCGGGTGACCAACCTGGACAACAACAAGAGCGTGATCCTGCGGGTCAACGACCGTGGGCCGTTCTATTCCGACCGGATCATCGACTTGTCGTATGCGGCGGCGAAAAAGCTCGGTTACGCTGAAATCGGCACTGCACGGGTCAAAGTCGAGGGCATCGATCCGCAGGAATGGTGGGCCCAGCGCGGCCGTCCGGCGCCTTTGATGCTCAACGAGCCGAAAGTGGCGCAAAATGCCGCGCCGACCGTGACGGCTTCCACCGGTACGGTCGAGCAATGGACCCCACCGCCGCAGCAACATGCGGCGGCCGTGGTGCCCGTGCAGATCGACCCAAAAAAAAACGCTTCTGCAACAGCGTCTGGCCAGTATCTGCAAGTGGGCGCGTTCGCCAACCCGGACGCTGCCGAGCTGTTGAGGTCGAAGCTGAGCTCGATGGTCAGCGCGCCGGTGTTCATCAGCTCGATCGTGCGCAACCAGCAGACACTGCATCGGGTGCGCCTGGGGCCGATCGGTTCTCCGGGTGAAGTCCAGCAGGTGCAGAACAGTGTGCGCCTGGCCAATCTCGGTTCGCCGAGCCTGGTCACGGCTGAGTAGATTTGAAAGGCCCGCTTGCGGTTTGGGCGGGTCAGGTTGTTGGCTCCATGAATAACAAAAGCCCGGCAAGGGTTGTGAGTGAGCAACTTAAATACGCGGCAGCTCCTTATAAAACTGCCAGTTTAGTTTTGCCTTCGGGCAGTCCCATTAGCGATTTCGAGAGACGGATGAACATCACCACCTTTGCCAAACGCCTTTGCCTGCTAGTCCCGCTGCTTCTCTCTCCGGCCGCGTTCGCGGTCGAGATGATGCCTTCGCCTCCACAACTGGCGGCCAAGGCCTATGTCCTCATGGATGCCAGCAGCGGCAATGTGCTGGTGGAGAACAATGGTGACCAGCGCCTGCCACCGGCCAGCCTGACCAAGCTGATGACTGCCTACATCGCCACGCTGGAAATCCGTCGTGGCCAGATCGGCGAGAACGATCCGGTCACCGTCAGCGAAAACGCCTGGCGCACCGGCGGTTCGCGGATGTTCATCAAGGTCGGCTCGCAGGTGACCGTCAGCGACCTGCTGCACGGCATCATCATCCAGTCCGGCAACGACGCCAGCGTCGCCCTGGCCGAGCACATCGCCGGCAGCGAAGATGCGTTCGCCGACATGATGAACAAAACCGTGGCCGACCTGGGCATGACCAACAGCCACTTCATGAACCCGACCGGCCTGCCGAACCCCGAGCACTACTCGTCGGCTCATGACATGGCGGTCCTGGCCCGGGCGATCATCCACGAAGACCCGGCGCACTACGCCATCTACTCCCAGAAGGAGTTCTTCTGGAACGGCATCAAGCAACCTAACCGCAACCTGCTGCTGTGGCGCGACAAGACCGTTGATGGCCTGAAGACCGGTCACACCGACGAAGCGGGCTATTGCATGGTGTCTTCGGCCGTGCGCGACGGCATGCGCCTGATCGCCGTGGTCTTCGGCACCAGCAGCGAAGTGGCTCGTGCCGCTGAAACCCAGAAGCTGCTGACCTACGGTTTCCGTTTCTTCGAAACCCAGACCTTCTACCAGAAGGGCACCGAACTGGCCCAGGCCCAGGTCTGGAAAGGTTCCACCAACCAGGTGAAGGCCGGCCTGGCGCAGGACCTGACCATGACCTTGCCTAAAGGCCAGCTCAAGAAGCTCGCCGCCAGCATGACCATGAATCCGCAACTGACCGCGCCGATCGCCAAGGGCGACGTCATCGGCAAGGTCGAAGTCAAACTGGAAGACAAGGTGGTGCACAGCGCCGACCTGATCGCGCTGGACGCGGTCGAGGAAGGTGGTATCTTCCGCCGCATGTGGGATAGCATCCGTCTATTCTTCTACGGCTTGTTCAACTGATTCCGAGTGTTGACCTGCATGGCCCCGTTCCTTGCCGGCACGGGGCCATGTTCGTTACCACGGCTTGCGAGGCCGTTACGCCATGACAGACTCTGAAGTAAAGGCGCCAAAGATCGAATTTCCCTGCGCGGATTATCCGATCAAAGTAATCGGTGACACCGGTGTGGGCTTCAAGGACAAGATCGTCGCGATCCTTGAGAAACACGCCACCGTTGACCTCAAGACCCTGGCCGAGCGCCAGAGTACCAACGGCAAGTACACGACGATCCAGTTGCACATCATTGCCACCGGTCAGGAACAGCTCTACGACATCAACAGCGAGCTGCGAGCGACCGGTTTCGTGCACATGGTGTTGTGATGCCAGGCACGCTGGGCTTTCGCGAGCTGGGCACAATGGCTTACGAGCCGGTCTGGCATGCCATGCAACGCTTCACGAACGAACGCGGCACCACCGCCGACGATGAAGTCTGGCTGGTCGAACACCCGCCGGTGTTCACCCAGGGCCAGGCGGGCAAGGCCGAGCATCTGTTGCTGCCGGGTGATATCCCGGTGGTCAAGGTCGACCGGGGCGGGCAGGTGACTTACCATGGTCC
Organism: Pseudomonas sp. T1.Ur; assembly: GCF_023516725.1. Classification (NCBI taxonomy): domain Bacteria; kingdom Pseudomonadati; phylum Pseudomonadota; class Gammaproteobacteria; order Pseudomonadales; family Pseudomonadaceae; genus Pseudomonas; species Pseudomonas sp. T1.Ur. The sequence goes on from NZ_JAMGSN010000001.1 coordinate 150,622, forward strand.
CGGCCAACTGGTTGCCTACCTGTTGCTGGACGTGCGCAAGCTGGGGTTCGGCGTGCGCGAGCTGGTCACGCGCATGGAGACGTGCCTGATCGAACTGCTCGCCAGCTACGGTGTGGCCGCGGCGGCCAAGCCCGATGCACCGGGCGTCTACGTCGACGGGGCGAAGATTGCCTCCCTTGGCCTGCGGATCCGCCATGGTTGTTCGTTCCACGGCCTGGCGTTGAACGTGGACATGAATCTTGAACCGTTTCGACGGATTAATCCCTGTGGCTACGCAGGGCTGGCGATGACCCAGCTGCGCGATTACACAGGATCGATTGAATTTGCCGAGGTAAGTGCCCGGCTGCGCGCGCAGCTCGTCAAACACCTCGACTATGCTGAGCAGACGACCCTCACGGGCGGAATCGACTGATATGACTACTGATGCAGTGCAAACCATGATCCCGACGCAGGACGTCACCGAACGTCCGGCCCCGCGTGCCAAGGTAGAGGCCGGCGTCAAGCTGCGCGGCGCCGAGAAGGTTGCACGCATTCCGGTCAAGATCATCCCCACCACCGAACTGCCGAAGAAACCCGACTGGATCCGCGTGCGCATCCCGGTTTCCCCGGAAGTCGACCGCATCAAGGCGCTGCTGCGCAAGCACAAGCTGCACAGCGTCTGCGAAGAAGCCTCCTGCCCGAACCTGGGCGAATGCTTCTCCGGCGGCACCGCGACATTCATGATCATGGGCGACATCTGCACCCGTCGCTGCCCATTCTGCGACGTCGGCCACGGTCGTCCGAAGCCATTGGACGTCAACGAGCCGGAAAGCCTGGCCATCGCCATTGCCGACCTGAAGCTCAAGTACGTGGTCATCACCTCGGTGGACCGCGACGACCTGCGTGACGGCGGCGCCCAGCACTTCGCCGACTGCATCCGCGAGATCCGCAAGCTGTCGCCGAACGTGCAGCTGGAAACCCTGGTGCCCGACTACCGTGGCCGCATGGACATCGCCCTGGAAATCACCGCCGCCGAGCCGCCGGATGTGTTCAACCACAACCTGGAAACCGTGCCACGCCTGTACAAGGCCGCGCGTCCGGGTTCGGACTACCAGTGGTCGTTGACCCTGCTGCAGCGCTTCAAGCAGATGATGCCGCATATTCCGACCAAGTCTGGCTTGATGCTGGGCCTGGGTGAGACGGATGAGGAAGTTATCGAGGTCATGAAGCGCATGCGTGAGCATGACATCGATATGTTGACTCTCGGCCAGTACCTGCAGCCTTCGCGTAGCCACTTGCCGGTGCAGCGTTTTGTACACCCGGATACCTTTGCCTGGTTTGCCGAGGAGGGATACAAGATGGGCTTCAAGAACGTGGCTTCGGGGCCGTTGGTGCGGTCTTCGTATCATGCGGATGAGCAGGCCAAGTTGGTCAAGGCTGAGCTTTTGGGTAGCTGATCCGTTTTTTGCGTAACGGCGGCTGATGGTTCCGCCCTTACGGCGGGTTACTTTTTTCAGACGCCAAAAAAGTAACCAAAAAGGCTTTGCCCCACCACTCGGTGCCTCGCCTAGGCTCGGCATGCCTGAACGAAGGCATCGCTCCGTGGGCCCGCCGCGATGGGCCATCCATGGCCCTGCGCGGCTAACCCGGCATCCATGCCGGGTTACCCACTGCGCAATACCTTCGTTCAGCCATCGTGGTTAACGGGGCGCTTCAGATCAAAAGCAAAAGCAAAAGCGAGGCGGCCTTAAGGGTCGACCCGGTTCCTGGTGGATCGCATATCGCCTGTGGGAGCGAGCCTGCTCGCGAAGGCGGTGTGTCAGTTTGCGGTGATGTTGGATGTACTGGCCTCTTCGCGAGCAGGCTCGCTCCCACAGGGTTTTGCGGCGTATGTGCATTGGGTGGCTGCCGAAAATGCAATGTGGGAGCGAGCCTGCTCGCGAAAGCGGTGTGTCAGTTTGCGGTGATGTTGGATGTACTGGCCTCTTCGCGAGCAGGCTCGCTCCCACAGGGTTTTGCGGCGTATGTGCATTGGATGGCTGCCGAAAATCCAATGTGGGAGCGAGCCTGCTCGCGAAAGCGGTGTGTCAGTTTGCGGTGATGTTGAATGTACTGGCCTCTTCGCGAGCAGGGTTTTGCGGCGTATGTGCATTGGGTGGCTGCCGAAAATCCAATGTGGGAGCGAGCCTGCTCGCGAAAGCGGTGGTTCAGCCAAATAAATCCTGGCTGATGCCCCGCTCTTGCTCTTGCTCTTGCTCTTGCTCTTGCTTTGGATCTTGATCTTGATCTTGACGCCCCGTTAAACCACGCTGGCCGAACGCAGGCATTGCGCAGTGGGCATCCCGGCATGGATGCCGGGATAGCCGCGCAGGGCCATGGATGGCCCATCGCGGCGGGCCCACGGAGCAATGCAGGAGTGAGGGAACACCTCGCCTAGGCGAGGTGCCGAGTGGTGGGGCACAGCCTTTTTGGTTACTTTTTTGGCGTTTGAAAAAAGTGACCCGCTGTAAGAGCGGAACCACCAGCCGCCGTTACAAAAAAAACGGATATACACACGATCAGACGATCAAAAAACCGGAAACCCCATGACCCCACACCACCCCGTCCCAGCACTCCCCCAAGAAGGCCTGATCGGCGTGATCGCCCCCGCCGGCCCCGCCCCCCTGGACACGGAAAAAGCCATCCAATGGATGCGCGCAAGGGGCCATGAACTGCGAATCTTCCCCGGCGTCTACGAAAAAGACGGCTACCTCGCCGGCCCCGACGAAATACGCCTCAACGACCTCCACGCCGCCTTCGCCGACCCCGAAATCAAAGCCCTCATCTGCCTACGCGGCGGCTACGGCACCCCCCGGCTGCTCGACCGCATCGACTTCGCCCTCATACGCCGCAACCCCAAGCCATTCGTAGGCTACAGCGACATCACCGCCCTGCACCTCGCCATCAGCCGCTACGCAGGCTTCGTCACCTTCCACGGGCCACTGCTCAACGCCGACCTCCTGGGCGACAAGGAACCCCCAACCGTCACCTCATTCTTCAGCCTGCTACGCGGTCAACTGAAGGCCGGCGATGCACTGAGCCATCCCGCAGCGTATCCGCTGACCACCGTCGAGCCGGGTGTCGCCCACGGTCGTCTGCTGGGAGGCAACCTGTCGATGATCGCCGCGACCATGGGCACGCCTTACCAGATCGACGCCGAAGGGGTGATCCTGTTCATTGAAGACGTCAACGAGCCCCTGTACCGCATCGACCGCCTGCTGACCCAACTGCGACTCGCAGGCACGCTGGCGAAGTTGCGCGGTGTATTGGTGGGGGACGTGGCCGGGGTGGATGTCGAGGCGTTGAACCGGTTGCTCAAGCAGACCTTCGAACCGTTGCGCATCCCGGTATTGTCCGGCTGGCGCAGCGGTCATTGCGATCCGAACCTGACCTTGCCAATGGGGGCGTTGGTGACGCTGGATGCAGGGGAGAAGAAGTTGGTGTTGGAGCAGGATGTGGTGGTCAGCGGCTAGTTAGGCAGCGCCAGAAAGTCAGTCTTCGCGAGCAGGCTCGCTCCCACAGGGGACTCTCGGTCAAATGTGGGAGCGAGCCTGCTCGCGAAAGCGGTGGCGGCCATACCGCAATTCAACGGCTGCGCAACGCCTCCAGCAACTTGTGCGTCGGATAACCGTCCGCCGGCCAGCCAAACGATTGCTGCGCACTGCGGATCGCCTTGCGGGTGTTGGCGCCGATGATGCCGTCGGGGTTGCCCGCGTCGTAGTTGTGCTTGCCGAGCAACGTCTGCAGTTCGATACGTTCGCTGCGGCTCAGCGGCAAGTCTTCCTTAGGCCACTGACCGTAGACCAGGCCCGCGCCGGTGAAGCGCTCTGACAACAGCCCAACCGCCAGCGCGTAGGACGACGAGTTGTTGTATTTGAGGATGGCGCGGAAGTTATCGAATATCAGGAACGCCGGGCCGCGATGGCCTGCCGGCAGGAGGAGGGACGCCGAGAGCTGCTTGTCCTCCGGCGTCATCGGCAGGCCGCCGTATTCTGAAACACCCAGCCGCTCCCATTCGGCGACGGGCTTGCGGATCGTGCCATCGGCCAACGTGTAGTCGAAGCCCTCATTGAGCGAGACCTCGAACCCCCATCGTTGGCCACGCTGCCAGCCCGAGCTCTGCAGATAATGCGCGGTCGAGGCGAGGGCATCCGTTGAGCTGCCCCAGATGTCGCGGCGACCGTCGCCGTCAAAATCCACCGCATGGGTGTTGTAGGTGGTCGGAATGAACTGGGTCTGGCCCATGGCACCGGCCCAGGAGCCGAGCATTTTTTCCGGTGTGATATCGCCCTGTTGCAGGATCTGCAGCGCGGCGATCAGTTGGGCATGGGCAAAGGCCGGACGCCGTCCCTCATAGGCCAGGGTTGCCAGGGAGTTGATGACGGACTTGGTGCCCTGGAACTGACCGAAATTGCTCTCCATGCCCCACACCGCCACCAGCGCCGCGCGATCGACGCCATAACGCTGCTCAATGTTTTGCAGGACCTGGGCATTCTGTTGGATCAGGCTCTTGCCTTTATTGATCCGCAGTGGCGACAGCGCGCCGTCGAGGTATTCCCACACGGGGCGGGTGAATTCCGGCTGGCTGCGGTCGGCCTTGATCACGCTCATGTCCGGGCTGACGCCGATGAACGCGCGATCGAACAGATCGCCGCGGATCCCGGCGGCCAGCGCCTCTCGGCGAAACCCGGCCTGCCATTCGGCGAAGGTCTGGGTCGGTACGATGTCCAGGTCTTCGCCAGTGGGCACCACAGGCGGCACGATGGCCGGTGCGGTCACGACGGGAGCTGTCTGGAGCGGTTGGGCATCGGCGGCCGTAGGTTTTTCGGCGCAGGCGACAAGCAGGGCGACGCTTGTGGCAACAATCATTTGGCGCAGTGGCCAACGATGGGAAAGACAGAAGGGCATGCACGGGTCCAGAAATACAAATCAGGTGCCGACCTTAACATGCGAAAGGGGCATAGGGCTTGTCTGGGTGTTTCAAGCCGCCAGAAAGCAAGAAGCCTCCCAGTTGTCAGACTGGAAGGCTTCGCGGCGGTAGCTGCCCTTGCCCTTGGCGGGTCGTTCCTGGCGGCTGCGGAACAGGGGCTGGGCGACGATGGACTTGGCCTTGTTGGGGCCATGCCTGGATGGCTTTTTGCTCATGATCGGATCTCTCGTGGGGTGGTTTTGCGGGGCAAATCATGGGACAGGACTGGGGGTTTGTCCATAGGGTAAATGGAGGCAATATTTGTAGGATCAAGGGCGGAAAAGATCGCAGCCTTCGGCAGCTCCTACAATGAAATGCACACCTCTGTAGGAGCTGCCGAAGGCTGCGATCTTTTATTCAGCGGGTAATGGCAGCCGTTGCCCGGCCATCAACAACGACAACCGACTCAGGCTCATCCACGGCGAGCCGGCAGCCTGGCCCTTGATCTGCGCATCGATGCGCTGGGCTTCCAACAGCAGTTGTGCCCAGCGCGACGCCGAGTACCGTTGCAGGGCTTTGCTCATCAGCGGTTTGCGTTTATCCCACACGGGAGGACGAGCCTGGCTGAAGGCCTTGTCCAGCGGCACGCCCTGGCTGTATTGCAGCGACAGGTTGGCCAGCAGCCGCAGCTCCCGGGCCAGGGCCCAGAGGATCACGGGAGGTTCGACGCCTTCGCCCCGCAGGCCTTCGAGCATCCGCAGGGCATGGGCGGCTTCGCCGTTGAGAATCGCATCGGTCAGCCCGAAGACGTCGAAGCGGGCACTGTCGGCCACGGCGGCCTGGACCGTTTCCACGGTGATCTGCCCACCTTCGGCCATCAGCTTGAGCTTTTCGATTTCCTGGGCGGCGGCCAGCAGGTTGCCTTCGACCCTGGCGGCGATCAGTTCCACCGCGTCCTGGCTGGCCGACAGCCCGGCCTGGGACAGTCGCTGGCGGATCCAGCTCGGCAACTGGCTGATATCCACCGGCCAGATCTGCACGAACTGGGTCTGCGGCCCTTCGACCAGGGCCTTGCCCCACTTGGTTTTCTGCGCACTGCCGTCGAGTTTCGGCAGGCTGATGAGCAGCACCGTGTCTTCGGCCGGGCGCGAGCAATATTCGATCAGCGCGGCGGCACCTTTGTCACCGGGCTTGCCGGAAGGCAGGCGCAGTTCCAACAGGCGTTTCTCGGCAAACAGCGACATGCTTGCCCCGGCCTGCAACAACGTACCCCAGTCAAAACTGGCGTCGGCGGCGAACACTTGGCGTTCGTCGAAACCTTGCTGGCGAGCGGCGGAGCGGATGGCGTCGGCGGCTTCCTGGCACAGCAGCGGGTCATCGCCGCTGATGATATAGACCGGCGCGAGGGCGCCTTGCAGGTGTTTGCCGAGTTGCGCGGGAGCGAGCTTCATAAGAGTAGGCGAGCGGGGCGCCAAGGCGCCCCGCAAGGCTTATTGAGCTGGAATTTGCATTGGCGACTGTTGCGGGGTTTCCGCCTCAGCCTTGCGTGCCGCTTCCAGTGCGTCGGCTTCTTGCTTGGCCTTGGCGTCGGCGGTCTGCTGCAATTGCTCCAACTGGGCCGGCGTCAGTTGCTGCAGGCGCAGCATCATGCGCTGAACCATGTCGCGACGCATTTCTTCGCGTACTTCGCTGGATTCCTGATCGGAACCCACGATGTTGTTGCCGTCATGCAGATAGACTTTTTGCACCTGGAGCTTGTCGTCCATCAACACAAGGTCGTTCTGGCCGCGGATTTGATAGTTCAGCACGTTGTTCAGCTCATATTCGGCCGAACGACCGGCACCGGCATAGCTCAGGCTGCGCTGGTTTTGCTGCTCGCGGGTCAAGACCAACTTGTACGGCGCACCGCTGTGGACCTTCACGCCGCTGTTTTCCAGCGCATCGCGCAATGCTTTTACTGTTTCGCCATAAGCATCGCGTGCGCTGAGGTCCAGCTCGGTGATGGCCAGATCGGTGGTGCCGGTACCGCGCAGTTGGAAGCCGCAGGCACTCAGCAGGACTGCGAGGCCCATAACCAGCAGATTACGTTTGATCATCTTGTTGCTCCCCTTGAAACCCATGGGCCGAGCGTGCGGCCCCGCAGGTCATGTTCGGCGCCGGGCCCATGGCCCGGTCGCCCGGTCCAATTAGCTTGCGACGATATTGACCAGCTTACCGGGCACGACGATCACTTTACGAATCGTCAGGCCATCGACAAAGCGCAGCACGTTCTCATTGGCTCGCGCCGCGGCTTCGACTTCTTCGCGAGTGGCGGCGGCCGGCATTTCGATCTGGCCGCGCAGCTTGCCATTGACCTGGATGACCAGGGTCAGGCTGTCTTGCACCAGCGCGGTTTCGTCCACCAGCGGCCAACGGGCGTCGATCACCGGGTCGGCGTGACCCAGTTGATTCCACAACTCGTGGCTGATGTGCGGGGTGATCGGCGCCAGCAGCAGCGTCACCGTCTCCAGGCCTTCATGGATCAACGCGCGATCCTGCTCGGTGCCTTGCGCGGCTTTTTCCAGCACGTTCATCAGCGTCATCACCTGGGCGATGGCGGTGTTGAATTTGTGGTTCTGGCCGACGTCATGGCTGGCCTGCTTGATGGCCAGGTGGATCGCGCGGCGAATGGCTTTCTGCTCGTCGTTCAGGCTGGCGACGTCCAGTTTGCCCGGCAGGCCCTGGGTGACGTGGGCCTGGGCCAGGCGCCAGACGCGCTTGAGGAAACGATGCGAGCCCTCGACGCCCGAGTCGGACCATTCGGCGCTCATGTCGGGCGGCGAGGCGAACATCATGAACAGGCGGCAGGTGTCGGCGCCGAACTGGTCGATCATCGACTGTGGATCGACGCCGTTGTTCTTCGACTTGGCCATTTTTTCAGTGCCGCCGATTTCCACCGGCAGGCCATCGGCGATCAGCTTGGCGCTGATGACCTTGGCCTTGCTGTCACGCTCGAGCTCGACGTCGCTCGGGTTGAACCACGTGTAGGCACCGTTGGCTTCGCGACGATAATAAGTCTCGGCGATCACCATGCCCTGGGTCAGCAGGTTCTTGAACGGCTCGTTGGAGCTCACCAGGCCTTCGTCGCGCATCAGCTTGTGGAAGAAGCGCGCGTAGAGCAGGTGGAGAATGGCGTGTTCGATGCCGCCGATGTACTGGTCCACCGGCAACCAATGGTCGGCCGCGGATTTTTCCACCAGGCCGCCTTCGAAGTGCGGCGAGGCGTAGCGCGCGTAGTACCAGGAGGACTCGACAAAGGTGTCCATGGTGTCGGTTTCACGCTTGGCCGGTGCACCGCATTTCGGGCAGTTGCACTCATAGAACTCAGGCATGCGCGCCAGGGGCGAACCCGCGCCGTCGGGCACCACGTCTTCCGGCAGGACCACCGGCAGTTGATCTTCCGGCACCGGCACGTCGCCGCAGGTGTCGCAATGCACGATCGGGATCGGGCAGCCCCAGTAGCGCTGGCGGCTGATGCCCCAGTCGCGCAGGCGGAACTGGGTGCGCGAGGCGCCGAGGTTCTTCTTGATGAGAGCCACTTCGATGGCGTCGAACGCGCCGGCGAAATCCAGGCCGTTGTACTCACCGGAATTGATCAGCTCGCCGTGCTCACCGTAGGCGTCTTGCCAAGGTGCCGGGGTCTGGTCGCCGGCGCTGGTGCGCACGACCGGTTTGACCGGCAGGTTGTATTTATGGGCGAATTCGAAATCGCGCTCGTCGTGGGCCGGAACGGCCATGACCGCGCCATCGCCGTAGTGCATCAGCACATAGTTGGCGACCCACACCGGCAGTTTCTCGCCGGTGAGCGGGTGCTCGACGAACAGCGAAGTCGCCAGGCCTTTCTTCTCCTGGGTGGCGACGTCGGCTTCGGCAACGCTGCCGCCCTTGCATTCGGCGATGAACGCCTGAAGCTCGGGGTTGTTCTGCGCTGCCAGGGTCGCCAGCGGGTGCTCGGCGGCCACGGCCACGTAAGTGGCGCCCATCAGGGTGTCTGGACGGGTGGTGAAGACTTTCAGGGTGCCGGCTTCGCCAATGGAGGCAACGTCGTAGGGGAACTGCACTTCCATGCCCCGGGACTTGCCGATCCAGTTGCGCTGCATGGTCTTGACCTGCTCGGGCCAGCCGGTCAGCTCGTCGAGGCTCTCCAGGAGTTCATCCGCGTAGGCGGTGATCTTGAAGTAGTACATCGGGATCTCGCGCTTTTCGATCAGCGCGCCGGAGCGCCAGCCGCGGCCGTCGATCACTTGCTCGTTGGCCAGTACGGTCTGGTCCACCGGGTCCCAGTTCACGGTGCCGTTCTTGCGGTAGATCACGCCTTTTTCGAACAGGCGGGTGAACAGCCATTGTTCCCAGCGGTAGTAATCAGGCTTGCAGGTGGTGACTTCGCGGGACCAGTCCACCGCCAGGCCCAGGCTGCGCAGCTGGGACTTCATGTAGGCGATGTTTTCGTAGGTCCACTTGGCGGGGGCCACGTTGTTCTTCATCGCGGCGTTTTCCGCCGGCATGCCGAAGGCGTCCCAACCCATGGGTTGCAGGACGTTCTTGCCTTGCATGCGCTGGTAGCGGGAGATCACGTCGCCGATGGTGTAGTTGCGCACGTGCCCCATGTGTAGCTTGCCGCTGGGGTAAGGGAACATCGACAGGCAGTAGTAAGTTTCCTTGCCTGGCTGTTCGCTGACTTCAAAGGACTTTTGCTCGTCCCAGAACGATTGGGCGGCGGCTTCGATTTCACGGGGCTGGTAGTGTTCGTGCATGGCTACTTTTGTACTGAATGGGGTGGCCCAATCCTCTTCGTTGCCATGCTGGACGCAGATGACGCCGAATGCGGCGTTTTCGATGCCCAGCCAAGCAGGAAGTGGAGTTACAGGAAGCGCCGTAGCATACATGACCGCGCTCTGCCGAGGGAAACCCTGATTGCTGCCGAACCATTACCGAGCCTTGCAGACCTTCGCCGACGATCGGCGTTCAGGGCCGTTGGTCGCGGCGCGCTGCCGGTTTGCCCAGCGAAGCTAAGCTTCTCAATGGGGAGTGAGTCTTATCTTCAATGAGGTGAGGGATGGTTGAATCACAACGAAAAGTCGCTACACCTGAGTTATACGAAAAACTGATCGATCGTCTCGGGGTGGCCCTTGACGCTGCAAGAACCGCCGGTCGCTTGCGTGATGAACGCCCGGCAGAGCTGGAACTGCGCGGCTTGAGCCCCGCAGAGTTCGAACTGGTCAAGGCCTACCTTGAGCAGGTCGGGCACCAGGCCCCTGCAATCGGGGCCCAGGCAAACAAGCGTCTCGATGCGCCCCGTTCGGCCAAAGTTGTCTGGCTAAAGGACCGGACGCCCGACAAGGATGCTGTAAAGGTCCGGTCACTGCAGTTCAAGTAACGCCGGATTCACGCGTGTCGCTTTTTTTTGATTCGATGTTTTTGGAATCTGTTGTCGCTTTGCGTCAACCCACCTAGGCTTCGGGCATCTATGGAGATGCCCGATGCCGTTTCGCTATTTCATCAAACAACTTTTATTGCCGCCCGGCATTCTTCTACTGCTGTTGGCGCTTGCCTGGTGGTGGCGTCACTCGCGGCCGCGCCTGGCCCGGGTGTGTTTCGCCGTGGGGTTGGGGGGCTTCTGGCTGTTGAGCCTGCCGGTGGTGGTGCAATGGAGCGCCCGGGCGTTGGAGCGCGAGGCGCCGCTGCTGCGCAGCGAATGGGCGACCCTGGCCCAGCGCGCCGACGCCATCGTGGTGCTGGGTTCGGGGCGTGAGCGCGGCGACCTGGCCTGGGGCGCCGACCAGCCCACCGGCATTGGTCTGGAGCGCCAGCGTTATGCCGCGCGGCTGGCCAAGGCGTCCGGTTTGCCGGTGCTGACCACCGGTGGCCTGCACTACGGCACTCCGCCCAGCGAAGCGAAGCTGATGGCCGACTCGATGCTGGAGGATTTCGGCGTCAACGTGCGCTGGCAGGAAGGGCGTAGCCGCACCACCTGGGAAAACGCCCAGATGAGCGCCGAGATCCTGTTGCCGGAAGGCGTCAAGCGGGTCGTAGTGGTGACCCAGGCCTGGCACATGCAGCGGTCAGTCTGGAGTTTCGAGCGCGCGGGGTTTGAAGTGGTGCCGGCGCCGGTGGGTTTCCTGGGGCAGGATAACGCCCGGCCACTGGGCGGCTGGATGCCGGAATTCAAGTCGATCTGGCAATCGGGACAGTTGATGAATGAAGCGGCGGGGCTGGTGGGGTATTGGTTGTTCTACCGTTGAGCACTGTAACGGCAAGTGGAATTATCCCGCTGGAACGCACCTGTAGGAGCTGTCGAGCGGAGCGAGGCTGCGATCTTGTCCCAGACAATTGAGTCGGGAGTGAAAGATCAAGATCAAAAGATCGTCCGAACGCGGCCCGAGCCTTCGGCAGCGCCTACAGAGTCCAGCAGGCGCGAGGATTATCGAAAACCTTAAACCGTCCTGGCCATCCGTCCCGCCATCAGCGCCCAGCCCAGCAGCAACACGCACAAGGTGATCAGCGGCCACGAGCGCCATTGCAGGTAAGGCGTCAGGTCGTGCATCGGCACCACGTCGCCATAGAGGATGCCGCGCTCGAATTGCGGGATGCTGGCGGTAATCTGGCCAAAGGGGTTGATCAGGCCGGTCACGCCGTTGTTGGTGGCGCGAATCATCCAGCGACCGGCTTCCAGCGCACGCATCTGCGCCATTTGCAGGTGTTGCAGCGGGCCGATCGAGGTGCCGAACCAGGTGTCGTTGCTGATGGTCAGGAGCAGATCACTGCGGGCCGAAAGGCTGGCGGCAAATTCCGGGTAGACCACCTCATAGCAGATAAAGGGCGCGATCTGGTATCCCTTGGCCTGCAGCAACGGCTGGTCAGCCGGGCCACGGGCAAAATCCGACATGGGCAGGTCAAAAAACGCGATCAGCCCGCGCAGCAGGTCCTGCAGCGGCACGTACTCGCCGAAGGGCACGAGCTTTTGCTTGAGGTAAGTCCCGTCGCCTTCACCCGTTACGGTGATGCCATTGAAGTAGCGTTTTTCGTGGCGCACCAGTTGGCGAATCGGCACGCCGGTAATCAGCGCCGAGTGCCGCTCGGCGGCAAAACTGCCCATCATGTCCAGGTAGCCCTGGGCGGACTCCTTGAGCACGGGCACGGCGGTTTCCGGCCAGATCAGCAGGTCGACACGCTTGGAGGTAAAACTCATGTCGCGGTACAGCGCCAATTGGGCGTTGAGCTGTTCCGGGTCCCATTTCATGCTTTGTTCAATGTTGCCCTGGATCGCCGCGACACTCAGCGGGTCTCCCGAAGGACTGGTCCAGGCATGCCCTTTGAGCGCCAGGCCGGCAAGCCATGGGCCAACCAACAGCGCCACGCCCGCGACGATGAAGCCTTTGCGCCCGGAACGCAGCAGCCGGGGCGCGTTGTACAGCAGCGCGGCGGTCAGGGCCAGGGAGAAGGAAATCAGCCACATCCCACCCAGCGGCGCGAGGCCGGCCAGTGGACCGTCGAGTTGGCTGTAGCCGGAGTAAAGCCAGGGGAAACCGGTCAGGAACCAGCCGCGAAACGCCTCCTGGCCCAACCACAGCGCAGCAAACGCCAGGGCATCGGCCAAGGGCGCTTCGCTGCGCCGCAGCCAACGCGCCCAGAGCCAGGCGGGCAGGGCAAAGAACCAGGCGATGGCGGCGATGAACAACAGCATCAGCAACCCGGCGAGCAACACCGACGCGCCACCGAAGTTATGGATGCTGACGTAGATCCAACTGGTGCCCGCGCCAAACAGGCCGAAGCCGAAACACCAGCCGCGTCCCAGTGCCTGGCGCGGCGAGAGCTCACGCAAGCCCGCATAAAACAGCCCGACCGCCAGCAATGCCAGCGGCCAGATATTGAAGGGCGCCAGGGCCAGGGTGGTGATCGCGCCGGCCGCCACGGCCAGCAGGTTACCGGGCCAGCCGGGGCGGGTTATCCAGCGCATTTGAATCCTTAGCGGGTCTCGCAGGGTTTAACGGGCAATGGGTGACAGGCGCAGCAGATGAATCCGGCGGCTGTCGGCATTCAGGATGCGGAAGCGCCAGGAACCGATCTCGGTGGTTTCGTTGCGCTTGGGCAGGTGTCCGAAAGCACTCATCACCAGGCCGCCGACGGTGTCGAACTCATCGTCGGAAAATTCGCTGTCAAAAAACTCGTTGAAGCTATCGATCGGCGTCAGCGCCTTGATCAGGAAGTCGCCGCTGGGCAGTGGCTTGATGTAGCTGTCTTCCTCGACGTCATGCTCATCCTCGATGTCGCCGACGATCTGTTCGAGCACGTCTTCAATGGTGACCAGTCCAGCCACGCCGCCGTATTCGTCGATGACGATGGCCATGTGGTTGTGGTTGGCGCGGAATTCACGCAACAGCACGTTCAGGCGCTTGGACTCGGGCACGAAGGTGGCCGGACGCAGCAGGTCCTTGATGTTGAAGCTGTCGCCGTTCTCCTGGAGGATCAGCGGCAGCAGGTCCTTGGCCAGCAGCACGCCCATGACATCGTCATGGCTTTCGCCGACGACCGGGTAGCGCGAGTGGGCGGAGTCGACCACGGCGGGCAGGAACTCACGAGGTGTCTGGGTCGCCTTGATGCTGATCATCTGCGAGCGCGGGACCATGATGTCCCGCACTTGCAGGTCAGCGACCTGGATGGCGCCTTCGACAATGGCCAGCGCTTCGCTGTCCAGCAATTTGTTCTGGTGTGCATCGCGCAGCAGCTCAAGCAGCTCCTGGCGGTTTTTCGGCTCATGGGCAAAAGCCTGGGTGAGCTTGCCCAGCCATGACTTATGCCCGTTGGTCGATCGATCTTCGCTCATAGCGATTACTCTGAATCCTTTGTCGTGACAGTTGATGTATCAATGTTCGTCGTCGGCGTAAGGGTCGGGATGCCCCAGTTCGGCAAGCAACGTCCGTTCCAGTCCTTCCATTTCCTCGGCCTCGTCGTCTTCTATATGGTCGTAGCCCAACAGATGCAAGCAGCCATGAATCACCAGATGGGCCCAGTGGGCTTCGGGGGACTTGCCTTGTTCGGCGGCTTCACGCTCAACGACCGGGACGCAGATCACCAGGTCGCCCAGCAATGGGATGTCGAGCAACTCGTCGGGAACGTCGGCGGGGAAGGACAGCACGTTGGTGGCGTAGTCTTTCTGGCGCCAGGTGTGGTTTAGCTCGCGGCCTTCGGGTTCGTCCACCAGGCGGATGGTCAGCTCCGAATCGGCGCTGCGCTGGCGCAGGGCCAGCTCGCACCATTGGCGGAACAGGGCCTCGCTGGGGGCAGTGTGGTCGCTGGCCAGTTGCAGGTCGAGTTCAAGCATTGCGGCCATTGCCTTTGCTGTCGGCCGACTCTTCCTCGGCGCGATGCTCGAAACGCTCGTAGGCTTCGACGATGCGCTGCACCAACGGATGGCGCACGACGTCCTTGGGCATGAAATGCGTGAAGCTGATGCCCGGGACGTCCTTGAGCACCTGGATCACGTGTTGCAGCCCGGACTTGGTGCCCCGGGGCAGGTCGACCTGGGTGATGTCCCCGGTGATGACGGCGGTGGAGCCGAAGCCGATCCGCGTCAGGAACATCTTCATCTGTTCGACCGTGGTGTTCTGGCTTTCGTCGAGGATGATGAAGCTGTTGTTCAGCGTGCGACCGCGCATATAGGCCAGCGGCGCGACCTCGATGACCTGGCGCTCGATCAGCTTGGCGACGTATTCGAAACCGAGCATTTCGTACAGCGCGTCATAGAGCGGACGCAGGTATGGGTCGATTTTCTGGGCCAGGTCGCCGGGCAGGAAGCCGAGCTTTTCGCCCGCCTCGACAGCCGGACGCACCAGCAGGATGCGTCGTACCTGTTCACGCTCCAGCGCGTCGACCGCACAGGCCACGGCCAGGTAGGTCTTGCCGGTGCCGGCCGGGCCGATGCCGAAGTTGATGTCGTTGGCCAGGATTTCCTTCACGTAGCGCTGCTGATTCAAGCCGCGTGGGCGAATCATGCCTTTTTTCGTGCGCAGGGCCACCGCAGGTTCGGAAGGGGCGTGGTTGTCGAGCTCTTCGACCGCCGATTCCTGCAGGAACAGGTGGACCATGTCCGGAGACAGCTCGCTTGCCTTGGTTTCCCGATAGAGGCGGCGCAACAGGTTTTCCGCGGAGGAGGTGTGCTTGGGTTCGCCGATCAGTTCGAACTGGTTCCCGCGGTTGCGGATCTCGATGGCCAGGCGCTGTTCGATCAAGCGTAGGTGCTCGTCGAATTGCCCGCACAGATTGGCGAAGCGGCGAGCCTCAAAGGGCTCGAGTATGAAACGATGAGGTTCGATGGGTGCGTTCAAGGTCGTTTTTAGCCGCCCAGGGGCAATTAAGATGAAATCAAGGATAACGCCAGTAGGCTGGGTGCGAAAGCTCTTAAACGGGCGAATCTGACAACAGGCCCCACACAACTCATTGTGGGGGCGAGCTTGCTCGCGATGGGGGCCCTGCATTCAACATAAGTATTGACTGTCATGCCGCTATCGCGAGCAAGCTCGCTCCCACAGGGGAGTTGTGTTGTTACTGGACCAGCGAACCACGCAGCGAGTGCGGTTGCGCGGCGTCGATGTGCACGTCGGCGAACTGGCCGATCAAGGCCGGCGTGTCGCAACGGAAGTTGACGATGCGGTTGTTCTCGGTGCGGCCCTGCAGTTCACCCGGGTCTTTTTTCGAGTAATCGGTGACCAGGATCCGCTGGACCGAACCGACCATTTGTCGGCTGATCTCGAAACCCTGTTGGTTCAGGCGGTGCTGCAAGGCGTTGAGTCGTTCCTTTTTGACTTCTTCCGGGGTTTCGTCCGCGAGATCGGCCGCCGGGGTCCCGGGGCGTTGGCTGTAGACGAAAGAATAGGAGAAGTCGAAGCCCACGTCTTCGATCAGCTTCATGGTCTGCTGGAAGTCTTTCTCGGTTTCGCCAGGGAAGCCGACGATGAAATCCGAGCTGATGCAAATGCCCGGCACTGCCGCACGCAATTTGCGCAGTTTGGATTTGTACTCCAATGCCGTGTGGTTTCGCTTCATGGCGGCGAGGATCCGGTCGGAGCCCGATTGCACCGGCAGGTGCAGGTGCTTGACCAGCTCCGGGACCTCGGCGTGGGCCTGGATCAGGCTGTCGGAGAATTCCAGCGGGTGGGACGTGGTGTAGCGGATGCGGTCGATGCCGTCCACCGCCGCTACTACACGGATGAGTTCGGCGAGGTCCGCCAGGCGCCCGTCGTGGGTCAGGCCGCGATAGCCGTTGACGTTCTGCCCCAGCAAGGTCACTTCGCGCACGCCGTTTTCAGCCAGGTGGATGATCTCTGCGATCACGTCGTCGAACGGTCGGCTGACTTCTTCGCCCCGGGTATAGGGCACCACGCAGAACGTGCAGTATTTGCTGCAGCCCTCCATCACCGAGACATAGGCGCTGGGACCGTCGATACGCGGCTCGGGCAGATGGTCGAATTTTTCGATTTCAGGGAACGAAACGTCGACTTGCGGCAGTTTGGTCACGCGCGCGGCATCGATCATTTCCGGCAGGCGGTGCAGGGTCTGCGGGCCGAAGACCACGTCCACGTACGGTGCGCGATCACGAATCGCCGCGCCTTCCTGGCTGGCCACGCAACCGCCCACGGCTATGACCATTTCCGGGTTGGCCAGCTTCAGTTCGCGCCAGCGACCCAGTTGGGAGTACACCCGGTCCTGGGCGCGCTCACGGATCGAGCAGGTGTTGAGCAGGATCACGTCCGCGTCTTCGGCGCGGGCGGTGACTTCCAGGGCCTGGTGTTCGCCCAGCAGATCGACCATGCGCGAGCTGTCGTACTCGTTCATCTGGCAACCGTGGGTTTCGATGTAAAGTTTCTTGGCCATGGACGGGATCATCACGTGATTCAAAGAACCGCGCATTATAGGCAACAAGTCCACGGGTTCCTACCGCTGTGCGAGCAGTGGCTATGCTATAGTTCGCGCCCTCATTTTTACCCGCCGATGTATTTCGCCTGCCATGACCAAACGTGAAGCTCCAATCTACAAGGTGATTTTCCTCAACCAGGGCCAGGTGTTCGAAATGTACGCCAAGCAGATCTATCAAAGTGATCTGTGGGGCTTCCTGGAAGTCGAGGAATTCGTCTTTGGCGAGCGCACGCAAGTGGTCGTCGACCCGAGCGAAGAAAAGCTCAAGGCGCAGTTCGAAGGCGTGGTGCGCAGCTTCGTGCCAATGCATTCGATCGTGCGCATCGATGAAGTGGAACGCCTCGGCACGCCAAAAATCAGCGAAGCCCGCGGCGCGGTCGGCAATGTGATGCCGTTTCCGATGCCGATGCCTGAGAAGTAAGGAATATTTGTGCTGCTGCGCCGGGCCCTGTAGGAGCTGGCGAAGCCTGCGATCTTTTGATCTTGATCTTGATCTTGAACTTTCGCTCTGGATTCAATTGCCAGGAGAAAGATCGCAGCCTCGTTGCACTCGGCAGCTCCTACAGCTCCTACAGCTCCTACAGGGCAGGCTGTGTGGTTCAGGGCAGTGGCGAGAAAGGCGTGCGCCCATCGGCGTTCTGCAATTCCATCAGGTATTTGCGAAAGATCTGCCCCAGCACCTGGGTCGCCACTTCCAGCTCGTCGCGGGGCATCTGCTCGGCGACTTCGTCAGCGGTGTCCAGTGCCTCTTCGGCGCCATTGACCGCTGCCATCTTCAAGACGATATAAGCCTGGACATTGTTGGCCGGCACACCTTCGCCATGGAAGAACATGCCACCGAGCTTGAATTGCGCCTGGGCATGGCCTTGCAGCGAGGCTTTTTCGTAATAATTGAGGGCCAGCTTGAGGTCGCGGGGCGCGGCCTTGCCGTCGTAGTAGAACTCACCCAACTCGTATTGCGCTTGCGCGTCGCCCGCGTCGGCCGCTTTTCGACAGGCGTCGAGTGCCGGTGCGAGATCTTGTGGCTGGGTGTTGAGCGTGCAACGGCCCATCGCCGGGATCAACAACGAGTTACCGCCTGCCTGTGCATTCGCGAACAGGGGCTGAAGGAGCAACAGGCAGCCCAGGGCAAGGGTGCGGCCGGTGCGGTTCATGGGAATCGACTTACCTCTGAGGGGCGCGTGGACCCTCCGGGGGATCCAATAAGCGCGCATTATGAAATAAGCGGGGCCATCCTTACAAAGTCTTTACTCGTTTTTCTGCTGCGATGGAACGGCAGGGACGGCTTATGGGGCAAATATGTAGGAAAAAGCGCGGGGGCCATGGGCAATAACTGACGCTGGGGTGAGCCAGCGTCACTTATCCACAGGCTTACTTCAGCGCCGCAAAGGCCCGCTCGGCCGCGTCGAGCGTGATTTTCAACTCGGCGTCGCCATGGGCGATGGAGGTGAAGCCGGCTTCGAACGCGCTCGGCGCGAGGTAGACGCCACCTTCGAGCATCAGGTGGAAGAAGCGCTTGAAGCGGTCAGAGTCGCTGGCCATCACGTCGTCGAAGGTCACGATGTCATCGGCGCCACTGAAATACAGGCCGAACATGCCGCCGGCCTGGGTGGTGACAAACGGAATGCCCGCTGCATCGGCACGTACCTGCAAGCCATCGAGCAGGCGCGTGGTGAAGTCGGTCAGTTCGGCATGGAAACCCGGGCGGCTGATCAGGCGCAGAGTGGTCAGGCCGGCGGCCATGGCCAGCGGGTTGCCCGACAGTGTGCCGGCCTGGTAGACCGGGCCCAGCGGTGCGATGCACTCCATGATCGCGCGCTTGCCGCCAAAGCAGCCCACCGGCATGCCGCCGCCGATGATCTTGCCGAAGGTGCTCAAGTCCGGCGTCACACCGTAATGGGCCTGGGCGCCACCGAGGGCAACACGGAAACCGGTCATCACTTCATCGAAAATCAACACCACGCCATGCTGGTCGCACAGGCTGCGCAGGCCTTCGAGGAAGCCTGGCGCCGGCGGCACGCAGTTC
Organism: Pseudomonas sp. T1.Ur; assembly: GCF_023516725.1. Lineage (NCBI taxonomy): Bacteria > Pseudomonadati > Pseudomonadota > Gammaproteobacteria > Pseudomonadales > Pseudomonadaceae > Pseudomonas > Pseudomonas sp. T1.Ur. The sequence continues at coordinate 169,527 of NZ_JAMGSN010000001.1, forward strand.
ATGTTGCCGGCCACTGGCTCGACAATGATGCAGGCCACTTCCTGGCCGACTTCGCCGAGCATCTTCTCGACTTCATCAAGGTCGTTGAACGGCAGCGTCAGGGTATGTCTGGCGAACGCCGCCGGCACGCCCGCCGAGCTCGGCACGCCTTGGGTCAGCGCGCCGGAACCGGCCTTGACCAGCAGGCTGTCGGAATGGCCGTGATAGCAGCCTTCGAACTTGATGATGCTGTCGCGGCCGGTGTAGCCGCGGGCCAGGCGAATCGCGCTCATGGTCGCTTCGGTGCCGGAGCTGACCATGCGCACCATTTCCATCGACGGCACGATGGAGCAGACCAGGTCGGCCATCTCGGTTTCCATCGCGGTCGGGGCGCCGTAGGACAGGCCGTGTTCCAACTGCTTGCGCACCGCATCCAACACGTCCGGATGGCTGTGGCCGAGGATCATCGGCCCCCAGGAGCCCACATAGTCAACGTAGCGCTTGTCGTCTTCGTCGGTGACGTACGCGCCTTCGGCATGCTTGAAGAACAGCGGGGTGCCGCCGACGCTCTTGAACGCACGAACGGGCGAGTTCACGCCGCCGGGGATGTGTTTCTGGGCGTTGGCAAACAGGGTTTCGGAACGGGACATGGTTGGGCTCTCGAAAACGGAAATGACTATTTGATGAGCAGCAGGTCGTTGAAGGCGCGGGCGCGGCGCGTCACTTCAGCGGTGCTGTCGGCGCCGAACAGGCCATGGACCACCGCGAGCAGATCGACCCCGTGGGCCACCAGGGGGGCGGCGTTTTCCAGGGTGATGCCGCCGATCGCGCAAATCGGTACATGCAATTTGATGCGGGCCTGTTCGAGCAGTTCAAGGTTTGCGCTGGGCGCCCCGGGCTTGGTGCTGGAGTTGAAAAAACGGCCGAACGCGACGTAGCTGGCGCCTTCGTTGACGGCCTGTTCGGCCAATTCCAGGCTGGCGTGGCACGTAGAGCCGACGATTGCCTTGTGGCCCAGCAACGCCCGCACCGGTGCCAACGGGCCATCGGTCTGGCCCAGGTGGACGCCGACGCCGAGGCGCGCGGCCAGTTCGGCGTCATCGTTGATGATCAGTTGGGTCTTGTAGCGTTCGCACAGGTTGCGCAGGGCTTCGGCTTCCCGCAGGCGCCGGGCCTCGTCGCTGCTCTTGTCGCGGTATTGCAGCAACGTCACGCCACCTTCCAGCGCCGCTTCGACATAGGCGAGGAATTTGCCGGCCAGCAACTGGCTATCGGTGACGGCATAAAGGCCACGTAATTTCATTCCACGGCTCCTGTGCTACGAGCAGAAATCCAGCGGCAGGCGACGCGGTACGAACTGGCCTTTGCCCAGTTGTTCGGCATCGCGCAGGGTGCGCCAGGTGTAGTCCAGCGCTGTCTTGACCGCGCTGGCGAGCTGTTCGCCCTGGGCCAGCCGACCGGCGATGGCGCTGGCGAGGGTGCAACCGGAACCGTGGTAGCTGCCGGGCAAGCGCTGGCAGGTGAACGTTTCGCGGTGCCCGTCACGGCTGTAGAGGCGATTATGGACTTCATGCTCGTCGCCGTGACCGCCGGTGATCAGCAAGTGCTTGACGAAGGGCAGCAATTTTTCGGCGCATTCATCGGCGCTGCCTTCTGGCAGTTCGGCGAGGATGCGTGCTTCGGGCAGGTTGGGCGTGGCGATGATCGCCAGCGGCAGCAGGCGTTCGCGCATGGCGTAGCCGACTTCATCCTTGCCCAGCCGCCCGCCGCCACCGGCGCGTAGCACTGGGTCGCAGACCATCGGCAGATGCGGGTGCGCCTGGAGCAGCTCGACCACCGTGTCGACCATTTCCAGCGAGCCGAGCATCCCCAGCTTGACCGCCGCCACGGGCGAATCGTTGAGCACGGCATTGGCTTGCGCCAGCACCCACTCGCGATCGAGTACGCGGAAATCGCTGACGTTGACGGTGTCTTGCACGGTCAACGCGGTAACGGCCGGGGCGGCATGACATCCCTGGGCGAGCAGGGCTTCGATATCTGCCTGCAAGCCGGCGCCACCACTGGGATCGTGGCCGGAGAGACAGAGGACAACGGGGCGAGAGCTGTAGATATTCATGGTGCGCGAGCTTATCACCAAACCCCACCGATCGGCGCGCACCTCTGTTGATGCAAGTCGTCTGTGGCGAGGGGATTTATCTGTGGCGAGGGGATTTAGCGAAACGTCGCACCGCCCCGTTGGGGTGCGAAGCGCCCCCATTCAAACTGCCTGGTATCCGCGGCGACAGTTATTGGGGCTGCTGTGCAGCCCAGCGGGGATAAATCCCCTCGCCACAATAGAACTCCGCGCCGACGAAATTGTGACCTGACCAAAGCAACAGCTCTATCTCAATGCTTGGCGCTGAGACGCCCGTCCTAGAGCCTTTTGTCGGAAAAATTTCCATGGTGCAAATTGGCCATCAACGGCTATGCTAGGGATGGATCCAACCAATAACAGGTATTGCCGGTGTTACGTCTACTCAGGGAATGGGGGGGCTTCCTGACTCAACCGGACAGGCCACGCTGGGGCTTAAATGCGCTATTTGCTGATGTTGCTGTTGTGCTTGTCCCCCTTGGCAAGCGCCCTCGAATTCGATGAATTTACCCAGAGCCTGCCCTTGGGCAACGCCCTGCAAGTCTTTGAAGACGCCAGCGGCACGGATTCCATCGATGACGTCCTGGCCGAGGCCACGGCCGGTCACTTCAAACCCCACGACAAAGCCACGTTGAACGCCGGTTATTCGCGATCCGCGTTCTGGCTGAAAATCGATTTGCACTATCGTCCCGGCAATCCCGGCGCCCAGCGAACCTGGCTGTTGGAACTGGCGTATCCACCGTTGGATCACCTGGACCTGTACCTGGCTGACGGCACCGGCGCCTATCGCCTGGTCCGCCAGACGGGCGATGCGCTGCCCTTCGCCCGTCGCGAGATCCGCCAGAACAACTACCTGTTCAGCCTGGATTTCCAGCCCGATCAACGCCAGACCGTCTACCTGCGACTGCAAAGCGAGGGCTCGATCCAGGCGCCATTGACGCTGTGGTCGAGCACCGCTTATCTGGAACAACAGCCGTTGCGCCTTTACGTGCTGGGGATCATCTATGGCGTGTTGCTGGGCATGCTGGTCTACAACCTGTTCATCTACCTGAGCGTGCGCGACACCAGCTACCTGTATTACATCTTCTACATCGCCTCGTTCGGCCTGTATCAATTGTCGGTCAATGGCGCGGCGGTGGAGTATTTCTGGCCGGACAACCCCTGGTGGGCCAACGCTGCGACGCCGTTTTTCATCGGTTGCGCGGGCCTGTTCGGCAGTCAGTTCGCCCGCAGTTTCCTGCAGACCGCGCAACACAGCCGCTGGCTCGACCGGTTGCTGCTGGCGCTGATTGCCTATGGTGCCGTGGTGGTGGGCTTGTCATTGATGACCAGCTACGCCCTGGCGTTGCGCCTGGCAACGGCCTTGGCCCTGGTCTTCACCGTGGTGATTTTCGCCGCCGGGCTGTTCGCCTGGTGGCGCGGCCTGCGGGTCGCGCGTTATTTCATCATCGCCTGGTCGGCGTTCCTGCTGGGGGGCATCGTCAACACAATGATGGTGCTCGGTTATCTGCCGAACATCTTCCTGACCATGTACGCCAGCCAGATTGGCTCGGCCATCGAGGTGGCGCTGTTGTCCCTCGCCCTGGCCGACCGCATCAACGCCATGCGCGAGCAGCAAGCCCAGACGCTGTTCGACGCCGGGCAGAAACTGGAAGTGCTCAACCAGCAACTGGCCCAGGGCAATAAACTCAAGGATGAATTCCTCGCCACCTTGACCCATGAGTTGCGCACGCCGATGAACGGCGTGATCGGCTCGCTGGAGTTGATGGAAACCGTCGAAATGGACGAAGAGTTGACCCAGTACCAGCAGACCGCCGCCGGTTCGGCACGGGACATGATGCGCATGGTCAACGGCATCCTTACGCTCACCGAGTTGCAGGCCGGCAAGCTCAAGATTTACCCGGCGCCGTTCAGCCTGCGCGGTGTGATTGACGCGTTGCAGGTGCAGTTCGGTGCCAACGCGGCGGCCAAGGGCCTGGATTTCAAGGTCGACATAAACCCCGGCCTGGCAGACCGGCTGTTGGGTGACAGCGGCAAACTGGCCCAGTGCCTGGAATGCCTTCTGGACAACGCCATCAAGTTCACCCGCTCCGGTGGTGTCGCGTTGCGGGTCAGCGGGCGTCCGTCGGAGCTCGATCGCCTGGTGTTGTCCTTCGCCGTGATTGACACCGGCATCGGTTTTACCGACCTTGGCGAAGCAACTTTGTACCAGCGCTTTTTCCAGCTCGACGGTTCGATGACCCGCGAATACGGCGGCCTCGGTGTGGGCCTGGCGATCTGCCGCCAACTGGTCGAATTGCTCGGCGGGCGGCTGACCCACACCTCCGAGCCGGGGCGCGGCAGCCGTTTCCAGCTGGACGTGGCGTTCGACATCGCGTTGCCGTCGGGTGTCCCGAGCCCTTTTTCATTCAGCGGGCGCCGGGATTCGCGCGAACCCCAGGACTGCACGGTGCTGTTGGCGGATGACAACAACATCGATCAGTTGGTCATGCGCGGCATGCTGCTCAAGCTGGGCTACCGGGTGCGCACCGTCGACAGTGGTCGGGCTGCCTTGGATGTGCTGCAGGTCGAAAGTTTTGACGCGGTGCTCCTCGACTGCCAGTCATCGCCCCTGGACGGGGTATCAGTGGGCTGCCAGATTCGGGCGCTGGCCGGTTGCGAGGACTTGCCCGTGCTGGTAGCCAGTCCGCGTCATGATGCTGCTGGCTGCCCTTCGGGAGCCTTGATCGACTATCTGGGCAAACCGGTGAAATTCGAGGTGTTGCAAGCCGTTTTGCAGCGGCGGGTACTTTGTCCGAAACAGGGTGAAAGCGCCGATATTTAGGCGGGTATGCCACTTTGATCGATCAGGAGGCGATGCTTAACTGAATCCCTGCTGGCCGACCAAGGAGCCCCGTCATGAACCTGCACCAGTTCGCCGAAACCCACGACGTCACCAATCAGCCGCCGTCCCTGGACGGTGCCAACCTGTATCGCATCGACCTGCCGCTGCAACAGTGGTCTCAGCGTTTCGGCGCCGGTTGGGCGCAGGCGCGGATCGATGCCTACGGTGCGCTGGCGGGCGGGCCGCTGATGGAGGCCGGGTTCCTGGCCAACCAGAACAAACCGGTGTTTTCCAGTCATGACCGCTACGGCCATCGCATTGACCTGGTGGAGTTTCATCCCGCCTATCACCAATTGATGCGCACCGCCATCGAGCATGGCCTGCCCAGCCTGCCGTGGGCTCATCCGCAACCCGGCGCCCATGTCGCCCGCGCTTCCATGACTTACCTGCACAGCCAGGCCGAAGCCGGCACCGGTTGCCCGTTGACCATGACCTTCGCCAGCGTGCCGGCGCTGCGCTTGCAGCCGGACCTGGCGGAACGCTGGGTGCCGAAGGTGCTCGCCACCGAGTACGACCCGCGCAACGTCGGCATGGCCCACAAGGCTGGTGTCACGCTGGGCATGGCGATGACCGAAAAACAGGGTGGCACCGACGTGCGGGCCAATACCACCAAGGCTTTTCCAGTGGGGGCCAGTGGGCCGGGGCAGGCCTATGAACTGGTCGGGCATAAATGGTTCTGCTCGGCACCGATGTGCGATGCGTTCCTGACCCTGGCCCAGACCGACAAGGGCCTGACCTGTTTCCTGCTGCCGCGCCATCGCCCGGACGACACGCGCAATCAGTTCTATATCCAGCGGCTGAAAAACAAGCTGGGCAATTGTTCCAATGCGTCCAGCGAAGTGGAGTTCCGCGGGGCCTTGGCGTGGATGGTTGGGGAAGAGGGCCGGGGCGTGCCGACGATCATCGAGATGGTCGCCATGACGCGCTTCGATTGTATGGTCGGCTCCAGCGCCCTGATGCGCCAGGCCTTGACCCAGGCCAGTCATCACTGCGCGCACCGCATGGTCGGCGGCAAGTTGCTGAGCGAACAACCGCTGATGCGGAACGTGCTCGCCGACCTGGCGCTGGAAAGCGAATCTGCATTGGCCTTGAGCCTGCGCATGGGACGGGCGCTGGACCATCTGGACGACGAGCACGAAGCCAAGTTCGCCCGGCTGGTGACGGCGGTGGGCAAGTACTGGATCTGCAAACGTGCCCCCGCGATGATCAACGAAGCTGCCGAATGCATGGGCGGCGCCGGCTACGTCGAAGACAGCATCCTGCCGCGCCTGTATCGGGAGGCGCCGGTCAACTCCACGTGGGAAGGTTCAGGCAACGTGCAATGCCTCGATGTATTGCGCGCCTTGTCCAAGGAGCCTGGCGTGCTGGAAGTGCTGTTCAACGAACTGGGTGACGGTCATGGGGACAAGCGCCTGGCTACCCATATCGACCAACTGTATGCGGCGTTCAAGGACACCGACGATATCCAGTACCGCGCCCGGCAATTGACCGAAGACATCGCCGTCGGCCTGCAAGCGAGGTGGCTGCTCGAAGCGGGGAACGGTGATGTCAGCGATGCCTTTATTGCCAGTCGCCTTGGATCCGGTGCCAGGGTCTACGGAGCGTTGCCGAGAGGCTTGAATGTAGAGGCAATCGTCGCGCGCTCGACCCCGCAGGGTTTCTAGGATCAACACATCCCACAGTGGGTTTAGGCGGCACACAAGATTCGAGACACCACCAAACCCTGTGGGAGCGAGCCTGCTCGCGAAGGCGTCGGTGCATTCAACCTCTGTGTGGTCTGACACACTGCTTTCGCGAGCAGGCTCGCTCCCACAAGAGGCTCCGCGAAAGGTCAACCAATACGCCACTGTTCCCGTCGGACCACGATGCAGGCAAGATGAAGGCCTGCAAGTCAGAACACAGGAAGCTGATCGTGACCGAAGCGTTTATTGTCGTTCAAACCGCCGAACAAGCCGTGGATCGTCTCGCGGCCCTGCATGAGCGTGCGACCACCGCGCTGAACCAGGCGCTCAAGCGCTACCTCAAGGACCGCATCGAGCCGGATGCCGAGCAACGGGCCTTGTTTCGCTACCCGGCACTGCGGCTGACCTACCATTGCCACGGCGAAGTGCCGCAAACCACCCGCGCCTACGCCAAGGTCCAGTTGCCGGGCACTTACAGTGTCACCGTCACTCACCCAGCCGCGTTCCGCAAATACCTGCTGGAGCAGCTCGTGCCGTTGATGCACGACTTCACCGTCACCGTCGAGGTGGGCGTCAGCGAGCAGAACATTCCTTACCCGTACGTGGTTGAGCAGGGCGACGAGCTCGCCGGCTCCGGTGTCACCGCTGCCGTGCTGGCGCGGGTGTTCCCGAGCACCGACTTGTCGGCCGCCACCGATGGCATCGCCGATGGCCTCTACGATTGGGAGAACACCGACCCGCTGCCCCTGGCGCTGTTCGACGCCGCGCGGGTGGATTTCTCCCTGCGCCGGCTGGTGCACTACACCGGCAGTGACTGGCGCCACGTGCAGCCGTGGATTCTGCTGACTAACTATCACCGCTATGTCGACCAGTTCATCGTCCATGGCTTGGAGCAATTGCGCAGTGATCCGCGTTTCGTGCGCATGGTGTTGCCGGGCAACGTGATCATCGACAAGAACATGGACCACGGCGAAGCCTCGGCCATCGCCGCCGGCGTGGTCTGGCACCGCTACCAGATGCCGGCCTATCACTTGCAGGCCAGCGACGGCCACGGCGTGACCCTGGTGAACATCGGCGTCGGCCCGTCCAACGCCAAGAACATCACCGACCACCTGGCCGTGCTGCGCCCGCATTGCTGGCTGATGATCGGACACTGCGGCGGCCTGCGGCAGTCCCAGACCATCGGCGACTACGTGCTGGCCCACGCCTACATGCGCCGCGATGGGATTCTCGACCGGGTGGTGCCGCCGAACATCCCGATCCCGGCCCTGGCCGAAGTGCAACTGGCGCTTCAGCAAGCGGCGGCGAACGTCACTGGCGAGAAAGGCGACGAGTTGAAAAAGCGCCTGCGCACCGGCACCGTGCTGACCTACGACGACCGCAACTGGGAACTGCGCTGGGCCCAGGAACGCCCGCTGATCAACCTGTCCCGCGCGGTGGCGGTGGACATGGAAAGCGGCACCATTGCCGCCCAGGGTTATCGTCTGCGGGTGCCTTATGGCACGTTGCTGTGTGTTTCGGACAAACCGCTGCACAGCGAGATCAAGCTGCCGGGTTCGGCCAACGCTTTTTATGAGCGGGCGGTCAACCAGCACCTGAAGATCGGCATCGCGGCGGTGGACCTGCTGCGCACCGAGCTCAATTCGTTGCACTCGCGCAAGCTGCGCAGCTTCGACGAGCCGCCGTTCCGCTGATCGGACGGTGGTCATTTAACGGTCGGGCCACTAGCATGGTCGGCCCTGACCGTTAGATGTTGTCGCTGCCATGCCCCGTCCCCCACGTCCCGTTTCCCGCCGCCCTGGCGCGAAGCCTCCAGCCGCCGCCCCGCGCCGTGTGGCCAAGGCGCCTCCGGCCGAGCCGAAGCTGATCCTGTTCAACAAACCCTTTGATGTGCTGACGCAATTCAGCGACGGCGAAGGGCGGGCGACGCTCAAGGATTTCATCGACGTGCCCGGCATCTACCCGGCCGGTCGCCTCGACCGCGACAGCGAAGGGTTGCTGTTGCTGACCAATGACGGACAACTGCAGGCGCGCATCGCCGATCCCAAGCACAAGTTGGCCAAGACGTACTGGGTGCAAGTCGAGGGGGAGCCGAGCGACGAACAACTGCAGCGCCTGCGCGATGGCGTGGCGTTGAACGATGGCATGACGCTGCCGGCCGAGGCCCGCCAACTGGAGGCGCCGCAGTTGTGGCCGCGCAACCCGCCGGTGCGCTTTCGCAAAAGCGTGCCGACGAGCTGGCTGGAGCTGGTCATACGTGAAGGACGCAACCGCCAGGTACGACGCATGACCGCCGCGGTCGGCTTGCCGACCTTGCGCCTGGTGCGTGTCAGGATCGGCGACTGGACGCTCGAAGGGCTCGACCAGGGCCAGTGGAAGGAAGTGCCGGCGCGCTTATAGTGCGCCGGATTCGATCAGGCCGATCACCACGCTCTTGATGACGAATGCCGCGACGCCGAGGCCCAGCACGAAAAACAGGATGAACGAGCCAAAGCGCCCGGCCTTGGACTTCTTCGCCAGGTCCCAGACGATGAAACCCATGAAAATGATCAGGATGCTGACCAGGCCGGTCATCATCCACTCTTCGAAAACAGCAGGATCCATCGGGACACTCCAGCGTGGGCGGGATTGAAAAGGCGCGGCGAGTATAAGGCATGGGGGCGGGGCGCAGGATTGGGCTGCGGCGGTGTGTCGCAGCTATCCATCGTGGACTCGAGATTTTGTGACGAGGGGATTTATCCCCGCTCGACGCTGTAGGCGCTGTGTAGGAGCTGCCGAGCGATCTTTCCCCAGACACTTAAATCCCAAGCGAAAGATCAAAAGATCGCAGCCTTCGGCAGCTCCTACACGCAAACCAGCGGAGCAAGCTCCCTCGCCACAACAGCGGTCAGTTGCGCAGGTGGGTGAGCGGCAACTCAGTGCTGTTGAGCACCTGGTTCAGCACAAAACTCGAGCGCACGCTGGTGACCCCTTCGATCCGCGTCAGGTGCCCCAGCAACAGTTTCTGGTAATGGTCCATGTCCGGCACCACCACCTTGAGCTGGTAGTCCGCGTCGATGCCGGTCACCAGGCTGCACTCCAGCACCTGCGGCAGGCTGCGGATCGCGGCTTCGAAGGTCTCGAAGCGATCGGGGGTATGGCGGTCCATGCCGATCAGCACGTAGGCCGTCAGGCTCAGGCCCAGCATCTTGCGGTCGAGCAGGGCGACCTGGCGGGTGATGTAGCCGTCGTCCTCCAGTTGCTTGACCCGCCGCGAGCACGGGGAGGGCGACAAGCCGATGCGCTCGGCCAATTCCTGGTTGGAGATACGCGCATCGCGTTGCAATTCCGCCAGGATGCTCAGGTCGTAACGGTCGAGTTTGCTCATCGAGCGGGCCTTTATCCGGTTAATTGCGGAAGATTATCTATCCAGGGGTAAAAATTGCGCAAGTGGTGTTTATTCAAGCAATCTTCGCAATCCCCTGCCGGCGCCCCGGGCCTATGCTTACCACCAAGATCACTGCTCGGACAAACAGTCCAGTGCAGCCCGCCCAATCCGGCCGGCTGCGGTCGCAGTACCCACCGGTACTGGCAGACCCCCGAGCTGCACACTGTCCAGAAGACAGCGTGAGGTGAGCCGACGTCATAAGCGTCGCGCACGGACGAAGTTCTCAAGGGGAGGCCGACGGGCCTCCCTTTTTTATGCCTGCGAAATAAACCCCGCGCCTGATAATCTGTCGCAGAACCGGCCTGGGCTTTTCCAGTCTTATTTGCAGGCCCCGAACCGTTGTGAGGAATTTCATGAAGTCGCGCATCTGGCGTTTGGCAGGTGTTGGTCTGTTGTGGGCGAGTGTCAGTGCGCAGGGAGTGGCCGACGATCAGCAAAACCGTGGCGGCCCCGACGGTGGTCACGGCCAGGACGGACGAGGCGGCAACGGCCAAGGGTACTCAGGCCAGCCCAGGCAGCAAAGCAACGAGATCATCCGGGGCGATAACAGCCGACAGTTCGAAGTCAAGCCGCAATACCAGGGCGGACAACGCTACGAGCGCCCGCCGCAGGACCCCAACGTCCAAGGTCGCCCGCCGCAGCAGCAACCGGGCAACCATTTGCCGATCCAGGGGCGGCCCGACAGCGTGACCCAGACCCGTGAGCCGCAAACGGGGTACTACCGCGACATTCCGCGCCGCAACGACGGCTATCCCAATGGAGGGCCTCGTCCCGGCCATGAGGGGCGTCCCGAGCAGCATTGGCCCGGTCGGCCGGACGGGCATGGCAATGGCTGGGGCCCGGGCCCGCAATATCGGCCCGGGTATGTGATCGATCGTTTCCCGGATCGCAACTACCGCGTGCCGTATCGCGGCCAGGATTATTTCTATTCCGGTGGCTACTGGTATCGCCCGCAAGGCCCGCGTTATGTCGTGGTCCAGCCGCCACGGGGGATTCGCACGCGCTATCTGCCGGACTATGCCCGTGAGGTCTGGATCGGCAGTTCGCTGTTCTTCCTCGCCGCCGGCGCGTATTACATCTACGAAGCCAATACCCGGGATTACGTCGTGGTCGAGGCGCCAGTCGCCAACCCGCAGCCACAACCCCAGGGCAACGGTTTTGACGTGGTGGCTTACCCGGCCAACGGCCAGTCGCCCGAGCAGGTCAACCAGGACGGCTACGATTGCTATCGCTGGGCGGTGCAGCAGAGTGGTTTCGATCCGCGCAACTACACCTACCCACCGGCGCCGGAGGTGGTGCAGACCTATCGCCAGGCCGAGGGGAGTTGCTTGAGTAGCCGTGGGTATCAGGTTCAGTAGAGCAGCGACGAGCTGCAAGCCCCAAGCTGCAAGAGTTGGGCTCGACTGAACTTGTCACTTAAAGCTTGCCGCTTGTAGCTGTTTTTATAGGATCTGCATGCACCAGCACTTCGGCCTTCGGATACGCGCGGTGAATCGCGTCGGCGGCCTGGTCGCTGATGCCGTGGGCGACTGACAAGGTCAATTCCCCCGGCAATTCCAAGTGCAACTGCACGAACCAATGGTTCCCGGAGATCCGCGTGCGCAGGTCATGGGCACCGACCACGCCGGGTACGGCGCAGGCCAGTTCCAGCATGTGCTGGCTGACGTCCGGCGGCAGTTCTTCATCCATCAGCACCGAGAAGCTTTCCCGGGCGATCTGCACCGCGCTCCACAGAATGTAGAGGGCGATGCCCAGGCCGAACCAGGCGTCGAGTTGATACCAACCGAACCCGGCCAGGACCAGCGCGACCAGGATGCTGCCGTTGAGCAACAAGTCCGAACGGTAATGCAGCGAGTCGGCGCGCACCGCGTTGGAGCCGGTGGCACGCACGACCCGATGCTGCAACGCCAACAGCGCCAAGGTCAGCACCAGGGAAAACACGATCACGCCGACGCTGAGCCAAGGCGCGTCCACGGGCACTGGATTTTTCAAGCGCTCGAAGGCCTGCAAGGCAATCAGCACCGCACTGCCGCCGATAAACAGCGCCTGGGCCATGCCCGCCAGCGATTCAGCCTTGCCATGCCCATAGCGATGATCATCGTCAGCGGGACGGAGTGCGTAGTGCACCGCCAGCAGGTTGAGCAACGAGGTGACGCCGTCCAGCGCCGAGTCGGTCAGGCCGGCGAGCATGCTCACCGAGCCACTCGACCACCAGGCCAGCGCCTTGGCAACGATCAGGATAAGCGCCACGGCCACCGAGGCCCGGGTGGCCAGGCGAAGCAGGCGAGCGTGTTCGGTACTGGTGGTCATGGCGCGGTCTTCCTCGGGTTGCGCCTGTTATGCGGCAGGTTTGAGGCCGAGTGCGGCCAGTTGTTCTACGTTGCCTTTGTGTTGGATCAGGCGTGGATCATCCAGCGGGAAGCTGCGGCCAAGCTCGCGCTCGAGGATGGCTTGCAACTTTTGATTGTTGACCGTGCCGTCGGGGTTGATGGCTGGCTTGAGTTTCTCTGGCTCGATCTGGACGCTCTTGCCCGGTTCGAAATAAATCGCGCCCGTGGCGAAGTCCACGGCAAAGGCGATCAGGCCGGGGATGATGTAGAACAACAGGCCGACGGCATCGAGCGCGGCGATGGCCGGGTCGATCTTGCCTTCGATCTGGCCGCGACGGTCCGGGTAGAAGATCGAGCCACAGGCGCTGATCTGGGTCAGTAGGGTGGCGACCAGGACGCCGCCGATCACGCGAAAGGGAATACGCATAGCAATCTCCTGAGCAGGTATGGGCGTTGCTGGTTGGAGTCCAGACCACGCTAAACAGTTCGCCGTTATACTCGGCCCTCTGTTTTGGAGCCAGCATGATTTCCTTGCCGATTGATGAAGTTTTACCCGCGCTGCGCCAAGCCCTGGCCAAGCGCCACGAAGCGGTGCTCGAAGCGCCCCCTGGCGCCGGTAAAACCACCCGTGTTCCCCTCGCCCTGTTGAACGAGTCCTGGCTGGCCGGGCAAACCATCCTCATGCTCGAACCCCGGCGCCTGGCGGCACGGGCGGCGGCCGAGCGGCTGGCCAGCGAGCTCGGGGAAAAAGTTGGAGAAACTGTCGGCTACCGGATTCGCCTCGACAGCAAGGTGGGCCCCAATACGCGTATTGAAGTGGTCACCGAAGGCATCCTCACCCGGCGCTTGCAAGATGACCCGGCGCTGGAAGGCGTGGGGTTGCTGATTTTCGATGAGTTCCATGAGCGCAGCCTCGACGCCGACCTGGCCCTGGCCTTGAGCCTCAACGGTCGGGAGCTGTTTCGCGAAGAGCAGCCGCTGAAGATCCTGCTGATGTCCGCGACACTGGAAGGCGAGCGCCTGGCCGGTCTGCTGGGCGACGCGCCGATCCTGCGCAGCGAAGGGCGCATGTTCCCGGTGGCGGTGCGCTGGGGCCGACCCTTCCAGCCAGGGGAGTTCATCGAGCCGCGACTGGTGCAGACCGTGCTTGAAGCGCTGCACGATGAAACCGGCAGCGTGCTGGTGTTCCTGCCCGGGCAAGCGGAAATCCGTCGCGTTCATCAACAATTGGCCGAGGCCCTCGGCGACGGCGGCAACGTGTTGCTGTGCCCGTTGCATGGCGAGTTGGACCTGGCCGCCCAGCGCGCCGCCATCGACCCGGCGCCGCCCGGCCAGCGCAAAGTCGTGCTGGCCACCAACATCGCCGAGACCAGCCTGACCATCAACGGTGTGCGGGTGGTGGTGGATGCCGGCCTTGCCCGCGTGCCGCGATTCGATCCGGGCAGCGGCATGACCCGTCTCGACACCCAGCGCATCTCCCGCGCCAGCGCGACCCAGCGGGCCGGCCGTGCCGGGCGCCTGGAACCGGGCGTGTGCTATCGGCTGTGGTCCGAGGATCAGCACGAACAATTGGCCGCTTATGGCAGCGCCGAGATTCTGTCCGCGGACCTGGCCGGGTTGGCCCTGCAATTGGGGCGCTGGGGCGTGACGCCGCAGCAGTTGGTCTGGCTCGACGTCCCGCCAACCGCCGCGTACGCCCAGGCCCAGGATCTGCTGCAACGTCTCGGCGCACTCGATGGCGGCCAACTGACCCGCCACGGCCAGGCCATGGCCGAGCTGCCGGCGCATCCGCGAATCGCCCATATGCTGTTGCGCGGGCAAGCGCTGGGGTTGGCGGACATGGCCTGCAACGTGGCGGCGCTGCTGGGCGAGCGCGACATCCTGCGCGGCGCCGGGGCAGATCTGCACAGCCGTCTGGCCTTGCTCTCCGGCGAGGAGCGAGCGGCACGCGGCGCCCAGGGTGGCGTGCAGCGGGCGCGGCAGTTGGCCCGGCAATATCGTGGCTATCTACGGGGCAGGGCCGAGGAAGCCGTCGCCGATCCCGATCATCCACGCTGGCTCGGTGCATTGTTGGCGTTGGCCTATCCGGATCGTGTCGCGCAGCAACGGCGCCCCGGCGGTGCGGAATATCGCCTGGCCAATGGCCGCGCGGCGTTGTTCGCCGAGGCGGACAGCCTGATGAAGCAAGCGTGGCTGGTGATCGCCGATTTGGGCAGCCGCCAGGGCCAACGCGAAGAGCGAATTTACCTGGCGACGGATTTCGACCCGGCGCTGTTCGATTCGGTATTGGCCGAGCAGGTGCAGACGGTCGACCAACTGGATTGGGACGAGCGCGAAGGCGTGCTGCGGGCCGAGCGTCAGCGCAAGGTCGGCGAGCTGGTGCTCAGTCGCGAACCGCTGACCGGGCTGGATGAAGCAGCCCGCAGCCAGGCGCTGGTCAACCTGGTGCGGCGCAAAGGCCTGGAGCTGCTGCGGTGGACACCGGAGTTGCGGCAATGGCAGGCGCGGGTGGCGCTGTTGCGCCGGCTAGACCTGGAGACCAAGGGCGAAAGCGAATGGCCGGACGTCAGCGACACGGCATTGTCGGGCAGTCTCGAACATTGGCTGATGCCGTACCTGGGACGTGTCTCGCGACTCAGCCATTTCGCCAACCTGGACCTGTCGAGCATCGTTCATAACCTGCTGCCCTGGCCATTGCCACAACGCTTGGACGAACAGGCGCCCCATCACCTGAGCGTGCCTTCGGGATCGTCGATTCGCCTGGATTACAGCGAGCATCCGCCCATCCTTGCCGTGCGCTTGCAGGAGCTTTTCGGGCTGGCCGACACCCCGCGCATCGCCGGCGGACGGCAGGTGGTCAAGCTGCACCTGCTGTCGCCGGCGCGTCGGCCGGTGCAAGTGACCCAGGATTTGGCGAACTTCTGGCGCAGCACCTACGCCGAGGTGAAGAAGGACCTCAAGGGGCGGTATCCCAAGCATTACTGGCCGGATGATCCATTGGTGGCCGAGGCGACGGCGCGGGTCAAGCCGCGCAAGTGAAAATCCCCGGCTTGACCTCGGTCGCAGATGGTAAATTCACCGACGGATAAGCTGCTTTCCACGCAGCCTCGGTTACTCAGCACCAGATTTGGACATGTCATGGCAAAGAAACCCGCAACGCCCACCACTGAAGCATCGATGACAGCGGCCAACAAAGGGGCCAGCTTGACATTGATCGATGTGGCGAAGATTGCCGGGGTCTCGCCAATGACCGTTTCCAGGGCCTTGCATCGACCGGAGCTGGTGAGCGAGAACACGCGGGAAAAAGTCCGGGAGGCGGTGCGCCAGTCGGGTTATGTGCCAAACATGCTGGCCGGCGGCTTGGCGAGCAACAAAAGCCGCCTGGTGGCGATTTTCCTTCCCACTATCGCTAACTCCATTTTTGCAGACACCGTGCAATCGTTGATGGACCGCCTGACCCAGGCGGGCTATCAGACCCTGTTGGGCCTTACAGGCTATAGCGCAGAGCAGGAAGAAAAACTGTTGGAGGCGGTACTCGGCCGGCGTCCGGATGGCATCGTACTGACCGGTACGCTTCACACCGAATCAAGCCGCTTGCGCCTCGCTCAGGCGGGTATTCCCGTGGTTGAGGCCTGGGACTTGAGTGAGGACCCTTTGGACATGCTGGTGGGTTTTTCCCACGAAAAGGTGGGGGAGGAGACCGCGCGACACCTGGTGAAAAAGGGTTACAGGCGATTTTCCGTGGTGACCATCAGCGACCCCCGGGGCCTGCGCCGTTGCAACAGCCTTATCGCCGAGCTGAAACGCCAGGGAATCGAGCAAGTGCCCATGGAAGTCCTGGCGCCACCTGCCACGCTCGAAGTCGGGCGAGAGGGGCTTCGGCGACTGCTGGATCCATCGCCGCGGCCCGACATCGTGGTGTGCAGCTCGGACACCGTGGCTCAAGGCGTTTTGGCCGAAGCCGCCAGCCAAGGCTTGAATGTGCCCGGCGACCTTGCCGTCATGGGGTTCGGGGACCTGAGCAGTGCCGCGCAGGTCTACCCGGCGTTGTCGACTGTCAGCGTCGACGGCAAGCGCATCGGCTTGCAAGTGGCCGAGGCGCTGCTTGAGCGATTCGAAAACCCTTCGTCCCGGAAAACGGTGCGGATTGACACCGGGTTCACCTTGATCGACCGCGCCAGCACCTGAATTGAAAATCTGTTTGCCGGTTGCCTCCGGTTGAATGATTGCGCAATCAGTGTAGTATCCATTCAAAGGTCTTCGGTTTTATCGAGCGAGGGCTTTTTTGATCAGCCGATGATTGCGCAATCATAGGCTGGCAGGAGCTTCCACACCTGAACGCTTTTCAATGTCCAAGGAGCGCACATGTTCGTATCAAAAGACCTTCCCAAGTCCTCCGATGACGACCGTATTGCCTGGGTTCGTGTCGCTTCGGTGATCTTGCCGCTGGCCAATCCGATCAGTGATGCCAAGGTGCTTACCGGGCGGCAGAAACCGATGACCGAGATCGCCATCCTCTTCGCTGAAATTGAAACCCTCGAGGGGCATCGTGGCCTCGGCTTCAGTTACTCGAAACGTGCCGGCGGACCGGGGCAATTCGCCCATGCCAAGGAAATCGCCCCGGTGCTGATCGGCGAAAACCCGAGTGACATTTCCAAGCTCTGGACCAAGCTCTGCTGGGCTGGCGCCTCGGTGGGCCGCAGTGGCATGTCGACCCAGGCCTTGGGGGCGTTCGACGTGGCGTTGTGGGACCTGAAAGCCAAGCGCGCCAACTTGTCGCTGGCCCGTTTGCTCGGCGCCCAACGCGATTCGGTGCGTTGCTACAACACCTCGGGAGGCTTTCTCCATACCCCGCTGGATCAACTGATGAAAAATACCGACGTGTCCCGCGAAAAGGGCATCGGTGGTATCAAGTTGAAAGTCGGGCAACCGGATTGTGCCCTGGACGTTGAGCGGGTCAGCACGGTGCGCAAGCACTTGGGTGACAACTTCCCGCTGATGGTCGATGCCAACCAGCAATGGGATCGGCCGACGGCCCAGCGCATGTGCCGCCAGTTCGAGGCGTACAACCTGATCTGGATCGAGGAACCCCTGGACTGCTATGACGCCGAAGGCCACGCCGCGTTGGCACAGCAATTCGATACACCTATCGCCACGGGTGAAATGCTCACCAGCGTCGCCGAGCACGCCGAATTCATCAAGCTGCGCGGCGCCGACTTCTTGATGCCGGACGCGCCACGAGTGGGCGGCATCACCCCTTACTTGAAGGTCGCGTCGATGGCTGAGCAAGCGGGCCTGATGCTGGCCCCGCATTTCGCCATGGAACTGCACGTTCACCTGGCGGCTGCCTATCCGACCGAACCCTGGGTCGAGCACTTCGAATGGCTTGAGCCGTTGTTCAACGAGCGCCTGGAGACCCGTGACGGCCGGATGCTCGTCCCCACCCGTCCCGGTTTGGGGCTGACACTCAGCGAACAAGTCAAGCCGTGGACGGTTCAGGAAGCCGAGGTGGGTGCCCGTCCCTGAGGAATCTCCTCGGTTCGGCAGTGAGTAGGCTTGCGAGGCTCTGTCCAGGGCCTCCTTGAAAGGGGAGCTACCATCATCGATTTCAAAATGGACGTGCTGGTATGGGGGCCCATGCACCCATCCTTGATGCAGTCGTTGGAAGAACACTACAGCGTCCACAAGCGCTGGGAGATTGCCGACTTCACCCACTGGGTCGCTTTACATGGCGGTTCCATACGTGCGGTTGTAACCAGTGGTGTGTACGGGGCTGACCATCAGGTCCTGGAACAGCTGCCTAATCTCGAGGTGATTACCAGTTTCGGTGTCGGTTATGACGCGCTCGATACGGCTTACCTGGCCCGTCGTGGTATCCAGTTGAGCAATACGCCGGACGTGCTCAACAACAGCGTGGCCGAAACGGCACTGGCGTTGATGCTTTGCGTATCCCGTAGAGTCTGCGAGGCCGAGCGCTTCGTGCGGGCCGGCAAATGGCGGGAGGCAAAATTCCCCTTGGGCAATGACCTGCACGGTAAGACCTGCGGCATCGTAGGCCTGGGCAAGATCGGCAAGACGCTCGCCAGACGGGTCTCGGCCTTCGACATGAACGTCGCTTATTATCGACCCAGTGGGCCGTATGCCGAGGTTTCCTACACCCATTACGCCGACCTTCAAGCACTGGCCACTGCCGCGGACTACCTTGTCGTCCTCGTTCCTGGCGGCCCGCAAACCCGGCATCTGATCAATCGCCAGGTCATGCGCGCGCTCGGTCCCAAGTCCTTTCTGATCAATGTGGCCAGGGGCAGTGTCGTCGACGAGGCGGCATTGATCACGGCCCTCCTTGAGTCGGAAATCGGCGGTGCCGCCTTGGACGTGTTCGAGGACGAGCCCCATGTTCCGGCCGCGTTGCTGGAAATGGATAACGTCGTATTGCTTCCACATATCGGCAGCGGTACTCACGAGACCCGCCAAGCCATGGCGGACCTGGTTTTCGAAAATCTCGATACCTATTTCGAAGAGGGGAGGCTGGTTACGCCGGTGGCGCTGTAATGCGTTTTGGCGCCGGGAGACCTGTGGGAGGTTGATCGATCTGTGGCGTGATGCTTGGAAGCTTTTGTGGCGAGGGCGCTTGCTCCCGCTGGGGCGCGCAGCGGCCCCAAAAAGCAATGAGCGCTGCGCACTCAAGCGGGAGCAAGCGCCCTCGCCACAGGGCCGTGCCGCTCTCGAAATCCTTGTGGGCCGAGCTTGCTTGCTCCCACAGGGGGTTGGCGGTGAGTCGGCTAAGGCGCAGCCGGCAACAAAAACCGTGCAATCACCGGCAAATGATCGGAGATGCGCAAGGTGTCGTCCTGCCGGACCTGGGCTTCGACCCGCTTGAGGCGCGGGCTGTAGAACAGGTAGTCGACGGTGCGGTCGGGGCCGTTGAGGCCCGGGTCGTTCGGGTAGTGGGTCAGCCAGTGTTCGCGATCGATGCCGCTGGCCTCGTTGTTGGTCGGGATCATCGGGTATTTGTCCCACAACAGATGCAACTCGCTGTCGGCGGAGTAGGGCGAGCGCTGTTCGGCCGGCAGGCGCCGGTATTGGCCCAGGGGCAGCAGGTTGAAGTCGCCGCCGATCAGCCAGGGCGTGCCTGAGGATTCGAATTTATCCAGTGCCTTGGCCACGGCAGTGATTTGTCTGGGCAGGGTTTCGTCCGGTTCGTTGGCCCGTTCCAGATGAGTGTTGAGCACCGCCAGCTGGCCGCCGTCACTCAGCGATAGATAACTCACCAACAAGGCGTTTTTCGGCTGGAACTGACGGCTGATGAAGTTGGCTTCGGCCACCGGCAGTTGCACCCGCTCGGCATGGTCGATGCGGTAGCGACTCAGCGTCGCCAATTGCCGGCCAACGCTGCCGAAGATGCGTGGGAGGGGGATGAAATCGGCCTTCCAGTCGAAGGCGCTGGTGCCGCACGGGTAGAGGTCGGCCAGGCGCTCTTGCAACAGCTTGAGTTGTTCCTGGTAATGGCTGGCCTTGGCACCGTTGTCCAGTTCCTGAAGCAACACCACGTCCGGCTGTTCGTCGCGAATGACCCGCGCCACTTCGTCGAGGCTGAAGGCCATGTCTTCCAGGGTCGGGCTTTCATCGTCGCCCTGGGCCAGGTCGTGCCAGAACACGTAGCGCTTGCCGGCCAGGAACTGGACGTTCCAGGTCATCACCTTCAACGCCTGGCCCGGCATCAGCGGCGCGGCGTCCGCGGCACAACTGACGGCCAGCGCTTCCCGGGCCTGGGGACGCCAGGTCAGCCCATAGATCGAGAAGACGCCGATGCCGACGATCAACAACAGGCCCAGCACGGTGTATCGCAGCAGACGGCTCATGGCTCGGGCTTTTCTGCAATCAGCATGAACATTCGGAACAACACCACGGTGGTGAACAGTTGCAAGAAGCTGTGGATGCTATCGATCAGCAGGCTGATCAAGGGGTTCTGAGGCGCAGGGTACACCGAGACGCTGGCGCCCTTGAGCAGCCACAGCGGGACCATTACGGCGAGGATGCATAGCAGGATTCGCCAGAAATGGCCTCGACTCAAGCGCGCGCTTTCCTTCATGGCGGCCAGCGGCGACAGGCCCCTCAACACCAACAGGTATTCACCAAAGGCCAGGACCACCATCAGCCACAACCCCGGCAGGAAATACAACGAGATGCCAATCAGGATCAGCAGCGTATTGAGGGCGGTCAGCAAGGCGAAGCGTGGCCATTGGAGCAGGGCGGCCGCGAGCAGGTCGCGGGCGCGTGGGGCTTCGCCACGGCTGCGGGCGTCGAGAAACAGAATCAACGCTGCGGTATACAACGGGTACACCAACAGACCGACGATCACGCTGTAGCCGGAAAAACCGTCGGCCCCGAAGGCGTTGTCCACCCCTTGTTGCAGCACCGCTTCAATGATCACCAGCGGCAGGCACAACTGGGCGATGCGGCCCAGATGGCGCTTGAAAAAATACAAGGAGTCACGCAGTACTTCTAAGGGATTCATGGGTCGGTATCGCAGTTCAAAAAAAGCGGTCCGACACTTTACCCATCAGGTGGCCGCAGAAACAAACGTAAACATCAGGTAAAGACCATTGAAAGCTTCCTGGCGGACCCCATTACTGACGGGCACCGGTCTTTTGCGGACCGGCTTGGTTTTTTATCCGGCAATCTGATGAGGTCGCCATGAACAGCGAAGAACAAACCCTGATCGATGGACTGTTTTCACGGCTGCAACAAGCCGAAAAGGAATCAGCCCCGCGCGACGCCCAGGCCGAAGCGCGGATCAAGGAGCACTTGGCCAGCCAGCCTGCGGCGGGCTATTTCATGGCCCAGGCGATCCTGGTGCAAGAGGCGGCGATCAAGCGCCTGGACGAGCAGAACAAGCAACTCGCCCAGCAGGTCGAGCAATTGCAAATCGAGTTGCAACAGGCTCGCAACCCGGCTTCGGCGCCCAGCGGCGGCGGTGGTTTTCTCTCGAGCATTTTTGGTGGCGGCAACCGCGACTCGCGTCCTGCAAGTATACCGGCGCCCAGCGGTGGCGGCTGGCGCGAGCCGGCGCGGCCGTCGTTCAATGCGCCGGCACAGCAAGGTTTCGGTGCCGCGCCCGGCAACTATGGCGCGCCGCAACAGCAGGCCCCGGCGGCCAGCAGCTTCCTTGGCGGCGCCTTGAAGACCGCGGCGGGGGTGGCCGGTGGCGTGATGCTGGCCCAGGGCATCAGCAGCCTGTTCCACAGCAATCAGCCTCAGGAAATCGTCGAGATCCTCAAGGAAGAACCGGCCCAGCCCGTCAACGATACGGCCAACAGCAGCGACAACGGCTGGGGCGATGACCAGCGCGTGGCCGACAACGGTACCTACGACAACGACCCGGGCGGTGTCAGCGACGCGGACTACGGCGACGATTCGTCCTTCTTCGGCGACGACGACGACTCCTTCGTCTGACCTGCCATTCGTCCGAGGCGCCGGGGCGCCTCGGGCCGATTATTCGCGGAACATTCCTCGAGGCTGGCATACTGGGCGACTTTTCGGGCCGGGTGGCCTGCACGCGTGTGCATTCATGAGGAAACGCGGTGAAAAAAATCGCAGTGTTCGCCGATGTCCAGAACCTCTACTACACCGTGCGCCAGGCCTATGGCTGCCATTTCAACTACGCGGCGCTGTGGGCTGACGTCAGCAAACAGGGCCAGATCGTCGAGGCCTATGCCTACGCGATCGATCGCGGCGACAGCAAGCAGCAGCAGTTCCAGCAGATCCTGCGCAACCTCGGCTTCACCGTGAAGCTCAAGCCCTACATCCAGCGCAGCGACGGTTCGGCCAAGGGCGACTGGGACGTGGGCATCACGCTCGACATCATGGACGCCGCCGACCATGTCGATGAAGTGGTGCTGGCCTCCGGCGATGGCGATTTCGACATGCTGCTCGAACGCATCATCAGCAAGCACGGCGTGCAGGCGGTGGCCTACGGCGTGCCGGGGTTGACCGCCAACTCGCTGATCCGCGCCGCCAGCCGCTACGTGCCCATCGAAGGCGCGTTGCTGCTCAAGAACTGATCTTCAAGGAGCCCCACAGGTTTGGAACGCATCGCAGTCATCGACTTTGAAACCACCGGCATCACCCCGAGCAGCAGTTGCCGCGCCACGGAAATCGCCGTGGTGATCCTTGAACAAGGCCGGATCGTCGACCGTTACCAGAGCCTGATGAACGCCGGCGTTCGCGTGCCGGCCTTCATCGAACAGCTCACCGGCATCAGCAACGCCATGCTACGCAGCGCTCCCCCGGCGGAAAAAGTGATGAATGAGGTCAATGAGTTTGTCGGCATCACGCCGCTGCTGGCCCACAACGCCGCGTTCGACCAGAAGTTCTGGGATTTCGAATTGGGACGGATCAAGCGCACCCGCCTGCAGAACTTTGCCTGTTCGTTGTTGCTGGCCCGGCGCTTGATGCCATCGGCGCCGAACCACAAGCTCGGCACGCTCAACGCCTTCGCTGGCCTGCCCCACACCGGCCAGGCTCACCGGGCCATGGCCGACGCCGAAATGGCCGCCAACCTCACCGCACACCTCGCCGCGGAGTTGCGCCACAAGCATGGGTTGCGGGCGTTGTCCCATGATCTGCTGTGCAGTTTGCAGAAAGTGCCGGCGGCGAAGATCAACGAGCATCTCAAGCGCCATCGCGGGTTCTGAACGCACTGCGGAACCTTTGTGGGAGCGAGCTTGCTCGCGATTGCGGTGTATCAGTCAATTTGATGTTGGCTGATCCAAAGCTATCGCGAGCAAGCTCGCTCCCACAGGGTTCGTCTGTGTTCAGTCGTATTGGCCGTGTCTTGAAAAGTGTATGGCTCGGATAAACAGATTTTGTAACTTAATTTCTATCGGCCGGCTTCTTAGAATGGCAGGTTTCATCGTCCTGACTTCGAGTTGAACATGCCTGGCCCACGCCGTTTTCCGTTGCCGTTGATCGCTGCCTTTTTCGCCTTGTACGTCATCTGGGGATCGACCTACCTGGTGATTCGCATCGGCGTCGAGCATTGGCCGCCCTTGCTGCTGGCGGGGATTCGTTTTGTGATCGCCGGGTCGTTGATGTACGGCTTCTTGCGCTGGAAGGGCGCGCCGGCGCCGACCTGGGCGCAATGGAAGGCCGGGGCGCTCATTGGCGTGTTGCTGCTGACCTTCGGCAATGGTGCGGTGAGTATCGCCGAGCATACGGGCGTGGCTTCGGGCGTGGCGGCGCTGGCCGTGGCGACGGTGCCGTTGTTCACCTTGCTCTGCGGGTATTTCTGGGGCGCACGCAATACCCGTCTCGAGTGGGCGGGGATTGTGTTGGGGTTGATCGGCATTGCCATGCTCAACCTGGGTTCCAACCTGCAGTCGAGTCCGTTGGGGGCGGCTTTGCTGGTGTTCGCCGCCGCCTCGTGGGCCTTTGGTTCGGTGTTGAGTAAACATGTGCAACTGCCCGCAGGCGCCATGGCCAGCGCGGTGGAAATGCTGGTGGCCGGCGTGGTGCTGTTGATCGGCAGCTTCGCCAGTGGCGAACGCCTGGACCACGTGCCGCCGCTGGAAGGCTGGTTTGCGTTGGTCTATCTGATCGGGTTCGGTTCGATCATCGCCTTCAACGCCTACATGTACCTGCTCAAGCATGTACGCCCGGCGGCGGCCACCAGCTATGCCTACGTCAACCCGGCGGTGGCGGTGTTGCTGGGGATCGTCTTCGCGGGAGAAACCATTGGCATCGAAGAAGCCTTGGCGATGCTGGTGATCATCAGCGCCGTGGTGTTGATCGGGTTGCCGCAGTGGCGCAAGCCCAAGCCTGCACCGGCCGAATCCTGATTTAGGGTAAACTGCCGCGCATTGCACACCCTGCGCTGATTTTTCCTACGGTATCTCCATGACTTTCGCCACCCTTGGCCTGATCGAACCCCTGCTGCGCGCCCTCGAGACGCTCGGCTACCAGACGCCGACGCCGGTCCAGGCCCAAGCCATGCCGGCCGTGCTCGCCGGGCGCGACCTGATGGCCGCAGCCCAGACCGGCACTGGCAAGACCGCCGGTTTCGCCGTGCCGCTGTTGCAGTTGCTGACCACCGAAGGGCCGAAAGTCGCCGCCAATTCGGTGCGTGCGCTGATCCTGGTGCCGACCCGCGAGCTGGCCGAGCAGGTCCACGAAAGCGTGCGCCAGTACGCGCAGAACCTGCCCTTGAGCACCTACGCCGTGTACGGCGGCGTCAGCATCAACCCGCAGATGATGAAGTTGCGCAAAGGCGTCGACTTGCTCGTCGCCACGCCGGGCCGCTTGCTCGACCTGTTCCGCCAGAACGCGCTGAAGTTCAACCAGTTACAGACCCTGGTGCTGGACGAAGCCGACCGCATGCTCGACCTCGGTTTTTCCGAGGAACTGGCGAACATCTACAAGGCGTTGCCGAAGAAGCGCCAGACGCTGCTGTTCTCGGCGACCTTTTCCGATGCGATCCGCCTGTTGGCCGGGCAGATGCTCAACGACCCCCTGAGCATCGAGGTGAGCCCGCGCAACGTGGCCGCCAACACCGTCAAGCAATGGGTGGTGACGGTGGACAAGAAGCGCAAGCCGGAGCTGTTCATTCACCTGATGCGCAAGCACAAGTGGAAGCAGGTGCTGGTGTTCGCCAAGACCCGCAACGGCGTCGATGCGCTGGTGGAAAAGCTCCAGGGCCTCGGTGTCAACGCTGATGGCATCCACGGTGACAAACCCCAGGCGACCCGCCAGCGCGCGCTGGACCGCTTCAAGGCCAGCGAAGTGCAGATCCTGGTGGCCACCGACGTCGCCGCCCGTGGCTTGGATATTGAGGATTTGCCATTGGTCGTGAACTTCGATTTGCCGATTGTTGCCGAGGATTACATCCACCGCATCGGCCGCACGGGCCGGGCGGGCGCCACCGGGCAGGCGATTTCCCTGGTCTGCGCCGATGAGGTGAATCTGCTGTCGGCCATCGAGACCCTGACCCGTCAGACACTGCCCCGGCAGATGGAGCAGGACTTTGAGCCTGAGCACCGCGTGCCGGAGACCGATGCCAGCGGCCAGGTGGTCAAGAAACCGAAGAAGCCGAAGAAACCGAAAACCCAGGGCGGTGGCGGCAAGCGCAACCTGGGCAAGTGGGTGGACAGCGGTGATTCGGGGCCGGTGGAACCGTCGGTCAAGCCGGTGCGAAAAGTGCCGGTGTTCAACACTGGGCCGCGTAAGCGTAAGCCTTGATAACAAAGGCCACATGCGAACCGTAGGAGCTGCCGAGCGGAGCGAGGCTGCGATCTTTTGATCTTGATCTTTCGCTTGAGATTCAAGTGTCTGGGAAAAGATCGCAGCCTCGCTCCGCTCGGCAGCTCCTACAGGTTCAACGTTCAACCGTTCAACCGTTCAACCGTTCAAGAATTCCAGAATTCCTAAGCCCGCCGCCCGGCCACTGGCAAAGCACGCCGTGAGCAGGTAGCCGCCGGTCGGCGCTTCCCAGTCGAGCATTTCTCCCGCGCAGAAAACCCCTGGGATCTGCTTGAGCATCAAGCGTTCATCCAGCGCTTCGAACGTCACGCCGCCAGCGCTGCTGATGGCTTCGTCCAGCGGACGGGTCTTCACCAGCGTGATCGGCAAGGCCTTGATCGCTTCCGCCAGCCGCGCCATGTCGGCGAAGCCGTCAGCGGAAGTCAGCTCGCGCAGCAGCGCGGCCTTGACCCCATCGATTCCCAGCTGGCTGTGCAAGTGCTTGGCCATCGAGCGAGAACCGCGTGGCTTGTTCAGGGCCTGGAGGATTTTATCCACAGGCCGGCCCGGCAGCAGGTCCAGATGAATCATCGCGTGGCCGTGCTGGTTGATGGCCTCACGAATCCGCGCCGACAGCGCATAGATCAGGCTGCCTTCGATGCCGGTGGCGGTGATGACGCATTCGCCCAGGCGAGGCACATCGTCGTTGAGGCCGATGGCGATGTTCTTCAGCGGGGCGCCGGCGAATTTGCTGACCATCAGGTCGCTCCAGGCCGCGACGTCGAATCCGCAGTTGCTCGGCTGCAACGGCGCGAGGGTCACGCCGCGCTGTTCCAGCGGCAGCATCCAGGCGCCATCGGAGCCCAGGCGCGACCAACTGCCGCCGCCCAATGCCAGTAAAGTCGCGTCGGGCGTGAGACTCTTTTCACCCTCCGGACTGGCGATGCGCAGGCTGCCGTCGGGGTTCCAGCCGAGCCAGCGGTGGCGGGTGTGGATCACCACGCCGGCCTCACGGAGGCGCTTGAGCCAGGCGCGCAGCAGCGGGGCGGCTTTCATGTCGGTCGGAAATACCCGTCCCGAGCTGCCGACGAAGGTGTCGATGCCCAGGCCGTGAATCCATTGGCATAACTCATCCGCGCCGAATGCCCGCAGCAGCGGGGCGATATTCGGCGCGCGTTCGCTGTAGCGGGACAGGAACGCCGGAAAAGCTTCGGAGTGAGTGATGTTCATGCCGCCGACGCCGGCCAGGAGAAATTTCCTGCCCACCGAGGGCATGCCGTCGTACAGGTCGACCCGGATGCCGGCCTGGCTCAACACCTCGGCCGCCATCAGGCCGGCGGGGCCGCCGCCGATGATGGCGATGTTTGGGGTGTGAGGGAGTGAAGCTTGGGTCATGGCGAGCTATGTCTGGCGGATCAAGGGGGGCATTCTATCAGCTCGGTCCACATAATCTGAGGCCGGAATCGGTGTAGGAGCTGCCGAGCAAAGCGAGGCTGCGATCTTGTCTCAGACAATTGAGTCGCGAGCGAAGATCAAAGGATCGCAGCCTTCGGCAGCTCCTACGGGTTATCCACAGGCCGCTCCACAGGCATTGTGGGTAACGCCCCCAGGGTTCAATGACAGCCTGATGACGTCCAGACCTTTTGTGCGCTGTGGTGCAGGATCCCGTGGCGTCGGGCCAAGGCCTTGCGGTCCTTGCTGTAGCCACCACCGATCACGCCGACAACGGGGATGTCCCGTCCCAGGCAATGGCGCATGACGCTTTCATCCCGGGCGACGAGGCCTTCGTCGGTCAGTTTCAGGTAGCCCAGGGCGTCGTCCTTGTGCACGTCGACGCCGGCGTCATACAGCACCAGGTCTGGCTGGTAGAGCGGCAACAGGTAATTGAGCGCATCGTCCACGACTTCAAGGTAGGCGGCATCGTCCATGCCCATGGGCAGCGGGATGTCCCAATCGCTTTGCGCCTTGCGCGCCGGGAAATTCTTTTCGCAGTGCAGGGAAACTGTCACGGCGTCCGGGGTGTCATGAAGTATTCGAGCCGTACCGTCGCCCTGGTGCACGTCGCAGTCGAAGATCAGCACCCGCGAGACGCGACCGCTGGCCAGGAAGTAGCGGCTGATCACCGCCAGGTCATTGAAAATGCAGAACCCGGCCGGGTGGTCGTAGTGGGCGTGATGGGTGCCGCCGGCCAGGTGACAGGCCAGTCCGTGTTCAAGGGCTTTTTCGGCGGCCAGGAGCGAGCCGCCCACCGCGCGTACCGTTCGCCGGGCCAGGGCTTCGCTCCAGGGCAGGCCCAGTCGCCGTTGGTCTTCGCGGGACAACTCACCGCCCATGTAGCGTTCGATATAAGCGCGGTCATGGGCCAGGGCAAGAATGTCTGGCGGGCACAGGGCGGGGCGCAGCAGGTCGGCATCCCGGGTCAGGCCGCTCTCTACCAGGTGGTCGCGCAGCAGGCGGAACTTGTCCATGGGGAAGCGGTGTTCCGCTGGGAACTCGGGGCTGTAGTCTTCGTGATAGATCAGCGGCAAAGGCATAGTGTTTTCAGCGGTGAGTGAGTGACGGATCCTACCAGCGATGTAGGCTTTGCACGAAAAGTGCCTGCGCGACGATCATGCTGCGTTGAAAACAGGCTCGGAATGCTCATTTACAACCAGTAAACTGCGCTTCCTCGCCTGTTTTCGCCTTGCCTGATCGCCGCTCGGCGACTTTTCGTACAAACCCGTAGACTCTGGGGCATGGAAAGGGAGTGAAGATGGAGCCGATACTGGAACTGGAAAGCGCACGGCTGATATTGCGGCAGTGGCGCGACGATGATTTGCCGGCGTTTGCGGCCATGTCCGCCGATCCGCAAGTGATGCGTTATTTTCCGGCACCCTTGAGTCGCCTGGAAAGCGCTGCGCTGATCGGTCGCGTGCGCGGGCATTTTGCCGAGCATGGGTTTGGCCTGTGGGCCCTGGAGCGCAAGGACACTGGCGCGTTCATCGGTTTCACCGGGCTGGGCGTGGTCGGGTTCGACGCGCCTTTCACCCCGGCGGTAGAAATCGGCTGGCGCCTGGCGCGGGAGCATTGGGGCTTGGGTTATGCCAGCGAAGCGGCATGGACGGCGTTGCGCTGTGCCTTCGACCGGCTGGCGCTGGACGAAGTGGTGGCGTTTACCGCTGTGGATAACTTGCCGTCGCAGAAGGTCATGCAGGCCATCGGCATGCAGCACGACCCGGCCGATGATTTCGAGCATCCAAAGCTCGCGGTCGGTCACCCATTGCGTCACCATGTGCTCTATCGCATCGACCGGGAGCAGTGGTTGCAGACCCTGCACGGTTAGCCGACACGGACGTTACAATGCCCACCCAAATGGCCCGGGCCAATTATCGATCCGCCGCAGCACAGACTGCGCGGTTTTTGCGCTGTGTGAGGAAGTGTTGAATGAGCCACGTGTTGGAAGATCTGGTCGACCTGCTGACCCTGGAACCGATCGAAGAGAACCTGTTTCGCGGTCGTAGCCAGGACCTGGGGTTCCGCCAGTTGTTCGGCGGCCAGGTGTTGGGACAGTCGCTGTCGGCGGCAAGCCAGACCGTGGAAGAGGCGCGCCATGTGCATTCGATGCATGGCTATTTCCTGCGTCCGGGCGATGCGGCGTTGCCGGTGGTCTACCAGGTCGATCGCGTCCGCGACGGCGGCAGCTTCAGCACCCGTCGGGTCACGGCGATCCAGAAGGGCAACCCGATTTTCACCTGCAGCGCCTCGTTCCAGTATGACGAGCAGGGTTTCGAGCACCAGAGCACCATGCCGCAAGTCGTCGGGCCGGAAAACCTGCCTTCCGAGCTGGAGCTGACCCAGCAGCGCGCCCATCTGCTGCCGGAGCACATGCGCGAAAAGCTGCTGTGCCCCAAGCCGATCGAGGTGCGCCCGGTCACCGAAAAAGATCCTTACAACCCGCAACCGGCCGATCCGGTCAAATACGTGTGGTTCCGTGCCGATGGCGCCTTGGCGGACATCCCGGCCCTGCACAAATACCTGTTGGCCTACGCGTCGGATTTCGGCCTGTTGACCACCTCGCTGCTGCCCCACGGCAAATCGGTGTGGCACAAGGATATGCAGGTCGCGAGCCTTGACCACGCGTTGTGGTTCCACGCCGACCTGCGCGCCGATGACTGGTTGCTCTACGCCATGGACAGCCCGTGGGCCGGCAATTCCCGTGGTTTTTCCCGGGGCAGTGTGTACAACCGCGCCGGACAACTGGTCGCGTCGGTGACCCAGGAAGGCTTGATCCGCCATCGCAAGGACTGGGCATGAGCCTGGCCGATGTGCGGCATTGGGTGTTCGACATGGACGGCACGCTGACCATCGCCGTACATGACTTCGCCGCGATCCGCGTAGCCCTGGCGATTCCGGCCGAAGACGACATCCTCACCCACCTGGCGGCGTTGCCCTCGGAAGAAGCCGCCGCCAAGCACGCCTGGCTGCTGGAGCACGAACGGGACCTGGCGCTGGGCTCCAAGCCCGCGCCGGGCGCGTTTGAGCTGGTGCGAGAGTTGGCGGGACGCGGCTATCGCCTGGGCATCCTGACCCGTAACGCCCGCGAGTTGGCCCACGTCACCCTCGAAGCCATTGGCCTGGCGGATTGTTTCGCCGTGGAGGACGTGCTGGGCCGCGACGAAGCACCGCCCAAGCCGCACCCCGGCGGCCTGTTGAAACTGGCCGAGGCGTGGGACGTGGCACCGGGCTCGATGGTCATGGTGGGTGACTACCGCTTCGACCTGGATTGCGGTCGCGCGGCGGGGGCGCGGACGGTGCTGGTGAATCTGCCGGATAATCCCTGGCCTGAATTGACGGACTGGCATGCGCGGGATTGTGGGGAATTGCGGCGGATGCTTTTGGCTTGAGAGCTCGGTTGACTGCTCGATCGCTATCGCGAGCAAGCCCGCTCCCACAGTGGAGGTGTGGTGAATACAGATTTTGTATTGGACAAAAAATCCCTGTGGGAGCGAGCTTGCTCGCGATAGGGCCCTAACATTCGCTACAAAGCTCACTGCCCAAACAACACCCTCAACCCCTCCGGCGAATTGAACATTCCATCCCCATCATGCCCAACCCCGGGCACTTCGATCAGTCGTTGATTGAGCCCCTGTGGATGGCGTCGCGTCAGGTAGTCGAAAAAGAAATGCCCGCGCAGCAGTCGGTACGCGCCTTGGGTCTGCGCCTCGCAGCCTTTGTCCAGCGCCGGATGCTCCGGATCAATGTCCTGTTGTCCCAGCAAATAGGTGATGTCGCGCTTGATGTAGTTATCTTCGAGTTGCGCCGGCGTTTGCCCGGCGGCGTAGGCGGGCAGGTGCTCCAGGCCGTATTTCCAACGGTTGAAGGACGGGCAACTGGCGAGGGCGAACGCCATGGGCCGTTGCGCGTCGAGGTAGGCATATGAGGATGGATTGGCAATGACGAACCGTGGCGCGATGCGATAGGTGCCGTGGGCGAGCAGGGCATAGCGCTGCACCACCTGGGCGCCGCCGGAGTGGCCAGCGATGACGATCTCCTTCACTTCAGGGAACTGCTGTCGATCGCTGACCCGCGCGATGATGTCATCCAGCACTTGGAAGGAACTGGTTGGATTCGGCCCTATGGACAGCCCTCCCGCCATCCAGTCGTTGCCTTGCCAACGCAGGAGGTCGGCGGGCAGTTGGTGGCGCGCCACGTCCTGTTCGTTGAGGAATTGCGGGGCGATGATCAGCGTGGTTGCCGTTTGACCGGCCTGCGCGGCGGCCTTTTCGCCACTGCGAAGATAAGTGTCGGCGTTGCGCAGTCGACCGTGAAGGACGATCAGCACCCGCCGGATCGACGCCGGTGGCGGGCTCACGGCAACGGCCATGACCCCGCCCTTGAGCAACAGGCGACCTTGCGCGACTGCCTTGACGGCGTGCTCCTCGGCCTGGGCGACAGCGCAAACGAGCACCAGCCAGATCAACGTCGCCCACTTCATCTACAGGTTTTTCGCCGCGAAGGTATCGCACTGGCTGACTTGGCCCTGGGCGAAACCGGTCTTGAACCAGCGCACCCGTTGCGCCGAGGTGCCATGGGTAAACGAGTCCGGCACCACGCGGCCCTGGCCTTGTTGCTGCAGGCGGTCATCACCAATGGCATTGGCGGCGTTCAAGGCCTCTTCGATATCCCCCGGCTCAAGCCAGTTCAGGCGTTTTTGCGCGTGGTTGGCCCAGACGCCGGCGAGGCAATCGGCCTGCAATTCCTGGCGCACCAGCAAGCCGCCGTCACCTTCCATTTGCCGGCCTTGCTGGCGCGCCTCCTGGACTTTCGCCGAGACGCCGAGCAGCGTTTGCACGTGGTGGCCGATTTCGTGGGCAATGACGTAGGCTTGGGCGAAGTCCCCGGCGGCCGAAAAACGCTGGGACATTTCCTGGAAGAAACTCATGTCCAGGTAGACCTGCCGGTCCGCCGGGCAATAGAACGGGCCGGTCGCCGAGGAGGCCAGGCCGCAGGCCGAGTTGACCCGACCGCTGAACAGCACCAGCTTCGGTTGCTGGTATTGGCGCCCGGCCTGTTGGAAGACTTGGCCCCAGGTGTCTTCGGTATCGCCCAGGATGGCGCGCACGAATTCGGCCTGTTCATCGTTGGCCGGCGGCGCCTGGCGGGTTTGCGAAGAGGTGGGCGCGGCTCCTTGGTCCATCTGCCCGGCCAATTGCCCAAGGATTTGCATGGGGTCCTGGCCGGTGATCCAGCCGATGCCGACGATCAGGATGATCGCCGTCAGGCTCAATCCCTTGCCTCCGCCGAAACGCATCCCGCCCCCGCCTCCACCGTCATCACGGGCATCCACCACGTTGTCACTGCGGCGACCTTTTTTCCATAACATGTGGGAAGTCCTCTGAATGGCCCTGCGAAGAAATGACTGCTGTGGCGGTGAGTCTAGCTTCCGGGCGCCCAAGGCGCGCGCCGTGCTTGAGCAGTGAGGCAACGGACGAGGATTTTGGTTCATCGGCGAGCCAATCCTGTCCGGCCGCGCAATTTTCATTACACTTGGGATCCAGAACTTATCGGAACCCTCGCTGGCCCAATAACTGCACTGTGCATCGCGGCCTCGACATCAAGCAACGCAGGTTTCCTTCATGACCATCAGCACTCCGCTCTCCGGCGTCAATCAGGCTTTCAAGGGCATCGTGCTTATCCTGGTCGCAACGTTCCTGTTCTCCAGTCACGACGCGCTGTCCAAATATCTCTCGGGTTTCTATCCGATCATCATGGTGGTCTGGGCCCGTTACGTGGTGCACACCTTGTTGATGGCGGGCATTTTCCTGCCGCGCTCGGGGCTGCGCGTGCTGCGCACCAAGCGCCCGTTGTGGCAGGTTGCCCGGGCGTTGTGCCTGTTGGGCACCAGTCTGTTTTTCACCACTTCGCTGATGTTCATCCCATTGGCAGAGGCGACGGCGGTCAACTTCCTCGCCCCCGTGCTGGTCACGGCATTGTCGGTACCGCTGCTGGGTGAGCACGTGACGCGCGGTCAGTGGATCGCGGTGATCTTCGGGTTCATTGGGGTGTTGATCATTGTTCATCCCGGCGGCGATCTGTTCACGCCAGCGGTGTTGCTGCCGTTTTGTTCGGCGCTGTTTTTCTGCTTCTACCAACTGCTCACGCGCAAACTCGCCGAGATCGACAGCCCCACGACCAGCAATTTTTTCGCGGGGTTGTGCAACACGTTGGTGATGAGCGCCTTGGTGCCGTTCTTCTGGCAGGTGCCCAGCGTGACCCACGGCTTGATGATGCTGGCGCTGGGGGCCTGCGGGATGACCGCGCACTTGATGCTGACCCAGGCCTTTCGTTTCGCCGCCCCGGCGCTGCTCGCGCCGTTCGGGTATTGCCAGATCATCTTCGCCGGGTTGTTGGGCTGGTTGTTTTTCAGCCATACGCCGACGCTGACCACGGTGGTGGGGATTACCTTGATCTGCTTGAGTGGGTTGGCGGCGGCGTGGCAACAGCGGCGCAGATAAGCGCTACACAGCACCCTTGTGGCCAGCGCAGTCCCTGTGGCTAGCACAGCCCTCTGTGGCGAGGGAGCTTGCTCCCGCTGGGCTGCTCCGCAGCCCTCGCTTTTTTTGCGATTGCTGCGCAATCGAGCGGGAGCAAGCTCCCTCGCCACAGGTCCACCATGTCCCCGGCCAAACAGTCATTTCCAGCCCCATCAGTTGTCCAGCGTAGGCACCTTGCGCGGCGCCATGAAGTACATCCAGGTCAGCGCGATGAAGTACATCGCCGGGATCAGGGTGAACAGTACGGTGTAGTTGTTGTGGGTGATCGTGAGGATGTGCCCCACCAACTGCGTCATGAACATCCCGCCAATGGCCGCGCACATGCCGCCGAAGCCGAATACCGTGCTCATCATGTGCTTGGGCGTGTAGTCCATCACCAGGCTCCAGATGTTGGCGGTCCAGGCCTGGTGTGCACCGATGGCCAGGGAAATCGCAAACACCGCGACCCAGAGGCTGCTGGAACCGGCCGCCATGATCACCCCGACGATGCAGCAGGCGAACAGCAACATGGACATCAGTCGCGCCTTGATCGGATTGACTCCGCGGCCGATCAGGAATGAAGACAGGATCCCGCCGCCGACGCTGCCGAAATCGGCGGTCAGGTAGATGATGATCAACGGGATGCCCATCTGGGTCACGTTGATGCCCAGGTTGTATTGCTGGTTCAGGAACGGCGGCAGCCAGTAAAGGTAGAACCAGAACACCGGCGCAGTGATCGAGTAGGCCAGGGCGAACGCCCAGGTGCCGCGCATGCGCAGGATACGAGAGAAGGCCACGCGGGCCTGGTCCGGTTCGTCCTGGGCCTGGATGTAGTCCAGTTCCGACTGCTTCACGCTCGGGTGGTCTTCCGGGTTGAAGTATTTCAGGCCCCAGAACAGCAGCCAGATCCCGCCCAGCGTGGCCATGCACAGGAACGCGGCCTGCCAGCCCCAGACGTGCAGGACCAGCGGCAGCAGCATCGGGGTGAACATTGCGCCGACGTTGGTCCCGGCGTTGAAGATGCCAGTGGCCACGGCCCGCTCGCCCGCCGGAAACCACAGCCGCGTGGTTTTCACACAGGCCGGGTAGTTGGCGGCCTCCGTGAGGCCGAGGATGAAGCGGCAAACCATGAAGCCCACTGCCGACGTGGCCAGGCCATGGGCTCCGGTCGCCAGGCTCCAGAGCAGCACGGCGCAGAAGAACACGCGCTTGACGCCGATCCGGTCGATCAGCCGGCCCTGCAGCACGAAGCCGACCGCATAACCGACCTGGAACCAGAAGTTGATATTGGCGTAGTCCATCGCCGTCCAGCTCATTTCCTTGGCCAGGATCGGCTGCATGACCCCGAGGGCCGCGCGGTCGATGTAGTTCAGCGTGGTGGCGAAGAACACCAGGGCGAGCATGCCCCAACGGGTCTTGCCCACGGCCATCGCGTCACGGATCTTGTCGCCGATGCCACCGCGGGTGGCAACCGGCCCAGGGGCCAGGCGGGAACTTTGGGAAGGAATCATAAGGTGCACCCGTTCTTGAAATTCTTATGGTGTGGTCTGGGTCTGCATTGAACCCGAAGCCGGGCGTCAACGTGGGGACCGATGGTGGGCAGTGGACAAAAAATCGTCAATTCGCTGATCGGGCATAGTGTTCGATAATCGCCCAAAAAACTAACCGGATGGTACATATTAAATTGCCCAAAGAAACCGGCAGCTCAATAATCCCCTGACTCTTTCAAAAAGCGGCGCATTTTTTGTAGCCGACGCCTGTCCCGGGAGCCGAAGTCATGCAGCGTTCCATTGCCACCGTGTCCTTGAGCGGTACCCTGCCGGAAAAACTCGAAGCCATTGCCGCCGCCGGTTTCGACGGCGTGGAGATCTTCGAGAACGACCTTCTCTACTACGATGGCAGCCCTCGGGAAATCCGGCAGATGTGCGCCGACCTGGGTATCGCCATCACCCTGTTCCAACCCTTTCGTGATTTTGAAGGCTGCCGCCGCGATCGCCTGGCGCGCAACCTGGAGCGGGCCGAGCGCAAATTCGACCTGATGCAGGAGCTGGGCACCGACCTGGTGCTGGTGTGCAGCAATGCCTCGGCTGACAGCGTTGGCGATGAGCAGATCCTCATCGACGACCTGCGCCTGCTGGCCGAGCGGGCCGGCGCGCGGGGCCTGCGCATCGGTTATGAGGCGTTGGCCTGGGGCCGGCACGTCAATACTTATCAACAGGTCTGGAGCATCGTTCGCCAGGCTGATCATCCGAACCTGGGCGTGCTGCTCGACAGTTTCCACACCTTGTCCCTCAAGGGGGATCCGAGCGCGATCGCCGAGATTCCCGGCGACAAGATCTTTTTTGTGCAAATGGCCGATGCGCCCATCCTGGCGATGGACGTCCTGGAATGGAGCCGGCATTTCCGCTGTTTCCCGGGCCAGGGTGAGTTCGACCTGCCGGGTTTCCTCGCACCGATCATCCAGAGCGGCTACACCGGGCCGCTGTCGCTGGAAATCTTCAACGACGGTTTCCGCGCCGCGCCGCCAAGGGCCAATGCGGCCGACGGTTTGCGTTCGTTGCTGTACCTGGAAGAAAAGACCCGTCAGCGCCTGGCCGAACAAGCGCCCGCGCAGAAACCTGACGTCCTGTTCGAGACCGCGCCGGCCAGCGAGTACGACGGCATCGAGTTCCTGGAATTCGCCGTGGACGATAACCTGGGGGCCAAGCTCGCCCACTGGTTGGAGCGCCTGGGGTTCGTCAAGGCTGGCCAGCATCGCTCCAAGAACGTCAGCCTGTTGCGCCAGGGTGATATCAACCTGATCCTCAATGGCGAGCCGTACTCCTTCGCCCACAGCTTTTTCGAAGCCCATGGCCCGTCGCTGTGTGCCATGGCGGTGCGGGTCAAGGACAGCGCCAGCGCCCTGAAACGGGCCGTGGCCTACAAAGGCCAGCCTTATCGCGGCCTGGTCGGGCCCAACGAACTGGAGCTGGCGGCGGTGCGGGCGCCGGACAGCAGCCTGATCTACCTGGTGGACCAGGACGCCGACGTCTACGGCACCGATTTCAACCTGCAACCGGCTGCCGCCGTCGGCGCCGGGCTCAAGCGCATCGACCACATGGCGATGGCGTTGCCGGCCGACAGCCTCGACAGTTGGGTGCTGTTCTACAAGAGCCTGCTGGATTTCGAGGCTGACGACGAAGTCGTGCTGCCTGACCCTTATGGCCTGGTGAAAAGCCGGGCCTTGCGCAGCCGTTGCAGTTCGATTCGCCTGCCGCTGAACATTTCCGAGAACCGCAACACCGCGATCTCACACGCCTTGTCGAGTTATCGCGGTTCCGGCGTGCATCACATCGCCTTCGATTGTGATGACATCTTCGCCCAGGTCAGTCGCGCCAAGGAGGCCGGGGTGCCGTTGCTCGACATTGCGCTCAACTATTACGACGACCTGGCGGCGCGTTTCGATTTCGACGACGAGTTTCTCAGCGAGCTGGCCTATTTCAACGTGCTGTACGACCGAGACGCCCAGGGCGGCGAGTTGTTCCACGTCTACACCGAGCCGTTCGAAGGGCGGTTCTTCTTCGAGATCATCCAGCGCAAGAACGGTTACGCCGGTTACGGCGCGGCCAACGTCGCGGTGCGCCTGGCGGCGATGGCCAAGTCCCGCAGCGGCGGTGTGCGACACGCCAAGTTGTAGGGAAATCGTAACCGTGGCGGTAAAGGGCGGTGCCTTGGCTTCCTTCACCGCCCGGTGCAGCCCATAATCGCCCACCTGTGCAGTGACGGCCGTGAGCCCGCAATGACTATGAATCCAGAGCTTTCCGCAGCGCTCGACGAACCTGTCGCCACGCCGCGCAAGAGTCGCAAGAACAACCCGGAGAAAACCCGGGAAAACATTCTTCAGGAAGCCATCGTCGAGTTCGTCCAGCAAGGCCTGGCCGGTGCTCGGGTCGACGCCATCGCCGAGCGCATCCACACCTCCAAGCGCATGATCTACTACTACTTCGGCAGCAAGGAGCAGTTGTACGTCGAGGTGCTGGAGAAACTCTACGGTGATATCCGCACCACCGAAAGCCGCCTGCACCTGGCGGAACTGGCGCCGGTCGAGGCGATCCGGCGCCTGGTGGAATTCACCTTCGACCACCACGACCGCAACGTGGATTTCGTGCGCATCGTCTGCATCGAAAACATCCACAACGCCGAATACGTGAAACAGTCCGGTGCGATCAAGGCGATGACCAACACCATCCTCGATTCCCTGGGCGTGATCCTGCGTCGTGGCGCCGAAGAAGGCGTGTTTCGCGCCGGCCTCGAACCGCTGGATGTGCACTTGCTGATCAGCTCGTTCTGCTTCTACCGGGTATCCAACCGCCAGACATTCGGTGAAATCTTCCAGATCGACCTCTCGGACGAAGCGGTCAAGCAGCGGCATCGGCAGATGGTGTGTGATTCGGTGCTGAGATATTTGCGGGCCTGACCCCCGAACCTGACGTGCAAGCAAGCCTGTGTGGGAGCGAGCTTGCTCGCGATAGCGGTGGATCAGCCAACCTCGATGGTGACTGGTGTACCGCAATCGCGAGCAAGCTCGCCACACAGGTCATTCCTCGCAGGGATTGTCGCCAGGCTTCAGTGATTCATGCTCTGGAAATGCGCCAGCATCCGCTGCGCATCCGGCGCCACGCCGCTGAACAGTTCGAACGCCTTGACCGCCTGGAACACCGCCATGTTGCCGCCATCCAGCGTGCGACAGCCGAGGGCGCGGGCGTTGCGCAGCAGTTCGGTTTCCAACGGGAAATAGACGATCTCCGCCACCCACAGGTCGCCCCGCAACAACTCGACCGGCACCGGCATGCCCGGCAGTTTCGCCATGCCCATGGGCGTGGTGTTCACCAGGCCGTCGGCCTCGGCCATGGCAATTGCAAGGTCATGCCCGGCACGAGCGCGGCCGGCGCCGAAGTGTTGGTTCAAGTTGTTCGCCAATGCCTCGGCACGGCTGACCTCGACATCAAAAATGCTCAGCGCCTCCACGCCCTCCACCAGCAACGCATGGGCCACCGCCGCTCCAGCGCCACCGGCGCCCATCTGGACCACGCACCTGCGCTGGACATCCCCCAAGCCACGACGAAAACCTTCGGCGAACCCCAGGCAGTCGGTGTTATGGCCGATGCGCTTGCCGTCCTTGAGCACCACGGTATTCACCGCGCCGATCCCGCGGGCCTCGGGCGACAACTCGTCCAACAGCGGGATGATCGCCTGCTTGCAGGGAAAGGTGATGTTCAGGCCGGTGAAGTCCATGCGTTCGGCGGCCAGCAGCAAGTCGGGCAGGGCGCTGCTGTCGAGTTTCAACGCATCGAGATCGATCAGGCGATAAAGGTAGCGCATGCCCTGGGCATCGCCTTCGCGTTCATGCAGCGCCGGCGTGCGCGACGCCTGGATGCCCGCGCCGATGAGCCCGGCCAGCACAGTGATATTCGACATGCGTATCAACCCTTCAACCGCTGACTGAAATGTTCCAGGGCCAGGCGATAACCATGGCTGCCGAATCCGCACATCACGCCGATGGCCACCGATGAAACAAAGGAGTGGTGACGGAACGTCTCGCGGGCGTGGACATTGGAAAGATGGACTTCGATGACTGGCACTTCGCTCGCCACCAGGGCGTCGCGGATTGCCACGCAGGTGTGGGTCCAGGCCGCCGGGTTGATGATGATCCCGGCGCACCGGCCACGGGCTCCGTGAATCCAGTCGAGCAATTCGCCTTCCTGGTTGGTCTGGCGAAACTCCACGGCCAGGCCCAGCTCCTCGGCGGTGCGGGCACATAACGCAGAAATATCAGCCAGGGTTTCGTGGCCGTAGGTTGCCGGCTCGCGGGTGCCGAGCAGGTTCAGGTTCGGGCCGTTGAGCACCAGGACGATCGGAGGCATCGCACATTTCTCCACATTTTTATTGTTGGTGTCGGCGGGATTCCAGCCGGTGGAGATAAATTGTACTAGATGGTTAATTTGGTCAAATAAAGCAGCCGCCCGCGGGCAATAAGTGTTCGATGATCGAACATTGCATCAGCCGAGAGATAAGGGCGGGCAATCGTGGCGAGGGGATTTATCCCTGTGTAGGAGCTGCCGAAGGCTGCGATCTTTTGATCTACGCTTGAGACTCAAGTGTCTGGGGAAAGATCGCAGCCTCGTTGCACTCGTCAGCTCCTACCGCCGCGTCAACAACACCCCGGATTCCATGTGATGGGTCCAAGGGAATTGATCGAACAGCGCGCAACGCGTGATGCGGTGCGTGTCGTTCAGTTGCGCGATGTTCGCGGCGAGGGTTTCAGGGTTGCAGGAGATGTACAGGATGTTGTCGAAGCGCCGGGTCAGCTCGCAGGTGTCCGGGTCCATGCCGGCGCGAGGTGGGTCGACGAAGACGCTGCCGAATTCGTAGCTTTTCAGGTCGATGCCCTGCAGGCGACGGAACGGGCGGACTTCGTTCAGGGCTTCGGTCAGCTCTTCGGCGGACAGGCGCACCAGCGTGACGTTATCCACAGCGTTCTCGCTGAGGTTGCTCAGCGCGGCGTTGACCGAGGTCTTGCTGATTTCGGTGGCCAGTACGTTGCGCACGCGGGTTGCCAGCGGCAGGGTGAAGTTGCCGTTGCCGCAGTACAACTCCAGCAGGTCGTCATTGCGGTCGCCCAGGGCTTCATACGCCCAGTTGAGCATCTTCTGGTTGACCGTGCCGTTGGGCTGGGTGAAGGCGCCTTCGGGTTGGCGATAGCTGAAGGTGCGACCGCCCACCTCAAGTTTCTCCACCACGTAATCGTGGCCGATCACTTCGCGTTTGCCCTTGGAGCGGCCAATGATGCTGACGCCCAGGTCGGTCGCCAGTTTCGACGCCGCGGCATGCCAGTGTTCATCCAGCGGGCGGTGGTAGCACAGGGTGATCATCGCATCGCCGGCCAGGGTGGTGAGGAATTCCACCTGGAACAACTTGTGGCTCAAGGGCGCGCTGGCCTGCCAGGCGGCCTTGAGCTGCGGCATCAACTGGTTGATGCGCAGGCTGGCGATAGGAAATTCTTCGATGAGGATCGGCGTGCGCTTGTCGTCTTGGGAGAACATCGCGTAATGCCGTTCGCCGGCCTCGCGCCACAGGCGAAATTCGGCCCGCAGGCGGAAGTTGCCCAGGGGCGAGTCGAAAACGGCTGGCTCCGGCGCCTCAAAAGGGGCCAGAAGGTCACGCAAGCGCGTGACCTTGCCCTGCAACTGGGCGGCGTAGGCTTGGGAATCAAAAGTCATGCGTTGAACCAACCCAACTTGATAACGAACAGAATCGACAAAATCACCAGCGCCGGGTTCAGCTCACGGCCACGGCCAGACACCAGCTTGATGGCGGTCCAGGCGATGAAGCCGAAGGCAATGCCGTTGGCGATGGAGTAGGTGAAAGGCATCGCCAGGGCAGTGATCACGACCGGGGCGGCGACGGTGATGTCGTCCCAGTCGATTTCCGCCAGGCCCGAAGTCATCAACACCGCCACGAACAGCAGCGCCGGCGCGGTGGCGAAGGCCGGTACGCTGGCGGCCAGCGGCGAGAAGAACAGCGCCAGCAGGAACAGGATCGCCACCACGATGGCCGTCAGGCCGGTGCGGCCGCCGGCGCTGACGCCCGCCGCCGATTCGATGTAGCTGGTGGTCGTCGACGTGCCCAGCAGCGAACCGGCCATCGCGGCGGTACTGTCGGCAATCAGCGCACGGCCCATCTTCGGCATGTGGCCGTCCTTGCCCATCAACCCGGCGCGCTTGGCGACGCCGATCAGGGTGCCGGAGTTGTCGAACAGGTCGACGAACAGGAAGGCGAAGATCACGCTCACCAGACCGATGTCCAGGGCGCCCTTGATGTCCAGTTGCAGGAAGGTCGGGGCCAGGGACGGCGGCGCGGAAATGACGCCGCTGAATGGCGTGAAGCCCATCAGGATCGAGACGATGGTGACCGCCAGGATGCCGATCAGCACCGCGCCGCGTACCTTCAAGGCTTCGAGGGCGACGATGAGGACGAAACCGAAGGTCGCGAGGATCGGTGCCGGTTGCTTCAGGTCGCCGAGGCCGACCATGGTCGCCGGGTTTTTCACCACGATGCCGGCATTGTTCAGGGCGATCAGCGCCAGGAACAGGCCGATACCGGCGGCAATGGCCGAGCGCAGCGGCAGCGGGATGCTGTTGATGATCCATTCGCGGATGCGGAAGATCGACAGCAGGAAGAACAGCACCGCGGAGATAAATACCGCGCCCAGCGCCACTTGCCACGTGTGGCCCATGTGCAAGACCACGGTATAGGTAAAGAAGGCATTCAGGCCCATGCCCGGCGCGAGGGCGATCGGGTAGTTGGCAATCAGCCCCATCACGGTCGAGCCGATGGCCGCCGCCAGGCAAGTGGCGACGAATACCGCGCCCTTGTCCATGCCGGTTTCACCGAGGATGCTCGGGTTCACGAATAGAATGTAGGCCATGGCCAGGAAGGTCGTGACGCCCGCCAGGATCTCGGTCCGCACGTTGGTGTTGTGTGCCTTGAGTTGAAACAGCCTTTCCAGCATGTCTGCTCCCCGTGGCGCGCCCGGCGCCGTGAATGTATCGACCTCAAACAGCAAAGCACAGCGCACCCATGGCGGCCGGATTTTCTGCGGGTCGGAAAAAGCCGCGCATCATAACAGCGCGGCGATGTGGCTGCGATCCTCTGTCTTCAGTCGCGAAAGTGTACAGTCGCAAAAGTTGGGCCATACTGCGCGCGGTTCCGGGAGGTCGGTATGTATTGCATGAAAAAATTTGCCTCGGTCTGCGCATTGAGCCTCTGGCTGTTCGCGCCGGCTGCCCACGCCGCTTCGGCGCCGCCGCTGAGCGAGGTCAAGGTGCTCAAGGTCGAATCGCCGGCCTGTGGTTTCGAGGACATCGCCCCAGGCCAGGCGCAGACCCGTTGCGACCACGGCGGCCCGAACATCAAGGTCTACGTGCTGGAAGTCGGTTACGGTCACCAGCCGAACGTCACGTTGGACGGCTTCGAAGTCGACGGCACCCGCTCGCCCGTGTGTGCGTACAGCAATGGCAACCTCAATGATTGCTCGAAGACAACCAGGACGGTTGGCTACGTCTACATCTTCGATCTGAAGGGCAAGCAGGAAGGGACCTTCAGTTTCAGCAACGTCTCGATCAACGCGCCGGGCAACCGGATGACGACGCAGCTGTACATCAAATAGCCGATGCCCCTGCGGGCGCGGCGTAGGCGCTGCCGAGCGCAGCGAGGCTGCGATCTTTTGATAGGCGCCTGAATCTCAAGCGCCTATCAAAAGATCGCAGCCTCCGGCAGCTCCTACACTACAAGCATCACCCAGTGGAGAGCGCCCATGATTCCAGGAACCAAGATTCCCCGAGCCCTGATCGCCGTGGCCGAAGGCGTCGATGATTTGCAGACGGTGACGCTGATCGACGTGTTGCGTCGCGCACAGCTTGAAGTGGTGGTGGCGAGTATCGAAGGTCGTCGCATGCTGACCTGCGCACGCGGCACGCGCCTGACTGCCGACGGCATGCTGGTGGACGTGCTCGTGCAGGATTTCGACCTGATCGTCCTGCCCGGCGGCATCATCGGCGCGCAGCACCTGGCGGCCCATCAGCCATTGCAGCAGTTGATCAAGGACCAGGCCGCGGCCGGGCGATTTTTTGCCGCCATCGCCGAAGCCCCGGCATTGGTGCTCCAGGCATTCGGCGTCCTGCGCCAGCGCCGCATGACCTGCCTGCCTGCGGTGAGCCAGCAGCTGTCCGGATGCAGCTTCGTCGACCAGCCAGTGGTGGTGGACGGTAATTGCATCACCGCCCAGGGTTCCGCCGCCGCCCTGGTGTTCGCCCTTGCGCTGGTGGAAGCACTTGCCGGTAAAGGGGTGAGGAGCGTGGTGGCGGCTGAACTGTTGGCCTGACCCTTCAAAAGCCTGCGCGGTCTCATGGCGGGGGAGCTTGCTCCCGCTCGGCTGCGCAGCAGACGGCAGTGTTTCGTCATTCAATCGCCTTGAACGCTCATTCCACCCCGAAGTCGTACCCCTTATGACGGTGGTTTCCCAAAACGCCGCGTGTATGACTAA
Organism: Pseudomonas sp. T1.Ur; assembly: GCF_023516725.1. NCBI lineage: Bacteria > Pseudomonadati > Pseudomonadota > Gammaproteobacteria > Pseudomonadales > Pseudomonadaceae > Pseudomonas > Pseudomonas sp. T1.Ur. The sequence continues at coordinate 213,292 of NZ_JAMGSN010000001.1, forward strand.
CCGTGAGGTGTTCCATGAGCGCGACTTTGTCCGAAGCGACGCCAGCGTCCTTCGTCCCTCATCCCATACGTCTGACCCTCAATGGCGCGGTGCGCGAGTTGCAGGTGGTGCCCTGGACCACATTGCTCGACCTGCTGCGCGAGCAGTTGGACCTGGTGGGCAGCAAGAAGGGCTGTGATCACGGCCAGTGCGGTGCTTGTACGGTGCTGCGCGATGGCAAGCGGATCAATGCCTGCCTGACCCTGGCAGTGATGTGCGATGGCGCCGAACTGACCACGGTCGAGGGCTTGGCGGATGGCGATGAATTGCATCCCATGCAACGGGCATTCATCAAGCATGACGCCTTCCAGTGTGGCTACTGCACGCCAGGGCAGATATGTTCGGCGGTGGGCTTGGCCAACGAGGGCAGGGCGCAGGGCGCGGCTGGAATCAGCGAGCTGATGAGCGGCAACCTCTGCCGATGCGGTGCCTACAACAACATCCGTGATGCCATTGAAGAAGCCCTGCCGCTCTGCCAGCAGACGGGAGGTGAGTCGTGAATCCCTTTCGCTACAGCAAGCCCGATACGCTGCAGGCGGCCGTGGAACTGTCGAGTGCCCATTCGCGCTTCATCGCTGGCGGCACCAATCTGCTGGACCTGATGAAGGAAAACCTCACCCGCCCCGAGCATTTGATCGATATCACGGGCCTGCCCTTGGCCGACCTCAGCGAAACGCCTTCGGGCGGGGTCATGATCGGCGCGCTGGTGAGTAACGCCGACCTGGCCTGGCACCCTTGGATCGAACGTCGTTACCCGCTGCTGTCCCAAGCCATCCTGGCGGGCGCTTCGCCACAGCTGCGCAACATGGCCAGCACCGGCGGCAACCTGCTGCAACGCACCCGTTGCTATTACTTTTACGACGCCAGCGTGCCGTGTAACAAACGCAGGCCCGGCAGTGGCTGCCCGGCGCGAAGTGGCTTGAACCGGATCCACGCGATCCTGGGGGCGAGTGACCAGTGCGTCGCGACGCATCCCTCCGACATGTGCGTGGCCCTGGCGGCCCTTGATGCGGTGGTCCATGTGCTGGGGCGCGGTGGTCCACGGACCATCGAGTTCGCCGATTTCCATCGCCTGCCCGGCGACGCTCCGGACCGGGACAATCAACTGGCCGATGACGAGCTGATCACCTACATCGAGCTGCCGCCCGCCGGTTTCGCCGAACACAGCCATTACCTGAAGATCCGCGACCGGGCCTCCTATGCCTTTGCGCTGGTGTCGGTGGCGGCGGCGCTGGAGCTGGACGGGCCGGTGATCCGACAGGCGCGCCTGGCCCTCGGCGGCGTGGCGCACAAGCCCTGGCGGGACCGGGCCGTGGAGAGTTGGCTGGCGGGCCAGGCCGTCAGCCGTGAAACCTTCACGGCCGCCGCCGATGCGCTGCTGCAGGACGCTGAACCGCTGGCGCACAACGGCTTCAAGGTGAAATTGGCGCGACGGGCGATCGTCCGCGCCTTGAGCGAAGCGGCACTGGTGGGAGGGACCGCCCGATGAACGCACAGAGCAAAACCATAGGGCAACCGCTGGACCGGGTCGATGGCCTGCTCAAGGTGACCGGTCGCGCCCGTTATGCCGGTGAATACCCCGAGCGTGGCTTGTTGCACGCCAGCGTGGTGTCCAGCGCGATTGCCCGCGGCCGCGTCGTGCGCATCGACGCCTCCCGGGCCTTGGCGCTGCCGGGTGTCGTCGCGGTGATCGACCACACCAATCGCCCGAAAATCGCCAGCTACGACGAGCCCTACCAGGACGCCGACGCGGCGGAGGGCTCGCCATTTCGGCCGCTGTTCAACGAGCAGGTTCTCTACAGCGGCCAGCCATTGGCCCTGGTGGTGGCCGAGAACCTGGAACTGGCCCGTTATGCCGGCTCGCTGGTGACCATCGAGTACGCCGCCGAGGCGCATCAGACCGACCTGGCCATCCATCAAAACGAAGCCCATCCGGCCCCGGCCGAATTGCCCAGGCCCCGTGGGAATTTCCAGGGCGAGTACGCCAGTTCGGCGCTGAGCGTGGACGTGTCCTACAGCACCCCGGTTGAGCATCACAACCCGATGGAGCCTCACGCCTCCACCGTGCTGTATCAACCCGATGGCACCCTGCATATCCATGACAAGACCCAAGGCGCGCAGAACTGCCAGCAGTATGTGCAAAAAGTGTTTGGCCTGGAGAAGGAGCAAGTGCGTGTGTTCGCCGCGTTCGTAGGCGGCGCCTTCGGCTCAGGACTGCGACCGCAATATCAACTGCCGCTGGCGGTGATGGCCGCGCTGGCGTTGAAACGCTCGGTACGCGTGAGCCTGACGCGCCAGCAGATGTTTACCTTCGGTTATCGACCACGGACCTTTCAGCGCCTGCAACTGGGCGCCGCCGCCAACGGCAGGTTGCTTGCCGTCGCCCACACCGCCATCGGCCAGACCTCGCGTTTCGAAGACTTCACCGAACACGTGGTGGAGTGGAGCGGCATGCTCTATCACTGCGACAACGTGACGTTGACCTACAAACTGGCGCCGCTGGACGTCTACACGCCGCTGGACATGCGCGCGCCGGGCGCGGCCCTGGGGTTGATCGGCCTGGAATGCGCCATGGACGAGTTGGCCTGTGCGCTGGCGATCGACCCGGTGCAGTTGCGTTTGATCAACTATGCCGAACGCAACGAAAACGAAGGCAAGCCGTACTCCAGCAAGGAACTGCGGGCCTGTTACGCCGAGGGAGCCAAGCGTTTCGGCTGGGACAAGCGCAACCCGGAACCGCGCAGCATGCGCAAGGATCGGCAACTGGTGGGCTGGGGCATGGCCGGTGGTGTGTGGGAAGCCATGCAGCAGAAGGCCAGCGCCCGGGCATCGCTGGACGCCGATGGCAAGTTGACCGTCAGCAGCGCGACCACCGATATCGGCACCGGTACCTACACCGTCATGACTCAAATCGCCGCCGAGGCGTCAGGCGTTTCCCTTGAGAACGTCACCTTTGTTCTGGGCGATTCGTCGCTTCCGACGGCTCCGCTGCAGGGCGGTTCGTTCACCGTCTCGTCCGTGGGCACCGCGGTGCAGCAAGCCTGTGAAGCGCTCAGGGAAAAACTGCTCGCTGTGGCCCGGCAGTCTTGCCCGGCCTTCAGCGGCGCGACCCTTGAACAAGTCACGTTTGCCGACGGTGAACTGCGCATGGGCGCGGCCCGTGTCGCGCTGTCGGAGCTGGCGCGCAAAAGCGCTGAAGTGCCGCTGCAGGCAGAGGTTTCCAGCGGGCCGGACGAGAAACGCCAGGCCTACGCCACCGCGACGCACTCGGCCGTATTCGTTGAGGTGCTGGTGGACGAAGACCTCGGCACGGTGAAGGTCAATCGGGTCGTCAGCGCTATCGCCGCTGGACGGATAATCAATCCGAAAACCGCCCGAAGCCAGATCCTCGGTGGGGTGGTGTGGGGCGTCGGCATGGCGTTGCATGAAGAAACCCTGACGGACCACGCCCTGGGCCGACACATGAACCACAACCTGGCCGAATACCACGTGCCGGTTAACGCCGATATCGGCGACATAGACGTGATTTTTGTCGAGGAACATGACGAGATCGTCAACGCCCTAGGTTCCAAGGGTGTTGGCGAGATCGGCATTGTCGGCGTCGCCGCAGCGGTGGCGAACGCGATCTACCACGCCACGGGCAAGCGGGTGCGGGATTTCCCGATCACCCTGGACAAGTTGCTCTAGGCTCTGTACGAAATGTGTTCGCGCGAAGGCCAGACAAGGCGAAACGGGGCGAGGAAGCGCAGTGTACTGGAGTACATGAGCATTCCGAGCCCCGTTTCAACGCAGTATGGGCGAGTGCGGATACATTTCGTACCGAGCCTAGGCTTTTGCGTCGTCCACCGGTTCGTGCATCCGGTCGCGGTGGGCCAGGGTCGGGAACAGTTTGATCCAGACCCCGGTCACCAACAGGGTGCCGACGCCGCCCATGACCACCGCCGGCACGGTGCCGAACCAATGGGCGGTGAGGCCGGATTCGAATTCGCCCAACTGGTTCGACGCGCCGATGAACAAGCCATTCACTGCGCTGACCCGTCCGCGCATCTCGTCCGGCGTTTCCAACTGTACGAAGGAGGCGCGGATCACCATGCTGATCATGTCGGCCGCGCCCAGCACCACCAGCACCGCGAGGGAAAACCAGAATGAAGTGGAGAGGCCGAATGCAATGGTGGCAACGCCGAACACCCCCACGGCGGTGAACATCACCCGGCCGACCTTGCGCTCCACGGCGAAGCGCGCCAGCCACAACGACATCAGCAAGGCCCCGACTGCTGGCGCCGAACGCAACAGGCCCAGGCCCCAGGGTCCGGTGAGCAGGATGTCCTTGGCGAACACCGGCAGCAACGCGGTGGCGCCACCCAGCAACACGGCGAACAGGTCCAGGGAGATCGCCCCCAGGATGTCCGGACGGCTGCGAATGAAGCGGATACCGGCCAACAGCGAATCGAGGGTCGCCTTGCCTTTGTTCAGGGGCGTCTGCCTGGCGGGCAGGTTGAGCATCAGGCAACAGGCAATGATGTAGAGCAGAACGGTTGGCCCATAGACCCAAACGCTGCCGAAGGCATACAGCAAACCGCCAAGGGCCGGGGCGACGATGGTCGCCGATTGCTGGGCCGATTGCGCGGCGGCCACGGCCCGGGGAAACAGCGCGGCTGGGACGATACTCGGCAGCAGGGCCTGGGTGGTCGGCATTTCGAACGAGCGAGCGGCGCCGAGCAGGAACGCGAGGATGAAGATCATCTCGCGCGTGACATTGTCGGTGGCGCTGCCAATCGCCAGGGCCAGGGCGATCATTGCTTGCAATGATTGGCAGATCGCGGCGACTTTGCGTCGATCGTATCGATCCGCCACATGCCCGGTGTGAAGCATGAACAGCACGCGCGGGGCGAATTCCACGAGGCCGACCAGCCCGAGGTCGAGGACGTTGCCGGTCAGTTGATAAAGGTTCCAGCCGATGGCCACGGTGAGCATCTGGAAACCGCTGGCGGTGAAGATCCGGGCCAGCCAGAAGGCGATGAAGGGACGATGGTGGCGGAGCAGCAACGGCGCTTGGCTGGGCATCTGTGACGGGGTCCGATGATGAAGGCCACGAGATTATCACCGAGCTGTAACTGGAAGTTGCGGTGGTTGGAAAAATAGTTAGCCAAACATCGATATTGGCTTAAGGGAACATTTGTGGCGAGGGGATTTATCCCCGCTCGAGTGCGCAGCGCTCGCAAAAGCTTGGGGCTGCTGCGCAGCCCAGCGGGGCGGTGCGACGTTTCGATAAATCCCCTCGCCACGAGGTCCCTGCAGGTTCGGGAAATCTGGATTTGGAACTGGGTTTCGGCACTGAGACAACCTGTCACGCGACAAAAGACCACGCCGTCCATCGGCCGATATGGGACTACTCTTTGAGCATTGCTTGACCCAGGTCAATTCCCTTCCGGGGCGTTGTGCTGGCGGCCATCCGGCCAGAGTCCTGCGTTGTGACGGTTTAAAAAAGAACGATTTGAAAAGCATCGCACTCCATATCCCTGGGGGCTGTGGTGCAAGCCCCGTCCGCAGCCGGTTTTACCTGACAGAGGAAGACTTATGTTCGGTTTGGAGGCGCTCGATCTCGCCCGAATCCAGTTTGCGTTCACGATCTCGTTCCACATCCTGTTCCCGGCCATCACCATCGGCCTGGCGAGTTACCTGGCGGTGCTCGAGGGCCTGTGGCTCAAGACGCGGGACGATACCTACCGCGACCTGTATCACTTCTGGTCGAAAATCTTTGCCGTCAACTTCGGCATGGGCGTGGTGTCCGGGCTGGTCATGGCGTACCAGTTCGGCACCAACTGGAGCCGCTTCTCGGACTTCGCCGGCGCTGTTACCGGCCCGCTGCTGACTTACGAAGTGCTCACGGCATTCTTCCTCGAAGCGGGTTTCCTCGGCGTGATGCTGTTCGGCTGGAATCGCGTCGGCCGCGGCCTGCACTTCTTTTCCACGGTCATGGTGGCGATCGGCACGCTGATCTCGACGTTCTGGATCCTGTCCTCCAACAGCTGGATGCAAACCCCGCAGGGCTACGAAATCGTTGATGGCCGGGTCATTCCGGTGGATTGGCTGGCGGTGGTGTTCAACCCTTCGTTCCCGTTCCGGCTGATGCACATGTCGGTTGCGGCATTCGTCGCCACGGCGTTCTTCGTCGGCTCGTCGGCGGCCTGGCACCTGCTGCGTGGCCGTGACAATCCGGCCGTGCGCCGCATGCTGTCGATGGCGATGTGGATGGCCTTGCTGGTGGCGCCGGTACAAGCGGTCATCGGCGACTTCCATGGCCTCAACACCCTCAAGCATCAACCGGCGAAAATTGCCGCGATCGAAGGCCACTGGGAGAACGTCGGCGACGAGCCCACGCCGCTGATTCTGTTCGGCTGGCCGGACATGAAGGCCGAGGAAACCAAGTTCGCGGTGGAAATTCCTTATCTGGGCAGCTTGATCCTGACCCACTCGCTGACCGACCAAGTGCCGGCGCTAAAGGAATTCCCACCTGAGGATCGACCGAATTCGACCATCGTGTTCTGGTCGTTCCGGGTCATGGTGGGCCTCGGTTTCCTGATGATCTTCACCGGCCTGTGCAGCCTCTGGCTGCGCCGCGGCAACCGGCTCTACCAATCTCGCCCGTTCCTGCACTTGGTACTTTGGATGGGGCCGTCCGGGCTGATTGCGATCCTGGCCGGCTGGTTCACCACGGAGATCGGTCGCCAACCGTGGGTGGTCTACGGCTTGATGCGCACCGCCGATGCTTCGTCCGGTCATAGCTTTGCGCAAATGAGCTTCACCCTGGTCATGTTCGTGGTGGTGTATTTCGCCCTGTTCGGCGCGGGCCTGAGCTACATGATGCGGCTGGTGCGCAAGGGACCGGTGGCTCACGAAGCCGAGCCGACCGATGGTGGCCCGGGCCAGAAACGCACCCCGGCCCGTCCATTGTCGGCCGCCAACGAAGGCGACGACGAAGTGGACCACAACGACAGCTCGCACAAGGGGAATTGAGTCATGGGTATTGATCTTCCGCTGATCTGGGCCGTGGTCATCATCTTCGGCATCATGATGTACGTGATCATGGACGGCTTCGACCTGGGCATCGGCATTCTCTTCCCCTTCGTCAAGGGCGAGCGCGACCGCGACGTGATGATGAACACCGTCGCGCCGGTCTGGGACGGTAACGAAACCTGGCTGGTGCTGGGCGGTGCCGGGCTGTTCGGGGCGTTCCCGCTGGCCTATTCAGTGGTGCTCTCGGCGTTGTACCTGCCGCTGATCCTGATGCTCATCGGCCTGATTTTCCGGGGCGTGGCGTTCGAGTTTCGCTTCAAGGCCAGGGCCGAGAAGCGGCACTTGTGGGACAAGGCATTCATCGGTGGTTCGCTGACGGCGACGTTCTTCCAAGGCGTTGCGCTGGGGGCGTTCATCGACGGCTTCGAGGTGGTCAATCGCCAGTATGCCGGCGGCTCCCTGGACTGGTTCACGCCCTTTACGATGTTCTGCGGCCTGGCGCTGATTGCCGCCTACGCCTTGCTCGGCTGTACCTGGCTGATCATGAAGACCGAAGGCAAGTTGCAAGAACAGATGCACGACCTGGCGAGGCCGCTGGCCTTCGTGGTACTGGCGGTGATCGGCATCGTCAGCATCTGGACGCCGCTGGCCCACGCCGATATCGCGGCCCGCTGGTTCACTTTGCCGAACCTGTTCTGGTTCCTGCCGGTACCGATCCTGGTGCTCGTGACCCTGTACGGGTTGTTCCGCGCCGTGGCCCGCAACGCCAACTACACGCCATTCATCCTGACGTTGGTGCTGATTTTCCTCGGCTACAGCGGCCTGGGCATCAGCCTGTGGCCGAACATCGTGCCGCCGTCCATTTCGATCTGGGACGCCGCGTCACCGCCACAGAGCCAGGGCTTCATGCTGGTCGGCACGTTGTTCATCATTCCGTTGATCCTGGTGTACACCTTCTGGAGCTACTACGTGTTCCGCGGCAAGGTGACCCACGACGACGGCTACCATTGATCGACCTGCGAGGTGCCGAGCATGGCCAAGCCTGACTTGAAGGACATCGAGGCCGCTGAAAAAAAACCGTTATGGCAGCGGCTCGGTTGGCTGGCGGTGATTTGGACCGGCAGTGTGCTGGCGCTCTTTGTGGTCGCCAGCCTGATGCGGATGTTCATGAACGCCGCGGGGCTGACGACTCACTGACCCAGGCTACTTGCGGGCCTTGAGAATCACGAATTTCGGCGTGGCGGCCACTTGCTCGACGCCGCGGTACAGCCGCGCCAGCTTGCTGTGGTAGCCCAGGTGCCGGTTGCCGACGATGTACAGCGCGCCGCCGACCACCAGCGCTTCGCGGGCCTGCTGGAACATGCGCCAGGCGAGGAAGTCGCCCACCACTTGCTGCTGGTGGAAGGGCGGGTTGCACAGCACCACATCCAGGGACTGCGCTTCTTGCCCGGCCAAGCCATCGCCCGCCCTCACGACAACTTCACGCTCGCCCAGGGCGGCCCGCCAGTTTTCGGCGGCCGATTGCACGGCCATGTACGACTCGTCCACCAGGGTGTAGCGAGCGTCCGGGTTTGCCAGGGCACTGGCGATGGCCAGCACGCCGTTGCCGCAACCCAGGTCCGCGACGCGCGCTGAACCGAGGTTTTTCGGCAGGTGCGGCAGGAAGGCGCGGGTGCCGATGTCCAGCCCTTCGCGACAGAACACGTTGGCGTGGTTGAGCAGCTCGATTTTCGGCTCGTCCAAGCCATAGCGCGTGGGGTAGGGGGAGGTGGCCGGTGGCTTGGCTTGTGGCGTGGCAATCAACAGGCGAGCCTTCTTGACTGCCAGCGAAGCCTGCACCGGGCCGATGTAGCGTTCCAGCAGTTCACCGGCGGCCCGGGGAAGATGCTTGACCATTGCGGCGGCGATGACTTGCGCACCTGGAGCCAGTTGGCCTTGCAGCCGGATCAGTTGCTCCTCCAGCAGGGCCAGGGTCTTGGGTACTTTAACCAGCACTCGGTCGAAGGGGCCAGCCACCGGTTCACTGGCGGGCACGGTCGGCACCGCATCGAAAGGCAGGCCGTTGCGCACCAGGTTTTTCCCCAGCGCCTGGAGGGCCAGGAACGAGTCCCCGCTGCTGGTGACGTGGACTTTGCCGACAAGGCTGGCGGCCAGGGCGCCGAAGCCATCATTGAGTACTAATACCCGGGTGGCCGCGTCCGGTTGTTGTTCGGCCAGAAACGCGAGCAGGTATTCGTCGGCGGCATCGAAAGCTTGCAGCGGTTCGTTCTGCTGTTCGGGCTGGCGGATCAGGTCGAGTTGGGCGAAGGGGCTGTCGAGCAAAGGCATGGCTGGGACTCTGGCAAATCAACGAATGTCCCGCTGCCCTGGGGGCAGGTGCGTCAGCGGGACCGCTTGAACGAACTGCGTCGCGAGCTTGGCGCGACATCATTCAAGTGGAACCGGGAATGGTACGGTTTTTTGCAGGGCTTTACCTGTGAGATTTTGCAGATCTGTTTATTCAGATCACGTGGATTTGAGCTGCCTTGGCCACCGCCGAGATTTTGTTGGTCACGTTCAATTTGCGCATGCAGCTACAGACATGGAAGTTCACGGTGCGTTCGGAAAGGCAAAGGATCCTGCCGACTTCCGACGCGGTCTTTCCTTCAGCGGACCATCTCAACACTTCAATTTCGCGAGGCGAGAGATGATATGTCTTTGGCGAAGGCGGCCCGGCCAACTTTTTGCTCGCCAGTGTATGCAGCCTTTGGCTGGCAAAAATGGCGTAGCCAAGGTTCCCATAATGCTCTTCTGCGTCAATACGGCAATGAGTCCTGGCGAGGCTGAACAAGCTGTAATAAGCATTTGTTTCGTCATGGACAGCTTGGGTCCAGCCGTACCTGAGGCCATGTCGACCTAAATCCTCCCACAACGTGGGGGCTTCGGAAAAAACATGTTCGCTCCATAAAATAGGCAGAGAGGATTGATTGCAGTGGGCCACTAGTGGATCGTTAGCAGCATAACCATTTTGTTCATAGAGCCTGTCCCATCCATAAGGATAATTATTGAGGCTTATCTTGCTGGCACATCGACCGGACAGTCCTGAGTAAACTGTGAAGGCACAGTATTCAAAGCCCTGATTATTAAAGAAATTCGTAACCAGGCGATAGGCTTTTTGCAAGTCTTGTTCACGCGATAGTTTTCTTAGTTGTGAATCTTTCCATTCGTCCATCGCATTCTCCAGGGTGTGGCATACAGCAAATTGGATCCCATAGGTGGTGCGAAAATAAGTGTAGGACTTTTCGTACACTTCGTTAGATTTTTTTCTTGTTAGTTGCACTAGTGGTTATTGAATAACGCGCCGGTATTTCGTTTTCGATACAAAGGTTATGTATCTGTATAACTTTTGCTATAAAATTTTCTCGGCGAGACCAGGGTTGATGGCTTAAAGCTATCGTTCTTCTTCGGTGGTTTACCTGCCTACTTTGCGGGAGACTAGGGGCCTTGTCTTATTGGAGCCGCCCATGACTGACAGCGCAGAAAAATTCACCCGCCAGACGCTGATCGACGTGCAACCCTTGACGCCTAATCTGTTCACATTACGTACAACCCGTGATCGCGGCTTTCGATTCCGGGCGGGGCAGTTTGCCCGGCTCGGGGTCGTCAAGGCGGACGGTACGACCGTGTGGCGCGCCTATTCCATGGTGTCGTCACCCTTCGACGAATTCCTTGAGTTTTTTTCCATCGTCGTCCCGGACGGAGAATTCACCAGTGAGCTCAGCCGCCTCAAGCCCGGCGATTCCCTGCTGGTGGATCGCCAGGCCTTCGGCTACCTCACGCTGGACCGTTTCGTTGATGGGCGGGATTTGTGGTTATTGTCGACGGGGACCGGCGTGGCGCCGTTTCTGTCGATCCTCCAGGACTTCGAGGTCTGGGAGAAATTCGAGCGAATCATCCTGGTCTATAGCGTTCGCGAAGGGCGGGAGCTGGCGTACCAGGCGTTGATCGAAGGGTTGACCCAGCGTGATTACCTTGCCGAATACGCCCATAAGTTTCGGTTCATTCCAACGGTCACTCGCGAGCAGCATCCAGCCGCGTTGAATGGGCGAATCACCACGCTGATTGAAAATGGCGAATTGGAGCGAGCCGCCAATGTCACGCTGACGCCGGAGCACTCGCGCGTCATGCTGTGCGGCAATCCGCAAATGATCGACGACACTCGCAAGCGGCTCAAGGCCAAGGGCCTGCAACTGAGCCTCACTCGCCGGCCCGGGCAGGTGGCGGTGGAAAACTACTGGTAAGGAAATGGCGTCCAGTGGACGCCATTTTTACTTGCGCGAATGCTCAGGGCCGTTCGTTTCGGGCCTTGAGCAGGTCACGAATTTCGCTCAGTAATTGTTCTTCCTGGGTGGGGACGGGGGGCGCGCTCGGGGCAACGGCCTCTTCGCGCTTGAGGCGGTTGATGGCCTTGACGCCCATGAAGATCGCGAACGCGACGATGATAAAGTCCACCATGCTCTGGATGAATTTGCCGTAGGCCAGCACGACGGCCGGCGTATCGCCTTGGGCGGCCTTGAGTGTGATGGCCAGGTCGCTGAAGTCCACCCCGCCGATCAAAAGGCCGATCGGAGGCATGACCACGTCACCCACGAATGACGAAACGATCTTGCCAAAAGCGGCACCGATGATGATCCCGACGGCCATGTCGACGACATTGCCTTTGACCGCGAAGGCCTTGAACTCGCTTAGCACGCCCATGAGTTATTCCTTGTGGCAGATGAGTGGATACCGGCAGTGTAAGCCAGCCAAACGTCGATCGCTCGACATGCCTGCTTACAATGCTGGCCTGTTTATCGACTCGGCAGCCTGTGAAAAGTTTACAAAGTGCCACCAATCGCGCGTGATACGCGGTTTAAGGCCGATTCCCTACACCGTTTTTTCTATCAGTGCGGTACGCCATTTCTATTTAGGTTTTGGATTTTCGGGCACTAGCCTCTGAAAGGCGCACATGGATGCGCTCTATAACATCAGAGGAAACGCCAATGAACATTTCCCCAGGCCTCGGCGCCCTATCCGGTCGTCGCTCCCTTGTCGTGCTGACCGCCAGCCTGTTTTCCCTGTCCGTCAATGCCGCCACCTTGACCCGCGACAATGGCGCGGCGGTAGGCGACAACCAGAACTCGCAAACCGCAGGCCCCAATGGCCCGACCTTGCTGCAGGATGTGCAACTTATCCAGAAGCTCCAGCGCTTTGACCGTGAGCGCATCCCCGAGCGTGTCGTGCATGCCCGTGGTACCGGGGCCCATGGCGAATTTACTGTCTCCAATGACCTGAGCGACTTGACCAAGGCGAAGGTCTTCGCCGCTGGGCAGGTCACGCCGGTGTTCGTGCGCTTTTCCGCCGTGGTGCACGGCAATCATTCGCCGGAGACGTTGCGCGACCCTCGTGGCTTTGCCACCAAGTTCTATACCGCCGATGGCAACTGGGATCTGGTGGGCAATAACTTCCCGACATTCTTCATTCGCGACGCCATCAAGTTTCCCGACATGGTGCACGCATTCAAACCTGACCCGCGAACTAACCTCGACGATGATTCCCGTCGTTTCGATTTCTTTTCCCATGTCCCGGAAGCGACTCGCACGCTGACCGAGCTGTACTCCAACTCCGGCACGCCAGCCAGTTATCGTGAAATGGACGGTAACGGCGTGCATGCATACAAGCTGGTCAATGCCAAGGGCGAGATCAGCTATGTGAAGTTTCATTGGAAAAGTTTGCAGGGTCTAAAAAATCTCGACCCGAAAGAAGTCGTGAAAGTACAGGGGCAGGATTACAGCCACATGACCAACGACTTGGTCAGTCATATCAACAAGGGCGACTTTCCAAAGTGGGACTTGTACGTTCAGGTACTCAAGCCGCAGGACGTGTCCAAGTTCGATTTCGACCCACTGGACGCAACCAAGATCTGGCCGGATGTGCCTGAGCGAAAAGTTGGACAAATGATCTTGAATCGCAACCCAGCCAATGTATTTCAGGAAACCGAGCAGGTGGCGATGGCGCCCGCCAACCTGGTGCCGGGCATTGAACCTTCGGAAGATCGCCTGTTGCAGGGCCGGGTGTTTTCTTATGCCGATACGCAAATGTACCGGGTCGGGCCGAACGCGTTGCAGTTGCCCATCAACGCTCCCAAGGTCGCCGTCAACAACGGCAACCAGGATGGCGCCATGAACGCTGGCAGCAGCAGTACCGGCGTGAATTATCAGCCGAGCCGGCTGATGCCGCGTGAAGAGCAGCCCGCCGCGCGCTATAGCCAGACCGAGCTGACCGGCAGTACCCAGCAGGCGAAAATCCAGCGTGAGCAGAATTTCAAGCAGGCCGGTGATCTGTACCGTTCGTTCAGCAAGAAAGAGCGTGATGACCTGATCGAAAGTTTCGGCGGGTCATTGGCGACCACCGACGATGAGAGCAAGCACATCATCCTGTCGTTCCTCTACAAGGCCGATCCTGAATACGGGATGGGCGTGGCCCGTGTCGCCAAGGGCGATCTGGCGCGGGTCAAGGCGTTGGCCGAGAAGCTGAACGACTGATCCACCAGGGGGAGACGAGCTGCTCGGCTCCCCCTGTCTGGAATCGTATGGAGAGGCCACGATGCGTAAATTCCTTTTGCTGATAGTCGCCACGGGATCATGGGCCGTGCTGGCCGATCAAGTTCCGCCCGCCGACCCGACCGGGGTGCGGGAACAGTTGCAAGGCTATTATTTCGACGCCGCCCGCCGGGGCGATGTGCCGATGCTCAATACGTTCATAGAGGCCGGCTACTCGCTCGATACCCGGGACGAAAAGGGCTACACCGCGCTGATTCTGGCGGCTTATCACGGCCACGGGCCGGCGGTGGATCGGCTGCTGGCCGCGGGGGCGGATGCCTGCGCCCAGGACAAACGTGGCAACACGGCGCTGATGGGCGCCATTTTCAAGGGCGAAGTGCAGATCGCGCGGCGTTTATTATCGACCGACTGCAGCCCCGACCAACGCAACGGTGCCGGACAGACCGCGGCGATGTATGCCGGCCTGTTCAAGCGCGATGAGTTGCTCGACGCCCTGAAGGCCAAGGGCGCCGACCTGGAGGCCAGGGATCCGCTGGGCAATACCGCGGTTGGCCTGGCAAAGGGTGAAATCAGAATGCCGGCCCCGCAGTAAAGCCCGACTGTTATCATCGCGGTTTTTACCCGGAGTTCAGATGGCCAAGGCAAAGCGCATGTACGGCTGCACCGAGTGCGGCTCGACCTTTCCCAAATGGGCTGGCCAATGCAGCGAATGCGGGGCCTGGAACACCCTGACCGAAACCATGGTGGAGAGCGGCGGGGCGGCAGCGCCTACCGGCCGCACCGGATGGGCCGGCCAGCAGGCGCAGATCAAGACCCTGGCGGAAGTCAGCGTCGAGGAAATCCCGCGCTTCTCTACCGCGTCGGGCGAGCTTGACCGTGTGCTGGGCGGCGGCCTGGTGGACGGTTCGGTGGTGTTGATCGGCGGTGACCCTGGCATCGGCAAGTCCACCATCCTGTTGCAGACCCTGTGTAACCTCGCCACACGCATGCCGGCGCTGTACGTCACCGGCGAAGAATCCCAGCAACAAGTCGCCATGCGCGCTCGACGTTTGGGCTTGCCCCAGGACCAACTGCGGGTGATGACCGAGACCTGTATCGAAACGATCATCGCCACGGCACGCCTGGAAAAACCCAAGGTCATGGTGATCGACTCGATCCAGACCATTTTCACCGAACAACTGCAATCGGCCCCGGGCGGCGTGTCTCAGGTACGCGAGAGCGCGGCGTTGCTGGTGCGTTACGCCAAGCAGAGCGGCACGGCGATTTTCCTGGTAGGCCACGTCACCAAGGAAGGCGCGCTGGCGGGGCCGCGCGTGCTGGAGCACATGGTGGACACGGTGTTGTATTTCGAAGGCGAATCCGATGGGCGCCTGCGTTTGCTGAGGGCTGTGAAGAATCGTTTTGGCGCCGTCAACGAGTTGGGCGTGTTCGGCATGACTGACCGGGGCCTGAAGGAAGTATCCAACCCTTCGGCGATTTTTCTGACGCGAGCCCAGGAGGAAGTGCCGGGCAGCGTGGTCATGGCGACGTGGGAAGGCACCCGGCCGATGCTGGTGGAAGTGCAGGCGCTGGTGGACGACAGTCACTTGGCGAACCCGCGTCGGGTCACCTTGGGGCTGGACCAGAACCGGCTGGCCATGCTGCTGGCTGTCCTGCACCGGCACGGCGGGATTCCTACGCACGACCAGGATGTATTCCTCAACGTGGTGGGCGGGGTCAAGGTGTTGGAGACCGCGTCCGACCTGGCATTGATGGCGGCCGTCATGTCCAGCCTGCGCAATCGACCGCTGCCCCATGATCTGTTGGTGTTTGGCGAAGTGGGGCTTTCGGGCGAAGTGCGGCCGGTGCCCAGTGGGCAGGAGCGGCTCAAGGAAGCGGCCAAGCACGGCTTCAAGCGCGCCATCGTGCCCAAGGGCAACGCGCCGAAGGAAGCACCGGCGGGGTTGCAGATCATTGCGGTGACACGCCTGGAGCAGGCGTTGGATGCGTTGTTCGAATAACCCAAAGACAGTCCGGGCCTTTGTGGCGAGGGAGCTTGCTCCCTCGCCACAGGGGCTCAGCGCGTATTCAGATGTGGATCAACGCCGCCAATTCCCGCTCCAGCTCATCGTGATCGGCCAGGTTGAGCTCCACCAAACGGCGCAGATGGGCGATGGAGTCCAGGTCGATGTGCTCGCAGACGAAGCCCAGGTGGCCATGGTCATCGTGAGCCAGGCGGACTTCCATCTTGACCTCAGCCTCAGGGCTCAGGTGGATGTCAGCCATGAAAGGTTCTTCGGGATCGCCGAGCCAAGGCTGGGGTTTTTCAATCAGTAGCCCCTTTAGGGACAAGTCCAACAGCTTCACCGGCCAGATGAAGTGGCCCTGGCTCAGTTCGGTCCTGGCATGGAATTCAATTCGTACGAAGCGGCGACGTTCGCTCATTACGCATTCCCTCTGGAGATTCACTGACTATAGACCCAACTGACTGAACATCATCACCGTTCGACCGCTGACAGACGAATGTCGGGTATGGCCTTTGCCTTGGTTACGGCTAAACTCCAATGGCTACCTTCTTGTCCACCCTGGCTGGAATATAAAAATGAACAACAATAATAGCCCGCTGCGCCATATACCTTGGCTACTGCTGGCCATCGTCGGTGCGTGCGCCTTGGGCGTCGTGGCCTTGCGCCGCGGAGAGCCGATCAACGCCCTCTGGATCGTCGTCGCGGCAGTCGCCATCTACCTGGTCGCCTACCGCTACTACAGCCTCTTCATCGCCAACAACGTGATGCAACTCGACGCGCGCCGGGCCACGCCTGCCGTGCTCAACAACGATGGCCTGGACTACGTCCCGACCAACAAACACATCCTTTTCGGCCACCACTTCGCGGCCATCGCCGGCGCGGGGCCGCTGGTCGGGCCGGTGCTGGCGGCGCAGATGGGCTACTTGCCCGGCACGCTCTGGCTGATCGCCGGCGTGGTGCTGGCCGGTGCGGTGCAGGACTTCATGGTCCTGTTCCTCTCCACCCGCCGCAACGGTCGTTCCCTGGGCGACATGGTGCGCGAGGAAATGGGCCGCATTCCCGGCACGATCGCGCTGTTCGGCTGCTTCCTGATCATGATCATCATCCTCGCGGTGCTGGCGCTGATCGTGGTCAAGGCCCTGGCCGAGAGCCCGTGGGGCATCTTCACGGTGATGGCGACCATCCCGATCGCGATGTTCATGGGCGTCTACATGCGCTACATCCGCCCGGGCCGCATCGGTGAAATCTCGCTCATCGGCGTGCTGTTGCTGCTGGGTTCGATCTGGCTGGGCGGGCAGATTGCCGCCGATCCGGTGTGGGCCAAGGCCTTCAGTTTCACCGGGATCCAGATCACCTGGATGCTGATCGGCTACGGTTTTGTCGCGGCGGTGCTGCCGGTGTGGCTGATCCTGGCGCCACGGGACTACCTGTCGACCTTCCTCAAGATCGGCACCATCGTCGCCCTGGCGATCGGCATCCTGGTCACCATGCCCGAGCTGAAAATGCCGGCGCTGACCCAGTTCACCGACGGCACCGGGCCGGTGTGGAAGGGCGGTTTGTTCCCGTTCCTGTTCATCACCATTGCCTGCGGCGCGGTCTCGGGCTTCCACGCGCTGATCTCCTCGGGCACCACGCCCAAGCTGCTGGATAACGAAACCAACGCCCGCTACATCGGTTACGGCGGCATGCTGATGGAATCCTTCGTGGCCATCATGGCGATGGTTGCCGCCTCGGTGATCGAGCCGGGCGTGTACTTCGCCATGAACAGCCCGGCGGCGATCGTCGGCGGTGACGTGGTGGCCGTGGCGCAGACCGTCAGCAGCTGGGGGTTCGCAATCACCCCCGACGCGCTGCAAGCGGTGGCCAAGGACATCGGCGAGACCACCGTGCTGGCCCGTGCCGGCGGTGCGCCGACCCTGGCGGTCGGGATCGCGCAGATCCTCCACTCGGTGCTGCCGGGTGAGAACACCATGGCGTTCTGGTACCACTTCGCAATCTTGTTCGAAGCGCTGTTCATCCTCACCGCGGTGGACGCCGGCACCCGTGCCGGGCGCTTCATGTTGCAGGACCTGCTCGGCTCGTTCGTGCCTTCGCTCAAGCGCACCGAATCCTGGACCGCCAACCTGATCGCCACCGCCGGCTGCGTCGCGCTGTGGGGCTACTTGCTGTACCAAGGCGTGATCGACCCGCTGGGCGGCATCAACACCTTGTGGCCGCTGTTCGGCATCTCCAACCAGATGCTGGCCGGTATCGCCCTGATGCTCGCCACCGTGGTGCTGATCAAGATGAAGCGCCAGCGCTACGTCTGGGTCACGCTGCTGCCGGCGGCCTGGCTGCTGATCTGCACCACCACCGCGGGCCTGATCAAGCTGTTCGACGCCAACCCGGCGATCGGCTTCCTGGCCCTGGCGCGCAAATACAACGATGCCCTGGCCGCCGGCCAGGTCCTGGCCCCGGCCAAGAGCATCGAGCAGATGCAGCACGTGGTGTTCAACGCCTACACCAACGCAACGCTGACGGTGTTGTTCCTGTTCGTGGTCTTCAGCATCCTGTTCTATGCGCTCAAGGTCGGCATCGCCGCCTGGGGCACGAAGGAACGCACGGACAAAGAAGCGCCATTCCAGGCCGTGCCGGACGCTTGATAGGGGATTGCAACGATGTTCAATGACTTGAGTCGCCTCGGTAAATACCTCGGTCAGGCCGCCCGCCTGATGGTCGGCATGCCCGACTACGACAACTACGTCGAGCACATGCAAACCAAGCACCCGGACAAACCGTTGATGGACTACGAGGCGTTCTTCCGGGAACGCCAGGAAGCCCGTTACGGCGGCAAGGGTGGGCCGAAGTGCTGTTGAACTGAGGTCAATTCCCTTGTGGGAGCGAGCCTGCTCGCGAAAGCGGAGTACCAGCCAACGATGATTCGGCTGACCCGACGCCTTCGCGAGCAAGCTCGCTCCCACAGTTGTTTTGGGTTGGCTTCAGGATTTGCGTACCCGCTAGATCCCTTGTGGAAGCGAGCTTGCTCGCGAAAGCGGAGTGTCAGCCAACGATGATTCGGCTGACCCGGCGCCTTCGCGAGCAAGCTCGCTCCCACAGTTGTTTTGGGGTTGGCTTCAGGATTTGCGTACCCGCTAGATCCCTTGTGCGAGCCTGCTCGCGAAAGCGGAGTGTCAGCCAGCGATGATTTGGCTGACCCGGCGCCATCGCGAGCAAGCTCGCTCCCACAGTTGTTTTGGGGTTGGCTTCAGGATTTGCGTACCCGCTAGATCCCTTGTGGGAGCGAGCTTGCTCGCGAAAGCGGAGTGTCAGCCAACGGTGATTCGGCTGACCCGGCGCCTTCGCGAGCAGGCTCGCTCCCACTGGCTTGAGCTTTTCTTTAATTTCGAAGCAGGAGAATCCTTTTGTCCTCTCCCATCCCGGTCACGATCCTCAGCGGCTTTCTCGGTGCGGGCAAGACCACGTTGCTGCGTCATCTGCTCAAGGCCGAGCACGGCTTGAAAATCGCCGTGATCGAGAACGAGTTCAGCGATGCCGGCATCGACACCCAACTGCTGGGTGACGAGCCGGTGCAAGTCATGACGCTGGCCAACGGTTGCGTGTGCTGCACCATTCACACCGACCTGACCAAAGCCCTTTACCTGTTGCTCGAACGGCTGGACAGCGGCGATATCCATTTCGACCGCTTGGTGATCGAGTGCACCGGCCTGGCCGATCCGGCCCCGGTGGCGCAGACATTCTTCATCGACGAAGACCTGCGCGAGCGCTACATCCTCGACGGCATCCTGACCTTGGTGGACGCAGCCCACGCGGACGTCCACCTGACCCAAACCATCGCCCAGGCCCAGGTCGGGTTTGCCGATCGGTTGCTCTTGAGCAAGACCGACCTGGTGGACACAGCCCATGTCAACGCGTTGATTGAGCGGCTGAACCGGATCAATCGGCGGGCGCCTGTCCGCGTGGTCGAACATGGCCGGATCGATCTGGCCGAACTGCTCGATATCCGGGGATTCAATCTCAACGCTGACCTTGGCGCCGGGTTCAGTCTTCGTCCGGTTGGCAAGGCCACCACGGGCGATCGCATCAGCAGTCTCGTACTGCGCACCGATCAGTCACTGGATATCGATAAACTCAGCGAGTTCATGAACCAGCTGCTGGAAGCGCATGGCAAGCAGTTGCTGCGCTACAAGGGGGTGCTGAACATCGCGGGCGAACCCCGTCGGCTGGTGTTTCAAGGAGTGCTCAAGTTGTACGGTTTCGATTGGGATACCGAATGGGCTCCAGGCGAAGCGCGCGAGAGCGTGATTGTGTTCATCGCCGATGAGTTGCCTGAAGAGCAGATCCGTGCCGGTTTCAACGCTGTGCTCCACTGATGGACGCGGGTTCCGGGCCATCCGAAGCGTTCGCTCCGGATGGCCCGGGGACCGGCCCGGTATTCAGGATGGGCTGGGCTTTAGAACGCTCAGGATGAAGGTTATCTTTGCATGCTCTTTTGTTTCGCCCAGATAGATATAAGGCGAGCCTCGCGCGGTTAATCTACCCACGTATTTATTATTGGGGGTCATCAGCGTGATGGGGGTGTGGGTCATTTTAATAGTGTCCCGAGTGAGCGTGTTGTTGTTCTGGTCAATAAGGCTAAAGAAGGCGGGGCGCCCGGGGTTCGAATGAGTCGCGCCAAAAACGTCAAGCCAGACTTTGCTGACGAATTTTCTGTAATGCTCACCTGTGTTTTTAACAGACAGCACGTACCCGGCTTCGGTGTATTGAAAGCGTAGCCTTAGCGCCTTCCGGTCCGGGCCTGGTTGTTCAGGGGCGATGCCAAAAAAGCTCGAATGGTCACGGGTCTGGGGCTTGCCGGTAAAAAAGCCTCCGCTGAATGAGGTCAAGGTGGCGAGTGCCGGCTTGCCGTGCAGTGCCTCAAGCAGGTTTACCCGCTCATTCATGACTCTAAGTTCGGCATCGAATGAAAGTCTACTGTCCATGTTTTAAAGCGTCCTTTGAAAAGTTTTTATCCAGTGCGTTAGCGTTATATTTTTTTTATGACTGGAGCGGGGCATTTAATTATTACGAAAGTTAATGCTTGGCGGGAGATTGGATAATTTAGACGGCCCCTTGGTCCCTTGAAAAGATCAATAAAAAAGGCCCACATCTTTCGATGTGGGCCTTTCAGTCAGCCGTGTAGCCGGCGGATCAAGCGCCGTATACAGGCAGCTTCTTGCAGATGGCCTTGACCTTCTCACGCACGGCGTCGATCACCGCTTCGTTGTTCAGGTCCGCCAGGATGTCGCAGATCCAGCCGGCCAGTTCCTTGCACTCGGCTTCCTTGAAGCCGCGAGTGGTCACGGCTGGGGTGCCGAAACGCAGGCCCGAGGTGACGAACGGCGAGCGTGGGTCGTTGGGGACCGAGTTCTTGTTGACGGTGATGAACGCTTTGCCCAGCGCGGCGTCAGCGTCTTTGCCGGAGATTTCCTGCTTGATCAGCGACAGCAGGAACAGGTGGTTCTCGGTGCCGCCGGACACTACGTCGAAGCCGCGCTCGATGAACACGCCGGCCATGGCCTTGGCGTTCTTGACGACTTGCTGTTGGTAGGCCTTGAACTCAGGTTGCAGGGCTTCCTTGAAGCAGATCGCCTTGGCGGCGATCACGTGCTCCAGCGGGCCACCCTGGGCGCCCGGGAAGACAGCGGAGTTCAGCTTCTTCTCGATGTCGGCGTTGGCGCGCGCCAGGATCAGGCCGCCACGTGGACCGCGCAGGGTCTTGTGGGTGGTGGTGGTCACCACGTCGGCGAACGGCACCGGGTTCGGGTACACGCCAGCGGCGACGAGGCCGGCAACGTGGGCCATGTCGACGAACAGGTAGGCACCGACCTTGTCGGCGATTTCACGGAAACGCGGGAAATCGAGGACCTGGGAGTAGGCGGAGAAACCGGCCACGATCATTTTCGGCTTGTGCTCGAGGGCCAGGCGCTCGACTTCGTCGTAGTCGATCAGGCCATTGCCGTCGATACCGTACTGGACGGCGTTGTACAGCTTGCCGGAAGAGGAAACGCTGGCGCCGTGGGTCAGGTGACCGCCGTGGGCCAGGCTCATGCCCAGGATGGTGTCGCCGGCCGACAGCAGCGCCAGGTACACGGCGGCGTTGGCTTGGGAACCGGCGTGTGGCTGGACGTTGGCGTAGTCGGCGCCGAACAGTTGCTTGGCGCGGTCGATGGCCAGTTGCTCGACCACGTCGACGTACTCGCAACCACCGTAGTAACGCTTGCCTGGGTAGCCTTCGGCGTACTTGTTGGTCAGTACCGAGCCTTGAGCTTCCATCACCGCGGGGCTGGTGTAGTTTTCCGAAGCGATCAGCTCAATGTGCTCTTCCTGGCGCTGAGCTTCTTGCTCCATGGCGGCAAAGAGATCGGCGTCGTACTTGGCAATAGTCAAATCACGGCTGAACATGGCGGTCCTCAAGGATCGGGGCAGAAAAGGGGGGCATTCTACCTCAACCGGTTTTGGAAGGCATATGAAAGGAATTCAGCTTCAAGCTGCAAGCGACAAGCTGCAAGTAGAAGCCGATTCGCGTTAGCTTGAAGCTTGCCGCTTTAAGCTCACAGCTGCTTCAATCAATCTGCAAGTTGATGCGGATCGGCTTCTGCCTTTAGCTTGCCGCTAGAAGCTTTAAGCTCACAGCTGCTTCAATCCAACATAAACAACGCATCATTGCTGAACTGCGCTTCGAACCGAGTCGCCGGCATCGGGCGGCCGAACAGGTAGCCCTGGACTTCATCGCAGCCGTGCTCGCGCAGGAAATCCAGTTGCTCGTGGGTCTCGACGCCCTCGGCGATCACCGCGAGGTTGAGGCTGTGGGCCATGGCGATGATCGCCCGGGCGATCTGCGCATCCTGCTCGCCGGACGGCAGGCCGTCGACGAAGGTGCGGTCGATCTTCAGCACGTCGATGGGGAATTGCTTGAGGTAGTTGAGCGACGAGTAACCGGTGCCGAAGTCATCGACGGCGATGCTCAGGCCGAGGTTCTTCAACCCGGCCAGGATCTGCATCGCCTCGCTGACTTCGCGCATCAGGATGCTTTCCGTCAGTTCCAGCTCCAGGCAGGCCGGCGGCAGGCCGGTATTGCGCAGGATAGTGGCGATGCGGGTGCCCAACTGGCCGTCGGAGAACTGCCGGGCGGAAATGTTGACCGAGACCTTCGGCACCCGGACCTTGGCCTGGTGCCAGGTCCTGAGTTGCCGGCAGGCTTCGGTGATGACCCAGTCGCCGACGTCCACCACCAGCCCGAGTTCTTCAAGTACTGGAATGAAGTCCCCCGGCGGCACCAGCCCGCGTCGCGGATGGCGCCAGCGCAGCAGGGCCTCGGCGCCGGTCAGGCGTTTGCCGTCGCCGCTGAACTGCGGTTGGTAATACAGCACGAACTCGTTCTGCTCCAACGCATGGCGCAGGTCGCTTTCCAATTCCAGGCGCTCCAGGGCGCTGGCGTTCATGTCGGCCTGGTAGAACTGGAAGTTGTTCTTGCCGCGTTCCTTGGCGTGATACATGGCCGTGTCGGCGTTCTTCATCAACTGGCTCAGTTCGTTGCCGTCCTGGGGACTCAGGGCAATGCCGATACTGGCGGTAACGAAAAACTCGCGGCCTTCGAGCACGAACGGCCGGACCAGGCTGGCGAGGATCTGCTCGGCCACGGTGATGGCCCGGTTCAGCGCCATTCCGCGGCTGGCGCGCGGTTGCAGCAGCAGGGTGAACTCGTCGCCGCCCATGCGCGCCACGGTGTCGTCATCGGCAACGCAACCGAGCAGGCGCGTGGCCATTTCCTTGAGCATGCGGTCGCCGGCGGCGTGGCCCAGGGAGTCGTTGATCGGCTTGAAGCGGTCCAGGTCGAGGAACATCAGCACAACCCAGGTCTTCTGCCGCTCCGCTGATTGCAGCGCGGTGTGCAGGCGATCCTGGAACAGCGTGCGGTTGGGCAGGTGGGTCAGGGCGTCGTAATAGGCCAGGCGATGAATGCGCTGCTCGCTGGCCTTGCGCTCGCTGATGTCGCTGAAGAAGCACACGTAACTGGCCAGGTCGCCTTCGTCGTCCAGCACCGCCGTGATGCCGACCCAGGCGGGATAATGTTCGCCATTGCGGCGCTTGAGCCAGACTTCGCCTTCCCAGGTGCTGTGCTGTTGCAATTGCTTGAGCACGTAGCGCAAATGGGCTTCCTGCTGGTCGTCCACGGTGAGCATGTTGGGCAACTGGTCCAGGACCTGCGGGACGGCATAACCGCTGACGCGACTGAACGCCTCGTTGGCCTGGACGATATAGCCGGCCGGGTCGGTGATCAGGATCGCCGAGGTCGAATGTTCGAATACGGTGGCGGCCATGCGCAGGTCTTTTTCGGCACGACGTTGCTGGCTGATGTCGCGGCCGACGCCGAGCACGCCTTCGAACGCGCCATGGTCGTCCCACACCAGCACCAGCCGCAGTTCGATGGGAATCTTGCGCCCGTCGGCGCGCAGGCAGTCGAACAAGAACAGCTGGGTCTGCATCTGGTTGCGCAGTTCGGCCAGTTGGTCGGGCTTGTCGAGGGCCTTGCTGACGCGATCCATCAGGCTGTAGATGCCCGTCAGCTGCTGCGGATTGGCGATGGTCGACTGCCAGCCGTTCTGGAAGATCCAGTCGGCGGTGTAGCCCAGCACTGCCTGGACCGATGGGCTGACGTAGTTGAGCGAGAGCTTGCTGTCGGTGGAGAAAATCACGTCGCTGATGCTTTCGGCGAGCATCCGGTAGCGTTGTTCGCTGTCGCGCAGGGATTCGCTGGCCTCGATCTGCTCGGTGATGTCTTTTGCCACGCCGATGATCCGTGTCACCTGGTCGTAGCGATCTCGGGCCAGGGCCTGTTCGCGGACCTCGAAGCGTCGCCATTTGCCGTCGCGATGGCGGAAGCGCAATTGGCATTGCAACAGTTGCGTATAGCCGCCGCGTCGCTGTTGCTGGCGCAGAGAGTGGTACTGGTCGGCGTCGTCGCTGTGCAGCAGGATTTCCCAGAAGTACTCGCCCATCTGGTGCAGCTCGGTGCGGTCGTAGCCGAGCGTCTGCCCCAGGTGATGGTTGCTGAAGATCATCCGCTGGCTGATGACGTCCTGTACATAAAGATGATCCGGAACGGTGCGTACCACATCGGACCAGAAACCTTCGCGTTCGAGCAGCGAGAGTTCGATCAGCTTGCGGCTGGTGATGTCGTTGATGCTCAGGATGACGGCGTTATAGTCGCGCTGTGTTTCCGGCAAGCGCAGGACCAGCCATAGATGCTGGTCTCGACCATGGGCGTCCTGCAACTTGATTTCCAGTTCCAGCTGCTTGTGCTCGTCGAGCAGTGCTTCGAGCAGTTTCGATCCGATGGGATTGTTGTCCTTCGGGCCGTTGCCGACCAGCAGTTGCCAGGCTTGTTCGCAGGAATCGACATTGAGCAGCTTCAAGGCCATCTGGTTGACTTCGGTGACGTGCACCTGCTGCTGCAACTGTTCGAGGTGCTGCGGGTCCTGCAGCCAGGCGCGCAATTGTTCGCCGTCCTGCAGGCCGGTCCGGGCGAAGAATGCCTTCAGGCCGGAAAGGTCGAGCACGCAGAGGGCCACGCCGGTGCCCTCGAAAATGTCCTGGTAGCGGCGGCGGCCTTCGTGCAATTGCCGCTGGCGTCGTCGCATGTTCAGCAAGGCGATCACCGGGAGCATCGAGAGCGCCAGGCCCAGCAGGCATTTGCCGATGAAGGCGGGGAGCAGTTGCTCAAGCACCTGGCGCCGATCGAACAACCCGCGCAGTTGCCAATCGCTGCTGCTCAGGGGCACGGTCAGCACGGTGTCGCTCAGGTCTTGCGAGGTCAGTTGGGTCGGGGTGGTCGAGGGCAGGCTTTCGTCGCGGCTGATGATTTGCTGGTTGAGACGGTTCTCCACCAGCCACAACGGTCGCAGGCCCGTGTCGGCCTGTTTGGTCAACGTCGAGAAGAAGCTCGGCGTCAGGCGCAGCGCCCAATAACCACGACTGCTACCGCTGGCCTGGTGCAACAACAGGTGCACCACGGAGCCATCTTCGGCATTGCTGAAATAGTGCGCCTGGGCACGGCTGCGCCGTACCAGTTCGGTCAGGTAGTCGGCGTCCTGGCTGTCGGCCTCGCTGTCACTGAGCACCCTGCCCGACGGGCTCAGCAACGCCAGGCTGCGCAACTGGGGCAGTGATTGCTGAAGCTTGCGCAGCAAGGCCTGCTGTTCGTCGGCGGTTTGCGGTTGTTCGACGATCGGTAGCAGGTTAAGAGCGATTTGCGCGTTCAAGGCCATGTTCAGGCTGACTTGCGCGGCCAGGTCGGCGGTGTAGTCGATGGTGTATTGACGTTGTTGCTGCTGGGTTTCACGCAACTGATCAAGCAACTGCCAGAAGAGCAGGCCCAGCAATAAAAGGACCAGCGAGGCCAGCGCGCCCTTCAATGTTCCGCGCAGGGGCAGGCCAGGCACAGCTGTCGGTGCGCGTGGGGACGGGGGCGGCGTGACATTGGACAAGCTGTAATCCTGCGGTTTGCTGGACTGGCGCGACGGGCACTATAAGCCGGACGCCCGAAGGGCGGCTAGCATGCCTTGACTTGTGGCAAAGTGCCAGCCCTTGGCGGCTGGACCTGGACCGACGGTTGAGGTAGCTTTGCCGGTCAAACAAGAGCGTTCCAGCTCCAGCTTCCCAGGCGCCATCCGCCCGCAGGCATTGATAGCATCAAGTGCCGGTGCCGCGCATGGCCTGGCTCGTTCTTTTCACCTGTCACTGACGCTAGGTTCACCATGGCTCAATACGTCTTCACCATGCATCGGCTGAGCAAAGTTGTTCCGCCGAAGCGGGAAATCCTGAAAAACATTTCTTTGTCTTTTTTCCCCGGCGCCAAGATCGGCGTACTGGGTCTCAACGGCTCGGGTAAATCCACCCTGTTGAAGATCATGGCCGGCGTCGATAACGAATTCGACGGCGAAGCCCGTCCGATGCCAGACCTGAACATCGGCTACCTGCCGCAAGAGCCTCAGCTGGATCCGACCAAGACTGTCCGTGAAGTGGTCGAGGAAGCGGTCAGCGTGATCAAGGACGCCCAGGCGCGCCTGGACGAGGTCTATGCCGCCTACGCCGACCCGGATGCCGACTTCGACAAGCTGGCTGCCGAGCAGGCCAAGCTCGAAGCGATCCTGCAGGCCAGCGACGGCCACAACCTGGACCGCCAGCTGGAAGTCGCCGCCGATGCGCTGCGCCTGCCGGCCTGGGACGCGAAGGTCGAACACCTCTCCGGTGGCGAGAAGCGCCGCGTGGCCCTGTGCCGCCTGCTGCTGTCGGCTCCGGACATGCTGCTGCTCGACGAACCGACCAACCACCTGGACGCCGATTCCGTCGCCTGGCTCGAACACTTCCTGCACGACTTCCCGGGCACCGTGGTTGCGATCACGCACGACCGGTACTTCCTGGACAACGTCGCCGGCTGGATCCTGGAACTCGACCGCGGCGCGGGCATTCCGTACGAGGGCAACTATTCGGGCTGGCTGGAAGCCAAGTCCGATCGTCTGGCCCAGGAATCCAAGCAGCAGTCGGCCCATGAAAAAGCCATGAAGGAAGAACTGGAGTGGGTGCGCAAAGGCGCCAAGGCCCGCCAGTCCAAATCCAAGGCACGCCTGCAGCGCTTCGAGGAAATGCAGTCCCAGGAATTCCAGAAGCGCAGCGAAACCAACGAGATCTACATCCCGGCCGGTCCACGCCTGGGCGACAAGGTCATCGAATTCAAGAACGTCACCAAGGGCTACGGCGATCGCGTATTGATCGACAACCTGTCGTTCTCCATGCCCAAAGGCGCCATCGTCGGTGTGATCGGTGGCAACGGCGCAGGTAAATCCACGCTGTTCCGCATGTTGATGGGCAAGGAAACGCCGGACTCCGGCACTATCGAGATTGGTGAAACCGTGCAGTTGGCCTGCGTCGACCAGAGCCGCGAGGACCTGGACGGCAGCAAGACCGTGTTCCAGCAGATCTCCGACGGCTCCGACCAGATCCGCATCGGCAACTATGAAATTCCGTCGCGCACTTATGTCGGTCGCTTCAACTTCAAGGGCGGGGATCAGCAGAAGTTCGTCAAGGACCTCTCCGGTGGTGAGCGTGGTCGCTTGCACCTGGCGTTGACCCTGAAGGAGGGCGGCAACGTCCTGCTGCTCGACGAACCGTCCAACGACCTCGACGTCGAAACCCTGCGTTCCCTGGAAGAAGCCTTGCTGGACTTCCCGGGCGCCGCCATTGTGATCTCCCACGATCGGTGGTTCCTTGACCGCGTGGCGACCCACATCCTGGCGTACGAAGACGACTCGCAAGCGGTGTTCTTCGAAGGCAACTACACCGAGTACGAAGCCGACCGCAAGAAGCGCCTCGGCGAAGCCGCTGCCCAGCCGCATCGTGTACGGCACAAGAAACTGGCCTGATACGGTCGCTTGCATAAAAAAAACGGAGCCTTCGAAGGCTCCGTTTTTTTATGGATGTAAATCCATTGTGGGAGCGAGCTTGCTCGCGATAGCGGTGTGACAGTCAGTGCAAATGTTGACTGACACTCCGTCATCGCGAGCAAGCTCGCTCCCACAGTTTGTAAGGCTTAATTGATGGGGCTACCCGAGCACCGCGAAATCGAGCGAGAGAACATTGGGGATTGTCGGGTCGATCTCGTACAGCAAGGCATAACCTGCGCCGGTAATCCCCGTCAGCAGGCTCACGTCGGGAACTCGATCGCTGTCCAGGAACGGCCCTTCGAAAAACTGCCGTGCGACTTCATCCAACGCCTCTCTGACTCTGCCCATGCCTTCAGGGTTATCTGAATGCCGATACAAGTCATACAGGCAGATAAGATTGCCGAAATCACCATGACAAAGGTTATAGCCCTCGCCAAACCCATGGGCCCAGAGGTTGCTCTCGCATCGTCGTATATCGTCGTGCACTGTCTGCCGGGTCGCTTCGTCCAGGGCATCTCCCATCGATTCCATGAGCTGTCGCCGGGCGATCAGGATACCTCCATCACCGTGACACCATTTGGACGTATGGTCCGCCGGCCCGAGGTTCCGCAAGTCCAGCCAGAAACCATCCCGACTCAAGCGGTTTTCCCCCTCCAGCACCTGAATGGCCAAGGGCACCAGAGCCGAATCGCCAGTCACATCATAGGCCTTGCACAATGCATGGATGACACCCGAGAGTCCGTGGGAGAGGCCCGTCAAAATGACGGAGCGATCATCCCGCCGCAGAAGCTGGCCGTCTTCAATCAGGATTTGATCCTTGATGTAGTCGACCATGCGCTGGATGGCCGGCAGCACATCCTCTTGCGCAGACAACGCGTGGATATTGGCCAGCAGCGTCACCGTTCCACAACAACCTCCCAAGAAGTCGAACTCATAATTTTCAGGAGACACTTCAATCAGCTGGGCCAACAGGCCGGCAATTCTTTCATCGTGGCTGGCGTCGCCAGTGACCTGGCGACGATTGATGAGCAAATAGATGAAAGCCCCGAGCCCGTGATAGGCGCTGATCGTCAAATCGGTTTTGAAAAAGCCGAAGCGTTGTTCCAATGAGTACAGGACTTGATCCATGCGCGACAGAAAGACTGGCTGGCCACTCACTTTGAACAGGCTCAGGTAAAACAACCCAATCCCGGCGATACCGGAGTAAAGCCCGTGATCCATGGGTGACGGATATTTTCTGCGTGTCGTGGGATGCGTATGAAAATACAACCAGCTTACGTCTGTTGTTGTTCCCGCTACCGCGAGTTCCTCCAGGCGCGAACTGATGCTCGATATGGCGTCGAGTCGGTCCGCCTGGAGCGTCTTTTCAAGGTCCCCAGGCACCTGCCTGGCACGGGGTGGCGGATGTCCAATTGGCTCTGGAAACAAACAGATTTCGAGCAGTGTGCGTTGTAAAGCCCAGTCCTTTCGGGACAGGTTGGCTATCTTTTGAAGACAGCTTTTTATCGGTGGCTCCACGCCTGCCATCTCTATTGTTTCACCCTGTGCGCTCGTAAAATGATTGGTGCTCAGCGGCAGGGTGAAACACGGAACGCTGGACCTCTGCAGGTCGGCTATTTCATAGCGCGGAATGCCCATCTTCCGGTAGGGTTCTTTCAGGTCTTTCCACAGGGTTGCGAGCAGAAGTTCTCTGTCGAGCATGTTTTGTGTAAAGCGTGGATGACGGATCAGCCCAATAAAATCGGCATAGCGCTGAGAGTTTTTGAGCAATACGCGGGTGGTCAATCCACAGGCGGATTGTTCCAGCATCCGCATGATCTTGTGTCGATGGACCATCAATTCCGTATAGGCATATTCAAAACCTTGGAACAGTTCGGTTTTATAGGTTTCCAGTCCCTTGCGCTGACCCTGCAAAAGCGGCAGGTGTTTTTGTGTCAGCTGATGCTCGAATGACGTTTTACGCAAATGATAAAAGCCATCCTCGAAAACCAGCGAATGGCGAGTGGCGATGAATAGCGCTTGCCGACTCAGCCCGCTTTGGTCGTTATTGGGGTGTTGCGAAAAGGGTAGGAAGCCGCTGGAGCATACTGACTGCTGGACCGATTTAAAGCTGTTGGACAATGCACAGCCAGCGGGCAGATCGCTCAGCAGGTCGCTGGTGGAGGCGGTGAATAAACACTCGAGGTCGATCATGACCGGGCTGTTGCCGCACGCAATAATATTCTCGTAGTGAAAGTCGATGCCGTTCAACGCATGAATGACAGCTATCTGCGCGCCCATTTTCTTGTAGAACAGTGCAACGTCCGCTGCGTTTTCGCAGGGCTCGTTGTCGATTTTTTCTACCCAGCTACGCCGCTCGCGACTGAGGATCTTGGGTGCGCGGATAGAAAAACAATCCGCTTCTGTCCATTCATGCAGTTGGCCGAGAAGGCGATTGAAAAAAAGCGCCTCTCGGCTTGCCCTTGGTTTGTAGACCAATGAAATCGCGCAGATTTTAACCTGGCAGACCGTTTCACCACGGCCGTGGGGGTCCCCCAGGCCGAGCTCAATAGCGTCGATTTGTCGAGACGGAACAGAAAATTCAGCTTCCAGCGACTCGATATCGGTAGCGAAGTCGAGAATGACCGCATAAAGATAGTTGAGTGTGTCTTCCAGCAGATCAAACAACAACGACGCCAGCACCGGGTAGGCTTCGAAAAATTCCAGCAGCGGTAACGCGCGCAGCTGTTCATTGAACGTGCTCAAGTCAATGTCATCGCCGTGGGCGATTTGTGTGTTCAAATAATGGACTAGGCTTTGTTCTGACGTGCGGCCAATCCGGGCCAGGACATAGGGTTCCAGGCTTGTAAAAAAAGCAGGCTCGTTAATGTACGGTGACGCATGGGAATAGCGTCCGTCCGCTTGGAAAGTATCGATGAAATAAAGAAAAAAACGATAGCCAAACCAATAAAAACTGTCTTTGTCGATCGAGCTTGTGTTCGTTTCCATATTAATGCTGTCAAGTCGAGCAAGCTTTTTCTTGAGGGCGTTCAGGACGGTTTCACCGTCGATAGGCAGGGGCTCGTTGTCGAAGGGGTAATTGATATGGGAAACCAGTTGTTCCCTGCCCACTCCAAAGTAATCCAGCAGGGCCTGATCATCAGTATGTAGACGGCTCAGGTTGTTTTCAAAAAGGGCGATGCAACCTTCGGAAGAGACTCCGCACTTCCCGCGCTGATCAAACTTTAACGCATTGACAAGCATGCCGTAGCTCCTGGCATGGACAGAGCAGGCGGTGCCTGCTCTGTGTTAACGGTTGTTGCAAGTTTCGAGGGTCAGTCAGGCGCTATCAGCACCCGAGTGTCGAGCAGCCAATATTGGTGCAGGTTCCAAAGGTGTTGCATTCCATCGTCGTTGCCAGGATCTCGCTGGTGTTGGCGGGTGCTTGATAGGCATTGAATTCGAAATCGAAGTCGCCGGACATGTTCAGGATTTTTTCACTCATAGGTCGTTCCTCATCAGTTATACAATCTAATACAGTGACCAGCGGTCAATCGGGTGCCGGAAAGCACCCGAGCTGTAGGATGTAATGAAGTTATTTAGGGGGTATCACGTTCCTGCGCTGCAGGTTTATTACAGGGTTTAAGAAAACACGGCGGTACATTCTAGGTCGCTGTCGAAGTCACCAGGCATTGCCAATATTCGTTCGCTCATTATGTGTTCCCCTTTTTTTCTTGTGCACGGGTTTAAGTGCGGGGAAACAGTAGCATGCTGTTAGGTCGACGCAAATCTGTCGTTATAACTTTATGTTGCGGTTACGTATTGCTACAAGTGAATAGCTCAGTGTTATCTAGTTGTGGCTGGACGGATTTGGTGCGCTTTGCTTGATGATATTTGGAAGGCTTGCCAACTTCGAAGCCAGGTTGAAGTGCTGTCGTGTAGCGTTCAGGTTGCAGATGCGTTTGAAGTGTTCTTGTCACTGCACCGACAAGCGTCTGTCGACCCGATCATTCAAGTTCGATAGCAATGACTTCAATGATGAGGTTCCCGGCCGGTCGCTCCCAAGTCACCTCATCCCCAACCTTTGTCCCCAGCAACGCCCGCCCCAGCGGCGAGCCCCAGTTGATCAAGCCATTGGCCGCATCGGCCTGGTCTTCACCCACCAATTGCACCCGCTGCTCGTGGTCCTGTTCATCGACAAAGGTCACCCAATGTCCGATTCGCACTTGATCGGATGAAGTCGGCGCAACGACCTGGGCGCTTTGCAGGCGCTGCGTGAAATAGCGCAGATCCCGTTCAAGGTCGGCGGTCCGCTGCTTGTCCGCAAGCTCCCCTCGGTGCGCCTGCTGGCCGTGCAGCGCCTGCAACTCGGCGACCTGGGCCTGTAGCTGGGCCAGTCCAGTGGGCGTGACGTAGTTGGGTTGCGCGCTGATCTGGCGTTCGACCGGTTGATCGGCCTGGGCTGCGGCGTTGTCTTCGTTGACGAAAGCGCGACTCATAGGGTTCTCCTCTGTTGGAGTTTGGGCCATGGTCGCAAGGTTTTGGTTTCGACGAATGTCTCAGAGCGACTCACTGCGAGCGGTAAGCCCGGGCGGCGTCGCGATCTTTCTCCTGTTGCCAGGCACGTTCGCGGTCGTCCCAGTGGCGTTCGCGATAGGCGTCACGTTCTTCACTCTCGCGCATGGCCTGGCATTGGCGAAAGCCGTCGCTCCAGCCCTCGGCGTAGCGCGCGTCCTTGAGATAACGCGGCACGTCCTTCCTGAACTGGCCGGTGATCGCGCCGGCGGCTTGTCGGCCGCTGCTGCAACCATCGTCGAAACCGTCGGCGAAGGCCGGCGGATAACCTCGGGCAATCAGATCTTCGTGGGTGGTTTCACAGCCACCGAGCAACACCAACACACCCAGTACCACCGCCGCGCGCCACATGTTCTGCGTTCCTGCCGAGCCACTCATGACAGAAGTCTAGAAGCGGATTCGTCAGAAAGGTGTGAAAGCGCGGTGATTAATCCGTTCGCTCAGTAGTGATACCACTTCACTTCAAGCATTACCTCATTCTCCGGCGAGGCCAGTTGGCTGAATTCGCGCTGGGCGCTCAGGCGCAGGCCGAGGTTGCGAGACAGTTCCCACTGCTGGTTCAGGCTCAGGCTACGGCGCACTTCGCCGTTGAAGAAATAATCGCCCTTGGCTTCCAGGCTCAAGTTGCCCAGCGGGTTTTTCCACAGCACACCGCTGTTGAATCCGGCAGCCGGGGCGATGAATTGGGCGAAATCGTTATTGTGCTCGACCCGTACGGTGCCCAGGGCAAAGCCCAACACATCGTCCCCCAACGCCCAAGTGCCGCCGCCGCCACCATTGACGTGACTGACCAGCGTTTCATCGTCGTGCTTGCCTGGCACGCGTTCCAAGCCGCCGGTGACCTGCCAGGACAACGGCTGCAGCAACTCGTTGCGTGGGGTCAGGGAGCGAATGGTCGCCAGGTCCAATTGCTGCAGTTGCCAATCGTTGCCTTCGTATTGGCGCAGTTTCAATTGGAGGATTTCGATCTGCGCCCCTAGCGGGAAACTCTCTGCGTTGTCATTGAGGTCGTGATAGGCCATGCGCAGGCCATACTCGCCAAACGCCCGGTCACCCCGCGTGCCCAGGCCGGCCTGCCAGGTGCGCGATTCGTGGCCGTCTTCGGGCAGGCCCGGTCGCGCGATGTCCAGTTCCGGCGCAGGGTTCTGGTTGATCGCTCGCAACAGTTCGAAGCTGCGTTGGGCGCGCTGTGGATCACGCTCCTGGCCGTTGGCGCGATAACGCTCCAGGCGGTAGGCCGCGTCGATGATCAAGGCCTGGCGATCGCGCGGCAGCGCCTTGAATTCAGGTCGTTGCAACTGCTGCTGGTCGGCGCTGACCTTCAGTACCCATTGCTGTTCGTCATCGCTGAGCGGTTCGGCGCGGCTGAGCAGCTCCCGTTCACGGGACGGTCGATACTGGATGCTTTCCACCAGCCCGGCTTCTTTCACTGCCTTGACGGTGTCGGTGGGAATCGCCGTCAACGGGAACTGTTCGGTCAAGCGCAGGCTGGGGCGCGCGACTTGCAGCAGTTCAAGCAGGCGATAGGAGCAGTTTTCGTCGAAGAAAAAGTAGTCGAACTGGATCTGCTTGAGTTCCCACACATGCTCGACCATGCGTTCGGTTTCCGCCTGGCTCAGGTTGAGGCGGTATTCCCACAGGTCGCGGTTCTCCAGGCTACGGTATTCGGAGAGCTTTTCCTGGTAGGGCACCAGGGCGAACAGGCCGGGATAGCCGCCCATCAGGCCCTTCCAGGCGTAAAGGATGCTGTTGTCCGACCCTTCGATGTAGGCGCCGAAGTTGATCGCATAGCTGAGCAGGGCGGTTTTGTCGCTTTGCACGTCGGCCTGGTCGAT
Source organism: Pseudomonas sp. T1.Ur (assembly GCF_023516725.1). NCBI lineage: Bacteria > Pseudomonadati > Pseudomonadota > Gammaproteobacteria > Pseudomonadales > Pseudomonadaceae > Pseudomonas > Pseudomonas sp. T1.Ur. Next base: position 247,806 of record NZ_JAMGSN010000001.1, read on the forward strand.
GCGCAGCAAGGTATGGCCGAACATCGAGGAGGGGCTGTTCAGGTACGCAGCGGGGAAGATCATCACCGCGCTGTGGGGCGAAACGTCCTTGAACCATTGGGTGTAGTCGCTGCAATTGATCGCCGGCAGGTCCTTCAGGTCGAGCTGCTTCTTCAGCCAGCGGGTACGCGCCGGGTACACGCATTGAGCGTGTTGCTGGCCGGCGCTGGCTGGGCCGTACAGGGCTTGCAGCGTGGCGGCCAGTTCGCGGTCGGGATGTTCGTTGCCGTCGGGTGCGAGGAAGAATTTCTTGTCGCTGATGTAACTGCGCCAGCCACCGAGCTTGGCGGTTTCGTAGTGGCCCAGGGAAATCCAGAAGCGATCATTGGCCAGTTGCTGCAAACGTTGAGGGTCGACATGAGGCGCGGCGGACAGCGGGGCGCACACACAGAGCGTCAGCCAGGCAAGGCGTTTGAGCATAGTCGGCTACTTGGAAAGTCGAATAATAAAGACCGGAGGGGCCCCAAAAAGAAAACCCGCTCCCCGAAAGGAGCGAGTGGTGTCGAGCTTAAGCTTGAGTTGCGTACTTGGCCAGGCGAGGGTCGTTTTTCAGCACGGCCAGGGTATTGGTATGCACGTCTTCGGCGGTCACGTCAGCCTTGCTGAAGATCTGCTGGAAGTGCTCATGGGTCACAGCGGAGAAGTGCGCGCGATCTTCCGGCGCCACACCCAGTACCACGGCGTAGGTGGTCAGCGCTTCGCCCTGACCCTTGGCCATGTCTTCGGACAGCTCGTTCATCATGCCATTCATGGCCAGCCAGGATTTACCGCCGTAGGTCAGCGCTGCGTTGGTCGAGCAGCCGTTGGTGCCGGAGGTCATGCCGAAGGTGGCGTTGCCGGAGGTGCCGTTGGTGGTGGATGCGAGGAAGTGAGCCGGGGTGCCACGCTGACCTTCGAACAGCATGTTGCCCCAACCGCAATCCGGGCCGCCCGGCGCCTGAGCCATGGCGTTGATGGATACAGCGGTGAAGAGAGTACCGAGAAGAATCCGTTTCATAGCTATGTTCTCTTTATGTGCATACCAATGGACAGGGTCTGGCCCCTACAGCAGCCAGTGGGCCGGTTATTGTTCCAGCCGCGCAGTTTGGAGTTTAGGCACGATCCGAGGGTTCCGTGGCATTTTGCAAAAACATTACTGCAAACCCGTTGCGTGCGGGGCTCTGCCCTGGGTTCTTGCCTCGACTATGCTTTGGCCTCAGGCGCTCCTTGCCAGTCAGGTACGGGCAGCGCCAGAATGCCGCTATCTGCCCCGCCTGATGTAAGGAAGCCCGATGCCTGATCCTGTTGCTGCCAGCTTGCGTCTAGCGCCCGAAGCGCTGACCCGTCCGTTTTCCGCTGAACAGTTCAGCTTCTCTACCACCAATGATCTGGAGCCCTTCCGCGGTGTGCTTGGCCAGGAACGTGCGGTCGAAGCATTGCAGTTCGGTGTGGCGATGCCACGCCCCGGTTACAACGTATTTGTGATGGGGGAGCCCGGCACCGGCCGGTTCTCGTTCGTCAAGCGCTACCTCAAGGCCGAAGGCAAGCGCATGCAGACCCCGTCGGACTGGGTCTATGTCAATAACTTCGATGAACCCCGCGAGCCGCGCGCCCTGGAGCTGCCGTCGGGCACTGCGGGCACCTTCATTGGCGATATCAATGGCTTGATCGACAACCTGCTGGCGACGTTTCCGGCGGTGTTCGAACATCCGTCCTACCAACAGAAAAAGAGCGCCATCGACCGCGCCTTCAACCAGCGCTACGACCGTGCCCTCGACGTTATCGAACGGCTGGCGTTGGAAAAGGACGTCGCACTGTACCGTGACAGCAGCAACATCGCCTTCACCCCGATGAGCGAGGGCAAGGCCTTGGACGAGGCGGAGTTCGCCCAGTTGCCAGAGGCCGAGCGCGAGCGATTCCATGAGGATATTTCCGGCCTGGAGGAACGCCTGAACGAAGAGCTCGCCAGCCTGCCGCAGTGGAAGCGCGAGTCCAACAACCAGTTGCGCCACCTCAACGAAGAAACCATTACCCTGGCCTTGCAACCGTTGCTGGCGCCGTTATCGGAGAAATACGCCGAGAACGCTGCCGTGTGCGGTTATCTGCAAGCCATGCAGGTCTATTTGCTCAAGACGGTCGTCGAGCAGTTGGTGGATGACAGCAAGACCGACGCCGTCGCCCGCAAGCTGCTGGAGGAGCAATACGCGCCTAGCCTGGTCGTCGGCCATCCGGCGAGCGGTGGCGCCCCGGTGGTGTTCGAGCCGCACCCGACCTACGACAACCTGTTTGGCCGCATCGAGTACAGCACCGACCAGGGTGCGCTCTACACCACGTATCGGCAGTTGCGCCCAGGTGCCTTGCACCGTGCCAACGGCGGGTTCCTGATCCTTGAAGCGGAAAAAATGCTCGGCGAGCCGTTCGTGTGGGATGCGCTCAAGCGCGCCCTGCAGTCGCGCAAGCTGAAAATGGAATCGCCGCTGGGCGAGCTGGGTCGCTTGGCGACCGTCACCCTGACACCGCAACACATCCCGTTGCAGGTCAAGGTCGTGATCATCGGCGCGCGCCAGCTCTATTACGCGCTGCAAGACCTGGATTCGGATTTCCAGGAGATGTTTCGCGTGCTGGTGGATTTCGACGAAGACATCCCGATGGGCGACGAGAGCCTGGAGCAGTTTGCCCAGTTGCTCAAGACCCGTACTTCGGAGGAGGGCATGGCACCGCTGACCGCCGACGCAGTGGCGCGCCTGGCGACCTACAGTGCACGCCTGGCCGAACATCAGGGGCGCTTGTCGGCGCGGATCGGCGATCTGTTCCAGCTGGTCAGCGAGGCGGATTTCATTCGCCAACTGGCCGGTGACGAGATGACCGACGCCGGCCACATCGAGCGTGCGCTCAAGGCCAAGGCCACCCGCACCGGGCGCGTTTCGGCGCGAATCCTCGACGACATGCTGGCGGGGATCATCCTCATCGACACGGACGGCGCGGCCGTGGGCAAGTGCAACGGGTTGACGGTGCTGGAAGTGGGCGACTCGGCGTTTGGCGTGCCGGCGCGTATTTCCGCCACGGTGTACCCGGGCGGCAGCGGTATCGTCGACATCGAACGAGAGGTCAACCTCGGGCAGCCGATCCACTCCAAGGGGGTAATGATCCTGACCGGATACCTGGGCAGCCGGTATGCCCAGGAATTCCCGCTGGCGATTTCAGCCAGTATCGCCCTGGAGCAATCCTACGGTTATGTGGACGGCGACAGTGCGTCCCTTGGGGAGGCTTGCACGCTGATCTCGGCCTTGTCGAAGACCCCGTTGAAGCAATGCTTCGCCATCACCGGCTCGATCAACCAGTTCGGTGAAGTGCAGGCGGTGGGCGGGGTCAACGAGAAGATCGAAGGCTTCTTCCGCCTCTGCGAAGCCCGCGGGCTCACGGGGGAGCAAGGGGCGATCATTCCCCAGGCCAACGTCGCGACCCTGATGCTCGACGAGAAAGTGCTGGCGGCCGTGCGCGCCGGGCAGTTCCATGTCTATGCCGTGCGCCAGGCCGACGAAGCCCTGAGCCTGCTGGTGGGCGAGCCCGCTGGCGAACCGGACGAGAATGGCGAGTTTCCGGAGGGCAGCGTCAACGCGCGCGTGGTGGAACGACTGCGGGTCATCGCGGAAATGATCAGCGACGAAGATATCAAGGAGGCAGAGAAGGAACTGGCGCAGCAGGCGCTGGCGGAGGCCAAGCCGGCGTAAGGCTCTCCTGACCGCCGCAAGACCCCTGTGGGAGCGAGCCTGCTCGCGAAAGCGGAGTATCAGTGACGGTTTCCTTGACTGTCACACCGCTTTCGCGAGCAGGCTCGCTCCCACAATGTTTTATGGACTGCGTCCAGAAAGCGCCACTGAGTTGGCGTCAATATTCACACTATGACCGCTCGGCGCATTCTGGTCTCGAAATCCTTCGGTGCCGGAACTTTTCTCCTATCCTCAGTTCAAGGATAACGAGAGCCATCATTGGATCGAAACAGCCCCTCCCGGGCTGAATACCGGATCTACCGAGGGGCGCCGCCATGTCGCGCAACCTTTGCCTTACTCGTCAATGCCTCGGGCTTGTCACCCGCATCGAATGCGCTGTTCGCCCCCTTGCCGGCGATACCGGCATGTGGACCGTGCTCTTCGCCGCTGGAATGGCCGGTGAGCAACCCTCCGCCATCAAGGCCCAAGGGCCCTTCCCCGGGCCGACAGCCGCTGAAACCATCCTCGATACCATCGTCCAGAGCCTGACGACCCATGGCTATGAGCTGGCGGATGATCCGCAGATCTGGTCCCTGCACATGCAGGCACAACTGCGGGAAATCAACGGAGGCCGTTGTCGCAACGTCGGCGGCTTCGAGTATCGGCCGCTTCAGTGACACAGGCCTGGGCAGTAAAGAATTGACACAAGCGCCGGAGCCCAAGTGAGGGCCGGCGTTTGTGGGGCGGATCGTGGCTGATATACTCGCCGCGATTTTTCAGCCCTGGTATGAGATTCAATGGAACGCTTTATCGAAAATGCAATGTATGCCTCCCGTTGGCTGCTGGCGCCGATCTACTTCGGGCTGTCCCTGGGCTTGCTGGCCCTGGCGCTGAAGTTCTTCCAGGAAGTCTTTCACGTCATACCCAACGTCTTTTCCATGGCCGAGTCGGACCTGATCCTCGTGCTGTTGTCGCTCATCGACATGGCGCTGGTGGGCGGCCTGCTGGTGATGGTGATGATTTCCGGCTACGAGAACTTCGTCTCGCAACTGGATATCGGCGACGACAAGGAAAAGCTCAACTGGCTGGGCACCATGGATTCGTCGTCGCTGAAGATGAAAGTCGCGGCATCGATCGTTGCCATTTCCTCGATCCACTTGCTGCGTATCTTCATGGACGCCAAGAACGTCGATCCCGAACACCTGATGTGGTACGTGATCATCCATATGACCTTCGTGGTGTCGGCGTTCGCCATGGGTTACCTGGATAAACTGACCAAGCACTGAGCCATCTTCGATGCCGACGCAGCGCCCGCCTGTCGAGAGACAGGCGGGCGTTGTCGTTTAGAGGGGAGGCGTGTGAGCGGTTCGTCCGCGCCATGGCATCTGTGCTAGTCTGCTCGCCCTTTTGGTTCCGGGCGCTCCGGGAGGCGCTGTGTCATCCACGGCAATCCTCGAGCCGTCCGCACAGCGGAGCAGCATCATGTCCGAAGTTAACCTGTCCACCGACGAAACCCGCGTCAGCTACGGCATTGGCCGTCAGTTGGGCGACCAACTGCGCGACAACCCGCCACCGGGTGTGAGCCTGGACGCGATCCTGGCTGGCCTGACCGACGCTTTCGCCGGCAAGCCGAGCCGTGTGGGCCAGGACGAGATGTCCGCCAGCTTCAAGGTCATTCGTGAAATCATGCAGGCCGAAGCCGCCGCCAAGGCTGAAGCCGCTGCTGGCGAAGGCCGTGCGTTCCTGGCTGAAAACGCCAAGCGCGAAGGCATCACCACCTTGGCCTCCGGCCTGCAATTCGAAGTGCTGACCCAGGGTGAAGGGGCCAAGCCGACCCGTGAAGACCAGGTGCGCACTCATTACCACGGCACCCTGATCGACGGCACTGTGTTCGACAGCTCCTACGATCGTGGCCAGCCAGCCGAATTCCCGGTAGGCGGCGTGATCCCAGGCTGGACCGAAGCCCTGCAACTGATGAACGCCGGCAGCAAATGGCGCCTGTACGTGCCGAGCGAATTGGCTTACGGCGCTCAAGGCGTCGGCAGCATCCCGCCGCACAGCGTGCTGGTATTCGACGTCGAGCTGTTGGACGTACTGTAAGACCCTGTCCGGTTTTTACAGCCGGACAAAAAACTGTGGGAGCGATGGTGCGGCAATCCGACTTGCTCGCGAAAGCGGATAGTCAGTCGACATCCTCGTTGCTGACGCACCGCCATCGCGAGCAAGTCGGATTGCCGCACCATCGCTCCCACAGGTTATTGATGCTCATCCATGGAACCTGCCGCTAAAATCCCCCGTAGGGCGCAACGCCCGGGCGTAGCAGAACAGGAACAGGTTTCGCACCAACTCCTTGAGCACCAGCGGTTCGCTGGAGTTGAGGCTATTGAGGTCCAGGTCTCCCTGGTCCTGCAGCTCATTCAAGGCTTCTTCTTCAAGTACTGCGCAGACTTCCCCGGTTTCCCGATGCAGGATCCTCAGGTAGGGATGTGGGCGGTCCAGCCAGGCATCGATCAAATAAGTCATGGTTCTCATCTCCTTGATGGGGTTTGATGAGAATAATTCCTATTCGCTAAATAGCAAGTCTCTATTGGCGCAGCGATTGTTTTTCTGACGACGGGTCGTGATAGCTCGAATCGGCGCCGATTGGCCGAGCTTGGGCAAGATAGGGCTTAAGCGGGAAGGGTGGGGAGCCATCCCACGCGAGGCGCGGGATGGGAATACGGCAAGATCAGACTTTTCTGACGAACTCGGATTTCAGCTTCATCGGGCCGATGCCATCGATCTTGCAGTCGATGTCGTGGTCGCCATCGCACAGGCGGATGTTCTTCACCTTGGTGCCGACCTTGACCACCAGCGACGTGCCCTTGACCTTGAGGTCCTTGATCACGGTAATGGTATCGCCGTCCTGCAGGACGTTGCCGACCGAATCTTTCTTCACGGTATCGTCGGAAGGCGCTTCAGCTTCGCCGCTGGCGGACCATTCGTGGGCGCACTCCGGGCAGACCAGCTGGGTGCCGTCTTCGTAGGTGTATTCGGAATTGCATTTAGGGCAGGGAGGCAACGTGCTCACTAGGGTTCCTTGAGTATCAGGAGGGCAAAAGGGCGCACATTATATAGGGTTTTCTTACGAGGTGGGGATGCGGGGTCTTTGTGGCGAGGGAGCTTGCTCCCGCTGGATCCGTAGGAGCTGACGAGCGAAGCGAGGCTGCGATCTTTTCACTGCCAATTGAGTCTGGAGCGAAAGATCAAAAGATCGTCCGAACGCGGCCCGAGCCTTCGCCAGCTCCTACAGAGCCGAGCGGGAGCAAGCTCCCTCGCCACAAAAGCTCGCCGTTTTCATGCAATCAATGGGTACGGGCGACCGCAAACTCGCTCAGTTCCACCAGCGCATCGCGATACTCGCTGGCCGGCAGCGCATCGAGGCACTTGATCGCACGGGCGACATAGTCCCGGGCCAGTGTCGCAGTGTATTCCAGCGAGCCGGAGGCTTCGACCGCGGCACGGATACGCTCCAGGTCTTCGATCCCGCCTTTCTGGATCGCCTGGCGCACCAGCGCCGCTTGTTCCGGCGTGCCTTCGCGCATGGTGTAGATCAGCGGCAGGGTCGGCTTGCCTTCGGCCAGGTCGTCACCGACATTCTTGCCCAGGGTCTCGGCATCGCCCTTGTAGTCCAGCAGATCGTCTACCAGTTGGAACGCAACGCCCAGGTGATCGCCAAAGGTGCGCAGTGCTTCGCTCTGCTCGGCGGTGGCGCCGGCCAGGGCAGCGGCGCTGTGGGTCGAGGCTTCGAAAAGCATCGCGGTCTTGCCGCGAATGACTTCCATGTAGGTTTCTTCGGTGGTGCTGGCGTCGCGGACCTTGGACAGCTGCAGCACTTCGCCTTCGGCGATGATGCGCGTGGCCTGGGACAGGATCTTCATCACCGGCATCGAACCCAGCTCGACCATCATTTCGAACGAGCGCGAATACAGGAAATCGCCCACCAGCACGCTCGGGGCGTTGCCCCACATGGCGTTGGCGGTCGAGCGGCCACGGCGCATGCCGGACATGTCGACGACGTCGTCATGCAGCAGCGTCGCGGTGTGCAGGAACTCGATGGTGGCGGCCAGCAGGCGCATGTCGTCGCCTTCGCGACCCAGGGCCTTGCCGCACAGCAGCACCAATAAAGGACGCAGGCGCTTACCGCCAGCCGAAGTGATGTAGTCGCCGATTTTCGATACCAGCGGCACGCGGGAAGTCAGCTGCTTCTTGATGATACCGTCGACGGCACTAAAATCGTCCGCCACTGCGCGGTAGAAAGCTTGGGGTTGCATCAGCGACAGGCGCTCCAGAAGGGTTGCGCGGCATGCTAGGACCCACGTCCTGGCCTGTCAAGGCGCATGCTTCTGCAGTGCGGGGCGGCTACTTGCAAGGCTCGGTCAGCTTGCGTACAATCGCGCACCCTGAACTTCCTGGGCAGCACCTGCCTTACGCAATTGCATCCGGGCCTTCCAGCCCATGCAGCCATGCCAGCCAATACCTCTTCTTATAAAGCGCTGGGTGAGCAGGATTATCGGAGAAATACCATGTCGTACGCAGTAATTGTTACTGGTGGCAAGCAATACAAGGTCGCCCCAGGTGAATACCTGAAGATCGAAAAACTGGAAATCGCTACCGGCGAATCCGTGACTTTTGATCGCGTTCTGTTGGTCGCCAATGGCGATGACGTGAATATCGGCGCTCCAGTCGTTGCTGGCGCTACCGTTGTGGCTGAAGTGATCTCCCAAGGTCGTCACGATAAAGTCCGCATCATCAAGTTCCGTCGCCGTAAGCACCACATGAAGCGTATGGGCCACCGCCAGTGGTACACCGAGATCAAAATCACCGGTATTCAGGCTTAATTTCAGCCTAATTCCTCACTAGGAGAATTGAACTCATGGCACACAAAAAAGCTGGTGGTAGTACCCGTAACGGTCGCGACTCAGAAGCCAAACGCCTTGGCGTGAAGATGTATGGCGGCCAGGCTATCAAAGCAGGCAACATCATCGTGCGTCAGCGCGGCACCCAATTCCACGCTGGCTACGGCGTGGGCATGGGTAAAGATCACACCCTCTTCGCTAAAGTCGAAGGCGTGATCAAGTTCGAAGTAAAAGGCGCCTTTGGTCGTCGTTACGTAAGCGTTATCGCAGCTTAATTGCGAGACCGCTGGAAAAGCCCTGTCTTGCGACGGGGCTTTTTCGTTTGTGGGGTGAGTCTCTTGCAAAACTGTTTGTATGGGCTGTCGGCGCTGCGGTTGGGCGTGTTTTGAGGTCGCTGCGCTCATTTTTGCAAGAGTCTTATGTCTTGTTTTTTTCGGCTCGTCCGTACGGCGAGAGGCGTGTGTCATGAAGTTTGTTGATGAAGTATCGATTCGAGTAAAGGCTGGCGACGGCGGCAATGGCTGCATGAGTTTCCGTCGGGAAAAATTCATTGAAAATGGTGGTCCGAACGGTGGTGATGGGGGCGATGGCGGCTCGATCTACATGCTCGCCGACGAAAACCTCAACACCCTGGTGGACTACCGTTACACCCGGCACTTCGATGCCGAGCGTGGCTCCAACGGCGGCAGCACCGACTGCACCGGCAAGAAGGGCGAAGACCTGATCCTGCGCGTGCCGGTCGGCACCACGGTGATCGACTCCGCCACCCAGGAAGTGATCGGCGACCTGACCAAGGCCGGCCAGCGTCTGCTGGTGGCCCATGGCGGTTGGCACGGTCTGGGCAACACCCGTTTCAAATCCAGTACCAACCGTGCGCCGCGCCAGACTACGCCGGGCAAGCCCGGCGAGCAGCGCGACCTGAAGCTGGAAATGAAGGTGTTGGCCGACGTGGGTCTGCTGGGCCTGCCGAACGCCGGTAAAAGTACCTTCATCCGTTCGGTCTCTGCAGCCAAGCCGAAAGTCGCCGATTACCCGTTCACTACCCTGGTACCCAACCTGGGCGTGGTCAGCGTCGATCGCTGGAAAAGCTTTGTGATCGCTGACATTCCGGGCTTGATCGAGGGTGCTTCCGAGGGCGCGGGCCTGGGGATTCGCTTCCTCAAGCATTTGTCCCGTACCCGCTTGCTGCTGCACCTCGTCGACATGGCGCCGCTGGATGAGACCAGTGCCGCCGATGCCGCCGAAGTCATCGTCAACGAGCTGACCAAGTTCAGCCCGGCCCTGGCCGAGCGCGACCGTTGGCTGGTGCTGAACAAGTGCGACCAGATCCTCGAAGAAGAGCATGAGGAACGGGTCAAGGAGATTGTCGATCGCCTGGAGTGGGAAGGTCCGGTCTATGTAATCTCGGCCATTGCCAAGGAAAATACCGAGCGTCTCTGCCACGACATCATGCGTTACCTGGAAGATCGTGCCGATCGCCTGGCCAACGATCCGGCCTACAAGGAAGAGCTGGCCGAGCTTGACCAGCGCATCGAAGACGAGGCCCGTGCCCAGTTGCAAGCGCTGGACGACCAGCGTGCCTTGCGCCGCAGTGGCGTGAAGTCGGTCCATGACATCGGTGACGACGATTGGGACGAAGAGGATGTGGATGACGAGGACGGTCCGGAAATCATCTACGTTCGCGACTGATGCTACTCAGTTGAAACCAGGACCATCGCTCCCACAGGTTCAAGTGTTTCGGTGCGGTGTTATCATCGCAACCAGCCGGTTTCCAAGGCGCCGCTCATTCGAGCGGCGTTTTGGTATCTGTAAAACGCAAATACGAATAATCCCATGGACGGCGCTGGGTCGCGCCGTTCGCTGGCAAAGGTTGAATAAAATGCGGAGCAAGGTGACGGGTGCGCAGCGCTGGGTCGTGAAGATCGGCAGTGCACTGCTGACAGCGGATGGCAAAGGCCTGGATCGCCAGGCGATGGCGGTGTGGGTCGAGCAGATGGTGGCCTTGCATGAGGCTGGCGTCGAGCTGGTATTGGTCTCGTCCGGGGCCGTGGCCGCCGGTATGAGTCGCCTGGGCTGGACGTCGCGACCCAGCGCGATGCATGAACTGCAGGCCGCTGCCGCCATCGGCCAGATGGGCCTGGTCCAGGCTTGGGAGTCGAGCTTTGCCGAGCATGGTCGCCACACCGCTCAGATCCTGCTGACCCATGACGACCTGTCCGACCGCAAGCGCTACCTCAATGCCCGCAGTACGTTGCGAGCGCTGGTGGAGCTGAAAGTCATCCCGGTGATCAACGAGAACGACACCGTAGTCACCGACGAGATCCGTTTTGGTGACAACGACACCCTGGCTGCATTGGTGGCGAACCTGGTGGAGGCGGACCTGCTGGTGATTCTCACGGACCGCGACGGCATGTTCGATGCCGATCCGCGCAACAACCCTGACGCCAAGCTGATCTACGAAGCCCGTGCCGACGACCCGGCGCTGGATGCGGTTGCCGGTGGTACGGGCGGGGCGCTGGGGCGCGGTGGCATGCAGACCAAGCTGCGTGCTGCGCGTCTGGCGGCCCGTTCCGGTGCTCATACCATCATTGTCGGTGGGCGCTTGGAGCGGGTGCTGGATCGCCTGAAGTCAGGCGAGCGCATTGGCACCTTGCTCTCCCCTGAGCGCGGCATGCTGGCGGCGCGCAAGCAATGGCTGGCCGGGCATCTGCAGACCCGTGGCACCTTGGTGCTGGATGCCGGCGCTGTGTCGGCCTTGTCCCAAGGCAACAAAAGCCTGCTGCCGGTAGGTGTGAAGCTCGTCCAGGGCAGTTTCCGCCGCGGTGAAATGGTCGTGTGCGTGGCGCCGGACGGTCGCGAGATCGCCCGTGGCCTGGCTAATTACAGCGCGCTGGAAGCGCAGAAAATCATCGGCCAGTCGTCTGATGCGATTGTCGGCTTGTTGGGTTACATGGCGGAGCCCGAGCTGGTTCACCGTGACAACCTGATCCTCGTCTAAGGAAAAATCATGGGTGTGGCAAAAGGATTGATTGGCTTGCTGTTGGCATTGCCGCTGCTGGCTTCGGCTGAGGAAATTGGCCAGGTCTCGACTGTGTTCAAGTTTGTCGGACCGAATGACCGGATCGTGGTCGAGGCGTTCGACGACCCTAAGGTCGATGGCGTGACCTGTTACCTGTCGCGAGCCAAGACGGGTGGGGTGAAGGGCGGTCTTGGGTTGGCCGAGGATCGCGCCGAGGCGTCCATCGCCTGTCGCCAGGTTGGGCCGATCAGCTTCAAGGGCGAGCTCAAGGACGGCGAAGAAGTGTTCCGCGAGCGCACTTCGCTGGTATTCAAGACCATGCAGGTGGTGCGATTCCTCGACAAGAAGCGCAATACGCTGGTTTACCTGGTCTATAGCGATCGCGTGATCGAGGGCAGCCCGCAGAATGCGGTGACGGCGATTCCGATCTTGCCTTGGGCTCGGGCTCAATAACCTGCGCTAAATGCCCCTGTGTGGGAGCGATGGTGCGGCAATCCGACCTGCTCGCGAATGCGGTGTGTCAGCTAGCATCAATGTCACTGGCAGATCGCATTCGCGAGCAGGCTCGCTTCCACAGTTTTTATTTGAGGTGCGACTGGTAAATCACAGGCAATAAAAAACCGACCCTGAGGTCGGTTTTTTAATGAGCGCGTCGCTTAGGCAGCAGCGGCAACGTTCAAGGCCTTTACGTGGCCATTCAGGCGGCTCTTATGGCGAGCAGCCTTGTTCTTGTGGATGATGCCTTTATCGGCCATGCGGTCGATAACTGGCACAGCCAGAACGTAAGCAGCTTGTGCTTTTTCAGCGTCTTTTGCGTCGATGGCCTTGACTACGTTCTTGATGTAGGTACGGACCATGGAACGCAGGCTGGCGTTGTGGCTGCGACGCTTCTCAGCCTGTTTTGCACGTTTTTTGGCGGAAGGTGTGTTGGCCACCGTCGAGCTCCTCGAAAGACTTTTTAGGAAATAGCAAACAAAATAGGCCGCGAATCATGCCGATGAGTTGAGGTCTTGTCAAGGGCGGGTGACACGTTCCGCTGAATGGCAGGTGCGGCGCACCGAATGATTTCTTTCCGGCGTGCGACCTGTAAACTCGCGGGCTTTGGCGCTGTGCTGTTTAGCGGCGCGGAGTATCGCACAAGTGGGCGCATTGTTCGCCTGCTGTTTATCGACAGGCAAAAACTCTTTTCATGAACCTGCTCAAATCGTTGGCTGCCGTCAGCTCTATCACGATGCTTTCCCGCATCCTGGGATTCGTTCGCGATACGTTGATCGCCCGGATATTCGGTGCCGGAATGGCCACCGACGCCTTCTTCATTGCGTTCAAGTTGCCCAACCTGTTGCGGCGGATCTTCGCCGAAGGGGCGTTTTCCCAGGCCTTCGTGCCGATCCTCGCGGAATATAAAAGCCAGAAGGGCGACGAGGCGACCCGTACCTTCATTGCCTACGTAACCGGTCTGCTGACGCTGGTGCTGGCCCTGGTCACGGCCGCCGGCATGCTCGCCGCGCCCTGGGTGATCTGGGCCACCGCGCCAGGCTTCACCGATACACCGGAAAAATTCCAGCTCACCTCCGATCTTCTGCGGGTGACCTTTCCTTATATATTGCTGATTTCCCTGTCGTCCCTGGCCGGCGCGATCCTCAACACCTGGAACCGTTTCTCCGTGCCGGCCTTCGTGCCGACGCTGCTCAACGTCAGCATGATCATCTTCGCGGTGTTCCTGACGCCGTACTTCGACCCGCCGGTGATGGCCCTGGGTTGGGCGGTCTTGGCGGGCGGCCTGGCGCAGTTGCTCTACCAACTGCCGCACCTGAAGAAGATTGGGATGTTGGTGTTGCCGCGGCTGAACTTGCGCGACAGTGGCGTGTGGCGGGTCATGAAGCAGATGCTGCCGGCCATCCTCGGCGTCTCGGTGAGCCAGATTTCCCTGATCATCAACACCATCTTTGCCTCGTTCCTGGTGGCGGGCTCGGTGTCGTGGATGTACTACGCCGACCGCTTGATGGAATTGCCGTCCGGCGTGCTGGGTGTGGCGCTGGGCACGATCCTGCTGCCGACCCTGGCCAAGACCTACGCCAGCCAGGATCGCCATGAGTATTCGCGGATCCTCGATTGGGGCCTGCGCCTGTGTTTCGTACTGGTCCTGCCTTGTGCCCTGGCGCTGGGGATCCTGGCCGAGCCGCTGACGGTTTCGCTGTTCCAGTACGGTCAATTCAATGCATTCGATGCCCTGATGACCCAACGGGCGCTGATCGCCTACTCGGTGGGGCTGCTCGGGATCATCGTGATCAAGGTCCTCGCGCCGGGCTTCTACGCCCAGCAGAACATCCGCACGCCTGTGAAAATCGCCATCTTTACCCTGTGCATGACCCAGCTGTTCAACCTGCTGCTCATCGGTCCGCTGGCCCACGCCGGCCTGGCCCTGGCGATCAGCGCGGGCGCCTGTCTCAACGCCGGGCTGCTGTTTTATCAACTGCGCAAGCAAAAGATGTATCAACCGCTGCCGGGCTGGGGCAAGTTCGGGCTCAAGTTGCTGGTTGCCGTGGCGGTGATGTCGGCGGTGTTGCTGGTCGGGATGCATTTCATGCCGGCCTGGGGCGAAGGGGTGATGCTCGAGCGTTTCCTGCGCCTGGGTGCGCTGGTCGTGGCGGGCGTGGTGGCTTATTTCGGCATGTTGCTGTTGATGGGCTTCCGTTTGCGCGACTTCAATCGCAAGGCCTTGAGCTGACAGGTTGCCCCTGATAATCCAGGGGCGGGCGGCGGTTTTGTCGGTTCGATCACTTTGGGTTACGGTGTTGCCTGTCACCGACCGCCGGGTGTGGTTATAATCGGCCACTTTATGAGCAAGAAGCGCGTTATGCAGCTGGTTCGAGGCCTCCACAACCTGCGTCCCCGGCATCGGGGCTGTGTCGCCACTATTGGCAACTTTGACGGTGTTCACCGTGGCCACCAGGCTATCCTGGCGCGGCTGCGCGAGCGTGCGCTGGAGTTGGGCCTGCCCAGTTGCGTGGTGATCTTCGAGCCGCAGCCCCGGGAATTTTTCGCCCCGGACACCGCTCCGGCCCGTCTGGCCCGGTTGCGGGACAAACTGCAATTGCTTGCGGCCGAAGGCGTCGACCGGGTCCTGTGCCTGGCCTTCAACCAGCGCCTGAGCCAGCTCAGTGCCGCCGAATTCGTCGATACCATCCTGGTGGATGGCCTCGACGTGAAGCATCTGGAAGTCGGTGACGATTTCCGTTTCGGTTGCGACCGGGCAGGGGATTTCGATTACCTGCAACAGGCTGGCGCCGCCCGGGGCTTCACCGTCGAAGCGGCGCAGACCGTCGAGATGGATGGTTTGCGCGTCAGCAGCACCCAGGTCCGCAATGCCCTGGCGGCCGCCGACTTCGAATTGGCCGAGCGCTTGCTCGGCCGGCCGTACCGGATTGCCGGGCGGATCCTGCACGGGCAGAAGCTGGCGCGCCAATTGGGCACGCCGACGGCCAACGTGCAGCTCAAGCGTCGTCGCGTGCCGCTGACCGGGGTGTTCCTGGTGAGTGTCGACATCGACGGCAAGACCTGGCCCGGCGTCGCCAATATCGGCGTACGTCCCACGGTGCAGGGAGATGGCAAGGCCCATCTCGAAGTACACATTCTGGATTTTGCCGGCGATCTGTATGACCGGCGTTTGACGGTGGTTTTCCACCAGAAGCTGCGTGAAGAGCAGCGTTTTGCCTCTCTGGAGGCGCTCAAGACGGCGATCCATGCAGATATCGCCGCCGCCCGTGCCCTTGTCGCAACCAGCGCCAATCGCTAATGAAGAGCCTTAAATGACCGACTATAAAGCCACGCTAAACCTTCCGGACACCGCCTTCCCAATGAAGGCCGGCCTGCCTCAGCGCGAACCACAGATTCTGCAGCGTTGGGACAGCATTGGCCTGTACGGAAAGTTGCGCGAGATTGGCAAGGATCGTCCGAAGTTCGTCCTGCACGACGGCCCTCCGTACGCCAACGGCACCATCCACATCGGTCACGCGCTGAACAAGATTCTCAAGGACATGATCATCCGCTCCAAGACCCTGTCGGGTTTTGACGCGCCGTATGTCCCGGGCTGGGACTGCCATGGCCTGCCGATCGAGCACAAGGTCGAAGTGACCCACGGCAAGAACCTGGGCGCGGACAAGACCCGCGAGCTGTGCCGTGCCTACGCCACCGAGCAGATCGAAGGGCAGAAGTCCGAATTCATCCGCCTCGGCGTGCTGGGCGACTTCGCCAATCCGTACAAGACCATGGACTTCAAGAACGAAGCCGGTGAAATCCGTGCCCTGGCGAAAATCGTCGAGGGCGGCTTCGTGTTCAAGGGGCTCAAGCCCGTGAACTGGTGCTTCGATTGCGGTTCGGCCCTGGCCGAGGCGGAAGTCGAGTACGAGAACAAGAACTCCTCGACCATCGACGTCGCGTTCCCGATCGCCGATGAAGACAAGCTCGCCGCGGCGTTCGGCCTGGGCAAGCTGGCCAAGCCCGCATCGATCGTGATCTGGACCACCACCCCGTGGACCATCCCGGCCAACCAGGCGCTGAACGTCCACCCGGAATTCAACTACGCCCTGGTCGACGTCGGCGACAAGCTGCTGGTGCTGGCCGAAGAACTGGTCGAATCCTGCCTGGCCCGCTACAACCTCGAAGGTTCGGTGGTCGCCACCGCGCCGGGTTCGGCGCTGGAACTGATCAATTTCCGTCATCCGTTCTATGACCGCCTGTCGCCCGTGTACCTGGCCGACTACGTGGAATTGGGCGCAGGCACCGGCGTGGTTCACTCCGCGCCGGCCTATGGCGTCGACGACTTCGTGACCTGCAAGAAATACGGCATGGTCAACGACGACATCCTCAACCCGGTGCAGAGCAATGGTGTGTACGCGCCGTCGCTGGAGTTCTTTGGCGGCCAGTTCATCTGGAAAGCCAACCCGGCCATCGTCGACAAGCTGACCGAAGTCGGCGCGCTGTTGCACACCACCGTCATCGAACACAGCTACATGCATTGCTGGCGCCACAAGACCCCGCTGATCTACCGCGCCACCGCGCAGTGGTTCATCGGCATGGACAAGCAGCCCACCAGCGGCGACACCCTGCGCCAGCGCTCGCTCAAGGCCATCGAGGAGACCCAGTTCGTGCCGGCCTGGGGCCAGGCGCGCCTGCACTCGATGATCGCCAACCGTCCGGACTGGTGCATCTCCCGCCAGCGCAACTGGGGCGTGCCGATCCCGTTCTTCCTGAACAAGGAAAGCGGCGAGCTGCACCCACGCACCGTCGAGCTGATGGAAGTCGTGGCCCAGCGCGTCGAAGCCGAAGGCATCGAAGCCTGGTTCAAGCTCGATGCCGCCGAGCTGCTGGGCGACGAAGCGCCGCTGTACGACAAGATCAGCGACACCCTGGACGTCTGGTTCGACTCCGGCACCACCCATTGGCACGTACTGCGCGGTTCGCACCCGATGGGGCATGAGACCGGCCCGCGCGCTGACTTGTACCTGGAAGGTTCGGACCAGCATCGTGGCTGGTTCCATTCATCCTTGCTGACGGGTTGCGCCATCGACAACCACGCGCCGTACCGCGAGCTGCTGACTCACGGCTTCACCGTCGACGAGTCCGGCCGCAAGATGTCCAAGTCCCTGGGCAACGTGATCGCGCCGCAGAAAGTCAACGACACCCTCGGCGCCGACATCATGCGCCTGTGGGTCGCGTCCACCGACTACTCCGGCGAGATGGCCGTTTCCGAGCAGATCCTGCAGCGCAGCGCGGACGCCTACCGGCGCATCCGCAACACCGCGCGCTTCCTGCTTTCCAACCTGACCGGCTTCAACCCGGCCACCGACCTGCTGCCAGCCGAAGACATGCTCGCGCTGGACCGTTGGGCCGTGGACCGTACCCTGTTGCTGCAACGCGAATTGCAGGAACACTACGGTGAGTACCGTTTCTGGAACGTGTATTCCAAGATCCACAACTTCTGCGTCCAGGAGTTGGGTGGTTTCTACCTCGACATCGTCAAGGATCGCCAGTACACCACCGGCGCCAACAGCAAGGCGCGCCGTTCCTGCCAGACCGCGCTGTTCCACATCAGCGAAGCGCTGGTGCGCTGGATCGCGCCGATCCTGGCGTTCACCGCCGATGAGTTGTGGGAATACCTGCCGGGCGAGCGCAACGAGTCGGTGATGCTCAACACCTGGTACGAGGGCCTGACCGAACTGCCGCAAGGCTTCGAACTGGACCGTGCGTATTGGGATCGCGTGATGGCGGTCAAGGCTGCGGTCAACAAGGAAATGGAGATCCAGCGGGCGGCCAAGGCCGTCGGCGGCAACCTGCAAGCCGAAGTGACCCTCTACACCGAAGACGCACTGGGCGCCGACCTGGCCAAGCTGGGCAACGAACTGCGCTTCGTCCTGATCACCTCCACCGCCAGTGTCGCGCCGTTGGCGCAGGCTCCGGCCGATGCGGTCGTCACCGAGGTGAGTGGCCTGAAGCTCAAGGTGGTCAAGTCGAGTTTCGTCAAGTGCGCCCGTTGCTGGCACTGCCGTGAGGACGTCGGCGTGAACCCGGAGCATCCGCAAATCTGCGGTCGTTGCGTGGACAACATCAGCGGTGCTGGCGAGGTTCGCCACTATGCCTAACGCGGCGGGCCGCTTCGGGCGGCTGGGCTGGCTCTGGTTGAGTGTGCTGGTCCTGGTCATCGACCAGGCCAGCAAGTACTACTTCGAGAACTCGCTGACGATGTACCAGCAGATCGTGGTCATTCCCGACTACTTCAGCTGGACCCTGGCCTACAACACTGGCGCGGCGTTCAGCTTCCTGGCCGACAGTTCGGGCTGGCAGCGTTGGTTGTTCGCGCTGATTGCCGTGGTGGTCAGTGCCGTGCTGGTGGTCTGGCTCAAGCGCCTGGGGCGTGACGAAACCTGGCTGGCCGTGGCGCTGGCGCTGGTCCTCGGCGGTGCCCTGGGCAACCTCTACGATCGGATTGCCTTGGGCCATGTGATCGATTTCATCCTGGTGCATTGGCAGAACCGCTGGTATTTCCCGGCGTTCAACTTTGCCGACAGCGCCATCAGCGTGGGCGCCGTGATGCTCGCGCTGGATATGTTCAAGAGCAAGAAAACCGGAGAAGCCGTCCATGACTGAGCAGCGTATCGCTCAAAACACCGAAGTGAAGCTTCACTTCGCCCTGCACCTGGAAAACGGCGACACCGTCGACAGCACCTTCGACAAGGCGCCAGCGGTGTTCAAGGTCGGCGATGGCAACCTGCTGCCCGGTTTCGAAGCGGCAATTTTCGGTTTCAAGGCCGGCGACAAGCGCACCGTGGTCGTTCCGCCGGAAAATGCCTTCGGTCAGCCCAACCCGCAAAACGTGCAGACCATGCCACGCTCGCAGTTCCAGGACATGGAACTGTCCGAGGGGTTGCTGGTGATCTTCAATGACGCGGCCAATACCGAATTGCCGGGTGTGGTGAAGGCGTTCGATGACGCCCAGGTGACAGTGGACTTCAATCACCCGCTGGCGGGCAAGACCTTGAATTTCGAAGTTGAAATCCTTGAAGTGAAGGCGGTTTAGGATTTAACAGGCAGTTCCTGCTGCCACCCGATTCACTGTGGGAGCGAGCTTGCTCGCGATGGCGTCGGATCAGTCAATATTGACGTTGGCTGATATACCGCAATCGCGAGCAAGCTCGCTCCCACACTGGATTGCATTGATTCAATCTCTTGCGCGCAAGACACGAGGCACAGCATGCAAATCAAACTCGCCAACCCCCGTGGCTTCTGCGCCGGCGTGGACCGGGCGATCGAAATCGTCAACCGCGCCCTGGAAGTGTTCGGGCCGCCGATCTACGTGCGCCATGAAGTGGTGCACAACAAGTTTGTCGTCGAGGACCTGCGCAGCCGCGGGGCCATTTTCGTCGAGGAACTGGACCAGGTGCCGGACGACGTCATCGTGATCTTCAGCGCCCACGGCGTTTCCCAGGCGGTGCGTACCGAAGCCGCCGGCCGTGGCCTGAAAGTCTTCGACGCCACCTGCCCGCTGGTCACCAAGGTCCATATCGAAGTCGCACGCTACAGCCGCGACGGTCGCGAATGCATCCTGATCGGCCACGAGGGCCACCCGGAAGTCGAAGGCACCATGGGCCAGTACGACGCCAGCAACGGCGGCGCCATCTACCTGGTCGAGGACGAGGAAGACGTGGCGGCCCTGCAGGTGCGCAACCCGGAAAAACTCGCTTTCGTCACCCAGACCACCCTGTCCATGGATGACACCAGCCGGGTCATCGATGCCTTGCGCTCGCGCTTCCCGGCCATTGGCGGGCCGCGAAAGGATGACATCTGCTACGCGACCCAGAACCGTCAGGACGCGGTCAAGCAACTGGCCGACGAATGCGACGTGGTCCTGGTCGTCGGCAGCCCGAACAGCTCCAACTCCAACCGCCTGCGCGAGCTGGCCGAGCGCATGTCCACCCCGGCCTACCTGATCGATGGCGCCGAAGACATGCAGCGCAGCTGGTTCGACGGTGTCGAGCGGATCGGCATTACCGCCGGTGCCTCCGCTCCGGAAGTCCTGGTGCGCGGCGTGATCCAGCAATTGCAGGCCTGGGGTGCAACCGGGGCTGACGAGTTGGCCGGTCGCGAGGAAAACATCACGTTTTCGATGCCGAAGGAACTGCGCGTCCGCTCCCTGCTTTGAGTTCTTTTGCACACAGGGCCTGCTCGGCCTCGATACTTTCCAGGCGGACGCGGCCGGACGGCGCCAATATCACTTGGTGATGGCTGACCGGTCCGCGTTTGGCGCAGACATGCAGCGTGCCGGCCTGGAACGAGCCATTGGGGTGCAGGGCTTCTCCCTGGCTGCCGAACCTGACCCTGCGCTTGACCGTCGAGTTGCCAACTACCCGAGCGCTGCTCCTGCGCTCCTTCAGCAAGGTCTTCTCCTTGTCGTCCAGCGTGATCCGCCAGCCGTTGCTCCAATCGTTGTTTATTCCGTGTATCAACACCCGGCGATTACGCGTGATGGCTTCACTGCGGGCGCTGCGCAATCCGCTGAGCAGTAGCTGCGCGGTGTCCTCGCGTTCGATGGATTCGATCAGTTGGGTGTAGCTTGTAGTGGCCAATGGCAGAACAATTGCGGCGATTGCCAGTCCCATGAGCAGTTCGATCAGGCTGAAGCCCTGTTGATACATGATGTCTCCTCCCTGGAGTACAAAAACGACGCGATCCTGGCGTCCTGATTGAAACAACCGCCCACATGGCGGTGGTTTGTTCTAGCGTGTAATGGCAGGTATAGCCGACGGCAACGGAGGGCATCGATGGATCTTCGTACAAAAGGTTTCACGCTGATCGAGGTGCTGGTGGCCCTTGGCGTAATGCTGATCCTGATTACCATGGCGGTGCCGTCGTTCACCGGTTCGCTGCAAAACACCAAGGCCGATACCGAAATCGGTGACCTGCAGCGGGCCCTGAACTTCGCCCGAATGGAAGCGATCAACCGTGGCATCACCACGCGCGTTCGCCCGACCACGCAGGGTGGTGCCTGGAACGGCGAATTGATCGTGTATGACAACACTGGCAATCCGCCCAACCCGAATGTATTGCGGGTTGTTCCAGCGATGGGCAGCGGCGCGACTCTGACGCTAACCTCAGATGTGACCAGTATCGATTTCAACAACCTCGGCGGATTATCGGGCCTGGCCGTGCCGGTGAGCTTCAATTACGTAAGGGGGACGCAAAGCCGGACGCTGAATGTTTGCCTCAACGGACGAATCGTATTGAATGGAAATTGCGGATGAAGGGTTGCAGTAAAAAGGCGCAGGAGGGCATGACGCTGATCGAAGTGCTGGTGGCAGTGCTGATCCTCGGGGTGGGCTTGCTGGGCGCGGCGATGATCCAGCTCAATGCGCTCAAATACACCGACAGCTCGCGCATGACCAGCCAGGCCAGTTTCATTGCCTATGATCTGCTGGACCGCATCCGCGCCAACTCTGGCGCCGACTACACCATCGCTCCACCCGGTTCACCCAACCTCAACGTGGCCCGGGACCAGGACCTGTACGACTTCAAGACCAACATCGTTGCCTTCGGCGGCGCCACCGCCACGGGCACTGTGGCACTGAACCAGCGGGTCTACACCATCACCATTTCCTGGGACGATGCCCGGGCCGCCAACACGACCGACGCGGCCGAGGCGCGGCGCAGCTTCGTGCTGACCAGCCGTGTCGCCGTCGATCCGGTGGCGGCGACGCCATGAACGGACGCAGCCGCGGCTTCGGCCTGATCGAATTGATGATCGCGCTGGTCATCAGCCTCATCGTGGTGTTGGGCGTCGTGCAGATTTTCATCGCGGCGAAGAACACCTACGTCAGCCAGAACGCTGCCGCCGTCATGCAGGAGGACGCACGGTTTGCCTTGAGCAAGATGGTCCAGGAGATTCGCATGGTTGGCATGTTCGGTTGCCTGGCGACCGTCATCGATGCTTCCACGGATAACAGTTTCGCGGCCAGCCAGATCACGCCGATCCGCTGGGACAACGCGAACCGCAGGTTGACCCTGGTGACGGCGGACATTGGCAGTGGCGGTAACGTACCGACCTGGACCGTGGTTTCCGATTGCCGCACCTCGGCGACGGCCTATTCCAACGCCCGTGCCCCAGCGACGGGGCAGTTGGCCTTCCCGATTCGCCGACTGGTCTACGGCTTCAACAACAATCAATTGCTGCTGGGCAGTGGCGTGGGCAATCCGACCATGGCGGTGCTGGTGGACAATGTACGGGCATTCACCGTGACATTCGGCATGGCCGGCAGCGCGACGGACACCGCCGCCACCAGCTACAGCGCCAACCCGAGCGACCCGGCGCTGATCCGCAGCGTACGCCTGACCCTGACGCTGTTCGATCCGCGGAACACCGTGCGCGACCAGACCTTCAATGTGGTCGCCGCTTTGCGGAACCGGCTGCTATGAAGGGGCGATCGATGATTTCGATAGGGCACCCACACGGCCAGCGCGGCATGGCGCTGCTGGTCAGCCTGGTCTTCTTGTTGCTGCTGACCTTGATCGGCCTTTCGTCCATGCAGAGCGCCACGCTGCAGGAAAAAATGACCAGCAGTGTCATGCAGCGCAACCAGTCGTTCCAACTGGCCGAGGCTGCGCTGCGGGTGGGGGAGAGCGCGGTGCAGGTCGAGACGTATTCATTGCCGGTCTGTACCACCACGGCCCAATGTGCGCCGCCGGCCGAGTCGGCGACGGTGACGGTGGCAGGGCGCAACTCATCGTCGGGCGTGCTCTGGGTGGCCGCCGCCGGTGGGTTTTACGGCGTGCAGAACATCGGTACGACGCTTACCGCAGTCAACGTGCCGATCAACACCTCGGCGACGCTGTACCGGATCACCGCGGTGGCGGTGGTGGGCAACAACCAGCGCAGCGTGGTGGAGAGCATCTATGCGAAATATTAGGGCGCTGCTGGGATCGGTGTGGGGGGCGTTGCTCAGCCTTTACCTGGCGGCGCCGGTCTATGGCTTCACGCCTTCGGAATCGCCCCTGTTGAGCGCGGCGGCGGTGACGCCCAACGTGATGCTGCTGATCGATGACTCGGGGAGCATGAACAACATTATCTGGGCGGCGGGGTTTGATCCGAATGTGACGCGTCCAGCTGTCTATAATTGCAGCTCCAACACCAACTGTTCCAACGGTGTGCTGCTGGAGCCCGACGATGGAAACATTTTGCTGGCCAGCTTGTTCCGGGGCAACTGCACGAGCGGCTGGTATGGGTTCTACCGCGGTAACCTGAGCAAGGTCTGCCTGCGCTTGCCGGACCCGGTGGGCGGTGGCAATACCCGCTATACCACCAAATACCTGGCTTATCTGCTGACCTTGGCCAACGGCTCGAATCGCGATTTCACCACCGGCTCGATTCCTGACGACTATCGAATCAACGTCGCACGGGATGTTTCCAATGACCTGGTGACCGGTAATCGTGCCTTGCGTATAGGCCTTGCTACCTTCAATCCACCTAACAGCAGCAACTCTGGGCCGGGGGGCTACATCTCGCGCGCGGTCAGCGACTTGTCGCCGGTCAGCGGTAGCGTGACCCAGACTCAGGCCAATACCAACTACACCGCGCTGATCAACGCCATCAATGCCTTGGGCGCCGTTGCCAATACCCCACTGGCCGAAAGTTATTACGAAGTCACCCGTTATTTCAGAGGCATGGCGCCTTACTACAACGGCACGCCCAGCACCTACACCAGCCCGATCCAGTACCGCTGCCAGAAAAATTTTGGGGTGGTGATCACCGATGGTCTGCCCACCTACGACCGAACGTTCCCCACCAACGACCCGTTGGGAGGAAGTCGTTTGCCGAACTGGGATGGCATCAGCACCAACGATGGCGATAGCCCGAGTGGTGACGGCGAGGGCGATACGCTGTACTTGGACGACATAGCCAAATTCGCTTTTGATATCGACATGCGCACCACCGGCACTGATGTCACAGGGAAAAGCTGGGATGGCGCTGAGTTTCGTCGGCAATATCTAAACACCTATACCGTGGGGTTTGCCGTCACGAATCCAATGCTTTCCGACGCAGCCCGCTACGGTGCGGGCAAGTATTACCAGGCCACCGACAGCGAGGGCCTGAACTCCGCGCTGTCATCGGCCCTGAGCGACATCACCTCCAAGGCCGGCTCGGGGGGCGGCGGCACCAGCAATGGCGCGACGCTGTCCAGCACCTCCAGTTACTACCAGACCACCTACGACCCCAAGGACTGGCGCGGCACCATCAAGGCGTTCGGCTTCACCTCGACCGGTACGGTCAACACGGCGGCGGTGCAATGGACCACCGACACGGCCATCGTGCCCGGCGCCACGGCACCGATCTATCAATCCTGGAACACCGCCACCAACGTGCCGATCACGCTGGCCTACGGCAACTTCTCGCCGGCCCAGCAGACCAGCCTGAGCCAAGGCTTGCCCACCGGTATCACCGGCAACGACCTGGTGGAGTGGAGCAAGGGCACCAACAAGACGGGCTTGAAAGTACGCAGCGTCCTGCTCGGGGACATTATCAACTCCCCGTTGGTGCTGGCCTCACCCAACGACCAGACCGCCTCGGACCTGGTGGGCGACACCAGCTACAGCACCTACCTGGCGACCAAGGCGACAAACATGAGCGCCAGCCTGGTGGTGAACGGCAATGACGGTTTCTTCAGCGTGATCAACAGCACGAATGGAACCCGGCGTTACGCCTACATGCCGTCGAGCGTGCTGCCTTCGCTGGAGATGATTGCTGATCCCACCTATATCAATGGCGTGAGCCACAAGTTTTTGGTGGACGGGCAGGTCGGTGTATTCGATGCGCAACTGGGGAGCGTCTGGAAAACCCTCGCCTTGGGCGGCACCGGTGCGGGAGGCCGGGCTTTTTATGCGGTGCAATTGTTCGATGCGTCGGCGGGCAACGCGATCCGGGCGCTGTGGGAAATCAGCGCGCCGACGGTCGCCAACACGGCCAACGCCTTCAACGACCTGGGCTACGCCTACGCACGTCCCGAAGTGGCGCGCCTGGCGGACGGTCGCTGGGCCGCGTTCATTTCCAACGGCTACGGCAGCAATACCGGCGTGGCGGCGTTGTACGTGGTGGACATTCGCGACGGTTCGCTGATTCGCAAAATCGTCGTCAACAGCAGCGAAACCGATAACGGCCTGTCGTCGGTCAAGCTGCGGGTCAACTCCCAGAACGTGGTGCAAGCCGCTTATGGTGGTGACTTGAAAGGGCGGATGTGGAAGTTCGACCTCAGTGGCACCTCCCCGACCGCCTGGGGCCTGGCGTTTGCCGGCCAGCCGTTATTCACCGCTCCCGGCGGCGCGACCCAGCCGATTACCGCACAACCGTTGCTGGCAGAAAATCCCCAGGGCGGCATCCAGGTGTTTTTCGGCACTGGCAAGTTCAACGAGTCGGCGGACAAGCTCAACAAGGATCTGCAGGGGTTCTATTCGATTTGGGACGCTGTCGGCGGCGCGGGGCAAATCACCGTGGCGAGCCTTCAGGCCCAATCGATCACCAATATTTTTTCCGGCACGACGGGGCAGTTCGTGACCACCAGCCAGACCGATGTCGCCTATCCCACCAAGAAGGGCTGGTACTTGCCGCTGGTGTACAACAACGCCTTGACCGGGGAGCGGGTCATCAACCCGGCCAGCCTGGTGCTCGGGCGTGTTGTCTTCACGACCGCCGCCGTTGATACCACCGACCCGTGCGCCAGCTTCGGTACCGGCAAGCTGATCGAAGTGGATGCGTTCAACGGTAAGATGCTCAACTATGCGGTGCTCGATACCAATAACGATGGTTCGATCAACACCCTCGACACGATTTCCGCTGGCGTGGTGTTCACGGGAGGGATCCCGACCTTGAGTGCCGTCGTCAGCGCCAATGGGGCAACCAATATGGTTGTGAATGACTCCGGTGGTGGTATCACCGACTTGCTGACCAAGTCCGTCGGTGGCAGCCGTCGTATCATGTGGCGGCAAATACAGTGAGGTAAGGCATGCACAAATCCAACCGAGGTTTCACCTTGATCGAAATCATGATCGTCATCGCGATCATCGGTATCGTGATCACCATCGGCTATCCGAGCCTGACCGAATACATGAAAAAGGCCCGGCGCACCGAGATTGCCTCGCTGTTGTCGGAGCAGGCGCAGATTCTTGAGCGCTACTACTCGAGGAACAACGCTTACACCAACGCGACGGGCCTGAGCACCGGTAATGATTCGTACACCATTACTCCGACGACGCTGACGGACCAGAGCTTCGTCTTGAAAGCAGTGCGCAAGGGCGGTTCGCCCATGGCGGCGGACAAATGTGGTGACTTCGTGATCACCAATACCGGCGTACGAAATGTGGAAAACGCCGCCGCTGGCGTGACCGCCAAGGATTGCTGGGGTCGCTGATTTTTTTCCGGACGTGGTTTGCGTCCATTGTCTTATGAGTCGAAAGAGAACATGACCAGGCAACAGCAAGTGGTGATCGTCGGCGGCGGAGTCATTGGCCTGCTGACCGCATTCAATCTCGCCTCGGAAGGCCAGCGAGTGGTGCTGCTGGATCGCTCCGGCGTCGGCCAGGAGGCTTCCTGGGCGGGTGGCGGTATCGTTTCGCCCCTTTATCCCTGGCGCTATAGCCCGGCGGTCACCGCGTTGGCCCATTGGTCGCAGGATTTTTATCCACAACTGGGCGAGCGCTTGTTCGCCGCTACCGGCATTGATCCGCAGGTGCATGTCACCGGGCTGTACTGGCTGGACCTCGACGACCAGGACGAAGCGCTGGCCTGGGCCAAGCGGGAAGGGCGCCCGCTGCGGGCTGTGGATATCTCGGCGGTCCACGATGCGGTGCCGGTGCTGGGTTCGGGATTTTCCCGGGCGATCTACATGGCCGATGTGGCTAACGTGCGTAATCCCCGGCTGGTGAAATCCCTCAAGGCAGCCTTGCTGGCGATGCCCGATGTCACGCTTCACGAACACTGCGAAGTCAGCGGATTCATTCGCGACGGTGAGCGTGTGGTGGGGGTGAACAGTTCTGCTGGTGAGGTTCGCGGCAACCACGTGGTATTGGCCGCTGGCGCCTGGAGTGGCGAGCTGCTCAAGACGCTGGGCTTGAAGCTGCCGGTCGAGCCGGTGAAAGGGCAGATGATCCTGTACAAATGCGCGGAGGATTTTCTGTCGAGCATGGTCCTGGCCAAGGGGCGCTACGCGATCCCGCGTCGTGATGGGCACATCCTGGTCGGCAGTACGCTGGAGCGCGAGGGCTTCGACAAGACCCCGACCGATGTCGCGCTGGAAAGCCTGAAAGCTTCGGCGGTGGCTCTGATTCCGCAGCTCGCTGATGCCGAGGTGGTTGGGCATTGGGCCGGGTTGCGGCCGGGGTCGCCGGAGGGGATTCCTTATATCGGCGAAGTGCCGGGGGTTGCGGGGCTTTGGTTGAACTGTGGGCATTATCGCAATGGGCTGGTGCTGGCGCCGGCTTCGTGTCGGTTGTTTGTCGATGTGATGTTGGGGCGCGAGCCGGTGATTGATCCTGTGCCTTATGCGCCGGCGGGGCGGTTGTAAGGTTCGGTTTTGATACTGCACCTATACTTCGACCCAATTGTGGGAGCGAGCTTGCTCGCGAAAGCATTCTCACAATCGATGAAGATGTTGAATGTGCCGGCCTCTTCGCGAGCAAGCTCGCTCCCACAGGTTTTTGGGTTGTGTGCAGATGTGTGAATACCTGCAAAACCATGTGGGAGCGAGCCTGCTCGCGACAGCGGTGGTTCAGCTAAATAAATGCTGGCTGACACCGCTGCTCTTGCTCTTGCTTTGGATCTTGATCTTGATCTTGGCGCCCCGTTAAACCACGCTGGCCGAACGCAGGCATTGCGCAGTGGGCATCCCGGCATGGATGCCGGGATAGCCGCGCAGGGCCATGGATGGCCCATCGCGGCGGGCCCACGGAGCAATGCCGGAGTGAGGGAACACCTCGCCTAGGCGAGGTGCCGAGTGGTGGGGCAAAGCGCTTTTGGTTACTTTTTTGGCGTTTGAAAAAAGTGACCCGCTGTAAGAGCGGAACCGCCAGCAGCCGTTACCGCAGAAACGGATACACACCCCCCTCTCACAGCCAACCAGCCTTTGTAGGAATGGTCGGACAACCCCCCGATCCAATCCGAATTCTCCGACGAGTTCTGGCGGTTGCCGAGTGGGAAGAACTCTCGCTAACCTTTCCCCGTCGCTGCCAATTCAGCGTCCGGGCGTCGCGGCCCGCTAACTTGGTAATCCATTCCTTCTTGGAGTACCGCAATGTGTGACAAGCCTTCTTCACTTTCAGAAACCAATAAAGCCTCTCCTGACGCCAGCCTTAACCCAAAAGGGCTCGATGAAGCCACCAAACGCACCATTGACTCTTACCTTGATCCAAAACCTGAAACTCAAAAGAAACCAGCTCCAAACCAACTATTCACCGTCGCGGAGGGCATTGACACCGAATCCCTCCTCACCAACCTCAGCGAAACCCTGGCCTCAGCCAACGCCACCATCAGCGACCTGGCCTTCGACCTTGAAGGCTCACGAAGACAAATCGCCCTGGGCGTACAGCAACTGATTGAACTGGGTGAACTGCTCGCCAATCGAGTGCTGGATGAGCAGGTTCCGGTGACCGGGCGGTAGACGAAGCTCTGCGATAATCACAGCCCCCGTGGCGAGGGAGCTTGCTCCCGCTGGGCTCTGTAGGAGCTGGCGAAGGCTCGGGCCGCGTTCGGACGATCTTTTGATCTTTTGCTCCAGCCTCAATGGGCGGCGAAAAGATCGCAGCCTCGCTTCGCTCGTCAGCTCCTACAGCCCAGCGGGAGCAAGCTCCCTCGCCACGGGGGTGGCATGAAGCCCACGCTATGAGCTAATCCAACCCCAACTTCTTCAACCGATACCGCATCGACCGAAACGACAACTTCAACCGCTGCGCCGCCGCCGTGCGATTCCAACGGGTTTCCTCCAAGGCCTGGAGGATAACCTTGCGTTCGACGTCTTCCAGGTAATCTTCCAGGTTGTCGACCCGCACCAGATCGGGATTCGCCACGTCACCCGCTGCGTTATTTTCGGCAAGCCGCAGGTCATCGGCCTCGATCTGATGGTGTTCGCAAAGCGTATAGGCCCGTTCCAGCATGTTCTCCAGCTCACGCACGTTGCCAGGGAAGCGGTAATTGCGCAGGGCATCGAGTGCCGCAGGATGCAGCTTCGCCGCCGGGTTACCGGTGCTCGCGGCCAGGCGCTGGAGCATGTAGTTGGCCAGCGGCTCGATATCTTCACGACGTTCGCGCAGGGGCGGGACGCGCAATTCAATGACGTTCAGTCGGTAATACAGGTCCTGGCGAAAGCGCCCGGCGGCGACTTCGGCGTCGAGGTCCTTATGGGTGGCGCAGAGGATTCGCACGTCCACCACCTCTTCTTGCTGGCCGCCGACGGCGCGCACGGCTTTTTCCTGGATGGCGCGTAAGAGCTTGACCTGCATCGCCAGCGGCAGGTCGGCCACTTCGTCGAGGAACAGCGTCCCACCGTGGGCGGCCTGGAACAACCCGGGTTTGTCTTCGATGGCACCGCTGAAGCTGCCTTTGCGGTGGCCGAAAAACTCGCTTTCCATCAGTTCAGTGGGAATTGCCCCGCAGTTGACCGGCACGAAAGGCTGGCTGGCGCGAGGCCCTTGTTCATGGATCAGGCGGGCGACCAATTCCTTGCCACAGCCCGACTCGCCGCTGATATAGACCGGCGCCTGGCTTCGGGCCAGTTTTTCGATTTGCTTGCGCACGCCGCGCATCGGCGGCGAATCACCCAACAGGGCGCGTTCGACGGTCGCGCCGGGCGTGGTGCCCGGTGACAGGCGCAAGGCGCTACCGACCAATTCCCGCAGGCGAGCAAGATCGACTGGCTT
The DNA here is from genome assembly GCF_023516725.1 of Pseudomonas sp. T1.Ur. Lineage (NCBI taxonomy): Bacteria > Pseudomonadati > Pseudomonadota > Gammaproteobacteria > Pseudomonadales > Pseudomonadaceae > Pseudomonas > Pseudomonas sp. T1.Ur. The sequence goes on from NZ_JAMGSN010000001.1 coordinate 277,898, forward strand.
GGTCAGGAAATCGAAGGCGCCTGCCTTGAGGGCATCGATGGCGACTTCCAGGCTGCCATAGGCGGTGATCATCGCCACGGGCAGTTGGGAATACCGTTGTTGGATATGTTTGACCAGCTCCAGGCCTGTGCCATCGGGCAGGCGCATGTCGGTGAGGCACAGGTCGAAGGTTTCGGCCGCCAGCAGGGATTGGGCCTCGCTGAGATTCTTGGCGCTGCGGGTGTCGAGTTTCATCCTGCCCAGGGTGATTTCCAGGAGTTCGCGGATGTCCGGCTCATCATCGACGATCAGGATTCGTTGCCGTGAGCGTGTGTTCAAATCTGTTTCCGTCCGTGAGCAAAGGTGATGCGAAAGCAACCGCCGCCATGGCGTGGTTTGAAGTCTAGGCGGGCCTGGTTGCTTTCGCACAGCTCACGGGACAGATAGAGCCCAAGGCCGGTGCCTTGGCTGCTGGTGGTGAAAAACGGTTCGAACAGGTGTGCCTGCTGGTCGGGCGTTACGCCTGGGCCGTTGTCGATGATGTCCAGCGTGGCCAGTTGGCTGTGGGGATCAACGAACAACTTCATCCAGGCCTCGGCCTTGTCATGGGTCAACGCGCTGTGGCGCCAGGCGTTGCGCAGCAAATTATCGAGCACTTGGGTCAGCTGGTCGGGGTCCATGAGCGTGATGTAGTCGCCGGGATCGATGCTCAGGTGCAGTTGTTGATGTCCTTCCGCGCTGTCGCGGGCCTGCCGGACAAAGTGTTCGAGGCAGCTTCGCAGATCCAGGCGTTGGGGGGCGGTTTGCTGGCGACGGGACAGTTGCAGGACGTTTTCGATGACGCGATTCATTCGTTGGGAGTGATCTTGAATAATCTGCGTCAGACGCCGGTCCGCGTCGTTCAGTTCCTCGGACTCGCGCAGCAATTGTGCGGCGTGGCTGATTGCCCCGAGTGGGTTGCGGATTTCATGGGCGATACCGGCGGTGAGACGCCCCAGGGATGCCAGCTTCAATTGCTGGGCGTGTTGGGCCACCTGGGCCAGGTCTTCGAGAAATATCAGGATCTGTTGCTGATCCTCTGCTCCGAGGGCGATGAAGCTGGGTTGCAGGGTCAGGCCCGTGCCGCTGATGGTCAGGCTTTGCGGGCGCAGGCTGGGGTTGTTCAACCACCCCTGCAATCGTTCGACCAAGGCGCTGGAATAGTCGTCGATGCGTTGGCCGACGAGGTCATGCATGCCCAGCAGGTTCAAGGCACTTTCGTTGGCCAGTTGAACCCTGCGTTGGCGATCCAGGACCAGGATGCCGGTGCGCATGCGCTGCAGGATCAGCGCGTTGAGGGCTTCGAGGCTGAGCACTTCGCTGGCTTTTTGCTCGGCCAGGGTTTCGCTGGCTTCCAGTCGTCGGGTCAGGCGTTGCACCAGCAACGCGGCGGCGAAGCACAGGGCGCCCAGGGTGCCTGCTTGCAGATAACTGCTGGGTCGGCTCGAGTCGCTGAGACCGAGCACGAACGTCGAGCCAACGATGCCAAGGGTGGCGACGGCGGCGATCAACAGGCCGATTCGGCCCCGCAGCAAGGTGTTGCTGATCGCCACCGAGACGATGATCAGGTTGCCAATGGCGCTGGGGGCGCCGCCCGCGACGAAGAACAGCCACGACAGCAACAGGACGTCCGTCAAGGCCAGGCCAAACAACTGGGCAGGACGGCGGGTGTTTTCCAGGAACACCACCAGCAGGATGTTCAGTACCAGGTATAGCCAACTGCCGCTGCGCAGCAGATCGTCGTTGGCGAACTCCAGCAGGCGGTTATCCATGTTGCTGGAAATCAGCAACACCAGGGTGATGCCGATGCTCAGGCGGTACAGGTGATACAGACGCAGCAGGCGCTGCGCCTGTTTGACGCGAGGGAGCGGGGTTTCAGCGCTCACGAGTGCCTGGGCCTTGCTCAAGGTGAGCCTGGCTGCAATACCATTGCTGTTGGAGGGGCAATGCGCGATCCCGTGGCAGGTGCACGCCGCAATGGGCGCAACGAACCATGGGCGGCGCGTCCTGTTCACGGGTTGCGTTGGGCGCGGAAGTGCTGGCCTTGAATTTGCGCCAGAACCATACCGCGGCGGCAATCAGGGCGATCCAGAACAGTAGACGAAGCATGATGGGCGGCTTTTTGGCTAGAGATCAGGCAGTTTAGCCAAGGACTGGAACGGCGCACAGCGCAATAAAACCCAGGCACAAAAAAGGAGACTCGCAAGTCTCCTTTGTTGTCAGGCCAAGTCTCAGTCGAACAGGCCGAATGTCATGTAGCTGAACCAGGAACGGTCGCCGGACTCATTCTCGGGCTCTGGTTCTTCGATCACGTCGCCGTTTTCGTCCTTTGGCTTGAGCTCGTTCGGAATGGCTTCCTTGGCGTCCTGGAACTGGCGCTGTACGTCCTGGTTGGCGCGGGTTTCGCCCGGCGGCAGCGGAGGACGGGATTCGATCATGCCCAGGGTCGCCTTGCTCAGCCACGAACGGTTGTCCGCCTCGTCGACGCGCGGCGTGAACTGGCCGTCGACCAGGGAAGGGTGGTCAGGATAGTTCAGCTTCAGGGTTTCCAGGCTGGTGGCCGCGAGCTCATCCAGGTGCAGGCGCTGGTAGGCTTCGGTCATCACCGCCAGGCCGTCGCCCACCGATGGGGTTTCCTGGAAGTTTTCCACCACGTAGCGGCCACGGTTGGCGGCGGCAACGTAGGCCTGGCGGGTCAGGTAGTAGTCGGCCACGTGGATTTCGTAGGAAGCCAGCAGGTTGCGCAGGTAGATCATGCGCTGCTTGGCATCAGGCGAGTAGCGGCTGTTGGGGAAGCGGCTGGTCAGCTGGGCGAACTCGTTGTAGGAGTCGCGCGCGGCGCCCGGGTCACGCTTGGTCATGTCCAGCGGCAGGAAGCGCGCCAGCAGGCCGACGTCCTGGTCGAAGGAAGTCAGGCCCTTGAGGTAATAGGCGTAATCGACGTTCGGGTGCTGCGGGTGCAGACGAATGAAACGCTCGGCGGCGGACTTGGCCGCTTCCGGCTCGGCGTTCTTGTAGTTGGCGTAGATCAACTCCAGCTGCGCCTGGTCGGCGTAGCGACCGAACGGATACCGCGATTCCAGCGCCTTCAATTTGGCGGTGGCGCTGGTATAGCTGTTGTTGTCCAGGTCGTTCTGCGCCTGTTGGTACAGTTCGACTTCGCTCAGGTTTTCGTCTACGACTTCCTTCGACGAGCAAGCAGCAGTCAATGCGAGGATGGCGATCAGCAGCAGGTGTTTCACTTGCATGGCGGCTTGCGTCCCTATGACGGCCGCTGTCTTGGGCGGGGCCGTCCTGTTATGATGAGCGCCCCGTTGAAAAGCCTCGGGGCAAAAGACGCCGTATTTAACCACAAGCGCGCAGCCGAAACCAAAGGCTGTGCCGACGCCCAGTCCGAGCATGTCCGATAAAATAGAACTTCGCGCAGAGGTGCCGTCCGATTTGGGCGGCCAACGCCTCGATCAAGTCGCCGCCCAACTCTTCGCCGAGCATTCGCGCTCGCGCCTTTCCGCCTGGATCAAGGACGGCCGCCTGACGGTGGACGGGGCGGTCATCCGTCCGCGCGACATCGTCCATGGCGGTGCCATCCTCGAGCTGACCGCCGAGCAGGAGGCCCAGGGAGAATGGGTCGCCCAGGACATTGCCCTGGACATCGTCTATGAAGACGACGATATCCTGGTGATCAACAAGCCCGCGGGCCTGGTGGTGCACCCGGCGGCCGGTCATGCCGATGGCACCTTGCTGAACGCCTTGCTGCACCACGTGCCGGACATCGTCAATGTGCCTCGCGCCGGTATCGTGCATCGCCTGGACAAGGACACCACCGGCCTGATGGTGGTCGCCAAGACCATCCAGGCGCAGACACAACTGGTCACGCAGCTGCAAAGTCGCAGCGTCAGCCGCATCTATGAATGCATCGTGATCGGCGTGGTCACGGCGGGTGGCAAGATCAACGCGCCGATCGGCCGTCATGGCCAGCAACGCCAACGCATGGCGGTGATGGAAGGTGGCAAGCAGGCGGTCAGCCATTACCGCGTGCTGGAGCGTTTCCGGTCCCACACGCATGTGCGGGTCAAGCTGGAAACCGGTCGAACCCACCAGATTCGCGTGCACATGGCTCACATCAATTTCCCATTGGTGGGCGACCCGGCCTATGGCGGACGCTTCCGCATTCCACCGGCTGCCAGCCAGACCATGGTCGAATCGCTGAAGAATTTCCCTCGCCAGGCGCTGCACGCACGTTTCCTGGAACTGGATCACCCGACGACCGGCAAACGCATGAGCTGGGAGTCGCCATTGCCGGATGACTTCGTCTGGCTGCTGACCTTGCTGAAGCAGGACCGCGAGGCGTTCATCGGATGAGTGACTGGCTGATACCCGACTGGCCCGCGCCGGCCCGGGTCAAGGCCTGCGTCACCACCCGCGAGGGCGGCGTCAGCCTGGCGCCGTTCGACAGCCTCAACCTGGGCGATCATGTGGGCGACGACCCTGCGGCGGTTGCCGAAAACCGTCGTCGTCTCACTGATCGATTCGTCATGCGTCCGGCCTGGTTGCAGCAAGTCCATGGCATTGACGTGGTCGAGGCTGATCCGGCCCGGGTCGTCACCGCCGATGCCAGTTGGAGCGCCACGCCGGGCATCGCTTGCACGGCGATGACGGCGGATTGCCTGCCGGTATTGTTCTGCAATCGTGCCGGCACCCATGTCGCGGCAGCCCATGCCGGTTGGCGCGGGCTGGCGAACGGTGTGCTGGAGGCGACGCTCGACAGCCTGCAGCAGCCCAATGAAGAGATGCTCGCCTGGCTCGGCCCGGCCATTGGCCCGCAAGCCTTTGAGGTCGGCCCGGAAGTGCGCGAAGCCTTCATCGCCCATCTGCCGTCGGCGGCCCAGGCCTTTGCGCCAAGCCCCAATGCCGGCAAATTCCTCGCGGACATCTACGCCTTGGCACGGCTGCGCCTGGCGGCACGCGGCGTAACAGCCATCTATGGTGGCGGCTTGTGCACCGTGACCGATCCTCGCTTCTATTCCTACCGGCGCAATCCCCGCACCGGTCGTTTCGCCTCCCTGATCTGGCTTGAACGCTAGACTCCCCTGATCTGTATCAACAGCGCGCGGCTTGAATCTTCCAGAATCGACCACATCTATAACGGTATCTGGCAGGTTTCTTCATTCAGGATGTTTCTCTAGGTCCGGCCTGCTCATTAGGAAGGTGACCCATGCGTATTGATCGTTTAACCAGCAAATTGCAATTGGCGCTGTCCGATGCCCAGTCCCTGGCCGTCGGCCTGGACCATCCCGGTATCGAACCGGCGCACTTGATGCAAGCCATGCTCGAACAGCAGGGCGGCTCGATCAAGCCACTGCTGATGCAGGTGGGCTTTGACGTCAACAGCCTGCGCAAAGAGTTGGCCAAGGAACTCGACCAACTGCCCAAGATCCAGAACCCTACCGGCGACGTGAACATGTCCCAGGATCTGGCGCGGCTGCTCAACCAGGCCGATCGCCTGGCCCAGCAGAAGGGCGACCAGTTCATTTCCAGCGAGTTGGTGCTGCTTGCCGCGATGGATGAGAACAGCAAGCTCGGCAAATTGTTGCTCGGCCAGGGCGTGAGCAAGAAAGCCCTGGAAAACGCCATCAATAACCTGCGTGGCGGCGATGCGGTCAACGATCCGAACCACGAGGAAGCCCGCCAGGCCCTGGATAAATACACCGTCGACCTGACCAAGCGCGCCGAGGAAGGCAAGCTCGACCCGGTGATTGGCCGTGACGATGAGATCCGCCGCACCATCCAGGTGCTGCAGCGTCGTACCAAGAACAACCCGGTACTGATCGGTGAGCCTGGCGTGGGCAAGACTGCCATCGCCGAAGGCCTGGCCCAGCGCATCATCAACGGCGAAGTGCCGGATGGGCTGCGGGGCAAGCGACTCTTGTCCCTGGACATGGGGGCACTGATTGCCGGCGCCAAGTACCGCGGCGAATTCGAAGAACGGCTCAAGGCCCTGCTCAATGAATTGTCGAAGCAGGAAGGCCAGATCATCCTGTTCATCGACGAATTGCACACCATGGTCGGCGCGGGCAAGGGTGAAGGCTCGATGGACGCCGGTAACATGCTCAAGCCTGCACTGGCCCGCGGCGAGTTGCATTGTGTCGGTGCGACCACGCTGAACGAATATCGCCAGTACATCGAGAAAGACGCGGCCCTGGAACGGCGCTTCCAGAAAGTGCTGGTGGATGAGCCCAGCGAGGAAGACACCATCGCGATCTTGCGTGGCCTCAAGGAGCGCTACGAAGTCCACCACAAAGTGGCGATCACCGATGGCGCGATCATCGCGGCGGCCAAGCTCAGCCATCGCTATATCACCGACCGCCAGTTGCCGGACAAGGCCATTGACCTGATCGACGAGGCCGCCAGCCGTATCCGCATGGAAATCGACTCCAAGCCGGAAGTGCTGGATCGGTTGGAGCGGCGCTTGATTCAGCTCAAGGTCGAGTCCCAGGCCTTGAAGAAGGAAAGCGACGAAGCGGCGAAGAAACGCCTGGAAAGGTTGCAGGAAGAAATCGTTCGTCACGAGCGTGAGTACTCCGACCTCGAGGAGATCTGGAACTCGGAAAAAGCCGAAGTCCAGGGTTCGGCGCAGATCCAGCAGAAGATCGAACAGTCCCGCCAGGAACTGGAAGCGGCCCGCCGCAAAGGCGACCTCAACCGCATGGCCGAGCTGCAGTATGGGGTGATCCCGGACCTGGAGCGCAGCCTGCAGATGGTCGACCAGCACGGCAAGAGCGAAAACCAGTTGCTGCGCAGCAAGGTCACCGAGGAAGAAATCGCCGAAGTGGTGTCCAAGTGGACCGGCATTCCGGTCTCGAAGATGCTCGAAGGCGAGCGCGACAAGCTGTTGAAGATGGAAAGCCTGTTGCACCAGCGCGTGATCGGCCAGGAAGAAGCGGTGGTGGCGGTGTCCAACGCCGTGCGCCGGTCCCGCGCCGGGTTGTCGGACCCTAACCGTCCGAGCGGGTCGTTCATGTTCCTCGGCCCGACCGGTGTGGGTAAGACCGAGCTGTGCAAGGCGCTGGCCGAATTCCTCTTCGATACCGAGGAAGCCATGGTGCGCATCGACATGTCCGAGTTCATGGAGAAACATTCCGTGGCGCGGCTGATCGGTGCACCGCCGGGCTATGTCGGCTATGAAGAGGGCGGCTACCTGACCGAGGCTGTGCGGCGCAAGCCGTACTCGGTGATCCTGCTCGATGAAGTCGAGAAGGCGCACCCGGATGTGTTCAACATCTTGCTGCAAGTGCTGGAGGATGGTCGCCTGACCGACAGCCATGGCCGTACGGTGGATTTCCGCAACACCGTGATCGTGATGACCTCCAACCTGGGCTCGACGCAGATCCAGGAGCTGGTGGGTGATCGCGAGGCGCAACGTGCCGCAGTGATGGATGCGATCTCCACCCACTTCCGGCCGGAGTTCATCAACCGTGTGGACGAGGTGGTGATCTTCGAGCCGTTGGCCCGGGACCAGATCGCCGGTATCACCGAGATCCAGCTGGGTCGCCTGCGCAGCCGCCTCACCGAGCGCGAGCTGAAGCTGCAACTGAGCGACGAGGCGTTGGACAAGCTGATCGCGGTGGGTTACGACCCGGTCTACGGCGCGCGGCCGCTCAAACGAGCCATCCAGCGCTGGATCGAAAACCCGTTGGCGCAGTTGATTCTGTCCGGTCGCTTCATGCCGGGCGAAACCGTGACCGGTACGGTGGAAAACGACGAAATCGTCTTCAACTGAGCCGATTGGCTGGGCTTTCGTGACGAGGGAGCTTGCTCCCGCTGAAACGCGCCGTAGAAGCTGTGTACGAGCCGTGTAGAAGCTGTGTAGGAGCTGCCGAAGGCTGCGATCTTTCTCCAGACACTTGAGTCTCAAGCGAAAGATCAAAAGATCGCAGCCTTCGGCAGTTCCTACGAGGTGTGCTCACTTAAGGGCATTTTTTCATCAGGCCGTTGAACTCAAAGGAAAAGGCTTGTAAAGTGCGCCCCGCAGTACGTCACCCCCAGGGTCACTTCTCAGCGAGAGGGAACCCAAAATAAGTTGCAAATCATTGTCTTGAAAGCAATTTAAGGGGTTGACAGAGGTTTTGAAGATTGTAGAATAGCGCGCCTCAGACACACGAACGCAGCGATGCAGACGGGTAGAAGAGGTTGAAGCTAGCTTCAATGCAGTAACTTGAAATATCAGTTCCGTGATAGCTCAGTCGGTAGAGCAAATGACTGTTAATCATTGGGTCCCAGGTTCGAGTCCTGGTCACGGAGCCATTTCAATCGGGGTATAGCGCAGTCCGGTAGCGCGCCTGCTTTGGGAGCAGGATGTCAGGAGTTCGAATCCCCTTACCCCGACCATATTTGGGTCGTTAGCTCAGTTGGTAGAGCAGTTGGCTTTTAACCAATTGGTCGTAGGTTCGAATCCCACACGACCCACCATTTTTGAAACCAGTTCGCTGGAATCGAATCTTAAGATCAGAGGCCAAAAGCGCTGATCGAGGAAGGCGACTTGCAAGGGTCGCCTTTTTTTTACCGGGGTATAGCGCAGTCCGGTAGCGCGCCTGCTTTGGGAGCAGGATGTCAGGAGTTCGAATCCCCTTACCCCGACCATATTGAAAATCCTCGTATCGAAAGATACGGGGATTTTTTTTTGCCTGGAATAAAGTGGCCCGGCTTAAGTCGTCGTACAACCTGCCGATAACCCAGCGACAGGGGCGTGGCCCCACCTCAGGCCAACAATAAAAAAGGCGCCCCCTTATGTTTCTTCGTCAGTTGAATATCGCCCCCCGTGCCGCATTGGGTTTTGCCTTGATCGCCGTGTTGGTGGCGTTGCTCGGGGTGTTTGCGTTGGGGCAGATGTCGAGCATTCGCGACAGCGAGGTCGCGGTGGAGACTCAATGGCTGCCGAGCATTCGCGGGGGTGACGAGATCCGTGAGTGGATGCTGCGGATCCGTACCATTTCCCTGCGCATGGCCCTGGATCAGGACCCTAAGAACGTTGCTGTGTACCGCGGACAAATGGACACGCGCGACAAGGAACTGAGCGAAAAAATCGCGGCTTACGAAAAGCTCGTCGTGACGCCTGAAGGCAAGGCCCTCTATGATCAGTTCAAGCAGACCTTTGCCGCTTACCGCGCCGGTATCGCGCAATCGTTCATCCTGGCGGAGCAGGGCCGTCGGGATGAACTGATCAAACTGTTGCTGGTGGACATGAAAACCGTGGTGGATGGCTCGGGCAAGCAGCTCAACGACCTTGCGGAGCTCTTCTCCAAGCAAGTGTCCATCGAGAGCCAGAAATCCCAAGAGCATTACGTCAATTCGCGAATGATCGTCAGCCTGTTCGTCGTGCTGGCCGCCCTGGCCACCGTTGTGCTGGCGATGTTGTTGACGCGCAGCATCGTCAAGCCTTTGGGCGAGGCGTTGAATGCGGCCGAGAACGTCGCCCGGGGCGACCTGACCCGGCCTATCGAGACCCACGGCAACGATGAAGTGAGCCGCTTGCTCAAGGCCCTGGCGACCATGCAACAGAACCTTCGGCAAACCTTGCAGAGCATCAGCGGCTCGGCAACCCAACTGGCGACCGCTGCCGATGAGCTCAACGCCGTCACCCTCGACAGCACCCAGAGCCTGCAACAGCAAAACAACGAAATCGAACAGGCCGCCACCGCCGTCACGGAAATGACCACCGCCGTGGAAGAAGTCGCGCGCAACGCGGTTTCCACCTCCGATGCGACTCGCCAATCCAGCGAATCGGCGACGTTGGGCCAGGAGCGGGTCAGTGACACCGTCGAGGCCATCAGCGCGCTTGCCAGTGATGTACAGGTGACTGGTGGCCTGGTGCAGTCGCTGGCGAGCCAGTCCCAGGACATCGGCAAGGTGCTGGATGTGATCCGGGCCATTGCCGAGCAGACCAACCTGTTGGCGCTCAACGCGGCCATCGAAGCGGCCAGGGCGGGGGAGAGCGGTCGTGGTTTTGCCGTGGTCGCCGACGAGGTGCGAGCGCTGGCTTATCGCACGCAGCAATCGACCCAGGAGATCGAGCAGATGGTCCAGGGCATGCGCAACGGCGCCACCCAGGCGCTGGATTCCATGCAGGCCAGTTCCAGTCGCGCGGCGAGCACGTTGGCGATGGCGGAGCGGGCGGGCGAGGCGTTGCAGACCATCACCGCATCAGTGCATCAGATCCACGAGCGCAACCTGGTGATCGCCAGCGCCGCCGAGGAGCAGGCGCAAGTGGCCCGCGAGGTGGATCGCAACCTGGTCAATATTCGTGATTTGTCCGTGCGCTCGGCCACTGGCGCGGACCAGACGAGTGCGTCCAGCCATGAGCTGTCGCAATTGGCGAATTCGCTGCGCACGATGGTGCAGCGGTTTCAGGTTTGATCGGTGGATAGCTTGGACAGTGATCCTGCCCAAGCTTAAGTATTGACTGTGCCGCCCTCATCGTCGGAACGCCGCCCGGAGCAAGCTCGCTCCCACAGTTGATCGCGGTCATCCTGTGGGAGCGAGCTTGCTCGCGATTGCGGTGGATCATTCAGCATCAATATTGCTGATCCCGCGCAATCCTCAGTGCAACTTCAGCCGAGGCTCAGTCCCGCGCCCGATCTTGCTGCCCAGCATCAGCATCGCCGTGCGGAACATCCCGTACAGCGCCATCTGGTGCATGCGATACAGCGACACATAGAACATCCGCGCCAGCCAGCCTTCGAGCATCACGCTGCCGGTGAGATTGCCCATCAGGTTCCCCACCGCCGAGAAGCGCGATAGCGAAATCAGCGAGCCGTAGTCGGTGTATTTGTATTCCGGCAAGGCCTTGCCTTCGATCCGCAGCTTCAGCGATTTTGCCAGCAGCGAGGCTTGCTGGTGCGCGGCCTGGGCGCGAGGTGGAACGTTGCGGTCGCTGCCCGGTTGCGGGCAGGCGGCGCAGTCGCCGAAAGCAAAGATGTTCTCGTCGCGAGTGGTCTGTAGCGTCGGCAGCACTTGCAGCTGATTAATCCGATTGGTCTCCAGCCCGTCGATTTCCTTGAGGAATTCCGGCGCACGAATCCCGGCGGCCCACACCTTCAGGCTCGCGTCGATCACTTTGCCATCCGCCGTAACCAGGCTGTCAGCGGTCACCTGGCTGACGGCGGCGTTGGTCATGACGTTGACCCCAAGTTTTTCCAGGGTCTTGTGCACCGGTCCGCCGATACGCTCAGGCAACGCTGGCAAGACTCGCGGGCCCGCCTCGATCAGCGTGATGTGCATGTTTTCCGGCTTGATCCGGTCCAGGCCGTAGGCATGCAATTCGTGGGCGGCATTGTGCAGCTCGGCCGCCAGTTCGACGCCGGTCGCGCCCGCGCCGACGATGGCGACGCTGATGCGCTCGACGACGTCGGTCTGCCCGGCATGGGCGCGCAGGTAGTGGTGGAGCAATTGCTGGTGGAAGCGTTCGGCCTGTTTGCGGGTGTCGAGGAACAGGCAGTGCTGCGCCGCGCCCTCGGTGCCAAAATCGTTGGTGGTGCTGCCGACGGCAATGACCAGTGTGTCGTAGCCCAGCTCCCGGGCCGGCAACAGTTCCACGCCCGCCTCGTCATAGGTGGCGGCCAATTGGATTCTCTTGTTCTCGCGATCCAGGCCGCTCATGCGCCCGAGCTGGAACTCGAAGTGGTTCCATTTCGCCTGGGCGACGTAGTTGAGTTCGTCTTCGGAGGAATTCAAGGAACCGGCAGCCACTTCGTGCAGCAGGGGTTTCCAGATGTGGGTCAGGTTCGCGTCGACCAGCATCACACTGGCCGTGCCGCGCTTGCCCAGAGTCTTACCCAGGCGGGTAGCCAACTCCAGGCCGCCGGCGCCGCCGCCAACGATGACAATACGATGAGTCATGGGGATATCTCGCAAGGCTAAAGGAATTCGGTGCCGTTACCTGCGCGAGCATCAGCGATAAAAAGCGGCTCATAGCGTCAGGTAACTGATCAGTCGGCTCAACAGGCCCAGGCCGATGGTCACGGCCAGTACCACCACCAGGAGCATCCACGGCCGAAAAGGCCGGCGCTCGACTCGGTGCTGGGACAGTTGCAGGTACTCTTCGACATGCTTCTGGTCATCTGGGTTCAGGCGACTGGTCATAAAGGCCTCGTCAGGTAGACGTTGCGGGATGTGAAGACGTTACAGCGTCCGGCTAGCCGGCATTGAAAGCCGCGTAGCCGCTCGCCGGAACGGGTTCGACGATCAGGCTGTCGTCCAGGCGAATGATTCCACTTTTTAACACTCGGGCCGTGATTCCGCCATGGCCGCGTACCGCCTGGAATGTACCTTCGCCAAGGTTTCGCTCCAGCCGGGCGCAGGGCTGGCACCAGCCGGTGGTTTCGAAAATGGCCTGGCCGATGCGAAAGCGCCGGCCCTTGAGGCTGAACAGGTTGATCCCGCTGACTACGATATTGCGCCGCAGCGCTTGCGGCAGTATGGGCTGATCGTCGGGACGGCCCATCAGCGAACTGATCACGCCCAGGTGCTCCCACTGGATCAGCGTCACCTGCCGCGCGTTGCGCACGCCGGGGCGGGCATGATCGCCGGTGAGACCGGCCTCCAGTCGCGCCTCCACGGCGTCCAGTTCGATCATCGGCACGTGCCCCTGGGGGCGCACCCCGATCCAGCGAACGCGGCCCTGTTGCGGCACGGCGGCGATCAGTTCCTGCAAGGGGCTCATAGACTGATCCCGACATCGAAGACGATGCTGCGCCCCAGGTTGCCCCTCAGGAAATCCGGCGCATCGGGATGGGCGAACAGTACGCGGGCGAAGGTCGGCCCCACCAGCGACAACGAGCGCCAACCCTGGCGCAGGTATTCGGTCGGCGGTGGAAAGTGGCTGTTGAGGTCCAGGACTTCGCGCTTGAGGCTGGCGAACGCGATGATGTCCAACTCTCCCAGGTCCATGCCGCGCTCGGTGTAGTTGTGGGCTTTCTTGCGCAGGGTCGGCGCCAGTCGCATCAGGAATTCGTTGGCCGGGATCCGCCGGGGCTTGGCCTCGCGACGCACCAGTTGGCTCAGGGAGAAGGCGCTGCGGCGACGCTGCAGCTCATCGCGCCATTCGTCGTTGAGGCGACGGCCCTCGTCGAGCACAAAAAACACTTCGAAGTTGGCATCGCGGAACAAGACGTCTGGCGGCTCCCCGGCCGGTGCAAACTCGTCGGCGCGATAGGGCACGTTCAGCCCTTGCAGCAGGCGCTGGCAGACCCAACGCTCACGCTCCCATTTGCGGGCATTGGAGAGAAAGGCGTTGGCCTGCTCGGCAGCGATCGTCAACAGGCGTAAATAATCGGAATCATCCATGAGCCCAAGCTTAGCGTTCAAATGTGTTCAAAAAAAATAAAGCGTGTCGCCCAGGACAAATTTTCGCTCAGACAGGGCCTGGCGGGCCGTCCTGTTCAGCCTGACGCGCCAGCCAGGCGCAGAACAGCTCCAGTTTCTTGCTGTGTTGCCCGCTTCGCTTGGCCAGGTAGACATAACGGCTCGGATAAAAGCCAAACGGTGCCACCAGGCGGCCAAGGCGAATGTCGTCGGCCACCAGGTGCCAAGGGGCGACGCCAATCCCCAGGCCGGCAATCGCTGCCTCCAAGGTAAAGTAATAGTGTTCGTATTCCAGCCCGGTCGGGGGCGTGCCCCGGTAGCCAGCCGCGTCGGCCCAATTTGACCAGGCGTCTGGGCGCGTTCGGGTATGCAACAACGGATGACCGAAGATCGAGCTCAGATCGGTGAGTTGCAGCCGTGCGGACAATGCGGGCGACAAAACGACGCCCAGCCGTTCAGGAAACAGTACGACGGCATTTTCTGGTTCGCCAATGACGTCCTGTTCGGCGGTGATCATCACGTCATAGCGATCCCGGCCCGGATCGGCCCCAGGGACCGGTGAGCTCAAGCGAATCTTGATATCCGGGTAATTCGAATTGAAGTCGAACAGACGAGGTATCAACCACTTGACGGTAAACGTGCTGAAGCAGGAGACGTCCAGGGTGCCTGTCGCGGTATCGCGGGCCCGGCCCACCGCCGCTTCGATCTGGTCCAGCGCGGCCGTCAATGGGGGCAGGAGTTCTTTGCCGGCCGTGGTGAGCTGCGGCTTGTTCTTGGGCCCTTCGAACAGATCGACGCCAAGGCTCAGTTCCAACTGGCGTACCTGGCGACTCACAGCGCCGGGCGTGACGGAAAGCTCTTCGGCAGCGGACGTCATTTTCCCGAGTCGAGCCGCAGCCTCGAAGGTACGCAACGCATTCAATGGGGGGAGGCGACGTCTCATGAAGTGACTTTAACTCAAATACTTCGACCGGATAAATCGTTATCAGCGAACCTGAGGTTTGCGCAGAATCACTGGGCTTGCGCTTATCCGCCGACTGTTCAGGTGGCGGAGTATTCGAGAATCCAATTGAGAGCACCTCACATGCCATTTGTTCGCACAGCCGTCATCAAGGGCACCAGCCAGCAACAGCGCCAACGCATCGTCGATGGCATACACCAAGCGTTGGTCGACAGCATTGGTATGCCCCAGGACGAATTGTTCAACCTGGTGACGGATTATGATCCGCAACAGTTTTTCTACAGCCGAACTTTCAACGGAGTGGCCCGTTCAGACAATTTGATCGTGATTGAGATTACGATGCGCAGAGGCCGCAGCGATGCGATGAAGCGCGACCTCTATAAAAACATCGCTGACAATCTCGCCGTTCAAGCCCAGGTTCGCCCGCAAGACGTGTTCATTTTCATGCATGAAAATGATTATTCGGATTGGTCGGTGGGCTACGGCAAGTTTGCAATGGCATTGGTGCAACAGCCTGGGAGCATCGTTACTGAGTAGCGAACGAGCGGCCTGTGGAACCGGTGCTCGAACCCGCGCTGTACCGCGTTCACGTTTTCGCAGGAGTTGTCATGATCGGTGCCGAACTGCTCTCACCGCAGACCCTGGCGGTCGGCTGGTTGATTTATGTGCCGGTGCTGGCCTGGGCAGTGGCGCGGGCGCCGTGGGTCGAGTTGTTTACTGACAGCCGTCGCCAGCATTTGCTGTTCGGCACGGTGCTGGCGTTGTTCCTGTTATGGCTGGTACGGCGAGACTTCGACACGGGCGTCTCGTATCACTTCCTCGGCATGACCGCCGTCACCTTGCTGCTGGACTGGCCGCTGGCGATCCTCGGTGGGCTTTGCGCGCAGCTCTTGCTGGTGCTGCTGGGCCGTCAGGACATGATGGCGGTTGGCATCAATGGCGCGCTGTTGATTCTCCTGCCGGTGCTGATCACTGAATGTTGCGCCGTCCTGGTGGAGCGTGCCCAGCCGCGCAATCTGTTTGTGTATATCTTCTGCTCCGGGTTTCTCGCCGCCGCGCTTTCGGCGCTGGGGTGCCTGCTGCTGGGGCTTGGCCTGCTCTGGTACGACGGTATTTTCGTCATGCCGTACTGGCTGGAAGATTTCGTCGGTTACCTCTGGTTGATCATCTTTCCCGAGGCCTTCATCAACGGCATGGTGGTCAGCGCACTGGTGGTGTTCAGTCCCGAATGGCTGGAGACCTTCAACCGCACGCGCTACCTGTCGGCGCCCTGGAACGATGAGGACAAGCCTTGATTCACGTCAAGGCTGCACCGCCTGCCGCGCTTCATGCTTTGGAAAATTTCCAGGAGTGCAACCATGAGTGTTTATGAGTGGGCGAGGCAAGAAATCCGGCGCAGTCACGACGCGGCCATGGAGATTGGCTTCGATCCGGGCTTGAGCCTGCGGGCCTTGCTCAGCGCAATCGTGCAGCAGAGCAAGACCGTACGCAGTGTCGACGATTTGGCCGATGAATTGAGTTTCCTCGCGGAAAACCTCGACGACAGCCAGGATTACGGCTTCATGCGGCCTTAGGGGTGAATGCTGCCCACCAGGAAAACGATGACGCTGTGGCGAGGGGATAAATCCTCTCGCCACAAGGATTCAGGCCAGGCCTTAGTGGTGCGAGCGGGGATTGAAGTCTTCGCTGAACAACTCATCCTCGGCGTCCGGGGCCACCGGAATCTTGTGTTCTTCCGACGCCCAGGCGCCCAGGTCGATCAACTTGCAGCGATCCGAACAGAACGGCCGGAATTTGCTTTCAGGGGTCCATTCGACCGGGGCGCCACAGGTTGGGCAATCAACGATTGGGGGTTGGCTCATGATTGGCCTCCACGCAAGGTAAGGTAAAAGTGATGCAGGCGTTCGACCTCGCTGTGCAGCCAGGCGAGGTCGCGATCGTTGACCAGCACGTCGTCGGCATGGCTCAGGCGATCCTGGCGACTGGATTGGGCCTTGAGGATCGCCTGGACCTGCTGCTCGCTGGTCTGGTCACGCTGCAAGGTGCGTTCGACCTGCAATTGTTCAGGTGCGTCGATCACCAGGATCCGCTGGGTCATGGCGTACTGCCCCGACTCGATCAACAGCGGTGAAACCAGGATCGCATAGGACGATTTTGCCTGGGCCAGATGATGGGCGATCTCTTCGGCAATCAGCGGGTGCAGCAGGGCTTCCAGCCAGCGGCGCTCCTCGGCATTCTCGAAGATGAGCGTGCGCAGCGCGGCTCGATCCAGCGCGCCGTCCGCCTGCAGCACACCCGCGCCAAAGTGCTCGGCGATTTTTCCCAGCGCCGGGCGTCCGGGTTCGACGACCCAGCGCGCCGCATGGTCAGCGTCGATGACGTGCACGCCCAGGTCGATGAAGTGCTGGGCCGCCGCACTCTTGCCGCTGCCGATGCCACCGGTCAGGCCGAGAATCCAGGTTTTTTCCGCGGAGCTGTTCATTAGAAACCGACTGACTGCCAATAGAAGTCGGTTATTTGACCACCCCAGAGCAAGGCAATCCAGCCGGCAATGGCCAGATAGGGGCCGAAGGGGATCTGTGTCGATGTCGGTGCGTTGCGGAGGCGCAGCACCACGACGCCGACCACCGCGCCCACCAGCGAAGACAGCAGCAGTGTCACCGGCAGGATTTGCCAGCCGCCCCAGGCGCCCAGCATCGCCAACAGCTTGAAGTCGCCATAGCCCATGCCTTCCTTGCCGGTCAGCAATTTGAATACCCAAAACACCGTCCACAGCACCAGGTAACCAGCGACCGCGCCCCATAACGCCTGGTTGAGGGACACGAACAATCCGAAACTGTTGACGATCAAGCCGAGCCACAACAAGGGCAGTACGAGGGAGTCGGGTAGCAATTGATGCTCGGCGTCGATCAGGCTCATCGACAACAGGCCCCAGCTCAGCACCATCGCCATCGCCGCATGCCAGCCGAAGCCGAAATGCCAGGCGACGAACGCTGACAGGGCGCCGCAAGCCAGTTCGGTCAATGGGTAGCGCTTGCCGATGGGGGCGGCGCAATTGGAGCAGCGCCCGCGCAATGCCAGGTAGCTGAGCAGGGGAATATTTTCCCAGGCGCGGATGCGGTGGCCGCAGTGCGGGCACTGGGAATGGGGCAGCATCAGGTTGTAGACGGGGCCGGGAGCTTCGGCCGGCAGGCCCAGCAGGTCCTGGGCTTGCAGCCGCCATTCACGGTCAAGCATTTTGGGCAGGCGCCACACCAGCACATTGAGAAAACTGCCGATGATCAGCCCGAACAGCAGTGCCGTCAGCACGAAAGCCAAGGGGTAAAGCACGAAGAATTCGCTCAAGGGCATGTCAGATCGCAGAGCCGAGTTGGAAGATGGGCATGTACATGGCAACCACCAGGCCACCGACGACGACCCCCAGGATCACCATGATGAAGGGTTCCATCAGGCTCGTGAGGTTGTCCACCAGATTATCCACTTCGGCTTCGTAAAAACTCGCCACTTTATCGAGCATATCGTCCAGCGCGCCGGATTCCTCGCCAATGGCCGTCATCTGGATCGCCAGGTTGGGGAAAATGCCGGAAGCACGCATCGAGAAATTCAACTGCATGCCGGTCGAGACGTCCTGTCGGATGCGTAGCACCGCACGCTTGAATACCACGTTGCCGGTGGCGCCCGACACCGAGTCGAGGGCTTCGACCAGCGGCACGCCGGCGGCGAATGTCGTGGACAGCGTACGGGCATAGCGGGCTACGGCGGATTTGTACATCAGGGTGCCCACCAAGGGCAGCTTGAGCAGCCATTTGTCCCGCCAGTCACGGAATGCCTGGGAGCGCTTCAGCGCATATTTCACCCCGAAAAACCCACCCACCAACCCAACCAGCAGTATCCACCACCATTCCTGCAAGAATTCCGACAGGCCGATGACCATCAGCGTGAAGGCCGGCAACTTTGCGCCAAAGCCTGCGAATACCGACTCGAACTGCGGCACGACCTTGATCAGCAGGATGCTCGTGACCACGGCTGCGACAGCTACCACGGCCGCGGGATACGTCATGGCTTTCTTGATCTTGGCCTTGAGGGCTTCGCTTTTTTCCTTGTAGGTCGCGACCCGGTCCAGCAGCGTATCGAGGGCGCCGGCCTGCTCGCCGGCGTCCACCAGATTGCAATACAACTCATCGAAATACTGCGGGCATTTGCGCAACGCCGCGGCAAAGCTGTTGCCGGCAGCGACTTCCTGTTTCACCTCGTCCACCAGCTTGCGCATGTTCGCGTTGTCGAAGCCTTCGCCAATGATGTCGAAGGC
The DNA here is from genome assembly GCF_023516725.1 of Pseudomonas sp. T1.Ur. Classification (NCBI taxonomy): domain Bacteria; kingdom Pseudomonadati; phylum Pseudomonadota; class Gammaproteobacteria; order Pseudomonadales; family Pseudomonadaceae; genus Pseudomonas; species Pseudomonas sp. T1.Ur. The sequence continues at coordinate 296,545 of NZ_JAMGSN010000001.1, forward strand.
TTGCAGCAATGGCACACCAGCCTTGAGCATCGTTGCCATCTGACGCGTGAAGAGGGCGATGTCCAACGGCTTGATGCGCTTGCCCTTGCTGAATATCGAAGTGGATTTCTTGCGCACCTTGCCTGGGTTGATGCCCTGTTTGCGCAGTTGCGCCTTGATCAGCGCCGGGCTCTGGCCGGTCAGTTCGCCGGACATTTTCGTGCCTTTGCGGTCCTTGCCTTCCCACACGTAGACGTCGGTTTTTACTGCCTTGACCGCCATGTTCAATCCTTGGTGACCCGGTTGATTTCTTCGAGGCTGGTGATGCCTTGCATCACTTTGGCCAGCCCCGACGTACGCAGGTCGTTGAAGCCGTCCTTGCGCATTTGCAGGTCGATTTCCAGGGAGTTGCCCTCGGCCATGATCAACCGTTGCAGCTCCGGCGTGTTCTTGACCACTTCGTATACCCCCACGCGACCTTTGTAGCCGTTGTTGCACTGTTCGCAACCGACCGGCTCATAGATCGTGAATGAGCCGATGCGTTCCCGGGGGAAACCTTCCTTGAGCAGGGTTTCCTCGGGAATCTCGATGGCTTTCTTGCAATGCGTGCACAATTTGCGCGCCAGGCGCTGGGCGATGATCAGGTGCACAGCCGTGGCGATGTTGAACCCCGGGATGCCCATGTTGTGCAGGCGGACCAGGGTTTCGGCGGCGCTGTTGGTGTGCAGGGTGGAGAGCACGAGGTGCCCGGTCTGGGCGGCTTTGATGGCGATTTCGGCGGTTTCCAGGTCGCGGATCTCACCGACCATGATCACGTCCGGGTCCTGGCGCAGGAACGAGCGCAGGGCGTGGGCGAAATCCAGGCCCTGGCGCGGGTTCACGTTGACCTGGTTGATGCCTTCCATGTTGATTTCCACCGGGTCTTCGGCGGTGGAGATATTGATGTCCACGGTGTTGAGGATGTTCAAGCCGGTGTAGAGCGACACGGTCTTGCCCGAACCGGTCGGCCCGGTCACCAGGATCAGCCCCTGCGGCTGCTTGAGGGCGGCCATGTACAAGTCTTTCTGTTCCGGTTCGTAGCCCAGGGCGTCGATGCCCATTTGCGCACTGGAGGGGTCGAGGATCCGGATCACCACTTTTTCGCCCCAGAGCGTCGGCAAGGTGTTGACCCGGAAGTCGATGGACTTGGTTTTTGACAGGCGCATCTTCAGGCGGCCGTCCTGGGGTTTGCGCCGCTCGGAAATGTCCAGGCTGGCCATGACCTTCAAGCGCGCGGCGATACGGTTGGCCAGTTGGATGGGGGGCTTGGCGACCTCCCGCAGCATGCCGTCAGTGCGCACCCGGACCCGATAGGTTTTTTCATAGGGTTCGAAGTGCAGGTCGGAAGAGCCGCCCTTGATGGCGTCCAGCAGCATCTTGTTGACGAAGCGCACCACCGGCGCATCGTCGCCGTCCTGTCCGACGATGTTGTCCTGCTTGTGGTCGTCGATCGACTCGATGTCCAGGCCGTCGAGGTCGACATCGGCCATGCCTTCCAGGCCCGTGCTGCTGGACTCGAAGAATTTCTCGATGGCATCGCTGAGCTTGTCGTCTTCTACCAGGATGGCTTCGGTGGTCAGGCCGGTGCTGAACTGGATGTCGTTGATGGCTTGATGGTTGGTGGGGTCGGAAATGCCAACGTACAGCTTGTTGCCGCGCCGCCACAGCGGCAGGGCGTGATGCTGGCGCACCAGTTTCTCGCTGACCAGGCCGGCGGGCTGGTTGTCCTTGTCGAGGCTGTTGAGGTCCAGCAGGGCGATACCGAAATGCTCCGAGGCGATTTCCGCCACCTGCCGGCTCTGGATCAGTTTGTTCTGCACCAGGTAACTGACCAGGGGCACTCGATTGCGCTGGGCCTGTTGAAAAGCCTGCTGCGCGCTTTGTTCGGTGATCAATTCGGCCAGCACCAATTGCTTGGCCAGGCCGCTGAGGGCAATGTCATTCATGGGAATACCGGACGCGGACTGTTCATGATTTATAGCCTAGTCAAGCATAGGCGGCTGACCAGCGAGCAGAGGTGACAAAAAGCGTCAGATAGTGCGGTTGTTGGGGTAGGACGCAGGTCCTTTGCGGCGGGGAAGGCCTTGGCTGGCTGGGCTTTTCGGGGTTGGCACGTGCCCTGCAATGGCCGCTTCAGGTCATGAGATTTCGACTCATGCATGGGAGATGTCTATGAACAAGCAAAAGGGTTTTACGCTGATCGAGCTGCTGATCGTGGTGGCGATCATTGGGATCTTGGCGACGTTTGCGTTGCCGCAGTATTCGAAGTATCAGGCGCGGGCGAAGGTGACGGTCGGGTTGGCGGAGGCTTCTTCGTTGAAGGTGCCGGTTGAAGACCTTCTGAATAAAGGTACAACGCCAACCGCTGCCAACACGGGCGTACCGGCATCAAGCAATAATTGCACGATGGCTGTCTCAGGTGATGCTGCTGCCGGGACCGCCACCATCACTTGCACCATCAAGGAAGCGCCTTCTTCCATTGTTGGTAAAACGATCACTCTCAGTCGTGCCGGGACGGGGGCCTGGACCTGTTCTTCTAATGCTGCTGAAGAGTTCTTGCCAGCGGGCGGTTGTACTGTAGCGGCAACCCCATGAGCACCTCATCCACCTGAGGTTCAAGTCCGTCACCGTGGCGCAAGATTGCTTGCGCCGTCTGGCTTACATAAAGGGCTGCTACGCAGCCCAGCGGGAGCAAGCTCCCTCGCCACGGAAAATCTTGTTAATTCATAATGTTAGCCAACGGCTTAAACCCGCAAGTTGCATGTACCAAATGCCCTGGTCATGCAATTTGCATGATTGTGAAAACGACCGCTTCGCTTAACTATTTGATTCATAAGTAAATTTCTTTTGTTTCAAAACTGGCACAGCCTTCGCACTACTCCTGACAACCTGCCGCGATGCACTTTCGGCAGTTTCTGAGAAAAACAGGAGTTACTCGTATGAAGAAGTTCGCTATCACTGCCGCTGCTGCCACTGCACTGACCCTGTCCATGGCTAGCGCTTTCGCCGAGACCACTCAAGCAACTCAGGCCCCGATGATGCTGGCTGCGGGCGAAGTGACTGAGGCCAAGGAAGCTACCTCCGATACCTGGATCACCACGAAGGTCAAAGCAGACCTGGTCACCGAGAAAGGCATTCCAGGCTCCGACATCAAGGTTGAAACCAATAAGGGCGTTGTGTCCCTGTCCTCGACTACGGTCCTGACCGACGCGCAGAAAGACACCGCCGTCGCGATCACCAAGAAAATCAAAGGCGTCAAAGCCGTATCGGCTGATGGCCTGAAATCCGAGTAAGGAAAGGCTTCTCGCCTGGACGGGAGAAGGCGCGGCAAACGGGCTGGGTTATACGTCTGCCGTCGCTTTGGAGTTCATGCGAAAGGCCACACGGACGTGGCCATTACAGGCCTCCTGCATTCGTGCCGGGGGCCTGTTCTATTCTGGGAGAGAGCATGTGAGCCAGTCAGGGAAACCGGGTAGTCGCTTTCGCGAGCAGGCTCGCTCCCACATTTAATCGCATTCTTCCAGAAACAACCCGGCCCCTGTGGGAGCGAGCCTGCTCGCGAAGGCGTCGGCACTGTCGCTGCAGATACCCTGGAATAGCCCAGCCCATCACCGCCCACGCCTGCTGGTGATCTGCACCAGCCGGTTCCCCTCGAAGCGCAAATACTGGTACATCCCGCTGTTGGGCCCGTAGGTCCATTCCTCCACCGGATATTCCTCTCGGCGATTGACGCTGCGTTTGTAGCCCAGGTCATCACGCGCCACCGGCTGACCACATTTTTGCAGCACCTCGCTCGAACGATCCCCGACGCTGATCAACTGGCTGCCGCAGCGCAATGTATCGGCGGCTGAGGCCTGCCCGGTCGCAAGTAGCATTAGGCTCAGGCTGAATGTGTACAGAGACTTCATTTCATTCCGCATCCAAATGCATGGGGGTGATGACGGTACCGTCTTTTTCGGCCTGGCCCAGGCTCGCGTCGATGAAGTACACCCGGTCATCGGCCAGCTTGCCTTTGTCCACCAGGAAATCCTTGATGCTGCTGGCGCGCTCCTGCCCCAGTTCACGCAACAGCAGGTCGCTGCCGCTCCAGAACTTGATGACCCCTTCCCGGAGTTTCTCGATGCGGGCCTTCTTGTCCAACTGCGTCCATTCAGCCGGTGGCTGGGTTTTCAGGCGCGTGCGGTAGATTCCTTCCAGCAGGGGAGGTTTTTCATCTTCCGGTACTTGCAGCAACGAAGCCTTGGCCGGGACTTTGTCGCCCCGGCGCTGCAGCATCTTGTAATAGGTGTATTGGTATTCGCGTTCCAGGCGCTGGCCGGCGAGCAGCGGACCGTCGCTGCTTTCGGCGGCGGTGCCTTCGATTTCCAGGCGCAGTTCCGGACGCTTGCCCAAGGCTTCGGACAGCTTGAGGAGTACGCTTTCGTTTTCCTTGCTCAAGTCGCTGGACCCCGGTGCGAATGCCACGCTCCCCAGGTCTTCCGAGCCACCGCCGGCCACCAGCCCGCCGATGAGCTTGAACGGTGCCTGGGCCGCGCGTACCACCAGGTTGCGCAGGGTCTGCCAGACAATCGGCATCACGCTGAACTGCGGGTCGTTGAGGTTGCCGGAGACCGGCAGTTCGATGGTAATCCTGCCCTCGGAGTCCTTGAGCAAGGCAACGGCCAGCTTGAGTGGCAGGCTGACGGCGTCTGGACTGTCGACCTTTTCACCCAGTTGCAACTGCTCGACCACAACTTTGTTGTCGGCCTGGAGCTGGCCCTTGGTGATCCGGTAATGCAGGTCGAGATTGAGCCGGCCCTTGCGGATGCGATAGCCGGCGAACTTGCCGGAGTAGGGCGTCAGGGTGGTCAACTCGACCCGTTTGAAACTGGTGGCGATGTCGAGGCTGGCCATCGGGTCGAAGGGGTTGACCGCGCCTTTGATCGTGACGGGCGCATAGCGGTCGACCTTGCCCTTCACATCCACGCTGGCCGGCTTGGCCTGGCGGCTGTCGATGGTGCCGATCTCGCCGTTGAGCTGCTGGATGGCCGTGGCGAAGTTTGGCGTCAGGCTGAAGTCGGCGAAGTTGGCCGAGCCGTCGTTGATGGCGATGCCGCCGATATGAATACCCAGCGGCTTGTCCTTCGAGGCCGGTTTGGCCGCGGTGTTCTTCGCAGGCCCGTCGGGCGGTTGTGGAATCAACAGGTCGTCGACGCTGGTGGTGCGATCTTCGTTGATCATGAAGCGCGCATAGGGCTGGAACAGGTTGACCTTGTCGATCGACAGGCTGTCGCCATGCTGGTAATTGAGGCCCTGGACTTCCAGGCGCTGCCACTTGAGAAAGTCGCGGGTCTTGAGGGTGTCGAGGGTGTGCAACTGATCGACCTGGGCCCGACCGGTGACCGCGAATGCCAGGGGGGCGGTGTTCTTGAGGTCCACCACCAGATCACTGCCAAGCATCCCCGAGCGCAACTCCAGGCGAATGAACGGACTGATATAGGCTTGGGCGACCCGCAGGTCAATGTCCTGTGTCTTGACGTTGAGCTTCGCTGTGACGGGGTTCAGGTTGACGACGCCATCGGCGAGGATCTTGCCTTGTTTGCCCACCTCGGTATCCAGCTTGAGGTTGAAGGGCGAGCCGTTGAGGGTGTCGTAATTCTGCAGGTCGAGGTTCAGCGGGCCGAGCTCCAGTGCCACGGCCGGCTGTGCCTGGCGGTCGGCCAGGTGCACTTGGTAGTTGCGCAGTTGCACGTCTTTCAACAGCACCTGCCATGGCTTGCTGGGTGCTGTTGGCTCAGCCTTGGGCGAGTCGGCGGCGGCCGGTGCCGAGGCCGGTTCGACCTTGGCCTTTGGCTTGGCTGGCTGGCTGGCGAAGAGCTTCTGCCAGTCCAGTTGTCCGTCCGCTTCCCGCGCGGCCCAGGTTTCGAGTTTCTGGCTACGCACCTTGCCGACGATGACCTGCTGCTTCGCCAGGTCCACCGAGGTTTCGCTGACATCGAGGCGCTCAAGCCTGGCCAAGGGACGGCCATCGGGTGCCTTGATGGCGAAAGGGGCAACGCTGACAGCCATGTTGTTCAGGAGCAGTTCCGTGCCCTTGGCGAGGTTGAGTTTGTAGTCGGTGCTGAGGTTCAGGACGCCGTTTTCCAACACCAGGGGCACCGCGTCACGCACGTAGGGCCACCAGGCTTTCATCTGGCCATCGGTGACCTTGAGCGTCCCTTCGGAGGCAATCGGTGCCAGGCTGAAGTTGCCTGTCCAATCGATCTGCCCACCCGCGGGGCCTGCGGCGACCAGGGTCATGTCTGCGCTGTCGTCGGGCAGGGTGCTGAGGTTCTTCAGTTCGAAATCGAGGGTGTCGTAGAGAAACTCGATGGGTTCGCTTGGCCGCAGGTCCTGGAAGTGAACGTAGCCGCTGGCGAGTTTGATCCGCTCCACTCGCACGGGAAATGGCTTGGCGTCGGGATCGGCCGGGGTTGGCTCGCTGGGCGGCAGCTTGAACAGGCCCAGCAGGTTCAACTGACCGTCCTTGGCGAACACCACTTCGGTCTTTGGCTTGTCGAGCTCTACATCGGCCAGGTGCAGGGCGCCGGACCACAGGCTGTCGATCTGCAAATTGGCGTAAAGGCGTTCGAAACCGACCTGTTCCTTGCCCGGCTCACCGACCATCAAGCCCCACACAGTCACTTCAAGGCTGAAAGGATTGAGTTCGATGCGCTGGATCTGGGCCGGCACCGTCGCGTGGGCGGCCAATTGCTGGTTGGCGATACGCAGGGCAATGCCCGGCAATATCAGGAAGCCCAACAGGCTGTAGAGGGCCAATGCGGTCAACAGGGCGCCGAGAGCGCGAATCAATCCTTTGGGCATGTGTGGCTTCGTCTGGTGTGAATCGGAGTGCCTTGGAGTATGGCATGCGTTTACGGTTCCGAAGCCACTGTGTTTTATGAGATTTGTCCGGTTTTTTTGTGGGATTGCTGATGCCTGCTCAGAACTGGAGGACCAACGTTTTGAGCGGTGGCTGCCGATCCTGTGACGGAAAATCGTCGCCGGGCGCCAGCACGCTCCATTCGCGTACCGGCCGACCGATCTTCTGTGCGCATCGCAACACCTGTTCGCGCCAGTCGTCCATGGAGACTTTCGCCAGGTTGTTGCAGCAGATCAGCACGCCATCGTCGGCGGTGGTAAGCAACGCTGGCTTGAGCAGGCTCTGGTAATCGCGCAACAGATCGACGGTGCCAAAGGCGCTTTTGGCCCAGGCGGGCGGATCAAGTAGCACCAGGTCATATTGGCGCGGTTCCAGGCGAACATAGCTGGGCAGTTTCTGCCCGCGCCGCTGGCTGATGGGCAGGCCGGCCAGTTGACGAATCGCCGGGAAATAATCCGACTGTATGAACGCCATCGTCGGCAGCTCAGGGTTGAGCAAGCCGTTCTCGCGTCCCACTGCCAGGTTGCCTTCGGCGAAGTCCAGGTTGCAGACCTCCCGCGCTCCGCCGGCCGCGGCGCTGAGGCCCACACCACAGGTGTAGGCGAAGAGGTTCAGGACGCTTTTGCCCCGGCTGTGGTCCTTGACCCAGCCGCGCGCGTTGCGCAAGTCGAGGAACAGCAGCGGATCCTGGCCGGCATGACGCCCGCGAACGCGGTAGTTCAAGCCCCATTCATGCCCGATGAGGTCTTGCAGGGCAGCCTCGTCAGCCTGGTAGACGCTGTCCTGGCGGTCGATGCGAGAGTTGCCCCGGGAGCGATCGTTGTAGACCAGCAGGGTATCCAGGCCCAGGTGTTCGTTGACGATGCCGTGCAATTGCAGCAGCGCATCATGCTCCAGCGACTGGTGGAAACTCTGCACCAGCAGTTGCGGGCCATAGCGGTCGACGGTCAGGCCGGGTGCGCCTTCCTGGCTGCCGTGGAACAGGCGATAGCAGTCGGTGCCTTGCTGGTGCAGTTGCCCGAGCAGGGCCTGGCGCTGGTCGAGGGCGGCGCGCAGCGCCAGATTCAAGGAAGACATGCCGGGCGCGCCTTAGAGAAATGAGGCGCGGGAGTTTAGCAGTTATGGCTGGCGTGGTCGTTGTGGGAGCGAGCTTGCTCGCGATAACAGTGGGTCAGAGACATCGGTATCAACTGATACACCGCCATCGCGAGCAAGCTCGCTCCCACAAGGAATCATCAGCGGTTCAGGCGCTTGTCGATCAAGCCCTCCACCACGCTCGGGTCGGCCAGGGTCGAGGTGTCGCCGAGGCTGTCGAGTTCGTTGCAGGCGATCTTGCGCAGGATCCGTCGCATGATCTTGCCCGAACGAGTCTTGGGCAGGGCCGGCGCCCACTGGATCAGTTCCGGCTTGGCGAAACTGCCGATTTCCTTGCTGACATGGGCCAGCAGCTCTTTCTTCAGCTCATCGTTGGCCTCGACACCGTCCATCGGCGTGACGAAGGCATAGATGCCCTGGCCCTTGAGGTCGTGGGGATAACCGACGACCGCCGCTTCGGCAATGCTGTCGTGCAGCACCAGGGCGCTTTCCACCTCGGCGGTGCCGATACGGTGGCCCGAGACATTGATGACGTCGTCGATGCGTCCGGTGATCCAATAGTCGCCATCTTCGTCGCGACGGGCGCCGTCGCCGGTGAAGTAATAGCCGGGGTAGGGCTTGAAGTACGTATCGACCATGCGCGGGTGATCGCCATAGACGCTGCGAATCTGCCCCGGCCAGCTCGACTTGATCGCCAGCACGCCGCTGCCCGCGCCGCTGATTTCCTTGCCCACCTCATCCAGCAGCACCGGTTGCACGCCGAACATCGGTCGTGTGGCGCAGCCAGGCTTGAGCCGTGGCGCGCTCACCAGGGGGCTGAGCATGATGCCGCCGGTTTCGGTCTGCCACCAGGTATCGACAATCGGGCAACGTTGTTCGCCTACAACGTTGAAATACCATTCCCACGCCTCGGGGTTGATCGGCTCACCGACACTGCCGAGCAATCGCAGGCTCTTGCGAGAAGTTTCCTGCAGGGGCGCTGCGCCTGCGCGCATCAGTGCACGCAGGGCGGTTGGCGCGGTATAGAAAATGTTGACTTGATGCTTGTCGATCACCTGCCAGAACCGCGAACTGCTCGGATAACTCGGCACGCCCTCGAATATCAGCGTGGTGGCACCGTTGGCCAGCGGGCCGTAGACGATGTAGCTATGGCCGGTGACCCAGCCGACATCGGCGGTGCACCAGAAGACTTCATTGTCGCGGTAATCGAGGACGTACTTGAAGGTCATCGCCGCTTGCAGCAGATAGCCGCCAGTGGTGTGCAGCACGCCCTTGGGCTTGCCGGTGCTGCCGGAGGTATAGAGGATGAACAGCGGGTCTTCGGCGTCCATTGGTTCAGGCGGGCAATCGTCGCTGACTTCGTGTGTGGCCTGGTGATACCAGAGGTCTCGACCTTCGACCCAGTCCACCTCGCCCTGGGTGCGCTCGACCACCAGCACGGTGCTGACGTTAGGGCAGCTTTCCAGCGCCTTGTCGACATTGCGCTTGAGCGGTATGAAACGCCCGCCGCGCACACCTTCATCGGCGGTGATGACGGTGCGGCAATCGGCATCGAGAATCCGGTCGCGCAGCGAATCCGGCGAAAAGCCGCCGAACACCACTGAATGCACCGCACCAATACGTGTGCAGGCGAGCATCGCGTAGGCCGCTTCCGGAATCATTGGCATGTAGATGCAGACCCGGTCGCCTTTCTTCACGCCACGGCTTTTCAGCACATTGGCCAGTCGGCATACGTGGTGGTGAAGTTTTCTGTAGCTGATTTCTGCCGATTCGGCGGGGTTGTCGCCTTCCCAGATGATCGCGGTCTGGTCGCCGCGCGTCGCCAGGTGACGGTCGATGCAATTGGCGCTGACGTTCAGCGTGCCGCCGGCGAACCAGCTCGCGTCGCCGTTCTTGAGGTCGTAGCGCTGGACGGTCTGCCACGGGGTCATCCAGTCGAGAAAGCGCGTGGCCTGCTCGGCCCAGAAGGTGCTGGGGTGTTCGATGGATTCTTTGTAGAGCCGCTTGTACTCGTCCTGACTCAGTTGCGCAGCCCGGCGGACGGCATCGGCGTGGGGGTACTGGCTGATATCGAACATGACGGTTCCTTATTCTTGTTTTGCGACAAGATATAAAGATGCGCCCAGTGAATATCCAGTTCAAGTTGTAGATAGAACCAATGTGGGAGCGAGCTTGCTCGCGATGGCGGTGGATCAGTTAACACAATGTTGACTGATACTCCGCCATCGTGAGCAAGCTCGCTCCCACAGGGATCAGCAGTGATCCGTGGGAGCGAGGGTGCGGTCAGCCGCGATGACGCCCGCGGAAGTAATTGATCAGGCCTTGGGTCGAGGCATCTTCGGCTGGGTTCTCTTCGCTGCCAACCAGGCGGTTGTAGACGCCCTTGCCCAACTCCTTGCCCAGCTCCACGCCCCACTGGTCAAAGGCATTGATGCCCCAGACCACGCTTTGCACGAACACTTTGTGTTCATACAGCGCCACCAGCGCCCCGAGGCGGCGCGGGCTGATGCGTTCGACCACCAGGGTGTTGCTCGGACGGTTGCCCGGAATCACCTTGTGTGCCGCCAGCTTCTGCACTTCGCCCTCGCTCATGCCCTTGTCGCGCAACTCGGCCTCGGCCTCGGCGCGGGTCTTGCCGAGCATCAGCGCCTGGCTCTGGGACAGGCAGTTGGCGTACAGCCACTGGTGATGGTCGGAGACCGGGTTGAAGCTGACGATCGGCACGATAAAGTCGGCCGGGATGAATTGGGTGCCTTGGTGCAGCAACTGATGGTAAGCGTGCTGGCCGTTGGCGCCGACGCCGCCCCAGATCACCGGACCGGTGTCGGTGGAGACTGGCGTACCGTCCTGGCGCACGCTCTTGCCGTTGGATTCCATGTCCAGCTGTTGCAAGTGCTTGGTGATGTTGCGCAGGTAGTGGTCGTACGGCAGGATCGCGTGGCTTTGCGCGCCCCAGAAGTTGCCGTACCACACGCCCAGCAATGCCAGGAGCACCGGCATGTTCTGTTCGAACGGCGCGCTCTGGAAGTGCTGGTCCATGGAATAGGCGCCGGAGAGCAATTCCTTGAAGTTCGACATGCCGATGGCCAGGGCGATCGGCAGGCCGATGGCCGACCACAGCGAGTAGCGACCGCCGACCCAGTCCCACATCGGGAAGATGTTCTCTTCGCGGATACCGAAGGCCACGGCGGCGGCGTTGTTGCTCGATACGGCGATGAAGTGGCGATACAACTCCGCTTCCGAACCGCCCTGGGCCAGGTACCAGGCACGGGCGGCCTGGGCGTTCTTCAGGGTTTCGAGGGTGTTGAAGGATTTCGACGAGACGATGAACAGCGTGGTCTCGGCGCGCAGCTTCATGGTCAGTTCGTGGAACTCGCTGCCATCGATGTTCGCCAGGTAGTGGCAGCGAACGCCTTTATGCGTGTAGGACAACAGCGCTTCGGACACCAGTTGCGGTCCGAGGAAGGAGCCACCAATGCCGATATTCACCACGTCGGTGATGGGCTTCTCGGTGTAGCCGCGCCACAGGCCGTCGTGAATGCGGCCGACCAGGTCGGTGATCTGGTTCAGCACCTTGTGCACGTCCGGCATCACGTTGACGCCGTTGACCAGCAACTTGTCGCCGACTGGACGGCGCAGGGCGGTGTGCAGGGCCGGGCGGTTTTCCGAAGCGTTGACGATTTCGCCTTCGAACAGCGCCTTGATTGCACCCTTGAGGTCGACTTCGTTCGCCAGGCCCACCAGCAGGTCGCGGGTCTGGGCGTTGATCAGGTTCTTCGAATAGTCGAGAAACAGGCCGCAGCTCGAAAGGGTGAATTGGTTGAAACGCTGCGGATCGGCATTGAACGCTTCGCGCATGCTGAAATCCTGCATGGCTTTGCGGTGGTCATTCAGCGCTTGCCAGGCGGGCAGAGCGGTCACGTCTTGAGGAGTTCGGTAATACGCCATCGCTGCGGGTTTCCTTTTTACTTGAACGACCTTTTGTACACTAAAAATTCCGGCGCGGCTGGAGGCGGGCGTCCGGATAACTGCGTCGACACGATCGCCGGGCACAGGGCGACTACAGTAAACCTCGCGTTGCGATCTGTCTTGACTTTGTCTGACCGTTCCCCGGTACTTTTTTGTACAACTTGAGCGGAAAGGTCCGACAAACGGAAACGCAGATTGCTTACTGTGGGAGCGAGCTTGCTCGCGATAGCGGTGTGTCAGTCGGCATCTGTATCAACTGGCCCGCCGCCATCGCGAGCAAGCTCGCTCCCACAGGGGAAAGTGGTGACGCAGGTGTTTCGATCAGGCCAGTTGGACCGGAATGGCGTTGCTGGTGTGGCTCAATTCGTTGCCCGGCGCCATGTAGAGCATGCGTGGCTTGAAGTTGAGCAACTCGGCCTCGCTGTAGTGGGCATAGGCGCAGATGATCACACGGTCACCGACCTTGGCCTTGTGCGCTGCGGCACCGTTCACCGAGATCATTCGCGAACCGTCCTCGCCACGGATGGCGTAGGTGGTGAAGCGTTCGCCATTGTCGACGTTATAGATCTGGATCTGTTCGTATTCGCGGATGCCCGACAGGTCCAGCCATTCTCCATCAATGGCGCAGGAGCCTTCGTAGTCGAGCACGGCGTGAGTGACTTCGGCGCGGTGCAACTTGGCCTTGAGCATGATGGCGTGCATGGGTATTTCCTCTGGTCGGGTCCGAACGGCGGGCAGTTTGCCCGAAGGCAGACGAGGCGGCAATAACACCGCATAACCCTGTGGGAGCGAGCTTGCTCGCGATGGCAGCGGGTCAGTTGACATGGCTCTCGCCTGGCGGATCGCTATCGCGAGCAAGCTCGCTCCCACAAGGTTTTGGGATATCAGGCGTGCGCGTCGAGATCCAGGTGCAGGTTGTCGATCAGGCGCGTGGTACCGAGGAATGCCGCCACCAGGATCACCAGGTCGCGATCCTCGCTCACGGCCGGACGCAAGGTCTTGGCGTGGCGGATTTCCAGGTAGTCGGGGCGCAGGCCAGCGGCTTCGAGTTGCTTGAGCTGTTCAGCGATGAGCGTTGGATAATCCCGCCGCCCCTGTTGGATGGCCTCGGCGATCTGACTCAAGACGCGATAGACCACTGGCGCGACGGCGCGCTGCTCGGGGCTGAGGAAGCCGTTGCGCGACGACAGCGCCAGGCCATCTTCGGCGCGAACGGTCGGCTCGCCGATGATCTGGATCGGCATGTTCAGGTCATGGACCAAGGCGCGGATCACTGCCAGTTGCTGGAAATCCTTCTGGCCGAATACCGCCAGGTCCGGCTGGACCATGTTGAACAGCTTGCTGACCACCGTCGCCACGCCTTCGAAATGCCCCGGACGGCTGGCGCCGCAGAGCCCTTCGGATAACTGCGGGACACTGACCCGGGTCTGCCCGGCCATGCCGTCGGGGTACATCTCCTCGACGCTGGGGGCGAACAGCAAGTGGCAACCGGCCTGGAGCAATTTCTCCTGGTCGGCCGCCAGGGTGCGCGGGTACTTGTCCAGGTCTTCGCCGACACCGAACTGCAATGGGTTGACGAAGATGCTCGCCACGACGAAATCGGCTCGTTGCGAGGCTTTGGTCACCAGGGCCATGTGGCCGCTGTGCAAGTTGCCCATGGTCGGGACGAAGGCGATGCGCTTGCCTTCGCCGCGGGCGCGGGCCACGGCGGCCCGGAGTTCGCGTACGGTCTTGACGGTGTTCATGCGGAGAATCCGTGTTCGGCGCCCGGGAAGGACGCCGCTTTCACTTCGGCGACGTAGGCTTGCAGGGCTGCCTGGATAGAGGGTTGTCCAGCCATGAAGTTTTTCACGAATTTCGGCACGCGACCGGTGATCGACAGCCCGAGCATGTCGTGGAGCACCAACACCTGACCGTCGGTGGCGTTGCCAGCGCCGATGCCGATCACTGGAATCTTCACCGCCTGGGTGATTTCCTGGGCCAGTTCGCTGGGCACGCATTCAAGCAGCAACATGGCGGCACCGGCCTGCTCCAGCGCGATCGCATCGGCGCGCATCTGCCGCGCCTGGTTTTCATTGCGGCCCTGGACCTTGTAGCCACCGAGGATATTCACGGCTTGAGGGGTGAGGCCCAAGTGCGCGCACACCGGAATGCCACGCTCGGCCAGCAGCCGTATCGAGTCGGCCAGCCACAACGCACCTTCGACCTTGACCATGTGGGCGCCGGCCTGCATCAGCATGGCGCTGTTGGCCATGGTTTGTTCGAGGGTGGCGTAGGCCATGAACGGCAGGTCGGCGAGGATCAGCGCGTCGGTGTTACCGCGCTTGACGGCGGCTACGTGGTAGGCCATCTCGGCAGTGGTCACCGGCAAGGTGCTGTCGTGACCTTGCAACACCATGCCGAGGGAGTCGCCCACCAGCAGCACCTCGACTCCAGCCTCATTGCAGGCATGGGCGAAGGTGGCGTCATAGCAGGTCAGCATGGTGATTTTTTCACCTTTTTGCTTGAGACCTTGCAGCGTGGTCAGGGTAATAGCTGGCATGAAAAAGTCCTCATAAGGCGCTCGAATACAGGCGCACCTTCTTTGCGTGGTGCTTGTAAGGCCTGGATTGCGCCCATTAGCGCCGCGTTGGCGGCGACGGGACGCCTATAGTCGTGAGGAGTATCGGGGAAGTCAATTGGATGTGTTACCGCCGGGTGTTACCGGGGTTACTGATGCGTTTCAGCGAGGGGGTGTGTCTCTGATCTGACTGCCGGGTCCCGGATCCTGTGGGAGCGAGCTTGCTCGCGATGGCGTCCTGTCAGTCACAGCATGGTTGACTGATACACAGCTATCGCGAGCAAGCTCGCTCCCACTGGGGATGGAGGGTGTTCGTCAGAGAGGTGGCAAGCGTTCCAAACCGGCGAAGGGGCACGCCGCAAGGAGATCCTTGAGCAGGCGTCCATCGGCCAGGCGCAGGTCGGCGGGGGCCAGTTCGGCCAAGGGGTAGAGCACAAAAGCCCGGGCTTGCATGTGATAGTGGGGAATCTTGAGGCGGGGCTCGTCGATCAGGCGATCACCGAACACCAGGATGTCCAGGTCCAGGGTGCGCGGGCCCCAGCGCTCAAGGCGCTCGCGACCCTGGCCGGTTTCGATGGCTTGCAGCGCGTCGAGCAGCTCAAGCGGCGCCAGGCCGCTGTCCAGGGCCGCCACCGCATTGGTGTAGCGCGGCTGGCCGGGCAGCAGGGAATCGCTTTGATAAAACGCCGAGACGCCTGCCAGTCGGGTCTGGGGCAGGCGCGCCAGCGCCTCGATGGCGCAGCGCAGTTGCTCAGCGGGTTCGGCCAGGTTGCTGCCCATGCCGATATAGATGCGTTCCATCGATTACTCGTCTGATGCGCTCGGTACACCGGCACGCTTGCGCTTGGCACCGCTGCTGCGCCGACGCTTGCGCGGGCCGCTGGTGCCGTCGTCCTTGCCGCTGAGCTCACGAATCATCTCGCGACGCTCGCTGTCGTTGGCGTCCTGGTAATCGGTCCACCATTCGCCCAGGCCATCGGTCTGCTCGCCCGCGCTTTCACGCAATAGCAGGAAGTCGTAGCCGGCGCGGAAACGCGGGTTTTCCAGCAGCAGGTCGGCACGTTTGCCGCTGCGCCGTGGCAGGCGCTCCTGCATGTCCCAGATCTCGCGAATCGGCATGGTGAAGCGTTTCGGGATCGCAATGCGCTGGCACTGTTCGGCGATCAGTTCGTGGGCGGCTTCCTGCATCGCCGGAATCGGCGGCATGCCACGGTCTTGCAAGCGCAGCACGCGGGCGGGCAGGGCAGGCCAGAGCAAGGCGGCGAACAGGAACGCTGGCGTTACCGGCTTGTTCTGCTTGATCCGCAGGTCGGTGTTGATCAACGCTTCGCTGATCAGGGTGTGGGTGTAGGTCGGGTTGTGTTCCAGGGCTTCGGCGCTGGCGGGGAACAGCGGATCGAAGAGCTGCAGGTCCACGAGCATTTCGAAGGTGTCTGCCGCGTTGCCCGACAGGAACAGCTTGAGCACTTCCTCGAACAGGCGGGCCGAGGGGATTTCCCGCAGCATTGGCGCGAGCTCGCGAATCGGCAGGGCGCTGTGTTTTTCGATGCCGAAATCCAGCTTGGCGGCGAAACGCACGGCCCGCAGCATCCGCACCGGGTCTTCCTGGTAACGCTGCTTGGGATCGCCAATCAGGCGGATCAAGCGATTGCGAATGTCGTGTACGCCGTTGGCGTAATCGAGGATGCGCTCGCTGACCGGGTCGTAATACAAGGCGTTGATGGTGAAGTCGCGGCGCTGCGCGTCTTCTTCCAGGGTGCCGTAGACGTTATCGCGCAGGATGCGCCCGCTCTCGTTGCGAGACGACTGGTTGCTGTCTTCGTCTTCGTCGTTTTGCGGATGGTTGGCGCGGAAGGTCGCCACCTCGATGATCTCGCGACCGAAGTGGATATGCACAAGCTTGAACCGCCGACCGATGATCCGCGCATTACGGAATTCGGCGCGTATCTGCTCGGGCGTGGCGCTGGTGGCGACGTCGAAGTCCTTGGGGGTGATATTCAGCAGCATGTCGCGCACGCAGCCGCCGACCAGATAAGCCTGGTAGCCGGCGTTCTGCAGGCGTTCGACGATGTTCACCGCGTAACGGCTGAATTGGGCCTTTTGCAACGAATGCTGGCCGCTATTGAGCACTTCAGGCGTGCTGCGTATGTGTTGCGTACGACGCAAGGGAGAACGGAATGACTGGAACAGCTTCTTCAGCATGGGATGCACTGTTTGAAGGAATATTCAGCCAAAAACGAAGAATGGCCGCATGATGGGCGGGGATTCTAGCATTTAGTCAACGGATGGTGTAGGACGCAGGCGTTTTGAGCTGCAAGCTTAAGCGACAAGCTTTGTAGGCAGCGGGGAAGGCGGAACGACAGAAACCACAAGGGGAGCCGAAGCTCCCCCAGAATTAGTTGCGTGCTCTGTTTTTATTATTGGTTTCGGGCTTCTTGTTTTTGTTGAGTGCCCGCGCCACGAGGTTTTCCCTTCGTGACCCTCCCAATCGGGAGCCAAGAGCAAACGGATTGCTTTGGTCGCTGTGTTGCAGTGATCCATCGATCCAACCAGTTCAGGCACCTGTCTTGAGACAGTTTTTATTGTTCTCGGCCTGGTTGTGGGGCAAGCCCCAAATACAACGCCTCTCCAAAAGAATCAGTTAGCTGCGCCTCTCGCCGTCTTGTTTTTATTGTGCGTGAGTCGATTCGTCTTATTTTTATTGTCTTGTGCATTGCTTGTTATTGTTCTTGTACCAAAGCTATAGCAGGGTGCGTGCCAACTTTTGGCAGGCCCAGCGAAACCGGGGGTTCTATCGATATACCGGTTTTTTCGAGGCGAAAAAAAGCCGGGGTTTCGTTACCGTAAACCCCGGCTTCTGTTACGTGAAAAAGCTGAGGTAACAGTTTTTTCACAGTGTGCGATGTTACCTGTACACCTCAGCTTTCGCTGGTTGCCCCGGTCTTGCGCCGTGGAATCCCCAGGCGTTGGCGACGTTCCCACAGGCACTTGCGGCTGACGCCCAGCTTGCGTGCCAGCTCGGTCTCGGTCATGTGGTCCTGATGTTCAAGGACGAAATGCTGGAAATAGTCTTCCAGGGACAGGTCCTCGGTGGGTTCATGGCTGGTGTTGTTGGCAGCGCCTCCCTGTTGCGGGGCCAGGCCGATGAATTCTTCGTCGTCGAGGTCACTCAGTTCGATGTCGATGCCCAGCAGGTCGGCGGAGATTTCCGGGCTTTCGCTCAGGATCACCGCTCGCTCCACAGCGTTTTCCAGCTCCCGGACGTTACCGGGCCAAGCGTAATGACGAATGGCCTGCTCGGCATCCGGGGCGAATTTCAAGTCGGTACGGTTGATCCGCGCGCTCTGGCGGGCGAGGAACGCATTGGCGATTTCGTTGACGTCGGCACCGCGCTCGCGCAGGGGCGGCAGTTTCAGGGCAATCACGTGCAGGCGGTAGTAAAGGTCTTCACGGAACTGGCCGATCTTCGCCAGGCTCTTCAGGTCCCGGTGGGTCGCCGCGATCAGGCGTACGTCGACCTTCTGTGACTGGACCGAGCCGACTCGACGGATCTCGCCTTCCTGGAGTACCCGCAGCAATCGCGCCTGGGCTTCCAGTGGCAGTTCGCCGATTTCATCGAGGAACAGCGTGCCGCCGTCTGCCGCCTCCACCAGGCCGGCACGCCCGGCGCTGGCGCCTGTGAACGCACCCTTTTCGTGGCCGAATAGCTCGGATTCGATCAGGCTTTCCGGAATGGCCGCGCAGTTCACCGAGATCATCGGCGCCTTGGCCCGGCGGGACAGATTGTGCAGTGCCCGGGCCACCAACTCCTTGCCGGTGCCGGATTCACCCTGGATCAGCACGTTGGAGTCGGTCGGCGCCACTTTGCGGATCTTGACGTACAGATCCTGCATGGGCGGGCACGAACCGATGATGCCGATCTCGCCATTGCTGTTGCTGGCTCCTGCTTTTCCGGCGGCCACCTTGCCGTTCGTCGGTTCCGACGGTTGGCTGGTCGCTGTCTGGCGGTCACGCAGGATGCGGGCTACAGCCTGGAGCATCTCATCGTGGTCGAAGGGTTTGGCGATGTAGTCCACCGCGCCCATTTTCATGGAATCGACCGCCGAGCGCAGGCTGGCGTAACTGGTCATGATCAGCACCGGCGTACCCTGTCCGAGCTTGATCAACTCGGTCCCGGGGGCGCCGGGCAGACGCAGGTCGCTGACGATCAGGTCAAACGTGGGAATGCTGAAGCGCTCTTGTGCTTCCTGCACGGAACCGGCTTCGCTGACCTGGTACTGGTTGCGTTCCAGCAGACGGCGCAAGGCGGAGCGGATAATTGTTTCGTCTTCGACGATCAAAATGTGCGGCATTGATTCGATTCTCTCGACGGTCTCAGTTCACAGCGGACGTCGCTTCGACATGACGCGGCAAGGTGACCCGGATACGGGTGCCGCGCTGGCTCTGAACATCGGCCGGGCTGTCGATGGTGATTTGTCCATAATGCTCTTCAACGATGGAATAGACCAGTGCGAGGCCCAGACCGGTGCCTTCGCCAGGATCCTTGGTGGTGAAGAAGGGTTCGAACAATCGGTCCATGATGTTCTGTGGGATACCGCTGCCTTCGTCTTCGACGATCAGGTCGACCGTGTGTTCGAAGGCTTCACTCCTGACACGTACCGCGCTGCCGGCCGGAGAGGCGTCGCGCGCGTTGGACAACAGGTTGATCAGTACTTGGGCGAGCCGCTGGGGATCGCCGTCGACCCAGTGATCCGGATCGCACAAATTGTAGAACTGGACTTCGAAGTTGCGCCGGTTGAGCGCCAGGAGGCCGATGGCATCCTGCGCCACTTCGGCCAGGCAGACAGGTTCGTCATTGTGCTGATGGCCGCCGGCATGGGCGAAACTCATCAGCGACTGGACGATGCGCGAGACGCGTTTGGTCTGCTCGAGGATCTGGCCGCTGATTTCCGTCAGTTCGCCGTCTTCCTCGCGCTCTTCACGAAGATTTTGCGCCAGGCACGCGATGCCGGTGATCGGGTTGCCGATTTCGTGGGCCACGCCGGCCGCCAGTCGGCCGATGCTGGCCAGTCGCTCGGAATGGACCAGCTTGTCTTCGAGCATCTGGGTGTCGGTCAGGTCTTCCACCAACAGCACCAGGCCGCTGTTACCCGGCGCCAACGGCTCGTCGATCGCCGCCTTGTGCAGGTTCAGCCAGCGGGTCTGGCCGTCGAGCGCCAAATGCTGTTTGTGCAGATGCTCGTCCGGCAGGTCGATGAATCCCTGCAGCAAGCCTTTCCACGGCTCGCCCAGGGTACTCAAGCGTGAACCGACCACGCGCTGGGCGGCGATGCCGGTCAGCTCCTCCATGGCCTTGTTCCACATCAGGATTTCCTGGTCCTTGGCGAGGGAGCAGACACCCATCGGTAGTTCCTGCAGGGTCTGGCGGTGATAACGACGCAGGGCGTCCAGCTCGGCGGCCAGGCCGGTGAGGCGCGAGTGGTAGTCCTCGAGGCGGCTTTCGATGAAGTGGATGTCTTCGGTGACATAGTTCTCACCGCCGGCCTTGTAGGGCAGGAACGTCTCGACCATGTCCTGGGCCACGCTGGGGCCCATCAGGCCGGACAGGTTGGCTTCGATCCGATCCCGCAACCGGCGCAAGGCGTATGGACGGCGTTCGTCGAACGGCAGGTAAAGGTCGCGCAGGGCCTGTTCGACTTCCTTTTGCGCGGCCTTGGCGCCAAGGGGCTTGGCCAGTTGGGTGGCAAATTCCTGGGGCGAGGCAGCGTGCAACTCACGGCGCTGCGGACGGCGGACGTTATCCACGGCGCAGGCTTCGGCGGCGCTGGCTTCTTCACTGCTGGCGTTGGTAAACAGCGAGATCAGGGTGAACATCAGCACGTTCGCCGCCAGCGAGGCGATGGCTGCCATGTGCCAGCTGGTGTCGTCGAGCACGTAGATCATGTTCAACAGCGGAATATAGAAGCCCTGCAGGTTGCCCAGCAGTGGCAGCAGCATGGCGAGCAGCCAGACCACGATCCCCGCCAGCAGGCCGGCGATGAAGCCGCGGCGGTTGGCGGTCGGCCAATACAGCACCGACAGTACACCGGGCAGGAATTGCAGGGTCGCAACGAACGCGACGATGCCCAGGTTGGCCAGGTCCTGTCCGTCTCCCAGCATCAGGTAGAAACCGTAGCCGGCCATGATGATCGCGACAATCAGTGCGCGGCGGGTCCATTTCAGCCAGCGATAGATGTTCCCCTCTGCTGGAGGCTGGTAGAGCGGCAGCACCAAATGGTTGAGGGCCATGCCCGACAGCGCCAGGGTGGTCACGATGATCAGGCCGCTGGCCGCCGACAGGCCGCCGACATAGGCCAGCAGCGCCAGCGCCTTGTTGTTGGCGGCGATGCCAATGCCGAGGGTGAAGTATTCCGGATTGGTGCTGGCCCCCAGTTTCAACCCGGCCCAGAGGATCAGCGGCACGGCCAGGCTCATCAACAACAGGAACAGCGGCAGGCCCCAGCTTGCGCTGACCAGCGAGCGCGGGTTGAGGTTTTCGGTAAAGGTCATGTGATACATGTGCGGCATCACGATCGCCGAGGCGAAGAACACCAGTAGCAGCGTGCGCCACGGTCCTTCCTGGAGCGGCGTGTGCAGCGCCGCGAGGGCGGTCTGGTTCTGCAGCAGCCAGATCTCGAGCTGCTGCGGGCCGTCGAATACGCCATACAAGGCGTAAAGGCCGACGCCGCCGATGGCGATCAGCTTGATCACCGATTCGAAGGCGATCGCGAACACCAGGCCTTCATGTTTTTCCCGCGTGGCGATGTGCCGTGAGCCGAAGAAAATCGTGAAGAGGATGATCAGGACGCAGAAGCTCAGCGCCACCCGGTGCTGCACCGGTTCTTGGGTCAGGATGCTGATGGAATCGGCGACCGCCTGCATTTGGAGCGCGAGCAACGGCAGCACGCCGACCAGCATGAAAATCGTGGTCAGCGCGCCCGCCCAGGTGCTGCGGAAGCGGAAGGCGAACAGGTCGGCCAACGACGACAGTTGGTAGGTGCGGGTGATTTTCAGGATCGGGTAGAGCAGCACCGGTGCCAGCAGGAAGGCCCCGGAAACCCCAAGGTAACTGGACAGGAAGCCGTAGCCGTACTGATAGGCCAGGCCCACCGTGCCATAGAACGCCCATGCGCTGGCGTACACGCCCAGCGACAGGGTGTAAGTCAGTGGGTGGCGAATGATCGCGCGCGGGATCATGCCTCGTTCGCTGATCCAGGCTACGCCGAACAGCACCGCCAGGTAGGCGGCGCTGATCAGGATCATCTGGGTCAGGCTAAAGCTCATCGGCATCTTTTTGGCTCTGAAGGATAAAGGTCACGACGATCAGGATCAGCCAGAGCAGATACGGCCGATACCAGGCACCCGTGGCATCGATCCACCAATCCATGATGGCCGGGGAGAACAGGTAAATCCCCACTACCAGGAGCAGGACCAAGCGATAGATGTACATCCCGGTCTCTCTTTTTTATGCACGTGCCCGAAAACGTGCGGCGATGGTAACGGATAGGCGGCAGGCTGCAAGGGCCGTCACGGTATTTGCGCTTCGGGCTGCGTCAGTGTGCGCGGGATCTGCCCCGCATCCCAGTGGCGAATGCCCCAGGCCAGCAACTCCCGTGGGCTGGCATCCACCAGCTCCGGCGCCGGTTGCTGGCCCAACGCGCGCAACGCCCTTAACAGCAGATGCGTTGCTTGGTCGGCCGTCAACGGTGGCGAGCGATAGGATTTGCCGAGCTTGTGTCCGTCCGGCTGGGTGATCAGCGGGACGTGCAGATAACGCGGTTGTGGTAACCCGAGCAGTTCTTGCAGGTAGAGTTGGCGCGGCGTGGAATCCAGCAGGTCGGCGCCGCGGACAATGTCGGTGACGCCTTGCCAGGCATCGTCGAGGACCACGGCCAATTGATAGGCATAGAGTCCGTCGCGACGGCGAATCACGAAGTCGCCCGCCTCGCGGCCCAGGTGTTGGCGGAACTCGCCCTGGACCCGGTCGACGAAATGATATTCGAGTTCGGGAACGCGCAGACGGATGGCGGCGCCCTCGGCGTCGTGGCCGGCGTTGCGGCACAATCCCGGATAAATGCCTTGGTACGGCTCCAGTTGCTTGCGCGAACAGGTGCAGGCGTAGGCCAGGCCTTGGCTGAACAAGCGGTCGATGACCTGCTGGTAGGCTTCGTGGCGGTCACTCTGGCGCACCATTTCGCCGTCCCATTCAAATCCGTAGCTTTCCAGGGCCTTGAGAATCGCCGCTTGCGCGCCGGGCTCTTCCCGTGGAGGGTCGAGGTCTTCCATGCGCAACAACCAGCGTCCACCGACGGCCCGGGCATCGAGATACGACGCCAGCGCGGCGACCAGCGAGCCGAAATGCAAGTATCCGCTGGGGGTGGGGGCGAAGCGTCCGATGTAGGCAGTCATAGGGCGAATGTTACTGGGTCCGGGCACAAGGCGTGCAGATCTTGATGGCGGAGCATAATTCCCTGTGGGAGCGAGCTTGCTCGCGATAGCGGTGGGCCAGCTTGCATAAGTATTGAATAAGTCGCCGTCATCGCGAGCAAGCTCGCTCCCACAAGGGGATTGGGTGTGCAGCTGGAGCGCAAACAAAAAACGGAGCGTATGAACGCTCCGTTTCGATGACAGCCCCGGCGATTACTTGCCGACCTGTTTTTCCTTGATTTCCGCGAGAGTCTTGCAGTCGACACACATGTCGGCGGTCGGACGTGCTTCCAGTCGCTTGACGCCAATCTCGACGCCGCAGGACTCGCACCAGCCGTACTCTTCGTCTTCAATCAGTTGCAGCGTCTTGTCGATTTTCTTGATCAGCTTGCGTTCACGGTCGCGGGCGCGCAATTCAAGGCTGAATTCTTCTTCCTGGCTGGCACGGTCGGCCGGGTCAGGGAAGTTGGCCGCGTCGTCCTTCATATGGTCAACCGTGCGATCGACTTCCTGCATCAGGTCCTGTTTCCACTTGTTCAGGATCCTGGTGAAGTGCGCGCGCATGGGGGCGCCCATGTACTCCTCGCCCTCTTTCGCGACATATGGCTCAAACCCGCTGAGCGACTGGTTTTCTTTCTGCTTTGCTTGGGTGGGCATGAATGGACCGCCTCTACTCTTGTAATCCACTACGCAGGATTGCTCCATCACCGACACCTGCCGGCCCTGCGGCTGCAAGCGGGCGAACTTACCAGATCAAATCGGGCCGCGCTACTCCCGGTTGTCGAGCCTGGCGCGGCTGGGGCCTGTAAAACATGGCCGGGTCCGGTCCGGTGGGGTCGCAAACCTGCTCAATGCTTGATTTTAGTCAAGCCTGGGTTAAACGCCGGAGTCATTTCCAGCGATCTAGAGTCCTGTTTCGCCAATACGTTCTTTTGTCCAGTGGCCGTTGTCGCCAGGCAACGCAGCATGACGACAACAGACACCGTCAAAAAGGAACGGTATCGGTGATACAGGACATTAGCGCTAGGACCGTTTTAGATTTGCGCTCGTTCCCGCAGCTGTTCGCGAGTTGGGTAGAATCGGTTCTTTTTTCGCGAAGGACGGCCCCATGGCCCAGCCCTACAGCGCACGCAGTCGTGCCATCGAACCTTTCCATGTCATGGCGTTGCTGGCGCGTGCCAACGAATTGCAGGCCGCCGGGCACGACGTCATTCACCTGGAGATCGGCGAGCCGGACTTCACCACCGCCGAGCCGATCATCCAGGCCGGCCAGGCGGCCTTGGCGGCGGGCAAGACCCGTTACACAGCGGCCCGTGGCATTCCCGAACTGCGCGAGACCATTGCCGGTTTCTACGCGCAACGCTACGGGGTGGATATCGACCCCCGGCGCATCCTGGTGACGCCGGGCGGGTCCGGCGCGTTGCTGCTGGCCAGCGCCTTGCTGGTGGACCCAGGCAAGCACTGGCTGCTGGCCGACCCTGGTTATCCGTGCAACCGTCATTTCCTGCGCCTGATCGAAGGCGCGGCGCAACTGGTGCCCGTAGGGCCGGACGTGCGTTACCAATTAACGCCGGATCTCGTGGATCGTCATTGGGACCGGAACAGCGTCGGCGCGCTGGTCGCCTCCCCGGCGAACCCGACCGGGACGATTCTATCCCGGGATGAATTGGCGGGCCTGTCCAAGGCGATCAGGAGCCACAACGGCCATCTGGTGGTCGACGAGATCTATCACGGCCTGACCTACGGCACCGACGCCGCCAGCGTGCTGGAAGTCGATGACGATGCGTTCGTCCTCAATAGCTTTTCCAAATATTTCGGCATGACCGGCTGGCGGCTCGGCTGGCTGGTGGCGCCTTCGGCGGCTGTCGGTGAGCTGGAAAAGCTCGCGCAGAACCTCTACATCAGTGCACCCAGCATGGCCCAATACGCGGCCCTGGCGTGTTTCGAGCCGGCGACCATCGAGATTTTCGAGCAACGTCGTGCCGAGTTCGCGTTGCGTCGCGACTTCCTCCTGCCGGCCTTGCGCGAGTTGGGATTCGGCATCGCAGTCGAGCCGCAAGGCGCGTTCTACCTTTATGCCGACATCAGCGCATTTGGTGGCGATGCCTTTGCGTTCTGCCAGCACTTTCTGGAAACCGAGCACGTGGCGTTCACGCCCGGGCTGGATTTCGGTCGTCATCAGGCCGGCCATCACGTGCGGTTCGCCTACACCCAAAGCCTGCCTCGGCTACAGGAAGCGGTGGAGCGAATTGAACGTGGATTGCGGAGTTGGCAAGGCTGATGCTTTTTTCCCCGGCTTTGGAAGAAGGACGGCTGATTCGACGTTACAAGCGTTTTCTTGCCGATATCGAGACCGTTCATGGCGAATTGCTGACCATTCACTGTCCCAACACCGGCTCGATGCTTAATTGCATGGCCGAGGGCGCGCGCGTCTGGTTCAGTCGTTCCAACGACCCCAAGCGCAAGTTGCCGGGCACTTGGGAAATAGGCGAAACCCCTCAGGGGCGCTTGGCCTGCATCAATACCGCGCGGGCCAATTCGCTGATCGAGGAGGCGCTGCGGGCCGGTGTCATCCAGGAGCTGAACGGTTTCATGGGGCTGAAGCGGGAAGTGGCCTATGGCGTGGAGAACAGCCGTATCGACTTTCGGCTCGACTATGCCGATTGCAGCTCGGCCTGGGTCGAGGTGAAGAGCGTTACGCTGGGTTTCGACGGGACGAATGTGGCGGCGTTTCCCGACGCGGTGACCCTGCGCGGCGCCAAGCATCTGCGAGAGCTGGCCTGCCTGGCTCGGGAAGGCGTGCGCGCGGTGCAGTTGTATTGCGTGAACCTGAGTGGCATCGAGGCGGTGCGTCCGGCGCAGGAGATCGACCCGGTGTACGCCGCGGCGTTGCGCGAGGCGGTGGCCGCCGGGGTGGAAGTGTTGGCCTACGGCGCCTCGCTGACGCCGGAGCAGATGTGGGTGGATCGCCCGTTGCCGGTATTGCTTGAGCCGTTACAGATGGACCCAGATGCCTTGGTCGTCCTCCCGGCTGTCTAGCGCGGTCAGGAATTGCCCGGCGCAAGGGCCGGCGACGCACTCACCGCTTTCGATCAGGAACAGCGCGCCATGGGTCGCGCATTGGATGAGACTGGCGCTGGCGTCGAGAAACTGATCGGGTCGCCACTCCAGCGGCACGCCACGATGGGGGCAGCGGTTGAGATACACGTATGCCTGGCCTGCCCGCCGCACGGCCAGCAACTTGCGCCCTTCGATGTCGAAGCCGCGACTGCTGTTGTCGGATAACTGGGCGGCGGTACACAGAAATTTCATGGATGTCTCTATAAATGTGTCTGTATCGAATCCACATGAGTCCATGCAGCAATGGATCCATGCTTGACGGGCAAATGAAAGCAATCATCAAATGACGCCTGCTTCGCGGGTGTTCGAGAATACTTGACCAAGCCCTGCCCATGAAAAAACTTCTTGAGGAAGCCGCTTGATGCGCCCGAATCCCCACGCTGCGCCACAAGGCCTGATCAAGCTGGCCGATAGGTTCTACCTGGCCAAGACGCCATGACGGCACGGGTCAAACCGCGCACGTTGTTCATCGGCCTGGGCCTGCTGTGTCTGTTGGCAATCTGGCTGTCCCTGTCCTTGGGACCGGTGAGCTTGCCGTTGTTAGATACCTTGCGCGCCGCCCTGCGCCTGCTGGGTTGGCCGATGGCTGACGATGGCCTGGAGCAGGCCGAGCTGATCCTTGGCCAGATTCGCCTGCCTCGTACCTTGCTGGGCTTGGCGGTGGGCGGGATCTTGGCGTTGTCTGGCGTGGCGATGCAGGGGCTGTTTCGCAATCCACTGGCCGACCCGGGGCTGGTAGGCGTGTCCAGCGGGGCGGCACTGGGGGCGGCGTTTGCCATCGTTGGAGGCTCGGCGATGGGCGGATTGCCTGAAGCCCTGGGGCCCTACGTGCTGTCAGTGTGTGCATTTCTCGGCGGGCTCGGGGTCACGGCGCTGGTCTATCGCCTTGGACGACGCAACGGTCGGACTCACGTCGCCACGATGCTCCTGGCTGGCATTGCCTTGACGGCGTTGTCCGGGTCGGCGGTCGGCCTGTTCACTTACCTGGCGGACGATGCGACTTTGCGGACCCTGACGTTCTGGAACCTGGGCAGCCTGAACGGTGCCAGCTACGCGCGGTTGTGGCCGTTGTTGATGGTCAGTGCGGGCGTGGCGATCTGGTTGCCGCGTCGGGCCCGGGCGCTCAATGCACTGTTGTTGGGAGAGTCCGAGGCCGCTCACCTGGGCATTGATGTCGAACGGCTCAAGCGTGAGTTGGTGCTCTGTACGGCGCTGGGCGTCGGCGCCGCAGTCGCGGCGGGGGGCATGATCGGTTTTGTCGGACTGGTGGTGCCGCACCTGGTGCGATTGTTGACGGGGCCTGACCATCGCGTCCTGCTGCCTGCATCAATGTTGGCAGGCGCCAGTCTCCTTTTATTCGCCGATCTGGTGGCGCGCCTGGCGCTGGTCCCGGCGGAGTTGCCGATCGGCATCGTCACGGCGTTCATCGGCGCGCCTTTTTTCCTTTATTTATTGCTGCGGGGGCGCGCCTGATGCTGCGAGCGCAAAACTTGCACATCCACCGTGGACGTAGGACCGTACTGGCGGATCTCGATTTGCAGCTCAATCCCGGCGAAGTGCTGGGTGTGCTCGGTCCCAATGGCGCGGGTAAGAGTACGTTGCTGGCGGGCTTGTGTGGCGAGTTGCGTCCGGCACAAGGGCAGGTCTGGCTCGATGACCGGCCTCTGGCCCAATGGGACGGTACCGAGCGCGCCCGTCGCCTGGCGGTGTTGCCGCAATCGTCGACACTGGATTTCGCGTTCCGTGTAGAAGAAGTGGTCGGCATGGGACGACTGCCTCACCGGAGCGGTCGGGCGCGTGACGGGCAAATCGTCGAATGGGCTCTGAGCGCGGCGGATGCGGTGCATTTGCAGGGCCGCAATTATCTGGATCTGTCCGGCGGCGAGCGCCAACGGGTGCACCTGGCGCGGGTCCTGGCGCAACTGTGGCCGGGTGAGGCGGGCCAAATCCTGTTGCTGGACGAACCGACTTCGATGCTCGATCCGCTGCATCAGCACACTCTCCTGCAAGCGGTGCGTGAATTTGCCGGTCGCGGCGTAGCGGTGCTGGTGATCCTGCATGACCTGAACCTGGCGGCGCGCTACTGCGATCGCCTGCTGCTGTTGGCGTCCGGCCGACCGGTGGCGCTGGATACGCCTCGGCAAGTGCTGCGCCCGGAGCCGCTCAAGGCGGTGTTTGGCCTCGACGTGCTGGTGCAATCTCATCCAGAGCGCGGGCATCCGTTGATCATTGCCCGCTGAGGCCTGCCGGAGGATACCGATGTGCGCCTGATCCTGATTCTGATGTTGGGTGTCTTGACGGCTTGCCAGAGTGTCGGCCCACCGCCAGTGGGTGGGCGGATCCGTGATCTGCACACAGGCGAATCGATCACGCCTCGGGCATTGGTCGGGCGTTTGGCGCAGGCCCCGCGAGTCGTGGTCGGCGAACAACACGACAACCGTGATCACCACACGCTGCAGCGCTGGCTGCTCCAGGCCCTGGCCGACCAGCGCCCCCAAGGCAGCTTGCTGCTGGAGATGCTGACGCCACGGCAACAGCCAAGGGTCGACGCGGTTCGCCAATTGCCTGCCCTGCCGAAGGATTTGCCTGGCGCGTTGGATTGGTCGCCAGGTTGGGATTGGCGTCTGTACGGACCCATGGTCGAGTTCGCCTTGAGGCAATCTTATCCGGTGTCGTCAGCGAATCTGGACAGCGCGGACATCCAGCGCATCTATCGCCAAGCTCCCGCCATAAGCGGCACTCGCTCCAGTGCAGCTACGGTTAAGGACCAATTGTTGGGGCAAATCCGCGAGTCCCATTGCGGCCTGCTGCCAGAGTCGCAGATGCCAGCAATGCTGGCGGTGCAGCAACAGCGTGACCGGCGCATGGCCGAGCGATTGCTCGAGGCTCCCGCGCCGGCATTGTTGTTCGCGGGCGCCTGGCATGTCCGCAAAGACGTTGGCGTGCCGCTGCATGCACTGGATCTGGGCGCTCGTGACGCACCGGTCGTCCTGATGCTGGCGGAGGAGGGCAGCGACGTTACGCCGGCCGTGGCTGATTTCGTGTGGTACACCCCGGCTACACCGCCCCAAGACCACTGCGCACAGATGCGTGGAGACGGCGGGCAATAATTTCCGGGCAAAAAAAGACCCGGCAAGAGCCGGGTCAAATAACCGTGATTAGCCTGATGAGGAGATATCTGAGAGTCCGAACCAAGGGCTTTTCAAATATCGACCAGTCTCGCGACCGGATGTGGTAATCATAGCGATTCTCATTTCCATGTCAAACATTGTTTTCCCGCCGGCAAAAATAACTGCTGCCTGTCATGGAAATCGCGAAAGTAATGTCAGGCCTTGTGGCGCGTGGAAATGGCGTCCAGCTGTTTGTTCAGCGCTTCTTTGCGTTCAGCCGGAATATCGTTCCAATGCATGTCCATCAGTGCACCCTCGATGGCGTACAGCAAAACCTTGGAAGCGCGAAAACCACGGGTGCGCACCGCGCGGTAGGCGTCCACCGCGCCGAGACGGCGTAGATCCGAGGCACTGTGGATACCCACGGCGTGCAGCCACTGGGCTGATGTCTTGCCCAGATTCTTCAGGTGTTGCAGTTCATCATTCATCGAGCCTCCTTGCGACGGCCGACTGGTGCAGTGGGCAAGCTTCACAGGAGTGTAGCGCTCAGTAGGAAAAGCGTGATTCTTTGGTCGGAATCGACGCAAAAGCTTCTAAGGCATTACGCACGATGGGAATGGACAGCAGAAGGGCACATCGTCCAGCGCAAGCGGGGGCGCTGGAGATCGTTCGGTGCCGTGGCCGTTTCCTTCAGGTTCAGCGGGTGCGATAGCGCAGGCGAGTACCGAAGTTCATGGACATCAGGATTTCATCGGCAGACAGCTCGGGCGGGAAATAGGTGCCGGAGATCTGCGCATGGGCAAGGCTTGCGCCTTCCAGCGATGACTTGCGGAAATCGATGCCGCGCAGATCGGCGGAACGGAAGTAGGCGTCCGTGAAGTCCACGTCGTCGGCGTTCAGTTCGCGCAGGTCAAGGCCGCGGAAATCGCCGCCGCGCATATCGATCGGACCTTGGGGGCGTTGGCTGTTGAAGCCGGCAATGTCGTCTTTGCGCAACAAGGCATACAGCGGGGTATCGAGAAGCTTGGGGTGGCTCATGGCATATCACCTGTTGGTTTTATGGCGCCAGTATAGTGCCACTATTTGGCGGCCGTGAAGCCGGACGTCGCTTCACGGCCGAAATAGTCTCCTACAGGCCTGGCAGGCGTTGGCGAATCTGCGCAACCACGACATCCAGCGTGCCGCTTTCGTTGGTTTGAACTCGCTTGCTGCAGAGAATCTCAGCCGGGCTCAGCGCTTCACGGCTCGCCTGTTGGGCGGCAATGACGGCCAGGTTGGCGTCGGACGGGTCTTTCTGGTCGGCCTGGCGCTGGGCGAGTCGGCTTTCGATGACGGCTTGCGGCGCGTCGCAATCCAGGATCAGGAACGGCGCGCCCGTGCCTTCGGCGACCTTGGCCGCGGCGTCGCGCTGGTCATGCTTGAGGTAAGTGGCATCGATCACCACCGGGAATCCCGCATGCAGGATCACGTCGGCGATTTCATGCAGCCGGACGTACGTGGCGCTGCTGGCATCGCTGCTATAGATACCGGCTTGTGGGTCGTTCGGCACTTGTTGTTCACCGAACAGGCGCTTGCGCTCTACATCCGAACGCAGGCGAATCGCACCGAGGGCCTCCACCAGGCGCATTGCAACGTGGCTTTTGCCAACGGCCGAGACGCCATGGGTAATAGCCAGGAAGCGCGAAGGAATGGTGCTGTAGCTTTCGGCCAGGTTGGCGTAGTTGCGGTATTGGCGCAGGGTGGTGGCGCGCTGCACCGGGTCGGCTTCGGCGGGCATGCTGAACAGCGCGACCTTGGCCCGGACCAGGGCGCGGTAGGCCTTATAGAAGTTCAGCAGCTCCAGGCCGCTGTAATCCCCCGTGAGCTCCAGGTATTGGCTGACGAACCGCCGCGCGAGCGACTTGAGGCCGCGGTCTTCGAGGTCCATCGCCAGGAAGCCGGTGTCGGCGTAGACATCGGTGAAGCGGAATGGCTCGTTGAATTCGATGCAGTCGAAGATCACCACGTTGCCGTCGATCACCGTGGCGTTGCCCAGGTGGATGTCACCGTGGCATTCGCGAATGAAACCGTCGGCCTTGCGCTGGGCGAACAGCGGCTTGAGGCGTTCGAAGCTGGTTTCGGCCCAGGCCTGAAGGGCTTCGAGTTGCTGCAGGTCGGCCTTGTCGTTGAGGAACGGACGGATCTGCTCGAAGTTCTGCCGCACCGGCGCCATGACGCTGTCCGGTGTACCCGCCGGATTATCGGCCGGTACTTTGGGCGTGGAGAGGTGGAACTGGGCGATCTGCGCGGCCATTTCATCGATGTGCGCGGTGGTCAGTTCGCCGTTGGCCTGTAGGGTGCTGAGCAGTTCGCTCTGGGGGAACTGGCGCATCTTCAAGGCGTATTCGATGGCCGGGCCGTCGCCGCCCAGTTGTGGCGCCTCGGCGCTGCCGGTAATCGGCAAGACTTCCAGGTAAAGATCCTGGGTCAGGCGTTGATTCAAGCGCAGCTCTTCACCACAGAAGTGCTTGCGCGCGTCGAGACTGGTGAAGTCGAGGAAACCGAAATTGACCGGCTTCTTGAATTTGTAGGCATAGGGACCGGTGAGCAATACCCAGGAAATGTGGGTTTCGATGACCTGGAACCCTTCGACGGGGTGCGGGTAAAGGGCCGGGTTTTGCAGGGCAGCGATCAGTGATTGGCTCACGGGCGATCCTTCAGAGTCTGGAAAATTCAAGGCGGTCATTATGGCCGCAAGCCGCGCTAACGCAAACCTTGGCGGACTCATGTTGAACCACGACAAAGTGCGTATAATCCGCCGCCATGACTCGTACCCGATCCCCCCGCACCCCTAAGAAACCACCCGCCAGCCGCCTTCGGCCCTGGCTGGGCTGGGCCCTTAAACTGAGCCTGGTAGGCCTTGTCGTGCTTGCCGGTTTTGCCGTCTACCTCGATGCCATCGTCCAGGAGAAGTTCTCCGGCAAGCGCTGGACCATCCCGGCCAAGGTCTATGCCCGGCCGTTGGAACTGTTCGTCGGACAAAAGCTGAGCAAGGACGATTTCCTGACCGAACTCGATGCCTTGGGTTATCGCCGCGAAAGCGTCGCCAATGGCCCGGGTGCGGCCTCGGTCAACGGCAATACCATCGACCTCAATACCCGTGGATTCCAGTTCTATGAAGGCATGGAGCAGGCACAACCGGTGCGGGTGCGTTTTTCCGGTGACTACGTCGCGGCGCTGACGGGTGCCAACAATGCGAGCCTGTCGGTGGTGCGCCTGGAGCCCCTGCTGATCGGTGGCCTGTATCCCAAGAACCTGGAAGACCGGATCCTGATCAAGATCGATCAGGTGCCACCGTTCCTGCTCGATACGCTGATTGCTGTCGAAGACCGTGATTTCTACCATCACTTCGGCGTCTCGCCCAAGTCGATTGCCCGGGCTGTCTGGATCAATACGTCGTCGGGGCATATGCGCCAGGGCGGCAGTACCTTGACCCAGCAGTTGGTGAAGAACTTCTACCTGACCAACGAGCGTAGCCTGACCCGCAAGCTGACCGAAGCCATGATGGCGTTGCTGCTGGAAATGCACTACAGCAAGCAGGAAATTCTTGAGGCCTACCTCAATGAAGTGTTCGTCGGCCAGGATGGGCAGCGGGCGGTCCACGGCTTCGGCCTGGCCAGCCAGTTCTTCTTCAGCCAGCCGCTGTCCGAGCTCAAGCTGCATCAAGTGGCGCTGCTGGTAGGCATGGTCAAGGGGCCTTCTTCCTATAACCCGCGTCGCAACCCGGAGCGTGCCCTTGAGCGGCGCAACCTGGTGCTCGACTTGCTGCAACAACAGGGCGTGGCCACGGCCGAGCAGGTCGAAGCGGCGAAGAAGATGCCGCTGGGCGTGACCAAGCGTGGCAGCCTGGCGGACAGTTCGTTCCCCGGTTTCATGGACCTGGTCAAGCGGCAGCTGCGGGAAGATTATCGCGACGAAGACTTGACCGAAGAAGGCTTGCGGATCTTTACCAGTTTCGACCCGATCCTGCAGATGAAGGCTGAGGCGTCAGTCAATGACACCTTCAAGCGGCTGGCGGGGCGCAAGGGTTCCGACGAAGTCGAAGCGGCCATGGTCGTGACCAACCCGGAGACCGGTGAAGTCCAGGCGATGATCGGCAGCCGCCAGGCCAGCTTTGCAGGCTTCAACCGGGCATTGGATGCGGTGCGCCCCATCGGCTCGCTGATCAAGCCGGCGGTGTATCTCACGGCCTTGGAAAAACCAAGCCAGTACACCCTGACCAGTTGGCTGTCCGACGAGTCATTCTCGGTCAAGGGTGCGGACGGACAGGTGTGGACCCCGCAGAACTATGATCGCCGCGCCCACGGTACGGTGTTCCTTTATCAGGGGCTGGCCCATTCCTACAACCTGTCGACGGCTCGCCTCGGCTTGGAGGTCGGTGTGCCTAACGTGCTCAAGACCTTGGCACGCCTGGGAGTGACTCGCGAATTCCCGGCGTTCCCATCGATGCTGCTGGGGGCTGGTGGCCTCACGCCGATAGAAGTCGCGGCGATGTACCAGACATTGGCCAATGGCGGTTTCAATACGCCGATGCGCGGCATCCGCAGCGTGCTCACCGCCGACGGCGAGCCGCTCAAGCGTTATCCATTCCAGATCCAGCAACGCTTCGATCCTGCTTCCATTTATCTGATCCAGAGCGCCATGCAACGAGTCATGCGTGAAGGGACCGGCAGCTCGGTCTATAACGTGCTCCCCCGAACGTTGACCCTGGCGGGCAAGACCGGTACCAGTAACGATTCGCGCGACAGTTGGTTCGCCGGTTTCAGCCAGGATCTGCTGGCGGTGGTCTGGCTGGGGCGTGACGACAACGGCAAGACGCCGTTCACCGGCGCCACTGGTGCGTTGCAGGTCTGGACCAGTTTCATGCGCAAGGCCGATCCGTTGCCGCTGGACATGCCGCAACCGGACAACATCGTCCAGGCCTGGGTCGATTCGCGCACAGGACAGGGCTCCGACGCGAATTGCCCGGGCGCCGTGCAGATGCCGTATATTCGCGGCAGCGAACCGCCACCCGGCGCAGCATGCGGTGGTCAGAATCCCGCCGAATCGGTGATGGATTGGGTCAAGGACTGGATGAATTAAGCAAAGAGGGTTTCAAGTGAACAAGTGGTTGATTCCAGCGGTAACCGCCGTGGCTTTGCTCAGTGGCTGCTCTACCGTACAGCGTGGCTCGATTCCGGTTGTCGACTCCGGTACCGCCGTCTCCAATAGCGAGCGGGTCTCGGCCAATGGTGGTTTCCGTCAAACGACGGTAAAACGGCCAATGCCGGGCCAGGTCCAGGCAATCCCGCAAGGCGACACCGGTGTCGTCGTGATGGTGCCCGGTGGCGGCGCAACGACTTCGGCGCCGATCAGCAGTACGCCGATCACGCCGGGTCCGATCACGCCAGGGCCTATCGAAACTTCACCGATCAACCAGGGCAGCTACAGCATGCCATCGACGCCGAGCAGCATTCCCTCGGCGGGTTCGGGTGGCTTGTCCGCCGATGAGCAACTGGACGGCCCGGTGTTGGCGCTGTTGACCACGGCACAACAGCAGCAAGCCGGTGGTGATCTCAACGGTGCTTCCTCGAGTCTCGAGCGAGCCCAGCGTGTCGCGCCGCGCGAACCGCAAGTGCTTTATCGACTGGCTCAAGTGCGCATGGCCCAGGGCGATGCGCCACAGGCTGAACAACTGGCTCGTCGCGGCCTGACGTTCTCCAGTGGCCGCCCGGCACTCCAGGCAAGCCTGTGGGATTTGATCGCCCAGGCTCGTGAGAAACAGGGCGATTCGGCGGGTGCGGCACTGGCCCGCCAGAAGGCCAAGGTGTCCCTCTGATGGATGGTCGTTTCCCCTTGATCGCCGATCAGTTGCTGCTGATCGAGCGAGAACTGCGGGTCCAGGGCTGGTGGAGTGACGTATCGCCGTCGGCCGAGGCGCTGGCCAGTGTCGAGCCGTTCGCCGTCGACACCCTGGATTTCGAGCAGTGGTTGCAATGGATTTTTCTTCCGCGGATGAAAGCCATCCTGGAAAACGACCTGCCGCTGCCCAACGCCTCGGGCATCCTGGCCATGGCCGAAATGGTCTATGCCCAGCGGCCGGGGCAGGGCGTCAAGTTGCAGCAGTTGCTCGCGCAGTTCGATCAATTGATCACCGACGTCAGCTGACGCCGCTCACTGACAGTTTTCCTCGATCTGCGCGCGAGTTTCGTCGATGCGCTGGCGCCGCTCTTCCTCGGTAAGGCGGCGCATTTCGCCTTCCACCTCTTCCCGCACCCTGGGGTTGTTCTGCAGTTGCGCCAGGTTGGTCCGGGCCTGTTCGCAGAACGCCTTGAGCTGGGCCTCCTGTTCGGCCACTTGCTGCTTCACTTGCTTGTCGATCATTTTTTGATCACCGACGACACCCCCTGATGCTGGCGCCTGCGGTTTGGCGGCAGGCGTTGAGCTCTTGCCTACGGTAGTCGCATCCACGCCCTCGGGCGGTTGGGCGCCGAAATGGGTCACACCTTGAGCGTCGACCCATTTGTAGATCTGGCCGGCCATGCTCATTGGGCTCAGGCTTGCCAGCAGGATGGCCGTCAATAACATCGTTCGCATGCTGTTTCCTTGTCCTGGGTTGCGCAATCGAAGCTAACAGAGTAGCCGTTTAAAGGTTTTTTCTTGCGTTCTCATGTGCTTACTTCAATAAAGCACATTGACGACTTGACTTGCAGAGGGCGAAACAGAAGAATCCAAAGTCCGCTGTAGAGGGACTGCCAGAAGCAGACCCACTCGGCAGATCATGAGGCGCACATCCGCGCCGACCTGTTACACCCGCAACGCGTTACCTCGCGCTGGGTGGGAAAGGCCCGCAACACTTGGGACGATCCCAATACTTGCTCAGTCAGTGCTGACGTAGTCGGCGACCACCGTCGCTCATGCTCTGCCGAGAAGTAAACCTATTAAGACCCGTCCCTTTTTCATGGGTCGGTATTCTGGCGTTTTAGAGGTGAACAACGTGGAGCTTTTATCTGGCGGTGAGATGCTCGTCCGCTTCTTGCGTGACGAAGGCGTCAAATATATCTACGGGTACCCCGGTGGTGCTCTCCTTCATGTCTATGATGCCCTGTTCAAAGAACCGGAAGTGACCCACATCCTGGTTCGCCATGAGCAAGCGGCCACCCACATGGCTGACGGCTATGCCCGCGCCACCGGCAAGGCCGGCGTGGTCCTGGTGACATCCGGCCCCGGCGCCACGAACGCCATTACCGGTATCGCCACGGCCTACATGGACTCGATTCCGATGGTGATCATCTCCGGCCAGGTGCCCAGCACCATGGTCGGTACCGATGCGTTCCAGGAAACCGACATGATCGGTATCTCCCGGCCGATCGTGAAGCACAGCTTCATGATCAAGCACGCGTCTGAAATCCCCGAGGTCATGAAAAAAGCTTTCTACCTGGCCGAATCCGGTCGTCCGGGCCCGGTCGTGGTGGACGTGCCGAAAGACATGACCAACCCGGCCGAGAAATTCGAATACATCTACCCGAAAAAAGCCAAGCTGCGCTCCTACAGCCCGGCCGTGCGCGGTCACTCGGGACAAATCCGCAAGGCCGCCGAAATGCTGCTGGCGGCCAAGCGTCCCGTGCTGTACTCCGGCGGTGGCGTGATCCTCGGCGGTGGCTCCGCGCCGCTGACCGAATTGGCGAAGATGCTCAACCTGCCGGTCACCAATACGCTGATGGGCCTCGGCGCCTACCCAGGCACCGATCGCCAGTTCATCGGCATGCTCGGCATGCACGGCAGCTACACCGCCAACCTGGCGATGCACCATGCCGATGTCATCCTGGCGGTGGGCGCGCGTTTCGACGACCGTGTCATCAACGGTCCGGCGAAATTCTGCCCGAACGCCAAGATCATCCACATCGATATCGACCCGGCGTCCATCTCCAAGACCATCAAGGCAGACGTGCCGATTGTCGGTCCTGTAGAGAGCGTGCTGACCGAAATGGTCGCCATTCTCAAGGAAATCGGCGAGGCTCCGAACAAGGAGTCCGTGGCCAGCTGGTGGAAGCAGGTTGATGAATGGCGCGGTGATCGCGGCTTGTTTCCCTACGACAAGGGCGACGGCAGCGTGATCAAGCCGCAGACCGTCATCGAGACCCTGTGCGAAGTGACCAAGGGCGATGCATTCGTGACGTCCGACGTAGGTCAGCACCAGATGTTCGCAGCGCAGTACTACAAGTTCAACAAACCCAACCGCTGGATCAACTCCGGTGGCCTGGGCACCATGGGCTTCGGGTTCCCGGCGGCCATGGGCGTGAAACTGAGCTTCCCGGACAACGATGTGGCCTGCGTGACCGGCGAAGGCAGTATCCAGATGAACATCCAGGAACTGTCGACCTGCCTGCAATACGGTCTGCCGGTGAAAATCGTCAACCTGAACAACGGTGTGCTGGGCATGGTTCGCCAGTGGCAGGACATGAGCTACGGCAGCCGTCACTCGCATTCCTACATGGAATCGTTGCCGGACTTCGTCAAGCTGGTCGAGGCCTATGGCCACGTCGGCATCCGCATCACTGACCTGAAGGACTTGAAATCCGGGCTTGAAGAAGCTTTCGCGATGAAGGATCGCCTGGTGTTCCTCGATATCCAGGTCGATACCAGCGAGCACGTCTACCCGATGCAGATCAAAGACGGCTCCATGCGCGATATGTGGCTGAGCAAGACGGAGCGTACCTAATCATGCGACACATTATTTCCTTGCTTCTGGAAAACGAACCGGGTGCTCTGTCTCGCGTAGTAGGCCTGTTCTCGCAGCGCAACTACAACATCGAAAGCCTGACCGTGGCACCAACCGAGGACCCGACCCTGTCGCGTCTGACGCTGACCACCGTGGGCCACGATGAGATCATCGAGCAGATCACCAAGAACCTGAACAAGCTGATCGAGGTGGTCAAGCTGGTGGACCTCTCGGAAAGCGCTCACATCGAGCGCGAGCTGATGCTGGTCAAGGTCAAGGCCACCGGCGCCCAGCGTGCCGAGATCAAACGCACTACCGATATTTATCGTGGGCAGATCGTCGATGTCAGCGCCAGCGTCTATACCGTTCAGTTGACCGGTACCAGCGACAAGCTCGACAGCTTCATTCAATCGATCGGCACTGCCTCGATTCTGGAAACCGTACGCAGTGGTGTCACCGGGATTGCCCGTGGCGACAAAGTACTGAGCATCTAACCAAATTAGCGAATGGCCGGAACGGCCGGATATAGGGGAAATTCATGAAAGTTTTCTACGATAAAGATTGCGACCTGTCGATCATCCAAGGCAAGAAAGTCGCCATCATTGGCTACGGCTCCCAAGGTCACGCCCAGGCGTGCAACCTGAAAGATTCTGGCGTTGACGTGACCGTCGGCCTGCGCAAAGGCTCGGCCACCGTTGCCAAGGCCGAGGCCCATGGCCTGAAAGTCACCGACGTGGCTTCCGCCGTTGCCGCTGCCGACCTGGTCATGATCCTGACCCCGGACGAGTTCCAATCGGCGCTGTACAAGAACGAAATCGAGCCGAACATCAAGAAGGGCGCCACCCTGGCCTTCTCCCACGGCTTCGCGATCCACTACAACCAAGTCGTGCCACGCGCCGACCTCGACGTAATCATGATCGCGCCGAAAGCGCCGGGCCACACCGTGCGTTCCGAGTTCGTGAAGGGCGGCGGTATTCCTGACCTGATCGCGATCTACCAGGACGCCTCCGGCAACGCCAAGAACGTCGCCCTGTCCTACGCTGCTGGTGTCGGTGGCGGTCGTACCGGCATCATCGAAACCACCTTCAAGGACGAGACCGAAACCGACCTGTTCGGCGAGCAAGCCGTTCTGTGTGGCGGTACCGTCGAGCTGGTCAAGGCCGGTTTCGAAACCCTGGTTGAAGCTGGCTACGCGCCAGAAATGGCCTACTTCGAGTGCCTGCACGAACTGAAGCTGATCGTTGACCTCATGTACGAAGGCGGTATCGCCAACATGAACTACTCGATCTCCAACAACGCCGAATACGGCGAGTACGTGACCGGTCCGGAAGTCATCAACGCCGAATCCCGCCAGGCGATGCGCAACGCCCTGAAGCGTATTCAGGACGGCGAGTACGCCAAAATGTTCATCAGCGAAGGCGCCACCGGCTACCCTTCGATGACCGCCAAGCGTCGCAACAATGCCGCCCACGGTATTGAAATCATCGGCGAGCAACTGCGTTCGATGATGCCGTGGATCGGTGCCAACAAGATCGTCGACAAAGCCAAGAACTAAGTCGCGAGCTTGATCGAAAAACGCGGCCCTGGCCGCGTTTTTTCGTTTGGGGGGTGGCTTCTGGTATAAAGCTGCATCGTTTGCGGCAGAACCGTCGTCCCAGGCGCCTGTCGAATTTTTTCACACCGTTGCAAGGTATTGTCCATGAGCGAACGTCCCGACGAGCCGAACCAGGCTCCTGACGCCGAAAGCCTGTTGCCCATCGATGAACACGTCGAAGAAGGCCATGACGCTGAAGGCCGCAAGGTCCGGCATCGTGGTATCTATCTGCTGCCGAACCTGTTCACCACCGCGAACCTGTTCGCCGGCTTCTATTCCATCATCAGCTCCATGAGTGCCCAGGCTGCATTGAGTGCTGGCGATAGCGTCGGGGCGAGTCGCTACTTTGCTTTCGCCGCGATTGCGATTTTTGTCGCCATGGTACTGGACGGCCTGGATGGACGGGTGGCCCGCATGACCAACACCCAAAGCGCATTCGGAGCCGAGTACGACTCGCTGTCCGACATGGTTGCGTTCGGTGTTGCCCCTGCGTTGCTGGCGTTCGGTTGGGCGCTGGGGGACATGGGCAAGGTTGGCTGGATGGTTGCCTTCATTTACGTCGCTGGTGCCGCGTTGCGCCTGGCGCGTTTCAACACCCAGGTCGGTACCGCCGACAAGCGCTACTTCATTGGGCTTGCCAGTCCGGCGGCGGCAGGTGTGGTGGCGGGCGTAGTCTGGGCATTCAGCGACTATGGCATCCAGGGTTCGAAGATGTCCTTCCTGGTGGCGCTGCTGGTTGCCGCGGCCGGGATGCTGATGGTCAGTAACATCAAGTACAACAGCTTCAAGGAGCTGGATCTGAAGGGGCGCGTGCCGTTCGTGGCCATCCTCGCCGTGGTCCTGGTATTTGCCGTGGTGTTCAGCGATCCGCCGCGTATCCTGCTGCTGGTGTTCCTTGCCTATGCGGCTTCAGGCCCGGTGCAATATTTGCTGCGCCTTCGTCGCCGCTAAACGTTGCCTTAATGTAATCTCCTCCATACTCCGCAGTGTACGGGTGTATCTGCCCTCCAATACTGCGGAGTCGCCATGCTGATCAAGATCCCCAAGGCGTCGGATTGTCGTGAGTCTGACGTCACGCCTGAATCATTCTATCTATCTCGTCGCCAGATGCTCGGCGCCACTGTCGCCGGCTTGGCGGTTGGCGGTCTGCCGAACTGGGCCGGTGCCGCCGATATGGCGCGTTATCCTGATGTCGAGCCCGGAAAGGCGCCTTCCTGGTTCACCGAGAAGCTTCCTTCTACCCAGTGGGGCGCCGTGACGGTAAAGGGAGAGTCGATCACGCCGTTCAAGGACGCCACGCACTACAACAACTTCTATGAGTTCGGCACCGATAAAGGCGACCCGGCGGCCAACTCCGGTTCGTTGAAGACCGAGCCCTGGAGCGTGGTGGTGGATGAGGAGGTGGGCAAGCCAGGGCGCTACGCCCTGGAAGACTTCATGAAGCCTTATC
Source organism: Pseudomonas sp. T1.Ur (assembly GCF_023516725.1). Lineage (NCBI taxonomy): Bacteria > Pseudomonadati > Pseudomonadota > Gammaproteobacteria > Pseudomonadales > Pseudomonadaceae > Pseudomonas > Pseudomonas sp. T1.Ur. The sequence goes on from NZ_JAMGSN010000001.1 coordinate 337,568, forward strand.
AGTTGGAGGAGCGGATCTACCGCTTGCGTTGCGTCGAGGCCTGGTCGATGGTCATCCCGTGGATCGGCTTCCCCATCTCCGCGCTGCTCAAGCAGGTCGAGCCGACTTCCAAGGCCCAATACATCCGCTTCGAAACGCTGCAAGATCCCAAGGCCATGCCGGGGCAGCGTTCTGGCTTTGCCCTGATTGATTGGCCTTACGTGGAAGGTTTGCGATTGGACGAGGCAATGAATCCGTTGGCGATCTTGGCGGTTGGCATGTACGGACGTGAGTTGCCTAACCAGAACGGAGCACCGCTGCGATTGGTGGTGCCATGGAAGTATGGTTTCAAGAGCGTAAAGTCGATCGTGCGCATCAGCTTGGTCAGTGAGCAGCCCAAGACCACTTGGCAAAGCATTGCATCCGATGAGTACGGCTTTTATGCCAACGTCAATCCGACCGTTGACCACCCACGCTGGACGCAGGCGCGAGAGCGTCGTCTACCGAGTGGGCTGTTCAGTCCCAACGTCCGAGACACATTGATGTTTAACGGTTACGGGGATGAGGTTGCCTCTCTATATGCGGGAATGGATTTGAGGAAAGACTACTGATGCGTTTCCCGGCATGGCGGATCAGTGTTTTCCTCGCGGCGGCGATTTGGCCTTTGCTTTGGCTTTACGAAGCGTTGATGGATTCGTTGGGGCCGGACCCGGGCAAGGTCCTGGTGGATCGCCTCGGATTGGGGACGCTGATCCTGCTTTTGATTACCTTGGGCATGACACCGCTGCAGAAAATGACGGGGTGGGCAGGATGGATCGCTGTCAGGCGTCAGTTGGGACTGTGGTGCTTTGCTTACGTTGTGCTGCATTTGAGTAGTTATGCGGCCTTCATCCTGGGGTTCGATTGGTCGCGGTTGGGCGTCGAACTGAGCAAGCGCCCGTACATCATTGTCGGGGCCCTTGGTTTTCTTGGTTTGCTGGCCTTGGCGGTCACATCCAATCGATATAGCCAGCGGCGGCTCGGAACGCGCTGGAAGAAGCTGCACCGCCTGGCCTATTTGATTCTCGGGCTTGGCTTGCTGCATATGTTGTGGATCGTGCGGGCGGATCTCAAGGAATGGTCGATATACGCTTTCATAGGTGGCTTATTGTTGGTGCTGAGAATCGGGCCGGTAGCGCGGCGGATCCCTCGTCTAATGGGTAAGAAGATCCCTTCGGCAATAAAAACGAAATAAAAGGTTGACGGCAGATTCCAGGTGTCTATAATTCGCCCCACTTCCGGCGCAGTCGAAACGGAAAACTCCTTGATTTTCAATGAGTTAAGTAGGTTTCGATAGGCCGGGCGCTTCAGTTCATCGAAGCGCTGAAGGAGTTGATGGGGCGGTGTTGTTTGGCCCTATCGGCGATTCGATCTTCTCGGTCGAAAGCGGTGAAAAAGAGGTGTTGACAGCAGCGAGTAACGCTGTAGAATTCGCCTCCCGCTAACGAGAGATCGAAAGCGCAAGTGGTTGAAGTTGTTAAGGATTTCCAAGCGAAACTTTGAAAACTTCTTAAAATAACCGCTTGACAGATACACGGGGCGCTGTAGAATGCGCGCCTCGGTTGAGACGAAAGGCTCAACCCACCGCTCTTTAACAACTGAATCAAGCAATTCGTGTGGGTGCTTGTGGAGTCAGACTGCTAGTCAACAGATTATCAGCATCGCAAGTTACTCCGCGAGAAATCAAAGATGTAACCAACGATTGCTGAGCCAAGTTTAGGGTTTTCTCAAAACCCAAAGATGTTTGAACTGAAGAGTTTGATCATGGCTCAGATTGAACGCTGGCGGCAGGCCTAACACATGCAAGTCGAGCGGTAGAGAGGTGCTTGCACCTCTTGAGAGCGGCGGACGGGTGAGTAATGCCTAGGAATCTGCCTGGTAGTGGGGGATAACGCTCGGAAACGGACGCTAATACCGCATACGTCCTACGGGAGAAAGCAGGGGACCTTCGGGCCTTGCGCTATCAGATGAGCCTAGGTCGGATTAGCTAGTTGGTGAGGTAATGGCTCACCAAGGCGACGATCCGTAACTGGTCTGAGAGGATGATCAGTCACACTGGAACTGAGACACGGTCCAGACTCCTACGGGAGGCAGCAGTGGGGAATATTGGACAATGGGCGAAAGCCTGATCCAGCCATGCCGCGTGTGTGAAGAAGGTCTTCGGATTGTAAAGCACTTTAAGTTGGGAGGAAGGGCATTAACCTAATACGTTAGTGTTTTGACGTTACCGACAGAATAAGCACCGGCTAACTCTGTGCCAGCAGCCGCGGTAATACAGAGGGTGCAAGCGTTAATCGGAATTACTGGGCGTAAAGCGCGCGTAGGTGGTTCGTTAAGTTGGATGTGAAATCCCCGGGCTCAACCTGGGAACTGCATTCAAAACTGTCGAGCTAGAGTATGGTAGAGGGTGGTGGA
>NZ_JAMGSN010000001.1:5142500-6358050 GCF_023516725.1 Pseudomonas sp. T1.Ur
CGACCCAGGATTCCAACACCCGCCAACTGTTCCGCAAGCGCCTGCGTGAGGGTCAGCTGGACGACAAGGAAATCGAGATCGAAGTGGCCGAGATGGCTGGCGTCGACATTTCCGCGCCGCCCGGCATGGAAGAAATGACCAACCAGTTGCAGAGCCTGTTCGCCAACATGGGCAAGGGCAAGAAGAAAAACCGCAAGCTCAAGGTCAAGGAAGCCCTGAAGCTGGTGCGCGATGAAGAGGCGAGTCGCCTGGTCAACGAAGAAGAGTTGAAGGCCAAGGCCCTGGAAGCGGTCGAGCAGCATGGCATCGTGTTCATCGACGAGATCGACAAGGTCGCCAAGCGCGGCAATGTCGGTGGCGCCGATGTGTCCCGCGAAGGCGTGCAACGCGACCTGCTGCCGCTGATCGAAGGCTGCACCGTCAACACCAAGCTGGGCATGGTCAAGACCGACCACATCCTCTTCATCGCTTCCGGCGCGTTCCACCTGAGCAAGCCGAGCGACCTGGTGCCCGAGCTGCAAGGCCGCCTGCCGATCCGTGTCGAGCTCAAGGCGCTGTCGCCGGAAGACTTCGAACGCATCCTGAGCGAGCCCCACGCGTCGCTGACCGAGCAATACTGCGCGCTGCTCAAGACCGAAGGCCTGAACATCGAGTTCACGCCCGAAGGCATCAAGCGCCTGGCGCAGATTGCCTGGCAGGTCAACGAGAAGACCGAGAACATCGGTGCCCGTCGCCTGCATACCCTGCTCGAGCGTTTGCTGGAGGAAGTCTCGTTCAGCGCCGGCGACCTGGCCAGCGCCCACGACGAAGCGCCGATCCGCATCGACGCCGAGTACGTCAACAGCCACCTGGGCGAACTGGCGGAGAACGAAGACCTGTCGCGGTATATTCTTTAAGCCTCAAGTGGAAAGCTGCAAGCTGCAAGCTGGTCACCTCCGGCTTGTAGCTTGTAGCTTGTAGCTTGTAGCTTGTAGCTTGTAGCTTGTAGCTTGTAGCTTGTAGCTTGTAAGCTGCCTCCATGACCAAACTCCCCACCGCCATCAACCTGCACAAAGCCTCCAAGACCCTGACGCTCAAATACGCGCCAGACGAGGAGTACCACCTGCCTGCGGAATTCCTGCGGGTGCACTCGCCTTCCGCCGAGGTCCAGGGCCACGGCAAACCCATCCTGCAATACGGCAAGCTCGGCGTCGGCCTGACCAAGGTTGAGCCCGCCGGCCAGTACGCACTGAAATTGACCTTCGACGACGGCCATGACAGCGGATTGTTCACCTGGGACTACCTGTACCAGTTGGCGGTACGCCAGGAAGACCTGTGGAACGATTATCTCGCCGAACTCAAGGCCGCCGGAAAAACCCGTGACCCGAACGAGTCCGTCGTCAAGCTGATGCTCTAGCTCAAGGGCTGGCGCTTTAGGGCGAATTTTCTAGACTCATCTGCTTGAATGCCCGCGCAGCAACGTCAATGACTGGCCTGCTTGCGAAAAAAATTAAACTCGGGTAACCAATGGAGCTGGCAAGTTCCCTGCAAAGGAACCGGCGAGTTCCTGGCACACGTTTCCTCATTGCCCTCGATGCGGAATTAACGGTCACCCCGAGCAGCGTACCTGGTATTGGCCTTGCGGCTTCACGGCACGGTCCCGGTACTCGTCTGAAGGACAATGGAGCGTCGTAGATGAGCAACAAGAACAACGATGAGTTGAAGTACCAAGCCTCGGAAAACACCCTCGGCTTGAATCCCGTCGTCGGCTTGCGCAGGAAAGACCTGCTGGCCTCTGCCCGGATGGTGCTGACCCAGACCATCAGACAACCCTTGCACAGCGTCAAGCATGTCGCCCATTTCGGGGCTGAACTGAGGAAAGTCCTGTTCGGCAAATCCGAGTTGCAACCCGCCGGTGATGATCGTCGTTTCAACGATCCGGCCTGGAGCCAGAATCCACTCTACAAACGCTACTTGCAGACCTACCTGGCATGGCGCAAGGAGCTGCACGCCTGGATCGACGACAGCAGCCTCTCGCCCCAGGACATCAGTCGCGGGCACTTCGTGATCAACCTGATGACCGAAGCCATGGCCCCGACCAACTCGGCGGCCAACCCGGCGGCGGTCAAGCGCTTCTTCGAAACCGGTGGCAAGAGCCTGCTCGATGGCTTGTCCCACCTGGCCAAGGACCTGGTGCACAACGGCGGTATGCCGAGCCAAGTGGACATGGGCGCGTTCGAAGTCGGCAAGAGCCTGGGCGTGACGGAAGGCGCCGTGGTCTTTCGCAACGACGTGCTGGAATTGATCCAGTACCGCCCCATCACCGAACAAGTGCATGAGCGGCCGCTGCTGGTGGTCCCGCCGCAGATCAACAAGTTCTACGTATTCGACCTGAGCCCGGACAAGAGCCTGGCGCGCTTCTGCCTGCGCAGTAATGTGCAGACGTTCATCGTCAGTTGGCGCAACCCCACCAAGGCGCAACGCGAATGGGGCCTGTCGACCTATATCGACGCGCTCAAGGAAGCGGTGGACGTCGTCACGGCCATCACCGGCAGCAAGGACGTGAACATGCTGGGCGCCTGCTCGGGCGGCATTACGTGCACCGCGCTGCTCGGCCATTACGCCGCGCTGGGCGAGAAGAAGGTCAATGCCTTGACCCTGCTGGTGAGCGTGCTGGACACCACCCTGGACACCGATGTGGCCCTGTTCGTCGACGAACAGACCCTGGAAGCGGCCAAGCGCCATTCCTACCAGGCCGGCGTGCTGGAAGGTCGCGACATGGCCAAGGTCTTCGCCTGGATGCGCCCCAATGACCTGATCTGGAATTACTGGGTCAACAATTACCTGCTGGGCAACGAACCACCGGTATTCGACATCCTGTTCTGGAACAACGACACCACGCGGCTGCCGGCGGCGTTCCATGGTGACCTCATCGAGATGTTCAAGAACAACCCGCTGATCCGCCCCAACGCACTGGAAGTGTGCGGCACGCCGATCGACCTCAAGCAGGTCACTGCCGATATCTTCTCCCTGGCCGGCACCAACGACCACATCACGCCGTGGAAGTCCTGCTACAAGTCGGCGCAGCTGTTTGGCGGCAAAGTCGACTTCGTGTTGTCGAGCAGCGGCCACATCCAGAGCATCCTCAACCCGCCAGGCAACCCCAAGTCGCGCTACATGACCAGCGAGGACATGCCGGCCAAGGCCGAGGACTGGATGGAGAACTCCACCAAGCACACCGACTCCTGGTGGCTGCACTGGCAGGCCTGGCAGGCCGAGCGCTCGGGCAAGCTGAAAAAGGCACCGACTGTGCTGGGCAACAAGACTTATGTGGCCGGCGAGGCGGCCCCGGGTACGTATGTACATGAAAGATAGCTGTAAGCCGCAAGTTTCAAGTTTCAAGCTTCAAGCGCCTTGACTTGAAGCTTGTAGCTTGAAGCTGCCATTCTGCTTTTTTAACCCCAGGGCTTGAAGCATGCCGCAACCGTACATCTTTCGTACCGTCGACCTGGATGGCCAGACCTTGCGCACCGCGGTACGTCCCGGCAAGCCTCACTTGACGCCGCTGCTGATCTTCAACGGCATCGGTGCCAACCTGGAGCTGGTGTTCCCGTTCATCGAAGCCCTGGACCCGGATCTGGAAGTGATTGCCTTCGACGTGCCCGGGGTCGGCGGTTCGTCGACGCCGAGCCGGCCGTACCGCTTCCCTGGCCTGGCAAAACTCACCGCACGGATGCTCGACTATCTCGACTACGGGCAGGTCAATGTCATCGGCGTGTCCTGGGGCGGCGCCCTGGCACAGCAGTTCGCCCATGACTATCCCGAGCGCTGCAAGAAGCTTGTGTTGGCGGCGACCGCCGCCGGTGCGGTGATGGTGCCGGGCAAGCCGAAGGTGCTGTGGATGATGGCCAGCCCCCGGCGCTACGTGCAGCCGTCCCATGTGATGCGGATCGCCCCGCTGATCTATGGCGGCTCGTTCCGCCGCGACCCTAGCCTGGCGGCCCGCCACGCCGCCAAGGTACGTTCGGCGGGCAAGCTCGGTTATTACTGGCAACTCTTCGCGGGACTTGGCTGGACCAGCATCCATTGGCTGCACAAGATCCACCAGCCGACCCTGATCCTGGCCGGTGACGACGACCCGCTGATCCCCTTGATCAACATGCGCATGCTGGCGTGGCGCATCCCGAATTCGCAACTGCATATCATCGATGACGGCCATCTGTTCCTGATTACCCGGGCCGAGGCCGTGGCACCGATCATCATGAAATTTCTGGAGGAAGAACGTCAGCGCGCGGTCATGCATCCGCATCCCGCGCCGCTGGGTGGCGGCTGACACCCTCATTAGCGCCTGGCAGGACGCCGGATCACGCAACTACCCGAAACAGCGTCTATGTTGTCTGGTTCGGTGTGTTTGTTTTTAGCTTGATGACGAAGGAGTTGACTCATGCGCGACAGACCGGCGAAGGGTTCCATGCCCGCCCCTGCCAGTTTCATCAATGCTCAAAGCGCGGTCACCGGCTTGCGGGGCAGCGACCTGCTTTCGACCCTGCGCAACGTTGCCGCCCATGGCTTGCGCAACCCGGTGCACAGCGTGCGGCACGCGTTGCGCCTGGGCAGTCAGCTGGGTCGAGTGTTGCTGGGCGAAACCCTGCACCCCACCAACCCCGACGACAAGCGCTTCGCCGATCCCACGTGGCAGCTCAACCCGTTCTATCGCCGCAGCTTGCAGGCGTACCTGAGCTGGCAAAAACAGGTCAAGAGCTGGATCGACGAAAGCGACATGAGCCCGGATGATCGTGCCCGCGCGCACTTCACTTTCTCCTTGCTCAACGACGCCGTATCGCCTTCCAACACCTTGCTCAACCCACTGGCTATCAAGGAACTGTTCAACTCCGGCGGCACCAGCCTGATCCGTGGGCTCAGCCACCTGGTGGACGACCTGTTGCATAACGACGGCCTGCCCCGACAGGTCACGCCCCAGGCCTTCGAAGTCGGCAAGAACCTGGCAACCACACCGGGTGCGGTGGTGTTTCGCAATGAATTACTGGAGCTGATCCAGTACAAGCCAATGAGCGAAAAGCAGTACGCGAGGCCGCTGCTGATCGTGCCGCCGCAGATCAACAAGTTCTATATTTTCGACCTCAGCCCGTCCAACAGCTTCGTCCAATACGCGCTGAAAAATGGCTTGCAGGTGTTCATCATCAGTTGGCGCAACCCCGACGTGCGCCATCGCGAGTGGGGCCTGTCCAGCTATGTCGAGGCAACGGAAGAAGCCATGAATGTCTGCCGGGCGATCACCGGCGCGCGCGAAGTCAACCTGATGGGCGCCTGCGCCGGCGGCATGACCATCGCTGCCCTGCAAGGCCACCTGCAGGCCAAGCGTCAATTACGCCGGGTAGCCAGTGCCACGTACCTGGTGAGCCTGCTGGACAGCGAAATCGAAAGCCCGGCCACGTTGTTCATCGACGAACAGACCCTCGAGGCCGCCAAGCGCCGCTCCTACCAGAAAGGCATTCTCGACGGCCGCGACATGGCTCGCGTATTCGCCTGGATGCGCCCCAACGATTTGATCTGGACCTACTTCGTCAACAATTACCTCTTGGGCAAGGAGCCACCGGCGTTCGACATTCTCTACTGGAACAATGACTGCACCCGACTTCCGGCGGCCTATCACGGCGACCTGCTGGACTTCTTCAAGCACAACCCGCTGACCCACGCGGGCGGCCTGGAGGTATGCGGCACGCCGATCGACCTGCAAAAAGTCACGGTGGACAGCTTCAGCGTGGCCGGCATCAACGATCACATCACGCCCTGGGACGCGGTCTATCGTTCGACGCTGCTGCTGGGAGGAGATCGACGCTTCGTGTTATCCAACAGCGGCCATGTCCAGAGCATCCTCAACCCGCCGGGCAATCCCAAGGCCAACTACATTGAAAATCCGAAGCTGAGCGGCGACCCACGGGCCTGGTATTACGACGCCAAGCACATTGAGGGCAGTTGGTGGACCCAATGGCTGGGCTGGATCCAGGAGCGTTCCGGTGCCCAGCACGAAACCCGGATGGCCCTGGGTAACGCGAACTACCCGCCCTTGGAAGCGGCGCCTGGAAACTACGTGCGAGTCCGCTGAACACCTCATCCCACGGCCACGCGGCTGGCCGTGGAACAACTCCATCACCAAGAAGACCGGATGAAAACCCGCGACCGTATCCTCGAATGTGCCCTGCAGTTGTTCAACGAAAAGGGCGAGCCAAATGTTTCCACTATGGAAGTGGCCAATGAAATGGGGATCAGCCCTGGCAACCTCTACTACCACTTCCACGGCAAGGAGCCGCTGATCCTCGGGTTGTTCGAGCGATTCCAGGCCGAGCTGGCGCCATTGCTGGACCCGCCTGCCGATGCGCAATTGGCGCCGGAGGACTACTGGCTGTTCCTGCACTTGATCGTCGAACGCCTGGCCCAATACCGGTTCTTGTTCCAGGACCTTTCGAACCTGGCCGGGCGTCTGCCAAAGCTGGCCAAGGGTATCCGGCAGTTGCTCAACGCCCTGAAGCGGACGCTGGCCTCATTGCTGGCGCAGCTCAAGGCCCAAGGGTTATTGGTCAGCGACACACAGGCGTTGGGGCAACTGGTGGAGCAGATCACCATGACCCTGTTGTTCTCGCTGGATTACCAACGAATCCTGGATCGCGAAGGCGACGTTCGCTTGGTGGTCTATCAGATCATGATGCTGGTGGCACCGCACCTGCCGCCGGCGATCAAGGTCGCGACCGAGCAGATGGCGTTGCGGTATCTGGAAGAGCACGACTAACGAACTGCAGTGGCAGACCCCATTGTGGGAGCGAGCTTGCTCGCGATGACTGTGGCACATTCAACGACAATGTTTCCTGATACACCGCCATCGCGAGCAAGCTCGCTCCCACAAGTTGAACCTGCAGTGCATCCAAATGCACACGCATAAAAAAGCCCGGCCTCAATAGGCCGGGCGTTTTTTAGTCCTGGAGATCAGGACTGGGTGGGTGGCGTCGATGGGGTCGGCGCAGGTGTTGGCGTGGCCACCGGAGTCGGAGCCGAGGCGGAGTTCGCCGTGCTCACCGGGGGCGTTGCCGGTTTGGCGGTAGCGGTTGGCGCCTTGGGTGCGGCTGCTTTGGGTGCGGCCGCTTTTTTCACGGCAGGCTTTTTCGCTGCGGCAGGTTTTGCGGCGGGTTTGGCTGCCGCTTTTGCCGCCGGTTTGGCCGGCGCTTTTGCCGCTGGCTTGGCGGTGGCAGGTTTGGCTGCCGCGGTTTTGGCCGCAGGTTTAGCGGCGGGTTTGGCTGCTGCCTTGGCCGCTACTGGTTTGGCCGCAGCCTTCGCTGCCGGCTTCGCCGCTGCAGTTTTGGCCGCAGGCTTGGCGGCGGCTTTCGCTGCCGGTTTGGCCGCAGCCTTGACCAGTGGCTTGGCGGCCGTCTTCGCCGCAGGCTTGGCGGCCGCCGTCTTGGTGGCCGTAGCCTTGGTCGCGACAGGCGTGACCTTCGCACCGGTGAGTTTTTCGATCTGCTTGGTCAAGGTATCAACCTTGTTGTGCAGTTCCTTGACTTCATTGCGGCTCGGCACGCCCAGGCGGGAAATCGCGCTGTTCAGGCGCTTGTCGAAAGCCCCTTCCAGCTCGTCCCACTTGCCCATCGCCCGATCCTTCACGCCGCCGATTCTCGACTTGGCGGACTCGGCAGAGACCGCAGCCGCATCGACTTGTTTGCCGATCGCCGTCTTGGTGAGTTTTTCGGCTTTCTCGCCGTCCTTAACCAGGGACTCGAAGAGTTTGCTGCCGTCAGTGTCGATCTTCGAGTACACGCCTAAACCAGCAAGCCAGATTTTGCGGGAGTACTTTTCAATCTTCCCGGCCCACGAGCTGCCTTCTTTTTCGGTGATTTTTTTGCCAGCCATCCCGTTCTCCTTAATGTTTACGCGCGACACGTTCGAGCAATGCCGTCAGCTCATCGAGCTTAGCAGAGAGTGCCTCAACGTCATGTTTAGACGGAATGCCGATACGATTCAAGGCACTTGCAACACGCGCGTCGAATACCTTCTCGACTTTATCGAGTTGTACTTCAACCCGAGCCTTGAATGTATTGACGTCGGTCTTGGCTTCGATCAGTTCGCTGTTAGCCGCTTCAAGTTTCCCGGCAATTTTCTTTTTGCCTTTGGTTTCAATAACTTCGCCAGCCTTTACCAGCTCCTGGAAGTACTCGCTGCCTTCCTGGCCGACCTTCGTGTAGGCGCCCAGGCCAGCCAGCCAGATCTTGCGCGCGTACGTTTTCACGTCGCTGAGCGTGGAAGATTCAACGTCGGTTTTTTTCTTCAGGATAACTTTGGCCATGGTGCACCTCACTCGAAAAAAGGTTTGAGGAACTGCCCGCACACGGTCGGGCTCAGGCACAAAGTAGTGACAATAATTAGAAAGGGCACCCTAACAACTGACACATATCCCAACGGCGATGATCCCTCCTGTGGGAGCGAGCTTGCTCGCGATAGCAGAGTGTCAGTCAACCTTGATGTGACTGAAGTAATGCAATCGCGAGCTCGCTCCCACAGTTGGATGAATGGCGAACTCGAGTCCTGCATTCCACCAGCCCTTCCAATCACTCAAGCCAACGCCTTATCCAACGCCTTTTCGATTTCCGTCTTGATCGTGCCGCTCATGGCCGACATCAACATGCCCAACTCCACATCGACGCGAATCGAATCCTCGCCCACATGCACTTCGCCCTTGACCCCGGAACGCTTGAGCTTGAGCGTGTCGCCTTCCCAAGTAGGCTCCAGGCCATAGCTGCTGGACAATTTTGCGGCCAACTTGTCAGCCTTTTCGCGGGCCGCTTCCTTGCCCAGGCCATGGGCACGTTCAACACTAATTCGGGCCATCTGATAACTCCTGCTTGATCGAGACTTGCCTGAACGTTCAGACCCTGCCTGCGTCAAAACGTCCGGGCGATGGTCCATCTTACCTGCAGCCTTGCCAAGACAAAGCCCTCCACCGGGATTAGAATGTCCCGCATTCTTTTTTGGTGACCGCGATATGACTGATCAGCGCAAAGGCAGCGATGCCGAACCCACCACACACTTCGGCTTCAAGAACGTGCCGGAAAGCCAGAAAGCGGAAAAAGTCGCTGAGGTTTTCCACTCGGTGGCCGCCAAGTATGACTTGATGAATGACCTGCTTTCGGGCGGCATGCATCGCCTCTGGAAGCGTTTCGCGATCGAGCTGTCAGGCGTGCGCAGCGGCAACCGGGTGCTGGACATCGCCGGCGGCACGGGCGACCTGACCAAGAAGTTCTCGCACATCGTCGGCCCGACCGGCCACGTGGTGCTCGCCGACATCAACGAATCGATGCTCAAGGTCGGCCGCGATCGCCTGCTGGACCTGGGTGTGGCCGGCAACGTCGAGTTCGTCCAGGCCGATGCCGAAAAGCTGCCGTTCCCGGATAACCACTTCGATTGCGTGACCATCGCCTTCGGCCTGCGCAACGTCACCCACAAGGAAGACGCCCTGCGCTCGATGCTGCGCGTGCTCAAGCCCGGTGGCCGGCTGCTGGTCCTGGAATTCTCCAAGCCGACCAATGCGCTGATGTCCAAGGCCTATGACGCCTACTCGTTCGCCTTCATGCCCCTGATGGGCAAGCTGATCACCAACGACGCGGAAAGCTATCGCTACCTGGCCGAATCGATCCGCATGCACCCGGACCAGGAAACCCTGAAGTCGATGATGGTCGAGGCCGGTTTCGACCGGGTGACCTACCACAACATGACTTCGGGCATCGTCGCCCTGCACCGGGGTATCAAGCCCTGATGCTGCTCACCGGCCTGCTCGCCGGCGTCGAACTCGGGATCAACCGGGTCCTGCGCCTGGACAGTACGGCGCCGATGCGCCTGGCGCACTTGAGCGGCAAGGTGATTGCCGTCGATTGCCGCAGCCCGGCGTTGCAGCTGTTTATCCTGCCCAGCGATGAAGGCCTGATGCTCGCCGCCCACTGGGAAGCTGAAGCCGATTGCACGCTGCGCGCCCCGGCGGCGAGCCTGCTGGAACTGGCGCTGAGCAAGAACAAGACCGCCGTGCTGCATGGCCCGGACGTCGAGCTCGACGGTGACAGCGGCGTGCTGCTGGAGCTGGCGGCGATTCTCCAGGACCTCGAACTGGACTGGGAATACGAAGTGTCCCGCTGGATCGGCCCGGTGGCGACCCAACTGCTCAGCGGTCACCTGCGTAGCCGCAGCCGCTGGTACCGCCAGGGCTTCGCCAGCCTGGGACAGAATCTGAGTGAATACCTGGCCGAAGAATCGCGTACCCTCGTGGGCCAGCGCGAAGCACAGGCCCGTTTTGATGAACTGGACCAGGTCAAGCTCGACCTGGAACGTCTCGAGGCGCGTTTCGAGCGCCTTTCCCGAACCCTTGAACCCAAGCGATAACGCATGAAGCTGCTTGCCGTCCGCCGTCTGTTGCGCATCCAGCGCGTCGTGATCCGTTACCGCCTCGATGACCTGCTGTTCGCCTTGCCGCTGCCCTGGTTTCTCCTGGCGCTGCGCTTCGTGTTGCCGTGGCGCTGGTTTCCCCGGCGAACCCTGGACCTGAGTCGCGGCGCTCGCCTGCGCCTGGCCTTGCAGGACCTGGGGCCGATCTTCATCAAGTTCGGGCAGATCCTTTCGACCCGTCGCGACCTGTTGCCCGAAGACATCGCCGATGAGCTGATGCTACTGCAAGACCGCGTGCCGCCATTCGACTCGAAGTTGTCGGTGGCGCTGATCGAAGCGCAACTGGGCAAGAAGATCAGCGAAGTCTTCAGCCGCTTCGATGTCGAGCCCCTGGCCTCGGCGTCGGTCGCCCAGGTGCACGCCGCCCAGCTCAAGACCGGCGAAGAGGTGGTGGTGAAAGTGATTCGCCCGGGCCTGAAGCCGGTCATCGCCCAAGACCTGGCCTGGTTGTTCATCCTTGCCCGCGCCGCCGAGCGGGTGTCCGCCGACGCGCGCCTGCTGCACCCGGTGGACGTGGTCCAGGACTACGAGAAAACCATCTTCGACGAGCTTGACCTGCTGCGCGAAGCCGCCAACGCCAGCCAACTGCGCCGCAACTTCGAAGGCTCGCCGCTGCTCTACGTGCCGCAAGTCTATTGGGACTGGTGCCGGCCGAAAGTGCTGGTGATGGAGCGCATCTACGGCATCCAGGTCACCGATCTGGCGACCCTCGCCGACCAGCGCACCGACATGAAACTGCTGGCCGAGCGCGGCGTGGAAATCTTCTTCACCCAGGTGTTCCGCGACAGCTTCTTCCACGCCGACATGCACCCGGGCAACATCTTCGTCAGCACCGTGCAGCCGTGGAGCCCGCAATACATCGCGATCGACTGCGGCATCGTCGGCAGCCTGACCCCGGAGGACCAGGATTACCTGGCGCGCAACCTGTTCGCCTTCTTCAAGCGAGACTACCGTCGCGTCGCCCAACTGCACATCGATTCGGGCTGGGTGCCGGCCGAGACCAAGCTCAACGAATTCGAAGCGGCGATCCGCACCGTGTGCGAACCGATCTTCGAAAAACCGTTAAAGGATATTTCCTTCGGCCAGGTGCTGATGCGCCTGTTCCAGACCGCGCGGCGTTTCAACATGGAAGTCCAGCCGCAGTTGGTGCTGCTGCAGAAAACCCTGCTGAACATCGAAGGCCTCGGCCGCCAGCTCTATCCGGACCTGGATTTGTGGAACACCGCCCAGCCGTTCCTCGAACGCTGGATGCGCGAGCGGATGAGCCCGAAAGCCTTGCTAGGCAACGTGCAGAGCCAGTTCGAACAGCTTCCCCACCTGGCCAACATGACCCGTGACCTGCTCGAACGCATGTCCCAACCCCACGCCAACGACCCGGCGCCGCCGTGGCACCGGCGCAAGGATGACTGGTTCCTGAGATTGCTCGGCGCGGCCCACCTGGGCGGTGGCGCCGTGCTGGCCGCCGGCGGTCCGTTAAGCCAGTTGGGCCACTGGCCCGCCGGCATCATGGTGGCCGTTGGTTTGTATCTGGTCGTTCGTCGATAGCACGAAGCAGCTGCAAGCGATAAGCTGCAAGCCGCAAGTTCATGGGTGAACCTATCAACGCAAGCACCACACAGAATCGCTTTTACTTGCAGCTTGAAGCTTAAAAGCTTGCCGCTGCCCCAGGACCCCAAATGAAAAACTGGCAGGACGAGATCAAGTGGGACGCTGACGGCCTGGTGCCGGCCATCGCCCAGGATCACAAGACCGGGCGCGTGCTGATGATGGCCTGGATGAACCGCGAAGCGCTGGCCCTGACCGCCGCCGAGAACCGCGCCATCTACTGGTCACGTTCCCGTGGCAAGCTGTGGCGCAAAGGTGAAGAGTCCGGACATGTGCAGCATCTGCATGAGATGCGCCTGGATTGCGACGGCGACGTCATCATCCTGATGGTCGAGCAGGTCGGCGAGATTGCCTGCCACACCGGCCGTCAAAGCTGCTTCTATCGCGTCTTCGAGAACGGCGACTGGAAAACCGTCGACCCGGTGCTCAAGGACCCGCATGCCATTTATTCAGGACACTCCCATGACTGACACCTTGACCCGCCTGGCCCAGGTGCTGGAAGAGCGCAAGGGCGCCGCGGCCGACAGTTCCTATGTCGCCAGCCTGTACCACAAGGGCTTGAACAAGATTCTGGAAAAGGTCGGCGAAGAGTCGGTCGAGACCATCATCGCTGCCAAGGACGCCGCCATCAGTGGCGACTGCAGCGACGTGATCTACGAGACCGCCGACCTGTGGTTCCACAGCCTGGTCATGCTGGCCCAACTGGGGCAGCATCCGCAGGCCGTACTGGATGAACTGGACCGTCGCTTCGGTCTGTCCGGGCACGTCGAGAAAGCCTCGCGCCCGTCCGCCTGATCAATTTTTGAGAGGAGTAGCCACATGGGTATCTTTGACTGGAAACACTGGATCGTCATTCTGGTGGTCGTGGTGCTGGTATTCGGCACCAAGAAACTGAAAAACCTTGGCACCGATGTCGGCGAGTCGATCAAGGGCTTCCGCAAGGCCATGAACGATGACGAAAAACCGGCCGACCCGGCGACCACCCAGGCTCAACCCGTGCAGCCGGCCCAACCGGTACACCCGCAGGCCACCCAACCGGTGAATGCGCCGAACACCATCGACGTGCAGGCCCAGAAAGTCGAAGAGCCAACCCGCAAAGACTCGTGAGCACTGACTAATGTTTGGGATCAGCTTCACTGAACTGCTGCTCGTCGGCCTCGTCGCCCTGCTGGTGCTGGGCCCCGAGCGCCTGCCGGGCGCTGCGCGTACCGCCGGTCTGTGGATCGGGCGCCTGAAGCGCAGCTTCAACGCGATCAAACAGGAAGTTGAACGTGAAATCGGTGCCGACGATATCCGTCGGCAACTGCACAACGAACACATCCTGTCCCTGGAGCAGGAAGCGCGGAAAATCTTCACGCCGACCCAGCAGGAGCCTACGCCGGTCCAGCCCGTGGCCGAGCCGACGATTGCTCCCGAGGCCGGGGCCACCGAAGCTGCGCCAGTGACGGCTGAACCTGTAAAACCTGTGGATCCGGCTCCTGCGACCACACCGACTCCCCACGATCCCACTTTGCCGCCGCGAGCCCCATGAGCGATATCCCTGAAAACGACCAGCCGATGCCGCTGGTATCGCACCTCACCGAGTTGCGCACCCGCCTGCTGCGCTGCGTCGCGGCGGTTTTCATTATCTTCGCCGGGCTGTTTTCCTTCACCCAGCAGATCTACACCTTCGTCTCCACGCCGCTGCGCGATTACCTGCCGGCGGGCGCGACGATGATCGCCACCGACGTGTCGTCGCCGTTCCTGACGCCGCTGAAGCTGACGATGATGGTCTCGCTGTTCCTGGCGATCCCGGTGATCCTGCACCAGATCTGGGGCTTCATCGCACCGGGCCTGTACAAGCATGAAAAACGCGTCGCCGTGCCGCTGCTGGTGTCGAGCATCCTGCTGTTCTATACCGGCATGGCCTTCGCCTATTTCTTCGTGTTCCCGCTGATCTTCAAGTTCTTCGCCGCCGCCACCCCGGCGGGCGTGGAAATGATGACCGACATCACCAGCTACCTGGATTTCGTCATGACGCTGTTCTTCGCCTTCGGCGTGGCGTTCGAGATTCCCGTGGCAGTGGTGCTGCTGGTATGGATCGGCGTGGTGGACGTCAAATACCTGAAGAAAATCCGGCCATACGTGATCATCGGCTGCTTCGTGGTTGGCATGATCCTGACCCCGCCGGACATCTTCTCCCAGACGCTCCTGGCGGTGCCGATGTGGTTGTTGTTCGAAATCGGCATCCTGTTCGGTGGCCTGGTGCGCAAGCGCCGGGAAGATGAACCCGAGGACCAGCCGGTCGATGACCACAACGACCAGCCGCCAGCGACCCAAGCGTGAACCTGCTGCTGCTCGAAGAGGCCGACTTCATCGGGCCTGACCGCGTCATCCTGAGCGATCGCCGGTTGACCCACATGCAGGAAGTCCACCGCAGCGCCGTCGGCGACAGCCTGCGGGTTGGGCGCCTCGGCGGCTTGATGGGCACGGCCCAGGTGCTGCGCCTGGAAACTCGCGAAGCCGAACTGCAAGTGACCCTGGACCAACCGCCACCGGCCAAGTTGCCCTTGACCCTGGTGCTGGCGCTGCCTCGCCCGAAAATGCTCAGGCGCGTATTCCAGACCGTGGCGACCATGGGCGTGCCGCGTGTGGTGCTGGTGAACAGTTATCGGGTGGAAAAAAGTTTTTGGCAGACGCCGTTCCTGGAGCCCGAGGCGATTCGTGAACAACTGATCCTGGGCCTGGAGCAGGCCCGGGACAGCGTGCTGCCGGAAATCGTCATCGAGAAGCGCTTCAAACCCTTCGTCGAGGATCGCCTGCCCGCCCTCGTCGATGGCACCCTCGGGCTGGTCGGCCACCCCGGCAACCACCCGCCCTGCCCGCGGGCACTGACCGAACCGGTGACCCTGGCAATCGGCCCCGAAGGCGGTTGGATTCCCTATGAGATCGACTTGCTGGGCAAGGCCGGCTTGCAGCCGGTGCAGCTTGGTGAGCGGATCCTGCGGGTCGAGACCGCCGTCACGGCCCTGCTCTCACGGCTGTTCTAACTCCCGTAGCTTGCTACGGTGTTACAAACTTATTCAGCTCATTTCTCCAGTTCCGCCAAAAACGTGCCGATACAACTACTATAAAAAAGCAGTTCCGCCCTTCAAGGGAGTACCGGTATGTTCCGATGGCTAGGTAACGTAGGCGTTAATCGCAAACTCGGCTTCGGTTTCGGCTTGGTACTGCTCTTGACCGTGATGATCGCTTTCACCGGTTGGACCGGCCTGAGCAAGGTGATTGCTCGTGGCGACACGCTGGGACTTATCGCCAGCCTGAACGACCTGACCAAGGACCTGCGCTCCGCGCGCATGGATTATGACGCGACCCGTGGCGAAAAAGGCCCGGGTGACCTCAACGATCTCCTCGGTAAATTGGAGCCTGGGCTACAGAGCGTCCGCCAGTCGATCAGCGAGCCGGCCGATGTGGCGATCATCGACAAGCAGTTGGCGGCTGTCGCCGAGTACAAGACGGTCGTCGCCGATCTGGTCCGCGCCACCGCCAGTCGCGAGGATGCCCGCAGCAAACTGGGCGCCAGCGCCGATAACGCGGTGGCCCATGTCGCCGACGTTGAAAACGCCATGCTGCAAGGCGATAGCGTTCCACGACTCGGCGGTGTGTCGAGCCTGGCGAAAGCACTCCAGCAGGCCCGCTATCAGGTTCGTGGGTACACTTACAGTGGCCAGGCCAGCGCCGAGCAACCCGCGCTGGATGCCATCGATAATGCGATGAAAACCCTCGACAGTCTTGCACCGCAACTGGCCGATGAACACGCCGCCAAGCTGCAGCAGGCCAGCGCATCGTTCAAGGCTTATCGCGCAGCGGTCAGCCAGTTCCGTGACGCCCAGACGGCCAACGCAGCTGCCATCAAGCGCATGTCCGACCTGGGAGTCGTGCTACGCAAGGCCAGCGCAGATCTCACCGCCTCCCAAACGTTGGTGCGCAATCACGAAGCGGCCCAGGCCGACACCCTCCTGATATCGGCCGCAGCGCTGGCCCTCCTGTTCGGCGTGATCGCAGCCCTGATAATCACCCGGCAGATCGTCGACCCGCTGGGCCAGACGCTCAAGGTGGCCGAACACGTGGCCGCAGGCGACCTGACCCACAACCTCACCTCCGAGCGCCGCGACGAACTGGGCCAGCTGCAGCGTGCCATGCAAGGCATGACCGTGGGCCTGCGGCAATTGATCGGCGGCATCAGCGAAGGCGTCACGCAGATTGCCAGTGCCGCCGAGCAGCTCTCGGCCGTCACCGAGCAGACCAGCGCCGGAGTCAGCAGGCAGAAAGTGGAAACCGACCAGGTCGCCACCGCCATGCACGAAATGACGGCCACCGTGCAGGAAGTGGCGCGTAATGCCGAGGAAGCCTCCGAGGCCTCCCTCGCCGCCGACCAGCAGGCCCGCGAGGGGGACAAAGTGGTGGGCGAAGCCATCGCCCAGATCGAACGCCTGTCCAGGGAAGTGAGTAACTCTACCGAAGCGATGGGTCAGCTCCAGCGCGAAAGCGACAAGATCGGCAGCGTCCTGGACGTAATCAAGTCCGTCGCCCAACAAACCAACCTGCTGGCCCTCAATGCGGCCATCGAAGCGGCCCGTGCCGGTGAAGCCGGTCGCGGTTTCGCCGTGGTGGCCGATGAAGTCCGCAGCCTCGCCCAGCGCACCCAGAAATCCACCGAGGAAATCGAAGAATTGATTGCCGGCCTGCAGACGGGCACCGAAAAGGTCGCGAGCAGCCTGGGCAGCAGCCGCGGCCTGACCGATAGCAGTGTCGAACTGACCCGCCGCGCCGGCGGTTCCCTGGAGAACATCACCCGCACCGTCTCGGCGATCCAGGCAATGAACCAACAGATCGCCGCCGCCGCCGAGCAACAGAGCGCCGTGGCCGAGGAGATCAACCGCAGCGTGCTGAACGTCCGCGATGTATCCGAGCAGGCCTCCGCCGCCAGCGAAGAGACCGCCGCCTCCAGCGCCGAGTTGGCACGGCTGGGGGTTCACTTGCAGACGCTGGTCGGGCGCTTCAAGGTCTGACCAAAAGGGCCGGCATAAACCTGTGGCGAGGGCGCTTGCTCCCGCTCGGCCTGTAGGAGCTGGCGAAGCCTGCGATCTTTTGATCTTTTGATCTTTTGATCTTTTCGCTTGAGATTCAAGTGTTGTTGGAAAGATCGCAGCCTCGTTGCACTCGGCAGCTCCTACACAGCTCCTACACAGCTCCTACACAGCGGCTACAGGCCAAGCAGGAGCAAGCGCCCTCGCCACGAAATCTTGACAATCCCCTACAGATCCCGCCCAAGCTGCCGATACAGCTGCCATAAAACCAATTCAGCGCTCCAAGGGAGTATCAGCATGTTCCGGTGGCTTGCCCAGGGTCTGGGAAATGTAAGCGTGAATCGCAAACTCGGCGCAGGCTTCGGCCTGGTGCTGCTCCTCACCTTGATGATCGCGTTCACCGGCTGGTCCGGCCTGGGCAATGTCATCAGCCGGGGCGACAAGCTCGGGTTCATTGCCAGTCTCAACGACCTGAGCAAGGACTTGAACCTGGCCAGCATCGACTACAACACCACCCGCGGCGAGAAAGGCCCGCAGCAGGTCAACGACTTGCTGGGCAAGCTCGATGCAGGCCTGAAAACCGCTCGCGAATTGATCGAACAGCCCGCCGACATCGCGCTGATCGACCAGCAACTGGCCGCCGTCGCCGAGTACAAAAGCGCCTTCGCCCAGATGACCCGCGCCACCGTCAGCCGCGAGGACGCCCGCAGCAAGCTCGGCGCCAGCGCCGACAATGCCGTGGCCCGCGTCGCCGAAGTCGAGAAATCGCTGCTGCAAGCAGGCGACATCACGCCATTCAACAGCGTGGTCACCCTGAGCAAAGCGGTCCAACAGGCCCGCTACCAAGTTCGCGGCTACACTTACAGCGGCAAGAGCGAGGCCCAGCAACCGGCCCTCGATGCCATCGACACCGTCCTCAAACTGCTTGCGCGCCTTCCGGACCAACTTCCCGAGGAGCACGCCGCCAACCTGCAGCAGGCTAGCGACTCGTTCAACCTTTATCGTGCCGCGGTCGCCCAGTTCCGTGACTCACAGATCGATAACGCCGCGGCACTGCAGCGCATGAGCGAGCAAGGCCAGATCCTGATCGACTCCAGCCAGAAGCTCACCGTGTCACAGACCGCCGTGCGCGACCGCGACACCGCCCAAGCCAAGAGCATCCTGATCGCAGCCGCCGCCCTGGCCCTGCTATTTGGCGTGATCGCCGCTCTGCTCATCACTCGGCAGATCGTCGGTCCCCTGGATGAGACCCTGAAGGTGGCAGAACGCGTCGCCGCGGGTGACCTGACCCATAACCTCACCTCTGAACGCCGCGACGAACTCGGCCAACTGCAACGCGCCATGCAACGCATGACCGTGGGCCTGCGGCAATTGATCGGTGGCATCGGTGAAGGGGTTACCCAGATCGCCAGCGCCGCCGAACAGCTGTCGGCCGTGACCGAACAGACCAGCGCCGGTGTGAACAGTCAGAAAGTGGAAACCGATCAGGTCGCCACGGCCATGCACGAAATGACCGCCACGGTGCAGGAAGTCGCGCGCAACGCCGAAGAAGCTTCCGAAGCCGCCGTCGCCGCCGACCAACAGGCCCGCGAAGGCGACAAGGTGGTCGGCGAAGCCATCGCCCAGATCGAGCGCCTGGCCAAGGAAGTGGGCAACTCCACCGCCGCCATGGGCGACTTGAAGCGTGAAAGCGACAAGATCGGCAGCGTCCTCGACGTGATCAAGTCGGTGGCCCAGCAAACCAACCTGCTGGCCCTCAACGCAGCCATCGAAGCGGCCCGTGCCGGGGAAGCCGGGCGAGGCTTTGCCGTGGTCGCCGACGAAGTTCGCAGCCTGGCCCAGCGCACCCAGAAGTCCACCGAGGAAATCGAAGAACTGATCGTTGGCCTGCAGAACGGCACCGAGCAGGTCGCGACCATCATGGACAACAGCCGCAACCTGACCGACAGCAGCGTCGAACTGACCCGCCGCGCCGGGGGCTCGCTGGAGAACATCACGCGTACGGTTTCAGCGATCCAGTCGATGAACCAGCAAATTGCGGCTGCGGCCGAGCAGCAGAGCGCGGTGGCCGAGGAGATCAACCGCAGCGTGCTGAATGTGCGTGATGTGTCGGAGCAGACGGCGTCGTCCAGTGAGGAGACGGCAGCTTCCAGCGCGGAGTTGGCGCGGCTGGGGGTTCATTTGCAGACGTTGGTGGGGCGGTTCAGGGTTTGATGCCCTTTGGGGCTGTTCACTTTGGACTTGTGCGTATATCCGTTTTTTGGGTAACGGCCTCTTAGGGTTTCGCTTTTACAGCGACTCACTTTCGAAGAGCCCGGAGTGCGGCCTGAGAGCCGACCTGGCTCTTGATGGGGTCGCGTTTCTCCTGTGGGAGCGAGCTGGCGAAGAGGCCCGCATATCATCCAGCATCGTTATCGGCTATGACACCGCCTTCGCGAGCAAGCTCGCTCCACATCGATCTGTGCTGAATACCAAAATTCATGTCCAACACAGCCCCTGTGGGAGCGAGCTTGCTCGCGATGAGGCCGGTAAGCCCAACATTTATGTGACTGATCCACTGCCATCGCGAGCAGGCTCGCTTCCACAATTGGATCGGGGCTATACCCGGGCAGGCAGGTCGGCTGTTAGGCCGCCTTCGCGAGCAAGCTCGCTCCCACAGGGGAAACGCGGCCCCACCAAGAACCACGGAGCAATGGCGGAGTGAGGGCATGCCGAGCCTAGGCGAGGCACCGAGTGGTGGGGCAAAAGCGTTTTGCTTACTTTTGACTGGGCCGGCTTCCGGACTTCTCAAAAGTGGAGACGCCGTAAGGGCGGAACCATCAGCAGCCGTGCCCCAAATAACGCATATACACACAAAAACACCTGCATCCCACAATCCGTCATCCCAAGGCTACGGCGCCTTGCGCCATTGCCTACAACTACGCCAGAATCCGCCGGCTTGTGCGCCTTGGCCCTGGGCTCTAACGTTTGCAGGTCGCTGTCAGTTCAGCGATCGGGTTTAGCAGCCTGGGCAAATCCTAGACGTACACTCTCCACATGCATGAGCAGGCTTCAGCGCCTGCGCATCTATGTCATGGCGGTTGTGCGTGGGAGACCTTCGGGTCTGCCGGGTTCTAGGGTCCCGGTCTGCTAACCCGCGTACAGTCGCCACCCTCCTCGTTTAGCAGCGATTTCTGGCGGCTCCATTACCCTAGGAGCGTCATCCATGTACAAAGTGACACCCAACCCACCAGAACCCGAAACCGACCCCAAGAAACTCCAGGAAGCCACTGATCGCGCGCTGGATTACTACCTGAAGCCCAAACAGGCCAAACCCGAGAAAAAATCGTCGCCAGGCCAACTCTTCACCATCGTCGACGGCATCGACACCGAAAGCCTGCTGGCCAACCTCAGCGAAACCCTGGCTTCAGCCGACGCCATGATCAACGACCTGGCATTCGACCTTGAGGGCTCGCGGCGCCACGTTGCCCTTGGCATCCTGCAGCTGATCGAACTGAGCAGGTTATTGGCAAACCGGATGTTGGATAGCGTCAATCCGCAACACTGACCGCACTGCAAAAGCGGGGCGGCTACGCCCGAAACGTCGGACCGTCCCAGCGGGAGCAAGCTCCCTCGCCACAAAGGCTATCTGCAGATAGAAAATACACCCAACAAAAAGCCCCGCCTCTTTTCAGAAGCGGGGCTTTTGTTCATCACACTATCAAGCCAACTGAGGCTGTACGCTCACCGGCTGCAGCGGCAACAACGGTGCGTGCGGATCGGCCTTGACCGACTCGCGCCATGCCGCCAACCACTCGGGGTGCGCCTCGGCCCAGACCTGCTCATGCAGGCGGGACAATGCCACCGGGTCGCTCAACAGTGCCAATCGCTCGGCGTTGTTGAGCCCCGCAGGGCCGACCTTCAGCGCGTGACGAACACGTTCGACCCGCAGCCATTCGATCGGCTCGGCCTTGCCATGGCGTGACGTCGCCAAGGCATAGGCCAAGGCGTTCTGTTGCGGATCCACCACCGCCCGGATGAAACCGTCGTTCAGCGCATGCCAACGGTTTTCATGGGTGTACTGGTCGGTCGACAGCAGTTCCTGAGGCGGTGCGTATTCCTCGGGGATCAGGAACAAGCTTTCATCACGGGACTTCAAGCCCAGGCCCACGCGACTGGAAATCACCGAGACCGGGATCGACAGCATCAGGGAGCCGACGATCGGCACGAGCCACCACAGGAAGCTCGGGTTCAGCCAGATCACCAGCAAGGCCCAGAAGAAGCCCAGCAGGGTTTGCGGACCGTGGCGCTTGACGGCTTCGCTCCATGGCGTGGAGTCGTCGTCACGTTTCGGCGAGTTCCACGTCGCGGCCCAGCCCAGGAAAGCGGCAAGGACGAAGCGGGTGTGGAAGATCATCCGCACCGGCGCCAGCAGCATGGAGAACAGCATCTCCAGCAGCATCGACAGCGTCACCTTGAACTTGCCACCAAACTCCTTCGCGCCTTTCGCCCAGATCAGCACGATACTCAACAGCTTGGGCAGGAACAGCAGGACGATGGTGGTGGAAAACAGCGCGATGGCCTTTTCCGGATGCCATTGCGGCCACAGCGGGTACAGCTGGCGCGGCTCCAGGAAGTATTGCGGCTCCATCAGCGTATTCACTGCCAGCAGCGCGGTGGACAACACCAGGAAGAAGAACCACAACGGCGCCGACAGGTAGGACATCACGCCAGTCAGGAACACCGCGCGGTGTACCGGGTGCATGCCCTTGACCAGGAATAGCCGGAAGTTCATCAGGTTGCCGTGGCACCAGCGACGGTCACGCTTGAGTTCGTCCAGCAGGTTCGGCGGCAATTCCTCGTAGCTGCCCGGCAGGTCGTAGGCAATCCACACGCCCCAGCCGGCACGGCGCATCAGCGCGGCTTCGACGAAGTCGTGGGAGAGGATCGCGCCAGAGAACGCACCTTTACCCGGCAACGGCGCCAGGGCGCAGTGGTCGATAAACGGCTTCATGCGGATGATCGCGTTGTGACCCCAGTAGTGCGACTCGCCCAACTGCCAGAAGTGCAGGCCGGCGGTGAACAGCGGACCATAGACGCGGGTGGCGAACTGCTGCATGCGCGCATACAGCGTGTCCATGCCCGAAGCCTTTGGCGCGGTCTGGATAATGCCGGCGTCAGGCGTGGCTTCCATCAGGCGCACCAGGCTGGTCAGGCATTCGCCGCTCATGACGCTGTCGGCGTCGAGCACGACCATGTACTTGTAGTCGCTGCCCCAACGACGGCAGAAGTCGTCGAGGTTGCCGCTCTTGCGCTTCACGCGACGGCGACGACGGCGGTAGAAGATCTTGCCGAAGCCGCCGGTTTCACGGCAGACGTCCAGCCAGGCCTGCTGCTCGGCGACGCAGATATCGGTTTCGTTACTGTCGCTGAGCACGAAGAAATCGAAGCGATCCAGGTCGCCAGTGGCCGCGACCGACTCGAACGTGGCGCGCAGACCGGCGAATACCCGCGGGACGTCCTCGTTGCAGATCGGCATGACCAATGCAGTGCGGGCGTCCTTCGGAATCGGCTCGTTGCCGGCGCTGGCGCCGGAGATACGGTACTTGTCGTGACCGGTGAGCAGTTCCAGAAAGCCCATCAGCGCAGTCCAGAAACCAGCCGACACCCAGCAGAACAGAATGCCGAACATGATCAGGATGCTGGTTTGCAGCGCGTACGGCAGCACTTGCGTGGCCGTCTGCAGCAGCGGTTGGTGCATCACTTCGTCGAGGTCCACCAGCGACCAGCCCTGGTACGGCATGATGCCTTTCATGTACCAGCCAGCGACGATGGTCTGGCCGAGCATCAGAATCAGCAGGATGTAGCGGCGGATCGAACCCACGGTACGCCACCGTGCGTGCGGCAACACGCGCTCGTCCTTGGGCGGCTTCGGCGGATTGGTGCGACCGGTCAGGCGGCGCCAGCCACGCACCAGGATGTTGGTGCGCCACGGCTCCGGCACGACTTTGGTCCGGCGAATCGGCGGCGTCGCCTTCAGGCACACCCGGCCGTTGGAATCGAGCGCCAGCATTTCGGCGTCCTCGAGTTCCTCGGCGGTGCTCAGTGTCAGGCGACGCCCCACCGAGGCTTGCGCCGCCTCGTTGGGTGCGTCGAACGTCGAAGAAGCCAGGCGTTCATGCAATTCGCTGAATGACTTGCAGCCCGCCAGCTCGGCGCGCTGCTCGTCGGTCATCGGCAAATGGGCCAGATACTCGCTGAGAGATTCTGGTTGTACGGGAGTATTACTCATCGGCAGGCAACTGGTAGCTCCAGGTCTCGGTCAGGACTTGTTCAGTCTGTTCCGGTTCCTGTGGGGTTGGGGTCGGCTCGGCGGCGGCGGTGGACGCCTTCACGGCCTTGGCTTCTTTCTGCTCGGCGGCTTGCTCGTTGGCTTTTTCTTTTTCGCTCTGCTGCTTCGCGACCTTGTCAGCCTTGGCCAACGTGTTCACGGAATGCGAGGTGGCAGGCAGTTCGACAGGAACCAGCGGCCGGACCAGGGCAGCACGCATCTCGGTGGCTTTGCTCGGGTCCTTGATCTTCAGGCGCAGCGTCAAGCGCCAGCCCTTGGTTTCAGGGTTGTAGCGAACGCTGTTCTCGACGATCTCGCCGTTGTCGCCAACGCTCACCTGGCTACGCACTTCGGCGTCTTCAGGCAGCGCTTGCAGGGATGGCCCTTCGAAGTCGACCAGGTAGGCCACGCTGCCGTCCGGCTGACGGATCAGGTTGGACTGCTTCACGTCACCGGTGGAACGCAGGGTCTGCTTGACCCAGGCGCTGTCTGGCGAGTGCAGGTTGGCTTCATCGAGCGTCCAATGCAGACGGTAGGCGAAGTCCAGCGGCTGGCCAGGCTCAGGCAGTTTTTCCGGGCTCCAGAACGCAACGATGTTGTCGTTGGTTTCGTCGGCGGTCGGAATTTCAACCAGGTCGACGGTGCCTTTGCCCCAATCGCCTTTCGGCTCGATCCAGGCGCTAGGACGTTTTTCGTAGCGGTCGTCCAGGTCTTCGTAGTGACTGAAGTCACGGCCCCGTTGCAACAAGCCGAAACCACGCGGGTTTTCAACCGAGAAGTTGCTCACGGCCAGGTGTTTTGGATTGTTCAGCGGACGCCAGATCCACTCGCCATTGCCGGCATGGATGGACAGGCCGCTGGAATCGTGGAGTTCACGACGGTAGTTCAGCACTTTGGAAGGCTGGTTGGCGCCGAACAGGAACATGCTGGTCAGCGGGGCGATGCCCAGTTTGTTGACGCGATCACGCAGGAACACACGCGACTTCACGTCGACCACGGTGTCGGTGCCCGGACGCAGGGTCAGGCGATAAGCGCCCGTGGCCCGTGGCGAATCCAGCAAGGCGAAGATCACCAGGTGCTTGTCGGTCGGTTTCGGACGCTGGATCCAGAACTCGCGGAAACGTGGGAACTCTTCACCCGACGGCAAAGCGGTATCGATCGCCATGCCACGAGCAGACAAACCGTAGACCTGGCCCTTGCCGATGACGCGGAAATAGCTCGCGCCCAGCATGGTCATGATTTCGTCTTGCTTGTCCGCCTTGTTGATCGGGTACAGCACGCGGAAACCGGCGTAGCCCAGCTGTTCGGTCGCCTTGGGATCGAACTTCACGTCGCCGAAATCGAAACGTGTCGGGTCGTACTTGATCTCGTCGACGGTGGTCGCGGTGATTTCATTGATCTTCACCGGCGTGTCGAAGTGCATGCCCTGATGATAGAAGGACAGCCGGAACGGCGTCTTCTGGTCGGCCCATTCAGCTTTTTCAGTGCGGAAACGGATTTTCTGATAATCGGCGAACTTCATTTCGCGGAATTCGTTCGGCAAGTTGCTGCGCGGGGCTTCGAACTTCTGCCCGGCCAGTTCTTGTGCTTTTGCCGACACATCATCCAGGCTGAATGCCCACAATTGGCTGGCGCCAAGCAGGCAAAACAGGGCCGAGCCCGCTACCAGAGCGCTTCTAAACCGTTTGGCAGTCATTTTTGGTGCATTACAGGGACTAACAATCACGAGCAACCCTCGCCGAAAACTGATCAAAAAACCAACGGCCAGATAAAGTATCTACACGGTAACGGCGCTGAAAAACCGTTCCTGCGGACCACTCTTGCCAAGTTGGCGAGCATTGTTCCGACTCCGATGGGACAAAATGATTCCCCAAACGGTTCAGGACAAGTCTCTACCTAAGTCAAATGGACCAGCGATCGCTGGTCCCCCGTAGCGCGCGATTATCTAGTAGGCCGCGTGACAACGCATCAGGGCTAGCAAAGTATTTATCGGGAAAACGTCCTGTTTTCCCTCGAAACCGGGCCGAAAAGATGTTTCAAACGCTTTCAGGCCTGTAACAGAAAGGTTACCGGGCCATCGTTGACCAGATGCACTTGCATGTCGGCGCCGAATCTACCTGATGCCACGGTGCCATGCACCTGTTTCGCCTGGTTAAGCAAATAGTTGAATAGCTCTTCGCCCAGGGCGGGAGGCGCGGCGGTCGAAAAACTCGGTCGCAGGCCGCTTTTGGTGTCCGCTGCCAGGGTGAATTGTGAAACCAGCAGCAAACCGCCTGCCACATCCGCCAGGGACAGATTCATCTTCCCATCCGCGTCGCTGAACACCCGGTAATTAAGCAGCTTGTGCAGGAGTTTGTCGGCGTGGGCACGCGTGTCCCCAGGCTCGACCGCCACCAGCACCAGCAAGCCATGGTCCACCGCACCGACAATCTCACCCGCAACCTCGACCCGGGCGCCGCGAACCCGCTGCAGCAGCCCTTTCATGCTTCTTCGGGCGGCAGGTCAAGCAGGCGCCGGGCCATTTGTGCGGCGGCGCGCACCAGCGCATCGGTGATCCCTGGCTCCGACGCAGCGTGGCCGGCGTCGCGAATCACTTGCAGTTCGCTGTTGGGCCAGTTCTGGTGCAGTTCCCAGGCGTTGTCCAATGGACAGATCACGTCGTAGCGGCCGTGCACGATGACGCCCGGCAAGTGGGCGATCTTGCCCATGTCGCGAATCAGTTGGTTGGGCTCGAGGAAAGCATTGTTGGTGAAGTAGTGACATTCGATCCGGGCGATCGACAGCGCGCGCTGCGGCTCGGAGAAGCGATCGACCACCAGCGGGTTCGGCCGCAGGGTCGCGGTACGGCCCTCCCAGGTCGACCAGGCCTTGGCCGCGTGCATCTGGGCAATCTGGTCGTTACCGGTCAGGCGCTTGTGGAAAGCGCTGAGCAAGTTGTCGCGTTCGTCCAGCGGGATCGGCGCGATGTAGTCCTGCCAGTAGTCAGGGAACAGGCGACTGGCGCCTGCCTGGTAGAACCACTCGATTTCCTGCGGACGGCAGAGAAAGATCCCACGCAGGATCAAGCCATGTACCCGCTCCGGATGGGTCTGGGCGTAGGCCAGGGCCAGGGTCGAGCCCCAGGAGCCGCCGAACAGCACCCATTTTTCGATGCCCAGGTGCTTGCGGATGCGCTCCAGGTCTTCGACCAGATCCCAGGTGGTGTTGTTTTCCAGGCTGGCGTGAGGCGTGGAACGACCGCAGCCGCGCTGGTCGAACGTGACGATGCGGTACAGGTTCGGATCGAAGTAGCGACGGCTTTGTGCATCGCAACCCGCCCCCGGGCCGCCGTGAATGAACACGACTGGCAAGCCTTCCGGCGAGCCGCTTTCATCAACATAGAGCGTGTGGGTGTCATCGACAGCCAGATCGTGCCGGGCATGGGGTTTGATCTGCGGGTACAAAGTCTGCATTGCGCGCTCCGTAAGGGGTCGAGTCATCCCTGTGGGGACTTCTATTTAGTCTGCCGTCCGGCATCATAAACCCGAATCACCTTAATGAGCATGCCCCGCGCGCAGTCAAAGCGTGTCAGCCAGGTAAGCGAGCAGCGTGCGATACATCTTATCCACCTCCGGTACCTGGCCCCGAGCACGCAGGCAACCGTGGACCAGGCCTTCGCCCCGGTACAACACGCAAGCCCCTCCTGCGGCGTTCAGCCGCTCGCTATAAAGGACACCGTCATCACGCAGCGGATCCCATTGGGCGACGGCGACGAAGGCGGGGGCCAAACCCTTCAGATCATCGGCAAGCAACGGTGCGGCGTAGGGCGTGGGGTCGGCACCCTGCAGGTACAAAGCGTCATAGTGTTGCAGGTCACTGCGGCTCAAGAGCGGTGCGGCGGAACACTCGTCGCGCGACGGCAAATGCGCAGGGCCGCCGAGTGCCGGATAAATCAGCACCTGGGCCCTGGGCTGGGGCTGGCCTGCATCGCGCAGGGCCAGGCACAACGCCGCGGCGAGGTTGCCCCCGGCACTGTCGCCAGTCACCGCGCGGCGACGCGGGTCAATGGCAAACGGCAGGTCCGTCAGGTGACGCCACACCGCGAGGCAGTCTTCGAAACCAGCCGGGAAGGGATGTTCCGGGGCGAGCCGATAGTCCACCGCCACGACCAGCACGGCGAGGGCTTCGGCCAGTTCCATGCAGATGAAATCATGGGAATCCAGGTCGCCCACCACCCAACCACCACCGTGCAGGTAAAGGATGCACGGCCAACCGGCCAGCGGCGGCGCGGTGCGTGGGAGGTAGGCGCGGACAGCCACGCCAGCCAAATGCAGGTCCTCGACCGCCAGCGTTGCCGGGCGCGGCGGGGTGAACGCCCGGCACATCTGGCTGTAGGCCTGGCGCGAACCGGCGAGGCTGTCGTCCGGGGCGCTGAAGCTCAGGGTTTTGTCGATGAAAGCTGACATTGCCTGGGAGAGTGGGTAGGCCATTGTGATTTGCCGTGGAATGCCCAGGTATAACCCGGAGGCTTTTGTGGCGAGGGAGCTTGCTCCCGCTCGGTTGCGCAGCGACCGCCAGGAAAAGCCGGGTCTGCTTCGCAGCCCAGCGGGAGCAAGCTCCCTCGCCACGGGATTATCGCTGTCCTTGATACCGTGTCAGTGCTTGAGACTGGCCTGCACCGCCGCAATGCCATCCTTGCCGTCGAAGCTGGTCACGCCGGCGAGCCAGCGCTGTAGGTCCTCGGGATGTTCACGCAGCCATTGCCGGGCGACATCCTGGGGTGTCTTGCGCTCCATGATCGGCACCATCAGCTGGCTTTCCTGGGCGGCGGTGAACGTGAGATTTTCCAGCAACCGCTGAACGTTGGGGCAGCGCTGGGCGTAGTCCGGCGCGGTCACGGTGGACACGGTCGCGGCGCCTTCATTCGGGCCATAGACGTCTTCACTGCCCGTCAGGTAGGCGATGTTCATGTTGATGTTCATCGGGTGCGGGGTCCACCCGACGAACACCACGAATTCCTTGCGGTTCACCGCCCGCTGCACCGCCGCCAGCATTCCAGCCTCGCCGGATTCGATCAGCTTGAAATCCTTGAGGCCAAAGTGATTGGTTTCGATCATGGTCTTGATGGTGGCATTGGCGCCACTGCCCGGCTCGATCCCATAGATCTTGCCGCCGAGCGGGTCCTTGAACCGGGCGATATCGCCGAAAGTCTTGAGCCCCGCCGCCGCCACGTAGTCTGGAACGGCCAAGGTGGCCTGGGCATCGGCCAGGCTTGGCTGGTCCAGCACCTTCACCTGGTTGGCCGCCAGGAACGGGGCGATGTTCTTGTCCATCGCGGGCTTCCAATAGCCCAGGAAAATATCGAGTCGCTTGTCGCGAATGCCGGCGAAGATGATCTGTTGCACGGCGCTGGTCTGCTTGCTTTCGTAGCCCAGGCCGGTGAGCAACACATCGGCCATGCCGCTGGTGGCGATCACGTCGGTCCAGTTGACCACGCCCATGCGCACGGTCTGGCAGGACGCAGGCTCGGCGGCCATTGCGCCGGAGCTTAGTAGAGCGGTACCGCAGAGGAACGACAGACAGCGTTTGGACAGTCTTTTCATCGCGTGGGTCTCGTGCGGCAGTGGATTGTTGTAGGTCGGTGTCTAGGTGCACCGTGCCTGGAACATTACGCAGCGTCGAGGGGGCGAAAGTGAACTGTGGCGACTTGGATTTGCACGGTGGCGACAGGGAAAGGGCTTGGAATGCTTTTGTGGCGAGGGAGCTTGCTCCCGCTTGAGTGCGTAGCGCTCATAAAATCTTTGGGGCGGCTGCGCCCGAAGCGTCGGACCGTCCCAGCGGGAGCAAGCTCCCTCGCCACAAAAGCTACCTCACCACAGGTTAATCTTTGTAAGCCTGCCGTCCCCACGCCAGGAAGCCTTCGAGCAACTCTCTGAGCACCACCTGGGTCGGCGCCGCCAGGTCCGGGCGGTAGTTGAACGGTTCGAACTCTTCCATGTAGGTGCTCTGGCACAGTTCCAGCTGCACCGCGTGGATGTCCTCGGCCGGGTTGCCGTAGTGCCGGGTGATGTGTCCGCCCTTGAAACGCCCGTTCAGCACATGGGTGAACTGATCGTGACGGGCGCAGATGGCTTCGAGCTGGCTGGCCAGGGTCGGGTCGCAACTGGCGCCGTTGAACGTGCCCAGGTTGAAGTCCGGCAACTTGCCGTCGAACAGGTGCGGGATCACCGAGCGGATCGAGTGGGCGTCGAACAGCAAGGCATAGCCGAACTCGGCCTTGAGCCGCGCCAGCTCCTGTTGCAGCGCTTGGTGGTACGGCATCCAGACCTGTTGCAAGTACATCGCCCGCTCCTCGGCGGAGGGCTCCAGCCCTTCGCGAAACAACGGCACGCCGTCGAACAGCGTCGCCGGGTACAAACCGGTGGTGGCGCCGACGTACATCGGCTTGTCATCGGAGGGGCGGTTCAGGTCGACGACGAACCGCGAGTACTCCGCGGCCAGCGTGCTGGCGCCCAGCTCGGCGGCGAATTCGTAGAGCCTTGGAATATGCCAGTCGGTATCCGGCAGGCTCTGTGCCTCGGGGATCAACCCAGCACGTACCGCCGGGGTCAGCCGCAGGCCGGCGTGGGGCATGCTGATCAACAGCGGCACGCGCCCTTGCTTGAAATTCAGGACCTTCTCCACAACCGCTCTCCTCAATCGATTTCCACGCCGTGACGCACGACGCGTTTTTCCAGATCTCCGCCAAGCCAATAAGACAGGTCGGCCGGGCGATCGATGTGCCAGGCAACAAAGTCCGCCATCTTGCCGGCTTCCAGCGAACCGTGGGTTCGGGCCATGCCCAGGGCTTGGGCGGCATGAATCGTCGCCCCTGCCAACGCCTCTTCCGGGGTCATGCGCAAACAGGTGCACGCCATGTTCAACATCAAGCGCAACGACAACGCCGGCGAAGTGCCGGGGTTGAGGTCGCTGGCCACGGCGATTTTCACGCCGTGCTTGCGCAGCGCATCCATGGGCGGCAGCTGGGTTTCACGCAGGAAATAAAACGCCCCCGGCAGCAGCACCGCCACGGTGCCGGAAGCGGCCATGGCCTGGGCGTCGTCCTCGGTCATGAACTCCAGGTGATCGGCCGACAGCGCTTGGTAACGCGCCGCCAGGCTGGAACCGTGCAGCGACGACAATTGCTCGGCGTGCAGCTTCACGGGCAACCCCAGTTGTTGCGCGGTGATAAACACCCGCTCGACCTGCTCCGGGGAAAACGCCAGGTACTCACAAAAAGCGTCAACGGCGTCTACCAAGCCTTCGGCCGCCAAGGCGGGAAGCATTTCGGTGCAGATATGTTCGATGTAGTCGTCGGCGCGATCCTTGTATTCCGGTGGCAAGGCGTGGGCCGCCAGGCACGTGCTGCGCACACTGACCGGCAGCTCGGCGCCGAGGCGGCGGATGACACGCAGGATCTTGCGCTCGCTCACCAGGTCCAGGCCGTAGCCGGACTTGATTTCCACCGTGGTCACGCCGTCACGCATCAGGCTCTTGAGGCGTTTGGCGGCGCTGGCGAACAGCTCGTCCTCGCTCGCGGCCCGAGTGGCGCGCACGGTGCTGGCGATGCCGCCGCCGGCCGCGGCGATCTCGGCGTAGCTGACGCCTTGCAGGCGCTGTTCGAACTCACCGCTGCGGTTGCCGCCAAACACCGCGTGGGTGTGGCAGTCGATCAGCCCCGGCGTGACCCAGGCACCCTTGAGGTCGTTGACCGCCGGATAGTCGCCTACCGGCAATTCGGCGCGGGGGCCGATCCATTGAATGTACTCGCCCTGGGTGACGAGGGCGGCGTCTTCGATGATCGAGTAGACGCCCTGGGCCATGGTGGCGGCGTGGCAGTTTTGCCAGAGGGTTTTCATCCCGATGCCTCCGTGTGATTAATGACAAGCGCGCCCGTAGGAGCTGCCGAGTGCAACGAGGCTGCGATCTTTGCTCAGACAATTGAGTCGTGAGTGAACGCACAACAGACCAGAATCAAAAGATCGCAGCCTTTGGCAGCTCCTACAGGGTGGACGCGCTTAAGCAGTTACAGGCTCGGCAACAACTGCGCCGTGACCAGCTCGTTCAGGCACCGACTCGCCAGCAATTCACTGGCTGCATTGATGTCCGGCGCAAAGAACCGGTCCTTCTCGTAGAACGGCACTTCTGCACGCAGCAGCGCCCTGGCCTGCTCCAGTTTGGCGGAGGTTTTCAGACCGCCGCGCAAATCCAGCCCCTGGCATGCTGCCAGCCATTCCACCGCGAGGATCCCACGGGTGTTCTCGGCCATTTCCCACAACCGCTTGCCCGCAGCCGGAGCCATGGAGACGTGGTCTTCCTGGTTTGCCGAAGTCGGCAGGCTGTCCACCGAATGAGGATGGGACAGCGCTTTGTTTTCACTCGCCAGCGCAGCTGCCGTCACTTGGGCGATCATGAAGCCGGAGTTCACGCCGCCATTGGCCACCAGGAAAGGCGGCAGTTGCGACATGTGCTTGTCCATCATCAGCGAAATGCGCCGCTCGCTCAGGGAGCCGATCTCGGCGATCGCCAGGGCCATGTTGTCGGCGGCCATTGCCACCGGTTCGGCGTGGAAGTTGCCACCTGAAATCACGTCGCCCTCGGCAGCGAACACCAGCGGGTTATCCGACACGGCGTTGGCCTCGATCACCAGCACCTCGGCGGCCTGGCGGAACTGCGTCAGGCAGGCGCCCATCACTTGCGGCTGGCAGCGCAGGGAGTACGGATCCTGGACCTTGTCGCAGTTCTGGTGCGAGTCGGAGACTTCGCTGCGCTCGCCCAGCAGGTCGCGATAGGCAGCAGCCGCATCGATCTGGCCTTTCTGGCCACGAGCCGCGTGGATGCGCGCATCGAATGGCGAGCGCGAACCGAGTACCGCCTCCACCGTGAGACTGCCCAAGGCCAGGGCGCCGGCGAACAGGTCCTCGCCTTCGAACAGGCCACGCAAGGCAAACGCGGTGGAAACTTGCGTGCCGTTGAGCAGCGCCAGGCCCTCCTTGGCAGCCAGGGTCAGCGGCGCGAGGCCGGCGACTTTCAGGGCCTCGACGGCCGGCAGCCATTCGCCCTTGTAGCGGGCCTTGCCTTCGCCCAGCAGCACCAGCGACATGTGCGCCAGTGGCGCCAGGTCACCGGATGCACCCACCGAACCTTTCAACGGAATGTGCGGATAAACTTCGGCGTTGACCAGCGCGATCAGCGCATCGATCACCTGCCGGCGGATGCCGGAAAAACCGCGACTCAGGCTGTTGACCTTGAGCACCATGATCAACCGCACCAGCGCATCGCTGATCGGCTCGCCGACACCGGCGGCATGGGACAGCACCAGGGAACGCTGGAGGTTTTCCAGGTCCTCGCTGGCGATGCGGGTCGAGGCCAGCAGGCCAAAACCGGTGTTGATGCCGTAGGCAGTGCGGTTCTCGGCGAGGATCTGTTCCACGCAGGCAACACTGGCTTCGATCTGTGCCGACGCACTGGCGTCGAGGCTCAGGTTCACCGGTTGCTGATAGATGTCACGCAATTGAGCCAGGCTCAATTGGCCAGGAATCAGGTTTAAGGCAGTCATGTATTGCTCCTTTTGAGAGTTTTGTTTTCACTCGCCAGTCGCTCCGGAATGTTCCGTTATCCGTCACCTTCGCTTTTTGGGCGATGCCTTGTGGGCTATAGGTGCCTTGGCACGCTGGCGCTATTTTTCGATCAATTCAAATTCGGTAGTACGGTGTGCAACACGTTCGGGTCTTTCAGCAGCCCGGCGGCGCTGGCGATGTCCGGCGCCAGCCAGCGGTCCTGGTCGTAGGCCGGGACGCGCTCGCGCAGCAGTTTCCAGGCGACGTCGGTGCCGGCGCCGAAGCGTTGCACCTTGAGAAATTCAAACGCCTGGGCCGCCAGCAGGTATTCGATCGCGAGGATCTGCGTGCAGTTTTCCAGCGCCCGGTGCAGCTTCAGGGCCGCGTTGGTGCCCATGCTCAAGTGATCTTCCTGCAAACCGGAGGTGACGAAATTGTCGAGCACCGCCGGTTGCGCCAGTTGCTTGTTCTCTGCACACAGCGACGCGGCGACGTATTGGACGATCATCATCCCTGAGTTCACGCCAGGATTGGCGACAAGGAATGCCGGCAAGCCGCTGACGTGCGGGTTGATCAAGCGATCAAGGCGGCGCTCGGCGATGGAGCCGATCTCGGCCATGGCAATCGCCAGCAAGTCCGCCGCCAACGCCACCGATTGACCGTGGGGATTGGCTTGGGACATGACCCGGAAATTCTCTGGCGTACCCAGCAGCAGCGGGTTGTCGGTAACGGCGTTGAGCTCGGTTTCAATCTGCTGCCGGGCGTGCTCCAGTTGATCGCGAGCGGCGCCGTGCACTTGGGGAATCGAACGGATGCTCAAGGCGTCCTGGGTGCGGATACCCAGGCTCGACGCGATGACTTCGCTGCCATCAAGCAATGCCCGCAGGTTTACGCCGACCTGCTGCATGCCCGGGTGTGGCTTGAGGGCGATGATCTCGGCGTCGAACGCGGCAATCTGGCCGCGCTGGGCCTCGAAGCTCATGGCGCCGATCACATCGGCCCATTGCACCAGCCGCGTGGCATCGGCCAGGGCCAGGCAACTGAGGCCGGTCATGCATGGCGTACCGTTGACCAGGCACAAGCCGTCCTTGGCCCCCAGTTGCACCGGTTGCAAACCTTCTGCGGCCAGGGCCTGTTGCGCCGGGACGATCTGTCCGCGATAGCTGACCTGGCCAACGCCCAGCAGCGCGATGCCGATATGGGCCATGTGGGTCAGGTAACCCACCGACCCCTGGGAGGGCACTTGCGGGGTGATGCCGCGATTGAGCAGCGCCAGCAACGCCTCGACCACCCGGCGATGAATGCCGGACTTGCCTTGGCTGTAGTTGTGGATGGCGGCGCAGAGGATTGCCCGGGGCTGCTCGTCGGAGAGCGGCGCGCCGACGCCACAGGCGTGGCTGAGCAACGTGTTGCGCGACAGTTGGCTGAGTTGTTCGTCCTTGAGCGAGACATTGCACAACGCACCCAGGCCGGTATTGACGCCATAGGCGCGCTCGCCGCTTTCGACGATGCGCTGGACGATGGCCTGGGCATTGTCGATCCGCGCCCAGACTTGAGCCGACAGTTCCAGCGGCGCGCCGAAGCGGGCGACGGCGACCACGTCCTGCCAGCGCAGGGGGGCGCCGGTGATGATGATTTTTTCAGCCTGGGACATCTCAAACCTCATGCTTGCAACCTGAATATTGATGCAACTTTGCCGGCCCTATCGCGAGCAAGCTCGCTCCCACATTGGCTCTGTGTCGTTCACATAACCTGTGGGAGCGAGCTTGCTCGCGAAGGGGCCAGCCCAGCCACCACAAATCCCTCAAACCACCGCCGCCCGCCGCTGCACAAACCGATCGACATACTCATCCGCCGGCGAGTGCAGGATCTCCCGGGGCGTGCCGACCTGGATCAGCTTGCCGTCCTTGAGAATCGCGATGCGGTTGCCGATGCGCACGGCCTCGTCGAGGTCGTGGGTAATGAAGACGATGGTCTTGTGCAGGGTCTTTTGCAGTTCCAGCAACTGATCCTGCATTTCCGCGCGGATCAGCGGATCGAGGGCGCTGAAGGCTTCGTCCATCAGGATGATGTCGGTATCGGCGGCCAGGGCACGGGCCAGGCCGACGCGCTGGCGCATGCCGCCGGAAAGCTGGTGCGGGTATTTGTTCTCGTAGCCCTTCAGGCCCACGGTGTTGATCCAGTGCAGCGCGCGCTCGGCGCACACCTGCTTGCTCTCGCCGCGCACTTTCAAGCCATAGGCAACGTTGTCCAGCACGCTCTTGTGGGGCAGCAGGCCGAAGCTCTGGAAGACCATGCTGATCTTGTGCCGGCGAAACTCGCGCAGGGCGTCCATGTCCAGTTGCAGGATGTCTTCACCGTCCACCAGGATCGCGCCGCTGGTAGGGTCGATCAGCCGGTTGAAGTGGCGCACCAGAGTGGATTTTCCGGAACCGGACAGGCCCATGATCACGAAGATCTCACCGGTACCGATGCTCAGCGACAGGTCGTTCACGCCGACCACGCAGCCGGTTTCGGCCAGCACCTGGTCCTTGGTCTTGTTCTGGCGGATCAGGTCCAGGGCTTCCTTGGAGCGGTTGCCGAAAATCTTGAAGACGTTCTTGACTTCGATCTTGCTGATGGCTGCGTTGCTCATTTGCTCACCTCATGCCGAGGACGACCATAGGCCTGGGTAATGCGGTCGATGACCACGGCGAGAATCACAATGGCCAGGCCCGCTTCGAGGCCACGCCCGACGTTGAGGGTCTGGATGCCCACCAGCACGTCTTCGCCCAGGCCACGGGCACCGATCATCGAGGCAATGACCACCATCGACAGGGCCATCATGGTGGTCTGGTTGATCCCGGCCATGATGCTCGGCAGGGCCAGGGGCAGTTGCACGCCGAACAGCTGCTGCCAGCGGTTGGCGCCGAAGGCGTTGATGGCTTCCATCACTTCGCCGTCCACCTGGCGGATGCCCAGGTCGGTCAGGCGAATCAATGGTGGCGCGGCGTAGATCACCGTGGCGAAGATCGCCGGGACCTTGCCCAGGCCGAACAGCATCAACACCGGAATCAGGTACACGAAGCTCGGCATGGTCTGCATGATGTCCAGCAACGGCATCAGCACCGAACGCAGGCGATTGCTGCGCGCCGAGAGGATGCCCAGCGGAATGCCGATCATCACCGAAATCAGCGTCGCCACCAGCATCAGGGCGAGGGTCTGCATGAGCTTGTCCCACAGGCCCACCGCGCCCACCAGGAACAGCAGGCCAACAATCACCGCGGTGGTGACGACCTTGCGGGTGGCGTGCCAGGCAACGCCGCCGACAATGGCCAGCATCAGCCACCAGGGCGCCATGCGCAGCAGGCCTTCGAGGTTGACGATGGCCCACAGCAGCGTGTCGGAGATGTGCCGGAACACGTCGCCATAGTTGGTCACCAAGGAATCGACCCAACCGTTGACCCAGTCGGCGATGGAGAAGGTAAAGCTTTCGGGAAACATAATTGACTCTCGATCAGGTGGATGCGGTGAATGTCCCGGCCAGCCCATGGGTTGGCCGGGAAATATTCGACCTACAGAGCCGCGTCGATTTTCTTGGCCGCGTCTTCGCTGACCCACGCATGCCAGACTTCAGGATGTTCCTTCAGGAAGATCTTCGCCAGTTTCGGCGACTCGATCCGCTCTTTGGCCATGCGCCCGAGGTTCTGGTTCAGGATATCGATGGGCAGGTTGACCTTTTCCAGGACCGCCACCAATTCCGGGGCTTCGTCGTGGAAGGTCTTCGACAAGCCGACCTTGATGCTCACGCTTTTATCCACGCCCGGTTTTTCTTCCAGTTTCACCAGGTCCACCTGGCCCATCAGCGGCGTTGGCGACCAGTAGTAGAACAGGATCGGCTCGCCACGCTTGTAGCTCGACAGCACGGCCGCATCCAGAGCCGGGCCGGTGCCTGGGCGGAAGTTGGTGTAGGTTTTTTCCAGGCCGTAGCTTTTCAGCATTTCGCTGTTGTCCAGCTCGCAGGTCCAGCCAGCCGGGCAGTTGTAGAAGCGGCCCTTGGACGGTTCTTCCGGGTCCTTGAACACGGCGGCGTACTGGCCCAGGTCGGCAATGTTCTTCAGGCCTGGCGCCTTGGCTTCGAGCTTGCGCTTGGCGTCGCCTTCGACCACGTAGCGCGGCACGTACCAGCCTTCGATGGCACCCACCACCGGGGCACCGACGCCGACCACCTTGCCGGCCTTCTCGGCCTTGTTCCACACCTCGCTGCGGCCGACCCACTCCTCGGCGAAGACCTGGATGTCGTTGCTGCTCAGGGCGTTTTCCATGGTGATGGAGTTGCCTGGCAGGCTGTCGGTCTTGCAGTCGTAGCCTTTTTCCAGCACCACTTGCAGGACGTCGGTCAGCAGCATGCCGCTTTCCCAGTTCAGGCCGGCGAACTTCACCGGTTTACCCGACTCGCACCAACCGGCCGCTTGCGTGGCGCCGGCGCTGGCCAGCAGGCCCATGGAAAGCAATGTGGTCAGCAGGGTCTTGTTCGACTTCATTATGTGACGCTCCTAATCAGTTGGATTGGCTTACGGCAGTCAAGAGGCATCCAGCCCTGTCAACGTCCCATCAGACCGCTTGGATGCGGCCCGCCCTGCTCGGTTGTGCGTCAACCGCGTCCTGCTCGACCGGCAGGATCAATTGATCGGGTACTGCGCTGTGCCACTTCCTGGCGAGGACGTAGTACAGCGCCGCCGGGACCACCAGGCCGATGATCCAGGAGATATCCACTCCACCCATGGCTTTCACCAGTGGGCCGGTATAGAACTTGGTCGCAATGAACGGCAATTGAACCAGTACGCCAAAGACATAGACGCTGATGCCGAGCACGTTCCAACGGCCGTAGCGACCGGTCGGGTCGTTCAATGCCGGCACGTCATAACGTTCGCGAGTGATGCAGTAGTAATCCACCAGGTTGATCGCGCTCCATGGCGTGAAGAACGCCAGCAAGAACAGGATGAAAGACTTGAACGCACCGAGGAACGAGTGCTGGCCAAGCAGCGCGATCAAGGTCGCGGCGCCAACGATGAACAGCACGAAGACCAGGCGCTGCACACGCGTGACGCTCAGGTGGCCACGGAATCCGCTGATGATGGTCGCGATGCACATGAAGCTGCCGTAGGAGTTCAGCGTGGAGATCGTGACCTTGCCGAACGCGATGCTGAAGTACAGCAGCGCAGCGGTGGCCCCCGTCCCGCCCAGGCCAACGATGTAGGCCACTTCGTGACCGGCGAACTGGCCGTTGGCCGAGGCCGCGGCAAACACGCCGAGGATCATCGCCACCTGTGCGCCGATGACTGAACCGGCGCCTGCGGCGAAAAAGGTTTTCACCGACGACGTGTTGCTCGGCAAGTAACGCGAATAGTCAGCCACGTAGGGGCCGAAGGCGATCTGCCAGGAGGCCGCGAGCGACACCGCCAGCAAGAAGCTGCTCCAGCTGAAATGGCGGATTTGCAGAAGCGCGCCGACGTCCGTCTGGCTCATCAGGCGAGCGAACAGGTAGACAAAGGCAATCACGCCAAGAATGCTGGCGACACGGCCAATGAAGTGAATCACCCGATAGCCGAACACCGTGACCAGCACGATGACGCTGGCGAAAATCAGGATGCCGACACTGTCGCTGACGCCAAACAACTGGCCCAGCGCCTGGCC
Organism: Pseudomonas sp. T1.Ur; assembly: GCF_023516725.1. Classification (NCBI taxonomy): domain Bacteria; kingdom Pseudomonadati; phylum Pseudomonadota; class Gammaproteobacteria; order Pseudomonadales; family Pseudomonadaceae; genus Pseudomonas; species Pseudomonas sp. T1.Ur. The sequence continues at coordinate 5,181,218 of NZ_JAMGSN010000001.1, forward strand.
GGAAAGCACCGTTCCCGTTGCGGTGAACCCCAGGTACATCAGGCACACCAGCACGATCGGGATGGCCGCGCCATAAACGCCAAATTGCACCCGGCTGGAGATCATCTGCGGCAGCCCCAGCTTGGGCCCTTGCGCGGCATGCAGCGCCATGACGCCGCCACCGAGCACTTGGCCGATCAGCAAACCGATCAATGACCAGAACACATCACCGCCCAATACCACCGCCAAAGCACCGGTGACGATTGCAGTGATTTGCAGGTTGGCCCCCATCCAGAGGGTGAACTGGCTCAACAACCGTCCGTGCCGCTCCGCTTCCGGGATGTAGTCGATCGAGCGCTTCTCGATCAACGGCTTGCTGTTTTCGCGTGTGCTGGTGACAGCCATGGTTCAACCTCTGTGGATTGTTCTCGGATTCATTTGCGCCGCATTCCTGTGGGAGCGAGCTTGCTCGCGATGAGGGCGTGTCAGTAGACGGAACCGGTACTGATCCACCGCTATCGCGAGCAAGCTCGCTCCCACAGGGGATCCGGGATTATTTGCCGGTGATCATCGGCAGGTTCAGCCCCTGCTCCTTCGCGCAATCGATCGCAATCTGGTAACCGGCATCGGCATGACGCATCACGCCAGTGCCCGGGTCGTTGTGCAGTACGCGAGCAATCCGCTCGGCCGCTTCGTCGGTACCGTCGCAGACGATCACCATGCCGGAGTGCTGGGAGAAGCCCATGCCGACGCCACCGCCGTGGTGCAGCGAAACCCAGGTCGCGCCGCTGGCGGTGTTGAGCAAGGCGTTGAGCAGCGGCCAGTCGGAAACGGCGTCGGAGCCGTCCTGCATGGATTCGGTTTCACGGTTCGGGCTGGCCACGGAACCAGAGTCCAGGTGGTCGCGACCGATGACGATCGGTGCCGACAACTCGCCGCTACGGACCATTTCGTTGAACGCCAGGCCCAGCTTGGCGCGCTGGCCCAGGCCAACCCAGCAGATCCGTGCCGGCAAGCCCTGGAAGCTGATGCGCTCGCGGGCCATGTCCAGCCAGTTGTGCAGGTGGGCGTCGTCGGGGATCAGCTCCTTGACCTTGGCGTCGGTCTTGTAGATGTCCTGCGGGTCACCCGACAGCGCCGCCCAGCGGAACGGGCCGATGCCACGGCAGAACAGCGGACGGATATAGGCCGGGACGAAGCCGGGGAAGTCGAAGGCATTTTCGACGCCTTCTTCTTGGGCCATCTGGCGAATGTTGTTGCCGTAGTCGAAGGTCGGCACGCCCATTTTCTGAAAGGCCAGCATGGCTTTGACGTGGACGGCCATCGATTGCTTGGCGGCCTTCACCACGGCAGCAGGCTCGGCCTTGGCGCGGGCACGGTATTCGTCCCAGGTCCAACCGGCCGGCAGGTAGCCGTTGAGTGGGTCGTGGGCGCTGGTCTGGTCGGTGACCATGTCCGGGCGCACGCCACGACGGACCATTTCCGGCAGGATTTCAGCCGCGTTCCCACACAGTGCGATGGAAATTGCCTTGCCTTCGGCGGTGTATTTCTCGATGCGCGCCAGGGCGTCGTCGAGGTCTTTGGCTTGCTCGTCGACGTAGCGGGTTTTCAGGCGGAAATCGATGCTCACCTGCTGGCACTCGATGTTCAGCGAGCATGCACCGGCCAAAGTTGCGGCCAGCGGTTGCGCGCCGCCCATGCCGCCCAGGCCGGCGGTCAGGACCCAACGACCCTTGAGGTTGGAGTCGTAATGCTGGCGACCGGCCTCGACGAAGGTTTCATAGGTGCCTTGCACGATGCCCTGGCTGCCGATGTAGATCCAGCTGCCGGCGGTCATCTGGCCGTACATGGCCAAGCCCTTGGCGTCGAGTTCGTTGAAGTGCTCCCAACTGGCCCAGTGCGGCACCAGGTTGGAGTTGGCGATCAGCACGCGCGGTGCGTTGCTGTGGGTCTTGAACACGCCCACCGGCTTGCCGGATTGCACCAGCAGGGTTTCGTCGTCGTTCAGGTTGGTCAGGCTTTCGACGATCTTGTCGTAGCACTCCCAGTTGCGCGCCGCGCGACCGATGCCACCGTAGACCACCAGCTCCTTCGGGTTCTCGGCCACTTCCGGGTCGAGGTTGTTCATCAGCATGCGCAGCGGCGCTTCAGTCAGCCAGCTCTTGGCGGTCAGCGTGTTACCGCGAGGGGCGCGGATTTCAACGTCACGGTATTTTTCAGGTTTGCGGGTAGCGTCGGTCACAGCAAAAACTCCTCAGCGATCAATCCAGACCAGCCCGGGCAGTGGGCAGCGATTCAGCGGACGTTGCGTTGAATGCAGGTGACTCATACGCATACGTCTTTACTTGTATGTACAAGCATATGCAATCAAGCGGCCAACTTGGGGACGGCGCTGCTCAGGGACGATTGGAGAAATGGCTGAAAGCCCTTTAGTTGAAGGGCTGCCGAGCCGCATGAAATTTTTGATGAGGGTTTTCGAGGGGGAAATCGAAGGGGCATAAAAGCGTGGTATTGCGCCACGCTGGGGCGTTCGGTAACAAGTTGGTGCGCGGGTAGGGAACAATGAGCGCGCTTTTTGTGGCGAGGGAGCTTGCTCCCGCTGGGCTTTTGTAGGAGCTGGCGAAGGCTCGGGACGCGTTCGGACGATCTTTTGAATTTTCGCTTGGGATTCAAGTGTCTTTGGAAAGATCGCAGCCTCGTTGCACTCGACAGCTCCTACACAGCCCCTACAGGCCCAGCGGGAGCACGCTCCCTCGCCACAAAAGCTCTGTCGCAGGACTTCTTTAGTGAGCCGTCAGCTCGATCACACAGCATTGACCGTGAGTGGAGACATCCACCAGCCCGGTGTTACCGCTCAGTTGCAAACAATCGTAAAGCCCCAAGTCGACGGTGGAGTCCCCGACCTTGATAGCCAACCCCGGAGCCGCACTGAACACCAACACTGTCCCCGCCTCGCTGAAAAACCGCTGCTGGCCGCCCAACCACTGCAGCCGCGCACGGTAACGCTGCGGCGCGTAGATCAGGTTGAAGTCGCGAATCGGCCCGCCCAGCAGCGTGCAATGCACATGACTCTCACCGCTGAACGCAAAAGGGTCCAGCGGATGCAAAGGCCGCGTGGCCTGGCCATCGACGTTCAGGGTCATGCCATCCCCTTGCAAGACGCTGATGACCCGCTCATAACCGGCGAAGGTGGAAAAACCACCCGACTCACCTATATCGGCTATCGACAGGCGCCAGCCGAAACCTTCGAGGCCGGCACCGGCATCGCGGGTGATTTCTTCCGTGCTGCCACCGCCGTTCTTCCACGGCATGCGCGGGTAATCCGCAGCGCGTAAAACCTTCAACTGACTCATTTATGAAAACGTCCTTCCAGGCTGTGACGGGAGCCCGGATGAATCAGGCGTGCGGCGGTCACTGGCTGGCGCCCGGACCAGGTGCGGCGACGGATCAACAGGCACGGCTCGCCTCGCTCGATCTGCAGCAGCTTGCATTCGCTCGGCTCGGCCAGGATGGCCTCGACCACATGCTCGCCTTCGGTCAGCGGCGCAACCTGATTCAGATAGGCGTAGGGCGTTTGGAGGGTGAAGTCTTGCTTGAGGTATTCGGGCGCCACCAGCGCGTTGACGAAACGGTCCTCGATTTGCACGGGGATGTCGTTCTCGAAATGCACGATCAACGAGTGGAACACCTTCTGGCCTTCGCGCATGTCCAGGGCCAACGCGCGCTCGGAACCGGCGGCCTCTTCTTCGAGGGTGATGACCTTGCAGGTGTGGCGATGACCGCGGGAGGCGATTTCATCGGCGATGTTGTGCACTTCGAACAGCGCGGACTGGCTCTTGGGCTCGGCCACGAACGTGCCGACTCCCTGCATGCGGACCAGCAGGCCATCGGCGGTCATTTCCCGCAGGGCGCGGTTGATGGTCATGCGGCTGAAGCCCAACTGGCTGACCAGTTCGCTTTCCGAGGGCACGCGGTAATGGGGCGGCCAGTTTCCACTGTCGATCTGCTGGGTGATCATCTGTTTGACGCGGGCGTACAAGGGCGCCGGACTGTCACCCATGTGTGCGGCCAGCGGCGGTTTGGCAGGCGGAGTCGGCACGGCGTATTCCTGTTCTGCGAATGTTGATGACTAGCTTGCCGGAGTTTACCGGGCAGGCAAACGTCTGTATATGTATATACAAATTACACGCAACGAGGTTCAACCGATGTCCGCCTTCTTTGCCGAGCGTGCACTGCTGCCTAATGGATGGGCCAACGATGTACGTCTTGAGGTCGACGCCGAGGGCGTCCTGACCCATGTCCAGGCCGATTCCCACGCAGACGGCGCCGAACGGCTTGGCGGTCCGCTGTTGCCGGGCATGCCGAACCTGCATTCCCATGCGTTCCAGCGGGCGATGGCCGGCCTGGCGGAAGTGGCGGGCAATCCCAATGACAGTTTCTGGACCTGGCGCGACTTGATGTATCGCCTCGTCGGAAAAATCAGCCCCGACCAGCTTGGCATCATTGCCCGGCAGCTTTACATCGAAATGCTCAAGGCCGGCTACACCTCGGTCGCCGAATTCCACTATGTACACCACGACACCGACGGCACGCCCTACGCCGACCCGGCCGAACTGGCCCTGCGTATCAGTCAGGCCGCCAGTGCCACGGGCATTGGCTTGACCTTGCTGCCGGTGCTCTACAGCCATTCCGGTTTCGGCGGCCAGGCACCCAATGACGGGCAGCGCCGGTTCATCAACAGCACCGAAAACTACCTGAAGCTCCAGTCACGCTTGCAGCCGATCCTGGCCGGACAACCGTCCCAGGCGCTGGGCTTGTGCTTCCACTCGCTGCGCGCCGTGACACCCGGGCAGATCCACGACGTGCTCGCCGCCAGCGACCGCGATTGCCCCGTGCACATCCACATCGCCGAACAGCAAAAGGAAGTCGACGACTGCCTGGGCTGGAGCGGCGTGCGTCCGCTGCAATGGCTGTATGAAAATGCCGAGGTGGATCAACGCTGGTGCCTGGTCCATGCCACCCACGCCAATCCACAGGAAGTCAGCCTGATGGCCAGGAGCCGGGCGATTGCCGGTTTGTGCCTGACCACCGAAGCCAACCTGGGCGACGGGATTTTTCCGGCCGTGGATTTCCTCGCCCAGGGCGGCCGGATGGGCATCGGTTCCGACAGTCATGTGTCGCTGAGCGTGGTCGAAGAGTTGCGCTGGCTGGAATATGGCCAGCGGCTGCGGGACCAGCGCCGCAACCGGTTGCACCGAACGGACCAGCCGATGGTCGGACGTACCCTGTATGACGCTGCGTTGGCAGGTGGCGCCCAGGCGCTGGGCCAACCCATCGGCGCGTTGGAAGTCGGCAAGCGCGCCGACTGGCTGGTGCTCGATGGCAACGATCCGTACCTGGCCACGGCCAATGGTGACGGCATCCTGAATCGTTGGCTGTTTGCCGGCGGCGATCGCCAGGTGCGGGATGTGATGGTTGGCGGCAAGTGGCAAGTGCGCGACGGACACCATGCCGGCGAAGAAGAAAGCGCCCGGGCATTTACCCAAGTGCTGCGCAAACTCTTGGACTGACCCTATCAACCCTGTGGGAGCGAGCTTGCTCGCGATAGCGGACTTTCAATCAACATCCATGTTGAGGGAAAAGGCCTCATCGCGAGCAAGCTCGCTCCCACAGGTCTTTACGGCATCAGTCCGAAGTCTTGGCCATCTGCCGGTCCGACGCACGCCAGACCAACCGCGTCGTGTCATACCCTTGCTGCCGCGCCTTGCTCAGCAGCTCTTCGCGTACATCGACCTTGACCGTTGGCGTGCGGGACAGCAGCCACATGTAGCGACGGCTCGGGTCGCCAACAATGGCGGTCTTGTAGTCATCGCTGACGTACAGCACCCAATATTCACCCTTGGCCACGCCCGGCAGGACTTTCGAGAACCAGGTATCGAATTCAACCCAGAGCTTGTCGGTCTTGCCCGGCACCTGCGGGTAAGCGGTGCCCCTGGCCTCTTCCCATTTCCAGTCGGAAGTCAGGCAGCGGTTGAGCACATCCACGTTGCCGTCGGGCTTGAGGGTGTAATGGGCTTCCGATTGCGCGCAGTTGCGCTGGAAATACATCGGCAGGCGGGCCAGCTCGTACCAGGTCCCTTGATAACGTTTGAGATTGACGCTGTTGACGGTTTTGGGCGCCAACGGGTCTACGCCAGAAGTGGCACAGCCGGCCAATACCAGGCCAGCCAAAAGCACAAAAACTAACCGCATCATTATTTTTTTCTCCCGTGGGCGCTTGGCCCCGGTTTACTCCAGGTTACTTCAGGCCTTGGCCGGAAAACATCAACACTTTGTCACCGGCGTACTGCACGCTGATAAAGCTTTTCTGGTCGCCCCAGGTGCAGCTGGACATGCCGAGCGCGCCCGAACAGTCAGTCGGTTTTCCCAGCAACGTCTCGACCTCGGCCTTGGGCATCCCGGCCGACAGCTTCGAATAGTTTTCCTGGTTGACCTTGCTGCATGCGGTCAACACGACGCACATAAACAGCAGGGCGATAGAACGCAGCGACATGGTGTAACTCCTGGAACGGAAGGGAGGTGGCAGGGTGCCAACCTGAACCTTAGAAGAGAAAACCCCTATCTGGTTCCCCGACTACCCCAGTATTTATTGGCTGCGCAAAGGTGTTTCACCGATGAATCAGCCAGAGTGTGACGGGGTCGTGCCTTTCGTCGGGATAGCTGCCCTGGCGCCTGATGAGCCGGGCTTGCGGGCCGATAAAAAGTAACAGCGCAAAATCCTGCGTTATGGCAAATTGACTCCCCTTTTTGACCCGTCCCTTCGCGGTAGCGTTCTTAATGACCAGAAACATGAAGTTCAGCCACAAAATCCTGCTGGCTGCCGCCCTTGTGGTGGCCGTCGCATTCGCCTGTTTCATCCTGTTCAACGACTACCGCCAGCGACAAAGCCTCAACACCAGCACCGAGACGTCCATGCAGGAACTCGGCAGCCTGACCAGCCGTAACATCCAGACCTGGGTCGAAGGCCGAATCCAGTTGCTGCAATCGCTGGCCCAGCAAATCGCTATCGACGGCAGCGCTGCCGACAGCCTCAAGCGCGCCGTGGGCCTGCCGGCCTACACCAGCAATTTCCAGCTCAGCTATTTCGGCGGCACCGACGGCGTGATGTTTTCGGTACCGGCCGGCAATCGTGCCGCCGACTACGATCCGCGCGCCCGCGGCTGGTACAAGGCCGCCAACAGCGCCCAGCAGACCATCGTCACCGAACCCTACATCGCCGCTTCGTCGGGCAAGCTGGTGATCACCGTTGCCACGCCGGTACAGCGCCAGAACCAGATGATCGGCGTGGCCGGGGCGGACATTGACCTGTCGAGCGTCAGCGCCATCATCAACTCACTGAACTTCGGCGGCCACGGCCATGCGTTCATCGTCAGCGCCGATGGCAAGATCCTCGTGCATCCTGACAGCAAGCGCGTGCTCAAGACCCTCGCCGAGGCCTATCCCAACGGTGCGCCTCAAATCAGTCCAGGCGTCAAGGAAGTCGACCTCGACGGCAAAACCCAATTTATCTCTTTCACCCAGGTCAACGGCGTCCCCGGTGCCAACTGGTACGTGGCGCTGGTGCTTGATAAAGACACAGCCCTGGCGATGCTCAGCGAATTCCGCACCTCGGCGCTGATTGCCATGGCGATTGCCGTGGTGTTCATCATCGCGCTGCTGGGCATGCTGATCCGCGTGCTGATGCAACCGCTGCTGACCATGGGCCGCGCCATGCACGACATCGCCGAAGGCGAAGGCGACCTGACCCGCCGCCTGACCATCCACGGCCATGACGAATTCGGCGCGCTGGGCACCTCGTTCAACCGCTTTGTCGAACGTATCCACACCTCGATCCGCGAAGTGGCCTCGGCGACCGGCCAGGTCAACGAAGTCGCCCTGCGCGTGGTCAGCGCGTCCAACTCGTCGATGTACAACTCCGATCAGCAGGCCTCGCGCACCAGCAGCGTGGCCGCGGCGATCAACCAGCTCGGCGCCGCCGCCCAGGAAATCGCCCAGAACGCCGCCCTCGCCTCGCAGCACTCCAGCGAGGCCCGCAACCTGGCCGAAGATGGCCAGCAAGTGGTGGATAAAACCATCACGGCGATGCAGCAACTGTCGGCCAAGATCAGCGATTCGTGCGGCAACATCGAAACCCTGAACAGCAACACGGTGAACATCGGCCAGATTCTCGAAGTGATCACCAGCATTTCCCAGCAGACCAACCTGCTCGCCCTCAACGCCGCCATCGAAGCGGCCCGGGCCGGTGAAGCCGGTCGCGGCTTCGCGGTCGTCGCCGATGAAGTGCGCAACCTGGCCCACCGCACCCAGGATTCGGCGCAGCAAGTGCAGAAGATGATCGAAGAGTTGCAAGTCGGTGCACGGGAAGCGGTGCTGACCATGACCGACAGCCAGCGCCAGAGCGAAGGCAGCGTCAGCATCGCCAACCAGGCGGGCGAACGCCTGGGCAGCGTGACCCAGCGCATCGGCGAAATCGACGGCATGAACCAGTCCGTCGCGACCGCCACCGAAGAGCAGACCGCCGTGGTGGAATCGATCAACGTCGACATCAACGAGATCAACACCCTGAACCAGGAAGGCGTGGAAAACCTGCAAGCGACCTTACGGGCCTGTTCCGACCTGGAGCAGCAGGCGGCGCGGTTGAAGCAGTTGGTGGGTAGTTTCCGGATCTAATGTTTTGGCGGCCCTTTCGCGAGCAGGCTCGCTCCCACAGTTGACCGCGTTCTGTCAATGAAACGCGATCGACTGTGGAAGCGGGCTTGCTCGCGAGGGCGGCATTAGCGTCACAGAGAATTGGATCAACACAGCCTGACGCAAGACTGAATTAAGACTAAACTCAGTCCATCCAATCTTTCGAGGCCAGCACCCATGAAGCTGTCATCCCAAATCAAACCCATCAGCTACTTGAAGAGCCACACCGCCGAAATCGTCAAGACCATCACGGAGAGCAGAGAGCCCCTAATCATCACTCAAAACGGTGAAGCCAAGCTTGTGGTCATGGATGTAAAGAGTTTCGAAGAACAAGAAGACACCATGGCGCTGCTGAAGCTGCTGGCGATGGGCAACCAGGAAATTGAAGAGGGTAAATTCAGGGCAATCGAGGATATCTTCAGCGAACTGGACAAGGCCGACGCCCAATGAGCTTGAAGATTGTCGTACTTCAGTCAGCCGAAACAGATCTTAAAGAACTCCGCACTTACCTCATCGAACAGTTTTCTCTTCAGACTTGGCAAAACACCTACGCCAATCTAAAAACGGCGATCCGTCATTTGGAAACTTCACCTTATGCGGGATCGATTCCGGAAGAGATCGAAAGGCTCAATCTCGGTCAATACCGGCAGATATTGTCAGGCATGAACCGAATCATTTATGAAGTGCGGGGCCAAACTATCTACGTCCATATCATTGCCGATAGCCGCAAGAGCTTGCCCACGCTGCTAATGAAGCGATTGCTTCGAAGCAGTCCTTAACAACTCATTAGAACCTGGACCCAGGCCTGCTCAAGAACTCCACTTCCTCAGCCGTGGACTCGCGCCCCAACACCGCATTGCGATGGGGAAAGCGCCCGAACCGGGCAATGATCTTCTGATGCCGTTCGGCATAATCCAGGTTGTCTTCGAATACCGCCCGCTGCGCCTCGGGCTGTTCCCGGACCAGTTCGATAAACCGCGACACGGCTTCGTTCTGCACCGCGAGGTTTTCGCAGTGTTCGAGGACGAGGTAGATGAATACGCGCTGGATCGGCCGCAGTTGCTGGTCGAAACCCGCCGCCAGGCCCTGGGCCACCAGGGCTTGGGCACGCAGGTCGCCAGAGAAGCTCTCGGGGGTGTTGCGAAAGATCATCCGGGGAAGTTGATCCAGTAGCAGCACCAGGGCCAGCCAACCTTCCGGGCGTTGCGCCCAATCGGTCAGTCCGCCGGCCAGTGCTTGCTCGACCAGATCGCCGAAGCGCTCTCGCGCCTGGCGATCATGGCCTTTGCCAAACCACAGCTTGCCCTTGTCAGCCGCGACCTCATCTGGTTTTTCGGCTGTGCCAAACCACCAATCGAGCAACGGTTGCCAGGGCTCGGCCATGATTTACTCCTTGTGATAAGCCGTGGCGCGCGCCACTTCTTCCTTCGAGCCGAGGAACACTGCAACGCGCTGGTGCAGGCCTTCAGGCTTGATGTCGAGGATGCGTTGGTGACCATCGGTGGAAGCGCCGCCCGCCTGCTCCACCAGGAACGACATCGGGTTGGCTTCGTACATCAGGCGCAGCTTGCCCGGCTTGGAGGGCTCGCGGCTGTCGCGTGGGTACATGAACAGACCGCCACGGGTCAGGATGCGGTGTACATCGGCGACCATCGCAGCCACCCAGCGCATGTTGTAGTTCTTTTTCAGCGGGCCTTCTTCACCGGCCAGCAACTCGCTGACGTAGCGTTGTACCGGGGCTTCCCAGTGACGCTGGTTGGACATGTTGATGGCGAATTCCTGGGTGGTTTCAGGAATGGTGATGTCTTCGTGGGTCAGTACGAAGCTGCCCATTTCGCGGTCCAGGGTGAAGCCCTTGACGCCGTCGCCCAGGGTCAGCACCAGCATGGTCTGCGGGCCGTAGATGGCATAGCCGGCGGCGACCTGCTCGGTGCCGGGCTGCAGGAAAGCCTTTTCGTTCAGGGCTTCGTTCTGGCTCAGGTATTCGTTCGGGCAACGCAGTACCGAGAAGATCGTGCCGACCGGCGCGTTGATGTCGATGTTCGACGAACCGTCCAGTGGGTCGAACACCAACAGATAGGCGCCTTTCGGGTACTTGCCCGGGATCTGGTAGGCATTGTCCATTTCCTCGGACGCCATGCCGGCCAGGTGACCGCCCCATTCGTTGGCTTCCAGCAGGATTTCGTTGGAGAGGACGTCGAGTTTCTTCTGCACTTCGCCCTGCACGTTTTCGGTGCCCATGCTGCCCAGGACACCGCCCAGCGCGCCCTTGGACACGGCGTGGCTGATCTCCTTGCATGCACGCGCCACCACTTCGATCAAAAAGCGCAGATCGGCAGGGGTATTGTTGCTGCGGGTCTGCTCAATCAAATAGCGACTCAAGGTAACGCGGGACATGGACGGCTCCGAAGAATAGGGGGCGGAAAACCCGCGCAGTTTAGCGCGAGTCGGGACTTAATTCCTCCTATGAGACGGGATATGGAGGATTGAGTTCATATCCGGGCCTGCCAACCTGCGCCTACGGGGATTTGACCGGCGGCTTGCGCAGCAGGCTGAACGCCATCGCACCGAGGAACACCACGCTGAGCAGCAACACCGCCCACAGGCCGATCTTCTTCCAGTTGGTATCCACAGCCACCGCCGGCGCTTCAACGGCTGGCGTCGAGGTCGCCGTTCCGTTGACCGTTGCAGTACCCAGCATCGCCAGGCGCGACGGCTTGTAATCCGGGATCAGCGTGGCCAACGGCAAGCTGGCCGCCTTCGCCGTCGCACTGCCCAGTGCCAGGTTGTAGGGCGCGTCGCCCCGCGCCAGGAACACCACTTGGGTCGGGCGCACGGCAAAACGCAGGGCCGGGGCCTCGGTGCCCAGGCCGCCGCCACGCTCATCCACGGTCAGTTTCAATTGCTGCACGGTCTGGCCGGACAACTGCAGCTGGTTTTGCTGCACATCCTGACCATTCTGGGTCAGGCGATAGAGCAAGCCACCGCCCATCGGCTGCCAAGGATGGCTGCTTTCACGACGACCGGCCAGGGTCACTGGCGCCAGGCTGTTGGCCTGGCTCAGTTCCACCTGGACTTGCTCGATGTTCAGCCCCATCGGCAATTGCCAGGTATATTCACCGGCCTTCGTCGTGGTGCCCGCCAACGGCTGCGACCAGACCAACGGCAGCGGCAAGCTTTCGCGGCTGGCGCTTTGCAGTTGGGCCGAGGTCAGCACCGGCGCCGAGGACGGCGAATCCCACAACAACCGCAAGTACCGCGCCGATTGTCCGGGCAGGCTCACTTCGTGCTGCTCGACCCGCTCATCGGCGAATGTCAGCCGCGCGACCTGGCCTTCGCCCCACGCCTGCCAGTGCTGCAAGTCGTCGCTGGCTTCGATGGTGAAGCGCTGGAAACCGTCGCGCTCGCTGGTCCAGTCCAGGATCAACTGTTGCAGCGGCGCCTTGATCGCGCTGGCATCCAGCAGCCAGCCACGCAATTCCTCTTCCCCGGCTTCGAGCCGACTGGACGGCTGGACTTCCACCAGCGTGCCGTTGGCGTTCGATTGCACACGCACGCTGGGCGCGCGTTCACTGTCATCGGCAGCGTTGTACAACGGGAACCACTTCACATCGGTCAGGGTGCGATTCTCCCGGCTCTGGGCCGATTCGCGCACCAAGGCATAGGCCTGGACCTGGCCGGCGGCGTTGAACACCCGCACGTCGCTCAGGTCGGTCTGCCGCGCCCGCAATTGGACATCCAGCGGCAACGCCAGGCGATACCACGGCCCTTCACCGCTCAAGGCCAACGGCACCTGATGGGCGAAGTCTTGCGGCTGTTCCTGCGCCGCAGCCGCCAAGGCCACCCACAACCCCATCAGGCCCAGCCCGATTCGACTCAACTTGCGACTCAAGACGACACTCCCTCACTGACAGGCATCGGCGGCTCGGCATCCACGGCCGGCTCCGGGCGCTTGGGTGGCAGCGGCGCAAAATAGCCGACCACCAGCAGCAACACGCCTACGCCGATGAACGACACGATCCGCGCCAGACCGCCGCGGTTACTTAATTCGACAAAGAACAACTTGGCCACGACCACGGCGATCAACACCGCGCCGACCAGCCACACCTCCCGGCGATGGCGCAGGTGTCCGCCGATCATCAGGCCCAGGGCAATCAAGGTCCAGACGATGGACAAGCCGGCCTGCACGAACATCGAGTCGAGCAGCGTATCCAACTCGTACGGCACGCCCATCCACTGGTGGGCAGTGCGCATCACCAGCGCCGTGAAGAACGCGAACAGCGACACGCCGGCGATCAACTGAGCGATATATCCGATGCGACTCCAACGGTTCGTCGTTTGCTCTACGGCATTGCGGGCCCACACATAGATACCGAACAAGGCGAACAGCAGGCCCAACTCCAGAGGATTGAGCAACGGCACATAAGGCAGTGGCTCCGAGTTGCCGTCGCTGAAGGTGTTGGTCAGCCAGAACCAACCGAGCATCAACAGCGCCATCGGCGCCGCCGCGTAGACGCGATATTCGCGCGGTTGGGCCGAAACCGGCCATGGCAAGGTACGCGGCGTGGCCATCAACACCAGGTAAAGGCCTGGCAGGATTGCCCAGGCCAGCCAGCGCCAGGCGTTGTACTGCTCGGACAACAACAGCAGGCCGTAACGCAGCTCCAGCATCAACACCGTCATCAGCAACCAGCAACCGAGCACGTGGGCGGTACTGCGCGCACGGGCCGGGAGCATCGGCGCCAGGCGCTTGAGCGAAAAGAAGTGCACGGCAAATATTGCCAGCCAGGCAAGCCAGCCGAAATCCGCCGCCGGGTGATAGTGGCTGTGCCCCGTTGCCACCAGCACGCAGCCCGCCGCCGGAATCAACAAGGTGCACAGCAGCCCCAGCGCCGGCCATTTCAAGCGCAGGGCCAGGACTGTCCACACCGCCACGCTGATCGCCGCGACCAGCAGCAGCCAGCTGCCTTGCAGGTTTGCCGGAGCGAAGCGCAGCACCTCGCTGACCCACGCCAGGGCCCACCAGCCGGCGCCCCAGATCAGCAACAGCTCGGACAGGCGTTGCAAGCTCAAGACGTCCAGTTCCTGCGCCGCGTGTGCCCGTTGCAGTCGCCAGGCGCCGATCAATGCCGCCAATCCCAGAACCAGTGGTGTCCAGAAACCGCTGTGGGCCAAGGGCCGCAGGCCTTCGGACTGAAGAGGCCCAAGCAGGAACGGCCCAGCCGCCAGGAACGCCGCGCCGCCCAGCAGTTGCAGCAACAGACCGAAGACAAAGCTCACGCGCTGCTTCAAGTACAGGCTCAGCCAGATGATTAACAAGCCGCTGGCCGCCCATACGCCGCTCGCCGTTTGCCAAGGCAGGACGAACAGCACCGCGAGGTTGATCAGCACCAGCCCCGCCAATAGCACCACCGACAGGCCGCGCAACAGTCGGGGATCGTTGCGTACCATGTCGTCGCGAGCCGCCAACAGCATCCCGCCAATCAACGCCAGGCCGATCAGCGAGGCGCTGAGCAGTCCGTTCCAGCCGGCATTCAACACCGCCGACTCGCCTTCGGCGCCTTGCAGGCGCATCAGGAACAGCGCGCCGCCCAACAGTTGCACCGCGAATGCGGTAAACAGAAAGGCCCGTGATTGCAGGCGCAAACCAACGAACAGCGTCGCCAGGCCAGCGAAGGCCCAGGCGATGGCGGTGCCGTGGGTAAAGAAGAACAGCGGCGCCAGCAAGTAAAGGAAGCCTAACCCCAACACCGCCAGCACAGGCTGAGCCTGACGCTCCCAGCTTGCGATATGGCCGGGCTCGGCCTTGTGCAGTTGATAGAAGCTGAACAGCAAGGCACAACCGAGCATCAACGCACCCAGCCACGAACCCTCCAGCAGGCTGCCTGCACCTGCATGCAATTCGCTGACGAAGGCCAGCGCCGAACCCAATTGCAGCAACAGGGCGAAGATTCGCGCGAAGGGTCGCTGCTGGCGCAGGCCCAGCCAGAAGATCCCGGCGCCCTCCACCGCCCACGCAGCGGCGGTCCAACGGGCGTCGAGGCCAAGCGGAATCGCCAGGCTGCCGAAAATCACCCCCAGGGCCAGGCAGGTTTCAGCCAGCAACACCGCGCGACCGCCCATCAGTACCCGAGCCAGTCCCATGTAGATCATGCCCAGCGCGAGCGCACTGAACGCTGCGGCGAATTCCAGGTGCTGCACCAATGCGAACTGCAGACCGAAGCCGACCAGGGGCGGGCCGAACAGCATACTGCCATCCACGTAGTCGCCCTTGCGGGCCGACCAGCGCAGCATGGCGTCACGGCTGTCATCTTCAGGCGCGTCGCTCATTTCCAGCAGCTTGCGCCGGGTGAACAACAAGCCGATTGCCAGGTAGGTCAGGAAGAAAACGATGAGGAAGGGCTCGGTGCTCCACAACAACTCCGGCGTATAGGAGCGCAAGCCCCAGGCGAAACCGATGCCGAACGTGCCGACGAAGCCGATCAGGTTCAGCATCCGCCAGGCCTTGAACCAAGCGATTGCGAGGATGCCGGCGTTGAGCAGGATGAAATAGCTGAACAACGCGACATGGTTACCGCTGCCGGTGGAGGTCAGGATCGGCGCGGCGAACCCGCCCAGCGCCGCAGCCGCCGCCAGGCCCATGGCGTTCTGGGTCACTGCCAGGATCGCCGAGAATACGGTGACCGCCACCAACAGCCCCAAGGCAGCCTTGGAATCGAGCAACGGATGCAGGCGCATGGCGGCGAACACCGTCAGGTACAACACGGCGATCCCGGTCCCCTGCAACATCAACGCGTAGCTGCTGTTGCGTTGGCGCAACCACCAGCCCAGGCCCAGCAGCCCCAAGGCGCTGGCCGCGACGCCGGCGTAGCGCAATTCGATCGGCACCACCATGCCTTCGGTGGCGTAGCGCAGCAGGAAAGCCAGGCCGAGGAACAGCAACACCACGCCGACCCGCAGCACGGTGTTGCCACCGAACAACCAGTCGCGCGCGCCGATAAGGGCGCGATCGAACAGATTCGGGCCACGGGGGGCCGCAGGCGCAGGCGCCGTCGGTTCAAGGGGCAACGGCGCAAAATCGCGATTGGCGCGTCGAGTGGAAGCGGCTGGCGCTGGGCTCCAGATCTCGTCAGGCAACGGCTGGCTGGCCTGGGTGCTCATCACGGAGACGGGTTCGAGGTCGGGCGGCAATTCCCAGACGAGGTCCGGCTCGGTGCGCGTTTCGGGTTTTTCAGCCTGTGGCGCGATGACCTCGGCGGCTGGTGCCAGATCACTCGGCTGGGCGACCTTGCCGCGTTCGAGAACCGCCAGCCGCCCTTCCAAGGTGAGCAGACTCTGCTGGGCCTCTTGCAGCAGTATCTGCTGCTTGGCCGCCTGGATGCCAAGGCGCCCCAGTCGAAACGACTGGGCGATGCCGAGGCCGACCAACGCACCTATCAGCGCATCGGCGTACGACTCGTCCACCACCCAGCCAAGAGCCAGGCCCAACAGTGTCAAAATCCATTGCATATGGTCGATATCCCTAAGCGGCCCGTTGCGGGCATGACCGGGTGCTGCGGTGCCTGACTCAGTCTAGTGGAAAACCCCCAAACCCTGTGGGAGCGAGCTTGCTCGCGATAGCAGTGTGTCAGGCGACATTGATGTTGCCTGACAGGCTGCTATCGCGAGCAAGCTCGCTCCCACAAGGAATGGTTGGCATTTCCAGTACCGAGTCCGGCCGCACAACCCGGCGAATCTTGCGCTTAGTATATCGACGAAGCCCAATCGCCGTTGGGCTTCGCTCACATTTCTTGCAACCTTTACTCCAGCGCCTTCCAGATGTCGGTGGCGTATTCGCGGATGGTCCGGTCCGAGGAGAACCAGCCCATGCGTGCGGTGTTGAGCACCGCCGAGCGCCACCATTGCTTGGAGTCGTGCCACTTCTCTTCGACCTTGGCCTGGGCGTTCCAGTAGGCGTCGAAATCGGCGCAGACCAGGAAGCGGTCGTAATCGACCAGCGAGTCCACCAGCCCGGTGTAGCGCATCGGGTCGTCCGGCGAGAAGACGCCACCACGAATCGCTTGCAATACGTCGCCAAGGCGATGGGATGCGGCGATGTCCGGCGCGGCGCTGAATTCACCGTTGCGCTTGCGCGCTTCCACCTGCTCGGCGGTCAGGCCGAAGATGAACATGTGGTCACCGCCGACACGCTCGTGCATCTCCACGTTGGCGCCGTCCATGGTGCCGATGGTCAGCGCGCCGTTGAGGCCGAACTTCATGTTGCTGGTGCCCGAGGCTTCGAAACCGGCGGTGGAAATCTGCTCCGACAGGTCCGCTGCCGGGATGATGCTCTCGGCCAGGCTGACGTTGTAGTTGGGCAGGAACACGACTTTGAGCAAGCCGCGCACGGTCGGGTCGTTGTTCACCACCCGGGCGATGTCGTTGGTCAGCTTGATGATCAACTTGGCCTGGTGATAACTGGCGGCGGCCTTGCCGGCGAAGATTTTCACCCGTGGCACCCAGTCCACTTCCGGCTCGGCGCGAATCGCCTGGTACAGCGCCACGGTGTGCAACAGGTTGAGCAACTGGCGTTTGTATTCGTGGATCCGCTTGACCTGCACGTCGAACATCGCCGCCGGGTTGACGGCGATGCCCAGTCGCTCGTGGATCAGGTAAGCCAAGGCTTTCTTGCTGTGCAAGCGCTGTTCGGCGAACTGCTTGCGAAACGCCGGCTTGTCGGCGAACGGCTCCAGCTCGATCAGGCGCTCCTCGGGATTGTCGAGCACGCTCGGCCCAAGGGCGTCGACCATCATCGACGTCAATTCGGCGTTGGCCTGGAACAACCAGCGGCGGAAGGTGATGCCGTTGGTCTTGTTGTTGATTCGCTCCGGATAGAGCTTGTGCAGTTCGGAGAACACCGTGCTGCGCATCAGCTGTGTGTGCAGCCCGGACACCCCGTTGACGCTGTGGGAACCGAGGAACGCCAGGTTGCCCATGCGCACGCGGCGACCGTTATCTTCTTCGATCAGCGACACCGAGCGCAGCACGTCGAAGTCATGGACGCCCTTGGCCCGCAGCGAGTCGATGTGCTGGGCGTTGATCAGGTAGATGATCTGCATGTGCCGGGGCAGCATGCGCTCCATCAGCCCCACCGGCCAGGTCTCCAAGGCCTCGGGCAGCAACGTGTGATTGGTGTAGGACAGCGTGTCCTGGGTGATCTGCCAGGCCGCGTCCCATGCGACGTCGTAGACGTCCACCAATTGGCGCATCAGCTCGGCCACGGCGATGGACGGGTGCGTATCGTTGAGCTGGATCGCCGCGTGATCACCCAGGGTCAGCACCGAGGTGTGCATGTTGCGATGGCGGCGCAGCAAATCCTGCAGCGAGGCGGCGACGAAGAAATACTCCTGGCGCAGGCGCAATTCCTGGCCGGCCTCGGTGCTGTCGGCCGGGTACAAGACGCGGGAAATGCTCTCGGCCCGCGCCACTTCCGCCACGGCGCCGAGGTGGTCGCCGGCGTTGAAGCGTTCCAGATGCAAGTCTTCCACGGCCCGGGCGCGCCACAAGCGCAGGGTGTTGACACTGGCGCCGCGCCAGCCCACCACCGGCGTGTCATAGGCAATGGCACGCACGGTTTCGGCCGGGGACCAGACCTGGCGAGTCTTGCCGCTGTCGTCAGTCACGGTTTCGACGCTGCCACCAAAGCCGATCGGGTAGACGACCTCCGGACGCTCGAACTCCCACGGGTTGCCGAAATCCAGCCAATGCTCGGTCTGCTCCTGCTGCCAGCCATCGACAATCGCCTGGCGGAACAAGCCGTGCTCATAGCGAATACCGTAGCCATGGCCGGCGATGCCCAGTGTCGACATGCTCTCCATGAAGCACGCCGCCAGGCGACCGAGGCCACCGTTGCCCAGGGCGGCGTCGGGCTCGAGCAGGCGGATACGCTCCAGGTCGACGCCCAGCTCGGTCAGGGCCTCGCGGGCGGTGTCCAGCAAGCCCAGATTGCTCAGGCTGTCGTACAACAGGCGACCGATGAGGAATTCCAGGGAGAGGTAGTAGACGCGCTTCTGGCCCTTGCGGTAGATCTGCCGCGTGTGGTCCATCCAGTGTTCGACCATGTGGTCGCGGGCGGCAAGGGCTATGGCTTCGAACCAATCGTGATCAAACGCATGATCGGGGTCCTTGCCGACGGCATAAGTGAGTTTGGTCAACACGGCGTCGCGAAATGCCGCAACCTCAGCTTCGCGAACAAGTGGTTCTTGAGTCATTGATGAGACCTCGAACGAGCATGGAATTGTCTGAGCCTAGTCGGTCTGACAGACGGTACGGGCTCTTGGTTCGGTGGTTTTTCCCGGACGCCGGAGAATCGTCGCCAAGGAATCGCCGATGAATGAATGCAGGGGCCGTGCCGGTACCGGCGGGTTTTGTCGGGACGCAAAAAAAACCGGCAGATGGTCGTTCAAAATTTCACCAGTCCCGGTATGATCGCGCGCCCTGATGCATGCTGGTAAACCGTGATGATGAAGCCCAACCTGATCGCCGCCGCGGAGATCGACCGACTCGATACCTGGGCCAAGTACTCCGCCCCGATGTGCGGTTCCTGCGTGTCGAGCTGCTGCACCCTGCCGGTGGAGGTCAAGATCAAGGACCTGATCCGGATTGGCATCGTCGATGAGTTCGAACTGGGCGACCCGCCGAAAAACATCGCCAAGCGCCTGCAAAAGGAAGGGATCGTCGAGCGCTACAACCAGAAGTCGGAAATCTTCACATTGCAACGCATGAGCAACAACGACTGCCTGTATCTGGACCGCAAGAGCCGGTTGTGCACCATTTACGAGAAGCGCCCGGACACCTGCCGCAACCATCCACGGGTCGGGCCACGGCCGGGTTATTGCGCGTACAAGCCCAAGGAAGTGGAGCGCGAGCGTAATCCGCGGACGTTGGATCGGTTTTGATCGACTGATGGTTTAGCGGCGCCTGAACCGTCGCCATCGCGAGCAAGCTCGCTCCCACAGTTGATTTTCAGCGGATACAGATTTTGCGCCCGACCTAAATCCACTGTGGGAGCGAGCTTGCTCGCGATGAGGCCCCAACAGGCACTGCACAATTTCCAGGCACAAAAAAACGCCCCCGGTCTCACAACCGGGGGCGTTTTCATTCAGCCGAGGCTAAAGCAATCAGGCCTTGGCTTTCTTGGCGGCGCGGGTACGCTCGCTTTCGTCCAGGATCTTCTTGCGCAGGCGGATCGACTTAGGCGTCACTTCGCACAGCTCGTCGTCCTGGATGAATTCCAGGGCCTGTTCCAGGGTGAAGCGAACAGGTGGAACCAGGGCGATGGTTTCGTCTTTGCCCGAAGCACGCATGTTGTCGAGCTTCTTGCCCTTGGTAGGGTTCACGCCCAGGTCGTTGTCACGGCTGTTCAGACCAACGATCTGGCCACCGTAGATTTCCTGGCCGTGTTCAACGAACAGCTTGCCACGCGCCTGGAGGGTTTCCAGGGAGTAGGTCAGTGCCTTGCCGGTTTCAACCGAAACCAGAACGCCGTTCTGGCGGCCGGACATGTCGCCCGACTTCATCACGTCGTAACGGTCGAAGATCGAGGTCAGGATGCCAGCACCGTTGGTCAGGGTCAGGAACTGGTTACGGAAACCGATCAGACCGCGAGCAGGGATGTTGTATTCCAGACGTACACGGCCCTTGCCATCCGGCACCATGTTGGTCAGGTCGCCCTTACGCAGGCCCATCTCTTCCATCACCTTGCCCTGGGATTCTTCCGGCAGGTCGATGGTGACGTTTTCGAACGGTTCGTGCTTCACGCCGTCAACCAGGCGGATGATCACTTCCGGACGGCCTACAGCCATTTCGAAGCCTTCGCGACGCATGGTTTCGATCAGCACCGAGAGGTGCAACTCGCCACGGCCCGAGACCTTGAACTTGTCAGCGGAGTCGCCTTCTTCAACGCGCAGTGCAACGTTGTACAGCAGCTCTTTGTCCAGACGCTCCTTGATGTTACGGGACGTCACGAACTTGCCTTCTTTACCGCAGAACGGCGAGTCGTTTACCTGGAAGGTCATGGAAACGGTTGGCTCGTCGACGGTCAACGGCTTCATCGCTTCAACGGTGTCCGGGTGGCACAGGGTGTCGGAGATGAACAGCGAGTCCATGCCGCTGATGCAGACGATGTCGCCGGCAGCCGCTTCTTCGACGTCTACACGGTGCAGGCCGTGGTGACCCATCAGCTTCAGGATACGACCGTTGCGGCGCTTGCCGTCAGCACCGATAGCCACGACCGGGGTGTTCGGCTTGACGCGACCACGGGCGATACGACCAACACCGATAACACCCAGGAAGCTGTTGTAGTCCAGTGCGGAGATTTGCATCTGGAACGGGCCGTCACGGTCGACTTTCGGTGCGGGTACGTTGTCGACGATCGACTGGTACAGCGGGGTCATGTCTTCAGCCATGTCGGTGTGGTCCAGACCGGCAATACCGTTCAGGGCCGAGGCGTAGACGACTTTGAAGTCCAGCTGTTCTTCGGTGGCGCCCAGGTTGTCGAACAGGTCGAAGATCTGGTCCAGGACCCAGTCCGGACGCGCGCCTGGACGGTCAACCTTGTTGATGCACACGATCGGACGCAGGCCGGCTTCGAACGCCTTCTTGGTCACGAAACGGGTTTGCGGCATAGGGCCGTCCTGGGCGTCGACCAGCAGCAGCACGGAGTCGACCATCGACATCACGCGCTCTACTTCACCACCGAAGTCGGCGTGGCCCGGGGTGTCCACGATGTTGATGTGGTAGCCGTTCCAGTTGATGGCGGTGTTTTTCGCCAGGATGGTAATACCGCGCTCTTTTTCCTGGTCGTTGGAGTCCATCACGCGCTCGTCGTTGAGCTCGTTGCGCTCCAGGGTGCCGGATTGACGCAAGAGTTTGTCTACCAGGGTGGTCTTACCATGGTCAACGTGAGCAATGATGGCGATGTTGCGTAGATTTTCGATCACTTGTGTATCTCGATCAGAGGATTCGGTGTGCTGACAGGTCGTGGCAGCGATTTACAGTAGAGTCCGACAGTTACAGCGTGTCGGCGGCGTCGGGGGGCCGGTGACGCAGGCCACAGGCAAACAGCCCCGGGCACTTAGCTCGGTCGATAAACGCGCACATTGGCATGCCCCTCACTGAGCAAATGGTGGGCATGCAGGCGACTCATCACGCCTTTGTCGCAATACAGCAGGTACTGGCGAGTAGGGTCCAGTTCCTTGAAACGCGCGTTCACTGCATAGAACGGCATCGTTTGTACCTCGACGCCGGCGACGCTCAGCGGGTCGTCTTCAGCATCGTCCGGGTGACGGATGTCGATGATGATCTGACCGGCCAGCGCTTCGCCGACTTCTTCAATCTGGATGTCCTGGCCCAATTCGTCGATGACCCGATCGATCGGTACCAGCCTGGCGTTCTCGATCGCGCGTTCGAGTACCGCCATGTCGAATTCTTTCTCTTCGTGCTCCACGCGACCGCGCTTGGCCGCCGTCTTCGGATTGACCGAGATGACGCCGCAATACTCCGGCATGTGCCGGGCAAAATCGGCGGTGCCGATCTCGTTGGCCGTGTCGATGATGTCCTGCTTGTGGCTGGCGATCAGCGGACGCAGCACGAGCTTCTCGGTCACGCAGTCGATCACCGACAGGTTCGGCAGCGTCTGGCTCGATACCTGGGAAATCGCCTCGCCGGTCACCAGCGCGTCGATGTGCAGGCGGTCGGCGATGCTCGTCGCGGCACGCAACATCATACGCTTCAAAATGACGCCCATATGACTGTTATCGACTTTGCCGAGAATCTCGCCCAGGACTTCTTCGAACGGCACGCTCACAAATAACACGCGCTGGGAGCTGCCGTACTTCTTCCAGATGAAGTGCGCCACTTCCATCACGCCCAGTTCGTGAGCACGTCCGCCGAGGTTGAAGAAGCAGAAATGGCTCATCAGGCCGCGACGCATGATCTGGTAGGCGGCGACGGTGGAGTCGAAGCCACCGGACATCAACACCAGGGTCTGCTCCAGCGAACCCAGCGGGTAACCGCCGATGCTGTCGTGCTGGCTGTGGATCACGAACAACCGCTGGTCGCGAATTTCGATGCGCACTTCGATCTGCGGGTCTTTCAGCGAAATACCGGCGGCGCCGCACTGCCGGCGCAACTGGCTGCCGACATAACGTTCCACGTCCATCGAACTGAACGGGTGCTTGCCGGCGCGCTTGCAGCGTACCGAAAAAATCTTGCCGGCCAGCGCATCACCATAATGGAGCATGCATTTGGCGAGGATGTCGTCGAAGTCACCCAGCGGATATTCGTCGACCTGAAGAAAATGCGCGATGCCTGGCATGCAGCTCAGGCGCTCGGTCATTTCCTTCAGCAGCTTGGGCTCGCTGACACGGGTTTCCAGTTCGAGGTTGTCCCACACGCCATTCACCACCACGGCCGGGTCCAGGTCACGGAGCACGGCACGGATGTTCTTGGCCAACTGGCGGATGAAACGCATCCGTACCGGGCGGCTCTTGATGGTGATCTCGGGAAAGACTTTTACGATTAGTTTCATGAAAACAGCGCGCGAACGGCCAGCCGAAAAAGGGGGGCGCGGATTATAGCGGAAATTGCTCAAGGTTTAACCAGTTAATGTGCAGATGGTTTTGCATGCACCAAAACGGGTCATTATCGATTGACGGCGCCACATTGCAGTGCGTTATTGTCTGACAATCCTGGATTAACGCCTTTAAAAGCGTGGATTTGGTGCAAAAAACCCATGGTGGGGCACTGGCATGCAATTTGCTCCCTTGTGAGGCAGGTTGCCTTGGCAGAGTATTCGCGCCGGCATCACCCATATCTAAGGGCACTCCACTACCCGCCCGAAGCCACCCGGAGGACATATGTCGAAGTCGGTTCAACTCATCAAAGATCATGACGTCAAGTGGATTGATCTGCGCTTCACTGACACCAAAGGCACTCAACATCACGTGACCATGCCGGCCCGTGATGCGCTGGACGACGAATTCTTCGAAATCGGCAAGATGTTCGACGGTTCCTCCATCTCCGGCTGGAAAGGCATCGAAGCCTCCGACATGATCCTGATGCCGGACGACAGCACTGCCGTCCTGGACCCGTTCACCGAAGAGCCGACCCTGATCCTGGTCTGCGACATCATCGAACCTTCGACCATGCAAGGCTATGACCGCGACCCACGCGCCATCGCCCACCGTGCCGAGGAATACCTGAAGTCCACCGGCATCGGCGACACCGCTTTCTTCGGTCCAGAGCCTGAGTTCTTCATCTTCGACTCGGTCAAGTTCAAGTCCGACATCTCCGGCTCCATGTTCAAGATCTTCTCCGAACAAGGTTCGTGGATGTCCGACCAGGACGTGGAAGGCGGCAACAAAGGCCACCGTCCAGGCATCAAGGGCGGCTACTTCCCGGTTCCACCGTTCGACTTCGACCACGAAATCCGTACCTCCATGTGCAACGCACTGGAAGAAATGGGCCAGACCGTCGAAGTTCACCACCACGAAGTGGCGACTGCCGGCCAGAACGAAATCGGCGTGAAATTCAACACGCTGGTGAAGAAGGCTGACGAAGTACAAACCCTGAAGTACTGCGTACACAACGTTGCCGACGCCTACGGCCGTACCGCGACCTTCATGCCGAAGCCTCTGTACGGCGACAACGGTTCGGGCATGCACGTGCACATGTCGATCTCCAAGGACGGCAAGAACACCTTTGCTGGCGAAGGTTATGCCGGCCTGTCGGACACCGCCCTGTACTTCATCGGCGGCATCATCAAGCACGGTAAGGCCCTGAACGGCTTCACCAACCCGTCGACCAACTCCTACAAGCGTCTGGTGCCAGGCTTCGAAGCCCCGGTGATGCTGGCCTACTCGGCTCGCAACCGCTCCGCCTCGATCCGTATTCCTTACGTGAACAGCCCGAAAGCCCGCCGTATCGAAGCGCGCTTCCCGGATCCGGCTGCCAACCCATACCTGGCCTTCGCTGCACTGATGATGGCCGGCCTGGACGGTATCCAGAACAAGATCCACCCTGGCGATGCCGCTGACAAGAACCTGTATGACCTGCCGCCTGAAGAGGCCAAGGAAATCCCACAGGTTTGTGGCAGCCTGAAAGAAGCCCTGGAAGAGCTGGACAAGGGCCGTGCGTTCCTGACCAAGGGCGGCGTATTCAGCGATGACTTCATCGACGCTTACATCGCACTGAAAAGCGAAGAAGAAATCAAGGTTCGCACCTTCGTACACCCACTGGAATACGAGCTGTACTACAGCTGCTGATCCAGTAAGCGCCGCCACGCACGGCGTGAGTCAAAGAGAGGCCTCCTTCGGGAGGCCTTTTTCATGGGCGCTGGTTACGTGCATGATGATGCGCCGCCCCCCCCTCACAAGACGAGATTGCCAATGACTTCCCGCTTGAAGATTTGCCTCGCCCTGTCTGCAGCACTGCTATGTTCCACAGCCGAGGCCAACAACGCCCCCGAAGCCCTGACCCCGCTGCTCAATGCCATCGGCGAACGCCTGCTGATCGCCGATCAAGTGGCGTTGAGCAAATGGGACAGCGGCAAACCCGTGGAAGACCGTCAGCGCGAACGTGAAGTCATTGCCGGCGCCGTGGCCCAGGCGCCTGCCTACAAGCTGAGCGGTGAAACCGTGGAAGCGTTTTTCGCCGCCCAGATAGAGGCCAACAAATTCATCCAATACGTCAACTTGTCCGACTGGGCCCTGGAGGGCAAGGCGCCGGATCTGCCGCGCCCGGACCTGGTGGACGAGATCCGCCCCAAACTTGACCGCCTGCAAAAGCGCCTGCTGCAGCAACTGGCCGACTTCGCGCCCTACCGCACCGACCCGCAGTGTCCGCAATGGCTGGCCCGCGCCACTCACCACAACAAGCAGCACCCGATACACCGGCTGGCCCTGATCCGGGCAACCGGCGGACTGTGTCTCTCTCCGAAATCCTGAGCCCCCCCCTTCCCCCTGTGGGAGCGAGCTTGCTCGCGATGAGGCCAGTCTATCCAACACCTCATTGCCTGACACACCGCCATCGCGAGCAAGCTCGCTCCCACAATGGTTTTGCATCGGGCACAAGATGGGTGCTCACAGCAAATCCCCTGTGGGAGCAGCACAACAACTTGGGCCAACCATCCGCCCTGGCCTATGCTGCACCCATCACTTTTAGTTTTCGGTCGATTTTTCCATGGGTCGCAGTTTTTCAATCCTGCTCTTATTGCTGCTGGCGCTGCCCGCCGCCGCGCAGATCTACAAATACACCGACGCCGACGGCAACACCGCCTACAGCAACCAGCCCCCCGACGGCGTGCCGGCCCAGGCCGTGGAACTGCCGCCGCTCAACAGCGTTGAACTCCAGGCGCCGGCCAATCCCGATACTTCCCCGACGCAGGAAGACAACAACGCGCCGCGCAAAACCTACGAACAGCTGGAACTGACCGACATCCCCACCGAAGAGGCCCTGCGCGCCAACAACGGCACCTTCACCGTCGGCGTTAGGTCGCAACCGCGCCTGCAGGGCCCACATCTGTTCAGGTTGCTGCTCGACGGCCAACCTTACGGCCAGCCGAGCAATGTGCCGCGCCTGCAACTGGTGAACATCGATCGCGGCGAGCACAGCCTGGCAGTCCAGGTGATCGACGGGGAACGCCTCGTGCAGCAGAGCGAAACCGTTACCTTCACCGTGCAACGAGTGCACCTGCCATGATCCGCCCGCTAGTCGCCCTTGGCCTGTTGCTGATCGCAACGCCTGGCCTGGCGCAGGTCTACACCTACATCGACGCCCAGGGCAATCGCGTCTTCACCGACCAGCCACGCCCCGGCAATGCCAGGAAAGTACAGCTGCCGCCCAGTAATCGCATGCCGACACCCGCCTCCGGCATCAACTCGACAACGCCGGTCGAGCCGCCACAAGCCGAGCCCTTGTTCCGTTACGAGATGCTCCGGCTGTTGATTCCCGAACCGGACGCCACGATACGCAGCACCGCCGGGGAGTTGATCGTTACCGCGACCAGCGAACCTGGCCTGCAAAGAGGTCACCGCTACCGTCTGCTGCTGGACGGCCAGCCCACCGCAGAGCCAGGGCCCAGTCCGGTATTTGCCTTGAAAAACATCGACCGGGGCACTCACCATCTGGCGGTCGAAATCCTGGATGAGCAAGGCCGTATCGTCGAACGCACCGCCAACCAACCCTTCCACATGCAACGCATGTCCCTGGCGCAGAAACGCCGCGTCAAGCCCTGCGCCATAGCCGACTATGGCCAGCGTCCCGAATGCCCCCTTGCTGAAAAACCCGAAGAAGAAAAACCCAGCATCCTGCCGTTCTTCTAAAGCCGCCCAAGGCAGCGCACCATGTTGGTGCAATACACTGCACGCTACCCAGTTTCAAATCCCATTTTGGTTCGAAAGTACCCGAAAAAGCTGGCAGAACGCCACGCAACTGGGCGAAAAATGGCCTTTTGAGGCTCTAAACGCTTCTTTTCGGAGCCTTGGTTTGGTTTTTGCATTTTGCTGGTATCAGCGCATTAACCGCGCGCGCGATTTGGGGGCCTGCCCTCGATCGCTACGCTTTAAAAGAGGTCCTGATGACCATTAGCGACGCACTACACCGCTTGCTGCTCGACAATCTCACCACCGCGACCATCCTGCTTGATGCCGAACTGCGCCTCGAGTACATGAACCCGGCGGCGGAGATGCTCCTGGCCGTCAGCGGTCAGCGCAGCCATGGGCAGTTCATCAGCGAACTGTTTACCGAGTCCGCCGAAGCGCTCAATTCCCTGCGCCAGGCCGTGGAACAGGCGCATCCGTTCACCAAGCGCGAAGCGATGCTGACCGCCCTGACCGGCCAGACCCTGACCGTCGACTACGCGGTAACGCCGATCCTGAACAACCACGCCACGCTGCTGCTGTTGGAAGTCCATCCCCGTGATCGCCTGCTGCGCATCACCAAGGAAGAAGCGCAGATCTCCAAGCAGGAAACCAGCAAGATGCTGGTGCGCGGCCTCGCCCACGAGATCAAGAATCCGCTGGGCGGCATTCGCGGCGCGGCACAGTTGCTCGCCCGGGAATTGCCAGAGGAAAGCCTCAAGGACTACACCAACGTCATCATCGAAGAAGCCGACCGCCTGCGAAACCTGGTGGACCGCATGCTCGGCTCGAACAAGCTGCCGTCGCTGGCGTTGTGCAACGTCCACGAAGTATTGGAACGCGTCAGCAGCCTGGTCGAAGCCGAAAGCCAGGGCTGCATCACGTTGGTGCGCGACTATGACCCGAGCATTCCCGACGTCTTGATCGACCGCGAACAGATGATCCAGGCGGTGCTGAACATCGTGCGCAACGCCATGCAGGCCATCAGCAGCCAGAACGAGCTGCGCCTGGGCCGCATCAGCCTGCGCACCCGCGCCATGCGCCAGTTCACCATCGGCCATGTACGCCATCGCCTGGTGACCAAGATCGAAATCATCGACAACGGTCCGGGCATTCCCCAGGAATTGCAGGAAACCATCTTCTTCCCGATGGTCAGCGGCCGCCCGGACGGTACCGGGCTGGGCCTGTCCATCACCCAGAACATCATCAGTCAGCATCAGGGCTTGATCGAATGTGAAAGCCACCCCGGCCACACCACTTTCTCGATCTTCCTGCCACTGGAACAAGGAGCCACATCGACATGAGCCGTAGTGAAACCGTGTGGATCGTCGATGACGACCGTTCTATCCGCTGGGTCCTGGAAAAAGCCTTGCAACAGGAAGGCATGACCACCCAGAGCTTCGACAGCGCCGACGGGGTGATGAGCCGCCTGGCCCGTCAGCAGCCGGACGTCATCATCTCCGACATCCGCATGCCCGGCGCCAGTGGCCTGGACCTGCTGGCGCGGATTCGCGAGCAGCACCCACGGCTGCCGGTGATCATCATGACCGCCCACTCCGACCTGGACAGCGCCGTCGCGTCCTACCAGGGCGGTGCGTTCGAATACCTGCCCAAGCCGTTCGATGTCGACGAAGCCGTGTCCCTGGTCAAGCGCGCCAACCAGCACGCCCAGGAACAACAAGGCCTGGAAGAAGTGCCGGCCCTGGCCCGCACGCCGGAAATCATCGGCGAAGCGCCGGCGATGCAGGAAGTGTTTCGCGCCATCGGCCGCCTGAGCCATTCCAATATCACCGTGTTGATCAACGGCGAGTCGGGCACCGGCAAGGAATTGGTTGCCCACGCCCTGCACCGCCACAGCCCGCGGGCGGCATCGCCGTTCATTGCATTGAACATGGCGGCGATTCCGAAGGATCTGATGGAATCCGAGCTGTTTGGCCATGAGAAAGGTGCGTTCACCGGCGCGGCCAACCTGCGACGCGGACGCTTCGAGCAAGCCGACGGCGGCACGCTGTTCCTCGACGAAATCGGCGACATGCCGGCTGACACCCAGACTCGCTTGCTGCGCGTACTGGCCGATGGCGAGTTCTATCGCGTTGGCGGGCATACACCGGTCAAGGTCGATGTACGGATCATCGCTGCGACCCACCAGAACCTGGAAACCCTGGTCCACGCCGGCAAGTTCCGGGAAGACTTGTTCCATCGCCTGAACGTGATTCGCATCCACATCCCGCGCCTGGCGGACCGTCGCGAAGACATCCCGACCCTCGCCCGGCACTTCCTCGGCCGCGCCGCCCAGGAACTGGCGGTCGAGCCCAAGCTGCTCAAGAACGAAACCGAGGAATACCTCAAGAACCTGCCGTGGCCCGGCAACGTCCGTCAGTTGGAGAACACCTGCCGTTGGATCACGGTGATGGCGTCGGGTCGCGAAGTGCACATTAGCGACCTGCCACCGGAACTGTTGAGCCTGCCACAGGATTCGGCGCCGGTGACCAACTGGGAACAGGCCCTGCGCCAGTGGGCTGACCAGGCACTGGCCCGCGGCCAATCGAGCCTTCTGGACAGCGCCGTGCCGAGTTTCGAACGCATCATGATCGAAACCGCCCTCAAGCACACCGCCGGCCGCCGCCGCGATGCCGCCGTGCTGCTGGGCTGGGGCCGCAACACCTTGACCCGCAAGATCAAGGAATTGGGGATGAAGGTCGATGGCGGGGATGATGACGAGGGGGATGAGGGCTGATCAGCCTTTAACCTTTCGCTGAATTTGAAGGCCCCGTCGCGAGCAAGCTCGCTCCCACAAGGTTTTGCGGTGTTGCGACTATCACCGCCGTCCTGTGGGAGCGAGCTTGCTCCGGGCGGCGATCCGACGATGCCTTTTAAAAAGTTTGTGCACCGCATCAATGCACTACGAACCGCAATTGCACATGCACCTCTAGCCAAAACCAATCGACCCAGTTCGAAAAAAACCGCACAAACAAAAGCCAAAGCCCCGGATTACGGGGCTTTGCGCATCTACAACTATGTTTTTGTGACAAGCCAT
Source organism: Pseudomonas sp. T1.Ur (assembly GCF_023516725.1). NCBI lineage: Bacteria > Pseudomonadati > Pseudomonadota > Gammaproteobacteria > Pseudomonadales > Pseudomonadaceae > Pseudomonas > Pseudomonas sp. T1.Ur. The sequence continues at coordinate 5,211,380 of NZ_JAMGSN010000001.1, forward strand.
TTAAAACTGGCACGCCCCCTGCAATAGCTAGATCACTACCCAGTTTTGGGGACCTTGGTACAGGCAGGCCGGGGATTCCCCTCTTTTATACCGGGCTCATCGAGCCCACTGTTTTGGGGGCCTTGATACAGGCAGGTCAAGGTTTCCCTTCTTTACACCCAGGGCCCTGCGCTGAGCGCGAGCCCTCCCGTTTTGGGGACCTTGGTACAGGCAGGCCGGGGATTCCCTCTTTTATTGCTCCTGGAGACGGATCTCCAGCCGCCAGCGGTCATCGACTTCGCTGCCGGCCCACTCCCCTCGCAACGGACGCGCCGCCACCAGCGTCAGCAACAAGCCCTTGTCACTCAACCGCACCCGCCAATTCACATCCTTGCCGTTGAGCTTGAGCTGGCCGTTCTGCGGTGAACCCTCTGCGTCGAACAACAGCGCCACCGAGCCGTCGATGACTTCCCCGTGCAACTTGGGTTCGTTGTTGAACCAGGCTACCAGCCCGCCGTTGGTGACTTCGACCTGCTGCAGCACGCTCGGCTCGGGTGTGGTCAGGCGTCCGATCATCAACCCGATCATCATCCCAAAAATCGCCAACGACCCCATCACCCGAGGCATTAGCTTCGAACGTCGGTCGGTTTGCGGCGTAGAATGCCGCTCATCTTCATCTGCGGAGCCGTGCATGTTTCACGTCATCCTTTTTCAACCGGAAATCCCGCCGAATACCGGCAACGTCATCAGGCTGTGCGCCAACAGTGGCTGCCACCTGCATTTGATCGAACCGCTGGGCTTCGACATGGACGACAAGCGCCTGCGCCGCGCCGGCCTCGACTATCACGAGTATGCCACTTTGCAGCGGCACGCCGACCTGGCCAGTTGCCTGGAGAGCCTGGGGCATCCACGCCTGTTCGCTTTCACGACCAAGGGCTCGCGACCGTTTCATGACGCCCGTTTCGTCGCGGGCGATGCGTTCCTGTTCGGCCCGGAGAGCCGCGGCCTGCCGGCCGACGTGCTCGATGCCCTGCCCGCCGAACAACGCCTGCGACTACCGATGCGCGAGGGTTGCCGGAGCCTGAACCTGTCCAACACCGTGGCGGTGGCGGTTTATGAGGCGTGGCGGCAGAACGGCTTCGCCTGAAGCTTTCTGTCAGCCAGAAACACCTGTGGGAGCGAGCTTGCTCGCGATGGCGTTGGGTCAGTCGGCTTTGTTGTTGACTGATACACCGCTATCGCGAGCAAGCTCGCTCCCACAAGGCTCGTACAGGGCTGACAGCGCCGTTTACTGAACGGTCGCGCCGCCTTCCTCTTGCATGCGCTGCAGCTCTTGCGCGTACAGGGCATCGAAGTTCACCGGGGCCAGCATCAGGGCCGGGAACGAACCGCGGGTCACCAGGCTGTCCAGGGTTTCGCGAGCGTACGGGAACAGGATGTTCGGGCAGAAGGCGCCCAGGGTGTGGCTCATCGAAGCGGCGTCCAGGTTCTTGATCAGGAAGATCCCGGCTTGTTGCACTTCGGCAATGAACGCCACTTCGTCACCGTTTTTCACGGTTACCGACAGGGTCAGCACCACTTCGTGGAAGTCATCTTCCAGGGCTTTCTGACGGGTGTTCAGGTCCAGGCCTACGCTCGGCTCCCACTGCTGGCGAAAGATCGCCGGGCTTTTCGGGGCTTCGAAGGACAGGTCACGTACATAAATGCGCTGCAAGGAGAATTGCGGTGCGGCTTCTTCTTCAGTGGCAGCAGTGTTCTGTTGGTCAGTCATCGCAGATCCTTCTTACTTCAGTTCTGTTGATAGGAATTCAGGCCTTGAGCAGCGCGTCGAGCTTGCCGGCGCGCTCCAGGGCGTACAGATCATCGCAACCGCCCACGTGGGTGTCGCCGATCCAGATCTGCGGCACGGAGGTACGCCGGGCCTTCTGGGTCATTTCGGCACGCAGTTGCGGCTTGCCGTCGACCTTGATCTCTTCGAAGGCCACGCCTTTGCTCTGGAGCAAGTGCTTGGCTCGGGAGCAATAGGGGCAGTAATCGCTGGAGTAGACAACTACGTGGGGCATCTCACTTCACCAGGGGCAGATTGTCGGCTTTCCAGCTCGCAACGCCACCGGACAGTTTGGCGGCGGTGAAGCCGGACTTCATCAGTTCGCGGGCAAGGGTACCGGCCTGCTGGCCTTGGGCGTCCACCAGGATCAGCGTCTTGGCCTTGTGCTTTTCCAGTTCGCCAACGCGTGCGATCAGTTTGTCCTGCGGAATATTCAGCGCGCCGACAATGTGACCGGCGGCGTATTCCTTGCTCGCGCGGATATCGACCACCACGCCGGCATCCTTGTTGACCAGCGCGGTCAGCTCGCCAGTGCTCAGGCTGCGTCCGCCGCCCTGCATCGTATGGGCCAACAGCAACGCCAACAGTACGACGAAGATACCGACGAGAATGTAGTGGTTAGTGGCAAATTCAATCAGGTGAGCAACCATCGAAGGAGGTTCCAGGGCGTTAAAATGTCGGCCAGTATACACAGCACACAAGGCCGGCCAAACCCCGCCCGGCGGTGACGGCACCGGAACTTACCTTTAAACTGCCCGTCCCTTTTCCATCGTCTTCTTTCAACCAGCCACGAGTGGATTCCATGACTACCACGCCTAAACCTTTGGTCCTGATGATTCTGGACGGCTTCGGTCACAGTGACAGCCACGAATCCAACGCCGTATACGCGGCCAGGAAGCCTGTACTGGATCGCCTGTGGGCCACCGTGCCGAACGGCTTGATCTCCGGCAGCGGCATGGATGTAGGCCTGCCCGACGGGCAGATGGGCAACTCCGAAGTCGGCCACATGAACCTCGGCGCGGGCCGCGTGGTGTACCAGGACTTCACCCGGGTGACCAAGTCGATCCGCGATGGCGAATTCTTCGAGAACCCGACCATCTGCGCCGCCGTGGATAAAGCCGTCGCCGCCGGCAAGGCCGTGCATTTCATGGGCCTGCTGTCCGATGGCGGCGTGCACAGCCACCAGGATCACCTGATCGCCATGGCCGAACTGGCCGCCAAGCGCGGCGCCCAAGACATCTACCTGCACGCCTTCCTCGACGGTCGCGACACGCCGCCGAAGAGCGCCGAGTCGTCGATCACGTTGCTGGACAATACCTTCAAGGCGCTGGGCAAGGGCCGGATTGCCAGCCTGATCGGCCGCTACTTCGCCATGGACCGTGACAATCGCTGGGACCGCGTCGCCCAGGCCTACAACCTGATCGTCGACGGCAATGCCGAATTCCATGCGGCCACCGCCCAGGAAGGCTTGCAAGCCGCCTATGAGCGCGGTGAAAGCGATGAATTCGTCAAGGCCACCACTCTCGGCGAGCCGGTAAAAGTAGAAGACGGCGACGCCGTGGTGTTCATGAACTTCCGCGCCGACCGTGCCCGCGAATTGACCCGCGTATTCGTCGAAGACGATTTCAAGGCGTTCGAGCGCGCCCGCCAGCCGAAACTGGCCGGCTTCGTGATGCTGACCCAATACGCCGCCAGCATTCCCGCGCCATCGGCCTTCGCCGCCGGCAGCCTGGAAAACGTGCTGGGCGATTACCTGGCGAAAAACGGCAAGACCCAGCTGCGCATCGCTGAAACCGAAAAGTACGCCCACGTGACATTCTTCTTCTCCGGCGGCCGTGAAGAGCCCTTCCCGGGCGAAGAGCGCATCCTGATCCCGTCGCCGAAAGTCGCCACCTATGACCTGCAGCCGGAAATGAGCGCGCCGGAAGTCACCGATCGCATCGTCGATGCCATCGAGAACCAGCGCTACGACGTGATCGTGGTGAACTACGCCAACGGCGACATGGTCGGCCACAGCGGCGTTTTCGACGCAGCGGTCAAGGCGGTGGAATGCCTGGACACTTGCGTGGGTCGCATCGTCGACGCCCTGGAGAAAGTCGGTGGCGAAGCCCTGATCACGGCGGACCATGGCAACGTCGAGCAGATGTCCGACGAGTCCACCGGCCAGGCCCACACCGCCCATACCACCGAACCGGTGCCGTTCATCTATGTCGGCAAGCGCGATTTCAAGGTCCGTGACGGCGGCGTACTGGCGGACGTGGCCCCGACCATGCTGATGTTGCTGGGCATGGAAAAGCCGGCGGAGATGACCGGGACTTCGATCCTGGTCTGACGAAGCGTCGCAGGTTTGAGCGCAGCTTTTGTGGCAAGGGAGCTTGCTCCCGTCGCAGAGGCTTCTGGCTTGATCTCTATTGAGGGGCTGCATCGCAGCCCAGCGGGAGCAAGCTCCCTCGCCACAGCAGGCTCGCCCCCACAAAGGGTTTGGTGTTTTTTCGGCCAGTTATCACACAGCCCCAAATGGACGTTTTTTTTGCAGCGTGGGGCGGGCATACTAGGCCGTCCCTTTCCCTGGTGTCGCCCGCCTCTATGCTTCGCGTCCTGATAGCCCTTGCCCTGACCTGCCTGCTCCAACCGGCCTTCGCCGACGAGCGCGCGCAAACCCAACAACAGTTGGAAGCCACGCGCCAGGACATTGCCGAGCTGAAAAAGCTGCTGAACAAGTTGCAGGAAGAAAAATCCAGCGTGCAGAAAGACCTGCGCGGCACCGAGACGGAAATGGGCAAGCTGGAGAAGCAGGTCGACGCCCTGCAGAAAGAGCTGAAGAAAAGCGAATCCGAGCTGCAGCGACTCGATGGTGAGAAAAAAAAACTCCAGAGCGCGCGCACTGAACAGCAAAAGCTGATCGCCATCCAGGCTCGGGCGGCCTACCAGAACGGTCGCCAGGAATACCTCAAGCTGCTGCTCAACCAGCAGAACCCCGAGAAATTCGCCCGCACCCTCACTTATTACGATTACCTGAGCCAGGCCCGCCTGGAGCAGCTCAAGAACTTCAACGAAACCCTGCGCCAGCTGGCCAATGTCGAAAAAGACATCGAGTTGCAGCAAGCCCAGTTGCTGGTGCAGAAAAGCAGCCTCGACACCCAGCGCGAAGAGCTCGAGAAGGTTCGCAAGGAGCGCCAGGTGGCCCTGGCTAAGCTCAACGACGACGTGAAAGCCCGCGACAGCAAGCTCAAGGCCCGCGAGCAGGACCAGGCCGAACTGGCCAATGTGTTGAAAACCATCGAAGAAACCCTGGCTCGCCAGGCCCGTGAGGCGGAAGAAGCGCGCCAGAAAGCGCTGATCGCCCAGCAGGAAGCCGAAAAAAAGCGGTTGCGTGAAGCCCAGGCCGACGCGGACGCCGGCGACGCACCGCGCAAACCGGCAAAATCCAGCCCCGGCGCACTGGTGTCCAGTGACGGTGAAACCTTCGGCGGCGCTTTTGCTTCGGCCCGAGGCAAACTTCCATGGCCGGTCAATGGTCGATTACTTGCGCGCTTCGGTGAAACCCGCGGCGACGATACCCGCACCAAGTGGGACGGCGTGATGATCAGCGCCTCCGCCGGTAGCCAGGTGCATGCCGTACATGGCGGGCGCGTGGTGTTTGCCGATTGGCTGCGCGGCGCCGGCTTGCTGGTGATCCTCGATCACGGCAATGGATACCTGAGCCTTTACGGCCACAACCAGACGCTGCTCAAATCGGCGGGGGATGTGGTCAAGGCCGGCGAGTCCATCTCAACGGTCGGCAACAGTGGCGGGCAGGATACGCCAGCACTGTATTTCGCTATTCGCCAGCAGGGTCGCCCCAGTGACCCGGCCCAATGGTGTCGTGCGCAAGGATAAGCGCGCCCATCCAACTCAGGAGTTCGTTCGACATGCTGCATTTGTCCCGCCTCACCTCGCTGGCCCTGACGATCGCCCTCGTGATCGGCGCGCCCCTGGCTTTCGCCGCCGAGCCGGCCCCGTCGGCACCCGCCGCCACGGCCGCGACCACCAAGGCCCCGCTGCCGCTGGACGAACTGCGCACCTTTGCCGAGGTCATGGACCGGATCAAAGCCGCCTACGTCGAACCAGTGGACGACAAGATGCTGCTGGAAAACGCCATCAAGGGCATGCTCAGCAATCTTGACCCGCACTCTGCCTATCTGGGACCGGACGACTTTGCCGAACTGCAGGAAAGCACCAGCGGCGAGTTCGGCGGCCTGGGCATCGAGGTCGGCAGCGAAGACGGCTTCGTCAAGGTGGTCTCGCCCATCGACGACACCCCTGCTTCCAAGGCCGGCATCCAGGCCGGTGACTTCATCGTCAAGATCAACGGCCAGCCGACACGCGGCCAGAGCATGACTGAAGCCGTGGACAAGATGCGCGGCAAGATTGGCCAGAAGATCACCCTGACCTTGGTACGCGACGGTGGCACGCCGTTCGACGTGACGCTCACGCGGGCCGTCATCCAGGTCAAGAGCGTGAAGAGCCAACTGCTGGAATCGGGCTACGGCTACATCCGCATCACCCAGTTCCAGGTCAAGACCGGCGAAGAAGTCGCCAAGGCCCTGGCCAAGCTGCGCAAGGACAACGGCAAGAAACTCAACGGCCTGGTCCTGGACCTGCGCAACAACCCCGGCGGCGTGTTGCAGTCAGCGGTGGAAGTGGTGGATCACTTCATCACCAAGGGCCTGATCGTCTACACCAAGGGCCGCATCGCCAATTCCGAGCTGCGCTTCTCGGCTACGGGCAATGACCTGAGCGAAGCCGTTCCGCTGGTCGTGCTGATCAACGGCGGCAGCGCCTCGGCCTCGGAAATCGTCGCCGGCGCCCTGCAAGATCAGAAACGCGGCGTGGTCATGGGCACCACCAGCTTCGGCAAGGGCTCGGTGCAGACCGTGTTGCCGCTGAACAACGACCGCGCGCTGAAGATCACCACCGCGCTGTACTTCACACCTAATGGCCGTTCCATCCAGGCCCAGGGCATCGTCCCTGACATCGAAGTGCGCAAGGCCAAGATCACCAGCGAGCAGGACAGCGAGTACTTCAAGGAAGCCGACCTGCAAGGTCACCTGGGCAACGGCAACGGCGGCGCCGACAAACCGACCGGTTCCGGCGCCAAGGCCAAGCCGATGCCGCAGGACGACGACTATCAGTTGGCCCAGGCCTTGAGCCTGCTCAAAGGATTGAACATCACGTCCGGCCGCTGAGATGGGCCTGCGTTGCATCTTCATTCTGCTGTGCCTGCTGGCGGGGACCGTTAACGCGGCGCCCGCCACGCCCTCCTCGCCGCACAAGGCTTACCTGAGCCTGATCATCGACGACCTGGGGCAGAACCTGCCCCGGGATCGCCGTGTGCTAGCCCTCCCCGGCCCGGTCGCCGCCGCGATCATGCCCGACACACCCCACGCCGCCGAATTCGCCCGCGAAGCCCATCGCGCCGGCAAACTCGTCATGCTGCATATGCCCATGGACCCGGCCACCGGGCCGTTCGCCTGGCATCCGGATTTGCCCATCGAAGAACTGGGCAAGCGCCTCGACGCCGCGTTCGCGGCCGTGCCCTACACCAGCGGGATCAACAACCACATGGGCAGCCGCATGACCGCCCAGCCCCAAGCCATGGCGTGGTTGATGGCGAATCTGCAGCAGCGGCACAAGTTTTTCGTCGACAGCCGCACCAGCGCCCAGACCGTCGCTGCCGCCGAGGCCCAGAAAATCGGGCTGGCCAGCGTGTCGCGGGATGTGTTCCTGGATGACGAGCGCACCGAAGCGGCCATTGCCCACCAGCTCCAGACCGCCATCGACCTGGCTCGCCGGCAGGGCTCGGCCGTGATGATCGGCCATCCCTACCCGCAGACGCTGGCGGTACTCGAACGCGAGCTGCCCCGGCTCAAGGCCCAAGGCATCGAATGGATCGACATCAAGTCGATGATCAGCCTGCGCAGCAATCGGGCGATGGTCGGGCATGGGAAGGATGGGGTTTATCGGTAGCGGCTTCACATTCAACATTCATGCAAGCTGATCCACCGCTTTCGCGAGCAAGCTCGCTCCCACAGGGGACCTGAGGTGGGCACCGCATCGGTGAGCCCCCTGGCAACTTTGTGGGAGCGAGCTTGCTCGCGAAGGGGCCAGCACATTCAACATCCCTACAAACTGATCCACCGCGTTCGCGAGCAGGCTCGCTCCCACAGGGGACCTGAGGTGGGCACCGCATCGGTGAGCACCCTGGCAACCTTGTGGGAGCGAGCTTGCTCGCGAAGGGGCCAGCACATTCAACATCCCTACAAGCTGATCCACCGCGTTCGCGAGCAGGCTCCCACAGGGGACCTGAGGTGGGCACCGCATCGGTGAGCACCCTGGCAACTTTGTGGGAGCGAGCCTGCTCGCGAAGGCGGCAGTGCGGCGGCTGAAGTTCTAGAGATACCGCGCCATGATCGCGTCCACCGCGCCTTCCTTGCGCAACTCATCCAGGGCCTTTTGCAACCGGGCAACCACATCGTCAGGCACGTCCTTGTTCAAGGCCAGGTACAGCTCGGCGCTGTTGAATCGCAGCACGGTCCTGAGATCGCTGACGCCTTCCTGACGCGCCAGGTAACGCCCGGCAGGGTCGCCAGTCGCCCAAAGATCGATCTGGCCGTTGACCAGTTTCCTGGCGTTGTCCTGATCCCGTAATACGACAATCGGCTTGAGCCCTTGCTTGGCCAACGTCTCGGCAATCGCGTCGCCCTTGTAGGCACCAATCCGGTATTGGCGCGCCTGCTCCAGCGAGTCGAGGGCAATCTTGCTGTCAGCCTTGGCGAGCATCACCCAGTCGTCTGGCCCGATGGGACCGACCCATTTGAAGAGTTTTTCGCGCTCGGGCAGTCGCGCCATGACGAACACACCGTAACCCGGCTTTTCCAACGCGAGTTTGTAGATTCGCTCCCAGGGGAAACGCAGCGTCAGGCTATAGGAGATATCGGCGCGCTTGAATATTTCGCGGACCACGTCCACGGCTATGCCATGGATGTTTTCGTCCTGGGCGAAGTTCTTGCCGTTCTTGGCCATGTTGTACGGGGGGAAGTTTTCCGTCAGCAACACCAGCGATGTTTCAGCGGCACGGACAGTGCCGGCGAGCAGCAACGTGGCACCGGCAAAGGCAAGAACGAGGCGTTTGAGCATGTCGGGCTACCGCAATCCATGGTGTGCCCAAGAGTGCCTTGGGCCCGCCATGGTGTCCAGCGGTCAGCGAACGCAGATACCGCGATGCGCCATGTAGGCCTTGGCTTCCGGCACGGTGTATTCGCCAAAGTGGAAAATGCTCGCCGCCAGCACCGCGCTGGCATGGCCTTCCAGGATGCCGTCGGCCAGGTGTTGCAGGTTGCCGACGCCGCCGGAAGCAATCACCGGGATGCCCAAGGCGTCACTGATGGCGCGGGTGACACCGAGGTCAAAGCCGTTCTTCATGCCATCCTGGTCCATGCTGGTCAGCAGGATTTCACCGGCGCCCAGGCCTTCCATCTTCTTCGCCCATTCGACGGCGTCCAGGCCGGTGGGTTTGCGCCCGCCGTGGGTGAAGATTTCCCAGCGCGGGGTTTCGCCGGGCGCGGAAACCTTCTTCGCATCGATCGCCACGACGATGCACTGCGAGCCGAAATGCTGGGCCGCTTCACCGACGAATTCCGGGTTGAACACCGCGGCGGTGTTGATCGACACCTTGTCCGCACCGGCATTGAGCAGGTTGCGGATGTCCTGCACGGTGCGCACGCCACCGCCCACGGTCAGGGGAATGAACACCTGGCTGGCCATGCGCTCGACGGTATGCAGCGTGGTATCGCGGCCATCGACGCTGGCCGTGATGTCGAGGAAGGTAATCTCGTCGGCACCCTGTTCGTCGTAGCGACGGGCGATTTCCACCGGGTCGCCGGCGTCACGAATGTTCTCGAACTTGACGCCCTTGACCACCCGGCCGTTGTCCACATCGAGGCAGGGAATGATGCGTTTTGCTAAAGCCATGGTTAGTCCTCGAGTTGCAAGCTTCAAGCTGCAAGCTGCAAGAAAAAGCGGATCGCGGTCGCACTTTAACTTGCGGCTTGTAGCTTACAGCTTAGAGCTGGCCGCATAGCCATCACAAAAGGCTTGGGCTTCTGCCACATCCAGTGTGCCCTCATAAATCGCGCGGCCCGTGATCGCCCCGATGATGCCCGGCGCCTTGGCGTCGAGCAGTGCCTTGATGTCACCCAGGTTATGGATGCCACCGGAAGCGATGACCGGGATCTTCGTCGCGGCGGCCAGGGCGGCGGTGAACGGTACGTTGCAGCCCTGCATCATGCCGTCCTTCGCGATGTCGGTGTAGACGATGGCAGACACGCCGTCGGCTTCGAAGCGCTTGGCCAGGTCGATCACCTGCACGGTGCTGACTTCCGCCCAACCGTCGGTGGCGACGAAACCGTCCTTGGCGTCGAGGCCAACGATGACCTTGCCCGGGAAGGCGCGGCAGGCTTCGGCGACGAACTCGGGTTCCTTCACGGCCTTGGTGCCGATGATCACGTAGCTCACGCCAGCCTTGACGTAGTGCTCGATGGTTTCCAGCGAGCGAATGCCGCCGCCGATCTGGATCGGCAGGTTCGGGTAGCGCTTGGCAATGGCCGTGACCACTTCGCCATTGACCGGCTGGCCTTCGAAGGCACCGTTCAGGTCGACCAGATGCAGGCGACGGCAGCCGCCCTCCACCCACTTGGCGGCCATGCTCACCGGGTCATCGGAAAACACTGTGGAGTCTTCCATGCGGCCCTGGCGCAGACGGACGCAAGCGCCGTCCTTGAGATCGATAGCGGGGATAATTAGCATGCTTTTCCTTCGTCAAAGAGCTGCAAGCTGCAAGCCATAAGCTGCAAGCAGGCACGCATTCCAATACTTGCAGCTTCAAGCTTGAAGCTTGCCGCTGCTCTAATTCTTTTCAAGCGCCCACAAGTCGCTTTCAATGCTTTCGAACCTTTCTTTAAGGTGCGCCTGCACATCGAAAATCGCCCTGTTGTAATAGTGCGGAGCAATTTCGCGGGTAAACAGATCAAGAATTTCCGCCGCTTCGAACGAACCCAGGTCCAGTTCGAAACGCTCCTCCATGAACCGCTGGATCTTGCGGTTCGCTTCACTTTCCTGTTCAGGCGTGAGGGTGAGGATCGGCGGTTTCTTGCGGGCCATTACCAGCGACCGTCCCACGCCGCGAAGTTCTGCAGCAATTGCAGGCCATGGGTGTGGCTCTTCTCCGGGTGGAACTGCACGGCGAAGCGCGAGCCATCGGCCAGGGCCGCGGCGAAATCGACGCCATAGTGACCGCTGCCCACCACCTGCCGCGCGTTACCGGCGGCGATGTAGTAGCTGTGCACGAAGTAGAAGCGCGCCAGGTCCGGGATGTTGTGCCACAGCGGATGATCGACCGTCTGTTTCACTTCGTTCCAGCCCATGTGCGGGACCTTCAAGTGTTCGCCGTCTTCATGCAGGCCCTTGCCAAAGAACTTCACCTGGCCGGGAAACATCGAGATGCAATCGACACCGTCGTTTTCTTCGCTGCGCTCGAGCAAGGCTTGCATGCCCACGCAGATGCCGAGGAACGGTCGGTCCTGGCTGACTTCGTGCACCAGCTTGTCGAAGCCCAGGCGACGAATCTCGGCCATGCAATCACGAATCGCACCGACGCCGGGGAATACCACCCGGTCGGCTTCGCGAATCACATCGGCATCGCTGGTGATCAGCACCTTGCCGGCGCCCACATGTTCGAGGGCCTTGGCCACCGAGTGCAGGTTGCCCATGCCGTAGTCGATAACCGCGACCGTCTGCATTACAGCACGCCCTTGGTGGAAGGCATCTGGCCGGCCATGCGGTCATCGAGCTCCACGGCCATGCGCAGCGCGCGGCCGAAAGCCTTGAACACGGTTTCGATCTGGTGGTGGGTGTTGTGCCCGCGCAGGTTGTCGATGTGCAGGGTCACGTTGGCGTGGTTGACGAAGCCCTGGAAGAACTCCTGGAACAGGTCGACGTCGAAGCCGCCGACGGTGGCGCGGGTATACGGCACATGCATCTGCAGGCCAGGGCGGCCGGAGAAGTCGATGACCACGCGCGACAGCGCTTCATCGAGCGGCACGTAGGCATGGCCGTAGCGACGGATGCCCTTCTTGTCGCCGATGGCTTTGGTAAAGGCCTGGCCCAAGGTGATACCGACGTCTTCCACCGTGTGGTGGTCGTCGATGTGCAGGTCGCCCTTGCTGACGATATCCAGGTCGATCAGCCCGTGACGGGCGATCTGGTCCAGCATGTGCTCAAGAAAAGGCACGCCGATATCAAACCGGGCCTTTCCGGTGCCATCCAGGTTGATCGAGGCTTTGATCTGGGTTTCCAGAGTGTCGCGCTCGACAGACGCCTTACGTTCGGCCATCACCAGCTCCGCAAAATCATTGGGCGAAAAAGGCAGCCATTATAGGGGCGCGAGCGGCAAACAGAAACAAAAGAGGTGACATCACTGACGGGCTGAAGCCCGTGTGGTCGGGGATAGACATGTGCATACAAGCCTTTGCCATTACCCAAAACGACTGTGGGAGCGAGCTTGCTCGCGATGAGGGCGTGTCAGCCGACATTGCTGTCTGCTGACCTACCGCTATCGCGAGCAAGCTCGCTCCCACAAAAGTTGCCCTGGGCTGATGACCAGGGCAACGGTCTTAGTGGAACAACACCGCCGTCTTCTGCAGGGTCACCCACACGCCCCACGCCAACGGAATGCCCACCACCAGCCAGGCGGCGATCGCCAGGGGCTTGGTGCCCGGTGCGGCTTTCCATTCCAGCGAAGTGGTGCTGTCGGCGCCCTTGTCATGGCCCAGCGCCTGTTCGGCGGCCAGTTCGGCGTCGGTCATGAAGTACTTGTCGGCGACCGGACGAACCATCAGGTTGCACAGGAAGCCCAGCACCAGCAGGCCGGCGAGGATATACAAGGTGATGTCATAGGCCGCGGCACGCTCAACGCCGATGCTCAGCTGATATTCACGCAGGTAGTTCACCAGCACCGGACCCAGCACGCCTGCCGCCGCCCAGGCCGTCAGCAGACGACCGTGGATCGCGCCAACCATTTGCGTACCGAACAGGTCCGCCAGGTAGGCCGGCACGGTGGCAAAGCCGCCGCCGTACATCGACAGGATGATGCAGAACGCCGCCACGAACAGCGCGATGCTGCCCAAGTGACCCAGGTTAGGGATCAGCGAGTACAGGGCAACACCCAGGGCGAAGAACACGAAGTAGGTATTTTTACGGCCCAGGTAGTCCGAGAAGGATGCCCAGAAGAACCGGCCACCGATGTTGAACAAGCTCAGCAGCCCGGTGAAACCGGCCGCGATGGCGGCGATCTGGCCCAGTTGCGCAGCGTCCAGCTGACCAAAAGGCAGGTCGTTGCCGAGCAATTTGCCGCCGAACACTTCCTGCAGCAGTGGCGAAGCCATGCCGAGGATGCCGATACCGGCGGATACGTTCAGGCACAGCACCAGCCATACCAGACGGAATTGCGGGGTTTTCCAGGCAACGTTCACGTGAACGTGGCGATGGGTGATCATCGCGTTCGCGGCTTTTTTCGGTGCCGGGGTCCAGCCTTCAGGCTTCCAGCCGGTTGGCGGGACGCGGTACGACAGGGCGCCACCGATCATGAACACGAAGTAGATCGCAGCCATGACCAGGAAGCTCTGCCATACACCGACCTCGGTCGGCGAAGCGAAATGGCTCATCAACGCGGCAGCCAGTGGAGCACCGACCATCGCGCCGCCACCGAAGCCCATGATTGCCATGCCGGTCGCCATGCCGCGCTTGTCCGGGAACCACTTGATCAGCGTGGACACTGGCGAGATATAGCCCAGGCCCAGGCCGATACCACCGATCACACCAGAGCCGACCCACATGAGCCAGATCTGGTGGGTATAGATGCCCAGCGCGGAAATCAGCAGGCCACCGCACCAGCACAAGGCCGAGACAACGCCAGCCTTGCGCGGACCGGCGTGTTCCAGCCAGCCGCCCCAGATGGCTGCCGAGCAACCCAGGAAGATGAAGAACAGGGTGTAGATCCAGCCGAGCATCGAGATCGGCCAGTCGCATTGGGATGAAAAGACTTGCGAGATGAAGCTCATGTCCGGCGCGCAGGCGACTGGCTTGGTGATACCCAAGGCCTTCGACAGTGGCAACCAGAACACCGAGAAGCCATAGGCCATGCCGATGCAGAGGTGAATGGCCAGCGCGGCCGGTGGAACCAGCCAGCGGTTGAAGCCGGGCTTGGCGATAATGCGTTCCTTGGAGAGGAACGCAGGCTGGTCGGCGACGCCGCCGGCCGTAATGCTCGTGCTCATTGTGTATCCCCCAGTTATTAGAATGGTTCGCCAGCCACACCTCACCCTCAGCCTTCATTGCACGCAGGCATGACTGTATTTTGCAGTGAAGCTCCATTTTAGTGCGACATCACGTCGCAGAAGGACGGACGAACTGACAAAGGTTACCATTTGCTCGTGACAGAAAAACCAAAGTGCTATCACCTTTTTCCTGTCATTCGTCTTATCGCGCCTCTGTCCGCTTTCTGTAGGGCGCCATGCGTTTATTTTTTCAGGAATTCCCATGCCCATCGTTGTCGAGCACCTGGAACAAGCCACTCATCAGGATCAGCAGGACCTGCAGAAAATCTATCGGGACGCGCCCGCCTGGCTGTTCGAGCCGTTCAACGACGCCACGCAACTGGTCGGAGAATGCCTGGAGGAAGGTTCGTTGATCGCGGCACGCTTCAATGATCGCCTGCTCGGTGCTGCACGGTTGCAACGGCACCAGAACGCCTGGCGCTTGTCCCACCTATGCGTACGAAATATCACGCGCCGTCGTGGCGTGGCTGAGCGGTTGGTGAGCGAAGCCCGGAGGATGGCCCAGCAAGATAATGCCGAGCTTCGGCTTCAGGCGCCTGCCGGGCATCTGGAAGCCCAGGCATTGGCGGCGAAATTGAAATTGCCGCTGGATATTTGCTAGCGCCCCTGTGGCGAGGGAGCTTGCTCCCGCTGGGAGCGCAGCTCCCCAAAAACTGAATCCACGGTGCGCCGGGCATGCCTGTTCGCCTGGTTTGGGGCCGCTTCGCCGCCCAGCGGGAGCAAGCTCCCTCGCCACGGGACCGCATCTGGCCGGTTGACGCAGATCGAAAAATCGATCACCCAACGCGCCACCAACCCGGGACGTTATACTCCCAGGCAAAATTTGAACTCAACCTACAAGGATTCGCCCATGAAAGCGTTCGGCAAAATCCTGGGTCTGGTACTTCTCGGGCTGTTGCTGATCATTGTGGCCCTGGGCTTTGCCCTGACCCACCTCTTCGATCCCAACGACTACAAGGAAGAAATTCGCCAGATAGCCCGCGACAAAGCCCACATCGAGCTGACGCTCAATGGGGATATTGGCTGGAGTCTGTTCCCATGGCTGGGCCTGGAACTGCACGAAGCCAGCGTCGCCACCCTGGCCAATCCGACGCAGCCTTTCGCCGACTTGCAGATGCTCGGCCTGTCGGTGCGGGTCATGCCGCTGCTGCGCCGTGAAGTGCAGATGAGCGATGTCCGGGTCGAAGGCCTGAACCTGCGCCTCAACCGTGACAAGAACGGCCATGGCAACTGGCAGGACATCGGCAAGGCGCCCGCGTCCGCGTCGACCAAGGACGCGCCGACACCGGTCGAGCAGCCCACTCCACCGGCCAACGCACCGGCGGAAAAACCCGCGCAGCCAACGCGCCTGGACATCGACAGCCTGACCGTCAACAACGCCCGGGTCGAGTACACCGACGAACAGACGGGTAAACAGTTCACTGCCGAAAGCATCCAATTGAGCACCGGCCCGGTTCATGACTCGACCAACATCCCGGTCACCCTCACGGCGTTCCTGTCGAGCAACCAGCCCGCCGTACGCGTGCGCACCGAAATGACCGGCGAGCTGCGCTTCGAACGCGCCGTGCAGCGCTATCGATTCGAAGACCTGAAGTTGTCCGGCGAAGCCACCGGCGATCCGCTGCAGGGCAAGACAGTCAGCTTCGCAGCCCAAGGCCAATTGTCCTTGGACCGAGCGGCAAACGTCGCGGAATGGACCGGTATCAAGCTTTCCCTCAACCAGTTGCGCGCCTTGGGCGAGCTGAAAGTCAACGATCTCGACAAGACGCCGCAACTGAACGGCGGCATTTCGATTGCCCAGTTCGACCTCGCAAGTTTCGTCGACAGTGTCGGCCAGAAACTCCCGGCCATGGCGGAAGGCAGCCTGACCAAGGTCGAACTGGCGAGTCGCGTCGCAGCCACGCCAACCAGCGTCGAATTCAACGACATCAATCTCAAATTGGATGAAAGCAACTTCAGCGGCCGTATCGCCGTGGAGGATTTCGCCAAGCAGTCGCTTCGCGCACAGCTCAAGGCCGACACCTTCAATGTCGATCGCTATTTGCCACCCAAGTCCGCCGAAGCCGACAGCGCCAAGGCAGCCCGGGAAGCGGAAGTCAGCAACACCGAGGCCAGCGCCATGGCCGGTGCTGGCAGCACCCCGCTGCCCAGCGCCCCGACCCAGGGCGCCTGGAGCAATGACCGGCTGTTCCCGGTCGAGCGCCTGAGCAAGCTGGATATCGATGCCGACCTGACCTTCGGCCAACTGACCCTCGACCAGCTGCCAATCCAGAATGCCGCCCTCAAGGCCTCTGGCCAAGGCGGCCTCCTGACCCTCGAGAATCTTCGGGGCGATCTGTACAGCGGCAACTTTGAAGCAAAAGGCACGCTGGACGTTCGTCAGCCCACTCCACAACTGGGCCTGCAAACCAAGATCAACCGGGTGCCGGCTGAAAAGATCATCGAAAGCCAGGGCAAGAATCCACCCGTCAAGGGACTGGTCACGCTCAACAGCGCAATAACCGCCAGTGGCAACAGTCAGAAGGCCCTGATCGACAGCCTCAACGGCAACGCCGGATTCGTCATCAACGACGGCGTGCTGCTCAACGCCAACCTTGAGCAGCAATTGTGCAAAGGCATCGCCACGCTGAACCGCAAGACGCTCAGCGGCGAACCGCGAGGCAAGGACACGCCGTTCCGGCAGCTCAACGGTAACCTCTCTTTCAACAACGGCGTTGCCAGCAACCCGGACCTGAAGGTGCGCATCCCCGGCATGACCGTCAACGGCAATGGCGACATCGACCTGCGCGTGCTGGGCATGGACTACCGCGTCGGGGTCATCGTCGAAGGCGACAAGAGCGACATGCCCGACCCGGCCTGCCAGGTCAACGAACGCTATGTCGACGTCGAATGGCCGTTGCGCTGCCGTGGCCCACTGGAACTGGGTGCGAAAGCGTGCCGCCTGGACAACGACGGGCTGGGCAAGGTCGCGGCGAAACTGGCCGGCGATCGTCTCGGCGACAAGATCGATGAGAAGCTGGGTGACAAGGTCAGCCCCGAGCTGAAAGACGCGCTCAAGGGGCTGTTCAAGCGATGACATCCGAGCAGTTTTCCACCGCCGTGCTGGATTGGTTCGACCGTCACGGACGCCATGACCTGCCTTGGCAACAAGGCATCACCCCCTATCGGGTGTGGGTCTCGGAGATCATGTTGCAGCAGACCCAGGTCAGCACCGTGCTCGGTTATTTCGATCGTTTCATGGCCGCGCTGCCCACCGTCGAGGCCCTCGCGGCCGCGCCGGAGGATGAAGTGCTGCACCTGTGGACCGGGCTCGGTTACTACACGCGCGCGCGCAACCTGCAGAAAACCGCGAAAATAGTCGTCGAGCAATACGGCGGCGAATTCCCCCGGGACGTCGGGAAGCTCACCGAACTGCCGGGAATCGGCCTGTCCACCGCAGGCGCTATCGCCAGCATCAGCATGGGCCTGCGGGCACCCATCCTCGATGGCAACGTCAAGCGGGTGCTGGCGCGCTTCACCGCCCAGGAAGGCTACCCGGGCGAGCCCAAGGTGGCGAAACAGCTATGGGCCACTGCCGAGCGCTTCACCCCACAGGATCGCGTCAATGCCTACACCCAGGCGATGATGGACCTGGGCGCCACGCTCTGTACCCGCAGCAAGCCCAGTTGCCTGCTCTGCCCGCTGAAACAGGGCTGTGAAGCACACATGCTGGGCCTGGAAACCCGTTATCCGATTCCCAAGCCCCGCAAGGAGGTGCCGAAGAAGCGCACCTTGATGCCGATGCTGGCAAACCACGAAGGCGCCATCTTGCTTTACCGGCGCCCTTCCACCGGTTTGTGGGGGGGATTGTGGAGCCTGCCGGAGCTCGACGACCTGGATGATCTGCAACACCTGGCCCTGCAACACTCGCTGGAGCTGGGCCAGCAACAGGCAATGCCGAGCCTGGTTCACACTTTCAGCCATTTCCAGTTGGCCATCGAACCCTGGCTGGTCCGGGTCCACGAAACCGGTCATCACGTGGCCGAGGCCGATTGGCTCTGGTATAACCTCGCCACCCCGCCGCGCCTGGGCCTCGCCGCCCCGGTGAAGACGTTGCTTGAACGCGCGGCTGCCGTATTGAACGCAGGAGAGTTGCAATGACCCGCACCATCATGTGCCGCAAGTACAAAGAACAACTGGAAGGCCTGGAGCGCGCACCATTCCCCGGCGCCAAGGGCCAGGACATCTACGACAACGTTTCGGCCAAGGCCTGGGGCGACTGGCAGAAACACCAGACCCTGCTGATCAACGAAAAACGCCTGAACATGATGAACGCCGAGGATCGCAAGTACCTTCAAGGCGAGATGGAAAAGTTCTTTTCCGGCGAAGAATACGCCAAGGCCGAAGGCTACGTGCCGCCGTCCGAATAAGCCGTCCAGCGCGGGGGCGAATCGTAAGCGACGGTAATAATTAAATATTTTTTGATAACTCGCTTGACGCCCCCCTGAAAAACCCGTTTAATGCGCCCCGTTGCCCAGATAGCTCAGTCGGTAGAGCAGGGGATTGAAAATCCCCGTGTCGGCGGTTCGATTCCGTCTCTGGGCACCAAATACCGAAAACCCCGATCAAGCAATTGATCGGGTTTTTTTATTGCCTGGGATTTTCTTCCTGTGGCCGGAAGACTCCGCTACATTCGTCCGCTCCCCTCCTCGCAAGCGAGTCGCCATGGATATCACCGGCATCCCCTTCGGCACCACCGATTGGTCAACGATCGAGCCCACCGAACATAAAGGCATCACCGGGACCGCCTATTGGCGCACGCAGCAATTCGGGAACATCCGGGTGCGGATGGTGGAGTACACGGCGGGTTACCTGGCTGATCATTGGTGCACCAAGGGCCACATCCTGTTTTGCCTCAAGGGCGAGTTGAACACTGAGCTCGAAGATGGCCGGCAATTTCTACTCAAGCCAGGCATGAGCTACCAAGTGGCCGACCAGGCCGAGCCCCATCGCTCGTCGACTTCACAAGGGGCCACGCTCTTCATAGTCGATTGAGATTCGAAGCGTTCGCCTTGAAGCTGTAGGATAAGCGGCCTTATTCATCAGGAATCCGACCATGTCATCGGCGAACAAGCAGCAGAAACGCAACCAGCGCGCCAAGGCGAAAGCCAAGAAGAACCGCATTCAGCGAGCTGCTGCGCCGAACGATTTCCTGGACCCGAACGACGAACGCATCGATCTGGAAACCGTGGACCTTTCGGATTTGTTCCGGATCATGAGCGCCGCCGAAAAGGTCAGCCAGCAGGCCATGTGCGAAGCATTCCTGGCGCACCCACTGCTGGCGCTCGTGCTGGAACAGGAAGGTGAGGAAGAAGCGACCGACTTCATCATTACCGCATTGATCGAATACCGTCGCCTGACCACCGGAGTCGACGAGCAGGCCGCACTGGACTGGGTGGAAAGCAAGCCATTCCAGGCCGATTACGTGGCTGCGTCCCAGGCCCTTACCCAAGGCCAGGACTGATCATCACGCCGCCCGCGCTTTCGCAATGAGAGCGTTGACGGTGTATGACAATCTCTAAGGATCCTTTCCCACACGCCGGGTTAACCGATCTCAGGTCGCGTCAAAACCGTCCTGCACGAATCCGCGTCTTTTCCACCCAAGCAATCAGCCGCGTCTGGCATCGTCGAAACTTGCTTCGAAGCATCCTTCTGGTCCGCCCCCCTCTCAATGGCTGGACACTTCGATGACCTCGTCACTGCCCCAGGAAGACCCACAGCTCGCCCCCTTGATCAACGAACTCGGCGAGCTGATTCGCCAGGCACGCCAGAAAGTCCTGCGAGCCGTGGATACCCTCCAGGTCCAGACCTGCTGGCAGATCGGCCGGCACATCATCGAATTCGAGCAAGGAGGAGCCGAACGAGCGGTCTACGGAGCAAAGTTGCTGCCATCTTTGGCAAAGGTGCTGACGGCGCGGTTTGGGAAAGGGTTCGATGAACGTAACCTGCGCCACATGCGGGACTTCTATCAAAAGTTTCCAATTTGGAACGCAGTGCGTACCGAATTGAGCTGGACTCATTACCGGACGCTTCTACGCATCCCGACGACAAACCCACCGTTGGCATCATTCTTTGCGCCCAGAAGGATGAGTCGGTGGTGCGCTATTCCGTACTGCAGGGAAACGAGCAACTGTTTGCCAGCCAGTACCAAACAGTGTTCCCCACCGAAGAAGAACTACGCCAGGCGCTGGATCGCGAACGGGTGCGATTGGTGCAAGGACCATCGGACGCGGCGACCTGAAAAATCAGAACGATGCTGATGACCGCAGACTCGAAAAACCCATGTAACATTGATGCGTTTTTTTTCAGCAACGCGCCATTCAACGAGCTTCGTCCTGCATGCCACCGGTCACCCCTAACCCTTCGTTGATCCAGGCATTGCGGACTGAAACCGCTGAATTGCACATCGCCCTGGAGAAACGCCTGCCGTTTTTTTCGCAGGTGTTGGACCTGGATCTGTACCGACGCCTGATGGCGGCCTATTACGGTTTTTACCAGCCATTGGAGCTACGGCTTCAGATGTTGGCGCTGATTCCGAGCGGGCTGGATCAAGCCCAGCGCATCAAGCTCCCGGTGTTACGCGCCGACCTCATCGCGTTGGGCATGGACGCTGCCGCTATCGAGGCGCTTCCTGTTTGCCGGGAGCTGCCGCAGATCGACTCCCGGGCAGCCGCCCTTGGCGTTTCCTATGTGCTGGAAGGGGCGACCCTCGGCGGGCAGATCCTGCGGCGCAGAATGGCCGAGCAGCTCGGTCTTGATGCATCCAGCGGGACGGCCTTTCTGAACGTCTATGGAGATCTCACCGGCCGGCGCTGGAAGGATTTCCTGCAGTACCTGGACGACAGGAACCTTGGCGAGGCGCAGACGCTCGAAGTCACACACGCCGCCAAGGCGACCTTTACTTATTTCGAACGCTGGCTGGACAGCCAAAAGGTATTGTCATGACCCCGGAAAACAAGGAAGTCTTCGAAGAACTGCTGGCCAATTGCGCAGACGAACCGATCCGCTTCCCCGGGGCCATCCAGCCTCATGGCGTGTTGTTGATGCTGTCGGAGCCCGACTTCACGATCCGCCAGGTCAGCGCCAACGTATTGCAGTTGATGGGCCACGATCCCCACAGGTTGTTGGGCCAGACGCTGGATGCGTTGTTGGGCCTGGAGCAGGCAGAGGCGATCCTCGCTGCCTGTCGCACCGCCCCGGAAAGCGACAGTGCGCCGGTGGCCATCGTCGCGAACCAGCAGCGTTTTGATGCATTGGTGCACCACCATCAGGGCGCCCTGATCATCGAGCTGGAACAACACCTGAGCGACTACCGTCCCGAGGGAGTCAACGGCGAGGCCAACCTGAGCCGCATGCTGCAGCGCCTGCAAAGCGCAAAAACCCTCCCGGCCCTCTACGAAATCAGCGTGCGCGAAATCCAGGCCATGACCGGCTACGACCGCGTGCTGATCTATCGCTTCGAGGAAGAAGGCCATGGTCAGGTCATCGCCGAAGCCAGCGCGCCGTCGATGGAACTCTACAAGGGCTTGTTTTTCCCTGCGTCGGACATTCCGGAGCAGGCCCGTGAGCTGTACCGGACCAACTGGCTGCGCATCATCCCCAACGCCGACTACGCGCCGGTACCGCTGGTGCCTGAGCTGCGCCCCGATACCCAGGCGCCACTGGACCTGAGCTTTTCCACCTTGCGCAGCGTCTCGCCGATCCACCGTCAATACATGAAGAACATGGGTGTGCTGTCATCCATGAGCATCTCGCTGATGAAAGGCGAGCGTTTGTGGGGGCTGATCAGTTGCGGCAATCGCCAGCCGCTGCTTGTGCCCCACGAAATGCGCATGGCGTGCCAGACCATCGGCCAGATCCTGTCGCTGCAGATCAGCGCCATGGAAACCCTTGAGCTGACGCGCCAACGGGACGCCAAGCTCGAAGATCTACAGGCGCTTGCCAGCGTCATGGCCGAGTCCAGCGAAAACGTCTTCGACGGTTTGTGCCGCGAACCGCAACGACTGATGAACCTTACTGGCGCCCACGGCGTAGCGATTCTCGAAGACAACAAGCTGCATCGCCACGGCCAATGCCCGGAACCGGAACAGATCCGCGAGTTGCACAAGTGGATCATGGAAACAGGCCAGCCGACCTTCTCCAACCACAACCTGGGCGGCGTTTTCGCGCCGGCCAAGGCCTATCAGGATGTGGCAAGCGGCGTACTGGCAATTCATTTGCCCAAGCCCGTGGAAAACGGCGTGCTTTGGTTCCGCCCCGAAGTGAAGCAGACCATCAATTGGAGCGGCGACCCACAAAAGCCCCTCGACCTGGAAACCAGCGAGGCCGGTATGCGCCTACGACCGCGCACGTCATTCGAGACATGGAAAGTCGAGATGGACGGCATCAGCGCCAAATGGAGCCACGGGGATCTGTTCGCCGCCAACGACCTGCGTCGGTCGGCCCTGGAAAACGACCTGGCCCGACAAGTGCGCAAGGAACGCCAGGCGGTGCAAGCGCGCGATGACCTGGTAGCCGTCGTCTCCCATGACCTGCGCAGCCCGATGACGGTCATTTCCATGCTCTGCGGCATGATGCAAAAGGCCTTCAGTTCCGACGGTTCCCACAGTTCAAAGCGAATTGCCTCGGCCATCGACACCATGCAACAGGCCACCAGTCGCATGAACGCGTTGCTGGAGGATCTGCTCGACACCTCGCGCATCGACGCCGGGCGCTACACCATTCGTCCCAAGCCAACGGACGTCGGCCAAATATTCGAGGACGCGTGTTCATTGCTCTCGCCGCTGGCCTCCGCCAAGGCCATCGACATCTCTTTCCAGGCCGAACCCAACCTGAAGATCAACGCCGACCCGGAGCGGCTGTTCCAGGTGCTGTCCAATCTCATCGGCAATGCGATCAAATTCACGCCGCAACAAGGTCGCGTGGGCGTCAGCGCAATGTCGGTGGGCAATGAAATCGTGTTCAGCGTTCGCGACACCGGTGAAGGCATCGCGCCAGAACAGCTGCCTCATGTTTTCGATCGCTACTGGACCACCAAGGAAGGCAACCCCAACGGCACCGGGCTGGGGTTGTACATTTCCAAGGGGATTGTCCAGGCGCATGGCGGTAAACTGCATGCCGAAAGCCAGCCAGGCAAGGGCAGCGAATTCCGCTTCACCGTGCCGAAAATCGATTGAGCCGGGCACCGTCCCTTAACGAATTGGAAACCGAAGCCCAATGGCCTCACTGAACAAACAGCAGAAACGCGCCAAGCGTGCCAAAGACAAAGCCAAGCAGATCCGCATGACCGGGCGCAAATCCATCCCCATGTATGGCGATCCGGCTCACGCCACCGCCCAGCCTCCCGTCTACGTATTGGAGCTGTTTGCCAAGCTACGCGAAGCCGAGGCCGTCAGCCGTAGCGAAATGCTCGACACATTGCTGGCAAACGTCAGCGAAATGATCATCGAGCGCCCAGGCCTGTTGGACCTGAAGAACGCCGAAAACGAAAGCATGGCCGCCACCAACCTGGCCGCCGACATGCTCGTCGACTACCGCATGTGGGCCGACGACATGGACCGTGAGACAGCACAGCGCTGGCTCAGCACGCCGGAGTTCATCAAGGACTTCAGCGAGGCGCTGGACCGTTATCGCCAATCGATGGAAACATCGGCCAGCGAATAAACCGGCCTGCTATTCGCTGCTGTTCCAATGGAACACCAGATTGCGCGCGGCCCCGCTGCCTACCTCGGCGGTGTCGCGACGCTCTTCGCCGTTACGCGTCGCCACGACGCTGTACCTGCCCGGCGGCAGTTGCACATACACCAGCGGCCCTGCATCGCTGAGCGTCAGCAATGTCTGTCCCGATGCGCTCTGCACGGTCACGTCCACGTCCGGGACGTACTTGTTCTCCGGGCCGATTGCAAAAGTCATGTGCAGGTTGTAACCCTGGGCCTGCCCGATGGCTCGGGCTTCGTCCTCGCCGATACCGCCGGACAGGTAGGTGATACCGTTCTGCTGCATGGGTTGGACCTGGACGCCCGTGTTGTCGATAGGCGTGAGGTTGGTGGCGTCTAGCGCGAGGGGGAACAGCAGGACGCTGATGGCGATGAATGGTATTACAAAATATTGAATGAGCTTCATGGCGAGAACTCCAGGTCCTGGAAACAACTCACATGAGTCCTTCTTGGAGCACAGCCAGGCGTTAACGTTTAGATCGATTGGGACTAGCGATTAGGACGGATCGCAACAGGTATATCCCGTTGACATATCCCTTGATTCACCTATGCTTCCAATAGATTTATTGAAGGATCTTCAAATGGAACAAACTACCATTTTCATGAGCAACCGCAGCCAAGCGGTCCGGCTACCCAAGGCAGTGGCGATGCCAAGCGACGTCAAACGGGTAGATGTAATCGCCATAGGCAGAGCCCGGATCATCACTCCAGCCGGCGAAGCGTGGGACAGCTGGTTCGATGGCGACAGTGCGACAGCAGACTTTATGGCAGAGCGTGAACAGCCTGCCGATCAGGAGCGAGAGTCTTTCTGATGATCAAGTTCATGCTCGATACCAACATTTGTATTTTCACCATCAAGAACAAGCCCCAGGTCGTTAGAGAAGCGTTCATTCGTCATCACGGCCAGCTTTGCATCAGCGCCGTCACGCTTATGGAATTGATATACGGTGCAGAAAAATCATCCGCACCAGAGAAAAACCTCAGCGTCATTGAAGGGTTCTGTGCACGACTTGAGGTCTTACCTTTTGGTTATGACGCCGCAGCACACACCGGAATGATCCGGGCGGAATTGGCCAAAATAGGCAAACCAATCGGCCCCTACGACCAAATGATTGCCGGCCACGCCCGTTCCCTCGGGCTGATCGTAGTCACCAATAATCTGAAAGAGTTTGAGAGAGTGCCCGGACTGCGTGTCGAGGATTGGACTCCCTTGGCTTTAAAGCCTTGATACGATCCAGCTCCAACGAGACTCTTGGAAATCATGGGATGTTCCAATGCGCTCTTGGATAACCTAATAGCGTTCTTGCAGGCGACGCTCATCCGGTTAACCCTTCCCACCCCCGTCCAAAGCTGGCACCATCGCGCCTTTTTTTACGCGACTCCCCGGGTATTTCGCCGGTGTGCAGGGTTCAAACAGCCGTTCGGTTGTTGATGGCGCGACAGACTGCTGTGTCGATGCGACAACCTGCCACACATCATCGGCTTACCGTCCGAAGCGCTGTTGGCTGTCATTCGGACGCATGCTAGCTTGGCCGCCTCGCCAGGAAGGCTGCCCACAACCAGGGAGCACATATCATGAGGACCGCACATGGCCCAGGCCACGCCCGCGCTTGAAATCCGCAACCTGCATAAACGCTACGGCCAGTTGGAGGTGCTCAAAGGCGTCTCACTGACCGCCCGTGACGGCGACGTGATCTCGATCCTGGGTTCCTCCGGCTCCGGCAAGTCCACGTTCCTGCGTTGCATCAACCTGCTGGAAAACCCTAACCAGGGCCAGATTCTCGTGGCAGGCGAAGAGCTCAAGCTCAAGGCTGCGAAAAACGGTGAACTGATGGCCGCCGACGGCAAGCAGATCAATCGCATGCGCAGCGAGATTGGTTTTGTATTTCAGAACTTTAATCTCTGGCCGCACATGAGCGTGCTCGACAACATCATCGAAGCCCCGCGCCGAGTGCTTGGCCAGAGCAAGGCCGAAGCCATCGAAGTCGCCGAAGCCTTGCTGGCCAAGGTCGGCATCGCCGACAAGCGCCATGCCTACCCTGCCGAACTGTCCGGCGGCCAGCAGCAACGCGCCGCCATCGCCCGCGCACTGGCGATGCAGCCCAAAGTGATTCTGTTCGACGAACCCACTTCCGCCCTTGACCCGGAAATGGTCCAGGAAGTACTTAGTGTGATCCGCGCCCTGGCCGAAGAGGGTCGCACGATGCTGCTGGTGACCCACGAAATGGGTTTCGCCCGTCAGGTTTCCAGCGAAGTCGTGTTCCTACACCAGGGCCTGGTCGAGGAGCAAGGATCGCCACAGCAGGTGTTCGAGAACCCGCTTTCGGCGCGCTGCAAACAATTCATGTCCAGCAACCGCTAACGGAGCAGTACCTATGCAGACCTACAGGAAATTTTTATTGGCTGCTGCCGCCAGCCTGGTCTTCTCGGCCAGCGCCATGGCGGCCGACAAACTGAAAATGGGCATCGAAGCGGCCTACCCGCCGTTCAACAACAAGGACGCCAGCGGCCAGGTCGTCGGCTTCGACAAAGACATCGGTGACGCGCTGTGCGCCAAGATGAAAGTCGAGTGCGAAGTGGTCACGTCCGACTGGGACGGCATCATTCCGGCCTTGATGGCCAAGAAATTCGATTTCCTGATTTCTTCGCTGTCGGTCAACGATGAACGCAAGCAAGCCGTGGATTTCACCGACCCGTACTACTCCAACAAACTGCAATTCATTGCGCCGAAAAACGTCGAGTTCAAGACTGATAAAGAATCCCTCAAAGGCAAGGTCATCGGGGCACAGCGCTCTACCCTCGCCGGTACCTGGCTGGAAGACGAGCTGGGCAGCGATATTACCATCAAGCTCTATGACACCCAGGAAAACGCCTACCTGGACCTGACCTCCGGCCGCCTCGACGCCATCCTGGCGGACAAATACGTGAACTACGACTGGCTGAAAACCGATGCGGGTCGTGCCTACGAGTTCAAGGGTGACCCAGTGGTGGAAGGCGACAAGATCGCCATCGCCGTGCGCAAGGGTGACAACGAACTGCGCAACAAGCTGAACGCCGCGCTCAAGGAAATCGTTGCCGACGGCACCTATAAAAAGATCAACGACAAGTACTTCCCGTTCAGCATCTATTGATACTGACGTGCCTGGCCGGTGCCCGCTCCTGCGCGGCGCCGGCCCTTAGCCAAGCCTGCCGCGATATGAACAAATACCCATGATGATCGACCTCTACGGATTCGGCCCGGCGCTTGCCGCCGGCGCGCTGATGACGGTCAAGTTGGCCCTGTCGGCCCTTTGCCTGGGGCTCGTGCTCGGCCTGCTCGGCGCCCTGGCCAAGACCTCCCCGTACAAGCCGCTGCAATGGCTTGGCGGCACCTATTCGACACTGGTTCGCGGCATTCCGGAATTGCTCTGGGTGTTGTTGATCTACTTCGGCACCGTCAACCTGATGCGTGCCCTGGGTGAGTATTTCGGCAACCCCGACCTTGCCCTCAGCGCCTTCGCCGCCGGCGTCATCGCCCTCGGCCTGTGCTTTGGCGCCTACGCGACTGAAGTGTTTCGCGGTGCGATCCTGGCGATACCCAAGGGGCACCGTGAAGCCGGTGTCGCGTTGGGCCTGTCGAAATGGCGGATCTTCACCCGGTTGATCCTGCCGCAAATGTGGCGCATCGCCCTGCCCGGCCTGGGCAACCTGTTCATGATCCTGATGAAGGACACCGCGCTGGTCTCGGTGATCGGCCTGGAAGAAATCATGCGTCACGCGCAAATCGGCGTGACCATCTCCAAGCAACCGTTCACCTTTTATATGGTCGCCGCGCTTATGTACCTGGGCCTGACCGTGATCGCCATGATCGGCATGCACCTGCTGGAACAACGCGCCGCCCGCGGCTTTGCCAGGAGCACCCAATGAACTGGGAAGTCATCATCAAATGGCTGCCAAAATTGGCCCAGGGCGCCACGCTGACCCTGGAGCTGGTGGCCATCGCCGTGATCGCTGGCTTGCTGCTGGCGATCCCATTGGGCATCGCCCGTTCATCGCGCCTGTGGTACGTGCGGGCATTGCCCTACGCCTACATCTTCTTTTTCCGTGGCACGCCGCTGTTGGTCCAGCTGTTCCTGGTCTATTACGGGCTGGCACAGTTCGATGCCGTGCGCAGCAGCGCATTGTGGCCGTACCTGCGGGATCCGTTCTGGTGCACCACGGCCACGATGACCCTGCACACCGCCGCCTATATCGCCGAGATCCTGCGCGGCGCCATCCAGGCCATCCCGCGCGGCGAGATCGAAGCCGCCCGGGCCCTGGGCATGTCGCGGCCCAAGGCACTGTTCTACATCATGCTGCCCCGCGCCGCGCGCATCGGCCTGCCGGCCTACAGCAACGAAGTGATCCTGATGCTCAAGGCCAGCGCCCTGGCAAGCACCGTGACTTTGCTGGAGCTCACCGGCATGGCCCGCACCATCATTGCCCGGACCTACCTGCCGGTGGAAATCTTCTTCGCGGCCGGCATGTTCTACCTGCTGATGTCCTTCGTATTGGTGCAAGGCTTCAAGCAGCTGGAACGCTGGTTGCGCGTCGATGCCTGCCAAGGACGCTGAAGGCGACGTGCTGACGGGCGAGGCATTGCTCGCCCGCTTCACCGCGCTAGACGTTTTTCTCACCGCTCATCAGGCATTGTGGAAACCGCGTCCGTTCACCCATCTGCAATTGCCTTGGGAAACGTCCCACCCGCAATTGTCCCGATGGCTACGCCAGCGTTCGCTGGACGCTGCGGAAAACGACCATTATCAGCCAGGCTTGATTGAGGGCGCGCCAGCGCCATTCCCGGAATTGGCCGCTATCTCCCGCACACTGAGCGCGGTCGCACAATTACCAGCCCGTGTATTGGAAACACCAAACCCTCGCCTCAATGTCGACGTACCCGGGCGCAAATGGCAGCAAATAGAAGCCTTCGCCAGCCGCTTGCACTTCACCACCCAACCGACCCATTGGCTCGATTGGTGCGCCGGCAAAGGCCACCTCGGTCGACGTCTGCTGCGCGGCGAGCAGCAACTGACCTGCCTGGAATACGACCCGGCCTTGGTCGCCAGCGGCCAGCTGCTGAGCCAACGCCACCACCTGCCCGCTACGCACCTGCAACAGGACGTGTTGGCAGTGGACGCAGACCAGGCGCTCCACTGCGAACACACGCCTGTCGCCCTGCATGCTTGCGGCGACCTGCATGTACGCCTGATGCACCTGGCTAGCCGCGTGGGCTGCGCACAACTGGCTATCGCGCCGTGCTGCTACAACCGCATCAACACCCCGAAATATCAACCGCTGTCCGACGCCGCCAGAGGTTCAGTACTACACCTGTCGCTCGATGATCTCAGCCTGCCGCAGACCGAGACCGTCACCGCTGGCGCCCGTGTAAGAAGACAACGGGACCAATCCATGGCCTGGCGGCTGGGCTTCGACCTGCTGCAACGGCAAATCAGAGGGCAGGACGACTATCTGCCCACTCCCTCATTGCCCAGCGCCTGGCTGGAAAAATCCTTCGCACAGTACTGCACCGATCTGGCGGCCCTGAAAGACTTATCCACAGTTGGCACGCCTGATTGGGCCGCCCTGGAAGCAGCAGGCCACCAACGCTTGGCTGAGGTGCGCAACCTGGAACTGGTGCGAGGCCTGTTCCGCCGACCACTTGAACTTTGGCTGGTCTTGGACCGGGCGCTTTTCCTCACTCAGAACGACTACGACGTCCGCCTTGGCAAGTTTTGCGAAACACCTCTGACACCGCGCAATCTGCTGTTGCTGGCAGAACGTTAATGAGGCGAAACAGCCTGTGGATAACTCTGTTGATGAATTAAACCTGGATCCAAGAAAACCGCGATTTCCGGATCGAATCTTAGCTGGTCATTTTTTGTTCATATGGATAAAAAACCATGAAAACAGCAGCTTGCGAACAAACGGGAAAGTGGTCACAAAACCGAAAGATATCCCTCGCAACGTCCTTTCGATTGTGCATAAGCGGTTGAGCAAACCGGCATAACGCCTGGGCCTGGTTGTCTTTACGCCTCGATATTCGAACGATTTGGCTCGCCCCACATGAAGTCGCGCAACCGCACACCGCCAAGCCCCGCGCGGCCCGCCCTACGGCGTTCATCCACCGAAACTGCTGCTTGTCTAAAAATAGTCAGAATTCAGGGGTTTACAGAACCTTCCCAATCGCTATAATCGTCGCCCACACGCCGGTATAGCTCAGTTGGTAGAGCAACTGACTTGTAATCAGTAGGTCCCGGGTTCGACTCCTGGTGCCGGCACCATACAAAACGAAGCCCCCGCAGAAATGCGGGGGCTTTGTTGTTTCTGGGGTCCTCACCTTTCCTCCTCCCCCTGAAAAACCTGTGGGAGCGAGCTTGCTCGCGATGAGGCCATCAAACCCACCGACAATTTTTCAGCCAAGACAACGGGCAGCCTTTCTTGGATCAGCTCAACCAAACAACATCCTCTGCCAGTGATCCTCACCCACAATGGCAATCGAAGCACCCGCTTCCCGCAGCTCCACTGCCTTCATGATCTTCGTTCCATAGGTACTGTGGCGCCACTGCTCATTACCCACGCTGCCGACCACCAGATAATGCACCTTCTTACTCACCCCGCCCCCAATCAAACCGCCACGCTCCTCGACCAGAGCCTGACAATCCTTGCGCGGCCCGTAGGCCATGACGCCTGTGAATACAAACGTTCGGCCGACCCACACCAAGTCAGGGACAGGTGAGTTGAACGGAAGGTCTGTCGGAGCGAAGGCAGTTGCACCGTCGACCTGGGGTCCATCAATGCCCACGCCAGAAAAACTGCGCAGAATGTTAAGCAACTCAAGAGACTCATCCGGATCAAGAGCATCGTCTTGGAGCATGGACGCCAAACGCGAATACAGCAGATTGATCACCGGGTCATTCAGATGAGCGAGGTTGTTTTCCAACCACTGCTTTAGAAAGATCGCTTCGTTGGTGTTCACGATACCGTCTGCCGTAATCCCAGCGGCCAGCCCGACCAGAGCATCGGCGGCGCGCCGATCGATACGGGACTGGTGGAAGAATTTGCTGTTTTCGAATTCGTTGTGTAGGTCCTGGATGCCCGAGTACAAATCAGCTATGAGCTGGGGCACGACCGTATCGTCGTGGTGGCCGCTTACATTGGTGGTCGAGCATGAGCACGGCATTCGATATGGATCTGTTCCTGTCAGGCGTCCTGACCGGGTCGCATACCACGCGCCAACGCCACCTGCGTCAGGCGAAGGCTATCCAAACAGCGATCGCTGAGCGCTGGCAACGCGACAATCCATGGACTTGGCAGAGAAAACACCTTGCGTGTTTTTTGAATCACCACCTAAACCAGCACACTGAATCGACGCGTTATTACTATTTGCTGACCATGCAATTACTCACTTATCGCTTAGGAAAACGCTGGCAATTCAACCGCTAAACGAAGGTCAAAAAACGGCCAGAGGCGGATGTTCACAGGCTGGAGCAAAGAACAATCCAAAGCCGATCATGGACGTACTACCAATGACTTCGTACCCCCCTGAACGGTTATGCTGCTTTTTCTCCTTGCCCACGTCGCGCTTCCAGCACTGGACTCAATTACCTCAAAGGGCTACACATAGACAAGGAACGTGATGCAACACAACTGGCGGAAAGCAACACCTCAGTCGTGTCGCCTACTTTATAGATGCAACACGAGGAGTAACGATGTCAGGAGACAAACTGCCAAATGAGATCAAGACACAGGCAATCGACTACGTCGCATCGGGTGCGAAGGCGGTTCTTGGCGTCGTACCCTTTGCTGGTTCGCTTCTGGCAGAGGTCGCCGGCTCAATCATTCCGAACCAGAGAGTTGATCGCATAGCAGACTTCGCATTCAAGCTACAAGCAAGGATCGAGCAGTTGGAAGAGGCGCAGGTGCGCTCGGAGCTTGATGACGAGGAGTTCACCGACCTGCTTGAGGAGTCTTTGCGACAAGCTTCACGCGCCACCAGTGAGGCGCGTCGTCGGTATCTGGCGTCCCTAGTTGCAAATAGTCTTAGCTCGGACGCCGTAGAACATGCTGAATCGAAGCACTTGATGCGTATCCTCGGCGAACTCAGTGACGTTGAGGTTCTCTGGCTTCGCTTCTTCCATAAACCCACCATCGAGGGCGACAAGGAGTTTCGCGAGCTTCACGCTGGAGTGTTTAGGCACATAGTGGCGACCATGGGTTCAAGCCGAGAAGAACTCGATGACCACGCGCTTCAGGAGAGCTACAAGGATCAACTCGTTCGACTTGGGCTCGTTGTCGAACACATCAGGAAGAAGGGTGATGGAACGCCGGAGTATGACAAGTTCACTGGAAAACCCGCTGTAAGCTACCGCCAAACGAGCCCTCTCGGGCGGCTGCTCCTTCGAAGCATAGGCATGATTGCCGACGAATAAGTCGCGCATCTAACAATCCGATTGCTGTGGACGATCTGCTGCGCGTCCCACCACTGAGCGGAGCGTTGGACGTAAGAGCAATATTGGTCTTCCAGCACAGAGCCAGGGAACACAATCACTCAATCGGCCGTGTTTCAATAGACCCTTTGAACTTCCACTGATGGCCAATTTCTGCCTGTCGGCAACGGCAGCTATGGGTCGATTTCTGCCGATACGGCATGAGACTCAAGACTGAGATTTTTTGACCCGGGCGTTTTTGATCATCACCTCGAGTTGGGCGATCATTTCATCAGGGTCAATTTCAGTCATTTCACCGCACGACGCAGCAATGATCATTTCAGCAAATTCAGGACTGTATTCCGACTGGTAAGCGGGAGCTGCATGATCGACGGTCGATACCATCCACTGGTCATTCACCTCCTGACCGATAATGTGGTTTCTTTCCTGTAGAGCGAAGAGGGCAGTCCGGAACTGTTCGTCCGTCATTTCAGGGAGACGTTGCGCCACCTCAGCCTGAAGGGCTCTAACGCAAACCCCATGACTTGCGAGACTCATGATCAAGACTTGCACGTTACTCAGTGATTCCATCATTCGACTTCCTAATCTGAAGGTGGTCCCCGGCGCTCCCGAGGACCAGTCAGGCGACAGCCATTAGGTCACCGCCCCAAATCGTAGCCAATCATGAACAACGCAGCTTCCAGTGCACGGAGAGAATCTTTAGGTTCGACGATCCCGTGGAAACTGCAGCCTGAGGCCTTGGGATGCGCCAGGACCGCGGCAAGCGTCCAGCTGGCGCGCATGTTCCAAAGGGCATGGTGTGAACCCGAGCGCAAGCGTTTGAACTTGTAAGGACCTGCCCCTGGGTCCCGACGCTTTGGCGACACAGCTGATTGAGCCTCCTTCGCGGCCGCCCATGGGAAACAGAGAGAACTTGGAACGCTAGCCAGACTTTTCGCATCGCAGTATTTGACGATGAGCCATCCCAAGCTTGCCGCCACGCGGCTGTCGTAGATCACGAAGTCATCGCACAGCAGAGAGTAAACCTTGGTCATTCCGGAGTTAAAACGCAGCTGGTCGCAACGCAGCGCAGGGGCTTCAGGATCGCCGGCATTGATGGCGGCCTGAACTGCTTGTAACGATCGCGCCAACCCGGCCTGGTTCAGCTTTAACCACTCATTGTTTCGAGCAGTCACTCCGCCCCATGCCATGACACCCGACGCTGCTTCCACCACTTTCGAATCGTCGGTGCCGGCGGCGGCCAAGTCCGCCTTCAATGCAGCCAATGCCTTTGCGTTACTTAAGAACGTCGATCCTGGGTTGAAGGCCAAACGTTGGTTGCCCGGGTGGTTCCACTGATACTTTTCGAAAGCGTTGAACAAGCTTGTGCAGTTCCATTCTTTCCCGCTACGGCGATCAATATAGGCATGCTGGAAAAGGGAAGTATCCAGCTCCGTGGCCATCCAATGGATGAAACCAGCGACATGGAAATCGGCAAGATAGGTTGAACGCTTCATGGACATGCTCCTGTGGGCTGACGGTTAAGTTCGTGTTTTCCTTGCCAGCCCGAGCATCATTCCACACACTTAGGACACTTTTTGTCCTGGACGTATCCATGGTCTCTTTTTACGAGCGTCGAGATTATCTGCGTGACATCTTGCAGCGGCATGGCACCGCTTTACCGACGTCTCAAGTTCATGAAGCGATGTGTGCCTGCTTAGGCAACGTTGATCATCCATTCA
Source organism: Pseudomonas sp. T1.Ur (assembly GCF_023516725.1). NCBI lineage: Bacteria > Pseudomonadati > Pseudomonadota > Gammaproteobacteria > Pseudomonadales > Pseudomonadaceae > Pseudomonas > Pseudomonas sp. T1.Ur. The sequence goes on from NZ_JAMGSN010000001.1 coordinate 5,245,562, forward strand.
AAACAACACAGCGCGACCTTCTAAAGCTCGAGGCCGATGGCTACATAAAATGCCAACGCCGAGGTGCTGCCAAGCACTTACTCTATTGGTCGTCGACAGGAGCCAATTTTAATTTGACGCTCTCACCAACGGAGGCGATGACACTGTCGACCATTTTCGATCATGCGGATCGGTTTGGTCTCAAGACACACACCAAAAAGCTTTCGCCGCTGCGACGTCATGCACTTCGTGTTATGAACGACTACTCAAAACGACAGCTGGATTGGGAAAAGCGAATAACCACCGGGACTCGGTTTACGGTCCTGATCCCCGGGGAGTACGACTTAACCCATCTGACCAGAATCCAGGAGGCCATATTCGAAAACCAGCCGCTGCAAGTGACGTATCAGCCCCGGGATGTGGGTGACATCCAGTGTGTCTATCAACTCAAACCGTTGGGCCTATCTCACCAAGATTCAAACACCTATTTGTCTGCGCTCGTGCAGGAAGAGGAGTGGCCTCTTGGTCACACTCCAGAGCCGGACGCACCCCGTGGGAAGTACAGCAGCAATGGCCCAAACAAGTTGTGTGCGCTGATGCTTCATCGAATCTTAAAAGTGGAACCTGGTAAACGCGAAATCGCCGACCCTGAAGGCTACGACATCAATTCGATCGATGCGCAGCAGCACCTCATGACTATCCACTCACCGGTACCCGTAGATGTCAGCTTGCGCCTGAGCGACAACCTGCATAACCGGCTTTCTGAGAATCCGCTCTCGCAGGACCAGATCCTGGTCGCCGAGGCCGGGAGCTGGATATTGAACTGCCGGATGCTCGACACTCAGGGGCTGCGCCTTTTTTTGCTCAGCAATGCAGCCGACATCGAAGTCCTATCGCCCATCGAATTAAGAAATCACGTTCAGGGCGTCCTAGAGCGGGCAGTCGGTATGTACAAGGCCGGCCCGATTGAGCCCGGCTCTGAATTGCTTACAGGCCGACAATGTGCTGACATCTAAAAACTCCCGAATTCGATTCCACCGAGCGCCATAACTAGCTGATTTATTTATAGTTAACGGTTGGGGTACGCAAAATTTTCCACCGAACTCCAGTCCCGTAGAAAACCTAGCCCCGCCCCTAGCTACCGTTCGTCTGGTGCCGGCACCATACAAAACGAAGCCCCCGCAGAAATGCGGGGGCTTTGTTGTTTCTGGGGTGCTGGACCTTCTATAGGTAAATAAAATCCAGCACGCCTTATCGGGCATCGACGTACCAAGCGTTGCTTGCACCTACGCTCGTTCCTTTCAGGAGCCGTACCCCGAACATACGTTCAAACCCGGCAGCACACTGAAGGCAATCGTCGACATCTCACCACTTAGCACGAGGCCGCTGCCTTGTATGGAACACCCCAAGGATTTGAAGACGATCACCGCGTACCCGATAGGGGATGAGATAAGACCAGTTGGGCACCGCCCATTCGCGCGTGTTCTTGACTCGGCCTTCACGACCCATCGTTGGAAATTGGGCTAGCTTGTCCACGCTGGCAAAAATAGCATCTGAAAAATCATCAGCAGCCTTGGGATTCTCCAACGCTATGTAGCTAGCTTCGTCCTCCAGATTTTTGAGTGCCCTTGTCAGCCACTCAACCCGCATTGTTGCTCCAGCGCCGGGCGCGTATGGCCGCTACTTGGTCATCGGAGGCGAATTTACCTTGATTGGCCTCCTCTATTGCCAGCTCGATCTGTGCGGTCAGCGTCCTTTCGTGCTCGATGTAGTCACGGAGGACGTCCATTGCCAAATAGCTCACGCTTTGACCGCTCGTCTTGGCTAGATCAGCGAGAGAGTTCGAAAGGTCTTCCGGCAGGGTTAGGGATATCCCGGTCATGACAGCCTCGATGGTGAGCGATTTTTAGGCATATTACACTGCCCGGTGCTCGCTTGAATTGGCAACTCGTCGTGAGATGCTTCACGGTAATTTCTATTATCAAGCTCCCGGCCAGCACAGCGCCACGATTGCGACCTCCCCAACCGCCAGCTACTCTCTACCCGTCGCTGCCAATTCAGCGACCGGGCATAGGAAACCCGAGTAAATCAAGGCGCATCAGCTGCGCCACCCAATCCCGCAGGAAAGGACGGTTGCGGCTCTCACAGTCAAGGAGCCAGACAATGCCAAATCCGCAAGACCTCAAAACCCCAGGCCTAACCCCTTTCTCCTACCACTCCGACCGCCCGCTATTCCGCGTCAACAGCGGCATTCCCATCGGCGAAGCCCTGTCTCACGCTTCCGACCTGCTCCACGTCGCCAAGGTCCTCGCCGAGGAAGCGGCGATGATTCGCGGCACGGATCGGTATGCCTGGGCTTCGTATTATTTGCAGGATATGAGCAAGGCCGCCATTGATGACGTGGTGAAGGTGCTGGAGGCGCCGGGGAGTCATCCGGCTTAAGGGTAGCGAGTCCAATGCTGCTTGCTGAACGGGGCAGCATTGGCGTGAGCGGATAAAGAGGGGCTGCTTTGCAGCCCGGCGGGAGCAAGCTCCCTCGCCACGGGGTTCACTCAGACCAACCGAGCGCCGCCATCAATGTTCAGCGTGGCGCCGTTCATGAACGTGTTCGTCATCAAGAAAACCGTCGCCGCGCCTGCCTCAGCGGCAGTGCCCACACGATGCAGCGGCAGCACCTGTTCCCATGCGCGAACGTACGCATCGCGTCCCTCACCCAAGGCTTTGCTGAAGATAGGCGTATCGATCGGGCCTGGAGACAGCGTGTTGACGCGGATGGGCGCCAGTTCCAAGGCCAGGCCACGGGCCAACGCTTCCATTGCGGCCGAAGCTGCCGCGATGACAGCGGTGCCATGTGCATTGGGCCGGTCGGCCAGGCAGCCTGAGATAAAGGTGATGGAGCCTTCCTTGGACAAGCGATCCCCGAGCGCGCGGATCGTATGGATGGAGGCCCACATCCGCTCTTCGAACGCCCGGCGCAGGTAGCCGATCTCCGCGTCCAGCACTTTGCCCGCCACGAATGTGCCGGCGAACAGAACCAGATGGTCCACGTGCGGGATATCTGCCAAGGCGGCGTAGATGGCTTCGCTTTGGGTGACGTCGGCGGCGCGCCAGCCGGCAAGGCCGTGTTCCAGGGCGGCTTGCTCGGCACGCTCGGCGTTGGAACCGATCACGATGACGGATGCGCCGGCGGCCTTGGCTTGAATCGCGGCGGCAAGACCGATGCCGGAGGTGCCGCCGAATATCACTACGGTGCGATCCTGCAGTTGGGCGGGCAATGGTTGGGTAAATGAATGGCTCATGGTCTATCTCCTTGAACGCCTGGATGGCGTCGATGGGCAAAGACTAAAGACTCGAGCCAACATTGATAATTGGGTCGCAAGTCGCTTTACTAATGCCATGAGGGAACAAATAGGGTTGGACCGCCTGACCGGTCTTATTGCCTTTGCCCGCGCCGCCTCTTTGGGCAGCTATACCGCTGCGGCGCGCGATTTGTCGGTGTCGCCATCAGCCATCAGCAAGAGCGTGCAACGGCTGGAGCAGCATTTCGGGCTGAGTCTGTTCAGCCGCACCACCCGCTCGCTGACCCTGACCGTGGAAGGCCGGGACCTGTACGAACGGGCGCTGCGGATTCTGCGGGAGGTGGAAGACATCGAGCAGGCCGCCGTGGCCTCGCGCGCGGAACCCTCCGGCACTTTGAAAGTGACAGCGCCACCGCCTATCGGGCTGAACATTTTGGCGCCGGCGATTCCCCGTTTCCGCGAGCGTTATCCCAAGCTCGCCATCGACCTGCGCTTGGGCGATCAGTTTGCCGATATCGTCGAGCAAGGCATCGATGTGGCCGTGCGCGTGGGCAACCTGGCTGACTCGCGGCTTATCTCTCGCACGCTGGGACCGCATCGAATTTGCGCTTTTGCCTCGCCAGCCTATCTGGCCAAACGCGGCACGCCGCTGGAGCTGAGCGACCTGGCCAACCATGATTGCGTGAATTTTCGCTATCAGAGCTCGGGGCAAGCGCTGCGCTGGCCATTCAGCGTGGGGGACCGATTGGTGGAAATCACGCCCGATGCTCCCATCGTCATCGACGCCAGCGATGCGGTGGCTGCGGTGCTCGCCGCGGGCGGTGGCATTGGCATTTCACCCACTTATGTCGCGGCGCCCTATGTTGCCCGGGGAGAGCTGACGCCGCTGTTTCCACAATTTGCCGTCGATCGCTCCTCCATTACGGCGTTGTGGCCGGAAAGTCGCCGGGGAAGTCCGAACGTCAAGGCGTTCGTGGGTTTCCTGAACGAGCTGTTTCCCACCCCTACCGCGTGGGACGAGATCGTCGCGAAGGGCTCTGTGAATCCACTCTAGACTGTTTGCTTGCGGAAAAGGATTGCTTCGCAGTCCGGCGGGCGCAAGCTCCCTCGCCACAGCCTCATCTAATCATGCTCCCCGCCGATAGCCTCAAATATGAGCCCGGACTGTCCCAAGGCTCTGCTGGCGCTCGACTACACTTGCCCAGACATCCCGCTCCAGGAGCAGTTAGCGATGAAGATCCGCACCAAGGTCATAGGCTCGGGGTTGGTCAGTCTTTCTTTTGCGCTGCTGCTTGGCGGAATCGGGTTGTGGGGTTATCACTCCATGACCGAGGCCCTGGTGCAGAACGAGACCAGTATTTCGGCCATGCGCAAGCACATGGAGGCGGACATGATGCACGACGCCATTCGCGCCGATGTGCTGGCCGCCCTGTTGGTGACACCGGGAGATGTCCAGGCGGGAAAAGAAGTGCTGGAAGGGTTCGATGAGCATACCCAGCGGATGCGCAAGGTCATCGCCGAGAATGCCGAAGCGAAGTTGCCGGGGGATGTCGCCAAGGCGATTGGCGAGCTCAAGCCCCAAGTCGAAACTTACATCGACAAAGCCAAGCAAATCATTGGCAAGGCGTTGGGCGGCGCCCAGGATGCCCATGCGCTGCGGGCAGAGTTCGACGGCGCGTTTTCAGCATTGGAAGAACGCAACGAGGCGGTCAGCGAGCTGATCGAAAACCAGGCGCAGTCATCCCGCGAGCATCAGGACAGTAGCATTCAAACCTCGGAACGCTGGCTGATCGTGACCTTGCTGGCGACCTGTGTCGCCCTGGCGCTGTTGTCGTGGAGCCTGCTCAAGGCCGTGCTCACGCCGCTGAATAAAATCATCCTCAATACCCAGGCCATTTCCCAAGGGGATTTGCAGCGTTCCATGGGCGCTCAAAGCAAGGATGAGCTGGGTCAATTGCAGGGCGTCATCGAACGGATGCAGAGCAACCTACGGCAGATGATCGCCACGATCCGCAGCCAGAGCGATGAATTGCACGGCACATCCCGGAATTTGGGCGATACAGCCCGGCAGATTGTGTCCAGCGCCGATCAGCAGGCGCAGAGCGCGACCAGCATGGCGGCGAGCATGGAGCAAATGATGGCGAACATCGGCCAGATCCATCAGCACGCCGACAGTGCCCGGACGATTTCGGCGCAGTCCGAGCATTTGGCGAGCAGTGGCGGCCAGGTGATTCTCGGGGTGGTCGAAGGCATGAACCGGATCGCCGAGGTGGTCAACCAATCGTCCAGCAAGATCACCGCGCTGGATGCGTCGTCCGAAGACATTCATTCCATCATCCAGGTGATCAAGAGCATCGCCGAACAAACCAATTTACTGGCGCTTAACGCTGCCATCGAGGCCGCCCGCGCCGGCGAGGCGGGGCGTGGTTTTGCGGTGGTGGCCGACGAAGTCCGCAACCTGGCGGCGCGCACGACGCAGTCCACCCAGGAAATCACTGCGATGATCGAACGCATCCAGTCCAGCGCCCGGGACGCGGTGGCGAACATGCAGGCCTGCGTCAGCCGCGTGGACGAAGGCGTCAACCTGGCCCAGCAGGCCGGGGTGTCCATCAGCGAAATCCGCACCGGGGCCCGACATGCCGCCGAGGTGGTGGAGGAAATTTCCCAGACCATTGCCGAGCAATCCAAAGCCAGTGACGAGATGGCCCAGCGGGTGGAGTCGATTGCCGAGCAGTCCCGCGAGAACACCCGTTCGATTCACAACCTGACGCAAACGGCGGATCAGTTGAACGACGCGGCGGGTTCGATGCAGGCTTCGGTGCAGCAGTTCAAGATTTGATCAAACGGGGCTGCACTGACTCGCTTCCAACTTCCGCAAAATCTTATGCTAAATTATGGCTCAGCAATAATTATGGCTAATCCATAAAACGGGATAATTGCATGAGCAGCATTTTCCAGCGCCCTGAACTGGCTGAAAGCATGGCCAACCAGCTTCTAAGTCCAGGCGTACTTGACGAAGGTTTGCGTTCAGGTCTGTTTCTGTCCGGGCTGCGCAGAACCGGAAAAACGACTTTTTTGCGAAGTGACCTGATCCCAGCCCTGGAAAAAGAGGGTGCGCTGGTCATTTATGTGGATCTCTGGAGCGATACCCTCGCCAATCCGGCCACCTTATTGCACGATGCCATTCGTAAAACGCTGCAGGAACTACAAACACCTGCCTCTGGCCTGCTTGAAAAACTCAGGCGCGTCGGCGGCGTCGATATCGGTGCAGCAGGATTCAAGTTCGGGTTCAAACTTGAAGGCGTGGGCAATGTTGGAGGCACGACGCTCGCGCAAGCGTTCGCCGAAATTGTCGATCAAGCCAGGACAGACTTGGTGCTTATCGTCGATGAGGTACAACACGCCATCGCCACTGAAGACGGCAACCAGATGTTGCTCGCGCTGAAAGCCGCGCGTGACGCCATCAACCCTCGTCCCAATACCCCTGGCTACTTTCTGTTTATCGGCACCGGCTCTCACCGCGCACAGGTCAGCGAACTCACAGCAAAACGTAACCAGGCTTTTTCCGGCGCTACCTCTACGGCGTATCCCGTCTTGAAGGGCGATTATGTCGAATATCTGTTGAACCGCCTGGCAATGACTGTCAGCCCGCATAAACTGCCGTCGCTTGAAGTCGCAACGGAAGCTTTCAATACACTTGGCAACCGTCCGGAAGAAATGCTCAAGGCCCTTAGGCAAGTCTTGCAACAAGAGGGTAATCCGGACCTGTTCTTGCCCGTCATCGCCAGTACGCTGCGTTCCGCCGCGGCCAATATAGAGCTCGAGAAGGTTGAGCAATTGGGCAGCCTGGCTCAAGCCATCTTCAATAAAATCGCCTCGACAGCGGGGGATGCTCGCGGCATTTTTTCCGCTGACGCGGCAGCAGAATATTCAAAAGCCGTGGGTCGGGATGTTCGTATTGAAGAAATTCAACCCGTGGTAATTGCCTTGATGGCTGAAAATATCATCATGCGTCGCGGGCATGGGATTTACGCGATTACAGATCCGTTCGTTCAGGAAACATGGTTGGAAGAACAAGCGCTGATCGCGGCAAGTTGACACACAACCGGGGCTGCTACGCAGCCCAGCGGGAGCAAGCTCCCTCGCCACGGGTTATTCCGTCCTTGGGAAACGGCGTCGCACTCAAACCTGGCTCACCTCGAACACAAACGAAATCTCCCGCTTCTGAGCGCTCCAGACATACCGGATATGCTTGCCCTGCACCGGGATCGACACCGCCGGCGGGCGGAATGCAGCGACGCATTCGTGGCCAGGCAGGCGGACGCTGTTGTACAGCAGCCCCCAGGACAGGGTTTCACGCAGCTGGCGGGCGAATACTTGCGATGGGCCGTAGGCGCCAGGGTCCGGGTTGTGCAGGTGTGGATAATCGTGGCGGATGTCGTGCAGGGGTTTGACGACTTGGTTGACGTAGGTGCGCATCGTCAATTCCAGATCCGGTTCGTTGGTAGCCCCCAGGAACCGGGCCTGGTGATAACACGTCTCGGCAATCGCGGCTTCCTGGCTGCTGGCGGCGTAATAGACGCCGAAGGTGCCATCACTGAAGCGGCTGCTTTTGCCGATGTGAGTAAATGCCGCCATCACCGGTGAGGAGCCCGGCCCGGAGACGCGGTCTTCGGGACGCACCCGGGAGAGCACGCCGGCTTCTTCCATGAGCCGGTCGTTGGTCAATGCTTCCAGGGCATAGGCTGTGGGCAAGTCTTCAGGATCGAGCACATCTTCGAACAACGTGATCGGCGGAAAACTACTGTTGACGATCCGATAGGCCCGTTTCCATTGCGGGTCCGCCAAAGGTGGCGTCATTAGCCGCGCACTCCATCGAGGTATCGCCGCACATCGGCGATGTCTACTACCCGCCCTGCGAGCATGTAGGACAATGCCGACTGGCCATTGAACGGCGCAGCGGTGTTAGGACTGCTGATCCACTGATACGCACGGTCCCGGCTGTTGCTGAAGATGATGCTCAACGCTTTGTGTATTCCCATGAGATAGGAAATACGCTCGAGGGTGTCTCGCGGCAGCCTTACGTTATCGGGTAACTGTTTGTACTTGTAGAAGGTCGTGTTTCCTACTTTGCCCAACAACGTGCGCTGCTGCTCGACGCTGCAACCCCACAGCTCCATGAGGTTGAAGAAAAACTTCAACGCGACTCGACCCGCATCCGGGGAATCCAATTGTTGCTGTGCGTTGAGGCTGACCGAGGAAATCGCCATGAGTCTTGGCTCCCTTGTTGCTGACTGTTGCCTAGAGAGTAGTACACATATGGATAAAATTTAAGTTTTAATTCGCAAGCGGACAAATAAAAAACCAGTAACGACTCATTCATCTCGGCGTGATTGTTTTGATAAGACCGACCTGCAAGCCAAACCAGCAAAAACCTGAAATCCCACATAAGCTCCAGTTATCGGCTGCCGGCGCTTTTCGCTACAAAACCGCGACAACCGTGGCAAGGTGCTTGATGATAGCCACCATCGCACCGCCAGGCCCGGGCCGGGTGCACAACAATAGCGAGCCCACTTGAGCAGAGGGCATTACCTCATGGATAGCAGAACCTTACGTAACCTCATGCGCATCGTTCAGACCGGTTCGTTGTCGGCGGCGGCGGAGCAGTCGTGCCTGACGGTGCAGGCATTGGCGGCGCAGTTGAACAAGGTCGAGGAGCAGTTCGGGTTCAGATTGTTCCGGCGCTCGAACAAAGGCCTGACGTTGACCAGTCAAGGCTCGGAACTGACGCCGTTCATGGACCAGGTCCTTGCGGCCACTCGGCAATTGGAAGAGAAAGTCACGGCGCTCAAGACGCCCAGGCAACGCAGCCTGAAAGTGGCGCTCAATACCACCCTGCCTGGCGAGTTCAACCGACGGATGATCGATCGCCTGATCGCGGTCTTTCCCCATTACCAATTGGAATTCAGCTACGCCGAATCGATGGAGAACCTGAGCAAACTCAAGAACGAAGACTTTGACCTGGCGATCCTGATCGGACAACAGAGCGGTTTTTCCAGCATCCCGATGCCGGATGTACAGGTGCGAGTGGTCGGCGCCCACTGTGGTGACAAAGACGACTCCCTTGGGCTGCTGGGCGACAAATTCCAGGTGCGCCCTGCGCAAGAGTGTCCGTATTCCCACAGCTTTCTTCGCTTTCTCGACGCGGGTCTCGGCGAGTACGGGCCAAGCCAGCGAATGGTTTATTCCTGCAGCGAAACGCTGACGCTGTCGTTGATCACCCAGCTCGATGGGTTGGGGCTTGTGTCCCGCGACGCGGCGCTGCGCAACGGTCTGGCGATTTTCCCGGACTTCGAGGATTTCCTTGAAGTCCGCCTGGCGGTGAACAATCCCGAACTGTCCGACCAGGCGTTGCACGACGTGGTCGACCTGACGCTACAGGAACGAGCCGAGCGCGATATACGACGCCGTCCCCACCGCTACGCTGAGAAACAGGTTGCGGCTGAAATACGCACATAGCAGGGTCGGAATCGCGGCATAGAACTCGGGGCGGTCGAGCTGGATATGCTGATCCTTGATCAGCAACGGCGTCAGGCTGATCGCGGCGACGATCGCCACCGGCAGATATTCCAGCGCACGGGCGACGAAGGGTGGCCAGTTTTCGGTATTGACCTGCAGCGGCAGGGCCCGTGGCAGGAAGGTCACGGCCATCATCAGCGCAACGGCCAGGATCAGGAACGTTTGGTCAGGCATACGCCTACCCCGCAGCCAACGAACGTGGCGATGAATACATTGAACGGCGAACTGCCCACCAGGCTCAGCGCACCCATGCAGATGACGGCCGCCAGCGCCGCGATCAGCTTGTTGCGCGTGTTGCACAACGAGACCAGTACATAAAGCATCATGGCAGTCAGGGCATAGTCGAGCTGATATTTGATCAGGTGCGCCGCGTATTGGGCACAGATGGCACCCAGCAAGCCGCCGAGCACCCAGGACGTATGGCAAAACAGGTTGAAACCGATCAGATACCGCACGCTGACCGGCGCACCGCTGCCTAGCTTGACGCTGTGAAAGGCGAACGACTCGTCCGTGAGCCCCACCGCATAGCACCAGCGCTCGAAACGACTAAGCCCCAGCGCACGCAATGCCTTGGCCATGTAGACCGACATCAGCATGTGACGGGCGTTGATCAGGAACGTGGTCAACACGATGGTGGTCAACGACGCGCCGCTGGAAATCAACGCCAGTGCCGCGAATTGCGAGGCGCCGGCGTAGACGAACAGGCACATCGCGACCGGGAGCCACAAGGGCAACCCGGCGTTGACCGCCATCAGACCGAACACAAACGAAACCGTGAAATAACCTGCTACTACCGGACTGGCTTCAGCAAAGGTTCGTGAGGCTTGTGGTTCGACCGCCAGCGGCTGGCTGGAAGTCTTGTTCATAAATCCCTCTCGAAAGTGATTTCACCCCGGGGCTCGCAGAACCCTTGGGCAGCCCAGAAACGCTTGCCGGCCAGATTGCTTTCGTCGACGAACAGGAACATGCGCAGCACGCCTACCCGTTTCATGTCGGCCGACGCCGCTTCCACCAGGCGTTGCCCGAGGCCTTGGGTACGATGCCTGGGGCTGACGGCCAAGTGGTTGATCGTCCCACGCGTGCCGAGCATACCGCCGATCACCGCACCCACGACCTCACCCTGGGCATCGAAGGCCATGTAGGCGGTCGTGGTTTCCTGCAACAACACCCCACGCAAGAACCGGGCATCCTGCCACTCGCAGAATGACACTTCGTCAAAACCGCGAAAGAACTGCTCCAGTCGTTCGGCATCCCTGACCATGGCCCGGCGCAACAGCACTTGTTGCACCGAATCATCCAAGGGCTCGAGCTGCTCAGCGAACAATGTCGAAAGCGGTCCCGGGCCGCGAAAACGAAATCGCCAGAATCTGCCTGAACGCCATTTCATGACTATGGACGTTGCGGGCAGGGGTCACATAATGGCGCATGTCGCGGTCGAGGAAGAATGTCGTATCGAGGATATCCTCGTAAGTGGTTGCCGCCAGTTGCTCTTCCTGAGCGCTGTACAGGCGACTTTCCGCGCCCGCCACATTTTGACGTCCCCAGAAGTGCACGCCACTGAACGGGTAGCCATCGCAATGAATGCCTTCAGGGGTGATTTCCAATTGCTTGCCCGGCTTGATCTCGATGCGGATCTGATGGATCTGGCACTGCCAGACTTCATCGTGCAACTCCTGCGGCAGGACGTTCTTGTACACCTCGAAGTCCGTGTCGATGAGGCTGCGCATCACTGGCGAGTTGATCACTTCATTGGAAAAATCCTGGAAGTGCCGCTCCAATCCGCCGACATAGCTGTTGTTGGCCTTGGACTGGACGTAGGCCCGGTGTTCGAGCTGCTTGAGTTCACGGGTCGCGGGGTTGTATTCGAAGTCGCTGTAGCGGCGAAAACGCATGCCTGACTCGGCCTGGCCGTAATAACTGTCGGGCTCCATGTTCTCCCAGCTTTTGGTCAGCCGGACAAAGTCGCCGAAATGACCGTAGAGATTGAAGTCTCCACCGCGGACGTTGACGTATTTGTCTCGTCGTAGCGCTTCGCCCACTTCCCTGTTCAGAACGATCATTTTTCAAAGGTCTCCACTGCATTGAGCGGACTAATCTAGTAGGTGCAGGATTTGCGTCCATGAGAAAGTATTTGAAGCATTTCAAGCCGCACTTGAAACGGTACAAAAAGTTTCGTCAGTACGACTTTTTTGCACGGAAAGGTGCGTTTGCGACGTCATTTTTGCAGCGAGCGACAGTGAATTCCGTTTTTGCCCTCACTACGCAAGAAGTGACGCAGCACTGCGCAATTTGCTAGGCGTTTTCGCCCCGCGCGATTTGCCTTAAAACATCCAAAAACCGCTTCAGCCCGGCTGTTCACGGGCGTTCACAAAACCTGGCTCATTCCTTGATAGATGTGCGGCCCTCACCGGGGCAATCCCCGGCCTCGCACCTTCGGCAAGGAGAGCCCAATGGCCACCCCGACGTTCATTCCACTCGACCCCAGGACATGGCTGGCGCAACAGCCATTGCAGGAAAACGAGCACCTTTATCTGATCATCAGTGCGGCGAGCGAGGCCGATGCGCTGCAAGCCCTTCGCACCTCGGTCCCGCTCCATCCATTGCGACCCATCTGGAGCGACACCCCCTACGCCACCTGGCAAGCCGTGATGCCCTACGTGACCGAACTCGAGCCCGGCTCGGCATTCCTGTCCTGGATTGCCGAAACCGACAGCCTCGACTGGGGCTGGCTGGCCGTTTCCCGGTGTGATCCAGAAGAGGTGTTGGCGCACCTGCGCAGCCTCACGCAAGTGAAGATGCCGGACGGCAGCGAGGTCTTTTTCCGGTTCTGGGATGGGCGCTTCATCCATCCGATCCTCGAACACCTCGGTGAAGCCGCCGGGGATATGTTGCCGGTGTTTGAGCGTTATTTGATCAACGGTAAATGTTTGGAAGTCCCTGCGAGGAAGGTTCCGGCGGCCAAGGACTGGCCCTGGTGGGAGGTGCCGAAGGAGCTGTCGGACGCACTGGCGGAGCAGACCCCCTCGGCACGGGTGGACGGCCTGATGCAGTGGCTTGAAGAGGAGCGCCCGGATCTTTATAGCGCTTGGCCCACGGACAATCTGAGGTTGAAAGTCAGCCGCTGCGTACGCCGTGCAAAGGTTTCGGAAGCGCTGCAGGCAACCCTGCTGAGCGAACTGATCCTGGAGCAATGTTGATGTCCGCAGCGGATCATATTGCGTTCGTCGATGAGGAACTTGCGACATTCAAAGACAGTTTGAAGCGCTATCAAGAGCAGACCCAAGCCTGGTATTCGCAGCGGGCCGATGACTTCAGCCGACTTCATGACCTGCCTTCGCTCATGAGCATGGAGCGCATCATCAAGGTCGGCGACAGCCAAAAAACGGTGGCCGTGAGTGACGGCGATTTCAACTCGAATGTAGCGAGGTGTCCGCTGAAGGGGCCGTTGCTGATCGAGAGCAAATTCGAGTCGGTCTACGACATTCCGATCGGCGATATCGACGTTGAAATCATCGATGTGGACAGTGGGTCCACCAGCAAAATCAGGCTCGACGCCCAGGGAAAGGCCAGCTGGACCGACGGTGTACCCGGCAAGTACTACCAGATACGCGTGCACAGCAACGTCACGCCTGCCCAGATCGACGCGTTGTTCAGCACTTATGACGGGCTGACGGGCGAGCTGGAAAAATTCCTGCGCAACAAATGGGAAGGCCCGGCGGGGCACAGGCAGCAATGGTCGAGCCTGTCTTTGTCCGGCACAGCCCTGGCGGTGGGCAGCGGCATACTCGAAGGCGGCTGGGAAGCCATCAAAGGGGTGTGGGGCGGCATCAGCCTGGCGCTGGAAATGCTGCAAAACCCGGCGAAGTTCATGGATGAATTGGGCGAAGGGGCCGATCGCCTCATAGAAGTCGCCAGGCAAACACCCGAGGTCATGAAAAAGGCCATGCTGCTGGCCAGCGATGAGGCTGCGCTCTTCCTGATGATGTGCTGTGCGCTGATCTGGTTGGCAAGCCTGCCACCGATGCAAACGGCCGGCGATACGGCAAGGATGACCACCGCTGCGGTCATGGGAATCGTGATCGACATCGTGCTGGCAATTGTCCTGACCGTGGTTGCCGAGGGTACCGGGGTCATCTATCTCGCAGCACGGTTGAAGAAATATGGGGAAATCATCCTCAAGGCGGTGATCGGTTTCGTAGAGTCAGTGTTTGCCATCATCGACGGCTTCATGGGGTACGTGGCCAAGTACATTCCGATTGCGGTGCGGGGCACGGCGGCGCCCATGAAGAAAGGCGCGGTCGAGCTGCGCATCGATGGCAAGAGAAACGCCAGGATTGCCGCTGGCAAGACGGTCGACGATGCTTCGAAGCAGGCGACGACGCCGACCGGCAAGAGCGCCGAGCCCGCCGCCCGTACCTGCACCGACAAATGCCCGGTCTCGATGGTGACCGGCGAAGAGTTGTTGACACTCAACGATGGCCAACTTGATGGCCTGCTGCCGTTCGAGTGGACTCGCCTGTATCGGACCAGCGCGGCGGAAATCGATTGCGGCCTGGGTTACGGCTGGAGCCACGCACTGGCCCATCGGCTTGAAATCAATGCTGAAGAAGTCGTTTGGATCGATCGCGAAAATCGATCCATCCCCTTCCCGCGCCCGACCAAGCAGCGTCCAGCGATTACCAACAGTCTGTCCCGTGCGGCTATTTACCTGGGCGACGTGCCCAATGAGCTGATCGTGGCTCAAGCAGGCCAACGGCCCTCGTTCTATCACTTTCATCTGCACAAGAATGGCGCGAGCTTGGTTGCCATCAGCGACAGCTATGGCAATCGACTGCGCGTTACGCGCGACGTGCTTGGGCAGATCAAACGCCTGGACAACGGCGCCGGGCGCGGGCTGCTCCTACGCTACAACGGCAGTCGCATCGTCGCGGTCGATTACCAACAACTTAATGCGCGGAACATGCTGGAGCGGTGCTGGACGACCGTCCAGACACTGGTCACCTACCACTATGACGCCCAGCATCGTCTGGTCGAGGCGACCAACGCCAGCGGTGAGACGGAGCGTTATCGGTACGACGAGCAACACGTCATCATCGAACGACAGCTGGCCGGTGGCGCCAGTTTTTTCTGGGAATGGGAGAACCAGGGAAAGCAGGCCCGTTGCGTTCGTCACTGGGCCAGTTTCTCGCAAATGCACGCCCGTTATACCTGGGACGACAAGGGCAGCGTCACCGTTACCCATGGCGACGGCAGTGAAGAGGTCTACACCCACGATGAGAAGGCCCGGCTCATCAGCAAGACCGATCCGGACGGCGCGCAGCATCGCAAGGCCTATAACGAAAAAGGCCAGCTGATCGCAGAAAAAGATCCGCTGGGCGCCGTGACCGAATACCGCTACGACGAGGACGGTTTGCTGACAGCCGTCATCCCGCCGGAAGACGAAGCGGTCGTCTATGAACACATCAACGGCTTCGTGAGCGATGTACATCGCGGCAAAGCCAGCTGGAAATACCGCCGCAATCGGCAGGGCGACATAACCCGGCAGATCGATCCTGACGGAAACATCACGTACTACCACTACAGCGACCAAGGGCGCCTGAGGCTCATCAGCCACCCCGACGGTAGCGCTCACTCATTAGCTTGGAACAACCTCGGTCAACTGGTTGAAGAATGCCTGCCCGACGGCAGTCAGCTTCTATACACCTACGACGCGCTTGGCAGGCAGGCCAGTCGCCAGGACGAACACGGCGCTATCACCCATTACCAATGGGACGCCGTGGGCCGCTTGCTGCAAACCACCTTGCCCACCGGCGCGACCCGCGCCTGGCGCTACAACGCCTACGGCAAGGTCATCGCCGAGCGGGACGAACTGGGCCGCACCACCCGCTACGAATACGCCGACGACCTGCACCTGATCAGCCGCCGCCTCAACCCCGACGGCAGCGAACTGAAGTACCGCTACGACTCGGCGCGGCTGTTGCTGACGGACATCGAGAACGAATCCGGCGAACACTATCGGCTGGACTACACGCCCAACGGACTGATCCGACAGGAAACCGGCTTCGACGGCCAGCGCACCGGTTATGCCTACGACCTCAACGGTCACCTGCTGGAAAAAACCGAGTTCGGCGCCGATGGCAGCCAACTGATCACCGCCTATCAGCGCGACAGTGCCGGCCGTCTATTGCGCAAGACCTTGCCGGATGGCGCCACTGTCGATTACCGCTACGACGCCCTCGGCCGCTTGGTCAGCGTCGACGACGGCCATTGGCCGCTGGCCTACGAGTACGACGCCCAAGACCGCCTCGTCGCCGAACACCAGGGCTGGGCGACCCTGCGTTATCGCTACGACAGCGTTGGTCGCCTGATCCACTGTCGCCTGCCCGACCGCAGCACCCTCGACTACCGCCACGCCCGCGGCGGTGCGCTGATCGCCATCGACCTCAACGGCACCTGCCTGACCGAACACCGTTTCAAGGGCGGCCGCGAAACCCAACGCCAGCAAGGCCTGCTGCTCAGCGACTACCGCTACGACGAACAAGGCCGGCTCAAGGCCCAGACCGTCTGGCAAACCCAGCAGCACCAACTGTTCTGGCGCGATTACTCCTACAGCGCCAACGGCAACCTCGCCGCGCTTTCTGACAAGCGAAACCGCCGCCGCTACCAGTACGACGCACAAGATCGCCTGCTCCGCATCGACTTTGCCCACACCCAAGGCCCGGAACGCTTCGCCCACGACCCGGCCGGCAACCTCTTGCTGCAAGACCGCCCCGGCCCGACCACCCTCAAGGGCAACCGCCTGCTCATGGAGGGCGACCGCCACTACGACTACGACGCCTACGGCAACCTCATCCGCGAACGCCGCGGCAAGGCCCATTGCCTGGTGACGCACTACCGCTACGACAGCCAACACCGCCTCATCGGCGTCACCAGCCCGGACGGCAGCGAAACGTCCTACCGCTACGACGCCTTCGGCCGACGCATCGAAAAGACCGTGGCCGGCCAGACCACGGAATTTATCTGGCAAGGCGACCAAGTCATCGCCGAAAGCAGCGATAGCCACTACCAAAGCTACGTCTACGAACCCGGCACCTTCCGCCCCCTGGCGCTGCTCGAAGGCGAAGGCCCACAAAACGCCACGCCATTCCACTACCACAACGATCACCTCGGCACGCCCCAGGAACTGACCAGCCACCAAGGCGAAATCGTCTGGAGCGCACGCTACAACGGCTACGGCAAACTCACCGAACTGCGGCACGGTGAGGGCAAGCGCGTTGAACAACCGCTGCGCTTCCAGGGCCAATACCACGACCGGGAAAGCGGCCTGCACTACAACCGGCACCGGTACTACAATCCGGAGACGGGGCGGTATTTGACGCTGGATCCGAGCAAGCTCAGGGGTGGGCTCAATGGGTATCGGTACACCCTGAACCCGACGGGGTGGGTGGATCCGTTGGGGTTGAATGGGTGTCCAGGTGATGCCCCCGCATTAGCCGAAACAACATCAAGTCCTTCCTCCGAAGTAGTTGTAAATGACGGTACGCCGCCGCTTCCGAGGCCACAGGAAAACACAGCACATAACGTGGCGCTTTTTGAGCGCCAGCGTGCCACATATGCAGAAAACGAGATAAAAACCGCAAAACATATAGGCAGCGCTACGAAAGATGATCCGATGCATAGGGCTCCGAATTATGTGATTGACCAAATATCAGAAAATGGAAGAGTATTTCCGCTTCGAGGCGGTGACGGATCAAACAATACGTTAACTCAAATGCCTGGAACGATGAATGACAG
This sequence comes from Pseudomonas sp. T1.Ur, assembly GCF_023516725.1. Lineage (NCBI taxonomy): Bacteria > Pseudomonadati > Pseudomonadota > Gammaproteobacteria > Pseudomonadales > Pseudomonadaceae > Pseudomonas > Pseudomonas sp. T1.Ur. The sequence goes on from NZ_JAMGSN010000001.1 coordinate 5,263,213, forward strand.
AGCTGGAATTTTTGAATGGATTGTGAACTCTAAGCTAGAGCTAACCCACCAGAGATTTATTCCAGACGGAAGGATAACTGGAACTCCTAATCAAGTCCCATCACGGCTACCCAAATGACCCCACTATTACTTGACGGCCATTACATTTTTAAAAAAACTCCATGGCTGAGCTGGAGCGAACTCCTATTTGGTCTTGAGCGTGGCTATATAAATGGAAAAGGAGTAATAGACTACATCTGTGATGCGTTAACAACCGATGCGCCTATCGAGGCATTTGAAATCGCATCACTTGAACCACACCAACAACATTTAGTTCACGACCTGCTCAGAACACTTAGGGATCAAGACTGTCGGTCAGACCTAGACAGTACTGAACCCTGGCTATTTTTGTTGCTTTACTCCGTTCTTGAAAACAAAGACGAATACAAAGACCCACTAGAGATAGTAGAAGAATTGTATTCTGATTTTGATTATCCAGAAAAAATCGCATCCATTGTAAGATATATGCCGCCACCTGACGGAACAGGGGGATCAGAGGAATTGCTATTCAAAAACTGGAAAAGCATCCTATCAAACTATGAAAAAATTTTTGAAAGCCGTGACAGAGTTCCTACAAAAAAACAATAGCTCAACAACCCAAAAAGCCCCCAAACCTAAGATCGGGGGCTTTTCGTCAAACACTGGCTATCCAATCACCCATCAAAAAACATTAATCGGATAATCCACAAACACCCGCAGCTCATTACCGCTGACGTTGTACTCACTGGACTTCTGCGACACACGCAACACCGAACTGCGCAACCGCACGCTCAAATCCTTGGCCGGGCCGCCCTGGACGACGTATTTGAACTGGTTGAAGATTTCGCGCTCGGTGCCGCCTTCGCTGGTGGAGGTGGTGATGTTGTCACCGCGCACGTAGGCCACGTTATAGGTCAGGCCCGGGACGCCGAAGGTGGTGAAGTCCAGGCCGTAGCCCAACTGCCAGCTGCGTTCGTCTTCGGCGTTGAAGTCCGACCAGTAGGAGTTGGCCAGGTAGATGGTATTGCCGCCATCGCCGACACGATTCTGATCCCGTTGGTAGCCGCCGTAGGCGTAGCCGAGGTTGCTGTCGCCGGTGCTGCGCTGGTGGGCAAGGGTGAAGCTGTGCGGACCGGTGGCGAAGGTGGCCGCCAGGCTCCAGATCTTGTTGTCGTCGCCGGTGACGTTGTTTTCCCGTACGTAGCTGTTATCCAGCTTGGTGCGATAGCCGTTGAAGTCCAGGGTCAGGGATTGATCCTTGGCCAGGGGGAATACGTAGTTGGCGTTCACGTATTGTTTCTTCAGCACGTCCTCCACGTCGGAGGCGTACAGCGCAGCCTTGAACTGTTCGGTGAATTGATAGCTGCCGCCCAGGACGTTGATCGACTTCAAGCCACCGCTATCACGACCTTCGGCGCTTTTACGCGACTCGGCGGTGAAGCGGCCGGCGTTCAGTTCGAGTCCTTTGATTTCCTTGGAAGTGATCAGCGTGCCAGTGTAGCTTTCCGGCAGCAGGCGTCCGTTGTCATAACTCAACACGGGCAGCGCCGGCATCTGGTCGCCGTAGGCCAATACGGTGTTGGAGACGCGGAACTTCACCGCGGCACCGAACTTGGACAGGTCATCGGCCGCGTTGCCGCTGTCGCCTTTCTTGAAGAAATCGATGCCTTGCGCACCGGTACGTCCTTTGCCGCCGTCCAGACGCAACGCATACAAGCCGAATGCATCCACACCCACGCCCACCGTGCCTTGGGTGAAGCCGGACGAGAACGTACCGATGGCCGCCTGGCCCCATTCGGCCTTGTCCTTGTTGCCGTCCTTGTAGTCGCGATTGATGTAGGCGTTGCGCAACAGCACTTTCAAGCTGCTGTCTTCAACGAAGCCCTTGGACTCGGCCTGGTCATTGGCCATGGCTTGTGTGGTGCTCAAGATCCCCAGTGCGATCAAACTGATGCGCTTGTTCAACATGATTATTTTCCTTATACGGGTTGATTCGCACTGCAACTGGCAACCGGAATGGCGCTTTTGCGCTCTTTATTCGGACTCTTGCTCCTGAAAATAATGAAAAGGCCCGCCCACGATGATCGTGTCGGGCCCTTTTATTATTTAAGAGTCATGGCTGTTGGCCACAGGCGTGGACGAATCCTAGACGCGCCATGAACCCTGTGTCAATTTCGTGAATCATCTGGGATTAGGCGAAAAACGCCTAAGAACAGATCAGTTTGCACAGCCGTCCAGGCCACAGACCGCTACGGGCGCCGAATCGTGCAATGGCATGGCTTGCTTCAGCCATTGGGCGAACGCCTCGGGCTTGCCCAGCCAGGGACCGATATCGATCAGCGTCAGCCGGCCTTCCCGCTCCAGGGCGAGCGTCGGGAAACCCTGCCCGCCAACCTTGGCCAACAAGGCCCGGCTTGCAACGAAATGCGCTTGCACATCGACTTCGATGAATGAACGCCGGAATGCCCCGGCCTCGAAGCCGATGGAGTTGGCTAATTCCAATAGCACCGTTTCGTCAGCAATTCGCCGGCCTTCAACGTAATGGGCCGTTTGCAAGCGCTCCAACAACGCCAGGCCTCGGCCATCGAGCTGTTCAGCCGCAAGAACCGCCGCAGTCGGAGGCGACGAGTCGAAGATCGCCTCCTCGTCCCGCAAAAGCCCTTCGAAATAAGCCTCGCCAAACGGCTGCCCGGTGTATTCGGCGATTCTCCGGTCATGGGGCATCACGTAATTGCGCAACTGGGCGGAGACTTTCTGGCGATTAGCGCCGGTCATCATGCCGCCACCATGGGCAATAACTGGCAACACTGTCCTGGCGACCTGGATCAGCGGCTTGGCGCCGTAGCACCAGCCGCACAGTGGATCGTAGATGTAGTGAAGTTGGGTCATGAAGACTTCCGCCGGGGCTCTGGTTTCTGTAGCGGCAGGTTAGCCTTGGGGAGCACGCGGAAAAACGCTGGAACCGTGTTCAGTTTGTTTCGTGGATCGGTCGAATCCGTGGGATCGCCGCACCGCCGCTCCCACAGGAAATCCACAGACATAAAAAAGCGCCGCCCTTTCGAGCAGCGCCTTGATCAATCCGTTGAATTCTATCCTTGCATCACATCCCACAACGCTTCCATTTCCGCCTCGCTGAACAGGCCAGCGGGGTAGCGCTCCATGATCGTCCGGCGCGGATCAGGCTCCCTGATCTGACGCGTTCCATTGGACTTCAACCACTGCGCCACGGCTTGGAGCGACTCACCATTAACGGCCAAAGGATGGCATGTGCGCTCGCTTATCATGTTCATTCCAGCGCCCTCCTGGTTGATGAGCGGCCAATTTATCCGAGGTTTATGACAAAACAACGCAGCTCCTCTCTTCAGAACTGCCTGTATGCCGATACAAGAGCTATGCCAATGTCATCACGTCGGCAACAAGCCAGACACAAAAAAGCCCGCGCTCCAATTGGGGCGCGGGCTTGCTCTGCATGGATCCAAAAACAGCGGCACCGGGCCGCTGCGATTGATATCACCAGGCTGTTACATAGCCACTCATTTCATGCGCGGCGCCGGTTGTTGTTGGGTAAGGCAATGGATGTTTCCGCCCCCCAGTAACAGTTCCCGTCCCGGCACCATGACGACTTCATGCTGCCGAAACAGCGTCTGCAGGATCTCCCTGGCCGTAGCGTCCAGCGGGTCGTCGAAACTCGGCGCGATAATGCCGCCGTTGACGATCAGGAAGTTCACATAGGAGCCCGCCAGTCGCACGCTCGGATTGCGCTCCTGGGAACCTTCTACCGCGTCCACGCCGGCACATTCTTCTTCGGTGGCATACAACGGCCCGGGAATCGGCATTTTATGCACCGTGAACGGGCGACCCTTGGCGTCGGTGCTGTTTTGCAGGACGTTCATGGCCGCTTGGCAACGAGCGTAGTTCGGGTCTTGCGGATCGTCGGTCCAGGCGAGTAACACTTCGCCAGGCCGCACGTAGCAGCAGAAGTTATCCACATGACCATCGGTTTCGTCATTGAACAGACCGTCCGGCAGCCAGATGACTTTATCCACAGCCAATTGGGCGCCGAGCACGGCCTCGATCTCTTCGCGGCTCATGTGTGGATTGCGATTACGGTTGAGCAGGCACTCCTCGGTGGTGATCACGGTGCCTTCGCCATCGACATGGATCGAGCCGCCTTCCAGCACAAAACCTTCGGTGCGGTAACGCTGGCTACGCTCGATTTCCAGGATCTTGCCGGCCACTTGCGAATCGCGGTTCCACGGCGAATACAGGCCACCGTCGAAACCACCCCAGGCGTTGAAATCCCAATCGACTCCGCGCACTTCACCGTTGTCGTTGATGACAAACGTCGGGCCGGTGTCCCGGACCCATGCGTCATCGCTGGACATTTCCACCAGGCGGATATTCGGCACATCGAGGCGCGCCCTGGCGTTTTCGTATTGGGCCGCAGACACCGCCACGGTCACTGGTTCGAAACGGGCGATAGCCTTGGCCACCGCTACATGGGCGGCCTGCGCGGGCTTGCCGCCCAGGCGCCAGTTGTCCGGGCGCTCGGGCCAGATCATCCAGACCTGGCTCTGGGTTGCCCACTCGGCAGGCATGTGGAAACCGTCCGCGCGCGGAGTGCTGTGCAAAGTTGTCATCAATCAGGACTCCAATGAGCCGTCGAGGGTTTTGATCGCGCCGTACAGGTCCGGACGCCGATCACGGAAAGTGCCCCAGGCACTGCGAATATGTTCCAGCTCGTCGAGGTCGAAGCTGTGTACTAGCACACCTTCTTCGGTTTCGTTCAGTTCCTGGACTTTTTCACCGAACTGATTGGCGATGAACGACGAGCCGTAGAATGTGATGTCGTAGCCATCCTGTTCTTCATTGCCGATGCGATTGCTCGCCACCAGCGGCATCAGGTTGGCGCCCGCATGGCCTTGTTGCACCCGCTGCCAGTGTTCACGCGACGAGATGGTCTTGTCGTGCGGCTCGCTGCCGATGGCGGTCGGGTACAGCAGGATTTCCGCGCCTTGCAGCGCCATGCTGCGGGCGCATTCCGGAAACCACTGGTCCCAGCAGATGCCTACGCCGATTTTTGCGTAGCGGGTATTCCACACCTTGAAACCCGTATCGCCAGGATTGAAGTAGTACTTTTCATGGTAGCCAGGACCGTCCGGGATGTGGCTCTTGCGATAGACGCCCAGGTTCCGCCCGTCGGCATCGATGATCGCAATACTGTTGAAGCGCGCACGGCCGGCCAGTTCAAAAAAACTGATGGGCAACACCACCTGCAGCTCTTCGGCGACTTTCTGGAAATGCTTGATGGCAACGTTGTCGTCAACCGAAGTCGCCAACTGCAAGTAGTCCGGGTTCGGCTTCTGGCAGAAGTACGGCGTTTCGAACAACTCCTGGATCAGGATGACCTGCGCGCCTTGGGCAGCCGCCTGGCGAACCAGCTTCTCGGCGGTCTCGATATTGGCTTCGAGATCCCAGGAACAGGCCATCTGAGTAGCGGCTACGGTAACGATACGACTCATGAATCATCTCCTGGGGCGATGGACAGAGACGCCTTTATAGCCGATAAAAATCGGCTTTTAAAGCAAATAAAATCCAAATTCCCATAAATAGCACTGAAAAACCCGACAAAAATCGATTTAAATCCCTGAAAAACCTGTGGGAGCGAGCCTGCTCGCGAAGACGGAGGACCATTCAAACACTTCAGTTGACTGGTCGACCGCTTTCGCGAGCAGGCTCGCTCCCACAGGGGAACAGCGTGGCGTGTCAGATTGGCTACAAGCCCTCTTCCAATACCTTCGCCAGCATATCGACGAAGAAATCCACACTTTGACGGCTGGTGACCATCGGCGGCTTGATCTTGAGGACGTTCAGGTAGTCACCGGTCGGTTGCATGAAAATGCCCAGCTCCCTCAAGCGATTGCACAGCGCCGTGGTTTCTTCGGTGGCCGGCTCCAGGGTGTCGCGGTTGCGGATCAGCTCCACGCCCAGGTAGAACCCCGAACCATGCACCGCTCCGACCAACGGATACTGGTCGATCAAGGCTTCCAGGCGGGCTTTGAAATGTCCGCCGACCACCTGGGCGTTTTCCCAGAGATTTTCTTCCTCCATGACATCCAGCACGGCCATGCCGATCTGGCAGCTGACCGGACTGCCGCCGGCAGACGAGAAGAAATACCCTTCGGCTTCCAGCGCCTCGGCGATCTCCCGGCGGGTGATGACGGCACCCAACGGCTGGCCGTTGCCCATGCCCTTGGCCATGGTGATGATGTCCGGCACCACGCCTTGCTCTTCGAAGCCCCAGAAAAACTCGCCCATGCGCCCGTAGCCAACCTGCACCTCGTCGGCGATGCAGACGCCGCCCCGCTCGCGCACCATCGCGTACACCTGCTCCAGGTACCCCGGCGGCAGCGCGATGCCACCGGCATTGCCGTACACCGGCTCGCAAATGAAACCGGCGAGCTGGCGTTTCTGCTCGGCGATTTTCGCCAGGTTGTGTTCGACGCTGCGCACATAGTCCGGCGCACTGTCGGCCCCACGGAATTCACCGCGGTAGGTGTTTGGCGCGGTGACCGGGTGCACCCAGTCCGGACGACTGCTGAGGGCCTTGGGGTTGTCGGCGATGGACGTCGAGACGGCATCGGCCGCCACCGACCAGCCGTGGTACGCCTCCAGCACGCTGAGCATGTCGCGCCCGCCGCTGTAGGCCCAGGCCAGGCGGATCGCCAGGTCGTTGGCCTCAGTGCCGCTGTTGACCAGGAACACGCGATCCATGTTCGAAGGCGCCAACGCCAACAGACGTTCGGAGAACTCGGCGATCGCCGCGTAGTGGAAGCGCGAGTTGGTATTGAGCAGCGACCACTGCCGCGCCGCTACCGCCGCCATGCGCGGATGACCATGGCCCAGCACCGCGACGTTGTTGAGCATGTCGAGGTAGGAGCGGCCCTGCATGTCGATCAGGTGGTTGCGCCAGCCGCGCTCGATGCGCGGTGGATCGACGTAATAGTGCTTCTGCGAACGGGCAAAACTCGCATCGCGACGGGCCAGCAGCGCCTCGGGATCGATTTCCGGCTCGGCATCACACGCCAGCCCCAGCAGGGCCGCTGGCGACGGGCATAGCGCTTGCCACGCTTGCGCCCGCGACGGCGAGCAGAACAGCGGAGGATTCAAATGCGCGCCCCGGCACAGTTGGACCCGCAACGGCCCGGTCACTTCGCCGATCACCTGCCCCTTGACCAGCGCGGCCCCGGGCAGCAACGACGATGCCACGCCCCACAGGCACACGCTCAACTGCGGGCCATCGAGCCGCAGCAGGCCATCGGCGCCCTTGTGCACCACGCCGGCGAAGGGCGATTCCAGTGGTGTGCCTTGCGGTACGTGCAATTCGACATGCAGCGGATAAGTATCGGGCTCGACGGCGCTGTCTGGCCGGGTGCGGGATAAGCGGTACTGGCCGTAACGGCTGGCCGCCAGACCGTGTACGGCGGCGGCTTCGCTCAGCAGGCGTTGGTCGATCCCCGCCTGCTCCCAGTTACCGGCCTCGAAATGCGGACTGAGGACGCCGAGGTCGATCAAGGCAAAGTCACGCCCCACCAGCGTCGGCAACAGCGGCGCGAAGCCCTCGTTGGCAACGGGCGCCAGGCTATGGCCGGCGGCAGTGAGAATCGCCGTCTCCATCAGTTCAAGCGGCACGGAACGGGCGACGTTGAAGATTTCCCACTCATGTTCGAGATTGTCACGGGAGTATCGGTTGTCCGGGTCGATCGCGACTTGTTGTTCGCCGCTGAGTACCAGCACAGCCGCACGGGCAACGATCAACGGCCAGAGCGCCAGGAGTTCTTCGCGCTGCAACGGATTGGTCGAGTGATAGGCCTTGATCGCAGGCAGGATGAAAAACGGATCGCCATCGGCGTGGTGCAGCAGCGCCGCACAGGTCACTGACAGGTCGGTGATGCGCCAAGTGCGGACCAAGTCGCCAAAATCAATCACGCCCTGCATCTGCCACTGGCGTTGGGCGTCGCGCTGCCAGACCACGTTGTCATCCGTGATGTCCATGTGGATCGCCTGTATCGGCAGGCTGGCCTTGAGTGGCTGCAAGTGCCGTTCGGCCTGTTGCGCGACATCGGCGATCAATTGGCGCCGCTGGTCATCCTGGATGACAGGCAGCAGGTGGTCGATCAACGCCGGGGCATGGCGCGCGTCCCATTGCAGGGTGCGCTCCAGGCCCGGATGGTCGAAGGTGGCAAGGGCCAGGTTCATCTCCGCGCACAGCCGTCCCAACCCGGTTACCAGGTCGGGGGTCAGGTGCTTGAGCTGGGTCAGGGATTGTCCGTCGATGTATTCCAGCAGGCGTACATGAACCGTTTGTCCGGCAACTTCGAGTGTCAGCAGGTCCTGGCCGTTGCTGGCCACCATGACGCGGGGCACTTTCACCACGCCGTGCCCGGCCAGCTGCTTGAGCGCAGCATGCTGGGCCTGGAGTTCCTGGATGGCGTAGTCGCCATGGCAAATCTTCAGCACATACCGACCGCGCTCGCTATCGACGCGGTAGTTGAGGTCCTGGTGGCTGCCGAGGGGTCGCAGGTCGCCGCTGAGTCCGTAATTCAAGCGCAACAGCACCAACGCCTGTTCGGCGCTGATCTGTGGGCTTGGCAAACTGGCACGGTGAACCAACGTAGCGAGCGGCATACAACGACCCCTGAGTGGTTTTGTTTTGGATGCCTATCACGCCACTGAGCCGGGGGATTAGCAACCCCTTCTTTTTTGCTCCGTCGATAGCCTGCCTGCGCTGACGCGCTCCTTGCGGATATTCGCTTGCACCCTCTTCGTCATGCCGACAAGCTATGCTTCATCGCTGTATCGTCTTATCGAAAAAAGGCTTAACCGGATGCGCATTCTCATTACCGGCGGCGCCGGTTTCATCGGCTCGGCTTTAATACGACATTTGATTGGCCACACTGATCATCAGGTGCTGAACCTCGACAAACTGACCTACGCCGGCAACCTGGAGTCGCTGAGCAGCATCGAGCACGATAGCCGCTACGAGTTCGTGCAGGCGGACATCGTCGACCAACCGACGATCAGCGCGGTGCTGGCGCGATTCAAACCTGACGCCATCATGCACCTGGCCGCAGAATCCCATGTGGACCGCTCCATCGACGGCCCGGCGGATTTCATCCAGACCAATATCGTCGGCACCTACAGCCTGCTGGAAGCCACCCGCGCCTATTGGCAAACCCTGGCCGAACCGCAAAAACGGGCGTTTCGCTTCCACCACATTTCCACCGACGAAGTGTATGGCGACCTGCACGGCGTGGATGACTTGTTCACCGAAACCACCGCCTACGCCCCAAGCTCACCGTATTCGGCCAGCAAGGCGGCGTCCGACCACCTGGTCCGGGCCTGGCAGCGTACGTATGGCTTGCCCGTGCTGCTGACCAACTGCTCGAACAACTACGGGCCATTTCACTTCCCCGAAAAGCTGATTCCGCTGGTGATCCTCAACGCCCTGGCCGGTAAACCGCTGCCGGTGTATGGCGATGGGCTGCAAGTGCGCGACTGGCTGTTCGTCGAGGACCATGCCCGGGCGCTGCTCGAAGTCGTCACCGAAGGGGTGGTCGGTGAGACCTACAACATCGGCGGCCACAATGAACAAAAGAACATCGACGTGGTGCGCAACATCTGTGCACTGCTTGAAGAACTGGCTCCGCACAAGCCCGAGGGCGTCGAGCACTACGCCGACCTGATTACCTTCGTCAAGGATCGTCCCGGCCACGACCTGCGCTACGCCATCGATGCCGGCAAGATCGAACGGGAGCTGGGCTGGACACCTTCGGAAACCTTCGAGACCGGACTGCGCAAGACCGTGCAGTGGTACCTCGAAAACCTGCCGTGGTGCCGGCGCGTCCAGGATGGCAGTTATCAGGGCGAGCGCCTGGGCTCGCTCGACAACAAGGATACGATTGCATGAAAGGCATTGTTCTGGCCGGCGGTTCCGGTACGCGGCTGCACCCGATTACCCTCGGGGTTTCGAAACAACTGCTGCCGATCTACGACAAACCGATGATCTATTATCCGATCTCGGTGCTGATGCTCGCCGGCATCAAGGAGATCCTGATCATCTCCACCCCGCTGGACTTGCCGCAATATCGCAACCTGCTGGGCGACGGATCTCAGTTCGGCGTGCATTTCAGCTACGCCGAACAGCCAGCCCCCGACGGCTTGGCCCAGGCATTCCTGATTGGTGAGCCATTCATTGGCAGCGACCCGGTGTGCTTGATCCTCGGCGACAACATCTTTCACGGCCAGCATTTCGGCGAGCAGTTGCAGACCGCCGTCAATCGCGAGCGCGGTGCGACGGTGTTCGGTTACTGGGTCAAGGACCCCGAGCGTTTCGGCGTGATCGACTTCGACCCGGAAGGACGCGCCGTTTCCATCGAAGAAAAACCCACCGAGCCCAAGTCCAGCTACGCGGTGACTGGCCTGTATTTCTACGATAACGACGTCATACAGATCGCCAAGACCATCAAGCCGTCCAAACGAGGCGAACTGGAGATTACCGACGTCAACAACGCTTATCTTCAACGCGGCGATTTGCACGTCGAGCGTTTTGGCCGTGGTTTTGCGTGGCTGGATACCGGTACCCATGACAGCCTGCTGGAGGCCTCGCAATACGTACAGACCATTGAGCATCGACAGGGCTTGAAGGTCGCCTGCCTGGAAGAAATCGCTTACCAGCAAGGTTGGGTCAGTCGAGAGCACGTTCTTGCGCGCGCCCAATATTTTGGCAAGACCGGTTACGGTCAGTACCTGTTCAAGATCGCCGGAGAGACACGTTGAACATCATCGCCACCCGCCTGCCGGACGTCCTGATCATCGAGCCGAAGGTCTTCGGCGACGAACGCGGTTTTTTCTACGAGAGCTTCAATGCCCGGGCATTCGCCGAAGCCACTGGCCGCGTGGTGCAGTTCGTCCAGGACAATCATTCGCGCTCGGCCAAGGGCGTGCTGCGCGGCCTGCATTACCAGATCGAACAATCCCAGGGGAAACTGGTGCGCGTCACCGAAGGTGAAGTCCTGGACGTTGCGGTGGACATTCGCCGTAGCTCACCGACTTTCGGCCAGTGGACAAGCGTACGCCTGTCGGGACAGAACCATCGGCAGCTGTGGATTCCACCAGGATTCGCCCACGGTTTCGTGGTGCTGAGCGCGTCAGCCGATTTTCTCTACAAGACCACTGATTACTACGCCCCTTCAGCCGAACGCTGCATTCGCTGGGACGATCCGGAACTGGCGATCGACTGGGAGCTGCAGGGCGCGCCGATCCTGTCCGCCAAGGATCAGGCCGGCAGCGCCCTCCGCGAGGCCGACCTGTTCCCATGAGTACCCCCTTGCGCATCCTGATCATCGGCCAGAACGGCCAGGTCTCCCAGGCCTTGCAAACGCGCCTCGCCGCCATGGGCGAACTGATCGTGCTGGGCAGCGGCCAGCTCGACATGGCGCGCACGGATCACATCCGCGCGCCTATCGATGCATTGCGGCCCGACCTGATCATCAATGCCGCCGCCTACACCGCCGTCGACCAGGCCGAAAGCGAAGCGGAGCGGGCCTTTGCCATCAACGCCACGGCACCGGGCGTGCTCGCGCGGGCGGCGCTTGAGCTGGGCATTCCGCTGATTCACTACTCCACCGATTATGTCTTCGACGGTCGCAAGCCCGAGCCCTATACCGAAGATGATGCGCCCAACCCCCTGAGCGTCTACGGACGCAGCAAACTGGCGGGCGAAGAGGCCATCCGCGAGGCGGGCGGGCAGCACCTGATCCTGCGCACCAGTTGGGTGTATTCCAATGCCGGGCGTAACTTCCTGCTGACCATGCAGCGCCTGCTCCAGGAAAAAAACCACCTGCGGGTGGTGGCCGATCAGGTCGGCGCACCGACCTGGGCCGGCACCATTGCCGACAGCACCGCAACATTGATCGAGCGCTGGCAGGCCGGACAGTGCGGGGCCTGGGGCACTTATCATCTGACGGCCCAGGGCCAGACGTCATGGTTCGGCTTCGCCCAGGCCATCGGTGAAAACCTGGTGGAGCAGCACAAGCCTTGCGCCGTGCTTGAGCCAATCCCCTCCAGCGAGTACCCGACTCCGGCGCCGCGCCCGCTGAACTCGCGGCTCGATTGCACGCGCCTGTTCCAGGAATGGGGCGTGAGCCAGCCAGACTGGCGAAGCGCTTTGCGACAGTGCCTTGCCGGACAAGCCTAGGCATAATGCGCCTGTAACCACAGGCGCATCCTGCTCATGAATTCCACGCTCCCCCGCAGACCCCGTTGGCGCAGCCTGGCCTTGCTCGCATTGTGCCTGGCGCCTTTGCTGTGGCCGCTGGAGCATCTGGCCGAGCGGTATTACCGCAGCGAGCTGGCCGGACAGAATCGCCAGACGCTCGATCTTTACGTCGCGAACCTGCTGGGCACCCTGCATCGCTATGAAGTGCTGCCGCAGATTCTCGGTGAACTGCCGGCCCTGCGCGCGGCCCTGTCGGCACCGGACGATGGCGTCACCCAGGGCAATGCCAACCGGCTGCTGAAGAACATCAGCGCCCAGACCGGCGCCGAAGTCATGTACTTGATGGACACCACGGGCAAGACCCTGGCGGCCTCGAACTGGGACAAACATGACAGTTTCGTCGGCCGCAACTTCGCCTTTCGCCCGTACTACATAGAAGCCATGGCCGGGCGCCTGGGACGCTTCTTCGGCCTGGGCACCACCTCGGGCAAGCGCGGCTATTTCTTTGCCGCGGCAGTCCACGAGCGTGAAAAGGTCATCGGCGTGCTGGTGGTCAAGGTTGACCTGGACCACACCGAAAGCCTCTGGGGCAAGACCCCGGAACAACTGTTGGTGACCGACCCCAACGGCGTGGTTATCCTCACCTCGCGCCAGGAGTGGCGTTTCCGCTCGACCCGCCCCTTGAGCGAGGCGGAAAGCAAGGCGATCAGCGCGATACAACCCTACCCGACACGCGACCCGAAGCCGCTGAACCTCGACGCCAGCGCCTGGCTGCCCCAGACCCAGACCATCGAAGAAACAGGCTGGAGCGTCAGCATCCTCGCCCCGCGCACCCTGATCGATCGTCCGGTGCGCACGGTGGTAATCATCGGCGGCGCAGCGCTTCTGGTCTTGATGCTGTTGCTCGGCCTGATGATGCAGCGCAGGCGCCATTACCTGGACCGCATCGCCTTCGAGGCCAAGGCCCGCCACGAACTGGAAGGCCGGGTCGCGGAACGCACCAGCGATCTGGAGGGCCTTAACCGGCGCCTCAAGCAGGAGGTCTTGGAACGCGAGCACGCCCAGCAGGAACTGGTCCGGGCCCAGGATGACCTGGTCCAGGCCGGCAAACTGTCGGCACTCGGCACCATGTCGGCCAGCATCAGCCATGAACTCAACCAGCCGCTGGCGGCCATTCGAAGCTATGCCGAAAACGCCGAGATATTGCTCGATCACCAGCGCACCGAAGACGCCCGTGGCAACCTCAGGCTGATCAACGAACTGACCGGGCGCATGGCGTCGATCATTGCCCACTTGCGCGCCTTCGCCCGTCGCGACCGTCACGCGCCAGAAAGCGTCGCCCTGCAACCAGCGCTGGACGATGCCCTGGCATTACTCGCCAAACGGCGGCGCAGCATGGAAGTGGAACTGATACGCGATCTGCCGGCCGCCACCCTGTGGGTCGAGGCCGGCGAAACACGTTTGCGCCAGGTGCTGGGCAATCTCCTGGCAAACGCCCTGGATGCGCTGACCGAAAAAGGCCCTCCACGTAAACTCTGGCTCAGTGCCCAGGCGACCGAAACCGGCGTCAACCTGTACATCCGCGATAACGGCCCGGGGTTTTGCATGGAAGCCCTTGGCCGCGCCGGCGAGCCGTTCTACACCACCAAGACCCGTACCCAGGGGCTTGGCCTGGGGCTGGCGATCTGCGACACCTTGATGCGCGCCTTTGGCGGCGAGCTGTTGTTCGCCAACCACAAGGAAGGCGGCGCCCTGATCACCCTGAAGCTGCGCGCGGGCGCGCCCGGGGTAAGCCTGCAACCCTCCGAGGACCGTAGCGTATGACCATCGACAACCAGATTGAGGTGGTGCTGATCGACGACGATCCCCATCTGCGTCAGGCCTTGAGCCAGACCCTCGACCTGGCCGGGCTGAAAATCCTGCCCCTGGGCGAGGCCAATGGCCTGGCCGGGCAGTTGCCCCGTGACTGGCCGGGCGTGGTGGTCAGCGACATTCGCATGCCAGGCATGGACGGCCTGGAACTGCTGGGTCAACTGCACGCCCAGGATCCGGAGCTGCCGGTGCTGCTGATCACCGGTCACGGCGATGTACCGCTCGCCGTGCAGGCCATGCGCGCTGGCGCGTACGACTTCCTGGAAAAACCGTTCGCCAGCGATCACCTGCTCGACAGCGTTCGCCGAGCCCTGGCCTTGCGCCGCCTGGTGCTGGACAACCGCAGCCTGCGCCTGGCCCTGAGCGACCGTCACGAACTCAGCGCCCGCCTGGTGGGCCAATCGTCGCCCATGTTGCGCCTGCGCGAGCAGATCGGCGCGCTGGCGGCGACCCGCGCCGATGTGCTGATCCTGGGTGAAACCGGCGCCGGCAAGGAAGTGGTCGCCCGCGCCCTGCACGACCTCTCCAGCCGGCGCAACGGGCCATTCGTGGCCATCAATGCCGGTGCCTTGGCGGAGTCGGTGGTGGAGAGCGAATTGTTCGGCCACGAACCCGGCGCCTTTACCGGCGCGCAGAAACGCCGTATCGGCAAGTTCGAGTTCGCCAACGGCGGCACGTTGTTCCTCGATGAAATCGAAAGCATGAGCCTGGACGTACAGGTCAAATTGCTTCGCCTGCTGCAAGAACGCGTGGTGGAACGGCTGGGTGGCAACCAGCAGATCCCGCTGGATATCCGCATCATTGCCGCGACCAAGGAAGACCTGCGCCAGGCCGCCGATCAGGGGCGGTTCCGCGCCGACTTGTATTACCGCCTGAACGTCGCGCCACTGCGCATACCACCGTTGCGCGAACGAGGTGAGGACGTGTTGTTGCTGTTCCAATATTTCGCCGACGAGGCCAGCGCCCGCCACGGCCTGCCGCCCCACGAGCTGCAACCGGCCCACCGGGCGCTGCTGCTGCGCCATGGCTGGCCGGGCAACGTGCGCGAGTTGCAGAACGCCGCCGAACGTTTCGCCTTGGGCCTGGAATTGGCCCTGGATAACAGCGCGCCGGAAAGTCATCCGGGCACGCCGGTGGAAGTGGTCAGCGGCGGCTTGAGCGAGCAGGTGGAGAACTTTGAAAAGACCTTGATCGCCGCCGAGCTGGCCCGCCCACACAGTTCGGTACGCAGCCTTGCCGAAGCATTGGGCATCCCGCGCAAGACCCTGCACGACAAGTTGCGCAAGCATGGGCTGGCCTTCGATAGCAGCCATGGCCCGGCCGAAGAGTCTGATTGAATGCCCGCCCAACGTCCCTTTCAAGCAAGAGGCCCAGCATGAACCGCGACAGCACCTACCTGGAATCGATTCTGCACCGGGACATCCCGTTGACGCAGGACATGGGCCTGAAAGTGCTCGATTGGCAGGGCCGGCAACTGCGCCTGTTCCTGCCCCTCGAGGCCAACGTCAACCACAAGAGCACCATGTTCGGCGGCAGCCTGTACTGCGGCGCGGTACTGGGCGGCTGGGGCTGGCTGCACCTGGCCTTGCGCGAGGAAGGGATCGAGGACGGTCACATCGTGATCCAGGAAGGACAGATCAGCTATCCGCTGCCGGTCACCCGGGATGCGCACGTCGTCTGCGAAGCGCCTGATGAAAAAACCTGGAAGCGCTTCCTGGCCACGTATCGGCGCTACGGACGGGCGCGGCTGGCCCTGCAGACGCGCGTGATGAATGTGGACAGCGACGACGTGGCGGTGCAATTCGAAGGGCAGTACGTGCTGCACCGTTGATCAAAGCAGCATAAAACCCGTGGCGAGGGAGCTTGCTCCCGTTCGGCCTTTGTAGGAGCTGGCGAAGCCTGCGATCTTTTGACCTTTGATCTTTGATCTTTCACTCCAGACTCAATTGGCCTTGAAAAGATCGCAGCCTCGCTTCGCTCGGCAGCTCCTTGTATCTCGACTATCGCTCCGTCAGGAGCGATAGTTCTCGACTGATCATCGAGGGAGGGACTTGGAAGCCGCGCAGCTCCTTAGGCTTTTTGCCTGTGATGTAGATCGTGCTCCAGCCCTCCACACTCACTCGTACAGTTCGCACGGTATCTTGGGCCCGCCTCCGGCTAGAGCCCGCATTCGCAAGGTTGGACCGAGTGACGTGATGATCGCAAAAGGGAACAAGTGGAGAAACGATCATGTCTGGTTTCGTTGGCGTCGACGTTGCAAAGAACACTTTTGATATCGCTACACACCTGCCCAACGGCAAGCACAAAACCAAGGCCAAGCTGGCCAACAATCCAAAAGGTTTTAAAGAGTTTGAGGCTTGGCTAGACACAAACGTCGAGCGTTCGGCCCTGATCGTGATGGAAGCCACCAGCGTCTACCACTTGGAGCTCGCCGAGTTCGTTTACAACAAAGGCTTCCGAATCTGCGTCGTGAACCCGGCTACGACCAAAGCGTACGCTGACAGCGAGCTGCGCCGCATCAAGACCGATAAAAGCGATGCCAAACTCATCGCCGACTTCGCCCGGGAAAAGGATCAGAAGCTTCAGCCATGGGCACCTGAGCCACTGAAGTATCGCCAGTTGAAAGCTATGGTGCGCCGCCTGGATGACCTTCAGGAAATGGAACAAATGGAGCTTAATCGTCTGGACGTGTCTGACGAAAAGGTCAAAGACTCGATCAACTCCGTTCTGCGCCATATCGAAAAAGAGATCGTTGAAACACATAAGGCGATCAAAAAGCACATCGATGACGACCCGGATATGCGTCAGATGCGGGATCTGATCGTAACCATCGACGGTATCGGACAAAAAACGCTTGAGCGATTGCTAGCCGAACTGGGCGACTTGCGCAAATACAGCGATCCTCGCCAATTGGTCGCCGCTGCGGGGCTGAATCCCAAGCTGCAAGAATCAGGAAAGCTTAAAGGTCATACCCTAATTTCGAGAATCGGGTCAGCACGGCTTCGTGCAGGCCTTTACATGCCTGGCATGGTGGCGCTGAAACACAATAAGGCGATCATGGCGATGAAAGAACGCCTGGAGGCCAACGGCAAGGCCCCCAAACAAATCATCTGCGCGGCAATGCGCAAACTGCTGCACTTCGTTTACGGAGTGCTCAAGTCAGGACTGCCATATGACCCGAAACTTGCGCTTGCCCGGTGAGACTTAAGACGGTATCTACAGCGCAGCCCAGCGGGAGCAAGCTCCCTCGCCACGACAAGCCCTCTCGCGCTTCAAAACGGTGGGTTCAAGCGCGGGCAAGCTCCAACAACTTCCTACGCCATGCAGCCTTCGCCGGCAAAGCCAGGAACGAAGCATTCAACAGCGACTCCCGCGGCGGATAGCAGAACGGTTCGCCGCCCAGGTCCAGCACCTCGCCCCCTGCACCTTCCAACACTCCCTGGGCGGCGGCGGTGTCCCACTGCGACGTCGGCGCCAACCGTGGATAGCAATCCGCCGCACCTTCGGCCAGCAGGCAGAACTTCAACGAACTGCCGATATTGGTCAATTGCAAGGCGCCAAGGCTCTCGCTCAAGCCGGCCAACAAGCGCTCCTGCTCCGCACTGGTGTGGCGACGGCTGGCGACGATGGTAAACACTTCTCCTGGCGCCAATACGTTACGCACGGCGATGGGCAAAGGCTCGGCATTTTTATCGCCACGCCAGGCGCCAAGCCCAGCGCCGCCGACATAAAAGCGCCCGTTGGTAGGCATCGAAACCACGCCAAACACCACCCGTCCCTCCTCGACCAAGGCGATGTTGACGGTGAACTCTTCGCTGCCGGAAATGAATTCCTTGGTGCCATCCAGCGGGTCCACCAGCCACCAGCGTTTCCAGGTCGCGCGCACGCTTTGTGCAATATTGGCGTCCTCTTCGGAAAGGATCGGGATATCCGGCGCCAGCGCGGTCAATCCAGCGACGATGACATCGT
Source organism: Pseudomonas sp. T1.Ur (assembly GCF_023516725.1). NCBI lineage: Bacteria > Pseudomonadati > Pseudomonadota > Gammaproteobacteria > Pseudomonadales > Pseudomonadaceae > Pseudomonas > Pseudomonas sp. T1.Ur. Next base: position 5,281,352 of record NZ_JAMGSN010000001.1, read on the forward strand.
GAGCGGCCATGTCGGCGGCGGTGACGGGTGATTCGTCAGCCTTTTGCACGACTTCCACATTGACTCGCCAGAATGGCAGGATCGCCGCGCCGGCCTTGAGCGCCAGCTCGAGCACCGGGGCGATCAGGGGATGGGGGTAATTCATGGCAGGTAGGCTCCACGCTGGGTCAGCAGGTCGCGGGCCAGATACAGCGCCGCCAGCGCCCGGCCTTCGGTGAATTGTGGATTCTGCGACAGGGCCCAGAGCTCGCCCAGGTTGACCTTCTCGACGCGCATCGCCTCGGGCTCGTCGCCCTCCAACCGTTCTTCATACAGATCGGTCGCCAGCACCACCTGGATTTTCTGGCTCATGTAGCCTGGCGACAATGACAGCTCGGTCAAGTGCTCCAGTTGTCGCGCGCCAAAACCGGCCTCTTCCTTGAGTTCCCGTTCAGCCGCCGCCAGCACATCCTCCCCGGGCTCGATCAAGCCTTTGGGCAGGGACAGCTCGTAGGCATCGGTACCGCCGCAGTACTCTTCCACCAACACCGCGTGGTCGGCGTCGAGCATCGCCACGATCATCACCGCGCCGTAGCCTGCGCCCTTGCTCGCCAACCGCTCATAGGTACGTTCCACGCCATTGGAAAAACGCAATTGCAGTTCTTCAACGCAAAACAGGCGGCTGGTGGCGACGATCCGTCGGTCGAGTATGGTGGGCTTCTGGCGCATAAACGGCTCCCTGGGCGATAGCGGGCTACTATACCCGGCCTTATCCTGATTGTTTGTGTCGGATAACTGATTACCGCTGGAGAAGTTTGATGGCTTTATTGCCCTGGCACGAGATCGACACGGTGCTGTTGGACATGGACGGCACCTTGCTGGACCTGCATTACGACAACCACTTCTGGCTGGAGCACCTGCCCCAGCGCTACGCCGAACTGCACGGCGTCAGCCGCGCGATGGCCGAGATGGAGCTGCAACCGCTGTTCGAACGCAACGCCGGCCAGTTGCAGTGGTACTGCCTGGATTTCTGGAGCGAGGAACTGAAACTGCCGGTGCGCGAGTTGAAACTGGAAACCGCGCACTTGATCGCGTTGCGTCCGGACGCCGATACATTCCTGGCGGCGATCCAAAGGGCCGGCAAACGGGTCGTCATGATCACCAATGCCCACCGAGATTCGCTGTCCTTGAAATTGGAGCGTATCGAACTGGCTCCGTATTTCGAGCGCTTGATCAGTTCCCATGACTACGGTTTCCCCAAGGAGAACCCGCAGTTCTGGGATGCCTTGCAAGCCGACCTGGATTTCGACCCGGCCCGCAGCCTGTTTATCGACGATACCCTGCCGGTATTGCGCAGCGCCCGGGACTTTGGCGTCGGGCACCTGCTGGCGGTCAGCGAACCGGACAGCCGCAAGGGGCCGAAGGATACGGGGGAGTTTGAGGCGGTCGGGGATTATCGGGACTTGATTGCCGGACTTTGAACCGCACCGCCTTCATCGCGAGCAAGCTCGCTCCCACAGGGACATGTGGTCAACTGTGGGAGCGCGCTTGCTCGCGATGAAGACACCGCAAGTCTGAAGATTACTCAGGGATACGCAGCACCTGCCCCGGGTAGATCTTGTCCGGGTGCTTGAGCATCGGCTTGTTGGCTTCGAAAATCTTGTTGTACTTGTTTGGATCCCCATAGACCCGCTTGGAAATGGCACTCAAGGTGTCACCCTTCTCAACGGTGACGAACCTGGCCGCAACAGCAACCGGCCCGGTGACCGTGATCTGGTCATCCACGCCACTGATACCGGCAACGTTGCCCAGGGCCAAAAGGATTTTTTCCTTTTCCTCCTGCGTCGCGGCTTCGCCCGTGGCAATGACCTTTTCGCCTTCGACTTTTATCTGGATCTTGGAAGTATCTATACCTGTCAGGGCATCTTGTACGTGCTTGGTCAGCGCCTCGCTGTTGGCTTCGGCCTTGTCGGGCGTCAGCGCATCAAGAATTTTCTCACCGGCATCTTTTAAAAAACTGAAAAGGCTCATGGTTGTCTCTCCCTGGGTTCGAATGTCCAGACGCAAAGCCTAGACCAAGCCCACCGGACCCGCTTACCAACTGACCAATGACCCCACCACGCGCAAGCGCTAGAATCCCAACCTTCCAGCGCCCAGGAGCGAAGATGGACATCAAGCAGCTGAAATTTCTCATCGCGCTCGACGAAACCCGTCACTTCGGCCAGGCCGCCGCTCGTTGCCACATCACCCAACCCACCCTGTCGATGCGCTTGCGCAGCCTGGAAGAAGAGCTTGGCCTGCCACTGGTCAACCGGGGGCAGCGCTTCGAGGGTTTTACCGCGCCAGGTGAACGGGTACTGGCCTGGGCTCGCACGGTGCTGGCCGCCTACGACGGGCTTCAGGCCGAAGCGGCGGCCTGCCGGGGCAACCTGGTGGGCACGCTGCGCCTGGGCGTGGTGCCGCTGTCGAACTTCGATCCGCTGTCGATGATGCAGCGCCTGCACGCCGACCACCCCAGCCTGCGTTTCGAATTGTCGTCCCTGAGCTCCGAGCAGATTCTCGAACAGTTGGCGAACAACCGCATCGACCTGGGCATTTCCTACCTGGAACGCCTGGACAACGATCGTTTCGAGGCGCTGCCGTTCAGCCATACCCGCATGGGCCTGCTTTACGACCAGCGGTTTTTCTTTTTCGATGAACAACCGCTGAGCTGGGAAGCGCTGGTCGAATTGCCCTTGGGCATGCTCACCAGCGGCATGCATTTTCGCCAGTCCATCGACCACAATTTCCACAGTCGGGGATTGTCACCCCAACCGCTGTTGCAGACCGACGCCGTGCATCAACTGCTACAGGCCGTGCACGGCGGGCTGTGTTGCGCGGTGGTGCCGTTGGAAGGCGGCCTGCACGACATGGCCGAAGACCTGCGGATCCAGCCCATTGAAGGGGCGCAGTCGCTCGTCCCGCTCGGCCTGATCATGCGTCGCGGCGCCCCGCGCTCGGCGTTGGCGGAGGCATGTTTCGCGCTTTATCAGAAATCAACAAGCATCTCTTGATCGACGTCATCTATTGAAAGATCAGTAATAGCGATTAGACGTGGCAGATTGCCGCATTTAGTCTTACCACTATTCCTACTTTCAGTGATGCCCATGAACGACAAGCCTCCGGTCTGTCCAACGCCTGACGGGGAACCTTCCACGCCAGCCGCCAGCCAGAGCTATCGCTACTGCAACCTGGACCACTCCGACTCGGACAGCACCGCGCTGGCCGAGGAAGTGGCGTTGGCCATTGCCTATAACGGCATCAGCCAGGCTGTCATGTTGGTCACGCCCACTGATCTGGAAGATTTCATCGTCGGCTTCAGCCTCGGCAGCGGCATCATCGAGGACCCTGCGGATATCTATGATTTGCAACTGAGCGGTGCGGGTTCCGCGCAATATGCCCAGGTCACCATTGCCAATCGCGCCTTCTGGAATCTCAAGCAGCAACGCCGGCAGATGGCCGGCACCAGTGGTTGCGGACTCTGTGGCGTGGAAGCCGTAGAACAGGCGCTACCCGACCTCAAGGCGCTGCCCGGGGCACCGCTGCCTCCGGCGCCATGGCTCGACGGCCTGCGCCAACGCATCAGCCAGTTCCAGCCCCTGGGCCAGCACTGCGGCGCGGTCCATGCGGCATTGTTCATGGACGCCCAGGGCGAGCTGCTGCTCGGCCGTGAAGACATCGGCCGACACAACGCCCTCGATAAACTGATCGGCGCATTGATCCGGCAACAAATCCCGGTGGCCGGCGGCTTGGCGATCGTCACCAGCCGTTGCAGCCTCGAATTGATCCAGAAAGTCTTGCGTGCGGGCATCCAGACCCTGGTCAGCCTGTCGTCGCCCACGGGCCTCGCCGTGCAGTGGGCCCGCCAACACAACCTCAACCTCATCCACCTGCCGCAAAAAAGTGCGCCGCGGGTCTATAGCCCTGCGATGGAGAAACAAGCGTGAGCAATTATCAACAAGCCAACCAGAAACCCGCACCGCGCTACAAGCCCTACAAGGGCCCTGCCGGTGGTTGGGGCGCGCTGATCAGCGTCGCCCAGGCCTGGCTGACCAGCGATAACGCGCTGAAGAACATCCGCATGATGCTCAAGACCAACCAGAACGGCGGTTTCGACTGCCCCGGCTGCGCCTGGGGTGATTCGCCGGAAAGCGGCATGGTCAAGTTCTGTGAGAACGGCGCCAAGGCCGTGAACTGGGAAGCGACCAAGCGTCGTGTCGACGCGGCTTTTTTCGCCAAGCACAGCGTGACGTCGTTGCTGGAACAGAGCGATTACTGGCTTGAATACCAGGGGCGCCTGACGGAACCGATGAGCTACGACGCCGAAACCGACCGCTACAAGCCCATCAGCTGGGACGCGGCATTCGCGCTGATCAGCAAGCATCTGAAAGGACTGTCCAGCCCGAACCAGGCGGAGTTCTACACGTCGGGCCGGGCCAGCAACGAAGCGGCCTACCTGTATCAACTGTTCGTGCGAGCCTTCGGCACCAACAACTTTCCCGATTGCTCGAACATGTGCCATGAAGCCAGCGGCGTGGCCCTGTCCCAGAGCGTGGGCGTGGGCAAAGGCACGGTCACCTTCGACGATTTCGAACATGCCGACGCGATTTTCGTCTGGGGCCAGAATCCCGGCACCAACCACCCACGGATGCTCGAGCCCCTGCGCGAAGCCGTCAAACGTGGCGCCCAAGTGGTGTGTATCAACCCGCTGAAAGAGCGCGGCCTGGAACGCTTCCAGCATCCGCAGCATCCGCTGGAAATGCTCACCAACGGTGATAAACCGACCAACACCGCCTATTTCCGCCCGGCCCTGGGCGGTGACATGGCTGTGCTGCGGGGCATGGCGAAATTCCTGTTGCAATGGGAACGGGACGCGCAGAACAGTGGCGGCCCTGCGGTGTTCGACCATGGGTTCCTCAACGAACACAGCGCCAACGTCCTGGAATACCTGGCAGTCGTCGATGAAACCCCGTGGGAGCAGATCGTCGAGCAATCCGGCCTGACCCTGGCCGAGATCGAGCAATCCGCGCGGATGTACGCCAAAGCCAACAACGTCATCATGTGCTGGGCAATGGGCATTACCCAGCACCGTCATTCGGTGGCGACGATCCAGGAAATCGCCAACCTGATGATGCTGCGTGGCAACATCGGCAAGCCAGGCGCAGGGCTCTGCCCGGTTCGGGGCCACAGTAACGTGCAGGGCGATCGGACCATGGGAATCAACGAGCGTCCGCCCGTTGCGTTCCTCGACACCCTGGAGCGGCGCTTCCAGTTCAAGGTACCGCGTGAAAACGGCCACAACGTGGTCGAGGCGATCCACGCCATGGCCGAAGGCCGGGCGAAAGTGTTCGTCGCCCTGGGCGGCAACTTTGCCCAGGCTACGCCAGACAGCCACCGGACCTTCCAGGCCCTGGGCAATTGCGACCTGACCGTACAGATCAGCACCAAGCTCAACCGCAGCCACTTGGCCCATGGGAAGGAAGCGCTCATCTTGCCGTGCCTGGGGCGTACCGACATCGACCTGCAAGCGGAAGGCTCGCAAGCCGTGACCGTGGAAGACTCCTTCAGCATGGTTCACGCCTCGAATGGGCAGTTACAGCCGCTGTCGAACCAGATGCGTTCCGAGCCCTGGATCATTGCCGGCATCGCCGCCGCCACGCTGGGCAGCCGCCCGGTGGATTGGAACTGGCTCGTGGCCGACTACAGCCGCATCCGCGACTTGATCGCCGAGACCGTCCCTGGCTTCAAGGATTTCAACGAAAAACTCAAGAACCCCGGCGGTTTCTACCTGGGCAACAGCGCCGGCGCCCGTCGCTGGAATACCCCTTCGGGCCGGGCCAACTTCAAGCCCAACCGGCTGCCGACGGACCTGATCCATGAGCGCACCCGGGCGACAGGCCAACTGCCGGACCTGATCCTGCAATCGATGCGCTCACACGACCAGTACAACACCACGATCTATGGGTTGGACGACCGTTATCGTGGCGTCAAGGGCCAACGCGACGTGCTGTTCGTGAACGAGGCGGACATCATCCGCCTGGGCTTCAAGCCGGGGCAGAAAGCCGACATCGTTTCGCTCTGGGATGATGGCCGTGAGCGTCGGGTCAAGGGCTTTACCTTGCTGGCCTTCGACATCCCCGCCGGGCAGGCCGCAGCCTATTACCCGGAAGTGAATCCTCTTGTGCCGCTGGAAAGCACGGGCGACGGCAGCTTTACCCCTACCTCGAAGTTCGTGGCGATCCGCCTCGAAGCCGCGAGCGAAAACGGCTTGATCCTGGCGAAGTCGGCCTGACGCAATCCTCAGGGGGCGGGCTTCCACCGTCCTTCCAGACGCCCACAAAAAAGGCCGTTTTCCAATGAAAACGGCCTGTCTGAAGTAGCTAAAGACCGGCGAAATTCGGTTAAGTTCCAGCCTAAAAACAATAACTTAGAGAATTGTGCACAAGTCGTGTTACTCGTCGGATTTCGATTGTAACCAAGCGAAGCCAGCCTCAGGATCGCGCCGTCATCCCTTTGAGGCTCCTCTATGAAGTTCTCCTCCATTCTCTTGTTGTCCCTTGGCCTGATCAGTGGCGTCGCGTCTGCCGGCGGTACCGCCGAAGCAGGTGTAGGCGGCGCATTGGGCGGGGTTTTGGGTTCGGTCGTCGGCCAGTCCCTGGGCGGCAATACCGGCTCCACTATCGGCGCAGCCCTTGGCGGCGCGGGTGGTAGCGCAGTCGGCGCAGACAAACATAGCCGCGGTGAAGCGGCGATCGGCGGCGCATTGGGCGCAGCCGGCGGTAACGTGGTCGGCCGCAGCGTAGGCGGCACCACCGGCAGCCTGATCGGTGCCGCAGCGGGCGGTGGCGCCGGTGGCGCACTGGGCAACTACATGGGCAAGGACGACGATGACGACCGTTACGAAGGTCGCCGTGGCGATCGTCGCTACTATCGTGACGGCCACCCGGGTCGCGGCCATGCCTATGGGCATCGCAAGAAGCATCACCGCTACTACCGCGACTAACCGCTGACGTTCCTGCCAGCCGGTAAAAGATCGCAGCCTTCGGCCGTTCTCGTCAGAGACTGACCGGAGGCTGCGATTTTTTGTTTCAGGCCAGCAACCGTTCCAACGCTGCGCGTAATCGATCAGGAATCGCCACGGGCCGATTCGATGTCCGATCCACGAAAACATGCACGAAACGCCCCGCCGCGCAGGCCTCGTCCTCGTCCACCTTGAACACCGCCAGCTCGTACTGCACCGAACTGTTGCCCAGCTTGCCGACCCGCAGGCCAACCTCGATCCGGTCTGGAAAAGCGATCGAGGCAAAGTAATCGCAGGCCGAACTCACTACGAAGCCCACCACTTCTCCTTCGTGGATATCCAACCCGCCGCTTTCGATCAGGTAGGTGTTCACGGCGGTATCGAAAAACCCGTAGTAGGTGACGTTATTGACGTGACCGTACACATCGTTGTCGTGCCAGCGCGTAGTGATGGGCTGGAAGTGCAGATATTCCGTGCGTTGGGGCATCAGGTGTCCTTGGGTAATCGGTTTTGGAATGCTGGGCAAGGCTCGGCGTTATCGCTGGGAGAATCCTTTGCCTTGCGAAGCCAGCTCTCCGATCAAGCGAGCAGGTTTCCATTGGTCGCCCTGCTTGGTTTCAAGCTCCAACAAGCGCGCGTGGATGTCTTCAAGCCCCTGCTGGTCAGCCCAGGCCATCGGGCCACCCTTGTCTGCCGGGAAGCCATAGCCGTTGAGGTAAACCAGATCGATGTCATGAGACGACTCGGCAATGCCTTCCTGGAGGATCTTCGCACCTTCGTTGACCAGGGCCAGCAAGCAGCGCTCGAGGATCTCTTCGGTACCAATGTCACGTCGCTGGAAACCCAGCCCCTCGCTGACCCGCTGCACCAGCGCATCGACCTCGACATCGTGCTCAGCCTGTCGACTGCCCGGCTCGTAGTGGTAATAACCGTTGCCACTTTTCTGGCCGAACCGGCCCAATTCGCACAGACGGTTATCCACCTGCACTTCAGGTGCGTCCTGCCCCCGGCCCGCCAGTTCCCGCGCACGCCACTCCAGGTCGATCCCGACCACGTCGTACATGCGAAACGGCCCCATGGCGAAGCCGAAGCCTTGTAGCGCCGCATCGACCTGATGAGGGAGCGCCCCCTCCAACAGCATCTTGCGCGCCTCCAGCACGTAGGGATGCAGCATCCGGTTGCCAATGAAGCCATGACAATTACCCGATACCACGCTTACCTTGCCCATGCGTTTGCCCAACGCCAGCGCTGCGTCCAGCACAGCCTTTGACGTCTGTGCGCCGCGGACGATTTCCAGCAGTTTCATGATGTGCGCAGGGCTGAAGAAATGCAGGCCCAGGACCTGGGTTGGCCGACGCGTGGCGGCGGCAATGGCATCGATGTCCAACGCCGAAGTGTTGCTTGCCAGCAGCGCCTCGGGCTTGAGCATGCCGTCCAGCTCGCGGAATATCTTCTGCTTGAGTTCCAGATTCTCATAGACCGCTTCGATGACCAGGTCCACATTGCGAATCGCCGCGTAGTCCTGCGCCTGTGCTATCCGGGCGATTCGAGCGTCGGCTTCACCTTGGTCGATACGGCCCTGGCGCACGTTATGGGCATAAGTGTCGGCCACCGCAGCCAATGCCTGCTCAAGCATCTGAGGGTTGTTATCGACCCATTGCACGGTGACGCCGGCATTGGCCAGGCACATCACGATGCCACGGCCCATGGTGCCTGCACCGACCACGGCGGCGCGCTGGATATCGAAGGTTGTCTGGCTCATGTTTGCTCTCTTGTTGGCGATCCAAGGACAGCCTCCACCTTAGCCAGCCACTGACTTTTTTTGAAATTTATTCGTGTGATGCCGGGCATTCAGCGGATGGATGCAGCTCACAGGTAAATGAGCACCGTCACGGGCCGGGTCATTCGGTTGACGTTAGATAAAAATCAAGCTCTGCGGGAAAAGCCAACGACGCCAAGCGCCGCGGCGAACCTTACCGAGTAAGCGAAGAAATGCTCACCGGACGGTTCCAAGTCTGACGTGAGACTTTTCTTCTTTTTATTGGGATAGGGTTTCGCCCTAAACTTGCCAACCGTACAGCCGTGCCATTCCTACCCGTTGGATCCCTCGACATGCACTTCGCCCCAGACTTCCCCGACGATCTCGTCATGCGGCAACTCATGGAATTGCTCCATGAAGAGATCGGCCTGCCGGAACGCAAGACCCTTCGCCTGGAGACCGCGATCAATCACGATCTGGGCTGCGACGGCGCGGATGCGCGGCACTTGATGGAAACACTGGAAGAGCGGTTCGCCGTCGAGCTCACTGACTATGACGCCTATCGCTATTTCCAACCGGAAGGTTTCGATGTGTTCCAAAAGCGCAGGGCGAAGGGGCGCGCAAACAAGATGCCGCTGACCATCGGCATGCTTTACAAGGCAATCAAGGCGCAGCGATGGGATACGCAGGCATTGGAAGAAAACTAGTCGCCCACAAAAAAGCCGCCCTCGAAGGGCGGCTTTTTCATTGACCAATCAAGCCTTACAGCTGCGGACCTGCCGCCTTGATCGCGTCGCTCACTTCGAACTTCTTGAAGTTCTCGATGAACAGGCCGGCCAATGCCTTGGCGGCTTCGTCGTAGGCGGCTTTGTCGGCCCAGGTGTTGCGTGGGTTCAACAGGCCAGTCTCGACGCCTGGAACAGCCAGCGGCACGTCCAGGTTGATGATGTCCAGGTGTTCGGTTTCAGCACCGATCAGCGCGCCGCTCTGGATGGCTGCGATCACCGCACGGGTGGTCGGGATGTTGAAGCGCTTGCCGACGCCGTAGCCACCGCCGGTCCAGCCGGTGTTGACCAGGTAGACCTTGGAGCCGAAACCACGGATGCGCTTGATCAGCAGCTCTGCGTATTCACCGGCTGGACGCGGGAAGAACGGGGCGCCGAAGCAGGTGGAGAAGGTCGACTTGATGCCGCTGCCCGAACCCATTTCGGTCGAGCCCACCAGTGCGGTGTAGCCGGACAGGAAGTGGTAGGCGGCTTGTTCTTCGCTGAGGATCGACACGGGCGGCAGTACGCCGGTCAGGTCGCAGGTCAGGAAGATCACGGCGTTTGGCTCGCCACCGAGGTTTTTCGGCGCGCGTTTTTCGATCAGCTCACGCGGGTAGGCGGCGCGGCTGTTCTGGGTCAGGCTGTCGTCGGCGTAGTCGGCTTTCTTGGTGACTGGGTCCAGGACGACGTTTTCCAGTACGGCACCGTGCTGGATGGCTTTCCAGATGACCGGCTCGTTCTTCTCGGACAGGTCGATGCACTTGGCATAGCAACCGCCTTCGATGTTGAAGACCACGCCCACGCCCCAACCGTGCTCGTCGTCACCGATCAGGTAACGGCTTTCGTCGGCGGACAGGGTGGTCTTGCCGGTGCCCGACAGACCGAAGAACAGGGTCACATCGCCCTCTTCGCCCATGTTGGCGGCGCAGTGCATCGGTAGCACGTCAACAGCCGGCAGCAGGAAGTTCTGCACGGAGAACAGGGCTTTCTTCATCTCACCGGCGTAGCGCATGCCAGCGATGAGCACTTTCTTGGCCGCGAAGTTGATGATCACGGTGCCGTCGGAGTTGGTGCCGTCACGCTCAGGCTCGCAGACGAAGTTCGGCGCGTTGAGGATCTGCCACTCGTCCTTGCCGCCGGCGTTGTATTGCTCGGGGTTGATGAAGAGGCAGCGGCCGAACAGGTTGTGCCACGCGGTCTCGGTGGTCATCTTGACCGGCAGGTAGTGCGCCGGATCGGAACCTACATGCACATGGGAAACAAAACGCTCGCGCTCGCCCAGGTAGGCTGCGACGCGGTTCCACAGGGCGTCGAACTTGTCGGCCGGGAACTTGCGGTTGATCGGGCCCCAGGCAATGGCGTGCTGGGTGGTTGGCTCTTCCACGATGAAACGGTCGACTGGCGAGCGACCGGTACGATGACCGGTACGTACAACCAGCGCGCCAGTATCGGCAAGCTCGCCTTCACCGCGATTCAGGGCTTCTTTGACCAGATCATCGACACTCAGATCGGTGTACACGGCGTTATTGGCTTGCGTCATGAGATTCCCCGTCGGCCCGTGGCCGAGTGCTCCAAACGTTTTGTAGTAGGAAGTCGCGCACTACTACCCGAAAAAAGTGGGCCGGATTATGCCAGAAAAGCCCAAAAAAAGTAGGGCCCTCCCGTCAGTACGGCGTAAATCCGGCGTTTGCCAGGAGATTTACCTGCGCTGAACCGTTTTAGTGACGAGTATCTGACGGTGTGTCGACACCCGCACCAGCGAACAATTGGGCGATGTCCGCGGCATCGAACAGGTAGCGCTCATTGCAAAACTGGCAATCGATTTCAATGGCGCCGCCATGTTCGATCACCAGTTGCTGCGCATCTTCCAGACCCAGACTGACCAGCGCATTGCCGGAACGTTCACGGGAGCAACTGCATTTGAAGCGCAACGGCTGGCCATCGAACAAGCGAACCTGCTCTTCGTGGTACAGGCGATGCAGGACCGTTTCGTTGTCCAGCCCCAACAGCTCATCGGCGCTCAAGGTGCTGGCCAGAGCGGTGACGTGCTGCCAGCTGGCGTCGCGCTCTTCTGGATCACGGATGCGGTCGGCAGGCAATTGCTGCAGCAGCAATCCACGGGCGCGCCGCCCGTCGGCATAGAGCCAGAAACGGGTGTTGGTCTGCTGGGACATCACGAAGTAGTTGGTGAAACATTCGGCCAGCGTTGCGCCGTCGAGATCGACGATACCCTGGTAGCGCTTGCCATGGCTCGGGTCGACGGTCAGGGCCAGCACGCCGTTGGGCATCAGGTCGGCCAAGGTCGCGTCCGGCGCGATCTGCTCTGCGTGATAACGGGCCAGGCCACGGATCTCTCGCTCGCTGGAGCATTCGATCATCAGCAGGGGCACCGGACCTTCGGAGCGCGCCTGGAGGATCAGCAAGCCATCGAATTTCAAGGTACCCACCAGCAGCGCCGCGGCGGCCATCAACTCGCCGAGCAATTGCGCGACCGGCTCCGGATAGGCGTGCTTGGCAAGGACTTCGGCGTAGCTACGCTCCAACGCCACCAGCTCGCCACGGGCATCGCTGTCATCGAAGATGAAACGTTGGGTGTAGTCGGTATCCGGTAAATCAGTCATAGGGTCTGGTATCTAAGGTGATGGCAATGGATGACGGGCATTTTATGGGCATTCAGGGTGGGTTCCAAGCAAGGCTTGGGTTTGCCTGACGGGAAGGGACCGACCACTTACCTGTAGACGCTGCGTAGGAGCTGTCGAGTGCAACGAGGCTGCGATCTTTCCCCTGACAATTGAGTCGCGAGCGAATGACCAAGATCAAAAGATCGTCCGAACGCGGCCCGAGCCTTCGCCAGCTCCTACAGAGCCCAGCGGGAGCAAGCTCCCTCGCCACGGCTGAAATGACCGGCGCTTTATTCGTTGTTGCTGCCATGAAACTTGAAAAGGTCCCGACGCTGCTTCTTGCTCGGCTTGCCATCGGTGCTCACACCCAGGGCGCCGGCCTTGCGCTGGGCGGCTGCAGCTTCGCGCTTGGCGACGCTGGCTTCGGTCTCGCGGTATAGCGTTTGAGCTTCCGGCGCGCCGCGACGCACGATGGACAAGGCTTCGACAACCACGGTTTTTTCATCAAAACCGGTACGGATGACGTATTCGTCACCGATACGTGGCTCTTTGCCAGGCTTGCAACGCTCGCCCCGGTGATGGACCTTGCCGCTTTCAATGGCGGCCTTGGCCAAGGCTCGGGTCTTGTAGAATCGTGCCGCCCACAACCATTTATCGAGACGGACCTTGTCATCCTCTTCGCTTTTTTGTGCCACTGGAATTCCTCTTTCTAACGAATAGCTGGAACTGTACTACCGTTTTTGTCGGGCGCACGAATCCGTCGCGACGGATAGAATGCCCGCCGCACAGCCCGTTCATAGGGCGGGCGTGGGCATCGATTACACATTCAAACGGGAGCGTAGATAACTGTCGCCATTTTGTGATTATTCTGCGTGAATACCGCGATTCGCGGAGTCCGCGATCCGATGTGCCAATTTCAGGTTGTTTTTATTGAAGACATTTGACCATCTGACCGTCGTCGGTCTGCGCGAATGGGTGGCGCTCCCGGACTTGGGAGTCGCCGGCCTGCGCGCAAAAATCGACACCGGAGCCAGTACTTCCAGCCTGCACGCTACCGACATCGAGCCGTTCGAGCGCGACGGCGAAAAATGGGTGCGTTTCACCGCGCACCTGGGCACGGTGGTGCAGTTGCGCCATCGCCGCTGCGAAGCGCCGCTGGTAGCGCGCAAGACCATCAAGAGTTCCAACGGCCACGCCCAGGTCCGCTACGTGATCAGCACCACGCTGGCGCTGGGCGATCGGTTCTGGCGGGTCGAGTTCACGCTCGCCTGCCGCAAATCCATGCGTTATCGCCTGTTGCTGGGTTCCAAAGCCTTGATTGACGGCCAGTTGGTGGTCAATCCAGGCATCAAATACGTCCAAGACAAGCCGGCATTCCCGGTGTCCACTACCTCTGCCACAGGTGTTGCATGAAGATCGCTGTGCTGTCGCGAAATCCGCGTCTGTATTCCACCCGTCGCCTGGTTGAAGCCGGGACCGAACGTGGCCATGAAATGGTGGTGATCGATACCCTGCGCGCCTACATGAACATCGCCAGCCACAAGCCGCAGATCCATTACCGCGGCAAGCCGCTGGAAGGCTTCGATGCGGTCATCCCGCGCATCGGCGCATCGGTGACCTTCTACGGCTGCGCGGTATTGCGCCAGTTTGAAATGATGGGCGTGTATCCCCTCAATGAGTCCGTCGCGATTGCTCGCTCGCGAGACAAGCTGCGCTCCCTGCAATTGCTGTCTCGGCGCGGCATCGGCCTGCCCGTGACCGGCTTTGCCCACTCGCCGGATGACATTCCCGACCTGATCGCGATGGTCAATGGCGCCCCCCTGGTGATCAAGGTGCTGGAGGGCACCCAGGGCATTGGCGTGGTGCTGTGCGAAACCGCGACGGCGGCGGAATCGGTGATCGAGGCGTTCATGGGCCTGAAGCAGAACATCATGGTCCAGGAATACATCAAGGAAGCCGGCGGTGCGGACATTCGTTGTTTCGTGGTCGGAGACAAGGTAATCGCCTCGATGAAGCGCCAGGCTCGGCCCGGTGAGTTCCGCTCCAACTTGCATCGTGGCGGCAGTGCGAGCCTGATCAAGATCACCCCCGAAGAACGCATGACCGCCCTGCGTGCCGCCAAGGTCATGGGGCTGGCCGTGGCTGGCGTGGATATCCTGCGTTCCAATCACGGACCGCTGGTGATGGAGGTCAACTCCTCGCCAGGCCTGGAAGGCATCGAGACCACCACCAGCAAGAACGTGGCGGGGATCATTATCGAGCACCTGGAAAAGAATGGCGGGCCGAACATGACCAGGACCAAAGGCAAAGGCTAAAAGCAGCTGCGAGCCGCAAGCTGCAAGCTGCAAGCTGCAAGCGGTAAGCCGAACCGCTTAAACTTGCAGCTTATAACTCGTAGCTGCCTCTAAACCGCATCCCGAGGCAGCATCAAGCCCAACGGCAAGCGCACCCGCGCCTCCAGGCCGCCACCGACGCGGTTGCGCAGTTCGACGTTGCCGCCGTGCATGGAGGCAATGCGCTTGACGATCGCCAGGCCCAGTCCGGTGCCCTTTCCTCCTCGGGCGCGATCGCCCCGGGTAAAGGGATTGAAAATGGCCTCCAACTCCGACGGATCAATGCCAGCGCCACGGTCCATGACGCTCAGCACCACGTAAGGCGCACTGGTGTCGCCGGAGACATAGGCCGCGACTTCAACACCGGCGCCCGCATGGTTCAGAGCATTGCCGATGAGGTTGTTCAGCAAACGCTTCATGGACACCCGGCGTAACGGGAACGGCTGGATCGGCTCCAGGCGCAGCTGCACTTTTTCGTCGTTCTGGTTATAGGGCGCAACCACTTCCCGCACCAACTCACTGAGGTCCACCTCCTCCACGGACTCGTCACGACCGTCGCGAATGAACGCCAGGAACTGGTCGAGAATCGCGTCCATGTCTTCGATGTCGCGAACCATCTCGTCGGTCAGGTCGGTGTGCTCGCCCATCAATTCTAGGGAAAGCCGCAATCGAGTCAGGGGCGTGCGCAGGTCATGGGAGACCCCCGCAAGCATCAACTCACGCTCACGCCCGGCCTGTTCGACATCCTCCGCCATCTGGTTGAAGGCGCGGTAGACCTCGGTCATCTCGCTGGGGGTATCGCTGATCGGCAACCGTACGCTACGCCCCTGCCCCAGCTGCCGGGCGGCGTACACCAGGCGCTTGAGCGGTTGGTTGAGCTGGCTGACGAAAATCCACGCCGAAGCCGTCGAGAGCAGGCCGATCGCCAGGAACCAGCCCAGCACGTTCCAGATTTTCTGGCCACGCAATGGATGCGGGTACAGGGGCACCTTCAACCAACCGTCACCCAGGCTCGGGGCGCGTACCCACAATGCCGGAGGCGAATGCATGCGCAGCCGCACCTCGGTGTCGGCGCCCAGTTCGGCCTGCATCTGCCGTTGATAGATCTCGCTGTACGGCCAGTGCTGCTCCCCTTCCGGCACGCCGGCGCCAACGACCCGAATCAATGTTGCCGCCTCGGCAATCTTCGCTCGATTGGTTTCGTCGGCGGCCCAATAGGCCCGCAGGGTCAAGGCCACGCCGTGACTGTATTGGCGGTCCACCAGCACGTCTTCGTTCATCAGCAGGTAGACCAGCGTCAGCGCCTTGGAAAAAAGCACGACGATCAGCACCAGCCAGAGGGTGCGGGAGAAAAAACTCTGGGGGAACCAAACGGGGGTTTTCATGAATAACCGCTACACACTTGCAGGAGCGAGCGATGCTCGCACAATGACGGACCGCGAGTCGCCTGGAAGAAGACCTTTCAACCAGCCAGGCTACCCGCTCCTACAAATCGCCGATCACTTGCTGGCGGCGCCATCCGGCACGAACACATAACCGACGCCCCAGACCGTCTGGATATAACGCGGCTTGGATGGATCGGGCTCGATCATCCGGCGCAGGCGGGAAATCTGCACGTCGATGGAGCGCTCCAGCGCGTCCCACTCACGACCACGGGCCAGGTTCATCAACTTGTCCCGGGTCAGCGGCTGGCGGGCGTTCATCACCAGGGCCTTGAGCACGGCGAACTCACCGGTGGTGAGCATGTGGATCTCGTCGCCACGCTTGAGCTCGCGGGTAGCCAAGGACAGTTCATAGTCGCCGAAGGTCACGCTTTCGTCTTCGCTGCCCGGCGCGCCCGGCACCGGGGCCGACTGGCGACGCAAGACCGCCTTGACCCGGGCCATCAGCTCGTCCGGGTTGAACGGCTTGGCCAGGTAATCGTCGGCGCCCAGTTCCAGCCCCTTGATGCGGCTCAGCTCGTCGCCCTTGGCAGTGAGCATGATGATTGGGATCTGGTTGTTGGCGCCACGCAGGCGGCGGCAGGCGGTCAAGCCGTCCTCACCAGGCAGCATCAGGTCGAGGACCACGAGGTTGAACACCTCACGGGCCAGCAGGCGATCCATTTGCTCGGTGTTCGGTACGGTGCGGGCGCGGTAGCCCTTGCTGACGAAAAAACGCTCCAGCAGGCTGCTCAACCCGGGATCGTCGTCAACAATCAGAATTTTTTCGCCTTCAGCAGTTTGTGCAGTGCTGCTCATAGGAAGCTCCTTTGATCTTGGCGCGCATTATGGCCTAGCTGCCGTTATACGCATCGTGTGCATTGTTAGCAGATTTTTCCTCTATCTCCAGCAATCCACCCATCAAACCCTCGGTTCACGACACCCCCGAACAACGGAACGCTGGTTATAATGCGCGGCCTTTTGTGCCAGGACCGGCCGGAACGTTGCACCGGCGCAGCATTATTTACCCCTGGCCAGGCAGCACTTTTTGAATTTCGCGGGTCAACAGGCAGCCTTTTGACCCAGGCAGCGGCGCATGCCAGGCCGCTCAACCAGTCTCGCCGAGCCCGGCTTCTGCGGCAGCGAGCCTGATTTCACAATTTGTCAGGTGGTTTTATGGACAGCATCAACAGCCGCATCGCCGAGGAACTCGGCGTCCGCCCACAACAGGTCGAAGCGGCCGTCGCGCTACTCGATGAAGGCTCCACGGTCCCTTTCATCGCCCGTTACCGGAAAGAAGTGACCGGCAGCCTCGATGACACGCAATTGCGTCATCTGGAAGAGCGCCTGCGCTACCTGCGCGAACTCGACGAACGGCGCATCAGCATCCTGGCGAGCATCCAGGAGCAGGGCAAGCTGACCCCGCAACTCGAGCGCGACATCAAGCTGGCCGATACCAAGACCCGCCTCGAAGATTTGTACCTCCCCTACAAGCAGAAGCGCCGCACCAAGGGCCAGATCGCCCTGGAAGCCGGCCTCGGCGAACTGGCGGATGGCCTATTCAATGATCCAACCCTGGCCCCGGAAACCGAGGCCGCACGCTTTGTCGATGCCGAAAAAGGCGTGGCGGACGTGAAGGCCGCGCTGGAAGGCGCCAAGTACATCCTCATGGAGCGCTTCGCCGAAGACGCCAACCTGTTGGAGAAACTGCGCAACTTCCTCAAGCAGGAAGCCATCCTCAGCGCCCGCGTCATCGCCGGCAAGGAAGAGGAAGGCGCCAAGTTCCGCGACTACTTCGAGCACGACGAACCGCTCAAGAGCATGCCGTCCCACCGTGCCCTGGCGATTTTCCGTGGTCGCAACGAAGGCATTCTCAGTTCCGCACTGAAGGTCGGTGAAGAACTGCCCGGCACCATGCACCCGTGCGAAGGCATGATCGGCCAGCAATTCGGCATCCAGAACCAGAACCGCGCCGCCGACAAATGGCTAGCCGAGGTGGTGCGCTGGACCTGGAAGGTCAAGCTCTACACCCATCTGGAAACCGACTTGCTCGGTGAGCTGCGCGACAACGCCGAGACCGAGGCGATCAACGTATTCGCCCACAACCTGCACGACTTGCTGTTGGCCGCACCGGCCGGCCCGCGCGCAACCCTGGGCCTGGACCCGGGCCTGCGCACCGGTTGCAAGGTGGCGGTGGTGGACTCGACCGGCAAACTGCTGGATCACGCCACGGTCTATCCCCATGTGCCGCACAACAAGTGGGACCAGACCCTCGCCGTACTCGCCGCCCTGTGCGCCAAGCATTCGGTGGACCTGATCGCCATCGGCAACGGAACCGCCAGCCGCGAGACCGACAAGCTGGCCGCCGAGCTGATCAAGAAATACCCGGCCATGAAGATGACCAAGGTCATGGTCTCCGAGGCCGGCGCTTCGGTTTATTCGGCGTCGGAACTGGCTTCCAAGGAATTCCCCGACCTGGACGTGTCGATCCGTGGCGCGGTGTCCATCGCCCGTCGCTTGCAGGATCCATTGGCGGAACTGGTGAAGATCGATCCGAAATCCATCGGTGTCGGCCAGTACCAGCACGACGTTTCCCAACTGAAACTGGCCCGTGGCCTGGACGCCGTGGTGGAGGATTGCGTGAACGCCGTGGGCGTGGACGTGAACACCGCTTCGGTGGCGCTGCTGGCGCGTATTTCCGGCCTGAACGCCACCCTGGCGCAGAACATCGTCACCCACCGTGACGAACACGGCGCGTTCAAGACCCGCGCCGCGTTGAAAAAAGTCCCGCGCCTGGGTGAAAAAACCTTCGAGCAGGCCGCCGGCTTCCTGCGCGTCATGAACGGCGACAACCCGCTCGACTCCTCCGCAGTCCACCCGGAAGCCTACCCGCTGGTACAACGCATCGCCGCCCAGACCGACCGCGACATCCGCTCGCTGATCGGCGACGCTGCGTTCCTCAAGCGCCTGGACCCGAAGAAATTCACCGACGAAACCTTCGGCCTGCCCACCGTGACCGACATCCTGCAAGAGCTGGAAAAGCCGGGCCGCGACCCGCGTCCTGAGTTCAAGACCGCCGAATTCCAGGAAGGCGTCGAAGACCTCAAGGACCTGCAACCGGGCATGATCCTCGAAGGCGTGGTGACCAACGTGACCAACTTCGGCGCGTTCGTCGACATCGGCGTGCATCAGGACGGCCTGGTGCATATCTCGGCGTTGTCCGAGAAATTCATCAAGGACCCGCGCGAAGCGGTAAAGGCCGGTGATGTGGTGAAAGTGAAGGTCATGGAAGTCGACATCCCGCGCAAACGCGTTGGCCTGTCGATGCGCATGAGTGACACGCCGGGCGAGAAAATCGACGGTGCCCGTGGTGCGCGTCCTGGCTCGACGCCTCGTCAATCGCAGAACACCGCACCGCGCAAGGAAACCGCCACCGCAGCCCCGGCCAACAACGCCATGGCCTCGCTGTTCGCCAACGCCAAGCAACTGAAGAAACGCTGATGGACGCACCGGCCGGGTTGGTGGAGAGCGCGTTCTTCAAGCTGCTCGGCTGCCGTCTGCACAGCCTCGGGGACGGGGTGGCGCAAGTCGCCCTGGGCCTCGAACCCGAGTTGCGCAATCGTGGCGGCAAGCTGCACGGCGGCGCGCTGTTCAGCCTGGTGGACATCGCCATGGGCCTGGCTTGCTCCAGTGTCCATGGCTTTGACCAGCAGAGCGCAACCATCGAGTGCAAGATCAACTACATCCGCGCCGTGTCCGACGGCGAGGTGTTGTGCACCGCCCGGGTCATCCACCCGGGCCGGCGCACGTTGGTGGTGGAGGCCGATGTGATGCAGGGCGACAAGCTGGTCGCAAAAGCGCAAGGCACGTTCGCTGTCCTATAGCTCCCTGTCATCGATTTGGGGTAATTTCATTTCCACGGATGCGGTGTCGAAATCCCATCTGTGGGGGCGAGCTTGCTCGCGATAGCGGATCTACAGTCAATATCACTGTGGCTGCTCCACCGCCATCGCGAGCAAGCTCGCTCCCACAGTGGGGTTGCGGTGGCTGGCCTTTGGCACAAAAACCAGGCGAAAACGCCAGTTTTAACTTCACCCTTGTAGACCGTCTTGCCCACCCCCATATTGGGGCGACTGACGCGTGAAGGAATTCAACTTGAGCGACCTTTTAAACCGCCGCCTGGCCCTGCTCGGCGAGCGCGCCAACCTCTCCCTGCTCGAGCAGTGCCTCCACGGTATCGAGCGTGAATGCCTGCGCGTCACGGGCGATGGGCACCTGGCGCAGACCCCGCACCCCGAGGCCCTGGGCTCGGCGTTGACCAACGAACAGATCACCACCGACTATTCCGAGTCGCTGCTGGAGTTCATCACCCCGGCCCTGGCCAACCCGGCCGACACCCTGCGCAGCCTCGACAGGATCCACAGGTTCGTCTACAGCAAGCTCGGCGACGAATACCTGTGGAGCCCTTCGATGCCGTGTCCGTTGCCGGCCGAGGAAGAGATTCCGATCGCCTATTACGGCACCTCGAACATCGGTCGACTCAAATACGTCTATCGCAAGGGTCTGGCCCTGCGCTACGGCAAGACCATGCAATGCATCGCCGGGATCCACTACAACTTTTCCCTGCCGGAGAAGCTCTGGCCCCTGCTCCGGCAGGACGAAGCCAGCGATCTGAGCGACCGGGACTTCCAGTCGTCCGCCTACATCGCACTGATCCGTAATTTCCGCCGCTACAGCTGGCTGTTGATGTACCTGTTCGGTGCCTCGCCGGCCCTCGACGTCGGTTTCCTGCGTGGCCGGCCGCACCGGTTGGAACAGCTGGATCCGGACACCTTGTACCTGCCCTACGCCACCAGCCTGCGCATGAGCGACCTGGGTTACCAGAGCAACGCCCAGGCCGGCTTGACGCCTTGCTACAACGATCTGGCAAGCTACACCGACAGCCTGCGTAAAGCGGTGGCAACGCCGTACGGGCCGTACGTCGAAGTCGGCACCCACCAGAACGGCGAATGGGTGCAGCTCAACACCAACATCCTGCAGATCGAAAACGAATACTACTCCAACATCCGCCCCAAGCGCGTGACCTATACCGGCGAGCGGCCAATCCAGGCGCTCATGGCTCGCGGGATCCAGTACGTCGAAGTCCGCTGCCTGGACATCAACCCGTTCCTGCCGATGGGCATCGACCTCACCGAGTCGCGGTTCCTCGACGCGTTCCTGCTGTATTGCGGCCTCAATGACAGCCCACAGCTGGAAAACAACGAGTGCAGCAACGCCACCAGCAACTTCCTGACCGTGGTCAAGGAAGGCCGCAAGCCGGGCCTGCAATTGCAGCGCCAGGGCCAATCGGTCGACATGCAAGCCTGGGCTCTGGAATTGCTGGAAAAAATCGCTCCGCTGGCCGCGCTGCTTGACCAGAGCCAGGGTGGCGATGCCCACCGTCAGGCGCTGGACGCGCAACGGGCAAAGGTCCGCGATCCATCGCTGACGCCGTCCGCCCAGGTGCTGGCCGCCATGGCCGAGCATCAGGAAAGCTTCGCTCAGTTCTCCCTGCGCCAGAGCAAGGCCCACGCCGAGTTCTTCCGCGCCGAGCCGTTGGCGACCGAAGAGCAAGCCGCGTTCGAGCAAACCGCTCGCCAGTCCCTGGTCCAGCAAACCGAGCTGGAGCAGAACGAGGTGGGGGATTTCGACGTGTTCGTGGGTTCGTACCAGGCGAGCATTTTGGCGATTAGTAATTAGCTACCCCGTAGGCGCTGCGCAGGAGCTGCGTAGGAGCTGCCGAGCGAAGCGAGGCTGCGATCTTTCCACTAACGCTTGAGTCCCAAGCGAAAGATCAAAGATCAAAAGATCAAAAGATCGCAGCCTTCGGCAGCTCCTACGACCCAGTCCGGCTGGAGCAAGCTCCCTCGCCACAAGGGTTCCGAGCCGTTCTCGATAGATTTTTTCGCAGATAAGCTAATTCGAAAAAGTTATTTATTTCTTAATTCTTAGATCATTTAGTCTTCTCCAACGCCGACTCTCCGGCGGCCTGTTGAGGAGCTACACCATGTCTTTGAGTTTTCCCCTTCGCCTTCTCGCGGCCGCCTCCCTGGCTGCGGCGAGTCTTTTTGCCCAGGCGGCCGACCTGACCGTCGCCTACCAGACCACCGTTGACCCGGCGAAAGTCGCCCAAGCCGACGGCGCCTATGAAAAAGCCACCCAGGCCAAGATCGCCTGGCGCAAGTTCGACAATGGCGCCGATATCATCGCCGCCATTGCCTCGGGCGATGTGCAGATCGGTTACCTCGGTTCCAGCCCGCTGACCGCCGCCATCACGCGTAAGGTTCCAGTGGAAACTTTCCTCATCGCCACCCAGATCGGCGCCGCTGAAGCCTTGGTGGCCCGTGACGGCTCCGGCATCAAGACCCCGCAAGACCTGATCGGCAAGAAGATCGCCGTGCCGTTTGTCTCCACCGGCCACTACAGCCTGCTCGCCGCGCTGAAGCACTGGAACATCGACCCGTCGAAAGTCACGGTGCTCAACCTCGCCCCGCCGGCCATCATCGCCGCCTGGAAACGCGGCGACATCGACGCCACCTACGTCTGGGACCCGGCCCTGGGCGTGGCCAAGGAAAACGGCAAGGTATTGATCACTTCAGCTGAACTGGCCCAGTTCGGCGCACCGACCTTCGACGCCTGGATCGTGCGCAAGGATTTCGCCCAGCAACATCCCGAAATCGTCACCGCGTTCGCCAAAGTCACCCTGGATGCCTACGCCCAGTACCGCAAGGATCCGCAAGCCTGGCTGGCCGATGCGTCCAATATCGACAAGCTGGTGAAGCTCTCCGGCGCCAAGGCCAGCGATATCCCGCTGCTGTTGCAAGGCAACGTCTTCCCGCTGGCCGCAGACCAGGTGGTGAGCCTCGGCGCTCCAACCACCCAGGCGATCACCAACACTGCCGCGTTCCTCAAGGAACAAGGCAAGGTCGAAGCGGTGCTGCCGGATTACGCGCCGTACGTCAGCGCCAAATACATCACTCGCTGACCGAAACAGGAGACGCCGAGATGGCCTTGCTACAGCTGGAGCGCATCAGCGCACAGTACCCCGGCGCAACGAAACCGGTACTGGCGGATATTTCATTGACCCTGGGCCCGCAGCAGTTGCTGGTCGCCCTCGGCCCATCCGGCAGCGGCAAGACGTCGCTGCTGAACCTGATTGCCGGGTTCGTCGAGCCCAGCGCCGGGCAGATCACCCTCGACGACGTGCCGGTGTCGGGCCCCGGCGCCGAACGTGGCGTGGTGTTCCAGGACGATGCGCTGTTGCCCTGGCAGGACGTGCTGGCGAACGTCGCTTTCGGCCTGGAACTGGCCGGGGTCGCCAAGGAAAAACGCGAGGCTCGCGCACGGGAAATGCTCGCTTTGGTGGACCTGGCCGGTTTCGAAAAGCGCCGCGTCTGGCAGCTCTCCGGCGGCCAGAAGCAACGCGTCGGCCTGGCCCGCGCGTTGGCGGCCGACCCTCGCCTGTTGTTGATGGACGAACCCTTCGGCGCCCTGGACGCTTTCACTCGCGAGCAGATGCAAGAGTTGCTGCTGCAAGTCTGGCAACGCACCGCCAAACCGGTGTTCCTGATTACCCACGACATTGAGGAAGCGGTGTTCCTGGCGACCGACCTGATCCTGCTGGCACCCGATCCCGGGCAGATCGTCGAGCGCCTGAGCCTGAATTTCGGCCGCCGCTACGGCGCGGGCGAATCGGCCCGGTCCATCAAGTCCGATCCACGCTTCATCGAGACCCGCGAGCATGTGCTTGCCAAGGTGTTTTCCCAACGCAGCGCCACTCGACAACAGGAGCGCGCATGAGCAGCTATGAAATTCCAGCCGTGGCCGACGATGCCGTGAAGCCGCACGCGCCCGTCCCCGTACGACGCAGCCTGAGCACACGCTGGATCAGCGGGCTGACGTTGGTCGTGCTGCTGTTTCTCTGGTGGGCAATCACCGCCACCGGACTGATCGAACCGCTGTTCCTGCCGCCGCCCTCCGCCGTGCTGCAAAAGGGTTGGCTGCTCGCAACCAGCGGCTATATGGATTCGACCCTCTGGCAACACCTGGGCGCAAGCCTGGGACGGATTGGCCTGGGCCTGTTGTTCGCGGTGCTGACGGCGGTGCCGGTGGGCATTGCCATCGGCGCCAACCGTATCGCCCGTGGGGTGCTCGATCCGCTGATCGAATTCTATCGACCGATCCCGCCCCTGGCCTACCTGCCGCTGATCGTGATCTGGTGCGGCATCGGCGAGCTGTCGAAAGTCCTGTTGATCTACCTGGCGATCTTCGCCCCGATCGCCATCGCCACCGCCACCGGCGTGCGCACGGTTGACCCGGCGAAACTGCGGGCGGCGCAATCCCTCGGTGCCACCCGGGCGCAACTGATCCGCCACGTGATCGTGCCCAGCGCCCTGCCGGACATCCTCACCGGTATCCGCATCGGCCTGGGCGTGGGTTGGTCGACGCTGGTCGCCGCTGAATTGATCGCGGCCACCAGCGGCCTGGGGTTCATGGTGCAATCGGCGGCGCAGTTCCTGGTCACCGATGTGGTGGTGCTGGGAATCCTGGTGATCGCACTGATCGCCTTCGCCATGGAAATGGGCCTGCGCGCCCTGCAACGCAAGCTGGTGCCATGGCACGGCCAGGCCCATTGATACGCAACGACCACGCCGACCCTTCGGCGCCCATCCGAGAGACCACCATGAGCCGCCCGACCATTACCCCTTTGAGCATTGCCCTCGGCGCACAGATCAGCGGGATCGACATCAGCCAACCGCTGGGCCTGGAAGACCGGGATTTCATCGAGCAGGCGCTGCTGGAACACCAGGTGCTGTTTTTCCGCGACCAGCCGATCGAACCGCCGCAACAGGCACGTTTCGCTGGGTATTTCGGTGACCTGCACATTCATCCGATCTACCCCAACGTACCGGAGCAGCCCGAAGTGCTGGTGCTCGACACCGCCGTCACCGACGTTCGCGATAACGCGGTGTGGCACACCGACGTGACCTTCCTGCCGACCCCTGCCCTGGGCGCCGTGCTCAGCGCCAAGCTACTGCCGGCGTTTGGCGGCGACACGTTGTGGGCCAGCGGCATTGCCGCCTACGAAGCCTTGTCGGCGCCATTGAAAAGCCTGCTGGAAGGCCTGACGGCGACTCACGACTTCACCCGTTCGTTTCCGCTGGAGCGCTTCGGCAACTCCGCCGAGGACTTGGTGCGCTGGGAAGAAGCACGGCGGAAAAACCCACCGCTGTCCCATCCGGTGATTCGCACGCATCCGGTGAGTGGCCGCCGCTCGTTGTTCGTCAACGAAGGCTTTACCGCACGCATCAATGAGCTATCAGAAACCGAAAGCGAGGCGATCCTGAAACTGTTGTTCGCCCACGCGACACGTCCGCAATTCACCGTTCGCTGGCGCTGGCAGGCCAACGATGTGGCGTTCTGGGACAACCGCGTCACCCAGCATTTCGCCGTGGACGACTACCGCCCTGCCCGGCGCGTGATGCACCGGGCGACGGTGTTGGGGGATGTGCCGTTTTTCAGGTGAGTGCCTTGCCCGAATGGTTTTCCGGGGTAACGCATATCCCCGTGGCGAGGAGCTTGCTCCCGCTCGACTGCGCTGTAGGAGCTGCCGAAGGCTGCGATCTTTTGATCTTTTGATCTTTTGATCTTTTGATCTTTTGATCTTTCGCTTGAGACCCGAAGTATCAGCGGAAAGATCGCAGCCTCGCTTCGCTCGACAGCCCCTACAGCGCGGCCCAGCGGGAGCAAGCTCCCTCGCCACAGGGGTGTTCGGTATTACTCCGCCGTCGAAGGCTTCTCCCACAGGTTGATCCCGCCCTCCTGGGCAAAGCGATCGATCTCGGCCAGCTCTTCGGCGCTGAAATCGAGATTGCGCAGGGCCCCGACGTTCTCGACGATCTGCTCCGGTCGGCTCGCGCCGATCAGGGCGGAGGTGACCCGTGGATCGCGCAAGGTCCAGGCCAGCGCCATCTGCGCCAGGCTCTGGCCGCGACGCTGGGCGATTTCATTGAGGGCGCGCACGTGGGCGATATTTTCCTCGGACAAATGCGAAGCTTGCAACGAGCCACCCCCCGGGCGATTCACCCGCGCATCGGCCGGAATGCCCTTGAGGTATTTGTCGGTCAGCAGGCCCTGGGCCAGCGGCGTGAAGGCAATGACGCCCGTGCCGAGTTCCTCGGTGGCGTCCAGCAGGTCTTTTTCCACCCAGCGATTGAGCAGGTTGTAGGCCGGCTGGTGGATCAGCAGCGGGACTTTCCATTCCTGGAGCAGCGCGGCCATTTCCCGGGTCTTCACGCCCGAATACGAAGAGATGCCGATGTACAAAGCCTTGCCCTGCTGCACGGCCGTCGCCAGCGCGCTGGCCGTTTCCTCCAGCGGCGTGTCGGGGTCGAAACGGTGGGAATAGAAAATGTCCACGTAGTCCAACCCCAGGCGCTGCAGGCTCTGGTCGAGACTCGCGAGTACGTATTTGCGTGAACCGCCGCCCTGGCCATACGGGCCGGGCCACATGTCCCAGCCAGCCTTGCTGGAGATGATCAGTTCATCGCGGTACTGCTTGAAGTCTTCACGTAACAACCGGCCGAAATTGATTTCGGCGCTGCCGTAGGGCGGGCCGTAGTTGTTGGCGAGGTCGAAGTGATTGATGCCCAGGTCAAACGCCGTGCGCAGCAAGGCTCGCTGGGTATCGATCGGCGTGCTGTCGCCGAAGTTGTGCCACAAGCCAAGTGACAGGGCCGGCAGCACCAGCCCGCTGCGACCGACGCGGCGATAGGGAATGGACTCGTAGCGGTTTTGCGCAGCGGTGTAGGTCATCGAAAAGGCTCTCTGTGCGAACGGCGAATGGCAGAAACTAACATTTCACAGACGCATCGGTCAGGCCGAAAGTTCGCATGGCAAGTGTGGGGGCGAGCTTGCTCCGGGCGGCGATCCGACGATAGCGGTGGATCAGCCAAAAAAACTATCGACTGCAATGGCCTCATCGCGAGCAAGCTCGCTCCCACAAGGTCCTTGGTAGCCAAACCTTAACGCGCCTGCGCAAACACCTCCGCCACCCAGTCCACGAACACCCGAACCCGTGGCGACATGTGTCGGTTGTGCGGATAAAGCACCGACACTGGCATGGAGGGTGGCGGCGTCGCGGCGAGCACCTCCTGGATCAGGCCCTGCCGGATCGGCTCCTCCATTCGGTAATACGGACACTGGATCAGGCCCATGCCGGCAATGGCCGACGCGGCGTAGATTTCCGCGCCGGACACCGACAACGTGCCGCCAATCGACACTTCCTTGAGTTCGCCGTCGACCATGAATTCGAACGGATACAGCTTGGCGGTCGTGCGCGAGACGTAGTTCACGGCCTTGTGATGCCGCAAGTCATCAAGGCTTTTCGGCTCGCCATATTGGCGCAAATAAGCGGGGCTGGCGCAGGTGACTTGCCGAAGATTGGCGACACGCCGGCCAATCAATGACGAATCCGCCAACGTGCCGGAGCGCACGACGCAATCGACGCCTTCGGCAATCAGATCGACAAACCGGTCCGCCTCGCTGATGAACAGTTCGATTTCGGGGTAGCGGGCCATGAATTGAGGCAACGCCGGGATGACGAAATATCGCGCCTGCGTTCCGTGCAGGTCCACCCGCAGCTTGCCTTTGGGCGCCACGCCGCGAAACGCCAGTTCGGCTTCTTCCAGTTCCGCCAGCAATTGTACGCAGCGCGGGTAATAGGCTTCGCCATCGAGGGTCGGGCGTACCTTGCGCGTGCTGCGCTCAAGCAAACGCACACCCAACCAGGCCTCGAACTGATTGAGCGTATGAGTCAGCGTGGCCCGTGGCATGTTCAAGTCTTCAGCAGCCAGGGTGAAGCTGCTGCGCTCGTAGATGCGGACAAATACCCGCATGGCCTTGACCTGGTCCATCGAAATCCCGCGCTCCGATTGTTGAAGATTATTGAACAGTCAAGGCAACTTTCCGGCATTTATCGGCGAGAGTAAACATGTGAATCTGCCTGCAACCCATCACTGCATCCCAAGGGGATACTCGCCATGACTGCTCCAAACTCCAAAGTTGCCATCGTGACCGGCGCCTCCCGCGGCATCGGCGCACAGATTGCCAAGCAACTGGCCAGCGACGGCTTCGCCGTTGCCGTCAACTTCGCCAGCAGCGCCACCGAAGCTTCCAAGCTGGTCGTGCAGCTGCGCCAGGCCGGTCACCAGGCCATAGCGGTGAAGGCCGACGTGTCGGTTGCCGCCGATGTCAGCCGGATGTTCGATGAAGTCGAAACGCAACTGGGCAAGGTCGATGTGTTGATCAACAACGCCGGCATTCTCCAGGTCATGCCCTTGGCAGAGCACAGCGACGAGCTGTTCGACCGTACGTTCGCCATCAACACGCGCGGTACCTTCAACACCCTCCGCGAGGCCGCGACTCGGCTGAACGACGGCGGCCGCATCGTGAATTTTTCCAGCAGTACCGTGGGCCTGAACCTGCCTGGCTATTCGGTGTACATCGCCAGCAAGGCCGCGGTGGAGTCGCTGACCCAGGTGTTCGCCAAGGAGCTGCGCGGTCGCCAGATCACCGTCAACGCCGTGGCGCCGGGGCCGGTCGCCACCGAACTGTTCATGCACGGCAAAAGCGAAGAGCAAGTCCAGCACTACGCGAAGATGCCGCCCCTGGAGCGCCTCGGCCAGCCGGAAGACATCGCCAGCATCGTATCTTTCCTGGTGAGCCCGGCTGCCGGTTGGGTCAATGGGCAAATCCTGCGGGCCAATGGCGGATTGGTCTGAGGCTGAGTTCGGCGCAGCCAGTGAAACCGCTTTCGTCGGATCGCCGCCGGAGCAAGCTCGCTCCCAGAGGGTCAGCGGATTCCCTTGTGGGAGCCAGCTTGCTCGCGATGCGGGGCAGATGAACACCGGATACCGCTGGTCAACGCACCAGATGCAAGAACTGCATGTGCCGCTCGTACTGGTCGAGGATGTCGTTGATGACCTGCTCCTTGGAATAGCCCACCAGGTCGTAATCCTGGCTGCCTTCACTCAGGTGCACTTCGGCACGGTAGTAACGCCGGTTGTTGATTTGCTTGGAGCCCATGCCACCCCGGGCGAAGGACGGCGTGAAGTAGCCGCGCATCTGCACCTGGTAGATGAACGGATGCTGCTCACCGTGGCCGATTTCCAGGCTGACACTGTCGGTCGCCGGGTCGGGCTGGGTCATCACGGTCAGCCCCTTCTCGATGAACACCGCTTTCACATCTTCGATGGCCGGGCGCACCGTGGTGTCGAGGAAGCGGTACACCTCGTCGCGAGAGGGAAAATGCACCGCCTGGCTCAGGCGTTGGCGCCAACCGCCAGTGCCCCGTCGCGAAGCCGAAACGGGCGCCAATGAATGCAGTTGCGCGATCTGCTTCTGGGATTCGAGGTAGAACGCCTTGTGCAGTCCCCACATCATCAGCAAGAGAATCAGCGAAAAGGGCAATGAGGTCAGCACCACCGCTGACTTGAGCGCATCGATGCTGCCGGAGAACAGCAAGGCGCTGGTCACCAGGGCGGTCATTGCGCCCCAGAACACACGAAGCCATTTTGGTCCGTCTTCATCCGGACTGCCGCCCTTGGCCGAAAGCGTGGACAGCACCACGGTGCCGGAGTCGGCGGATGTGACGAAAAACACAAAGCTGATAAACACCGTGACAGCGATGACCGTCTTGCTCCACGGGTAGGTTTCCAGCAGCAGGTAAAGGCTCATCGACGGGTTATCCACCGCCGACATCCCCAAGGCGCTCATGCCATGGTTCAACACTTGGTCGAGGGCGCTGTTACCAAAGATCGACATCCACGCCAGGGTGAAACCGAGGGGAATCAACAGCACGCCAAAGACGAATTCGCGAATCGTCCGACCACGGGAAATGCGTGCAATGAACAGCCCCACGAACGGCGACCACGCAATCCACCATGCCCAATAGAACACCGTCCACCCGCCCAGCCAGTCGCTCGGCTTGTCGTAGGCGTACAGGTCAAAGCTTTTCATGGGCAAGGCGCCGAGATAGTCACCGACGTTCTGGATCAGCGTGTTGAGCAAGTGCTGGGTCGGGCCGGCAAACAGCACGAACAACAGCAACGCACAGGCCAGCAACATGTTGATGTCGGACATCACCCGCACGCCTTTGTCGACGCCGGCCACCGCGACAATGATCGCAGCGCCCATCATCAGCACGATCAGGCCGACCTGGATCCACTGCGTATGAGCGATGCCAAACAGGTAATCCAACCCGGAATTGAGGTGCAGCACACCAAACCCCATGTCCGCACCGAGACCGAAGACCGTCGCGATAATGCCGAAGCCATCCACGGCATAACCGATCGGACCGTTGATGCGCTTGCCAATCAACGGATACAACGCCGATCGCAAGGCCAGCGGCAAATTGTGCCGGTAGGCGAAGTACGCCAAGGCCATGCCGACAAAAGCAAACACCCCCCAGCCGTGCAGGCCCCAGTGCAAGAAGAGTATCTGCATGGCCTGGCGCGCCGCGTCAGCGGTACCGGCTTCGCCTTGGGGCGGCTGTGCCAGATGGGTCAGCGGCTCGGAAACACAAAAGAAAAACAACGTGATGCTGATCCCGGCGGCGAACAACATGCCGGCCCAGGACAAGTAGCTGAATTCAGGCTCGTCGTGGTCGGCACCGAGCTTGATCTTGCCGTAGCCAGACAATGCGGTGACCACCACGAAAATCAAATACAGGGTCATCGCCAGCAAGTAGTACCAACCGACCGTGTTGGCTGCCCAGTTCTGGGCCGCCAGCAGCCAGGCGCCGGCCTGCGCGGGCATGGCGATCACCACCAGGCCGAACAGCAGAATGAAAGTCGCGGCGAAGTAAAACACCGGCGGATTCATGCGGACCAGGCCGCTGGGTGAAAGGGACGAAGTACTCATCGACGAAGCACCTCGCAAAGCGAAATCGTGACGTGTGCAAACGGACTCGGCAAAGGCAAGCCTCCTGTTGTGAGCGGGCAGCAAACCAATGGTTTAACTTGAATGAACGTTCAAGTTAAACATGAATAGCTAGCTAAGGACTAATCGCAGGGCTCAACGGCACGCTTTCCTACCCTAGCCCATGGCTGGGTATGACGGTGCCTGGCGGGCATTCGTTCAGTGTTCAAGGGCAGATACCCCTGTGGGAACGAGCTTGCTCGCGATGACGGCCTGACATCCAATATCTCTATTGATCGCTGCACCGCCATCGCGAGCAAGCTCGCTCCCACAGGTCCGGCACAAGCCAAACCGGCGGCGGTGTCGCCGCATCCACGCCCGAACGGAAACATCCCGGTTGCCCCTCAATATCCACGTGCCTATAGTCCAGGCATCGCCTACAACCAGTACGGACCCATGATCAAAGAACAGCTGTCTCGCTTTCATCGTCTTGACCTGCTCGGCCACCCGACACCCCTGGAAAAACTCGATCGCCTCTGCGCCTGGCTCGGCCGGGACATTTACATCAAGCGCGACGACCTGACGCCGCTGGCCCTGGGCGGCAACAAGCTGCGCAAGCTCGAATACCTGGCCGCCGACGCCATCGCCCAAGGCGCCGATACCCTCATCACCGCCGGGGCGATCCAGTCCAACCATGTACGCCAGACCGCAGCCCTGGCCGCGAAGCTGGGCCTGGGCTGCGTGGCGCTGCTGGAAAACCCGATGGGTACCGAGGACAGCAATTACCTGGGTAACGGCAATCGTCTGTTGCTGGAGCTTTTCGACGCCAAGGTCGAGCAGGTAGACAACCTGGACAACGCCGATGACCAATTGCAGGCCCTCGCTGGCCGTCTGCGCAGCAACGGCAAAAAACCGTACCTGGTGCCGATTGGTGGTTCCAATGCCTTGGGCGCGCTGGGTTATGTACGCGCCGGCCTGGAGCTGGCCGAGCAGATCAAGGACACCGGACTCGATTTCGCCGCCGTGGTACTGGCCTCGGGCAGTGCCGGCACGCACAGCGGCCTGGCGCTGGCCTTGAGCGAAAGCCTGCCTGCGCTTCCGGTCATTGGCGTAACGGTTTCGCGCAGCGAAGAGGACCAGTTCCCGAAGGTGCAGGGCCTGGCCGAGCGCACTGCGGAGCTGCTTGAAGTGGCCCTCCCAGAGGCATTCAAGGTCAATCTGTGGGATGAGTATTTCGCGCCACGCTATGGCGAACCGAATGCCGGGACACTGGCAGCGGTCAAGCTTCTGGCGAGCCAGGAAGGTCTGCTGCTCGATCCGGTCTATACCGGCAAGGCCATGGCCGGCTTGCTCGATGGCATCGGCCGCGACCGTTTCGATGACGGTCCGATCATCTTCCTGCACACCGGCGGCGCGCCGGCGTTGTTTGCCTATAACACGGCGTTCTCGGCTTAGTGGAGGACTCAATGGAGGGCTTTTGTGGGAGCGAGCTTGCTCGCGATAGCGATAAATCCGCCGACAATTGTTTAACTGACACACCGCCATCGCGAGCAAGCTCGCTCCCACAGGCCCTCATTCCAAATTAGCATAGATGCTTTATTTAATATTATTTTCCAATCTATAAAACCCACCCTATAGTCTCGCCTGCCGCGAGACGTCCAGGCTGCTTTAAGGCAGGATGTGGCAATCTTTTCGAATCGCGGCTACGCCTTATCTCAGCCAAAATAACGTCGTCATAAGAAAACACAGGGGCTTGTCATGAATTTTTCCGCATTACGTCGCAACCTGCTGGTGGGTTCGCTGGGCCTGGCATTGAGCGCCGGCCTGCTGGGGCAAGCGGTTGCCGGTGAGCAACTGCAAAAAATCAAGGACGCTGGTGAAATCAAGATCGGCCTGGAAGGCACTTATCCACCGTTCAGTTTCGTTGATGACAGCGGAAAACTGACCGGCTTCGAAGTGGAGTTCTCCGAAGCCCTGGCCAAGGAGCTGGGTGTGAAGGTCAAGCTGCAGACCACTCCATGGGCGGGCATTCTCGCGGCGCTGGAATCCAAGCGTCTGGACGCTGTAGTCAACCAGGTGACTATCTCCGAAGAACGCAAGAAGAAATACGACTTCTCCGAGCCGTACACCGTTTCCGGGATTCAAGCGCTGGTCCTGACCAAGAAGGCCGACGAGCTGAATATCAAGAAAGCCGCTGACCTGGATGGCAAGAAAGTTGGCGTGGGCCTGGGCACGAACTACGAACAATGGGTCAAGGCCGAAGTACCGGGCGCCCAAGTCAAGACCTATGACGACGATCCGACCAAGTTCCAGGATCTGCGCGTCGGCCGTATCGACACCATCCTGATCGACCGCCTGGCCGCGCTGGAATACGCCAAGAAAGCCAAGGACACCACCGTCACCAGCGAAGCCTTCTCTCGCCAGGAGTCCGGTATCGCCCTGCGTAAAGGCGAGCCTGAGCTGCTGGCCGCCGTGAACAAGGCCATCGAAAAACTGCGCGCCGACGGCACGTTGAAAAAACTCTCGGAAAAATACTTCAGCGCTGACGTCACCCAATAATGGAAGCAGCTCTTCAACTCGCGCTGGACTCCGCGCCCTTCCTGCTCAAGGGCGCGTATTACACGGTCATCCTCAGCCTGGGCGGCATGTTCTTCGGCTTGTTGCTGGGGTTCGGCCTGGCGCTGATGCGCCTGTCGCGCTTCACGCTGGTGAACTGGATCGCCCGCATCTACGTGTCGTTCTTTCGCGGCACGCCGTTGCTGGTGCAATTGTTCGTGATCTATTACGGGTTGCCGCAGTTGGGCATCGAGCTGGATCCGCTGCCAGCGGCGCTGATCGGTTTCTCGCTGAACATGGCCGCCTATGCGTGTGAAATCCTGCGGGCCGCCATCAGTTCCATCGAGCGCGGCCAGTGGGAAGCGGCGGCGAGTATCGGCATGACCCGTGCGCAGACCCTGCGCCGGGCCATCCTGCCGCAAGCCGCCCGCACCGCCCTGCCACCGTTGGGCAACAGCTTCATTTCCCTGGTCAAGGACACCGCGCTGGCGGCGACTATCCAGGTACCGGAGCTGTTCCGCCAGGCGCAGTTGATCACCGCGCGAACCTTCGAAATCTTCACCATGTATCTTGCCGCCGCGCTGATCTACTGGGTTCTTGCCACCGTGCTTTCGCACCTGCAGAACGTACTGGAAGCCCGGGTCAATCGGCACGACCAGGAGTCCTGACCCATGATTGTCGTGGAAAAACTGACAAAGCAGTTCAAGGGTCAGGTGGTGCTCAACGGCATCGACCTGAAGATAGAGGAAGGCGAAGTGGTTGCGATCATCGGCCCCAGCGGCTCGGGCAAGACCACCTTCCTGCGGTGCCTGAACTTCCTGGAAGAACCCAGCAGCGGCCGGATCAAGGTCGGCGACATCGAGATCGATGGCAGTCGCCCGTTGAACCAGCAGCAAGGCCTGGTGCGTCGCCTGCGCCAGCAGGTGGGCTTCGTGTTCCAGAACTTCAACCTGTTCCCCCATCGCACGGCATTGGAAAACGTCACCGAAGGTCCGATCGTGGTGAAAAAGACGCCGCGCGCGGAGGCCGAGACGTTGGGTCGCAAGCTATTGGCCAAGGTCGGATTGGCCGGTAAGGAAAACGCCTATCCGAGGCGCCTGTCGGGCGGTCAGCAACAGCGCGTGGCAATTGCTCGCGCGCTGGCAATGGAACCGGCGGTGATCCTCTTCGACGAGCCGACCTCGGCGCTGGACCCGGAACTGGTGGGTGAAGTACTGGCGACGATTCGCGGCTTGGCCGAGGAAAAGCGCACCATGGTCATCGTGACCCATGAAATGAGCTTCGCCCGGGATGTGGCCAATCGCGTGGTGTTTTTCGACAAAGGCGTCATCGTCGAACAAGGCGAAGCCAAGGCTTTGTTCGCGAACCCTAAAGAAGAGCGCACTCGACAGTTCCTCAGCAAGTTCCTCTCTGCCGGGCACGGCGCGCAATAACTTATCTCCTTGTCGAAACTTTCATGGAATGAAAGCTTCGACAAAACTTACCAATGTCTCCGCCAACTTCCAGCCCAAAGCAAAACCTGGCATTCACTCCTGCTCGAATGAGTCGCCAAAACCAATACGATTATCGCAAAAACAAAATTACCGCCTTGACCTGACCTGCTCCCGACCCAGCCTCACATATACCGCACAAGCCGAGGAAAAGGGCGTCGAAAGCCGCGCATTAGTACCTTCGGCGCGTAGGATATTTCTGAAGACTTGCACAACTAGCTATTAAGCTCGCCGCTCTATTGACATTAAAACTACTGGCCCTTTATCTAGGGACGGACAGACCAAGCTCATCGTTCCGAAGTACCCATACAAGTTAACGACTTATTTGCCGAGCGATTGATCAGGCTGGATAAGCAGGCTTCCTGTCTCCACGAAAAAATGGTTCGTTTAATAATTCAAAGGAGTACCAACATGACATGTACGTCAACTATTCCTGAACTGGCCGCGCCCACCTTGGCGAACGCACAGCGCGCCGGAATCAACATTACCAGCGCCACCCATCTGGAGATCATCATTGCCGCCTACCCGGGCATGGACGTCGGCGATGTGGTCGAACTGTTTTGGGACAACTGCTATGTCGGCTCTCGCCTGCTGTCACATGAGGATACGCACGGCAGCATCACGTTGCGGGTGCCGGAGAGCTTTATCGTCAATGGGACCTCACGCATACACTATCGCGTCATGCAAATTGGCCGAGGGCCAGCGCGATCGGCCACGCAACAGGTCCAGGTCAAGCTCGATTGCCCCGGTGGCCGACCCTCGACCTTGACCGGTGATGAAAACCAGAGCCTGGCGCCGGTGCGGATTCCACAAGCCATCCGCCGCCAGGGCGTGAACCCGAACCAGATCAAACGTGGCGTGCCGCTGACCATCGAGCCCTACCTGAACATGGCCGCCGACGACGCGATTACCGTGCGTTGGGGCGATGTGCGCATGGACCTGCCGAGAATAAAGCCTGGCGAGGTGGGCCAGCCGATCCACGTCTGGGTGCCGCCGGAAATCATCATGGAAGCTGGCGAGGACCTGCGCCTGGAAGTGACCTATTGCATCATTGACCGGGTAGGCAACAATTCCCGTTGGGCGCCGCCACGAACATTGAAGATCGGGAGCGCCCATCCCTGCCTGAAAAACCCGCCGAAAAAAGTGCAGCCCGCACCGGGAATCAAATCCAACCTATGATTATTCCTAAAAGTTAGTTCAAAAACGGTTTATGCACGTTTAGGGTATATGAACCGGACCACCGGACATTCTTGATTTCGCTCGCCGCATTCATCGCGGTGTTTTCTTGAGATGTGAGGTGGGTATGGTACGGAACACAATCACCCCGGTGCAGAGCGCCACGGCCCTGCACGCAGCCCTGGAGCGGCTGTGATGTCCGATTTGGCCCAGGCAAAGGTCCAGAGCGACCAGGACATCGCGCCGCTGTTATTGCCGGCACAGGTACTGCGCAACGATGCGGAGGCCATCGAGGCCGCTCATCAATTGGCACAGGTCGCCCGCCAGCAAGCCGCGCGTCGCGACCAGCAGCGCAAGTTGCCTTGGTCGGAAATCGAGCAGTTCACCCGTAGCGGCCTCGGCAGCATTGCCGTTCCTCGCGAATACGGCGGACCGCAAGTCTCCTCGGTCACCGTCGCCGAAGTGTTCGCAATCATTTCCGCAGCAGACCCGGCCCTCGGCCAGATTCCGCAGAACCAGTTCGGCGTGCTCCAGTTGATTCTCGCGACGGGCACCGAGCGACAAAAGAAGATTCTCCTGCAGAGCCTGCTCGAAGGCTGGCGCATCGGTAACGCCGGACCGGAACGCGGCACCCGCAATACCTTGGAACTCAAGGCGCGGATCACGGCCGACGGCGACGGCTTCGTCATCAATGGCCAGAAGTTCTATTCCACCGGTGCGCTGTTCGCCCATTGGGTCGCCGTCAAGGCTTTGGATGACGAGGGTCGCCAGGTGTTGGCGTTCGTTCGACGCGGCACTCCCGGCCTGCGCATCGTCGATGACTGGTCGGGCTTTGGCCAGCGCACCACGGCCAGCGGCACGGTCCTGCTGAACAATGTGCGGGTCGACGCCGAGCTGGTGCTGGACAACTGGCGCATCAATGAAGTGCCAAACGTGCAGGGGGCGTTTTCGCAACTGATCCAGGCCGCGATCGACCTGGGCATCGCCCGGGGCGCCATCGATGACGCGATCGCCTTCGTTCGTGAACGCGCACGGCCCTGGATCGAGGCCAAGGTCGAGCGGGCCAGCGATGACCTGTACGTCATTGCCGACGTCGGCAGGCTGAAAATCGAACTTCACGCCGCCGAGGCGTTGCTGCGCAAGGCTGGGCAAGTCCTCGATCAGGTCAACGCCGCGCCAATCACCGAACAGTCCGCCGCCCGCGCCTCGATAGCCGTCGCCGAAGCCAAGGTGCTGACTACCGAAATCGCCCTGCAGGCCAGCGAAAAGCTCTTCGAACTGGCCGGCAGCCGCGCCACCCTCGCCGAATTCAACCTTGATCGCCACTGGCGCAACGCGCGGGTCCACACCCTGCACGACCCGGTGCGCTGGAAATACCACGCGGTCGGCGACTATCGACTGAACGGCACCCTGCCAGCCCGACATTCGTGGATCTGACGACCCGACCCCTGGAGCAGCACATGACGCTTTCCCAACACGTCGCGGTGATTACCAGCGATGAACAAGCCCTGATTGTCGCCAGCGACCTGGCCGAAGACTTCAAGCGCGACAGTGCCCTGCGCGACCGCGAGCGGCGCCTGCCGCACCCGGAACTCGAGGCGTTCTCGCGCTCGGGCCTGTGGGGCATCAGCGTGCCCAAGGCCTATGGCGGCGCGGGCGTATCCAACGTCACGCTGGCCAAGGTCGTTGCGCTGATCGCCCAGGCCGACGGCTCGCTCGGCCAGGTTCCGCAAAATCATTTCTACGCATTGGAAGTGCTGCGGGTCAACGGCAGCGAAGCCCAGAAGCAGCGCCTGTACGCCGAGGTGCTGGCCGGCCAGCGATTCGGCAATGCCCTGGCGGAGCTCGGGACCAAGACGGCCCATGACCGCATCACCCAGCTGCGCCGTGACGGCGACGGCCATCGCATCAATGGTCGCAAGTTCTACGCCACCGGGGCGATCTATGCCCAGCGCATCCCTACATCGGTGGTGGACGAGGACGGAGTGCAGCAGTTGGCGTTCGTCCCGCGCAACAGCCAAGGCCTGACGGTCATCGATGACTGGAGCGGTTTCGGCCAGCGCACCACAGGCAGCGGCTCGGTGGTCTTCGAGGATGTCCAGGTCGGTGCCGAGGACATCGTGCCCTTCCAGAGCGCCTTCGAACGCCCCACCCCGGTCGGCCCGCTGGCGCAGATCCTTCACGCCGCCATCGATACCGGTATCGCCCGGGCCGCCTATGAGGACACCTTGCATTTTGTCCGCCACAAGACCCGGCCATGGATCGACGCCACCAGTGACGTCGCGACCCAGGACCCACACACCCTCAAGAGCCTCGGCCACCTGAGCATTCGCCTACACGCCGCCGAAGCCCTGCTGGAACGCGCCGGTGAATTCCTCGACCGCGCCCAGGCCGACACGAACGCAGAAACGGTAGCCGCGGCCTCGATCGCGGTGGCAGAAGCCCGGGCGATCAGCACGGAAATCTCCCTGGCGGCTGGCAGCACGCTGTTCGAACTGGCCGGCAGCCAGGCGACCCTGGCCGAACATGGCCTCGATCGCCACTGGCGCAACGCCCGGGTGCACACCTTGCACGACCCGGTGCGCTGGAAATATCACGCGGTCGGCAATTTCTACCTCAACGATGAAAAACCGCCGCTGCGGGGGACGATCTGATGGCGGCCGGCAAGAAAAAAATCCTCCTCAACGCGTTCAACATGAACTGCATCGGCCATATCAATCACGGCCTGTGGACCCATCCGCAGGACATGTCGACCCAGTACAACACCATTGAATACTGGACCGGGCTGGCCCAGCTGCTGGAGCGCGGATTATTCGACGGACTGTTCATCGCCGATATCGTCGGGGTCTATGACGTCTACCAGCAGTCGGTGGATGTCACGCTGAAAGAGTCGATCCAACTGCCGGTCAACGACCCGCTGCTGCTGGTCTCGGCGATGGCCGCCGTGACGAAACACCTCGGCTTCGGCCTCACCGCCAACTTGACCTACGAGCCGCCGTACCTGTTCGCCCGGCGCATGAGCACGCTGGACCACCTGAGTCGCGGCCGGGTCGGCTGGAACATCGTCACGGGTTACCTGGACAGCGCCGCGAAGGCGATGGGGCTCACCTCCCAAGTCGAACATGACCGCCGCTACGACCAGGCCGACGAATATCTGCAAGTGCTCTACAAACTGTGGGAAGGCAGCTGGGAAGACGACGCGGTGCTCAACGACCGCCAGCAGCGGATTTATGCCCAGCCAGAGAAGGTGCACAAGGTCCGGCATCAGGGCGAGTTCTATCAGGTCGAAGGCTATCACCTCTGTGAACCGTCGCCCCAGCGCACACCCGTGCTGTTCCAGGCCGGCAGTTCGGAGCGGGGCCTGCTGTTCGCCGGACGCCACGCCGAATGCGTGTTCATCAGCGGCCAGAACAAACCGGCGACCAAGGTCCAGGTGGACAAGGTCCGGGCCAGTGCCATCGAGGCCGGGCGCAACCCCGAGGACATCAAGGTGTTCATGGGCCTGAACGTGATCGTCGGCGAGACCGAAGCAGCGGCCTGGGCCAAGCATGCCGAATACCTGGGCTACGCCAGTGCCGAAGCCGGGGTGGCGCATTTCTCCGCGTCGACGGGCATCGATTTTTCCGAGTACGAATTGGACGAACCGATCCAGTACGTGAAGAGCAACGCCATCCAGTCCGCCACCAAGACCCTGCAAAACAACGACTGGACCCGCCGCAAGCTGCTGGAGCAACACGCCTTGGGCGGTCGCTATATCACCGTGGTCGGCTCGCCCGAACAGGTCGCCGATGAGCTGGAATCCTGGATCGCCGAAACCGGCCTCGATGGCTTCAACCTGACCCGCATCGTCACGCCGCAAAGCTACGTGGACTTCATCGACCTGGTGATCCCCGAGCTGCAGCGACGCGGGTCATACAAGACCGAATACGAGAACGGCCCACTGCGCGAAAAGCTGTTTCACGCAGGGGCTCATTTGCCCGAACGGCACACCGGCTCAACCTACCGGCACTGACCCTGTGACGAGGAAGCTTGCACATGCTCGGTTCTGTAGGAGCTGGCGGAGGCTCGGGCCGCGTTCGGACGATCTTTTGATCTTGATGTTTCGCTCTCGATTCAATCGGCAGGGGAGAGATCGCAGCCTCGTTGCACTCGGCAGCTCCTACGCGGCTCCTACACAGTTCTTATGCAGTTCCTACAGGCCCAGCGGGAGCAAGCTCCCTCGCCACGAAAGCACATGACTCAATCACTGACTGGAATATCCGACATGACCAAGCACTTCCTCACCCTGCCAGTCAAAACGCTGGCCCTGGCCCTCGGCCTGTTCAGCTCGGCACTGTTCGCCGCCGACGCCCCGCTGAAAATCGGCACCACCGCCGCCTTCGCCATTCCCTTGGAGGCAGCGGTGCAAGAGGCCGATAAACAAGGCCTGAAGGTCGAGCTGGTGGAATTCAGCGACTGGATCGCGCCCAACGTCAGCCTCGCTTCGGGCGACATCGACGTGAATTACTTCCAGCACATCCCCTTCCTGGAAAACGCCAAGGCCGCCGCAGGTTTCAACCTGGTGCCGTTCGCCCCGGGCATCATCAACAACGTTGGCCTCTATTCGAAGCAATACAAAAGCTTCGCCGAGCTGCCCGAAGGCGCCAGCGTCGCCATTGCCAACGACCCGATCAACAGCGGACGTGGCTTGCAACTGCTGGCCAAGGCCGGGCTGATCACGCTCAAGCCAGGGGTCGGCTACAAAGCCACCGAAGATGACATCGTGGCCAACCCGAAGAAGCTCAAGATTCTGCAAGTCGAAGCGGTACAACTGGTGCGCGCCTATGAAGACGCCGATCTGGTGCAGGGCTATCCGGCGTACATCCGCTTGGCGAACACCTTCGATGCGACGTCCGCGTTGCTGTTCGACGGCCTGGATCACAAGGAGTACGTCATCCAGTTCGTGATCCAGCCCAAGAGCAAGGACGATCCACGGCTGATCAAATTCGTCGATATCTACCAGCACTCGCCCGCTGTGCGCGCAGCCTTGGACAAGGCCCACGGCAAGCTCTACCAAGCCGGTTGGGAAGGCTGAACATGAGTGCCGTCAACGCTCGACTCCGTCATGACGCCCCTGCGCCCCACATCGCCGACCAGACCGAGCTGCACCCAGAATTGAACCGTGCCCACGTGCGCTTCATCGGCCTGGGCAAGACCTACCCTGGCACCCAGGGCCCGGTGGCCGCGCTGCAAGGCATCGACCTGGCGATCCAGCGCGGCGAGGTATTCGGCATCATCGGCCGCAGCGGCGCGGGCAAGTCATCACTGATCCGCACCATCAACCGCCTCGAACAGCCCACCAGCGGGCGCGTGCTGATCGATCAGGTGGACATTGGCGAATTCAACGAAGATCGGCTGGTGGAGTTGCGCCGACGCATTGGCATGATCTTCCAGCACTTCAACCTGATGTCGGCCAAGACGGTGTGGCAGAACGTCGAGCTGCCGCTCAAGGTGGCCGGCGTGCCCAAGGAACAACGCCAGCAAAAGGTGCGCGAACTGTTGGAGCTGGTGGGTCTGCAAGCTAAGCACGGCGCCTATCCGGCGCAGCTCTCGGGCGGTCAGAAGCAGCGTGTCGGGATTGCCCGGGCGCTGGTCCATGACCCGCAGATCCTGTTATGCGACGAGGCCACCTCGGCGCTCGATCCGGAGACGACTCAGTCGATCCTCGGTTTGCTGCGCGAAATCAACCAGCGCCTGGGCCTGACCATCGTGCTGATCACCCATGAAATGGCGGTCATCCGCGAAGTCTGCGACCGGGTGGTGGTGCTCGAACAAGGGCGGATCGTCGAACAGGGGCCGGTCTGGGAAGTCTTCGGCAACCCGCAACATGACGTCAGCCGGACGCTCTTGGCGCCGTTGCAGCACGCACTGCCCGAAGCGTTGCAAAGCCGCTTGCAACCCCATCCAGCATCAGCGGACGCGGCCACGGTGCTGCGCCTGCAATTCACCGGCGCCACGAAGGATGACCCGGACCTGGCAGCCTTGTTCAGCGCCCTCGGTGGGCGGGTGCGCCTGCTCCACGGCGGCATCGAACGGATTCAGGGCCACGGGCTGGGACAGTTGCTGCTGGCGGTAAGCGGCTCGGCCTGGAGCGCCGACGAGTTGCGTCAGCGCGCGGGCAATTGGGCACAACAGGTGGAGGTGCTGGGTTATGTGGTTTGATCGGTTATTGCAGGGCTTCATCGACACCTTCCTGATGGTCGGCGTGTCGTCATTGATCGCGTTGCTGGCGGGTATTCCGCTGGCGGTGATCCTCGTCACGAGCGGCAAGGGTGGGATTTATGAAGCGCCGGCCTTGAACAGGGCTTTGGGCGCGTTCGTGAACCTGTTCCGCTCGATACCCTTCCTGATCCTGATGGTCGCGCTGATTCCCTTCACCCGCCTGATCGTCGGCACGACCTATGGCGTGTGGGCCGCCGTGGTGCCATTGGCCATTGCGGCTACGCCATTTTTTGCGCGTATCGCCGAAGTCAGCCTGCGGGAAGTCGACCACGGCCTGATCGAAGCAGCCCAGGCGATGGGTTGCCGGCGCTGGCATATCGTCTGGCATGTGCTGCTGCCCGAAGCGCTGCCCGGCATCGTCGGCGGCTTTACCATCACGCTGGTGACGATGATCAACTCCTCGGCCATGGCCGGCGCGATAGGCGCCGGCGGCCTCGGCGATATCGCGTATCGGTATGGTTACCAGCGTTTCGACAGCCAGATCATGCTCACGGTGATCGTGTTGCTGGTGGCGTTGGTGGCGGTGATCCAATTGGGCGGGGACCGGCTGGCGCGGGGGTTGAACAAGCGCTGAAGAGCGCTTCATTTGTGTGGGCGAGCTTGCGGTATAGTCGTCGAACACTCCTATCCAAAGCCAGCGACCATGAAACACAGCGCCGAC
Source organism: Pseudomonas sp. T1.Ur (assembly GCF_023516725.1). Taxonomy (NCBI): domain Bacteria; kingdom Pseudomonadati; phylum Pseudomonadota; class Gammaproteobacteria; order Pseudomonadales; family Pseudomonadaceae; genus Pseudomonas; species Pseudomonas sp. T1.Ur. The sequence goes on from NZ_JAMGSN010000001.1 coordinate 5,324,394, forward strand.
GACCTGCACACGATCACCGCCACCACACTGGGGCATTACAACGCCGTGGCGGAAAGCTTTCGCGAAGGCACCCGCGATCACGATGTCAGCCAGAACATCGACGCCTTGTTGCGACACATTCAAGGCCAGCCGCCGCTGCACATCCTCGATTTTGGCTGCGGTCCGGGACGAGACCTGCGCACCTTCACGGCCATGGGCCACGTCGCGGTGGGCCTCGACGGGTCCGAGGAGTTCGCGCGCATGGCGCGCCAGGACAGCGGCTGCGAGGTCTGGCAACAGGATTTCCTGCAACTGGACCTGCCGGCGGCGCGTTTCGACGGGGTCTTCGCCAACGCCGTGCTGTTTCACATTCCCGTCCAGGAACTGCCCCGCGTCCTCCAGCAATTGCACGCCACGCTCAAGCCCGGCGGCGTGCTGTTCAGCTCAAATCCCCGGGGCGAAAACCAGGAAGGCTGGAACGGCCAGCGCTTCGGCGCCTACCACGATCTCTCGGCCTGGCGCACGCTGCTCACGGCGGCGGGTTTTGAGGAGTTGGAGCATTACTACCGGCCAGCGGGGCTGCCGCGGGAGCAACAGCCTTGGTTGGCGAGTGTTTGGCGCAAGATTTGAAATCGGTTCTATAACGAGGTTGTGCCTAGCTCTTGTGGCGAGGGAGCTTGCTCCCGCCGGGCCGCGAAGCGACCCCGATCCGGTTGATGTGATTTTCCAGACAGACCCGCGTCAACCGCTTTACGACGGCTGCGCCGCCGAGCGGGAGCAAGCTCCCTCGCCACAGAGATTGCACTTGTCCACGGATGTTCAATCCTGCTTGACCAACCACTTCTGCGTCAGCTGCTCCAAGCGCCCGTCATCCTTGATACGCCCCAAGGCATTGTCCACGCTGGCCTTGAACGCCGGGTTGCCCTTCTGGAATGGAATCACCAGGTTCGGCGCCGGCCCCTTCTTCTCCTCGGGCTGGAAAGACTGCGCCAGGACCAGCGGACGTTGCGCCTCTTCCTTGCTCGCCAACAGTTGCGCATCCGGCTGGCTATAAGTGGTGCTGGTGTCGAAACGTTCCGCCAGTTCCGGGGTCATTGCTATGTGGTTGATGGCGACGTCGTACTTGCCGCTTTCCACGCCGGACAACAGATCCGCGGCATCGGTAACGACGAAATCAGGCCGGACATCGAGCTCTCCCGCAAGCATTTCACCCAGCTCCACTTCGAAACCGGTGAGCTTGCCGTCCTCCTTGAAATTGAACGGGGCGGTGTTGGCCTCAAGGGCGATTCGCAACTCGCCACGGTCGTTGACGTCGTCGATCAGTTCCGCATGGGCCAGAGGGCTCAACAGGGGTAGCAGGCAGATCAGGCCAGGCAGGAAACGCATGGTCACTCCTAGGTTTTTATACAAGCGAGGCTCGTTTCAGGCTCGCTTTGCTATGGTTATTGCAGCCTTCGACAACGATTGGTCATGAAGTTGTCATGACCATACGGATTTCATGGAAAAACTGGAGAAAAAAATGAAAAGCTTTATGTCACGTGCCGCGTTGACCGGTCTGTTGCTGGGAGCCTCGATGCTGGCGACAGCCGCAACCCCGGCCCCCAAAGGCGCAGAAGTGTTCATCGTTTCCCCTGAAGACGGCGCCACCGTCAGCCAAGAGTTCAAGGTCAAGTTCGGCGTCAAGGATATCGCCCTGGCCCCGGCGGGCGACACGACCAAAAACACCGGCCATCATCACCTGCTCATTGATGTGGACAAACTGCCGGCCGCAGGCGCGCCGATTCCGACCGACGCCAACCACATGCACTTCGGCAAGGCGCAAACCGAGGCCACCATCAAGCTGGCGCCGGGCAAGCACACCTTGCAGTTGATCCTGGGCGACAGCGGCCATATGCCGTTCGATCCATCGATTGTGTCCGAGAAGATCACAGTGAATGTGAAATAACACCGTATCGACTGACACAACGCCGCTCCCACAGGGGATTGATGGGCTGTCAGGCAAAAAAACGGGAGCCCCCTGCGGGGCTCCCGTTTTTTTATTGCAAGCCCAGCCTGATCAGAACAACACGCGGCAACGAATGGTGCCGTTGATGTGTTGCAGCTTCTCCTGCGCCAGGTCCGAATATTCGGCATCGACGTCGATCACGACGTAGCCGACTTTCTCGTTGGTCTGCAGGAACTGGCCGGAAATGTTGATGCCGTTTTCGGCGAAGACCTTGTTGATCTCGCTCATCACACCCGGGATGTTCTCGTGGATGTGCAGCAGGCGGTGCTTGCCAGGGTGAGCCGGCAGGGCCACTTCCGGGAAGTTCACCGACGATACCGACGTACCGTTGTCGCTGTACTTGACCAGTTTTTCCGCCACTTCCAGGCCGATGTTGGCCTGGGCTTCGGCAGTGGAGCCGCCGATGTGCGGGGTCAGGATCACGTTGTCCAGGCCACGCAGCGGGCTTTCGAAGATGTCGTCGTTGGAGCGTGGCTCCACCGGGAACACGTCGATCGCAGCGCCAATCAGATGCTTGTCCTTGATTGCTTCGGCCAGGGCATCGAGCTTGACCACGGTGCCGCGAGCGGCGTTGATCAGGATCCCGCCCTTCTTGATGGCGCGGATTTCCTTCTCGCCGATCATCCACTGGGTAGCCGGGGTTTCCGGCACGTGCAGGGTGACAATGTCGGACATGCCCAGCAACTCGTGCAGGTCGTTGACCTGGGTGGCGTTGCCCAACGGCAGCTTGGTCACGGTGTCATAGAAGAACACCTGCATGCCAAGGCCTTCGGCCAGTACCGACAGCTGCGTGCCGATCGAGCCGTAGCCGACGATGCCCAGCTTCTTGCCGCGGATCTCGAAGGAGTTGGCCGCGCTCTTGATCCAGCCGCCACGGTGGCAGGAAGCATTCTTCTCAGGGATGCCGCGCAGCAGCAGGATCGCTTCGGCCAGCACCAGTTCGGCAACGGAACGGGTGTTGGAATACGGCGCGTTGAACACTGCGATGCCGCGCTCGCGCGCTGCGTTGAGGTCAACCTGGTTGGTGCCGATGCAGAAGCAGCCGACCGCGACCAGTTTCTTGGCGTGGTCGAAGATCTCTTCGGTCAGTTGAGTACGGGAGCGAATACCGATGAAGTGAGCATCGGCGATCTTTTCCTTGAGCTGGGCTTCCGGCAGAGAACTGGTGATGTACTCGATGCTGGTGTAGCCCGCCGACTTGAGGACGTCGACAGCCGATTGGTGGACGCCTTCGAGAAGAAGGAACTTGATCTTGCTCTTATCGAGAGAAGTCTTGCTCATCTGCGTAAACCTGTGTCCCGGAGAAAAATGGCAGGGAATCGGACAGCCTGGGCTGGCCCGACCGGCGTGACAGCCGTCGCCGCAGAACAGCCGTTGGGCACTACGCTGCGGGGTCGGTATGCTAGCATATGCCCCCCGCAAACACCCATTCCTGCGACGTGAAGCGTTCTCAGGATGACCATGAATTGTTCGAGAGTTCTGTCGATGACCAATCCTGCCGTGATAGATGAGCTGAAGACCCTGGTTGAGCCTGGCAAGGTCCTGACCGATGCCGACTCCCTGAATGCTTACGGCAAGGATTGGACCAAGCATTACGCGCCCGCGCCGACCGCCATCGTTTTCCCCAAGACCACCGAGCAAGTCCAGGCCATCGTGCGCTGGGCCAACGCGCACAAGATCGCGCTGGTGCCATCGGGCGGGCGTACCGGGCTGTCCGCGGCCGCCGTGGCGGCAAATGGCGAAGTCGTGGTGTCATTCGACTACATGAACCAGATTCTCGACGTGAGCCTGACCGACCGCACCGCCGTGTGCCAGCCGGGCGTGGTCACCGAGCAATTGCAGAACAAGGCCGAAGAGCACGGCTTGTATTACCCGGTGGACTTCGCTTCCGCCGGTTCCAGCCAAATTGGCGGCAATATCGGCACCAATGCCGGCGGAATCAAGGTCATTCGCTACGGCATGACCCGCAACTGGGTGGCGGGCATGAAGGTCGTCACCGGCAAGGGTGACGTGCTGGAACTGAACAAGGACCTGATCAAGAACGCCACCGGCTACGATTTGCGGCAATTGTTCATCGGCGCCGAAGGTACCCTCGGCTTCGTGGTCGAGGCCACCATGCGCCTGGACCGCGCCCCGAAGAACCTCACCGCCATGGTGCTCGGCACGCCGGACTTCGATTCGATCATGCCGGTATTGCATGCCTTCCAAGGCAAGCTCGACTTGACCGCCTTCGAATTTTTCTCCGACAAGGCCCTGGCCAAGGTCCTCGGTCGTGGCGATGTTCCCGCGCCGTTCGAAACCGACTGCCCGTTCTACGCCCTGCTGGAATTCGAAGCCACCACCGAAGAAGTCGCCAACCACGCCCTGGAAACCTTCGAACACTGCGTCGAGCAGGGTTGGGTGCTCGATGGCGTGATGAGCCAGAGCGAAACCCAACTGCAAAACCTGTGGAAGCTGCGCGAGTACATCTCCGAAACCATCTCGCACTGGACGCCTTACAAGAACGACATTTCCGTGACCGTTTCAAAAGTACCGGGCTTCCTGCGGGAAATCGACGCGATCGTCGGCGAACACTATCCGGACTTCGAGATCGTCTGGTTCGGCCACATTGGCGACGGCAACCTGCACCTGAACATCCTCAAGCCGGAAAACCTGAGCAAGGATGAATTCTTCGCCAAGTGCGCGACCGTGAACAAATGGGTCTTCGAAACCGTCGAGAAATACAACGGCTCGATTTCCGCCGAGCATGGCGTGGGCATGACCAAGCGCGACTACCTGACCTATAGTCGTTCGCCAGTGGAGATCGAATACATGAAAGCCGTGAAGGCGGTGTTCGACCCGAACGGCATCATGAACCCGGGCAAGATTTTTGCGGTTTGACCAATAAACACCTGAAATCGAAAAGGCAGGAGTCGGTAAATGAGCTATCAGCACCAGTATGTCGACGGTACGCGCATTCATTTCCCGGTGGGAAAAGTAGTCTGCATCGGGCGTAACTACGCCGAACATGCAAAGGAACTGGATAACCCGGTGCCCACCGAACCCTTGCTGTTCATCAAGCCGGGCAGTTGCGTGGTGCCGCTGGAGGGTGGCTTCAGCATCCCGGCCGACCGCGGCGCGGTGCACTACGAGGCAGAAATCGCGGTGCTGATCGGCAAGCCGTTGTCCACCCGGCCCAGCGCTGAAGAAGTGCTGGACGCCATCTCCGGCTTCGCCCCGGCCCTGGACCTGACCCTGCGGGACAAGCAGGCCGAGCTCAAGGCCAAGGGCTTGCCGTGGGAAGTCGCCAAGTCTTTCGACGGTGCGGCGGTGATCGCCCCGTTTGTTTCGAAGGATACCTTTGCCGACCTGGCGGACATCCCGGTTCGCCTGACCATCAATGGTGAAGTGCGCCAGGACGGCAACAGCAACCTGATGCTCAACCCCATCGTGCCGATGATCCAATACATGGCCGGCTGCTTCTCGCTGCAGGCCGGCGACGTGATTCTCACCGGCACCCCGGCGGGCGTCGGGCCGCTGAATGCAGGGGACGAGCTGGTCCTGGAATTGCCGGGGGCGAGCCGCTTCGAGAGCAGCGTTCGCTAACGGCCAACCTGTACCACCACTCCTGTGGGAGCGAGCTTGCTCGCGATAGCGGTCTATCCGACACTTTAATATTGGCTGACACACCGCTATCGCGAGCAAGCTCGCTCCCACATGGGGATAGGTGAAGGCCTGCTCTACCATTTACCGTTTTTTTCACATGCCATCCGGATAATTCCGGGGATTGCGGCATCTGAGCCTGCCAATCCCCCGTGCGAATTTCTGGAACGCATCCCCGATGGCCAAGACCCAAACCCTGCCCACTTCCCCCCGACGCGCTCGCTTTGGCTTGCCTTGGTATGCCTGGCTGTTGCTGGGGGCCGTCGCTGCCTACGGGCTGGCATTCGCAATGCATTGGGATGACCGAGGCCTGCTCTGGGTGTCCGAACGTTTCGAAAGCCCGGCCCAGCGCCAGGAAAGTGTCTGGCTGCCGGATTACCGCGCCGTGATCGATGCCAAGCCCCTGCCCGGGATGGAAAAGGACGAAGCCTCGGACGTGACCTACAACCCGCAGACCAAAACCCTGTTTGCGGTCATGGGCAAGAACCCGTTCCTGGCGGAACTGAGCCTGCAGGGGGACGTGCTGCGCAAGATGCCTTTGGTGGGCTGGGGTAATCCCGAAGGCGTGGCCTACATGGAAGACGGCCTGCTGGCCATTACGGATGAGCGAAAGCATACCCTGTCGATCGTGCAGGTCGATGCCCAAACGCAAACGCTGGACAGCAAGGACTTTCCCAAATACGACCTTGGCCCATCGAAGAACCAGAACAAAGGGTTCGAGGCAGTCGTCTGGGATCCCCGCAACCAGCAACTGGTGCTGGGAGAAGAGCGCCCACCCGCCCTGTTCACCTGGAAAAGCGATGGCAGCCAATCGCTCAAGGGCGACAAGCAGATCCATGTGAGTAACGAGCTGGATCTGCGCAACCTCTCGGCCCTGGCGATCGATCCTCGCACCGGTCATATGCTGGTATTGTCCGCCGACTCCCATCTGCTGCTGGAACTGGATGAAAAAGGTGATCAAGTCAGCTTCATTACACTGCTGGGTGGCTTCAACGGCCTGAAAGACACGATCCCACGCGCCGAAGGGGTCACCGTCGATGAAGCAGGCAATCTTTACATGGTCAGCGAACCCAACCTGTTCTATCGTTTTGAAAAAACACGCTGACCGCGCGAACTCTGTAGGATAAATCGTCCTTCGCTGTAGGGTGTGGCACACAGCCATTAAGCTTCAGTTCAGGCAGTCGTGGTATTTCCAACCACCTGTTCTCATCCGAGCCCACCCCCACATGCGTCGACTCGCCCGCCCCAAGCCCTTGATCCTGATATTGCTGACGCTGGCGCTGATCCTTCTGATCGCCGCCGGCCAGCACCTGCGCCTGTTCGAGCGCACCTGGTTCAACCTCAATACCTATTGGAAACCCACCAGCGAAGAGGCCATCGCCCTGGACCAATACCGGGTCACGGTGGAGGCGCAGGTGATCGACGGCCTGGACGATGACGTTTCAGCACTGACGTTCGATCCGATCCGCAAGAGCCTATTCACCGTGACCAATAAAAATGCCGAGCTGATCGAGCTGTCGCTGGACGGCAAGATTTTGCGGCGCATCGCCCTGGTCGGCTTTGGCGATTCTGAAGCGGTAGAATTCATCAGCGAAGACACTTACGTCATCACTGACGAGCGCCAGCAACGTCTGATCAAGATTCACCTGGAAGACGACACTCAATTCCTCGACGCCGCCGACGCCGAGCAGATGACCCTCGGCGTGCACATGCGCAGCAACAAGGGGTTCGAAGGGCTGGCCTATGATTCGGTGGGCAAGCGCCTGTTTGTGGCCAAGGAACGCGACCCGATGCTGATCTATGAAGTACACGGTTTCCCCCACCACAACCCGGAGAAATCCTACGCGGTCCATGTGGTCAACAACCCCAAGCGCGACGCCGGATTGTTTGTCCGCGATCTCTCAAGCCTGCAATACGACGAACGCAGCGGCCACCTGCTGGCCTTGTCCGATGAGTCGCGGCTGATCATCGAGCTGGATATCGACGGACGGCCGCTGAGCACGCTGTCGTTGAACAAGGGTCGCCATGGACTGGAAAAAACCATACCGCAGGCCGAAGGCCTGGCCATGGACGACGATGGCAACCTGTATGTGGTGAGCGAACCGAATTTGTTCTATGTGTTCAAGAAGCCGCAGCCTTGAACCACTTACCCTGAACTACAAACCAATGTGGGAGCGAGCTTGCTCGCGATGGCAGTGTGTCAACCAACAGCAGTGTGTCGGATAGACCGCCATCGCGAGCAAGCTCGCTCCCACAGGGTTCGGTGTTGAATCAGCCCGGCTTTTACTCAGCCCGCAGGGTCTTCACCCCGTCAGCCGTCCCCAACAACAGCACATCCGCCGGACGGGCAGCGAACAGGCCATTGGTGACCACACCGACGATGGCATTGATCTGGCTTTCCAGTTCCACCGGATTGGTGATCTGCAGGTTGTGCACATCGAGGATGATGTTGCCGTTGTCGGTCAACACACCCTCGCGATACACCGGGTCGCCCCCCAACTTCACCAACTGGCGCGCAACGTGGCTGCGAGCCATCGGGATGACTTCCACCGGCAGCGGGAACGCGCCGAGTACCGGTACCAGCTTGCTGGCATCGGCGATGCAGATGAACGTCTTGGCGACGGCCGCGACGATTTTCTCACGGGTCAATGCCGCGCCGCCGCCCTTGATCAAGTTCAGGTGCGCGTCGCTTTCGTCGGCGCCATCGATGTAGAACTCCAGGTCGCTCACGGTGTTGAGCTCGTACACCGGGATGCCGTGGCCCTTGAGGCGTGCGGCGGTGGCTTCGGAGCTGGCGACCGCGCCATCGAACGCACCCTTGTGCCGCGCCAGCGCGTCGATGAAGCAATTGGCGGTAGAGCCGGTGCCCACCCCGACGATGCTCTTGTCATCCAGTTTCGGGAGGATGAGGTCGACAGCGGCCTGGGCCACGGCCTGTTTGAGTTGATCCTGGGTCATGCGGGCTCCGAAGGTGCCGAGAGGGAACGAAAGGCCGGCATTATAGGCGCCGAAAAGGCCTTGGTCATCGCCTGATTGGTACCGATCCCGCCGAGGCCGCAGGAGCTGCATAGCCACCATGTAGGAGCTGCGTAGGAGCTGTGTAGGAGCTGCCGAGTGCAACGAGGCTGCGATCTTGTCCCAGACAATTGAGTCGAAAGCGAAAGCGAAAGATCAAGATCAAGATCAAGATCAAAAGATCGCAGGCTTCGCCAGCTCCTACAGAGCCGAGCGGGAGCAAGCTCCCTCGCCACGGGGGTTCCTGCGCTCAAAGTGCCTTAATTCGTGTGGTCGCCCGGCCAAAAGCCGGGTTAGACTCCTTGGCCCTGCCCAACCCGCTCAGTGATGCTTCCGATGCTTGAACAGTACGTCAAAAAGATCCTCACCTCGCGCGTTTACGACGTTGCCGTGGAAACCCCGCTGCAGACCGCTCGCCAGCTCTCCGAGCGGCTGGGCAACGAAGTCTGGCTCAAGCGCGAAGACTTGCAACCGGTGTTCTCGTTCAAGATTCGCGGGGCCTACAACAAGCTGACCCAGCTCAGCGACGAAGAGCGCGCCCGGGGCGTGGTCACCGCGTCGGCGGGCAACCATGCCCAGGGCTTGGCGCTGGCCGCCAAGGTGCTGGGGGTGAAAGCCACCATCGTCATGCCCAAGACCACGCCGGAAATCAAGGTCGAAGGCGTGCGTTCCCGTGGCGGCAAAGTCGTGCTGCATGGCGACTCGTTTCCTGAAGCCCTGGCCTATTCACTGAAGCTGGTCGATGAGAAAGGCTACGTCTACATCCACCCGTACGACGACCCTCACACCATTGCCGGGCAGGGCACGGTGGCGATGGAAATCCTGCGCCAGCACCCAGGGCGTCTCGATGCGATTTTCGTCCCGGTGGGCGGTGGCGGGCTGATCGCAGGGATCGCGGCCTATGTGAAATACCTGCGTCCGGAGATCAAGATCATCGGCGTCGAACCGGACGATTCCAACTGCCTGCAAGCAGCCATGGCCGCTGGCGAGCGCGTGGTCCTGCCGACCGTGGGCCTGTTCGCCGATGGCGTGGCCGTGGCGCAGATCGGCCAGCACACCTTTGATATCTGCAAGCACTACGTGGATGAGGTCATCACCGTCAGCACTGATGAGATCTGCGCTGCGATCAAGGACATCTACGACGATACCCGCTCGATCACTGAACCTGCCGGTGCGCTGGGCGTTGCCGGGATCAAGAAATACGTCGAGACGCGCGGCATCAGCGGCCACACCCTGGTGGCCATCGATTCCGGCGCCAACGTCAACTTCGACCGCCTGCGCCATGTGGCCGAACGCGCCGAGCTGGGTGAAGGCCGCGAAGCGATCATCGCCGTGACCATCCCCGAGAAGCCAGGCAGCTTCAAGGCGTTCTGCGAAGCCATCGGCAAACGCCAGATCACCGAATTCAACTACCGCTACAACACCGGCAGCGAAGCACACATCTTCGTTGGCGTGCAGACGCACCCGGAAAACGACCCACGCAGCAAGCTGATCGCCAGCCTGACCGAGCAGGGTTTCCCGGTGCTGGACCTGACCGACAACGAACTGGCCAAGCTGCACATTCGCCACATGGTCGGTGGCCACGCCGCTCACGTCATTGACGAAGTGGTCCTGCGTTTCGAATTCCCGGAACGCCCGGGGGCGCTGTTCAACTTCCTCAACAAGCTGGGCGGGCGTTGGAACATCTCGATGTTCCACTACCGCAACCATGGCGCGGCGGATGGCCGCGTGGTCGCCGGGCTGCAAGTGCCCCACGATGAACGCCACCTGGTTCCGGCCGCCCTGGAAGAAATCGGTTACCCGTACTGGGACGAGAGCGACAATCCGGCCTATCAGCTGTTCCTGGGTTGATAAAGCCGGACTAGGCTGTGAGCAAGACTTAAGGAAAATCCAACCATGGAAACATTGACTGCGCTGAAGATCGCCCACGGCATCGCCACCGTATTGCTGCTGGCGGGCGCCCTGGGGCTGGCCGTCTGGGTCTGGCGCACGCGCCGCAACGGCGATGCCACGGCCGCCGCGCGCACGCTGCAACGTCCACGGCTGTTCATCTGGCTGGTGATGATCCTGGCGCTGGCGAGCCTGCCCTTCACCGGTTGGTGGATGGTTCATCAAGTCGGCTGGCCACTGGGGCAGACCTGGCTGCTGGCTTCCAGCGTGCTTTACACCTTGGCGGCGCTGGCGGGGTTCTGGCTGGTGGTGCGACTGAATAAATTGCGCAAGGCACCGGGCGGCAGCGGGAAGTTTACCTTTGCCCTGGCGCTGTTCAGTGTTGTCTGCTTTGTTGCCATTGCGGGGTTGATGGGGGCCAAGCCGGTTTAAGGCTTTGGACCGCGTCGCTTTTATCGCGAGCAAGCTCGCTCCCACAAAGGTTGCGTGATCGACGCAAATCCCCTGTGGAAGCGAGCTTGCTCCGGGCGGCGATCCGACGATAGCTATATCAGCCGCGCAACGAAATCACCGGCCAACCACGCTTCTCGGCCTCGGCCCGAAGATTCGGATCCGGATCCACCACCACCGGATGCGTCACTGCTTCCAACAGCGGCAAGTCGTTCATCGAATCGCTATAGAAGTAGCTGTCCTCCAGCGAATACCCGGTTTCCTCCAACCAGCGGTTCAACCGGGTCACCTTGCCCTCGCGGAAACACGGGATATCGGTGCTGCGCCCGCTGTAGCGCCCATCGATCATTTCGCATTCGGTGGCGATCAGGGTTTCGACCCCGAGGCGTTCGGCAATCGGGGCGGTGACGAAGCGGTTGGTGGCGGTGATGATCACCAGTTTGTCGCCGGCGTCGCGGTGTTTTTTCAACAGCTCGATGGCTTGGGGCAGCACGATCGGCTCGATGCAGTCGCGCATGTAGTCCAGATGCCACTGCGCCAGTACTTCCATCTCGGTGCGGCCGAGGATTTCCAGGCAGAAGTTCAGGTATTCGGCATTGTCGAGCTTGCCGGCCAGGTAGTCCTGGTAGAACTCATCGTTGCGTGCCTTGTACGTAACGGCATCAAGGAAACCGCGTTCACACAGGTAATCGCCCCACGCGTGATCGCTGTCGCCACCCAACAGTGTGTTGTCCAAGTCGAATAAAGCCAGCCGCATTGCAGTTACTCGCTGAAAATTCTGAAGAAAGGCGTCCAGAATACGGACTTTTCACAAGAGTGCACATAAGCTAGGGACGCTCGTTGCTGCTTTCACAACCTTTGTGGAACAATGCGGCGACATGCGTTTGCGAGGTTGTTGCCGTGATCGATCCCGATGGTTTCCGTCCCAATGTGGGGATCATTCTTACGAATGATGCTGGGCAGGTGCTATGGGCACGCCGTATCAATCAAGACGCCTGGCAGTTTCCCCAGGGTGGGATCAACCCCCAGGAGACGCCGGAAGAGGCCTTGTACCGCGAATTGAATGAAGAAGTCGGGCTGGAGCGAGAGGATGTTGAGATACTCGCCTGCACCCGAGGCTGGTTGCGCTATCGTTTGCCGCAACGCCTGGTCAGGACGCACAGCCAGCCGCTGTGCATCGGCCAGAAGCAGAAATGGTTTCTCCTGCGCCTGATCTCCAACGAGCAACGGGTGCGGATGGATTTGACCGGTAAACCGGAGTTCGATGGCTGGCGCTGGGTCAGCTATTGGTATCCGTTGGGCCAGGTGGTGACATTCAAGCGCGAGGTGTATCGACGCGCCCTTAAAGAGCTTGCCCCGCGCCTGCTGACGCGCGACTGACGACGGAGTTCGACCCCGAGCCATGCTCAATACGCTGCGCAAGATCGTCCAGGAAGTTAACTCCGCCAAGGATCTCAAGGCGGCGTTGGGGATTATTGTGTTGCGCGTCAAAGAGGCCATGGGCAGCCAGGTCTGCTCGGTCTACCTGCTGGACCCCGAGACCAACCGTTTCGTGCTGATGGCCACCGAGGGCTTGAACAAGCGCTCCATCGGCAAAGTCAGCATGGCCCCGAATGAAGGCCTGGTCGGCCTGGTCGGCACGCGCGAAGAACCCCTGAACCTCGAAAACGCCGCGGATCACCCACGCTATCGCTACTTTGCCGAAACCGGCGAGGAGCGCTACGCGTCATTCCTTGGTGCACCGATCATCCACCACCGCCGTGTCGTCGGCGTGTTGGTCATCCAGCAAAAAGAGCGCCGTCAGTTCGACGAAGGTGAAGAAGCCTTCCTCGTGACCATGAGCGCGCAACTGGCCGGGGTTATCGCCCACGCCGAAGCCACAGGCTCGATCAGCGGCCTGGGCCGCCAGGGCAAGGGCATCCAGGAAGCCAAGTTCGTCGGTGTGCCGGGTTCGCCGGGCGCGGCGGTGGGCACGGCGGTGGTCATGTTGCCGCCCGCCGACCTCGACGTGGTGCCGGACAAGGCCATCAGCGACATCGACGCCGAGCTGGGTTTGTTCAAGACCGCCATCGAAGGCGTGCGGGCCGACATGCGTGCCTTGTCGGCCAAGCTGGCGACGCAGCTGCGCCCTGAAGAGCGCGCACTGTTCGACGTCTACCTGATGATGCTCGACGATGCCTCCCTGGGCAGCGAAGTCACCACGGTCATCAAGACCGGCCAATGGGCCCAGGGCGCGCTGCGCCAGGTGGTGACCGACCACGTCAACCGTTTCGAACTGATGGACGACGCCTACCTGCGCGAGCGCGCCTCGGACGTCAAGGACCTTGGCCGCCGGCTGCTGGCCTACTTGCAGCAAGAGCGCCAGCAGACCCTGGTCTACCCCGACAACACCATCCTGGTCAGCGAAGAGCTGACCCCGGCCATGCTCGGCGAAGTCCCCGAAGGCAAGCTGGCGGGGCTGGTCTCGGTACTGGGTTCGGGCAACTCCCACGTGGCGATCCTGGCCCGGGCCATGGGCATCCCGACGGTGATGGGCCTGGTGGACCTGCCGTACTCCAAGGTCGACGGCATCCAGATGATCGTCGATGGCTACCATGGCGAGGTCTATACCAACCCCAGCGACGTGCTGCGCAAGCAGTTTGCCGATGTGGTGGAGGAAGAAAAACAACTGTCCCTGGGCCTGGATGCGCTGCGGGACCTGCCGTGCGTGACCCTCGACGGCCACCGCATGCCGCTGTGGGTCAACACCGGCCTGCTGGCCGACGTGGCCCGGGCGCAGAAGCGTGGCGCCGAAGGCGTAGGCCTTTACCGCACCGAAGTGCCGTTCATGATCAACCAGCGCTTCCCCAGCGAAAAGGAACAGCTGGCGATCTACCGCGAGCAACTGGCCGCGTTCCATCCGCAGCCAGTGACCATGCGCAGCCTGGACATCGGCGGCGACAAGTCCCTGTCCTATTTCCCGATCAAGGAAGACAACCCCTTCCTCGGCTGGCGCGGCATTCGCGTGACGCTCGACCATCCGGAGATCTTCCTGGTCCAGGCTCGCGCCATGCTCAAGGCCAGCGAAGGCTTGAACAACCTGCGCATCCTGTTGCCGATGATCTCCGGTACCCATGAACTGGAAGAAGCCCTGCACCTGATCCACCGGGCCTGGGGCGAGGTCCGCGACGAAGGCACCGACGTGCCGATGCCGCCAGTCGGGGTGATGATCGAAATCCCGGCAGCGGTGTACCAGACCAAGGAACTGGCGCGGCAGGTGGACTTCCTCTCGGTGGGTTCCAACGACCTGACCCAGTACCTGCTGGCCGTGGACCGCAACAACCCACGGGTGGCCGATCTCTACGACTACCTCCACCCGGCGGTGCTGCAAGCCTTGCAGACCGTGGTGCGTGATGCCCATGCCGAAGGCAAGCCGGTGAGCATCTGCGGCGAAATGGCCGGTGACCCGGCGGCGGCGGTGCTGCTCATGGCGATGGGTTTCGACAGCCTGTCGATGAACGCGACCAACCTGCCGAAAGTGAAGTGGATGCTGCGCCAGATCAACCTCAGCAAGGCCCAGGAACTGCTGGCGGAGCTGATGACCATCGATAATCCGCAGGTGATTCATAGCTCCTTGCAGTTGGCGCTGAAGAACCTGGGGTTGGCGCGGATGATCAATCCGGCGTCGAGCAAGACGCTCTAAATCCTGCGGCGAGCATTTGTGGCGAGGGAGCTTGCTCCCGCTGGGCTCTGTAGGAGCTGGCGAAGCCTGCGATCTTTTGATCTTGATCTTGATCTTGATCTTTCGCTTGAGACTCAAGTGTCTGGGGAAAGATCGCAGCCTCGTTGCACTCGGCAGCTCCTACACAGCTCCTACGCAGCTCCTACAGGGCTCCTATAGGGCTGAATCAAATGTGTAGCTCCACCTCCCCCAAATGCCCCCCATGCGGCCCGAAACTGCGCTCGACCATCTGCCGCGTCCCATCGGCATGGACAATCAGCGCCGTACTCGCCCGCGTCCCGTAGGCCGGGCTGGCGATGAACACGCTCGATAGCAGCATCTCGGTCGCGAGGCCCACGCCCGTATCTGGCAGTTCGGCCACTGGCGCAGGTTGCGGGTCGTTCAGCAGCGCCAGCAACGACTGGGGCTGCGGATCGTCCAGCACTTCGCTCAATGCCGTCCGAGCCTTGAGCAACTTCGGCCAGGGCGTGTTCAGCCCGGCGTTGGACAAGCCGTAGACCCCTTCGGCCAACTGCTGCGGCCGGGTATCGCGGGCGTTGTAGTGCCACAATTCGGACCCGTCGCCGAGCAGCAGGTTGAAGCCACCGTATTCACCTGCACGCGGCACCACTTCGCTTAAATAATCGCCAATCGGAAGATTTCCGGTCAGGAACCGCGCCACCAGTTCGCCGCGAGACTTGAATGCCGGTAGCTGGCCCGGATCGCGGATGTTCGTCAGGGCCGCAAAGCGACCGTCGGCACCAACGCCGAGCCAGGTCCCGCCCGCCTCCAGGTCACGACCGGCATGGACATGGGGCGCATCGGCCCACTGCGCCAAGGGCAAGGTCGGGCGCGCATAGAATTCGTCGCGGTTGGCCGCTACGATCAGCGGCTGGGCGTGGCCGGGCCGCCAGGCAAATACGATCAGGCACATCAGGTTGTCCTGTTAACAATGCCAATCCGTTAAAAGAATAAAGCCGAACACCGTCTTTGTGGCGAGGGAGCTTGCTCCCGCTGGGCTCTGTAGGCGCTGGCGAAGCCTGCGATCTTTTTTGAGCTTTTGATTTTTCGCTTGAGATTCAAGTGTCCTTGGAAAGATCGCAGCCTCGTTGCACTCGACAGCTCCTACACAGCTCCTACACAGCTCCTACAGCGGGAGCAAGCTCCCTCGTCACAAAAGCCATGCGTTGCGCCTACTCTACCGATACCTCCAGCATGCATCCATCGCCTTCAGTAGAGACCAGGCCCCTCGATCCGTTACCATGCCGCTCTTATTTGCGATGGTCGAGGCGACGCTGGTGGAATTTTTGCTCTATCTGCTGCTCGGCGCCTGCGCCGGCGTGCTGGCCGGGCTGTTCGGCGTGGGGGGCGGAATGATCATCGTCCCGGTGCTGGTGTTCAGTTTCACCTTGCAGGGTTTCGATCCGCAGGTGTTGACGCACCTGGCTGTCGGTACATCCCTGGCATCGATCATCTTCACATCGGTCAACGCCGTGCGCGAACATCATCGCAAAGGCGCGGTGCGCTGGCTGATCTTTGCCTGGATGACCGTCGGGATCCTGATCGGCGCCGGTTTCGGCGCGCTTACCGCCGAAGCCATTTCCGGCCCGCACCTGCAAAAGATCATCGGCGTGTTCGCCATGCTCGTCGCCGCGCAACTGGCCCTGGACTTCAAGCCCAAGGCCAGCCGCACGGTGCCGGGCAAGGTCGGGTTGACCCTGGCTGGCACGGTCGTTGGCTGGGCCTCGGCGATTTTCGGCATCGGTGGCGGTTCGCTGACCGTGCCATTCCTGACCTGGCGCAGCGTACCGATGCAACAAGCGGTGGCGACCTCCTCGGCCTGCGGGCTGCCGATCGCCCTGGTCAGTGCGCTGAGTTTCATGATTCTGGGGTGGCACGATCCGCTGTTGCCGCCCCATAGTCTCGGTTTTGTATATTTGCCGGCCCTGCTGGGGATCGCCCTGACGAGCATGGTCTTCGCCCGCGTCGGTGCGCGGCTGGCCCATCGCCTGTCACCGCGCTTGCTCAAACGGCTGTTCGCCGCTTTGCTGTTCAGCGTGGGCTTGAGTTTCCTGCTCTGACGCAATCCTGGCTTAATCCCGAGGTGGCAGCGTCGCCCGGGTATTTTTGACGTTTACGAGGAATATCAATGCTGCCTTACCCGCAGATCGATCCGGTTGCCCTGGCCATCGGCCCGCTGAAAATCCACTGGTACGGCCTGATGTACCTGATCGGCATCGGCGGTGCCTGGCTGCTGGCGTCGCGCCGGCTGAACCGCTTCGACCCGACCTGGAACAAGGAAAAGCTCTCCGACCTGGTGTTCTGGCTGTCCATGGGCGTGATCGTCGGCGGACGCCTGGGCTATGTGCTGTTCTACGACCTGAGCGCCTACCTGGCCAACCCGACGTTGATCTTCGAAGTCTGGAAGGGCGGCATGTCGTTCCACGGCGGGTTCATCGGCGTGATGCTGGCGGCGTTGTGGTTCGGCAAGCGCAACAACAAATCGTTTTTCGAACTGATGGACTTTGTCGCGCCGATGGTGCCGATCGGCCTGGGCGCCGGGCGCATCGGCAATTTCATCAATGCCGAGCTGTGGGGCAAGCCGACCGACGTGCCTTGGGCGATGATTTTCCCGCCGTTCAGCGATCCGGCGCAGTTGCCGCGCCACCCGTCGCAGCTCTATCAATTCGCCCTCGAAGGCGTGGCACTCTTCCTGATTCTCTGGCTGTTTTCGCGCAAGCCGCGGCCAACCATGGCGGTGTCGGGCATGTTCGCCCTGTTCTATGGCATCTTCCGCTTCATCGTCGAATTCGTCCGCGTCCCAGACGCCCAGCTCGGTTATCTGGCGTGGAACTGGCTGACCATGGGCCAGGTGCTGTGCCTGCCGATGATCATCGGTGGCCTGGCGCTGATCTGGCTGGCCTATCGTCGCGCGCCGGCTGCCGCCGCCAACGTTTAAATTCGAACCCCGGGGCGCTGGCCCCGGGTTCAAGGACACAGGTAACCCATGAAGCAATATCTCGATCTGGTGGCCCACGTCATCAAGAACGGCACCAAGCAAGCCAACCGCACCGGCGTGAACACCATCAGCTTCCCCGGCGCCATGCTGCGCTATGACTTGAAGGAAGGCTTTCCCGCCATCACCACCCGCAAGATGGCCTTCAAATCGGCCATCGGCGAAATGTGCGGTTTCCTGCGTGGCGTGAACAATGCCGCCGAGTTCCGCGCCCTGGGCTGCAAGGTCTGGGACCAGAACGCCAACGAAAATGCGCAGTGGCTGGCCAATCCGTTCCGCCAGGGTGAAGACGACCTGGGCGAGATCTACGGCGTGCAATGGCGCCAGTGGCCGGCCTACAAGCAGATTCCCCTGAGCAACCGCGCCGCCATCGAGCAAACGCTGGCCCAGGGTTACCGGCAGATCGCCGAGGGCGAAGAAAACGGCCAGGCCTACGTGGTGCTGTACAAGGCCATCGACCAGGTTCGCCAGTGCGTCGACACCATCATCAAGGACCCGGGCAGCCGGCGCATCCTGTTCCATGGCTGGAACTGCGCCCAGCTCGATGAAATGGCCCTGCCGCCGTGCCATCTGCTCTACCAGTTCCACCCGAATGTCGAGACCAGGGAAATCTCCCTGACCCTCTACATCCGCTCCAACGACCTGGGCCTGGGCACGCCGTTCAACCTCACCGAAGGCGCCGCGCTGCTGAGCCTGATCGGGCGCCTGACCGGTTATACGCCGCGCTGGTTCACCTATTTCATCGGCGACGCCCACGTCTACGAAAACCACCTGGACATGCTCAACGAACAGCTAACCCGCGAGCCGTTCCCGATGCCGAAACTGGTGATTTCCGAGCGCGTGCCGGAGTTTGCCAAGACGGGTGTGTACCAGCCGGAGTGGCTGGAGCAAGTCGAGCCGGGAGATTTCTCCCTCGAAGGCTACCAGCACCACGCGCCGATGACCGCGCCGATGGCGGTCTGAGCCACCCCGCCTCTCCCTTGTGGGAGCGAGCTTGCTCGCGATAGGGCCAGTACATTCAACATCAATGTTGACTGATAGGTTGCTATCGCGAGCAAGCTCGCTCCCACATTAGATCGCCATGTGCTTCAAGATCAGTTCAATGCCCATGACTCCTTCCTACATGGGAATGCTCCACCTCCGGCGCCACCGCGCCGCTCACTTCCAACCGTTGCAAGATCCCACACTGCTCAAGATCCGGCCCTTCGCCACAGCGATGGCGCAGGTCGATCAGTTGCGCCTGCAAGGCCATCAGGCCATCGATACGCGCCTTGACGTGGTCGATGTGCTCGTCGATCAGTGCATTGACGCTCTCGCATTGGTCCTGGGGACTGTCGCGCAAAGCCAGGAGGCTGCGGATTTCTCCCAGGGTCATGTCCAGGGTGCGGCAGTTGCGGATGAACGTCAGCCGTTCGGCATGGGCCTGGGTGTAGACGCGGTAGTTGCCATCGCTGCGGGCCGGTTCCGGCAGCAGGCCTTCACGTTCGTAGTAGCGGATGGTTTCGACCTGGCAGTCGGTGATTTTCGCCAGTTCTCCGATCTTCATGGTTCGATCTCCCAAATAGGTGCTTGACCCTATAGTGGCTACAGGGTCTTTACTGCGCAACAGGCACTTTTCACGGACGTCACCCGATGAGCGATTCCCTTCACATCCACAAACCCGACCACGGCCACGCCCATGAGCACTCCTGCTGCGCCTCGAAAGCGGCACCGTCGGTGGTCAACCTCGGCAAGACGCCGACGGACGGTGCGCGGCTGAGCAGTTTTCGCATCGAAGCCATGGACTGCCCCACCGAGCAGACGCTGATCCAGAACAAACTCGGCAAGCTCGAAGGTGTGCAGCAATTGGAATTCAACCTGATCAACCGGGTGCTGGGCGTGACCCACGATCTGCCCAGCGATGCGCCGATCATCAAGGCCATCGAATCCTTAGGGATGCAGGCCGATCCGCTGACTGCGGGCGAGAAACCGGAAACCAACAACCTGCCTGCCCCAGCGAAGCCCTGGTGGCCGCTGGCGTTGTCCGGCGTGACGGCCCTGGGCGCCGAGGTGATCCATTTCACCAATGCCGCGCCAAACTGGGTGGTCGCGTTGGTTGCATTGGTCTCGATTCTCAGCGGCGGCCTCGGCACGTACAAGAAGGGCTGGATTGCCCTGAAAAACTTCAACCTGAACATCAACGCCTTGATGAGCATCGCCGTGACCGGTGCCGTGTTGATTGGCCAATGGCCGGAAGCGGCGATGGTGATGTTCCTGTTCACCGTGGCCGAGCTGATCGAGGCTAAGTCCCTTGATCGCGCACGCAACGCCATCAGTGGCCTGATGCAGATGGCGCCGGAACAAGCAACGGTGCAACAGGCCGACGGCACGTGGCAGGTAGAGGAAGTAAAGAGCATTGCCCTCGGTGCCAGGGTGCGGGTTCGTCCTGGCGAACGGGTTGGGCTGGACGGTGACGTGGTCGCCGGGCGCTCGACCATTGACCAGGCGCCCATCACCGGTGAGAGCCTGCCGGTGGAAAAAACCGTGGGCGATAAAGTCTTCGCCGGCACCATCAACCAGGCCGGCGAGCTGGAATACACGGTCACCGCCGCTGCCGATCAATCGACCCTGGCGCGAATCATTCACGCGGTGGAACAGGCCCAAGGTTCCAGGGCGCCGACCCAGCGCTTCGTCGATCAATTCTCGAAAATCTACACCCCGGCGGTGTTTGCGCTGGCCCTGGCCGTGGCGATCATCCCACCGCTGTTCATGGGCGCGAGCTGGTTCGACTGGATCTATCGCGCGCTGGTCCTGCTGGTGGTCGCCTGCCCTTGCGCCCTGGTGATTTCCACCCCCGTGACCATCGTCAGCGGCCTGGCAGCAGCGGCGCGCAAAGGCATATTGGTCAAGGGTGGCGTCTATCTTGAAGGCGGCCACAAGCTCGACTACCTGGCCTTGGACAAGACCGGCACGATCACCCACGGCAAGCCGGTACAGACCGATTACGTGCTGCTGGACCCGACCATGGAATCCACCGTCCCAGCCTTGGCTGCCAGCCTCGCGGCACGCTCGGACCACCCTGTGTCCCGGGCGATTGCCGAGGCGGCTGTGGATGAGCAACTGACGCAGCACGCTGTGGATAACTTCGCCGCGCTGGCCGGGCGCGGTGTGCGCGGCGACATCGGCGGCCAGACCTATCACCTGGGCAATCACCGCCTCGTGGAAGACCTGGGCCTGTGCTCCCCCGAGCTGGAAGAGCAACTCTTCGCGCTGGAAAAACAGGGCAA
Organism: Pseudomonas sp. T1.Ur; assembly: GCF_023516725.1. NCBI lineage: Bacteria > Pseudomonadati > Pseudomonadota > Gammaproteobacteria > Pseudomonadales > Pseudomonadaceae > Pseudomonas > Pseudomonas sp. T1.Ur. Next base: position 5,345,357 of record NZ_JAMGSN010000001.1, read on the forward strand.
GTCCGTGGTGCTGCTGCTCGACCGCACAAAGCCCTTGGCGCTGTTCGCCGTCGCCGACACCGTGAAGGATTCCAGCCGCGAAGCCATCCGGCAATTGCACGGACTGGGTATCAAGACGTTGATGCTGACGGGCGACAACGCCCACACCGCCGAGGCGATCGCCCGGCAGGTCGGCATCGATCAGGCTCGTGGCGACCTGCTGCCGGAGGACAAGCTGCACGCCATCGAAGATCTGTATGCCCAAGGCCACCGGGTCGGCATGGTCGGCGACGGCATCAACGACGCCCCGGCGCTCGCCCGCTCGGAAATCGGTTTCGCCATGGCGGCGGCCGGCACCGACACGGCCATCGAAACCGCCGATGTCGCCTTGATGGATGATGACTTGCGCAAGATCCCGGCGTTCATTCGCCTGTCGCGGCAGACGTCCAGCATCCTGAAACAGAACATTATCCTGGCGTTGGTGATCAAGGCGATCTTTCTCGGGGTCACCTTCGCCGGGTTCGCCACCATGTGGATGGCGGTGTTTGCCGACATGGGGGTGAGTTTGCTGGTGGTGTTCAATGGGTTGCGGTTGTTGCGCAAGTAACAAATCGGGGGACTGGGCTGGACTCATCGCGGGCTTGCTCCCGCTGGACGGTGTAGGAGCTGGCGAAGCCTCGGGCCGCGTTCGGACGATCTTTTGATCTTGATCTTCACTCCGGACTCAATGGGTAGTGAAAAGATCGCAGCCTCGTTGCACTCGACAGCTCCTACAGGACCGAGCGGGAGCAAGCTCCCTCGCCACAAGGGCAGCGAAGGCTGCCGTGTCAATCACGCTTCGGCTCGCGGATCTTGTACCAGGCCACGTACAGCGCCGGCAGGAACAGCAGCGTCAGCAACGTGGCGACGATGATCCCGCCGATCATCGCGTAGGCCATCGGTCCCCAGAACACTTCGCGGGCAATGGGGATCATCCCCAGGCTCGCCGCAGCCGCCGTCAGCAGGATCGGCCGGCGTCGGTGTTCGGTGGCTTCCACCACCGCGTCCCAGGGTTCGTAGCCGTCACGCTCATACTCGTCGATCTGGGTCACCAGGATCACCGAGTTGCGGATGATGATGCCGATCAGCGCGAGGATGCCGAGAATCGCCACGAACCCCATCGGCGTGCCCGTCGGCACCAGCGCCAGCACCACGCCAATCAAGCCCAGCGGCGCGACGCTCGCCACCAGGAACAGCTTCTGCACGCTGTGCAATTGGATCATCAGGAACGTCGCCATCAAGAACAGCATCAGCGGCACCACACTGGCAATGGGGCCCTGGGCCTTGCTGCTTTCCTCCACGGTGCCGCCGGTGGCGATCTTGTAGCCCACCGGCAGTTTGGTGGCGAACTTGTCGATGTCCGGTTGCAACTGCCTCACCAGGTCCGTGGGCTGGATTTCATCGCGCACGGCGGCCTTGATGGTGATAGTCGGCTTGCGGTCGCGGCGCCACACCAGCGGCTGCTCCAGCTCATAACGCACCGTGGCGAAGGCCAGCAGCGGAATCGACGTGCCGCCCGGGGTGACGATCTGCAGGTTCTGCAGGGTTTCCGGCGAACCGCGCTCGGCGTCTTCAGCGCGCCCTACCACGTCGATCAGGTAGATATCGTCGTTGACCTGGGTCACCGGCGAGCCACTGACGATGCTGTTCATCAACCGGGCCACATCGTCGGAAGACAAGCCCAACTGCCGCGCCTTGTCCTGGGCGATGTCGATGCGCAGCACCTTGCCCGGCTCGTTCCAGTCGTAGATGATTTCGCCGATGTGCGGGTTCTTGTCCAGCTCAGTGGCCAACTCGATCGCATGCTTGCGCACCTGGTCGATGTCCTTGCCACTGACGCGATACTGGATCGGCCGCCCCACCGGCGGGCCCATTTCCAGCGCTTGCACGTAGCTGCCGATGCCGACGAAGTCTTCCCGCAGGCGTTTCTGCAAGCGCTCGGTCAGCGCCGCGCGCGACTCCAGGCCCTTGCTGACGATCACCAGTTGCGCGTAGTACGGGTTCTGCAGCTGTTGGTCCAGCGGCAGATAGAAACGAATGGCGCCTTCGCCAATGTAAGTGCTCCAGCGCGCGATGTCCGGGTCATCCTTGAGGGTCGCTTCCAGGCGATCGACCGCTTTGCGCGTCTCGTCCATCGAGGCGTTTTGCGGCAGGTTGAGGTCCACCAGAATCTCCGGGCGGTCCGAAGACGGGAAGAACTGGTTCTGCACGAAGCGCATGCAAAACACCGCCAACGCGAACAGCAGCACCGTGATGCCGATGGCCCACCAGCGATTGCGCATCGCCCACAGCAGGCCGCCATTGAACGCCCGGCCGATCCGCCCCGGCTCGGCGCTGTGGGGCTTGATGTCGGTGCTGAGGATGTGCACGCCGATCACCGGGGCAAACAGCACCGCGACGATCCACGACACCAGCATCGCCACGGCAATCACAGCGAACAGGGTGAAGGTGTATTCGCCCGCCGAACTGGCGTTCAGGCCGATGGGCACGAAACCGGCCACGGTCACCAGGGTCCCGGTCAGCATGGGAAAGGCGGTCGAGGTGTAGGCGAACGTGGCGGCCTGGTCCTTGCTGTCGCCCTTTTCCAAACGGGTCACCATCATTTCCACGGTGATCATCGCGTCGTCAACCAGCAGCCCAAGGGCGATGATCAGCGCGCCGAGGGAGATCCGCTGCATGGTGATGCCGCTGTATTCCATGAACACGAATACCATCGCCAACACCAATGGAATCGAGCACGCCACCACCAGCCCGGCCCGGATGCCGAGGCTGATGAAACTGACGACGAGCACGATAATCACCGCCTCGAACAATGCGCTGGTGAAACCGCCAACGGCCTCCTCCACCACTTCGGCCTGGTCCGACACCGTATGCACGCCGACGCCCACCGGGAGGTCGGCGGTCAGTTCGTTCATGCGTGCGTGCAGCGCCTTGCCGAATTCCTGGATGTTGCCGCCCTTCTTCATGGCGATGGCCAAGCCAATGGCTGGCGTGCCATTGAAGCGGAACATCGGTGTGGCGGGGTCGACATAACCACGGCGGATATCGGCGATGTCAGCCAGTCGATAGAAGCGATCGTTGAGTCGCAGGTTGACGTTGGCCAGGTCCTTTTCCGACTGGAACTGCCCCGACGTGCGCACGGAAATCCGCTCCGGCCCGGCGTCGATCACCCCGGCCGGGGTCACGGCGTTTTGCGATTGCAGGCTCTGCACCACCTGGCGTTGGTCGATGCCCAGGGCCGCGAGTTTGCGCGTGGAGAAGTTCAGGTACAGCACTTCGTCCTGCTCGCCGACCATTTCCACCTTGCCCAGGCCAGGCACGTCGCGGATCTCGGCACGTACCTGCTCCACGTAATCGCGCAACTGACGCATCGACAGGCCGTCGCCGGTAAAGGCGTACACCGAGCCATACACGTCGCCGAATTCATCGTTGAAACCCGGACCTTGCAGGCCTTCAGGGAAATCGCCGCGAATGTCGTTGATCTTCTTGCGGACCTGGTACCAGATCTCGGGGATTTCCTTGGCGCCCGTGGTATCGCGCAGGTACACGAACACCGTGGACTCACCGGGCCGGGTGTAGCTCTTCACATAATCGAGGGAGTCGAGTTCCTCGAGTTTTTTCTCGATGCGGTCCGTGACCTGCTTGAGCGTTTCTTCCTGGGTCGCGCCAGGCCAGCGGGTCTGGATGACCATGGTCTTGATGGTGAACGACGGATCCTCCTCGCGCCCGAGGTTCATGTAGGAGAACACGCCCATCAGCAGCGCGACGAACATCAGGTACCAGACGAACGACTGATGCCGCAGGGCCCATTCCGATAAGTTGAAAGGCCCTTTCATCGTGCATCCTCGTCGAGTTTCACTTTTTGCCCCGGCTGGAGACTGTTCACGCCGGCGCTGACCACGCGGTCGCCGGGCTTGATGCCGTTGGCCACCAGCACCGAGCCATCCGATCGTTCGAGCACCTGTACGTCCCGGGGCGAAACCGTCTGGTCCTGCGGGTTGACCAACCAGATTCGCGTCTTGCCATCCACTTCCTGCAGCGCACTGAGCGGCAACTCGATGCGCGGTTCGATGGCGGAGCTCAGGGTCACGCTGATGGCCGTGCCCAGGCGAAATCCTGGCGGTGTATCGGTCAGGGTCAGGCGTGCGCGGCGCGTGCGGGTGGCGCTTTGCGCCTGGGGTTCGATCTCGCGCACGATGGCCGTGGTGCGGGTCGCCGGGTCGAGTTGCGCGGCGACTTCGAACACCACGTCCTCCGGCAGGCGTTCGGCCAACCCGGCAGGCAAGTCGATCACCGCTTCCTTGATGTCCGGACGGGCCAGTGTCACCACCTGCTGGCCGGCGGTCACCACTTGCCCGGCCTCGGCAGTCCAAGCCGTGACGACGGCGTCATGATCGGTGTGCAGTTCGCTGTAGTTGAGCTGGTCACGGGCCTGCTCAACCGAGGCCCGCGCCTGTTCCAGGGATGCTGCGGTGGTTTTCAGATCGGTCTGGGCGACGTCCAGTTGCGCCTGGGCGCCAACGCCACGGTCGAACAATTGTTGCTGGCGACGGGCGTTGGCCTGGGCATTGATGTACTGCGCCTGGATTCGCGCGAGGTCGCCCTGGGCGGCGCGCAATTGGTTCTGCTGGTCGGTGGGGTCGAGGGTCGCGAGCAAGTCGCCCTTCTTCACCTCGGCACCGACATCGACGTTGCGGCTGGCAATACGACCCGGCACCCGGAACCCCACGTTGGTCTCGTAGCGGGCCTGGATATTCCCGGCGAAGCGTCCGAGGGCCTGCTGGTCGAGGGCCCGCACCTCAATGGACAACACCGGCCGGACCGGTTCCGGCGGTGCTTCTTCCTTCGAACAGGCTGCCAGCAGCAGGCCGGCCGAAACCATCCACAGGCGCTTCATGGCAGGGCTCCTGTCGGGGCTTTGTCGTGGTTGTTTTCGGCGATCTCGACGCGCACGCCAGGATGGAGCAATTGCCCGCCGGCAATGATGATCTTTTCGCCGCCCTTGAGCCCGTCGCTGATGATGACCTTGCCGGTCAAATAGCGACCGACCGTGACCGTCTGCAACTGCGCCTTGCCCTCGCCGTCCACCAGCCACACGGCCGGCTCGCTGAGGTTCTTCGTCAGTGCCGACCAAGGCAATTCCACGGCGGTCTTGCCGGCGGATTTGGCCGTGGCGCTGACCACCGACCCCAGGCGCATGCCTTCAGGCAAGTCGTTGAGCGTGACCTTGACCTGTACGGTACCGGTCTCGGCGGACACCGCCGGGGTAATCTCGCGCACCGTGCCGGTGGTCTTGATGGCCGGGTTGTCCAGCAGGCTGATGGTGATCTGCGGGTCCGAGGGCGGCTCGCGCAACAGTGATTCGTAGATGTTGAACACCGCGTCACGCTCGCCGTCCCGGGCCAGGCTGAAAATCGGCTCCGTGGCCTGGACCACCTGGCCGACTTCGGCCTGGCGCGCCGTGATGATGCCGGGCGCCTCGGCAATGAGCGCGGTGTAACTGAGCTGTTCGCGAGCGTTGGCCAATTGGGCCTGGGCCGCCGTCAACGCGCTCTGGCTACTGCGCAATTGCGCCTGGGCCGTGTCGTATTCGCTCTGGCTGGTGTAGCCCTTGGGCAAGAGTTTCTGCTGGCGAACGAAGGCCGCCGCGCTCTGCTTGACCCGCGCCTGTTCGGCGGCCACCTGGGCTTCGGCGGAATCGACATTGGTCTGCAAGTCACGAGGGTCGAGCCGGGCGAGCACTTGCCGGGCCGAGACCCGATCACCCACGTCGACCTTGCGCTCGATGATCTTGCCGCCCACGCGAAACGACAGATCGGTTTGCACCCGGGCCTGGACGTCCCCGGTCAGCGTGACCGAGGCCGCGTATTCGCTGGGTGTGGCTTGTTGGATGAACACCCGGGGCAAGGCTTTTTCCTCGGGTTTCTTGTCACCGCACCCCGTCAACAACGCACACACGCCCAAGCCAACAATCAGTTTGATTCCGGGACCCGTCATGCAGACTCCTTTGCGTTGTACCGACGTACCAGTGACGATACGACTGTGAGCTTAGAACAGGGTTCACCGAATACAATGGATGCAGCACATCGGGCAAACAGATCGCCCCCTGTAGGAGCTGACGAGCGAAGCGAGGCTGCGATCTTTTCATCTTTCACTTGAGATTCAATGGGGTGAGGAAAGATCGCAGCCTCGCTTCGCTCGGCAGCTCCTACGGCCCATGCAGCAGGAGATATGCATGCTCAAGACTCTGGCGGTGGCCAACTACCGGTCCATCAATAAACTGGTCATTCCACTGGGTCGGCTGAACTTGATCACCGGGCCCAACGGCAGCGGCAAATCCAATCTCTACCGGGCCCTGCGCCTGCTGGCGGAGACGGCCCAGGGTGGGGTCGTAAACGCCTTGGCCCGTGAAGGCGGACTGGACTCGACCTTCTGGGCCGGCCCGGAAGAAATCAGCCGTCGCATGCGCAACGGCGAAGTACCTGTCCAGGCGACTGTGCGCCAGGGCACCAAGCGCCTGCGCCTGGGATTCGCCGCTGAAGACTTCAGCTATTCGATCGCCCTGGGCCTGCCGGAGCCCAGTCGCTCGGCGTTTTCCCTGGACCCGGAAATCAAGCGCGAATGCATCTGGGCCGGCCCGGTGTTTCGACCGGCCAGCCTGCTGGTGGACCGCAACGGGCCGATGGTCCGTGCCCGCGAGGGACGTTCCTGGGACGTCCTGTCCCAGCACACCCCGACCTTCGACAGCCTGTTCGACCAGGTCGGCAGCCTGCGTGCCTCGCCGGAGGTGCTGCAAATGCGCGAGTTCATTCGCCGCTGGCGTTTCTATGATCACTTTCGCAGCGACGCCGACGCCCCGGTGCGCCAACCGCAACTGGGCACCCGCACGCCGGTGTTGCACCACGATGGCCGCGACCTCGCCGCCGCGCTGCAGACGATCCTTGAGATAGGCGACTTCGAGGCGTTGCATGCCGCCATCGGCGATGCCTTCCCGGGCGCTCATCTGCAGATCGACAAGCTGCAAGGTGGACGTTTCGCCATCGCGTTCCAACAGCACGGCCTGCTGCGGCCACTGACCGCCGCCGAACTGTCGGACGGGACCTTGCGCTATCTGTTGCTGGTTGCCGCCCTGCTCACACCGCGACCGCCGTCGCTGATGGTCCTCAACGAACCGGAAACCAGCCTGCACCCCGACCTGCTGCCGGCCCTGGCGCGGTTGATCATCCGCGCTTCAGCCAATTGCCAGGTCTGGGTGGTGTCCCACGCCACGCGCCTGATTGCCGCGTTGGAGCAGGACGAGGGCTGCAACTGCATCGTGCTGGAAAAAGACTTCGGGCAGACCGGGATTGCCGGACAGCGCACGTTGGATGAGCCGGCGTGGCATTGGCCGGATTGAATGGCGCCTGATCAACCGAATCGCGAGCAAGCTCGCTCCCACAGTAGCCGGTGGTGGGCGGAGGAATTGCGGTCGAACACAATTCCTCCTGTGGGAGCGAGCTTGCTCGCGATAGCTATCGGAAGGCCTAAACAAAATCAGCGAATCACCCCTGCCACTTGCCCCCCTCGACAATCACGCTCTCCGGCCTGGTGTCATCGCTCAGTTCCTTGCGCACATATTGGTCGTACAGCTTGAGCAGGTATTTCTCCTCCCCCAGCTTCGCCAACTCGGCATTGACCCAATCACGCAGCTCGACATTGCCCTTCTTCACCGCCGGTGCGATCGGCGCTTCGGCGCCCAGCTTCTGCTCGAGCACGCGATAGCCGGGGTTCTGCTTGGCCCAACTGAACAGCACCAGGTTGTCCTGGGCATAGGCATCGCCACGACCATTGGCCAGCGCTTGCAAGGACTCGGAATTTTTCTCGAACTTGAGCAGTTTCCAATCCGGGTGGTTCTTGGTCAGCCAGATATCCGCCGTCGTACCGGTAGTGACGATGGTGGTTCGGGTCGCCAGGTCATCGAGGCTTTTCACCGCGCTGGCCTGTGGCACCAACGCCTGCACCGCGACTTTCAGGTTTGGGTTGGTGAATTCCACCGCTTCCTTGCGCTCCGGGGTCACGGTCATGTTCGCCAGGATCAGGTCGACCTTGTCACTTTGCAGGAACGGAATCCGGCTCGCCGGCTCGACCGCGACGAACTCGACCTTGTTTTCGTCGCCGAGCAAGTCCTTGGCAAATCGACGACCGATATCGGTATCGAAGCCGACATACCGCCCCGCCTCGTCGACAAAACCAAACGGCGGCTTGTCGGTGAAGACGCCGACGATCAGCTTGTCCCGTGCCTTGATTTTTTCCAGGTAGCTGGCCGACGCGGTGCCTTGGCTGGCGACGTTCGGCTTCGGCGGTTCTTCGGTCTTATTGCAACCGGCCAGCAGCGCAACAGCGAGCAATGGCAACAACAGTAGAGAAGACTTGGCAGTTTTCATGACGGTTCCAGTTCCTTTGTTTGAGTCGTTTTGGGTAGTGCGGCGACGTAGGAGAACTTCTCCAGGAACTGCTGCGCGCGTGCGGTTTGCGGGTTCGTAAAGAAAATCTCGGGAGGGTTTTGTTCAAGGATGCGCCCAGCGTCCATGAACACGATGCGGTCAGCCACGGCACGGGCGAAGGCCATTTCGTGGGTGACGATCAACAGCGTCATGCCTTCGCGGGCCAAGCCCTGGATGACCTCCAGCACCTCCTTGACCATCTCCGGGTCGAGGGCAGCGGTGACCTCATCGAACAACATGACCTGGGGGTTCATGCACAGCGAACGCACGATGGCGATGCGTTGCTGCTGGCCGCCGGAGAGCTGGCGCGGGAAGGCATCGCGCTTGTCCAGCAGGCCTACCCGCGCCAACAGGGCTTCGGCCTGCTCGCGTGCTTCGCGGCGGTCGCGCTTTTGCACCTTGACCGGGCCGAGCAGCACGTTGTCGAGCACGCTCATGTGTGGGAACAAGTGGTAGCTCTGGAACACCATGCCAATCTGTTGCCGTACTTCACGCCAGTCCGTGCCCTTGCCCAGCAGCTCGCGTCCGGCAAACGTCAGGCTGCCGCCGTGGGCCACTTCCAGCCCGTTGAGGCAACGCAGCAAAGTACTCTTGCCGCAACCGCTGGGGCCGAGGATGACGATCACTTCGCCTGTCTTCACTTGCAGGTCGATGCCGTCCAGCACCTGCTGTTCGCCGAAAAACTTGTTGAAACCCTTGAACTCGATCAATGCGCTCATGCTTGCGTCCAGCGCCGCTCCAACACGCGCGAGGCGGCCGAGAGCGGGTAGCAGATGAAAAAGAAAAACAGGAACAGCGCGCCGTAGATCAACACGGATTCGTAGGTGCGCTCGATGATCTGCTGGCCGACCTTGATCACGTCCACCACACCGATCAGCACGGCCAGGGAACTGGTCTTGATGATCCGCGTGTAGACGTTGATGGTCGGCGGCGTCATGCGCCTGAGCGCTTGCGGCAATAGGACATGGCCGTAGAGTTGCGGCCCATTCAGCCCAATCGACAAGCCCGCCTCCCGCTGGCCCCGCGGCAGCGAATGCAATGCGCCACGCACCACTTCGCCGACCTCACTGGCGCCCCACAACGACAGCACCAGGACCGCGCACCAGAAGCTGGGAAGGCTCAGGCCGAAAAAAATCGGCAGACCGAAGAACAGCAGATACAACCAGACCAGCACCGGAATCGCCCGGAACAGCTCCAGATAGACCCGCAGGACGGCGTCCAGCCACTTCACGCCCAGCGTCCGCAACACGCCATAGAGCACGCCGCCGACGGTGCTGAAGGCGATGCCCAGAAAGGAAATCGACAGGGTTTGCACGGCGCCCTTGCCCAGTTGCGGCAACGACACCCAGAGCAATTCAAGACCCGAACTGGCCATGCTGGAGCCTCCTTTCCAGGCGGCCAAGCAACAGCGACAGCGGCAAGAACAGCAGCACGCAAATCAGCGTCAGCACGGCGAGCATTTCGTAAGTCTTGTAGTAGAGCGCGATGTAGCTTTTGGTGGTGTAGAGAATTTCCGGCACCGCCACGGCCGAGACCACGGTGGTCTCCTTCAGCAGGAAAATGAAATTGGCGAACAGCGACGGCAGGCTGAGGATCCCGGCCTGCGGCAGGATCACGTAACGCAGCAATTGGCCGTGGGACAGCCCGATGGAACGACCCGATTCCAATTGCGCCTGGGGCACCGCGTCCACGCCCGCACGCAGCACCTCCGTCAGGTAGGCACCGCCCAGGAACGTCATGGTGATGATCGCCGCCGCAAACCCGGACACCTTTACGCCCAGCACCGGCAAGGCGAAGTAGACGAAAAACAGCTGGATGAGCAGCGGTGTGTTGCGGGCCAGTTCCACATGCAACCCCACCAGGCGTTGCAGGTAAGGCGTGCGCAGCACCAGGATCGTCGCGTTGAGCAGCGCCACCAGCAGCGACGTGGCGATAGCGATAAGGCCGACCTGCAGCGTCACGCCCACGGCCTTGAGGAACGCTGGGAGGGTGCTGAGGATAAAAGCGTAGTCGAAGGTCATTGAACATCCTGTACGCCGCTCGGTAAGCGGCGGTGATACGGTCCATGGGCAGCGGATGATTGCTCGGCAGGAAATGACTTTAAAGGCATAAGAACTGAAATTTAAATACCGTTAAAGCATATTGATATCACCCGAAAAACTATCCTCGGGCATTTGCCCGGATGGGCAAAGGCGACTACTTTCCTTGCGTCGCAGGGAAGACCTTCAGGGGTCATCCTTGATCCATCACAAGGAAGAAGATATGGCTGACGTAAAAGTGCCGCAGCGACTGGAACCGCAGGAAATAGTGAAATTACTGGTGGCGTTGCGCCGGGCGTTGAAGACCAGGGTGCCCTGACCTATGACAACTCCCGCTGCGCCCCGTAGAAGCTGCGTAGGGACGGCTGCGTAGGAGCTGCGTAGGAGCTGCGTAGGAGCTGCCGAGCGAAGCGAGGCTGCGATCTTTCCAAGAACACTTGAATCTCAAGCGAAAGATCAAAAGATCGCAGGCTTCGCCAGCTCCTACCAGAGCCGAGTGGGAGCAAGGTCAAGCGAAAGATCAAAAGATCGCAGGCTTCGCCAGCTCCTACCAGAGCCGAGTGGGAGCAAGCTCCCTCGCCACAGGTAATCCTGCCCCTGACCCAAGCAATCTTTCGAGCATAAAAAAACGCCGACGCTGTACCAGCCGTCGGCGTTTGAAACCGTGAAAGGGTCTACCGCGCGAATTAGAACGCCGGCAGTACCGCGCCGCTGTATTTCTTCTCGATGAACGCTTTCACTTCCGGGCTGGTCAGGGCCTTGGCCAGTTTCTGGATGGCCGGGCTGTCCTTGTTGTCCGGACGAGCCACCAGGAAGTTCACGTAAGGCGAATCCGAACCTTCGATCACCAAGGCGTCCTTGGCCGGATTCAAGCCTGCTTCCAAAGCGTAGTTGGTGTTGATCATGTCTAGGTCTACCTGGTCCAGAACGCGCGGCAACATGGCCGATTCCAATTCCTTGAACTTGAAGTTCTTCGGGTTCTTGGCGATGTCTTTCGGCGTAGCCAGGGCGTTTTTCGGATCCTTGAGCTCAATCAGGCCAGCCTTCTGCAGCAGGATCAGGGCACGGCCGCTGTTGCTGCCTTCGTTAGGGATGGCGATGGTTGCGCCGTCCTTCAGCTCGGCCAGGCTCTTGACCTTTTTCGAGTAACCGCCAAACGGTTCAACGTGCACGCCGATGACTGTCACCAGGTTAGTACCTTTGCCTTCGTTGAAGCTCTTGAGGTAAGGCAGGGTCTGGAAGTAGTTGGCGTCCAGGCGCTTCTGGTCGACCTGCACGTTGGGCTGGACGTAGTCGGTGAATACCTTGATCTGCAAATCCACGCCTTCTTTGGCGAGGGCTGGCTTGATCAGCTCGAGGATCTCGGCGTGGGGTACCGGCGTGGCGGCGACGACCAGTTTTTCCGCGGCCTGGGCCAGGCCCGAGGTCAGGGCTGCCGCCAATGCGGTGAACAACAGAACCTTTTTCATGCAGTGTCCTTATCGAAAATCACGGTCGTCATCGACGACGGCCAAAGTGAGGTGCCAGCGAAGTGCTATCGCTGGCGTGATGCGGAAGATACCGATATTTTTTATGCCTTAACAATATCTTTTATTCAAGTTCATATTCATTTTACTCATATAGGAAAAACGCCGCTCTTGTGGCGAGGGCTTGCTCCCGCCCTGTGTAGGCGCTGGCGAAGCCTCGGGCCGCGTTCGGACGATCTTTTGAGCTGGATCTTTCGCTTGCGACTCAACTGTCCGGGACAAGATCGCAGCCTCGTTGCACTCGACAGCGCCTACGGGCCCGCGGGAATCAGATTTCGGCCTATAGCGTTTGGCTCAATTGATCGAGCAGTGCCCTGAGCGCTGTGCGTTCGGCTTCCGAACCTTGCGCAATGACCTGCGCCACTTGCTGATCGACCAGCGCCAGGGCTGAAGGCTGGGGCGGCAAATTCAAATGCTCCGGCAAGATCTCGTCCCCCGTACTGACCAGCAATGCGAAATGGATGATGTTTTCCAACTCGCGGGTATTGCCCGGCCAACTATGCCGTTCCAGCGCCTGCTGCGCCGCTTCGCTGATCAACGGCACGGTCAAGCCGAGGCGCTGGCTGTAGATACCCAGGAAGTATTCGGCCAGCGACAGGATATCGCCCACCCTTTCGCGCAAGGCCGGCAGCTCGAGCTGGCCCTCGATCAGGTAGTGGAAGAGCCGATCATGGAATTTGCCGGCCGCCACCGCTTGCGCCAGGTCGATGCTGGTGGCCGCGACCAAGCGTACATCCACCGGACTGGGCTGATGTGCACCTACGCGGGTGACTTCGTGGTTCTCCAGCGCCGCCAGCAACTTGACCTGAATCGGCAACGGCAGGTCGCCAATCTCATCCAGGTAAAGCGTGCCGCCGTTGGCCGAACCAAACCACCCCGCCCGGCTGCTGGCCGAGCCGCTATGGCTGCCGGCGGCGTAGCCAAACAACTCGGCATCGGCGTAGGTCGGGCTGATGGCACCGCAATTGACCGAGACGAACAACCCGCCGCGATTACTCTCGCGATGGATATGCCGGGCCAGCAGTTCCTTGCCGGTGCCGGTTTCACCGCGAATCAACACCGACACCGAGCGTGGCGCCAGTTGCTCCAGTTCCTGGCGCAACTGCCGCGAGCGTGGATCGACGAACACCAGCGCCTTGGCGCGGATGCTCAGGGGGCTTTTTTCCGCATCGGGAAAGGTCAGCAAGGGCTGACCAAAGGTTTCATGCAAACTCATGGCAATCTCCCGCCCCAGGCCGCCGGGAGACGGAGGGCGTTAAAAATTCAGGCGCGACGCAGGGCGTGATGCTCCATGCGGTTTTGCAGGCGATAGAGATAAGCGAAACCCTGTTCCCAACGCTGGTGGCCGGACTTCACATTGATGTGCCCCGCCCCTGACAGAATCCCGGCCTCGGCGCCCCAGTTGCGGGCCAACTCCAAGGCGCGCGCAGCACTGACCGCCGCATCGTTGTCGGAACTGACCACTTGGCTGGGGAACGGAAGCAACGTCGTAGGGATCGGCGCGAAATTGCGCAACGCCGGAGAGCAGGCCGGCCGCTCCACATCCGCCGGCGCGACCAACAATGCACCGCGCACCTGTCGCAGCAATTGCACCGGCGCGGTAGCGGCCCAATGGGCCACCGTGATGCAACCCAGGCTGTGGGCGATGAGGATCACTGGCGTGCTGTCAGCGGCTATCGCTTCGGCCAGCGCGGCGACCCAGTCTTCTCGCCGGGGCGTCAACCAATCGGCCTGTTCGACCCGGGTGCTGTTGGGCAAGCTGTTCTGCCAGTGGGTTTGCCAATGATTTTCCGGCGATCCCTGCCAGCCCGGCACAATCAGGTAGCGAATCGATTCGTTGCGCATGGGTTGCTCTCCTGCGTGTCTGTTCCCGGACGAGTATAAGGAGGAGAGTTATATTATTTAAGGAATAAGAAGCTATTTATTAATAATCAAACAGAATATCCGTTTAGCCTGTGGGAGCGAGCTTGCTCGCGATATCGATGTGTCTGTTGCATCAGGATTGATTGACAGTCCGCTATCGCGAGCAAGCTCGCTCCCACAGGTATGCAGCATAAGCCTCAATCACCGCGGCCCTTGCGCAGCAGCACGTCGAGCTGATCCACCACCACTGCCCAGTCAGCATCTTCAAGAATTTCGTCGCGCAACAATTGCCGTTGGCCCTCGCTCCAGAAGAAGGCGTCGGCCAGATGCAGATCCGGTTTGAGTGGCGAATGGCTGGCGATGAACTGGTCGATGCTGACGGCGTCGTCTGGCAGGCCGAGCTGTTTGAACAAGGCGGGAAGGGTGTGGACCGGCGTTTCCATGGGGCCTCCTGTGCAGGGTCGGATGGCGGGGGTGCTTCCCTCGAAGTCTAGTCCTTTGGCGTGGACACCGAGCCCTTTGTCTTGGATTCGACCCTTCTCAGCAACTCCAGCGATTCGTAAGGCGCTTGCGCCCAACGTTCTACCCGATCGCGCAACAGGGACGACGCTTCTTGGCGCTTGTCCTCGCTGTCGCCCGCAAACGCCTGCGCCGGCTGCTTGGCATGCTGCCCCACCGCCGAAAAGACTTGCCCGCGTTGTTCGATGTCCAATCGGAACAAAACGGCCAGCCTGCCGGCCATCGCCTCGGGTAATTCGGTGTAGTTGACCGCCGTTCCGGCAAACGCCCGGCAGTGCTCCAGTCCGACCTGTAACAGCCGTCCCAATCGCCGCGCAACATAATCTTCCTGGCCATCAAACGGCGTTCCGTCGTCCAGCACGCTTACCCCGATCAACCCCGGCACCATGTGCATGCCGGGACGGCGAATATGGGAAACCGCGATTTCCAGCGGTGCGCGGTACAGGAACAGCCAAGGCGTATCGGGAAAACACTCGCGCAGCAACCCCAGCTCGCCGATGTTCCAGGCGTCGAGCTTGATGACCAACCGCTGTTCCACGCCTCGGCGGCGTTGCCCGTAGGCGGACATCAAGCCCTTGAGCGCCACGCACCGTTCGGCGGCCGGCAGGTCACTGCGCAGCAGTGCGTCCAGGGGCGGCGGTTCGGAGATAACGATGTGGTCATCCAACTGGGCGAGCATCTGGCTGATCAATGTCGAGCCGCATCGGGAAGCATGGAAAATGAACGCACCGGGCTCGAGTCCCGGGCTCTGGCGTTGCCACTGACCGAGAGCGTCCAGCGGCGTCTGGCGGCGGAACGCTTGGTTGAACGGCAAGCGCAGGGCATGCTCGACGGCATCGTTGAAGAACGGCTGCGACAGTCGTTGGTCACCGAACCAGCACCAATCGACCCGCCAGTGCCCGGCCTCCTGCCATAGGCGGATCGGCAGCCAGCCCTCCAGGTTCAGGTCTTCCACTGGTCGCTCCATTGTCGGCGACCGGTGCGCATGGCGGCGCGCAGTTCTTCCCGGGTGAAATGAAACCCCTGCTCCGCTCCCAACACCAGGACCGACTCAATGAACGCGTCCAGGTCCTGCAGGCCTTGCAACGTCCGGGCAAGGTGCGGATCAGTCTCCACGCGCTGCTGAAAGCAGGCCAATTCACTTTGCTTGATGCCGGCGATGGGCGTGGAGGCCAGCCCGTCGACAATCTGCTGTTCCAACCACGGTCCGGGACGGCAATCGAGCACCCAGTGAACCCGCGGCTGATCACTTCGATTAGCCACGCGATGCGGACGCGTCAGATCAAGGAACCAGCATTCACCCGCCTTCATCGGAATGATCTGCCCGTCCAGCCAGAATTCCACGTCAGGCGGGCTGAGCAGCGGAACGTGCAGGCGCAAGTCGGCATCCGGCCCGCCCAGGTCATAGTCGCGATGTTCGTGGATGCGTCCACCAGGCCCCAACCGCAGCAGTCGAGCCGAGACGATATCCAGGGGCCAGTCGCGCAACGCCTGTCGCCAGCGCTCATCCTCCAGCCAGGGCGCACGGGGCAACGGCCTGCCGCGCCCGGGCGACAGTTCGGTCAAGGCATCGGCCGCCGAAATCAGCGCCACGCCACTCCAATCACCGCTGTGATAGGCAGTATTGAAGTGGCCTTGCCAACGATCCTCTTCGACGGCGGCCAACGCCTGCAACAGCAGCGGCAGGTTTACCGTGACGGGCAGCCGGGAAAACGCCGCAAGCGTCATCCCAGCACTCCGTTATTGCGCCACCGGCGGCGTTGCCACCGCGATGTCCCCTTGGGCCCAGGCCGCTTCGCGGTTAGCCAGCGCAGTGGCGATCGACTGCACCTCGGTCGATTGCACTTCGTTTGGCAGCGGGTCGAGGCCGGCGCTGGCAAAGATTTGCCCATAGGCGTTGCGCAGGTCGGCGTAGGCCAGGTCACGGCGCAGGTCGGCCTGCAAGGTGTTCAGTTCGCCTTGGATCAGGTCCAATTCCCCGATGCCGGCGGCCTGATGACGGCTGCGCAATTGGCCGACGATCTGCCCATCGATGTCCGACAGTTGCTGGCTGGTCTTGAACTGGCGCAGCGCTTCGCGGTAGTTCGCGTTGGCGACGTACAACTGCGCCAGCACCGCAATCGACATGGCCTGGCGCCGCGCCGCCGCGACTTCTTCGCCGGCCTTGGCCACGTCGATCGCCGCCGGAGCAGAGATGACGTTGAACAGGTTCCAGGTGACTTTCACGCCATAGTCGGCCCAGCCCTGTTCGACCAGGAACGAGTTGCTGTCGTAATGCCCGCCGGCCGAGAACTCCAGCCCAGGCAGCAGGCGCAGCATGGCCTTGCGGGTTTCGGCGGCGGTGATGCGGGTCTGGTAATCCTGCTCGCGCAGTTCCGGCCGGCTGGCCAGGGCTTCCTGTTCGAGGCGAGCCAGGTCGACCTTGAGTTCCGGGATGGCGTATTCGTCCTGGGTGGCCAGGGTCAGCTCGGTGCCCAGCGGCAGGTTGATCAGGGTCGCCAGTT
Organism: Pseudomonas sp. T1.Ur; assembly: GCF_023516725.1. NCBI lineage: Bacteria > Pseudomonadati > Pseudomonadota > Gammaproteobacteria > Pseudomonadales > Pseudomonadaceae > Pseudomonas > Pseudomonas sp. T1.Ur. The sequence goes on from NZ_JAMGSN010000001.1 coordinate 5,362,309, forward strand.
CGGTCTTGGCCAGGGACAAGGCCCGGCGCTGTTCTTCCAGCTGGCGGGTGGCCTGGATCAGCGAACGCTGGTACCCCAGGGCCTGCACGGGGTCACCGATGCGTTGCTCGCTCATGCTCTGGCTGTTGCCACGTGCCGTCTCGACCCGTGCCATCAGGTTGTCGATCTGCTTGAGCAGACGCTCGGCGGCCATGGCTCGCCAGTAGGCCGAACGCACGTCCTGGACGATCGTGTTGATCACCTTGCGCCGGCGCTCCTGCACGATCAGCCGCTGGTCTCCGGCCTGCTTGGCGCTGATGTAGCTGACGCCGAAATCGAGAACGTTCCAGACCATGGTCAGGTCCGCCACCTCACGGTCACGATCTTGAGAAGTGGACGGCTCCAGGGACTGGGTGCCGGTTTCCACGCTCTGGCTGCTGGAGGCGTTGACGTTGTTGCGCCCCACATAACCGGCATCCAGGGCCATGCGCGGCAGCATGTCGAAACTGGCCAGGTCCAGTTGGCGCTTGGCCAAGGCCTCTTCCATGATTTTCAAGCGGCCTTCAAGGTTGTACTTCACCGCGCGGGCCATCGCCTGGTGCAAGGTCAGTGGTCCACTGAGAGGCTCCTGGTCCTTGTACATATTCTGCAGGTCGGTGCGGGCGCGCTGTTCGCTGACGCTGCGATCGATCGGCTCGCTGGTGACCGCACAACCGCTGACCACCAACGCCAGCAGACTCATACCGAATAACTTCTGACTTCTATTCATCCCTGGATTGCCCCTGGCTGCCGTATTTTCTTATGGAATCCTTCAGGCCTGCACTTGGCGGGTGCCGGCCTGTTTCAAAGCCATCGCCAGGCTGTCCACCTGACGTTGCTCTGTGTCTTTGAGTTGCTGCAATTGCTGGCCCAGGGTCGGTGCGCCGAATACCCCGCGCATGCCCTGGGACGCATCGCCCCCCTTGATCGACTGGTTGTCGAACGCATCCAGCGATTCGCCATCGGAACTGGCGTCCTGGTTGAACAGGCTGGAAATCGTGCTGCTGCCGAACACCCCGCCATCGCCACCACCAAAGCCCAGGAACCCCTGGCCCGAACCATCCCCGGCGGCGTCGCTGCTGAACACCTGGGCGATATAGCTGGGCGCCAGCTCGCCCCGGTTGATGAAGATGCTGCCGATAGGATCGAGGCCACCGACATCGCGCTGCTCGAACAGCGGCGGGAAGCCCAGCGGTGAGCCCAGGTTGCCGGTCGGCGGCGTGAAGACGATCGGTTGCAACGGCACCTCGGACGGCGGGATGACCGTCACGGGGTCCGATGTCAGGAAATCCGGTGGTGGCTTCACATCGTTGGGCACCACGGTGTCGATCGCGTAGTTGTTGGACACCGCCACGCTCGATCCGGCATTGCCCGACAGGTCGCTGACGTTACCGGTGTCCAGGGCAATGAAATTGCTCGGGTCGGTGAGGTTCACCGTGGGCGTGAAGGTCGCCGTCCAGGTCTTGCCGCCGTCGCTGCTGGCCAGGTCGCTCAGTTCGCCGTTGGTGACGCTCAGGTCCGAGAGGTCGAAGTCCGTCACCGCCTCGCTGAAGGTGAAGGTCACCTGGGTCGTCTGGCCCACGCCCAGGTTCGGGTTGGCGACCACGATGGTCGCGGTCGGCCGGGTCGCATCGAGGGCATAGTTGGCGGAGATGGCGATGCCCACGCCGGCATTGCCGGCGCTGTCCTGTACGTTGCTGGCGTCGAGCAGGATCAGGTTGGTGGCGTCGTTGACACCCACCGTTGGCGTCAGGGTCGCCGTCCAGGTCAGGCCGCCATCGCTGCTGGCGAGGTTGGACAGCACGCCATTGGCGACACTGAGGTCCGACAGGTCGAAACCGGACACCGCCTCGGTGAAGCTGATGGTCACGGTGGTGGTCTGGCCGATGCCCAGCGAGGTATCGGCCACCACGATGGTCGCGCCCGGGCGCACGGTGTCGATTGCGTAGTTGTTGGAGTCGACCACGCCGACACCGCTGTTGCCCGACACGTTGGTGACACCGCTGGTGTCCAGGCTGATCAGGTTGCTGGTGTCGGTGACATTGCTCGTCGGCGTAAACGTTGCCGTCCAGGTGACGCCACCGTCGGTGGACGACACATTGCTCAGCGTCCCGTTGCTGACGGTCAGGTCGCTGTTGTCGAAGCCGCTGACCGCTTCGGAGAAGGTGATCGTCACCTGCGACGTTTCGCCCACGCTCAGCGCGGTGTCGGCGACGACGACAGTGGCGGTCGGAACGCGCGTTTCGACGGCATAGTTGGCCGAATCGGTGGTACCGGTCCCGGTGTTGCCCGCCGCATCGCTCACCCCGGTGTTGTCGAGAATGATCAGGTTGGTGGTGTCGCTCACGCCCAGGGTCGGGGTAAACGTGGCGGTCCAGGTCAGGCCGCCATCACTGCTGCTCACGGCGCTCAGCGTACCGTTGGCAACGCTCAGGTCGTCGTTGCTGAAACCGCTCACCGCCTCGCTGAAGGTGATGGTCACTTGCGCCGTTTCGCCCGGTCTCAGTGACGAATCACTGAGCACGATGGTGGCGGTCGGACGCTGGGTATCGAGGGCGTAATTGTTGGAATCGGTTGTGCCGACGTTGGCATTGCCCGCCAGATCGATGATGCCGCCGCTGTTGAGCGAAATCACGTTGCTGCTGTCGTTGACCCCGTTGGTGGGCGTGAAGGTCGCGGTCCAGGTGATCCCGCCGTCGCTGCTGCTCAGCCCGGAGATCGTTCCGTTGGCGGCGGTCAGGTCGCCGGTAGTGAACGCTGTCACGGCCTCGCTGAACGTGATGGTCACCAGGGACGTTTCGCCGGCCGCGATGGCGGTGTCGGCCACGACAATGGTCGCGGTCGGACGCACTGTGTCCACCACGTAGTTGTTGGAGTCGGTGGTGCCGACACCGGCGTTGCCCGCGCCGTTGATCAGGCCGGTATTGTCCAGGGTGATCACGTTGCTGGTATCGGAAATGCTGGTGCTCGGCGTGAAGGTCGCAGACCAGGTGACGCCGCCGTCGGTACTGCTCATGGTGCCCAGGGTACCGTTGCTGACGGTCAGGTCCGAATTGTCGAAGCCGCTGACCGCCGAGTTGAACGTCACGGTCACGATCGTCGTTTCGCCAATGCCCAAGGTGCTGTCGGCGACCACGATGGTCGCCGTCGGCACGTTGGTGTCGACCTGGTAGTTGTTGGAGTTGGTGGTCCCGGTACCGGCATTGCCCGCTCCGTCAGTGATGCCGGTGTTATTCAAGGTAATGACGTTGGACGTATCGCTGACCCCGAGGGCCGGGGTGAAGGTGGCGGTCCAGGTAATGCCGCCATCGCTGCTGCTGACCGCACTCAATGTGCCGTTGGCCACGCTCAGGTCCGAATTGTCGAAACCGCTGACCGCTTCGGAGAAGGTGATGGTCACCAGGGAGGTTTCGCCCACGCTCAGCGCGGTGTCGGCGATCACGATGGTGGCCGTCGGGCGCTGAGTGTCGACGGCATAATTGTTGGAGTCGGTGGTGCCACTGCCGGTGTTGCCCGCGCCATCCACCACGCCGGTGTTGTTAAGGGTGATCAGGTTCGTGGTGTCGGTGACGCCTGCCGACGGCGTGAACGTCGCCGTGTAGGTGATGTTGTCGCTGGTGCTCAGGCCGCTCAGGCTGCCGTTGGTGACGCTCAGGTCCGCCAGGGTGAAACCGGTCACCGCTTCGTTGAAGGTAATCGTTACCACTGAAGTCTCGCCAGCAGCGACAGCCGTGTCAGCGACCACGACGGTTGCAGTCGGACGCGCGGTGTCGATGGCGTAGTTGTTGGAATCGGTGGTGCCGCTGCCCGCGTTGCCCGCCGCGTCGGTCACGCCAGTGTTATCCAGGGTGATGAGGTTGCTGGTGTCGCTGATGCTGGCGCTTGGCGTCAGTGTTCCGGTCCAAGTGATGCCGCCGTCGCCGCTGCTCAGGCCGGTGACCGTACCGTTGGCGACCGTCAGGTCTGCGGTGGTAAAGCCTGTTATCGCTTCGTTGAAGGTGATGGTCACCAAAGAGGTTTCGCCGACGCTCAGCGAGGTATCGCTCACGACAATGCTGGCCGTGGGACGCTGGGTATCGACGGCGTAGTTGTTGGAGCTGGTGGTACCGCTGCCGGCATTGCCCGCTGCATCCGCCACGCCGGTATTGGCCAGGATGATCAGGTTGGTGGCGTCGCTGATGCTGGCGCTCGGGGTCAGCGTCGCGGTCCAGGTGATGCCGCCGTCGCCGCTGCTCAGCCCGCTCAAGCTGCCGTTGGCAACGGTCAGGTCTGCCAGGGTGAAGCCCGTGACGGCCTCGCTGAAGGTAATCGTGACCAAGGACGTTTCGCCGACGCCCAGCGCCGTATCGGCGACCACGATGGACGCGGTCGGACGCTGGGTGTCGATGGCGTAGTTGTTCGAGTCCGTGGTGGCGCTGCCGGCGTTGCCGGCCAGGTCGGCAATGCCGGTGTTGTCCAAAGTGATGAGGTTGCTGGTGTCGCTGATGCTGGCGCTCGGGGTCAGCGTCGCGGTCCACGTGATGCCGCCGTCACTGGTGCTCAGCCCGGTCACGCTGCCATTGGCAACGGTCAGGTCCGCCGCGGTGAAACCACTCACGGCCTCGCTGAAAGTGATGGTCACCACCGAGGTTTCGCCCACGCTCAACGCCGTATCGGCGATCACGATGGTGGCGGTCGGGCGTTGCGTGTCGATGGCGTAGTTGTTGGAGTTGGTCGTCCCCACGCCGGCGTTGCCATTGAGGTCCGCCACGCCCGTGTTGTTCAGGACAATGAGATTGGAGGTGTCGGTAATAGCCGCATCCGGCGTCAACGTGGCCGTCCAGGTGATGCCGCCGTCGCTGGTGCTCAGGCCGCTGAGCGTACCGTTGGCCACCGTCATGTCGGCCGTGGTGAAGCCTGAGACGGCCTCGGAGAAGGTGATGGTGACCGTCGAGGTCTCGCCAATCCTGAGGGCCGTGTCGCTCACCACGATGGACGCCGTCGGCGCCACGGTGTCGTTGACGATGTAGTTGTTCGAGTCAGTGGTGCCCACCCCGGCATTGCCGGCCAGGTCGGCCACGCCGGTGTTGTTCAGGGTGATGATGTTGGTGGTGTCGGCGATGTTGCTGGCCGCGGTCAACGTACCGGTCCAGGTGATGCCACCGTTGCTGGTGGTCAAGGTGCCAACGGTGCCGTTCTGTACCGTCAGGTCCGCCGCGGTGAGGCCGGTCACGGCTTCGGAGAAGGTGATGGTCACCGTCGACGTACCACCGGAGTTCAGGTTGGTGTTGGCCACCACGACGGTCGCGGTGGGCGGCGTCTCGTCCGGCACATAGTTGGTATTGATGGTGCCGCCATCGCCGTAGACGTTGGCCACTGACGCCGGTGAAACCCCTGCGGTACCTGCACTTGTCCCGCCTACGCCACTGCCGCCGACGTTGCCGGCCAGGGCGGCGAAGTTGGCGGCGGTGATCAGGATCGAACCTTTGTTCCAGATGGCGCCGACACCGACGCCGCCCGCACCGCCCGCCTGGAGATAGCTACCGCCGGCGCCACCGCCGCCACCGCCACCACCCGCGCCGACGTTGTTGGAAATGACCGAGTTGCCGATGATCCGCAGGGTCGCGCCGGTGTCGTTATAGATACCACCCACCGCACCGCCGCCGTCGCCGCCGAAGTTGTCATACCCGTCACCACCGCCGCCACCGCCAATGGACAAGCCACCGCTGCTGGCCGTACCGCCGGCCGAACCGGTGCTGTAGCCCGGATAGGCCGCACCGCCCGCGCCACCCGTGGTGGAACCGCCACGCCCGCCAATGTTGAAGAAGCCGCCGCCCGCGCCGCCCTGTCCGGCCGTGCCGTTGGAGCCCGTTGAGTTGAGCGTGTCGCCGCCCTTGCCGCCGATACCGCTACCGACCGCACCACCGCCACCGCCGCCGCCACCGGCGTACTGCGGCGTCACACCGCCACCGCCACCGCCGCCTGAAGCGGCGTTCGCGGTGACCGTAACGTTGCGCAGGGTCAAGGTGCCGGCGTTGTAGATGCCGCCGCCCTGGGACACCAGCGCATCGTCGCCGCCATTACCACCGTTGCCTGCCACCATGCCCCGGGTGATCACCAGGCCATCGAGGGTGGCCGTGGTGCCGGACGTCACTTGCATGATCTGGGTGCGGTTCTGGCCGTCGAGGGTCACGTCGGCGACGTTGTCATTGTTCAGGTCACCATCGATGGTGACGTTCCTGTTGACCACCAGCACCTGGGTCAGGGCGACGGTCATGCTGGTATTGAACGTGACAATGTCGCCGCTCTGCGCGGACGCCAGGGCGGCACGCAGGGAGCCCACGCCGCTATTGAGGTTGTTGGTGGCGGTCCAGGTGGCCAGGCCCCACTGGTAGTCGCTCATGGCATTGGCCGACAGCACGTTGGCGCTTTCGATGCTGCCGGTGGCGATTTCCAGGTTCCAGTCGCCCCCCAGGCCGGTGCGGTCGTCTGACGCGGCCACGTCCCGGCCGGTGAGCTGCGCCAGCGAGTTGACCAGGCTCATGCCGCGGTCGCCTTCGGCCGTATAGCAGCCATAGATCAGGATATCGCCGCCAGCGTTCATGTCCTGGCCGATCTGCGCCAGCACTTCGCTGCGGGCCTGGACGTTATCCGCCGACAGGTAGCTGTTGCCCAGCCACAGATCACCGGCGTTGCCGTGGGCGATGATCTGCACCGAGCTGACGCCCTGGTGGGTGTCCAGGTAATCGGCGATCTGCTGCAAGCCGTCCTTGGTGCCATCGAGCTGCACCACCTCGGTACCCGGCGCCACGCCTTGCAACAACTGGGCGGAGTCCTTCACGCGGGAGTCGACGAACACCACGGACTTGCCCGGGACGGCCGCCTCGGTGGCATCGGTCTGGCCCTGGGGCGCATGGGTATCGGAAGGCTGGTCCGCCGTTGGCGTCTTCGCCGCGTCGGCGGTCGGGTGCGCGTCCGGCTGCGCGGCATCGGCCACGGTCGCGGCCACCGCGCCGTCGAAGAGCATTCGCGGCTCCAGCGACATGATCATTGGCGATGCCAGGGCCTGTGCGCCCTCGGTTACCCGCGATTTGCCTTTGCTCCACCACATGACGATCACCCGGACTCGAACTTTCTTAAACGCAAATGATAAAAACCGCGATCAACTGATCGCGGCGTCGGCTTTCATGCGAATGACATTGGCGGCACTGGCCGTGCCATCGCGCCAGAACGACAATTCGGCATATTTATCGAACAGATCCGGCGGCAGCAGCGTCCGTCGGGCTTGCGGTGCAACCTTGGGCTTGACCTTGTGCAGGCCGGCAACACCCAAGGCCTGATCGAAGGCCGGGGCGTCGTAGGTCAAGTGATTGAAGTCGTGCTCGAACCACGGTTCGCCGATGAATTCGTAGACCAGTCGCATGACGCGTTCAGGCGCCTGGCTCAGCAGGTCATAGTCAACGATCAACAGCGATTCGGCGTTCTCGCCGTAATAGGCTTCCTTCAGCGCAGTCCAGGCGAACCCCACCAGGCGGTTGCGCTGGGCCAGGGTTTCGCAACGACTGTAGACGGTGTTGCGCTCGTCATCGTCGTTGAACAGCTTGGTGTTTTCGAAGGGGTTGGCGCGGTAGAGCCGCTCCAGGCTGTCGAGGATCCAGGCGACGTTGCGCACGCAAGCGATGGTCTTGGCTTGGGGAAACAGGTCCTGCAGGGCAGGCAGGCGCGCGCACCATTGGCGGTTGGTGTCGAAGATGACCGGCTTATCGGATTTGTCGGCGTAGTAGGAATCGAAGAGGCCGCGCAGCAGGCGGCGACGCAGGTCGGTGTCGATCACCGAACCGAACTCGCTGCCGGCACTGCACTGCTGCAAGACGCTGCTGAACAGCGTACCGACGGGGCTGGTCATGCCGGCGTGGAAGCGCGGGTTCTGCAACAGAATGGCAGAAAGCAGGGTCGAGCCAGAGCGCGGCAAACCGGAAATAAAGTGAAACTGCGGCAATCCATTCACCTTGTTTGTAGTCCTTTGTAGCCGAAGCGTAGCCGAGGAAAAAAACTTCGACTAGTGGTGTTTTGATATCAAGCTCGTCAAATCCTGTAAAAAAGATGGACGGTATCGAGGCCTCCAAGACGTGAATCGATTAAGCCAGCCGAGCCGGTTTTTTCATTCGACCCACCCGGCAAAATCAGACATCCCCGTCTACGCTCAGCCGTGCGTGACCAGGCCAGGGAATGAAGGAGTCGGGCTGATCGCACTCTTGTCCTTCGCGTGCCAGGCATTGCAAGACCCATAACCCGAGGGACGAGGAATCTATGGAAGTATTCATCGGCACTATCCAATCATTCGCCTTTAACTTTGCACCCAGGGACTGGGCCCTGTGCAACGGGCAGACGCTCGCCCTTTCCCAGTACCAGACCCTGTTCGCGCTGATCGGCGTAACGTACGGCGGCAACGGCCAGACCACCTTCATGCTGCCCAACCTGCAGGGACGCATGCCCGTCGGCCAAGGCAACGGGCTGGGCCTGACTCCGCGGGTGATTGGCGAGGTTTCCGGCACGGAGAATGTCAGCGCAACGCTGAACAACCTGCCCAACCACACCCACGCATTGACCGGCATTACCGCCGCCACCACGCTGCAACTGGCGAACCCGGCCAGCAACCCGGTGAACACGCCGACGGCCACCAACTCATTCATCGGCACCTCGGGCACCGGGCCCGGTTCGGCGGCGATCTATTCCGATCAGCAGGGCGCTTCGCCGGTGCCATTGCAAGGCGTGACCACGGTGGTCAGCGGCACGGTTTCCCCCACCGGCGGCAGCACGCCGATGGCGATCATGAACCCGTTCCTGGCGATCAATTTCAGCATCGCGCTGCAAGGCTATTTCCCATCCCGCAACTGACCACCCGCCGGAAGGCCTCGGCCTTCCGGCCTTTGGGAGCTTCGACATGCTGCAACAGGTTCACAGCCGCCATTTCCAACCACTGCTCGGCCAGACCAGCCACCTGACCTTGCCCGACGGCAGTTGCCTGCCCGTACGGATCGAAACCCTGGAAGAAGCACCCCGGGCGAAAATGCCCAGCAGCGAACGCATGCCGTTCAGCGTCGAATTCAACAGCCTGGAAAGCACCGACTTCGTCGATGGGCTCTGTGGGTTGGAAGTACCGGAATTGGGCAGGCTCGAAGGGGTGTTCGTATCACGGGTACCGCCGATGGGACGGGATCCGGCGGTGGGGTATTTTTATATTGCGTTTAATTGATGGGATTTAGTTCAGCCTGTGAAGCTTGCCTGCGAAGGTATCGGTCCGGACCGATCGGGGCACCTCGGGAAGGTGAAGGCCTGCTTTGCAGGCCAGCGGGAGCAAGCTCCCTCGCCACGGGGGACCGAGTGGATGGAGGATGGCCATCGCGAGCACGCTTGCGTTGACTCACCTCAGGCAAGCAGGAACGCTCCGCAGATAACGAAAAACCAAATGATACTTCCCACTGCAATCCAGGCGTAGTTTGAAAGGGTCAACTTAGCGTTCTGATGCCCCTCCGGATCCATTTCTAGGTGGTTGATAGCTGTTTGGACGCGAAGCAAGAGAAAGGATTGGAAGATCAGGAGCGCTAACATTATAGGAAAAACAGCCTTCGGATTAATCCCGATAATACAAATATAAGTACTTATACCTGCAGCTAACATTATGCCCACCATGAGGTTGTGCGGATGCCAGCTATAATGCCTCTTTGAAATACGCAGCTGCCGGTCTATTTTCATGAATAAGGAGTACAGGAAAAATATGCCCAGTACCGTACGACCTACCGGCCAGATTTTTGCGCCCACGGCTAATCGATAGGCCTTCCAATTTCTATAGTTCCAATAAATAAAATAGTACCCAAAGGTCATACACAGCATAATGACCAGCTTGTTTTTTCCTACCACGTAAAACGTGGGTATCGCACTGCCGAGCTCTACCTCTGTGCAGCATGGGGTGGTTTTTAAATGTGCGCTCATAAATAAGTCTCGAATCCTGTTTTACGAAGATGATTGCAAACAGCAAATACTATCTTTGCGGCCATATTTAAATTTCCCGCCTTCAGTAAACCTGACTCGCTCACAAGCCTCCTCAGAGCCCTCGTTGCACACAGCCTGAACCGCCAGCACAGAAGACACCCCACCAATCCCAATACAGATACCCCCGGCGTTCATGTAGCCTCGATACGCTTGGCATACCTCGATAACTGCCCCTCCTTGTTCCAATGAGCGATCAGGCTTCAGCTCGAAATGCCGAGGTCGTTTTTTCTGATTGATCGAATCACCTAAATGTTATGAGCACGGCTGCGATTAGCATCCAAATGACGGCTGTGATCATCACCGTCACCTTGACGATCAAAAAACGCTTCAATTCAGCCGGGAAGTTTTTGACATCCACCGGGTCCACATCTCCAAACTGAATAGACGCTTTGGGCCATACCACCATCCCGGCAATTGAGGTGACCAACACACACCCTCCGATCCACCCTCGACTCCGCCATGCGGGGCCCCAAATATATATATATCGGCTGTTTTTCAAGGCCTCCATCATTGCGTCCAGATGTCGGTGGCTCAGGTACAAAGTGAATATAAAACCAAGAAATCCCAGCAGGCTCGGGCCGCCAGCAACGATGATTGCAATCCACGGCGACCAAGTATCGATGCCGCTCATGGAACTACGGCTTCATAAATTTTCTCACCAGCATATTCGCCTCCGACGCCACCGAGCGTCGTACCTCCCCATGCGCCAGTCCCCACCAAGGCCGCAACACAAAGCACCCCCCCAATGCCATATGTACGGAGGCCGATCGCCAAGCAGAGTCGAGCACCGGCATATTTGGATACCGTCGCACCACCCAATGCACCGCCAAAGGTAGATCCGACAAATTTTCCCCCTTCTGTAAACCTGATTTGCTCACAAGCCGATTCTGAACCCGCATCGCACACAGCCTGAACCGCCAGCACCGAAGACACCCCACCAATCCCAATTCCGACATACCCACCCATCTGCATATATTTCGCAGCACGACTCGTCGCCTCCACATGCGTGGCATACCCCGGTATCTGCCCCGGCGCGCCAGCCTTGTTCCAATGATGAACCAGACTGCGGCTCGAAATGCCAAGAGCGGTTTTCAGCTTGGGGTGGTCGCCCAGTGTCGTATGGCCGCGCAGGCGGGTGGAGTTCAGCAAGTGCGCATCCAACTGGGCGAGCAGGAGTTTGCGTTCGGCAAAGAATTGCGCTGATTTGAGATGGCCGTGCTGGCGATAACTGTCCTGATGCAAGCGCTCCATGGCTTGCAGGGTGTCGCGCAGGCTGGTCAGGTGTTTTTCCATCACCACGGCGCTGACGCCCAGCCAGGTCGAGGTCTGGCCGGTGAAGCTGGCGATCTCGGCGGCGTGGCGGTGCATGAAGTCGGCTTGTTCAGCGGTCAGGTCTTCGAGTGCGGCATTGACTGTTTCCGCTGCCGCCATCACCTGCGCTTCTTCGCGAGTACATTGCAGGTTGTTCGGGTCGCTCAGCACGATCATCGAACCCGCTTTGACCACATCGCGGTGGGGGTTCAACGCTCGGAATTTGCGCAGCACCTGCGGGTCGGGCGCGGGGAATAGCGTGGCTTCCAAGGCTTCGCGACTCACGCTTTTAGGGACGACGTAGAAACCCGGTTCCTGAGGTTCCAGGCGGGTGGATGCTCCGAACGGCAGGTAGCTTGATGGGCCGAAGGTCGAATGACCCGGTGCAGCTGAGGCATGGGTCGCGGGCTGTGGAGCCGGTTGAGCGGCGCGGCTGGCTTGTGGTGCAGGGCTGCCGTTCCTGTAGCTGGCCGTGAATACGGAGGGGAGCAGTCGCGCGTTACAGGGGCAGCTACTTTGGCTGTCCAGCGTACCTGCCATGAGCCGGCCATTGCTGGTCATGTGGGTTATACCGCCGATAATCCGATACGTTTTGCCATCCTTGCCGCACGTAACCCGGTCACCTTCACAGGCATGAAGGAGGCCGTCCAGACTGAAGCTGGCATCCCCATCCAGCACCTTCCCACCACAGGTCGTTTCGTCACCGAGTCCAATGTAATAACCCCGGTTCATTGGAGGGCATCCTTCATCTCATCCGATCGTAGGTCGGTACCCTGCACCTGTTCAATCGGGGGCAGGAAGTCATCCGCCATCGGCACGCCTTCACGGGCAATGAGCAACAGCGCGCCTTGTGGCGTATTGGTGATTTCATCACCATTGCTCAGAACGCTACCTACCAGCGCAACATGGCTGTTGCCCTCGCCTGCGCCAGTGACGATCCGTGCGGTGCGGCCATCGGGATACACAACCTGATCGCCCTTGCACGCCGCGCGGACCAGGTGCCCGTCCGCCAACGGCAACTCCAGCGGTGCCGTACCTTGCTGGAGTACCCCACCGTCGCGGGTCTGGCTGCCTTCGGTGGCGACTCGGTAAATGGCGACCGGTGGATGAGCCTGGGCGTACGCCTGTTGTTGGTTAACGCTCGCCAGAGCGTGCTCGTCGAAACCGGCAAGTTGCTGATCAGTGAAAGGTGAGTCGTCCAGGCGATGGAGATATTCAGCGGATACTTCGTTGGTATAGGCAAGTTGCAAGGACGCGTGCATTTTTCAAGGCTCCTACTCAGGGGAGTCGTTCGCTTGTCCTCTGCCAAGCCGAACGAATTTCAGAGCCATGGATAAAACGTTGCATGACGGGCAAGACGCAATCCCAAAGGGTATGGATTTGGAACGATTAGGAAACGTCCTAGGCAAAAAACCGATTCTTCCTACGCTTCGGAGGGCTTCATTGCAGGGTTTGCTTGGAAAGCAAGGGATGGCGGCGCGGAAGTTACGGGTACACCGCCTTCGCGAGCAGGCTCGCTCCCACAGGGGTTCTTAAGCGTCTGTAAGATCGGGTCAATTGCCCTTCGGATACCAGACCAATCGTTCCGCCGCGGGGTTACGTTCTTGCACTTCGAAGCCCAGCGCCAGGTAGTGTCGGCGGGCGTGGGGGTTGCTGGCCCAGACCACCGTCGCCACCGGGCAGCGGATCTGTTGTGCGGCTTTCTGTACGCCTTGCAACACTGCCCGGCCATAGCCTTGCCCACGGGCCTGGGGGACGAAAGCCAGGTAGAGGACGCGGATTTCGTTAGGGCCGAAATCGGTGCTCAAGGCGCCGATGGCGGTGCCGAGTTTTTCCACGACGTAATGCATGGCGTTGGGGAAGTTGTCGCCCAGGCCCTGCTCTTGTATCTCGAACTGCTGGGCGATCACTTGCTGCACCTGCTCGGGATCACCGTCGATCCATTGCAAGTCCGGCCGCGCCGCTTGGTACAGGCCCTGCAGGAACGGACCATCGCTGACCCGCGATGGACGTACCACCAATCCTTCTGCCGCCACTGCTTCCATGTTCACCTCAGAACCCGCTTTCCCTGACGCCCAACGCCGCCAACCGACGCCAGGTCGCGCCCAATACCGACTCGCCCTTGCCCTGCAGCACCGCCACGCCACGCAGCGGCTGCACCGGGGCGGATGTGTCGTCCACCGCACTGAGCCGCACACCGTATTGCGCCTGCACCGGCTCGGCCCGTTGCTGCGAATCGCGGCGCACGGCGATCGGCCCGTGGTGGTCGGAGGTCAACGCCTGTTGCTCGACCCAGGCCACGCCGTTGGTGTCGATTTCGTTCAGTTGGACGGCAATCGAGGCGTGCATCGGATCGTCCGCGATAAACCGTCCGGTGGCACCGGGCGCGACCCGCCAGAGTTCGGCTTCGGTGAGGTAGCCGCGCAAGCGGGAACCGGCTTGCACCACCCGCGCCAGCGGCTGCGTGGGCGATAACCAGCGCCCCACCGTCAAGTCCGCCAGCAGGTCGCGTACCTGCCCGGCGTGGGGCGCACGCAACAGCAGGCGTTCACGCTGGGCAACCAGGCCTCGATAGTCAGCCACGGCTTCGGCCAGTTGCTGTTCGACAATGCCGGCATCGGCGGCGGTTTCACTGCGCCCGGCCTGACGGCGCATCTGCAATTGCTGGATTTCGATTTCCCGACGGACAATCGCCAGGCGCGACGCCATGTCCGGCGACTCCAATTCGATCAATACATCGCCCTGGGCCACGACCTGGCCGTCACGGACATTCACCTGCTTGACCCGCGCCGCCACCGGCGCATGCAAGGCGCTGGCGCGACCGGCCTCAAGCATCGCCGGCACTTCCACGGCATTGCGCCACGGCAGCAGCAGGCCCAATAGCACGACCAGCAGCACCAGACAGGTGAGCAACACGCGCGGGCCATGGGCCTGTTCTCGGCGGCTCCACCATTGCCGTCCTTCATTCACGATGGGCATAAAAATGAACCAGACCAATTCCACCAACATCAAGAAGATGCCCAGCACCTTGAAGAACAGGTGATAGACCGCCAGGGCAATACCGAAGAACAACGCCGCACGCCACAGCCAGGAACCATAGCCCCACACCAGCAAGCGCCGGCGCATTTTCGGTGACCAGGGTTCCGGGGCGGCAGCGCCATAACCGAACAAGGCCTCGCGCAAGCGCCAGCGACACAGGGCAAATGCCCGGCCCTGGAGATTGTCCACAGCCCACAAATCGCTGAGCAGGAAGTAGCCGTCGAAGCGCATGAAGGGGTTCAGGTTGATGATCAGCGTGGTGATCCACGTGGCGCTGGCCAACATGAACGCTGCCGTGCGCGCCGGGCCGTCGGGCAACAGCGACCAGGCCAGCAATGCGATGCAGGCCAAGAGCAACTCCGCCAGCACGCCGCCCGCGCCGATCAGCAACCGGGCCCGACGATCATTGACTCGCCAGGCGTCGCTGACGTCGGTATAGAACATCGGCAGCAGCACCATGAACGCCACGCCCATGCTTTGCACGCGGCAGCCGGCACGCTTGGCCATGAACGCATGGCCGAATTCGTGGCACAGCTTGGCAAAGAACAAGGCCACCCCGAACGCCAGCGCACCGCCGAGGCTGAACAGGTGCGGAAACGTCGCCAGGAACCGCTGCCAGTCCCTGGACACCAGGAAAATACCCAGGCCCAGGGTCAGCGGTATCCCATAGCGCAGGACGCCGGGGCCGAACCGTGCCAGAAAAGGCCAGGCACGATTGAGGAACGCATCCGGACGCCACAGCGGTATGCGGAAAAACAGGTATTGATGCAGCAGGATTTGCCACAGGCTCTGACGCTGGGAAGCAGTCTTGTTTTGATAGCTGTCGCGTTGCTGCGGGTCCATCGCGCTGATCAGGTCATGGCCGCGCAAAAAGCCCAGCAATTGCTCCAGCGATTCACCATTGAGCGGCAGGCCCGGTTCGCGGTTCGCCGCTCGCAGTACCTGCTCCGGGTCCCCCAGGGACCAGTGCCGCAACATGCGCATCGCCGCCGCGCCCAGCTTGAAATAGCGTCCGCGTACCGGATCGGCCAGGGTCCATTGCGGCGAGCCATCCGGGTCGGGGGCGGCGGGCGACAATTGCAGGTCCGACCGCAGGCTCGGCAGGTCCACGCTACAGACCTACGCTCTGGCGCAGACCCGCAAGCGGCCGCCGCAACAGATACAACGCCAACGGCGCGCGATCGCCGAAGATTTTCGCCGTGCCCCGCAGGCCGATGCGCGGCGCCGTGGCATCGAAACGTGCGTCCAATCGATAGGCCAACTGCCCGGCGGCGGTGGGCTGCGCTTCGTAGGCCGAACGCTCAAGCCGGGCCAGGTGTCGCTGCAACGGATCGCTGTCGAGAAACAATGCCACTTGTGCGCCTGGCTCCAAGGCAATCGCGTCGCCCACAGCCAGCTCGATGCGCAACTCGGCCTGGTTCGGATCGGCGATTTCCATCAGCCGCTCGCCGGTCTGCACAGGTTTTCCGAGCCAGCGCTCGGCATCGGCGAATACCGCAATGCCGTCACGTTCGGCGCGGACTTCGCTGCGCTTGAGCAGCTCGATGGCGTAGTTGCGCTCGGCACGTTTCTGCTCGACGCGAGCCGCCAGCAGGTCGATCTTCGAGCTGGATTCAGCATCGGCAAACGAGCGCTGGGAGTTGGCCTTGAGTTCCGCCTCGGCCACACCCAATGCCCGCTCGGCGACATCGGCCTGGGCCTTGAGAGTGGTGCTTTCGAAACGCAGCAACAGGTCGCCGTTCTTCACCGCCTGGTTGGGCTTGACCAGGAATTCGGCAATCACGCCATCCAACGGTGCCGCTACCACCTGCCCGCCCAGTGGCACCACTTCGGCCGGGGCCAATACGGATTGGCGCACCGGGATCAGCAACCCCAGCAGCAAAACCGCCACCAGTGCGACCTGGCGCTTGCGCGTCCAACGCAGGCGCCACGGCTTGCGCGGTTGCAGCGCCAGCCACGCATGGCTGTAGGTGTCTCCGAGTTGCGACAGCAGCACTTGCTCCGGCGGGGTCCATGGCAGGTCGCGGGCGAACCACAAGCCGCCAAACACTTGGCCTTGATGATCGATCAAGGGCAGCCAGAACACTTGCCCGGCCGACAGGCTTCGCCAATCCGCCTGGACCGGCTCACTCACCTCGTCAGGGGCAATGACCCGCGCCTTGTCCAGCGATCCCTTCTTGAACAACTGCGCGACGGCTTGTTCGACAAATGCCACGAACGGCGCGTTCGGCTCGATGGCGCTGACGCCGGTCACGGCCTGCACTTTACCTGCGATCAACAACGCGGCATGACGAAAGCCAAACAGCGCCTGGCCGTCGTTGACCAGGCTGTAGCTCAACTGCTCCGGCGTGCGCGCGGCCCTGGTCTGGCGCTCCAGATCGAGGAAGCGGGCAAACACCTGCTCGGCGCTGCCCGTCACTGGCGCGTTCACTTCGACTCCGAGAAACGCGCCGTGCCACTCATGCCAGACAACAGACCGCTGGCATCCGGCACGCTCGCCACCAGCAGCAGCGTCTGGCTGCCCTCGTCGATGCGGGCGCCCAGGCGCTTGACCGTCGCTTGCAACGGCTTGCCGGTTTCATCGGGAACGAAGCTGAACGACTGGCCGGGCTTGAGCTTGCCCATCCAGCGCGAAGGAACCAACAGATGGATTTCCAGCGTGCGATTGTCTACGACATCCAACAATGGCGCACCGGCCGCGACGCTTTCATAACGCTGGACCTTGCGCGCCACAATCTGCCCATCGAACGGCGCGATGACGCTGCAGCGCTTGACCTGCACTTGATAAACCTGGGATTGCGCCTGCGCCTCGCTGAGACGGGCCTCGGCCCGCGACACCTCGAAACGTCCGACGGATTTCAGCGCCGCGAGCTGCCGATTGTGGGCCAGCTCTTCACCGGCGCCACGGCTGGCCGCCTGGGCCGCATTGAGCTGGGCCTGATAGGCCGAACAGTCGAAACGCGCCAGGGTGTCGCCCTTCTTGAACGACTCGCCCTCACTGAACGGCAACTCGACAATCCGACCGGCCAGCTCACTGGCCAGCACCGCCTGATCCCGCGCCCGAAGCACCCCGCGCGCCTCGTTGCCCGACGCACTGGCCGAAACGTTGCTCTCCAGCAACGGATCGTCGGACGCCGGCGTCTGCGCCTGCACCCCGCACGTTATAAAGGTCAATCCCACAACCCAACTGCATAAACGTCGCATGACCGTTACTCCCTGACGGATGGTCGGAGTCTACGACAGCGGTGGGGGGCGTCAAGGGGAGTAGCTGAGTGAAAAGAGAATACGCCCGGGGACAGTCCCTGTGGCGAGGGAGCTTGCTCCCGCTCGGCCTGTAGGAGCTGGCGAAGCCTGCGATCTTTTGATCTTTCGCTTGGGATTCAAGTGGCTGGGGAAAAGATCGCAGCCTCGTTGCACTCGGCAGCTCCTACGCAGCTTCTACACCGCTTCTACAGGCCCAGCGGGAGCAAGCTCCCTCGCCACGGGTTCCGTGATCAACAGATGTCCCGAGGCCTACTGCACCAACCTCAACTCCCCATCGCAATACACCACCTCACGCCCCAACCACCTCACATCCACCTGAGGCAACACTGCCGAAGGCTTGCGCAATTCGCGCAGCAGCGTCGAGCCATGGGACAGGCGTCCACCCATGCGCGCGATCACGGCGCGGGCGTTTTGGTAGTGGGCGTGGCGGCCAGGGTCCAGGGTGTCTTCCAGCAGAATGTCTTCGCCGAGGATGCCCTGGGCCTGGCCCGGGTAGATCAGGAATCCGCTCGCCTGTTCAGTGCCTTCACGACCGTCCTGCCAGAAGCTGCCGTCGCGGCTGCGGATGTCCGGGTGCGGTGCGAACCAGTGCGCGCGGTCAGCGGCCGGCATGGCGTGGTGCAGACGGAAAAAGATCCGCATCAGGTTATCGCGATACCATTCGCGCACCTGCAAGTAATAGCCGCGCAACCCCGGCAGGCCCACACCGTGGGCCAGGCGGATCGCGAGAGTCCATTGAGGAAAGGCCTGCAATGGCAGTTCGGTCGGTGCCGGGCGTGGTGTGGCCGGGTCGGTTTCCCACGGCAGCCGATGAGGGCTGTGTTCGAGATCGTCATAGGCGGTCGGCGGTCGTCCCAGCCAGTCCCCGCCGCTGCTGGCCAAGGCGCTGGCGATGCACAGGTTGCCTTGCACCACGAACACGTAGAAGCGAGTAAACCAGTCGGCCAACTGCTGGCCGTCGGCGCCTTGTCCGGTCAGCTCGTGCAGCTCTCGATCAAAACGTCGCAAGCCATTTTCCAGCGTCAGCAAATGGCCTCGGGCGATGCGTTGCATGCGCAGGAACAACGGCAGCGAACGCAGCAGTCGCAGTGGCCGCCAGGGCAGGTGCGGTGTCGCGCCGCCGACCTCGCCGGCGTAGCTGCGGGCACTGACGCCCCAGTCGGCCAGCCGGGCGAGAAACAAATCATTGTTGATGTACGAAGCGCCGCCGAATACCGCCGTGAAGGGCTCGTTGTCCTGCAGCACCCGCGCATCCCAACGCGCCATGATCGCCGGAATACTCGCCGCCGCACGGCGCTGCGCGTACTCCACCAGGACACTGGGTCGGGGCGGCAGGATCTCGGCAATGTTGGCGGCAGTCAGGTGACGGCGCCAACCGTAGTCGCTGATCGGGCGGTATTGCAACAGCCACAGCTGGGTCCCGTCCCAGGCCCATTCAACATCACCGGGCACGTAATGAAAGACCCGCAGCACGCCTTGCAGAAAGCGCCACAGCGCTTCGGCGGTCAGGCCATGGGCAGGCCTGAAGGTGCCGCTGCTCCATGACTCGCCGAGGCGGGACATCACCGCACGCTCGGGGCTCACTTGGCCATCGGCCAACGACTCCAGATGCCCTTCCACCCATTCCAATTCAACAGACAAGTGACGCACGAACGCGATCCCGGACAACCGTGGCGTGATGAAGCGCTGCACCACCACTTCCTCGACACCCGCCGCGCTCAACTCGGCAATCCGCGCTGGTACGTTATGGGTCGGCTCACGCAGGAATGTGGTGCTCAAGCCGGCATTCGCCGCATCGGCCTGATCCTCGCCGTAACTGGAGGAGCGCACGGCCCAGGTAGCGTCCGGCTGGCCGTCCAGGAAGCCTGGCAGGCGCGGATCATCACAATGGTTGAGCGACAGCGCCGCCGGTACCGGTTGCCCAGCCAGCGCCGCGAGACGCAAGCGGCCGCCCTTGGTGTGCGCGACAAAACCACGCTCGCCGGATTCCAACCACGCGGCGAATTCAGCGGGCGAGTCGATCCACGGATAATGGCCCCAACCGGCCTTCAAGCTGATCGTCAAATCGGCACGGGCCAGAATGGCCGACCAGGCCGCCGCTTGGGCGACGCCCAACACCTTGTCTTGATCTCCCCAGACCAGCTCGACCGGGTCGCTGATCCATTCCAGCAACGGCAACGCAGTGTCCGCACGCACCAGGTCCCAATGCGGCACAAAGGCCCGGCAGCGGGCATAGCCGGCGCCCATGCGCTGGTATTGCGCGGGCGTCCAGGGCCGGCTGGAAAACTTGTGGGCAAACAACGTCGGCTTGTTCGCCAGCAGCCAGTGAATGGTCTTGCGAATCGGCAGCGGCGACATCAACGCAGGCAACCGTCGCTGCCACAAAAACGCGCCCACCGGCGCCAGCAAAACGCTGCGGCAAAAGTGCCCCGGCTGGCGTTGCAAGGCGTGCAGCACCAGCAAGGCGTTCACGCCGACCGCCATGATCGCGCTGCCCCGCACCGTCGCCGCCAGCAATGCTTGGGCGTAGGTCGCAAGGTCGTCGCAAGGCGCTTGCGGGTTATTGCCAAAGCCGGGCAGTTCCAGGGGCACCACGTGGTAGTGGTGGAAGTGCGGCAATGCATCGTCCCACCAATCGGCGGCGCTACCGTTGCCGGCCAGCAGGTACATCCGGGGCTTGCTCATGGATGTTCCTCAGGCCAGGTCGCGCAGGGCCGCGTCGAGCGTCGGGTAACGGAACGTATAGCCGGCCTCGACGAGACGGTCGGGCACCACGCGCTGGCCGTCGAAAAACAGCTGGGCCATCTCCCCGGCCAGGGCGCGCACCGGCGCGGCCGGAATATGGAACCACACCGGGCGCTTGAGCACCTTGCCGACACGTTCGGCGAACAGCGCCTGGCTGACCGTTTCCGGCGCCACCAGGTTGTAGGTGCCGCTCAGGCTTTGATCAGCGAAGGCGCGGGCGATCACCTGGATGACATCGTCGCGGTGTACCCAACTCATGATTTGCTTGCCGTCGCCCATTCGCCCGCCGAATCCCAGGCGAAACGGAATCAGCAATGGCAGCAACGCACCACCCGGACCGAACACCACACCCAGGCGCAGCACCACCTGGCGCACACCCAGCTCAGTGGCAGGCCGCGCGGAGGCTTCCCAGCGCGCGCAGAGCTCAGCCATGAACCCCTCGCCCTGGCTGGCGCTTTCATCCAGGCTTTCACTGGCGTCACGCACGCCGTAAAAACCAATCGCCGAAGCCTGGACCCACAACGCCGGTTTGTGCCGCGCGTTTCTCAACCAGGCCATCAAGGCTTCGGTGGTATTGATCCGACTGGCGATGAGTTGCGCCTGGCGCTTGGGACTCCAGCGCGGACCGGCCACCGGTGCGCCTGCCAGGTTGATCACCACATCGAAGGTTTCATCATGCCCGAGCTTGCCCAGCGAACGCAGGCAGCGGGCGCGACCGTCAAACAGGTAGGCCGCTCTCAAGGGATCGCGGGCCAACACACTGACCGTGTGCCCGGCGTCGAGCAGTTGATTGACCAGGGTTTCGCCGATGAACCCGGTGCCGCCCGTGACCAGCACGCGTTTGTAGGCGCCACCGGCAAACGGGTTGGCGGCCTTGCCCGCGCGTTGCATACGCAAGGCCGCCACGCCGTCGCGAATCCCCGAGGCCGTCACGCCGATGGCGAACAAGGTCAACAACCAGCCGCGCCAGCCGAGGTCGATTGCGCTCAGCCCGGTTGGCAAACTCGCCCACTGGCCCAATTGCACGCCATACAACGCGAAGAACGCCCCGCCGTTGACCGCCAGCACCGTGTGCATGATGCGTTCGATAGGCGGCAGCTTGCGGCTGCGGTCCTCGATCACGAAGTCCCAGAGCGTCAGGCAAATCTCCAGGGCGAACAGCAGCGCAATGACAATCGCCCACGTCCCCTCGAAGGCCAGATGTGCAATACCGAGGAACAGGATCCCGTAGAAGCATGAGCGCAGGGCGTGGATCGACAGCTCCAGCCGCGCACTGTGGCGATAGGGTAAGGCGACGGTGAGTTCGTGGTGATACAGGGTATCCAGCGCACCGAGGATTGCCTGGGCGATCAGCAGGGCGATTGCCCAGTCCAGCGGTGAAAAATCAGCCATGGTTGCAATCACTCGGCGCGTTGTCGGTCAAGGAGGTGCGGCAGTCGTGGCGATAGAGCCAGAACAGCGGCGGCAGTAAAACGAGCAGTGCGATGCTGTCGAACCAAAGGTGCGACCAGACCTGGGCCTGGGCGGAAATCAGCATGTCCTGGGGTGCCCACAGCAGGATGCCGGCGATCAGCCAACCCCAGGCCATGGCGCTCTTCAGGCGATTGCCGATATGGACCAGGGCGAGCATGTACAGCGCATAGCTCTGCAACGTGGCGCCGAACAAGGCCAGCCACCAAACTTGTTGCGCGCGGGCCGTTGCGGGCACGGCATTGGTGCCCCAGAACGCCTGTTCGATGGTGTTCAGATAGCCGTCGAGCAAGCCGGAGTGACCGGCCCAGGTCAACGTGACGCCGGCGAGCAGGTGCATCAGCGCCGCCGCGTACAACCAAATGACCAAGGCTTTGCGAAGGGGGTTGGGAGGGACTGGCATTCCGTGTCCTGAAGGCTTGCTTGGAGGCGGCAAGTCTAAAGGAAAAGGGAGGGGCTTTACTTGGCTAATTATGTTGAGGGTTTAACAAGCATCGCACCGCCCAGCCAGGCCACAGGCGCTTCTGTGAAGCTGCGTAGAATCTGCGTAGGAACTGCGTAGGAGCTGCGTAGGAGCTGCGTAGGAGCTGCCGAGTGCAACGAGGCTGCGATCTTTCCCCAGACACTTGAATCTCAAGCGAAAGATCAAAGATCAAAGATCAAAAGATCGCAGGCTTCGCCAGCTCCTACAGGGTCGAGCGGGAGCAAGCTCCCTCGCCACAGATGCGCAGTAGCGCTCAAGAATGGCTCACCGCTGCATCCCCCACCGCTTCACCGTTACCCGCTCCAGACTGTCGAACACCAGGTTCTCCACCAGCAACCCGATCAGGATCACCACCGCCAACCCGGCAAACACCTTGTCGGTATAAAGCTCGTTGCGGTTCTGGAAGATGTACCAGCCCAAACCGCCCTTGCCGCTGGTGGCGCCGAATACCAGTTCGGCGGCGATCAGGGTGCGCCAGGCGAAGGCCCAGCCGATTTTCAGCCCGGCGAGAATCGACGGCAACGCCGCCGGAATCAGGATGAACAGCACAAAGCGCAGGCCCTTGAGCCCGTAGTTGCGCCCGGCCATGCGCAGCGTTTCCGATACGCCAAGAAACCCCGAGTACATGTTCAACGCCAGCGCCCACAACACCGAATGCACCAGCACGAAAATCAGGCTGTTCTGCCCCAGGCCGAACCACAGCAGCGCCAGCGGCAACAGGGCGATGGCTGGCAGCGGGTTGAACATCGACGTCAGCGTGCTGAGCAGGTCGCGGCCCAACTGAGTCGATACCGCCAGGGTGGTCAAGCCAAACGCCAGGACGATCCCCAGCAGATAGCCCTTGAGCAGAACGACAAGGGAAATCCACACCTTGCCCAATAGCTCGCCACTGAACAAACCGTCGTACAACGCGTTGGCGGTCTGCAGGAAACTCGGCAGCAGCAAGTCGTTGCTCTGGTAACGCGCCACGCCCTCCCACAGCACCGCGAGCGCTATCAGGATCAGGCTCTTGCGCAGCCAGCCTTGTTGCCACAGGCGCTGGCCCAAGGGCAATTCCCGCTCCAACGGCACGTGGGTCAGCGGTTGCAGGTCGACTTCGTATTCTTCGCGCGCAGGCGATAACTGGCTCATAAACACTCTCTTTTCAAATCCCGGCACCGACCCGTAGGAGCTGCCGAGCGCAGCGAGGCTGCGATCTTTCTCAATACACTGAAGTCCCTAGGGAAGATCAAAAGATCGCAGCCTCGTTGCACTCGGCAGCTCCTACAGGGTCAGTAGGCGATACGGATGTCAGCGAAATCCAGCTCAGGCTCGGTATTCGGCGACTGGCCTTGCTCGAACAACAGCGAATGAATCCGTCGCGCCGTGTGCTGGAACCCGACACCGCCGAGGCTGTGCAAATCGTATTGATGGCTGTGGATTTCCGCCCGCACCCGTCCCGGATGGGGTGACAGCAGCAAAATACGATTACCCACCACCATTGCTTCTTCGATGGAGTGGGTGACGAACAACAACGTGAAACGCACCTCCTCCCAGAGCAGCAGCAATTCTTCCTGCATCTTGCGTCGGGTCAGGGCATCGAGGGCGGCGAAGGGTTCGTCCATCAAGAGAATCTTTGGCTGCATCGCCAGTGCCCGTGCGATCGCGACCCGGGCTTTCATGCCTCCGGACAAGGTGTGGGGATAGGCATCGGCAAACGCCGCCAGCCCGACTTTGTCGAGATAGTGCAGCGCTCGCTCCTCGGCCTCGCGACGCTTGAGCGTGCCTGAGGCCAGCAGGGCGAACATCACGTTCTGCTTGACGGTTTTCCACGGCGGCAGTTGGTCGAACTCCTGGAACACTACGATCCGATCCGGGCCGGGCGCGTTGACGGTTTGGCCTTGCAAGCGAATCTCGCCTTCACACGGTGCGATGAAACCGCCGATGGCCTTGAGCAGCGTGGACTTGCCGCACCCGGAGGGGCCGAGCAGTACAAAGCGGTCCGCCGGATCGACTTCAAAACTCACTTGATGGGTGGCTCGCACCACCCGCTGAGGGGTGCGGTATTCCAGGCTGACGTTATCCACCGACAACAGCGCAGCGTCGGTGCGGGTGGCGTTGCTGGCCGCGTGGCCTTGCAATGGCGCGTTCATGACATTCAGCTCCCTTGCAGCGGCTTGGCGTCCTGGAAGAAATAGTCTTCCCAGGAGGCCGGCTTGTTCTTGATCGCACCGACGCGGTAGAGAAACTCAGCCAACGGGTAAGTGTTCTTCGGCGTGACGGTGAATTCGACCTGCGGGTTGTCGATGATCTTCAGCAAGGTCGCCCGGTCGATCTTGGCCTTGGTCACCCGCAGGTAGGTGTCCGCCGCCGCGCCTTTGTCCTTCTGGGCAAAGTCGGCCGCTTCGGTCAGGGCCTCGACGAAGGCCTTGTAGGTCTTCGGGTTTTCATCGCGGAATTTCTCGGTGGCGAACAGCACCGTGGGCGAGTTCGGCCCGAGCACGTCATACGAGTTCAGTACGACGTGGACGTTGGGGTTTTGCAAGGCCTGGTCCTGGAACGGCGGGTTGGAAAAGTGCCCGGTCAACTCGGTGCCGCCGGCAATCAACGCAGCCGTGGCGTCCGGGTGCGGGACGGCCAGGGTGTACTTGTCGAGGCGATTGAAATCCTTATCGCCCCATTGCTTGGCAGCGGCGTATTGCAGGATCCGTGATTGCACCGAAACACCCACCGCCGGCACCGCGATGCGGTCCTTCTCGGTGAAATCGGCGATGGTCTTGACGTTCGGGTTGTTGCTCAGCAGGTAATAGGGAAAGTTACCCAGGGACGCCACGGCCTTGACGTTCTGCTTGCCACGGGTGCGGTCCCAGACCGTCAACAACGGCCCGACGCCGGCCCCGGCAATGTCGATGGAGCCCGACAGCAACGCATCGTTGACCGCCGCGCCGCCGGACAGCTGGGTCCAGTCGACCTTGATGTCGATGCCCTCCTCCTTGCCGTGCTTTTCGATCAGTTGTTGGTCGCGCACTACGTTCAGCAACAGGTAAACGATGCCGAACTGCTCGGCGATGCGAATCTCGCCCTCGGCGTGAGCGCTGGCCGGCGCAACCAGGTTGCCGGCGAGCAGGCTGAACCCCAGGCCGATGGCCGCGGCCAAGGGTGCAAAAGCAATGCGTTTGGACATGGTGATTCTCCGGGCTCTTGCGCGCTGCGCAGCCGATCAGAAAGGGGCGTCGCCCTGGATGGTGGTGCGGTACAGCTTGCGGCGCAGATGGCTCGGGCAACCGGCGGCCAGGTGGATCAGCGAACGGTTGTCCCAGAACACCAGGTCGTGGGGCCGCCATTGATGGCGATAGATGTTCTGCGGCAGCACGCTGTGGGCGTACAGCTCCGTCAGGATGGCGGTGCTTTCATCCTCCGGCAGGCCGACGATGCGGGTGGTGAAGCCTTCGCTGACGAACAACGCCTTGCGCCCGGTTTCCGGATGCGTGCGGACGATCGGATGCACGACCTCGGCGACCTGGGCCAGTTGTTCGGGCGTCAACGTCGGGCGCCAGTTACCTTCGAATTTGGTTTCGCTGTAGCGCGCCGTGTAGGAGTGCGCCGCCGAACGGCCCTCGATCGTTTTACGCAATGCGTCGGGCAAACCATCCAGGGCCTTGTGCATATCGGCGAACAACGTGTCGCCACCTTCGCTCGGCAGCTCCTGGGCGTGGAGCATCGAGCCGAGGCTGGGCAATTGTTTATAGGAAAGGTCCGAATGCCAGAACTTGCCGGCATCGCCGAGGCCGATGGATTGGCCGTTCTCGATGATGTTGGAGACGATGAGGATTTCCGGGTGCCCGGCCAGCAGGAATTGCTTGAGCACATGGATCTGCAGCACGCCAAAACGACGGCTGAAGGCGATGTGCTGTTCGGGGGTGATGCGTTGATCGCGGAACACCACCACGTGATAGTCGAGGTGGGCGCGGTGCACGCGGGCGAAATCCTGGTCGTTGATGGGCCGGGACAAGTCCAGGCCGATGATCTCGGCGCCGACGGCATCGCTGAATGGACGGATTTCGAACGACTGCGGCGCGATGTTCGCGGCGGTTGAATCCGGAGGAAAAGAGACGGCTGGCATACATCACTCCCACGCACGGCGCGCTTCAATAGGCGCGCACTCGATCAAAACTCACGGGGGCACCGTGTTGGTTTGTGTCGTGCGGCGCGCCGATTGGTCGGCAGGTACGCAGGGAGATGACTTTAAAGGTATAAGAACCTTAATTTAAATATTAAAAATGCATATCCATATGGCAGAACCTGCGGCAGCAACTCTGATCCTGTGGGAGCGAGCTTGCTCGCGATAGCGTCAGGTCAGACACGTATCTGTCACTGACGCACCGCCATCGCGAGCAAGCTCGCTCCCACAAGGGTTTTGGGAACGCCGCGGTCCTGTGGCGAGGGAGCTTGCTCCCCCTGGCCTCTGTAGGAGCTGTGTAGGAGCTGTGTAGGAGCTGTCGAGTGCAGCGAGGCTGCGATCTTTCCCCAAACACTTGAGTCCCAAGCGAAAGAGCAAAAGATCGCAGCCTCCGGCAGCTCCTACAGGGCATCAGCCGAGCGGGAGCAAGCTCCCTCGCCACGAGAGCGCGAGCGCCGCACAGGTCCTACTTACCGCTCGTGCAACGCCTCGGCCCGGGCCTTGATGATCGGCTTGAGCAGGTAGCTCAGGATGGTTTTCTTGCC
This sequence comes from Pseudomonas sp. T1.Ur, assembly GCF_023516725.1. Taxonomy (NCBI): domain Bacteria; kingdom Pseudomonadati; phylum Pseudomonadota; class Gammaproteobacteria; order Pseudomonadales; family Pseudomonadaceae; genus Pseudomonas; species Pseudomonas sp. T1.Ur. The sequence goes on from NZ_JAMGSN010000001.1 coordinate 5,389,376, forward strand.
AGTGATAATGTCCACCGACGCCACCATTCCCGGAATGATCAGCAGCGGTTTTTCATCGGTGCCCAGATGGCTACGCTCGGTGCGCAGCTTGATGATGTAGTAGGTGGTTTTCTTGTCTTCATCGGTGATGGTGTCGGCACCGATCTGTTCCAGCTTGGCTTTCATCCCGCCGTAGATGGTGTAGTCATACGCTGTGAATTTCACCGTGGCGTCCTGGCCAGGATGCAGGAAGGCGATGTCCTGGGGACGGATTTTCGCTTCCACCAGGATCGTGTCGTCCAGTGGCACGATTTCTATCAGGTCGCTACCCGGCTGGATCACGCCGCCTATGGTGTTCACCAGCATCTTGTTGACGATGCCGCGCACCGGCGACGTGACCAAGGTCCGGCTCACGCGGTCCTCCAGGGCCTTGCCGGTGGCCTGGGCCTTGTTCAGGTCGGTGCGCGCTTCGTTGAGTTGGGTCAGCGCTTCACTGCGGAATTTGCCGCGGGTCTCGTCAATCTTGCGCTGCACTTCCTTGATCGCCGATTCGGCACGAGGAATCGCCAGTGTCGTGGCGTCCAGTTGCCCACGGGTCTCGACTTCGGCGCGCTTGAGCCGCAGCACTTCCACCGGCGATACCGCGCCTTGGGCCACCAGCGGCTCGGACATGTTGATTTCCTGGCGTTGCAGTGCCAGGCCAGAGCGATATTGCGCCTGCTTGGAGATGAACTCGCGCAGCTCCTGCTGACGCTGGATCAACTGCTCCTGCAAGCCGCCGATCTCATCGTGCAATTGCTGGCGGCGGCTGATGTACAGCGACTCCTCACTGGCGGCCTGGCCCGGTACTGCCTTGAGCACGTCGGGCGGGAACTTCAACGGCCGGTCATCAACTTCGGCACTCAGGCGCTCGACCCGCAACAGCATCGACAGGCGATCCGCCTCGGTTTCGCCGACGTTGGAGACAAACCGGGTGTCGTCCAGGCGAATCAACGGCGCACCGGCCTCGACGATCTGCCCTTCCTTGACGAACAGCTCGGCGACAATGCCGCCTTCCAGGTTCTGGATCTTCTGGATCTTGGACGATGGGATCGCCTTGCCGTCGCCCTTGGTGACTTCGTCGATCACAGCAAAGTTGGCCCACGACACCAGGAAAACGAAGAAGGCGATGATGCCCCAGATCGTCAGGCGCACCACGCGGGGAGCGTCTTCGATCAGCGCCTTGTTGACCTCGGGCAGCGGCTGGCCGTGCAGCGACTCGGAACCTTTGAAATACCGGCCGATAGCGCCTTTTGAATCCGATTTAAGCAACACTGATCTGCCCCTTCTTCAACGCTTCCATGACGGCGGCTTTCGGGCCGTCGGCGAGGATCTGCCCCCGATCGATCACGATCAGGCGATCCACCAGCGACAGCAACGATGCCCGGTGCGTCACCAACAGCACGGTCTTGTTTTCCACCACGGCGGCCAAGCGCTGTTTCAAGCGTTCCTCACCGGTGTTGTCCATGGCACTGGTGGGTTCGTCCAGCAGCAGGATCGGCGGGTTGAGCAGCAGCGCGCGGGACAGGGCGACGTTCTGCCGCTGGCCGCCGGACAAGTTCTGCCCGCGCTCGCCGACTTGCAGTTCATAACCTTGCGGATGCAAGCGGGCAAATTCATGCACGCCCGCGAGTTCTGCTGCCTGAAGCACCAGTTCGTCTTCGACGTAGCGGGCGCCGGAGGTCAGGTTGTCCCGCAGGGTGCCGGCCAGCAGCTGGATGTCCTGGGGCACGTAGCCAATGTTGTAGCGCAACTCGCTGACGTCGATCTGGCGGATGTCCACGCCGTCCACCAGCAACGCGCCGTCGTCCGGTTGGTAAAGGCCCACCAGCAACTTGGCCAGCGAACTCTTGCCCGAGCCGCTGCGGCCAATGATGCCGATCTTCTCGCCGGGCTTGATCACCAGGTTGATGTTCTTCAACGCGGCGTTCTGCTGGTTCGGGTAGGTGAAGTTCAGCTGGCGGCACTCAATCGCCCCCTGCAACACCTTGCGGCTCAGCGGACGCTCTTCGAAATTGCGCTCCTGTGGCAGCTCCATCATCTGGTCGACAGAGGTCATCGTCACCCGCGCCTGCTGGTAGCGGGTCAGCAAGCCCGAGAGCGATGCCAGCGGGCTGAGGGCGCGGCCGCTGAGCATGTAGCAGGCAACCAGCCCGCCCATGCTGAGGTTGCCGGCGATGATCTGGTAGACGCCGAAGACGATCATGACCACGCCGGCCAGTTGCTGGATCAACAACGTGATGTTCATCGCCAGGCCGGACAACATCTTCACCCGCAGCTCAAGGCGACTGAGGGTGCCGATGGTCTGTTCCCACTGGTACTGGCGTTCGCTCTCGGCGTTGTTGACCTTCACCGCATCCAGGCCGGCCAGGGTTTCGATCAGGCTGGACTGGCGCTCGGCGCCCAGGGCCATGGTTCGCTCCATGGTCGCCACCAACGGCTTCTGCAGTGCGTAGCCGATCAACAGGGCAAGCGGAAACGCCACCACCGGAATCCACACCAGATGCCCGCCGAGGATCGCGATGACCATGAAGATCAACAGAGTGAACGGAAGGTCGATCAGGCTGGTGAGCGTCAGCGAGGCCAGGAAGTCCCGCAGGCTCTGAAATTCATGGATGTTCTGGGCGAAGCTGCCCACCCGCGCCGGACGATATTTCATCGCCATGCCGACGATGCGCTCGAACAGCGTCGCCGAGATGATCAGGTCGGTTTTCTTGCCCGCCAGATCCAGGCACAGGCTGCGCAGCATTTTCAGGATCAGGTCGAACACATAGGCGCCGGTGATACCAACGGCCAAGACCCACAGGGTCGATTCGGCCTGGTTCGGCACCACGCGGTCGTAGACGTTCATCACGAACAGCGGCGCGGCCATGGCGATGATGTTGATCAGCAGGCTCGCGGCGATGGCGTCGGCGTACAGCCAGCGGGACCGCTTGAGGGTATCGCGAAACCACGAACGCGCCCGGGGAATGAGCGTGCCGTGATTAACGTCAAATTTATGCTGCGGTTGGGCGAAGAACACCTTGCCGCTGTAGTCATCGGCGAGCAGTTCGCGGCTGACGGTGACCTCACCGCCGTCGCTTTCGCTGAGCAGCAAACGCGCCTGGTCATCCTCGGCCCAGCCCAGCAGGACGGCGCTGCGGCCTTCTTTCAGCAGCAGCAGCGCCGGCATGGCGATGGCGGGGATTTGCTCGAGCTTGCGTTGCAGCACCCGGCCTTGCAGACCGGCACGGGCCGCCGCACGCGACAATAATTCGACGCTCAGCCGTTGCTTGGGCAACGGCAGGCCGGTGGTGAGCATCGCCGCGCTGGCAGGCTTCTGATGCAGCATGCAGAGCGCCAGCAAACCGTCCAACAGCGGGTCGTCGTGCAGCGTGCGCGGGTCATGGACTAGTTCGACTGGACTGACTTCTGATTCCACGCTCGGCACTCTGACTGATTGAAACGGGTTGGAGGACTCAATTCATCCCAGGCAACTGGACCTTGGGTTTCACGTCGTTCTGCACAACCGATGCCAACGGCGCGACCACACCCTGGCTTTTCAGCAACTGGCCCATGGTCGCCTTGATGCGGTACTGGGTGAACAGCTGCACATTCTTGATCTCCGCCAGGCGACGGGAGGCGCTGAACAGCTCGTTTTCGCTGTCGAGCAAATCGAGCAGGGTGCGCTCGCCCAGGCTGAACTGACGCTGATAGGCGGTGCGCACGCTGTTGCTGCGATCCACATATTGCTGGGCAACCGGCACCTGGGCGTTGGCGTTGTTCAGGGCGTTCCAGGCCAGGCCGAGCTCTTCGTTCAACTGGCGCAGCGCGTTGTTGCGAATATCCAACGCCTGGTTCGACAGGTAGGACTTGGACTCCAGGTCGGCCTTGTTACTGCCACCGGCATACAGGTTGAAGCGCATGCGCAGCATGGCTTGCCACTCGTTGTTGTGGCCGTTCTGACCGTCCAGGTCGTTGTCGGCGGTGCGGCCCAGCTCGGCATCGAAGCGTGGGTAGAAGCTCGACTTGGCGGCTTCATATTGTTTTTCGGCAGCGGCGATGTCGGCTTCGGCCGAACGTAGCACCGGGCTGTTTTCCAGCATCTGGGCACGGGCTTCGGTCAGGTTGGCCGGCAACAGCGCCATAAAGTCGGCGGGACGATCCAACTGGTCGGGCAGTTGGCCGACGGCGCTGAGGTAATTGGTCTCGGCATCGGCCAGGTTGGTTTGTTCAGTGATCAGGTTGTTGCGGGCCTGGGCCATGCGCGCTTCGGCCTGGTCCAGGTCGGCGCCGCTGCCCACGCCACGAGAGGTGCGCAGCTTGATCTGGTCGTAAATGCGCTCGTGGCTCTTGAGGTTTTCCTCGGCCAGGCGCACGAACTCGCGACGGGTCAGCACGTCCAGGTAGACCTGGGCCACGGTCAGCCCGGTGCGCTCGGACGCGTCCAGCAAGGAATAGGCGCGGGAATTCACGTTGGCTTGTTGACGCCCCACTTCGCTGGACGTCGCAAAACCGTCAAAAACCATTTGCGACAGACGCAGGCTCGACTCGCTGCGGTTCAAGGTTTCCCAATGATTATTGCTGCCCGAACGGGTCGTCACACTGTCGGTGCCTTCACGGCCATAACCGGCTGCAAGGTCCACTCTAGGCAGGTAGCCGCCCTTGGCCGCCTTGAGCTGATAGTCCGCCGCCAGGCGACTGTTCACGCCGGCCTGGATTTCCGGATGGACGTCCAATGCCTGTTGCATGGCCTGCGGCAAGGTTTGTGCTTGTACGAAGCTGGCGGCGAGGGCGAAAGGTAAAGCCTTGAGCAGGTGCGAACGCATGGTTGGTTTATTCCCGAAACTCTTGTCTTGAATCACAGCGAAACGTGGCGCTGCATCGGATGATGGCAACCGGAATGACCGTATGTCGGAAAGTTCAAAACAGGGGCTGGAACACGCACCGAAAGAACAGGTCGCCGCTTAAATATCAATGTGACATTACGGAAGCGATTGTTTAGGATGGCCGGCAGAAGGTCAATAGTTTGGCAGAAACAAAATACGCCGAAAAATACAGTCAAAATATTGTCATATTAGAGCGTCAAAACATTTTCCCTTAGTGAGCATGAACGTCCAGACCGCTATGGCCATTGAGGCTGTCGGGTCCATGGAAGTCTACTGAACGTGGTACCCGGAGAGTCTTCAATGAGCAGTGTTATTGCCGTTGTCAAAAGCATTGTTGGTCAGGTTTTCGCCGTATCCCCCGAAGGTATTCGGCGCGTACTCATTGAGGGCGACCGCCTGAATGTGGGCGACCAGTTGGACACCGGCCCTGCCGGCGCCGTCACATTGGAGCTGGCCGATGGCCGCACGCTGGACCTGGGCCGCGACACTCAGTGGAGCGCCAACGCTCCGGACTCCTCCACCGACCTTGAACAGGCCACTGCCCAAGCCGCGCCGTCTGTAGATGAGCTGCAGCAAGCCATCGCCGCCGGCGTCGACCCGACGACCGCCCTGGAAGCCACCGCCGCGGGCCCAACCGCCGCGGGTACAGGTGGCGCCGCCGGTGGCGGCCACAGCTTCGTCGTGCTGGACGCCACGGCCGGCAGCGTCGATCCGACGATCGGCTTCCCGACTGCAGGCCTCGCAGCGGCCGCCGCGACCGACAACAACACCTTGGGTGGCGACACCACCGATACGACGGCCAACGCCGTGCTCAATGCGACCATGAGCCTGAGCGCCACGCCGACCATCACCGAAGCCGGCGGCGTGCTGGTCTACACCGCAACCGTTACCCAGGCGCCACTGACCAACCTGACCGTGACCTTGTCCAACGGTGCGGTCATCGTGATCCAGGCCGGACAACTGACCGGTAGCGTCAACGTACCGCTCGCGCCGAACGACACCGTCTACAACGACCCAAGCCAGATCAGCGTGACCGTTACGGGTACCAGCGGCGGCAGCGGCATCGCCGTGACCGTGCCGACCACACCGGCAGTGACCCAGATCACCGACACCATCGACACCACCACCGTTACTCTGAGCGCGAACAACACGATTACCGAAGGCGGCCAGATCACTTACACCGCCACGCTGACCAACCCAGCGCAAACGCCGGTGACCGTGACCCTGAGCAATGGCGCGGTGATCAACATCGCTGCGGGCGCTACGACCGGCACCGTCGCCGTTGATACTCCGGCGAACGACGTCTACAACAACGGCAGTACCGTCAGCACGACGATTACTGGCGCAACCGGCGGCAACTTTGAGAATCTGGTGCCGAGCACGGCGCTTGCGGTCACCACGATCACCGACTCGGTAGATACCACTACCCTGACGCTGACTGCTACGCCGACCGTAAGCGAGAACGGCACCATCACCTACACCGCTACGCTGACCGGTGCTGACGGCAAACCTGTCACCGCTCAGAACGGTCCTGTGACCGTCACGTTGGAAAGCGGCAAAACCATCACCATCGCTGAGGGCGCAAGCTCGGGCGCGCTCGATGTGCCTGTCGGCAATGACGTCTACCAAGGTCCGACCACCGTGACCGAGTCGATTGCCTCGGCATCGGGCGGCAACCTGGAGGCCATCGCACCGAACACAGCACCGGTCAGCACCGTGGTCAGCGACGTCAACGACACCACTACCGTGACGCTGACCGCTACGCCAACCGTGAATGAAAACGGCACCATCACCTACACCGCCACACTGACCGGTGCTGACGGCAAACCTGTCACCGCGCAGAACGGCCCAGTGACCGTCACCCTGGAAAGCGGCAAGACCATCACCATCGCTGCCGGCGCAAGTTCGGGCGCGCTCGATGTGCCTGTCGGCAACGACGTGTACCAAGGTCCGACCACCGTGACCGAGTCGATTGCCTCGGCATCGGGCGGCAACCTGGAAGCCATTGCACCGAACACCGCGCCTGTCAGCACCGTGGTCAGCGATGTCAACGACACCACCACGGTGACATTGACCGCCACGCCGACCGTTAACGAAAACGGCACCATCACCTACACCGCTACCCTGACCGGCGCCGACGGCAAACCGGTCACCGCTCAGAACGGTCCAGTGACCGTCACCCTGGAAAGCGGCAAGACCATCACCATCGCTGCCGGTGCAAGTTCGGGTGCGCTCGATGTGCCTGTCGGTAATGACGTGTATCAAGGTCCGACCACCGTGACCGAGTCGATTGCCTCGGCATCGGGCGGCAACCTCGAAGCCATCGCACCGAATACCGCGCCTGTCAGCACCGTGGTCAGCGACGTCAACGACACCACTACCGTGACGCTGACCGCTACGCCAACCGTGAATGAAAACGGCACGATCACTTACACCGCCACCCTGACCGGTGCCGACGGGAAACCTGTCACCGCTCAGAACGGTCCGGTGACCGTCACGTTGGAAAGCGGTAAAACCATCACCATCGCTGCCGGTGCAAGTTCGGGCGCGCTCGATGTGCCTGTCAGCAACGACGTGTACCAAGGTCCGACCACCGTGACCGAGTCGATTGCCTCGGCATCCGGTGGCAACCTCGAAGCCATTGCTCCTAACACCGCGCCTGTGAGCACCATCGTCAGCGATGTCGATGACACCACCACGGTGACCCTGACCGCCACGCCAACTGTGAATGAAAACGGCACCATCACCTACACCGCCACCCTGACCGGTGCCGATGGGAAACCTGTCACCGCGCAAAACGGTCCTGTGACCGTGACCTTGGAAAGCGGCAAAACCATCACCATCGCTGCCGGCACAAGCTCGGGCGCGCTCGATGTACCGGTCGGCAACGACGTGTACCAAGGTCCGACCACCGTCACGGAAAGCATCAGTACCGCGACGGGCGGCAACCTGGAAGCTATTGCTCCAAACACCGCGCCGGTCAGCACCATCGTTAGTGACGTCAACGACACCACCACCGTGACGCTGACCGCCACGCCAACCGTGAACGAGAACGGCACGATCACCTACACCGCCACCCTGACCGGTGCTGACGGCAAACCTGTCACCGCGCAAAACGGTCCTGTGACCGTCACTTTGGAAAGCGGCAAAACCATTACCATCGCCGCCGGCGCAAGTTCGGGCGCGCTCGATGTGCCTGTCGGCAACGACGTGTACCAGGGCCCAACGACTGTCACCGAATCGATCAAAGATGCATCCGGCGGCAATCTGGAAGCCATTGCTCCAAACACCGCGCCTGTGAGCACCATCGTCAGCGATGTCGATGACACCACCACGGTGACTCTGACCGCCACACCGACCGTGAACGAAAACGGCACCATCACCTACACCGCCACCCTGACCGGCGCCGACGGCAAACCCGTCACCGCGCAAAACGGTCCTGTGACCGTCACGTTGGAAAGCGGCAAGACCATCACCATCGCTGCCGGCGCAAGTTCGGGTGCGCTCGATGTACCGGTCGGTAATGATGTCTACCAAGGTCCGACCACCGTGACCGAGTCGATTGCCTCGGCATCGGGCGGCAACCTCGAAGCCGTTGCACCGAATACCGCTCCAGTCAGCACCATCGTCAGCGATGTCGATGACACCACCACGGTGACCCTGACCGCCACGCCAACCGTGAATGAAAACGGCACCATCACCTACACCGCCACCCTGACCGGCGCCGACGGCAAACCTGTCACCGCTCAGAACGGTCCGGTGACCGTCACGTTGGAAAGCGGCAAGACCATCACCATCGCCGCCGGTGCAAGTTCGGGTGCGCTCGATGTGCCTGTCGGCAATGACGTCTACCAAGGCCCGACCACCGTCACGGAAAGCATCAGTACCGCGACGGGCGGCAACCTGGAAGCTATTGCTCCAAACACCGCGCCGGTCAGCACCATCGTTAGTGACGTCAACGACACCACCACCGTGACGCTGACCGCCACGCCAACCGTGAACGAAAACGGCACGATCACCTACACCGCCACCCTGACCGGCGCCGACGGCAAACCCGTCACCGCGCAAAACGGTCCTGTGACCGTGACGTTGGAAAGCGGCAAGACCATCACCATCGCTGCCGGCGCAAGCTCGGGTGCGCTCGATGTGCCTGTCGGCAACGACGTGTACCAAGGTCCGACCACCGTGACCGAGTCGATTGCCTCGGCATCGGGCGGCAACCTGGAAGCCATTGCACCGAACACCGCGCCTGTCAGCACCGTGGTCAGCGATGTCAACGACACCACCACGGTGACATTGACCGCTACGCCGACCGTGAATGAAAACGGCACCATCACCTACACCGCTACCCTGACCGGTGCTGACGGCAAACCTGTCACCGCGCAAAACGGTCCTGTGACCGTGACCTTGGAAAGCGGCAAGACCATCACCATCGCTGCCGGTGCAAGCTCGGGTGCGCTCGATGTGCCTGTCGGCAATGACGTGTACCAAGGTCCGACCACCGTCACGGAAAGCATCAGTACGGCGACGGGCGGCAACCTGGAAGCTATTGCTCCAAACACCGCTCCGGTGAGCACCATCGTTAGCGATGTCGATGACACCACCACGGTGACGCTGACCGCCACGCCAACCGTGAATGAAAACGGCACCATCACTTACACGGCCACCCTGACCGGTGCTGACGGCAAACCTGTCACCGCTCAGAACGGTCCAGTGACCGTAACATTGGAAAGCGGCAAGACCATCACTATCGCTGCCGGCGCAAGTTCGGGTGCGCTCGATGTGCCTGTCGGTAATGACGTGTACCAAGGCCCAACGACCGTCACGGAATCGATCAAAGATGCATCCGGTGGCAACCTGGAAGCCATTGCTCCTAACACCGCTCCAGTCAGCACCGTGATCAGCGATGTCAACGACACCACCACGGTGACATTGACCGCTACGCCGACGGTGAACGAGAACGGCACGATCACCTACACCGCTACGCTGACCGGTGCTGACGGCAAACCTGTCACCGCGCAGAACGGTCCGGTGACCGTCACCCTGGAAAGCGGCAAGACCATCACCATCGCTGCCGGCGCAAGCTCGGGCGCGCTCGATGTGCCTGTCGGTAATGACGTGTACCAAGGTCCGACCACCGTCACGGAAAGCATCAGTACCGCGACGGGCGGCAACCTCGAAGCCATCGCACCGAACACCGCTCCAGTCAGCACCATCGTTAGCGATGTCGATGACACCACCACGGTGACCTTGACCGCTACGCCAACCGTAAACGAAAACGGCACGATCACCTACACCGCCACCCTGACCGGCGCCGACGGCAAGCCCGTCACCGCTCAGAACGGTCCAGTAACCGTGACCTTGGAAAGCGGCAAAACCATCACCATCGCTGCCGGCGCAAGCTCGGGCGCGCTCGATGTGCCTGTCGGCAATGACGTCTACCAAGGTCCGACCACCGTCACGGAAAGCATCAGTACGGCGACGGGCGGCAACCTGGAAACTATTGCTCCAAACACCGCGCCGGTCAGCACCGTGGTCAGCGATGTCAACGACACCACCACGGTGACATTGACCGCCACACCGACAGTGAACGAAAACGGCACCATCACCTACACCGCTACCCTGACCGGTGCTGACGGCAAACCTGTCACCGCTCAGAACGGTCCAGTGACCGTCACCCTGGAAAGCGGCAAGACCATCACCATCGCTGCCGGTGCAAGTTCGGGCGCGCTCGATGTGCCTGTCGGCAACGACGTGTATCAGGGCCCAACGACCGTCACCGAGTCGATCAAAGATGCATCCGGTGGCAACCTGGAAGCCATTGCTCCAAACACCGCGCCAGTCAGCACCGTGGTCAGCGACGTCAACGACACCACCACGGTGACATTGACCGCCACGCCGACCGTTAACGAAAACGGCACCATCACCTACACCGCCACCCTGACCGGCGCCGACGGTAAACCTGTCACCGCTCAGAACGGTCCGGTGACCGTAACGTTGGAAAGCGGCAAGACCATCACCATCGCTGCCGGTGCAAGCTCGGGTGCGCTCGATGTGCCTGTCGGTAATGACGTCTACCAAGGTCCGACCACCGTCACGGAAAGCATCAGTACCGCGACGGGCGGCAACCTGGAAGCCATTGCACCGAACACCGCTCCGGTGAGCACCATCGTTAGCGATGTCGATGACACCACCACGGTGACCCTGACCGCTACGCCGACCGTAAATGAAAACGGCACGATCACCTACACCGCTACGCTGACCGGTGCCGACGGCAAACCCGTCACCGCGCAAAACGGTCCGGTGACCGTAACGTTGGAAAGCGGCAAGACCATCACCATCGCTGAGGGCGCAAGTTCGGGTGCGCTCGATGTGCCTGTCGGCAATGACGTGTATCAAGGTCCGACCACTGTCACGGAAAGCATCAGTACCGCGACGGGCGGCAACCTCGAAGCCATTGCTCCAAACACCGCTCCAGTCAGCACCATCGTTAGCGATGTCGATGACACCACCACGGTGACATTGACCGCTACGCCAACCGTGAATGAAAACGGCACCATCACCTACACCGCTACCCTGACTGGTGCCGATGGGAAACCTGTCACCGCGCAAAACGGTCCTGTGACCGTAACGTTGGAAAGCGGCAAGACCATCACTATTGCAGCCGGCGCAAGCTCGGGTGCGCTCGATGTGCCTGTCGGCAACGACGTGTACCAAGGTCCGACCACCGTGACCGAGTCGATTGCCTCGGCATCCGGTGGCAACCTCGAAGCCATTGCACCGAACACCGCTCCAGTCAGCACCGTGGTCAGCGACGTCAACGACACCACTACCGTGACGCTGACCGCTACGCCAACCGTGAATGAAAACGGCACGATCACTTACACGGCCACACTGACCGGTGCTGACGGCAAACCCGTCACCGCGCAAAACGGTCCTGTGACCGTCACGTTGGAAAGCGGCAAAACCATCACCATCGCTGCCGGCGCAAGTTCGGGTGCGCTCGATGTGCCTGTCGGCAACGACGTGTATCAGGGCCCAACGACTGTCACCGAATCGATCAAAGATGCATCCGGCGGCAATCTGGAAGCCATTGCTCCAAACACCGCGCCGGTCAGCACCGTGATCAGCGATGTCAACGACACCACTACCGTGACGCTGACCGCCACGCCAACCGTGAACGAAAACGGCACGATCACTTACACGGCCACACTGACCGGTGCTGACGGCAAACCTGTCACCGCTCAGAACGGTCCAGTGACCGTGACCCTGGACAGCGGCAAGACCATCACCATCGCTGAGGGCGCTAGCTCGGGCGCACTCGATGTGCCTGTCGGTAATGATGTCTACCAAGGCCCAACCACCGTCACGGAAAGCATCAGCACCGCGACGGGCGGCAACCTCGAAGCCATTGCTCCAAACACCGCGCCGGTCAGTACCGTGGTCAGCGACGTCAACGACACCACTACCGTGACGCTGACCGCCACGCCAACCGTGAATGAAAACGGCACCATCACCTACACCGCCACCCTGACCGGCACCGACGGCAAACCCGTCACCGCGCAGAACGGTCCAGTGACCGTGACCTTGGAAAGCGGCAAGACCATCACCATCGCTGCCGGTGCAAGCTCGGGTGCGCTCGATGTGCCTGTCGGTAATGATGTCTACCTAGGCCCAACGACCGTCACCGAGTCGATCAAAGATGCATCCGGTGGCAACCTGGAAGCCATTGCTCCAAACACCGCGCCGGCCAGCACCGTGATCAGCGATGTCAACGACACCACTACCGTGACGCTGACCGCCACGCCAACCGTGAACGAAAACGGCACGATCACTTACACGGCCACCCTGACCGGCGCCGACGGCAAACCCGTCACCGCGCAGAACGGCCCAGTGACCGTCACCCTGGAAAGCGGCAAGACCATCACCATCGCTGCCGGCGCAAGTTCGGGCGCGCTCGATGTGCATGTCGGCAACGATGTCTACACCGGTGCGCCGTCCATCACCGAGTCGATCAAATCGGCCTCCGGCGGCAACCTCGAAGCCATCGGCGTCAATAGCGCCGGCGCGTCGACGGCCGTGGGCGACACTGTCGACAATACCACCGTCAGCATCACCGGCAGCACCTCCGTCACCGAAGGCCAGGCCGCCACGTACACCGTCAGCCTGACGAACCCGGCGCAAACCGAAGTGACCGTGAAGATCGTCTACAGCGGTACCGCCGCCGACGGCTCGGACTTTACCGGCGTCTACACCGTGAAGATTCCGGCCAACGCCACCAGCGCCAACTTCAACGTGGCCACCCTGGACGACAAGATCACCGAAGGCACGGAAAACTTCGTGGTCAAGATCGACTCGGCCACTGGCGGCAACTTCGAGCACCTGGCGGTCAGCGGGACCAACGGCAGCGTCAGTACGTCGATCATCGACAACGATGCACCGCCTGCGCTTGACCTGGATGCCAACGATTCCAGCGGCAAGACCGGCGCCGACTACCAGGTGACCTTCACCGAAGGCACCACCGGTCCGGGCGTGTCCATCGCCGACACCGACCTGAAGATCACTGACCCGGACAGCACCATGCTGACCGGCGCCACCATCGTGCTGACCAACCGTCAGCCTGGCGATCATCTGAACCTGGGCAACAGCGTCAACGGCATCAGCATCAACGCCAACAGCACCGACGGCAAGGTCGTCCTGACGCTGACGGGCAATGCGACGCTGGCCGACTACATGCAGCAGATCAAGAACATCAGTTTCATCAACAACAGCGAAGACCCGAGCAGCGTACCGCGCGTGATCACCGTGACGGTGACTGACGGCGCAAGCTACTCCAACACCGCCACTACCACCGTGAACGTGGTCGGCGTCAACGATGCGCCGGTTGCCACTGGCGGTTCGGTGACCGGTACCGAAGACACTTCGCTGGTGCTTGGCTGGTCGACCTTCGGCGTCAGCGACGTGGACAGCTCCGCCGCCAGCCAGGGCGTGAAAATCACCGGGCTGCCAGGCGATGGCAAGCTGCAGTACCTGGACGGTGCGACCTGGAAGGACGTGGCCAACAACCAGACCTTCACCAAGGCCGATATCGATGCCGGCAAGCTGCGCTTCACGCCAGATGCCAATGAATCCGGGACCAATGGCTACGGTGGCAGCGGCGTGGGCAACCAACAGGCTGACTACACGCAAATCAAGTTCCAGCCTACCGACGGCCAGGCGCTGGGCAACACCGGCACCGTGAAGATCGACATCACGCCGACCGCCGACGCACCGACCCTCAACGTGGCCGGCAACAACGTGACCTCCACTGGCCTGATCAAGGAAGTCTGGACCGGCCTGTCGGGCCTGGGCACCGATGGCAGCGGCGCGCCGTCCGGCACGCTCAAGTCGGTGATCGATGCCGCCGGCACGCCGAACAGCAGCACCAACGTGACCAACGTCCAGAACGACAGCAACGTCAATCCGGGCACCGCGTCGAAGACCTCGGGGCTGATTTTCCTGGAAGCTGGCAAGACCTATACCTTCAGTGGCACGGGCGATGACAGCCTGTTGGTGACGATCGGCGGCAAGGACGTGGCGGGTATCACCTGGGGCGCGGGTGGCAAGCTCAATGGTTCGTTCACCCCGACCAGCAGCGGCTACTACACCCTGGACATCTACCACCACAACCAGACCGGCCCGGGTAGCTATGACGTGAACCTGTCGGTCAACGGCAGCACGCCGCTAGACCTGAGCAGTGCCGGCGTACCGCTCTACACCGGTGTCACCGACCTGACGAACGCCGGGGTCAGCGTTTCCGACCTGCATGGCACCAACGGCGAAGGCTACTACGACGGCTTCAAGCTCAACGAAGGTGGCGAAGGCGGCAGCGTGAACTTGTCGAAGATCACCACCGCGCTGACCGACACCGACGGCTCTGAAAGCCTGAGCGTGAAGATCGGCGGCATGCCGGAAGGCAGCGTGCTGAGCGACGGCGCCGGCCACACCGCGATCGTCGGTGCCAACGGCGAGGCCTCGGTGACTGGCTGGAACCTGGGCAGCCTGAACCTGACGCCACCGACCTACTACAACGGCCAGATCAACCTGACGGTAACGTCGACCTCCACCGAATCCCTCGGCGGATCGGCCGTGACGACCGCGCAGATCCCGGTCACCGTTTACCCGGCGACCTATAACGCCGTCACCGCCACCTCCGGCAGCGACAATGTCACCGGTACCGACGGCAACGACATCGTGGTCGCCGACATCGGCGGCCTGACCGTGGTGCCGGGCGTCAACTACAACATCGCCTTCATGGTCGACAGCTCCGGCAGCATGAGTTCGTCGTCTGTAACCGCCGCCAAGAACTCGCTGACCCAGGTGTTCAACACGCTCAAGCAGAGCCTGGGCAGCAACTCCGGTACGGTGAACATCTTCCTGGCGGACTTCGATAACCAGGTCAACAAGAACGTTGCGGTCAACCTCAACGACCCGAACGCGCTGACATTGCTCAAGAACGTGCTCGACTCGATGGTGTCCGGCGGCAATACCAACTATGAAGACGTGTTCAAGACCACCGCAAACTTCTTCAACAGCACCCAAGCCCTGAGTAATACCGGTGCGAAGAACCTGACGTACTTCATCACCGACGGTGAGCCAACGCGCTACCAGTCCGGCGAAGAAACGAACCCAGTGTTGTACGGCACCGTCAAGCTCGACGACGTCCTGAGCGCGGCCAACTACACCGTCGGCAAGTACTACACCCAGACGATCGACAGCACGCACAAATTCATCATCGAAGAAAATGGGGACATGTACCTGTCCATCAAGAACGGCAAGAATTGGAACGAAAACTACGTCGGCACGGTGCATGCCGAGGGCAACGGTACGTTCGAGTTCTCCAACGTGGACGGCGGCGGGTGGAGCGACGCCTCGGCAGCAGCCGGCTCAACGGCCAGCTTCACCCTGCTCAAAGGCTTGAGCAACGTTGAAGCCATCGGCCTGAACAACGGCGTGACCCTTGACGACCTCAAGCCGTACGACTCCGATGGCAAGCCGCAAACCAACATCGACCCCAAGGACCTGGCCAACTCGATCATCGGCCACACCGAAGCGACGTTGCCAGGTGCCGACACGGTCAATGGCGGCGACGGCAATGACATCCTCTTCGGCGACCTGGTGAGCTTCAACGGCATCACCGGCGAGGGTTACCAGGCGATCCAGTCGTTCGTGGCCCAGCAAAGCGGCGTCGACGTCAGCAAGATCACCACCAGCAACGTGCACCAGTACATCACCGAGCACTACACCGCGTTCGATGTGTCTGGCGCGCATGATGGCAACGACACCCTGCTGGGCGGCGCCGGTAACGACATCCTGTTCGGCCAGGGCGGCAACGACCTGCTGGACGGTGGCAAGGGCAATGACATCCTGCTCGGTGGCAGCGGTGCCGATACCCTGATCGGCGGCAAGGGCAACGACACCCTGATCGGTGGCCTGGGCGGCGATACCTTCGTCTGGAAATCGGGCGACACCGGCACTGACGTCATCAAGGACTTCAAGGCCGGCGACGGTGACCGGATCGACCTGCGGGACCTGCTGCAGGGCGAAACCGGCAGCACCATCGACCACTTCCTGAAAATCACCACGGTCGATGGCGTTTCCTCCCTGCAAGTCAGCACCACCGGCCAGTTCAACACGGCCAACAGCGCAGCGGCGCCGGACGTGACGATCAAGCTGGAAGGCAACAACTGGTCGAACATCAACCTGAACTCCCTCATCACCGGCAGTGATCCGACCATCAAGATCGATCACAACAACAGCTGACGCTGACACAAACCCCGTGGCGAGGGAGCTTGCTCCCTCGCTGTAGGAGCTGCCGCAGGCTGCGATCTTTTGACCTTGGTCTCGTTCTTCGCTTGAGACACCACTGGCCGTGGAAAGAGCGCACCCCAGGAGCAAGCTCCCTCGCCACGGATAAGTGTTCAAACGCCCCCTGGTTGGCCTATGCTGCCCAGCATGACGCCGCTTCATACATGAGGGATGCCCGATGTTTTATGTGCAACGCGATGCACAAGGCCTGCTGGTGCGCGTCGAAGCCACCGCTTACGCCGAGGCCACCGAGACCTTGCCGGCTGACAACCATGAAATCCAGGACTGGTTCGCCAACCAGGCAGTAGAAAACAGCCTCAAGCAGCTCAAGCAAAGCGACCTGGAGATGATCCGGGTGCTCGATGACTTGATCCAGGTGCTGACCAGCAAAGGCGTCATCCGCGTCACCGACCTGCCACCCGCGGCCCAGGCCAAGCTGATGGACCGCAACCAGGCCCGCGAAGCGCTGGGCGGGCTGAGCCGGTTGATCGATGATGATGAGAAGGGGTTGATTTAACACCAGCCTGAGCAGCACAAAAAAACCTGTGGCGAGGGGATTTATCCCCGCTGGGCTGCGCAGCGGCCCTAAAACCCAGCCGCCTCGGTGTGTCAGGCAGTTCACCTTTAAGTATCTGGGGCTGCTACGCAGCCCAACGGGGATAAATCCCCTCGCCACGGGTTTGGAATTGTCTGGGCTGATGCCTTCGCGAGCAAGCTCGCTCCCACCGTTGATGGGTGTTGATTTCGATATTTCGGTTCGACACAGATCAGTGGGGGAGCGAGCCTGCTCGCGAAAGCGGTCTTCAATTCACCACAGGTCTTTCAGATTGTGGCTTGAACCTCAAGCCGATCCATCGCCCGTTCCACCAACAGATGCACCCCATCGGCCATGCGGCTGATCGCCAGGATCACGCTGCGGCGCGAGCCGTCGACGTCATCCGCCAGGTTGGCGGCGATGGCGCTGATGGACAGCAGGTCTTCGGAGGCGTTGGCCAGTAGGGTTTCGGTGTCGATGTCCGGGGCGACCATGAAGAGTTGGGGCCCTTGGGATTTGTTCGAGGTTTGATCGGCGGGTTTGGGGTTGAGGTAGTAGTCGAGGACGCGCTCGGCGGCTTCGTCGAGTTTTTTGGATTTCGAGGATTTGCTGGACGTGTTGCCAGGGTTTTCTGGCGGATTCGGAGTTGCTTTGAACATTTGAGATTTCCTAAACAGTTAAGTGGAAACCGTCACCGTTCGCTTGCACGCGAATGAGGGTGGCGGCCGTACGCAGGTGTGCAAGACCGGGCCTGTTTAGGACACCCGGCAGATCCAAGGATCTCCCGCGTGCAGCCGCCATAAAGCCAGTGGACAGAAAAAAGCCCATGAGCAATGTAGCGTCGCATCCTAAACAGTTTCTTCGGACTTGCACGTCCGTGTCACCGTTTTTTCGGTGACAAACCCAGACTAGCCATCAGATGGACGCAGGACAAGTTCACCAACTTCGCTAGAACTTGAAGGAAATCTCCTAGGACCTGGCTTTTAGGGGGGATCCATTTCTGCGGTAACGGCTGCTGGCGGTTCCGCTCTTACAGCGGGTCACTTTTTTCAGACGCCAAAAAAGTAACCAAAAACGCTGTGCCCCACCACTCGGCACCTCGCCTAGGCGAGGTGTTCCCTCACTCCGGCATTGCTTCGTGGGCCCGCCGCGATGGGCCATCCATGGCCCTGCGCGGCTATCCCGGCATCCATGCCGGGATGCCCACTGCGCAACGCCTGCGTTCGGCCAGCGTGGTTAACGGGGCGTTCCAGATCAAGATCAAGATCAAAAGCAGAGCAAGGGCAAGGGCAAGGGCAAGGGCAAGGGCAAGGTGTCTGCCAGCATTTATTTAGCTGAACCACCGCTATCGCGAGCAAGCTCGCTCCCACATCGGATTTCCAGCAGCAGCCCGATGCAGGTTTGCCGCAAATCCTGTGGGAGCGAGCCTGCTCGCGAAGAGGCCAGTGCATTCACATCTTCATCGACCGTTCGATTGTCTTCGCGAGCAGGCTCCCACAGGGCAAACGCGGTCTCACCAAAAACCAGATCGGCCATCAAGCCGCCTCGCTTTTGCTTTTGCTTTTGCTTTTGCTTTTGCTTTTGCTTTTGCTTTTGCTTTTGCTTTTGCTTTTGCTTTTGCTTTTGCTTTTGCTTTTGCTTTTGCTTTTGCTTTTGATCTGCCAGGCCCCGTTAACCACGATGGCCGAACGCAGGCATTGTGGAGTGGGCAACCCGGCATGGATGCCGGGTTAGCCGCGCAGGGCCATGGATGGCCCATCGCGGCGGGCCCACGGAGCAATGCCGGAGTGAGGGCATGCCGAGCCCTGGCGAGGCACCGAGTGGTGGGGCCAAGCCTTTTTGGTTACTTTTTTGGCGTCTGAAAAAAGTGACCCGCCGTAAGGGCGGAACCCTAAGCCGCCGTGACCGCAGCAACGGATATGTACCCAGTCAAAAATTAGCCAACAAGCCTCACCCCCAACGCCGAGGCTCACCCACCAACTGCCCCTGCACCCCAAACAACCCCATCTCCCGAATCACCGCCAACTCCCCCTCCGTCTCCACCCGCTCAGCAATCAATGGCAGATCAATACTGTGGGCAGCACGCTGGATAGCTTCAATGAACAGACGCTTGTCGCTCTCCTGATCGATGGCCCGGATGTAACTACCGTCAATCTTCAGATAAGCCAACCCCAGCCGCGACAAGTTACCAATCATGCTGAACCGCCCACCAAAGCGCTGCAGGCTCAGGGAGAAACCAAGCTCGCGCAACTGCCGGGTCAATTGCTCCAGCACCGCTTGCTCGGGCAGTTGCTCTTCACCGATCTCCAGCGTCAGGCGCGACCCAAGGTTGGAATGCGCCCGCAGTATTTCAAAAACCTTGGCCAGTGCCTGCGAATCGGCCAGCGTGGCGGAAGACAGGTTCAACGCCAAGGACTGCTCGTGCCCAGCCATCTGCTTGAGGACCTGTTCGAGCATCAGGCGATCCAGTCGCGCGGTCCAGCCAAAGCGCTCCAGCCAAGGCAAGAAACGCCCGGCGGGGATCGTCTGGCCCTGCTCGTCCAGCAGCCGCGAAAGCACCTTGTAATGCAGCACCACCTGGGTGTCCTGGGCGGCCACCACAGGCTGGAAGTACAGCTCGAAACGTTGATTGTCCAGGGCCCGGTCAAGCAGGTTGTGCCAGGCATGGTGATCATCGCCGACGCTGGCCGATGCGCTGTGATCCAGGCAGGCCCAACCCGGCTCGCCCTGGCTTTCGGCCTGGGCCAACGCCTGGTCGCCGAGCTGGAGCAGCGCTTGCGGCGAGTCACCGTGGACGAACGGCGCCAGCCCGATGGAAGCCACCGTTGCCACGTCCGTCGCACCGGTGGCATGCAGGCTCGCCAACGCCGCTTCGAGGTTTTGCGCCAGTTGCAGCGCCTCCTCGCGCACCAGCCCAGGCGCCAGCACGGCGAACTCACCACCGCGAATGCGCGTCACCAGGTTATGGGTTTCCGGGTACCGGGCGCACTCACGCAATAATTGCTCACCCACGGCCTTGAGCAACTGGTCAGTGCGCTGCCCGCCCAGCCGCTGGTTCAGACCGGCGAGGTCCTTGACCCGCAACAACAGCAGATAACCGGAGCTGGCCTGCTCGGGATTGCTCACCCGTGCATGCAGCTGCATCTCGAAATACCGCCGGTTGGCCAATCCGGTGAGGTTGTCCTGGTACGACTCGATCCGCAGTTTTTCACTGCGCTCGGCCTGTTCCTGGAACAGCGCCTTGAGCTTCTCGACCATCTGGTTCATCGCCTGCACCACCCGGCGCAGTTCAGGGGTGCGTGGCAGCTCCGGCAGGCTCAGGAATTCGCGCCGGGCGATGGCATGGGACTGGTGCACCATGTAGTCCAGCGGCTTGAGCTGGCGACGCAGCAGCAAGGCCCCCAGCACCGCGCTCACGGCGCCGCACAGCAGCAGCCAGCCCAGGCTGCCCAGGGCGCTCTGCCACAGCTTGGCGAGGGCGAACATCGGGTGGCTGACCACTTCGACCCGCGCCGCCTGCTCCCAACCGCGGCTGACAATCGCGTCGCCGCCGGCCGGCTCCAGGCCAATGAGCTGGATGAACCACTGTGGGACGTTGCCGGCGTCAGGGGTACCGGTGCGCTCGACCAGGGTCTTGTCGGTAGCCACGTCGACCACGCGGATGCTCGCGTAGTAGCCGCTGTCGAAGATCGAGCTGACCATCAACTCGACCATCGCCGGGTCGTCGATGTTCGGCGTCAAGGACAGCGCCAGTGCCGTGGCTGCGTCCTGGGCGTGGGAGCGCAACTGGTTGACGTACTGGGCCCGCGAGCTCTCCAGGCTGACCATGAAGCTGCCGCTGAAGGCAACCACCAGGAACAGACAGATAGCGATCAACAGCTGTTTGAACAAGGACATCTGAGCGCGCGCTCCTAGTTAGTCGTCTCGACCGGAAAACCTTCGGCCTGCATTTTCTTCAACACATCCTGCCACCGCGACAGGCGCTTGGTATCACTCACTTTCTTGTTGCCCTTGGTGCCCGGCAGCCACAGTCCCTCGGCGTTGAAGGAGTAGACCGGGAGCAAGTCGGTTCGCTGGCTGGCCGGCAGGATGCCGTCGATCAGGCTGTCGAGTACCAGCGGCATCGCCTCAGGGGTGGCGTAGTAGGTGAGCACCATGTGCGCACGGTTCTGCCGCAAGGCCTTGACGTAGGTGATGCGCAGCTTGTCACTGGAAACGCCGAGGTGGCGCAGGCTGAAGTACTTGGCAATCGCGTAGTCCTCGCAATCGCCTGCGCCCTTCCACAGCGCCTGGATCGGGGTTTCCCAGTAATCGACCTCCCGCCACAGGTCGATGTCTTCCACGTAGCGCACCTTCTTGTTGAAGAACAGGTTCACCACCTTGAGCTGTTCCAATTCCGGAATCTGCTTCTGCGTCGCCAACAATTCCTGCCATGCATCGATCCGCTGCTGCCCTTCACCCAACGGTCCATATAATGCTTGCGCCCGCCGGCTGATCTGCGCAAAGTCCCAATCGGCCTGCAGGCCACCCAGCATCAGGCCCGCCAGCAGCAATGCCGAGCACAGCCAGCGCAAGGACCTGAGGACTGGGAAAGGTGCAGCCAAGGGAAATGCGTCCGAAAAGGGCGGTTGGAAAATTCGTTGGATGGTGAAGCCTGGCCCGGCAAAAGACAATGGCAGGTTGCAATCACCGCAAGCAGACTAAACTCTAGTTCAGGAACCGGCGCCGCGAGATTTTGACGGCTTGGCAATCTGTAACTAATGTTGGCTTGGATCCAATTTTCGTTACTACCAGTCAGGTGTTGTCGTGACACAGAAGCCCAAACCGTTAAGCACTATCCAGGTCAACGGCCCCATTCCCGCAGCCCAGGCGCGCTCGATCATCGAAAGCGCCCTGCGCGAGGCCATTCTCGACGGACGCCTGCCCAGTGGCACCGCTGTGCGCCAGCAGGAACTGGCGGACCTGTTCGGCGTCAGCCGCATGCCGGTGCGCGAGGCGTTGCGTCAGCTCGAGGCGCAGTCGTTGCTTACGGTGGTCCAGCACAAGGGCGCCGTTGTGGCGCCGTTGATCACCAGCAATGCGGTCGAGACCTACGCCCTGCGTTCGGTCCTGGAAGGCTTCGCCCTGCGGCTGTCCATCCCGCTGCTCGACGACAACGACTTGGCCATGGCCGGCCAATACATCGAACAGCTCGAAGGGCAGACCAATTACGCCGAGATCGCCAGGCTCAACCGCTTGTTCCACATGTCGCTTTACCACAAGGCGCCCAATGCCAAGCTGCTGGACCTCATCGAGCGAGAACTCAACGAAGAAGAACGCTTCCTGCGCTTTCACCTGTCCTCCATGGGCCTGGGCAAGCTGACCCAGGATGACCACCGCGCGATGCTCGCCGCTGCGACAGCCAAAGATATCGATCAAGCGGTTCTTCTGCTCGAAGCCCATCTGGAGAAAGCCTCCGTCACCATGCGTCGGCACCTGGAACGTTAATCGAGTCGCCCTCCAGCGCCGGCCATCTGGCCGGCGCAGTATTTTCTTACACATCCTTCCCACACCCGGATTGCCTAGCCACTACGGCCCGGCCGCGATTGCGTCCCGTCGCAGCATCAGTCCAATGGAACTGCTGTCGATTTGGGCTCACTCTTGCGCTTGTCGATTCAAAAATAGACCTGAAGAAGTCAGCGCCCGGTGGTAGCCAGGCGAATCGAAGCCATTACGCAAGGAGCGTCGCCCAACTGGCGGAAGGCCCGGTAGTCCGACCGGCACCCCGCCCTTAAAACACTTACTTCTTATTCCCTGATCCCTGAAGTGCTCCGAGTGAGGCATTCACTCGAAACATTCGATTCTGATAGTTATAAATCGGAAGGAGCAACTTCGCCCCAATAAAACTTTAATTAAAAGTTTTAACTTACCTCTTCGCGCCCAATAAAACAGCAACTTTAAATAAGTAAAAAATAACTTGCAGAGCCTTTAAGTCTTGTACTAATTTTTCACTCGCCGAATTGTTATCGGCCATTACCACCCCGACAAACCGCGCCTATCACAGGCGTAGCGACCCGAAACGCGCAATAACCAGACGTATTGAAAACCATGGACTCCGGTTCAAGTACTTGCTCGCCCCTTGAAAAGCAGGCAAGCAACTTCCGGACAAAATCATTGATGAGGGACGTTCCAATGCAGCCAACCAAAGAACAACTATCTCTGAAAAAACGCGAACTTGGCCAACACCCGGTTTTTTCCGAAATAACATCAATTGACCTGTTGCGCCGCTTTATGGAAAGTCATGTTTTCGCCGTTTGGGACTTCATGTCCCTGACCAAGCGCCTGCAGCGGGAACTGACCTGCGTACATCTGCCGTGGCTGCCACCGGCCGACCCGCACGCCGCGCGACTGATCAACGAAATTGTCCTGGGCGAAGAGTCCGACGACCGCCCCGGCGCGGGCTATTGCAGCCATTTCGAGCTGTACCTGGACGCCATGCGCGAGGTCGGCGCGGACACCCGGGCGATCGAACGATTCATCGCCCTGCAGCAAGAGGGCGTCAGCCCCGACACAGCGCTGGACAGCGTCGAAGTCGAGCCCGCCGCCGCGCAGTTTGTGCGTCAAACGCTGCACACCGCCCTGCACGCTCCGGCCCACAGTGTCGCCGCCGCGTTCGTGCACGGTCGCGAGAGCGTCATCCCGCAGATGTTCCAGCGCATGCTGGACGCCTGGGGTATTGGCCTGGACCAGGCGCCGACGTTTCGGTACTACCTGCAACGGCACATCGAGGTGGACTCCGAAGACCATGGCCCGGCGGCGGAAAAACTGCTGGCGCGGTTGATCGACGGCGATCCGCAACGCGAACGCGAAGTCCTGGCGGCTGCCATTGCCGCCGTCCACAGCCGTGCGGCGCTGTGGGATGGCCTGCGCCAGAGCATGGCCCAGCCTGTTGCGCAGGTGACGCCATGAACGCCATCCAATACCAATCCTTCGCCGACGCCTGGGAAAGCCGCGCCACCATCCGCACCCGGCCACGGCGCCGGGTCGAAGACGACGACAAGTTGATCTTCCCCATGAGCCGACAGCCGCTGGTGCACAGCCAGACCTTCCTGAGCCATTGCCCGCAGTTGCGTGATTTTGTCCTGGTGCAGAGCCTTTATAAATTCATCAACGACGTGGTGATTTTCGAGACCGAGCTGGTGGACCACACCGCCCGGCGTATCGCCAAGAATCGCTTCGGCATCGAGTTTCCGTTCGCCTGTCGCTACGACGCGATGACGGTGGTGGTGGATGAGGATTACCACGCCTTGGTGGCGATGGATTTCATGCAGCAAACCATCGACATGACCGGCATTACGCCGATCCCGCTGCCCCAGCAGATCGAACTCAGCCGCGCGATTCCCGCCACCCTGGCACGGGCGCCGGCGCATTTGCTCAGCGCCGTGGAACTGATCTGCATCGCCATCGCCGAGAACACCGTGACCAACGAAGTGGCCGCCTTCGCCCGGGACGATTCGGTCAAGGCTTCGATCAAGGGGTTGATGGCCGATCATCTGCTGGATGAGGGCCGCCATTCCGGTTTCTGGACACGGCTGGTGCAGATTTACTGGCGCACCGCGCCCGAAGAAGACCACGAGGCGATTGCGCGGTTGATGCCAGGGTTCATCACCGATTACCTGGCGAGCGATCTGCAGCAGGCCTTCGATTTCGAGCTGATCAGCCACTTGCCCGTCGACGAATCGGTGCGCCAGTCATTGCGCGAAGACGCCAGCGCGCTGGCTTATCCGATCAATCGTTTCCACCCATTGGTGGGCAATATCACCCGTTTTTTCCGTGGCAGCTCGATGCTCGCGTCCCCCTGCGTGCGCGACGCCCTGGCCGATTACTTGACCCCATGAGGACCTTTCAATGAGACGCCTCGAAATAGCACTGTCTGGCAACAGCCAGGCCATGGCCGAACTGGCCCGGGAACTTGAGGAACATGGCCATGGCGTCGTGAAGGCGCCGGCCGGCGACGGCACGTTCGACCTGTTGATCGACGACGGTACGGTGCCATGCGCCCTCGGGGCCCGTTTCCGCCTTCAGGTGCGCGTGGTACTCCAGGCCTTGCCCGGCCACGCGCTGCCACAACCGGTGGTGGTTTTTCGCGACGGCGCGCAGCGGATTCTGCTTCAGGACGTCATTCATGCGCAGGGCTGCGGCAACGGTCAGTCGTTGCGTTTGCGCGCGATGACGGCGGTGGTCGAGCATGCCGCACAGCTGGTCAGCCAGTTGTCGCGCGATGAGCACTGCTTCGACCAATGGCCGGCGACACGGGATGACGCTGCCGGCCCCGGGCACGGTCTGGACGTGCTGGAGCCGCTGGCCTTCGAACACCGCTTCAATCAGCCGTCGGTCCCCTGGCTGCTGGCCGCCGCCGAAGTGCCGGTGATGCACGACATCGAGCAGCGCATGCTCGATGACGCAACGCAACCCGCGCTGTGGGTCGAAGGCCAAGCCATCGACTACAAGTCCTTGCGCGACTCGGTGCTGCGAATTCAGCAGGCCATGCAGGAAAGCCTGCGGGGAGCAACCGATCGCCCACGGGTGATCGGCGTGTGCCTGCCAAAATCGGCGCCGCTGTACGCGGCCATCCTGGCGGTGCTGGGGTGTGGGGCGGTGTA
The DNA here is from genome assembly GCF_023516725.1 of Pseudomonas sp. T1.Ur. Taxonomy (NCBI): domain Bacteria; kingdom Pseudomonadati; phylum Pseudomonadota; class Gammaproteobacteria; order Pseudomonadales; family Pseudomonadaceae; genus Pseudomonas; species Pseudomonas sp. T1.Ur. The sequence continues at coordinate 5,415,286 of NZ_JAMGSN010000001.1, forward strand.
CCTGCCGCTGGACCCGCAACACCCGGCGCAACGTCGGCGCTTCATTCTGGAAAATGCCAGGGCGGACCTGTTGGTCCACGACGGCAACAGCGATCTGGATGAACTGTCGATACCCACGCTGAACGTTCATCGACTGCCATCGTCGAGGCCGGCCATTCCTGCCTCGACGATTCGCCGGATCGTCAACATCGACGAACCGGCCGTGGCGATCTACACCTCCGGCACGACCGGCCAGCCCAAAGGCGTCTTGCTCAGCCATCGCAACCTCAGCCATTTCTGCGCCTGGTACAGCGACTACGTCGGGCTGCGGCGAGACAGCCGTGCGTTGCAGTTTTCCACGATCAACTTTGACGCGTCGTTGCTGGACATGTTGCCGACCTTCATCCAGGGCGGGCTGTTGGTCGTGCCCAGCGAAGATCAGCGCCGCGACCCGCAACAACTGCTGGCGTTGATTCGTGAGCAGCGTGTCAGCCACGCCTTCCTTCCGCCTGCGCTGTTGAGTGTCATGCCGCTGGACGCGCCCTTGGGGCTGGCGCACCTGATCACCGGTGGGGATGTCTGCGAGCCGTACGTGATCGAGCGACTGGCGCCGCAGTGCCGGTTCCACAACATCTACGGCCCGACGGAAACCACGGTGTTGGCAACCACCCGGCAGTTCGCGGTGGGCGACAACAACCGCAACCTGGGCGTGCCCATCGCCAATGGACAGGTGTTGATTCTCGACGAACAACGACAACCGGTCCCCGACGGTACCCCGGGTGAGTTGTACATCGCCGGGCCCGGTGTCGGCCTGGGGTACCTGAACGATCCGGTGCTGACCGCCAGCCGTTATCTCGACCTGACGCTGCCCACCGGGCAGACGCTGCGGGTCTATCGCACCGGTGACATCGGCCAATGGACCGACAACGGGATCGAGCTCTGCGGCCGTCGCGATAACCAAGTGAAGATCCGCGGCTTTCGCGTCGAGCCCGAAGAGATCGAACATTGCCTGCGCGACCGTCAGTTGTTTCGCCAAGTGGCGGTGGGTGTCGATGAGCGACGGCGGATCCTGGCGTTCCTGGCAGGGCCCCTGGAGGATCAACCCGGCGCCGCGCTCCAGGCCTTGCGAGCGCATGTGCAAAACACGTTGCCCAACTACATGCACCCGGCGGCCTACGTCGAACTGCCCAGCCTGCCCTATACCAGCAACGGCAAGGTCGATCGCCGTGCGCTGCTGGCCACGGCGGGGTCGGTCCAGGCTGTCGGCCAAGGACGCCAGCCGCAAAACGCACTTGAAACGCAGCTCCAACACCTATGGGCCGAGCTGCTGGAATTGCCGGTGGAGGACATCGCCACCGACGAAAGTTTCTTCAACCTGGGTGGACATTCGATCCTGCTGTCGCGACTGCTGTTGAGCATTCGCCAGACATTCGGGCGCAGCCTGTCGATCAATCGCTTCATCGAGGCGCCGACGCTGGTCACCCTGGCGAAGTTGCTCGACAGCCCTGGGCAAAGTGCGGCATCGACCCTCAGTCCCCAGGCGTTCATCGACGCCGAAGCCGAGCTCAACCTCGATCCGCTGCCCATCAGTCAGAGCGGTGACGTGCACAAAGTGATCGTCACCGGCGCCAACAGCTTTCTCGGCGTGCACATCGTCGAGGCGTTGCTGGCGTGGGGAGCCACGGAAGTGGCGTGCCTGGTGCGTGAATCCGCCGAGCAAAGCGCAGCCGAACGCTTCGCCCAGGCCCTGCGGGAAAATCACCTGGAGCATTTGGACTTGAGCCGGGTCAGCGTTCATGCCGCCGACATCACCCAACCACAACTGGGTTTGCCGGACGCCATCTATCAGCGCATCGACAACACTTTCGGCGCGTTGGTGCACAACGCCGCCCACGTCAATCATGTGCTCGACTACGAGTCCCTGGCGCGGGACAACGTCGAACCGATCTTCGAATGCCTGCGCCTGTGCGAAGGGCGCAGCAAGAAGATCTTCAACTTCGTCTCGACGTTGTCGGCCTCCAGCGCCCTGGACGCCGACGGCCAGGTGCTGGAACTACCGGCGGCCGAGACACCGCCGATCTACATCAAGAACGGCTACAACCTGTCCAAGTGGGTCGGCGAGCGGATCCTGCAGCGGGCCCGCGACCTGGGCGTGCGGGTCAATCTGTTCCGTCCCGGCAACATCAGTTTCAACAGCCAGACCGGGGTCTGCCAGCCCCACAAGAACCGCTTGATGCTGATGCTCAAGGGCTCGATCCAGCTCGGCCAGGTGCCGGCCCTGTCGCTCAATTTCGACCTGATGCCGGTGGACTTCCTGGCCCGCTTCATCGCCTTCCATGCCAGCCGCTACCAACCCCATCAAGCCGTGTTCAACCTGCACAACCCCGAGCCGCTGAGCTGGGACGCTTACGTCGCGTCGTTTCGCGAGAGTGGCCGGGAGTTCTCCCTGGTGAGCGTCGCTGACTGGCAACGACAACTGGCGCGGGTCGATACCGACAATGCGCTGTTTGGCGTGCTGGGTTTCTACCTCAACGGCTTCGAGGAAGACATTGGCGACATCTCGCTGATCCGCCATGACAACGCCCGGTCCGGCGTACGGCAGATGGGCGCGCGCTACCCGGAAAAATCCCCGGCCCTGCTACGCCGTGGTGCCGACTACCTCAAGGCCATCGATTTCATCTGAAGCATCCCAACCCAACGCAAGGAGCAAGACCATGAGTGCATTCCAACCCGACACCCTGATCAAGAACCCTCACGCCTGCCACGTCGAAACCTCGGTAGAAGTGTCCGCCGACGCGGCGCGAGTCTGGGACATAGTGGGTGATTTTGGCGGTTTCCAGCGTTTCATCCCCGCGCTTGAGCGCATCGAAATGACCGGCGAAGGCGTACGATCCCTGCGCAAGAAATTCTTTCGCGATGGACAAAACCTGGTGGTGGAACAACTCAACAGCCGCGATGACCAGGCGATGCACATGACCTGGACGCTGATCTACAACACCCTGGGCATCGACAACCTCTGGGCGGCGATGCGCGTAGAACCCCTGGCGGATAACCGCTGCCGCGCCACCTGGACCATCATCGCCGACCACACCGACGCCCATACACCGTCGGGGTTCCGAGACTTCCTGCAAGGGTTCGCCGATGAGGCGATGGGGAATGTGGTGACGATGTTCGCCTGACTGCTTATCCCCTGTGGGAACGGGTCTAATCCAGACGATCCGTTACCCATGGCGAGGGAGCTTGCTCCCGCTCGGCGGCGTTGTAGGAGCTGCCGAGCGAAGCGAGGCTGCGATCTTTTCCAACACACTTCAATCCCAAACGAAAGATCAGGATCAAAAGATCGCAGGCTTCGCCAGCTCCTACAGGATCAGATCTTGAAGCTGTCCACCAACTGCTTCAACCGATTGGCCTGCTGCGACAAGGCATCGCAGTCCTTCAGGGTCTCGTTGAGGTTGGCGACGCTTTGCTGGTTCAACATATTGATGTGCGTGACGTCCATGTTGAGGGTTTCCACCACGGCGGTCTGTTCTTCGGTCGCGGCAGCCACGGACTGGTTCATGCCATCGATTTCGCCGATGCGCTGGGTCACGCTGACCAGGCGCAGGCCGGCCTGGTTCGCCACTTCCACGCTCTCCTCGCTGGAGGCCTGGCTGGCGTTCATCGTGGTCACGGCCTCACGAGAGCCGACTTGCAGCGACGTGATCATCTTGTGAATTTCTTCGGCCGACTCCTGGGTGCGATGCGCCAGGTTGCGCACCTCATCGGCCACCACCGCGAAACCACGTCCGGCTTCACCGGCACGGGCCGCTTCGATGGCGGCGTTCAAGGCCAGCAGGTTGGTTTGCTGGGAGATACCCTTGATCACGTCCAGGATGTGCCCGATGTTGTCGGTGCTCGCGTTCAGCGTTTCGATCTGGGTACACGACAGGCTGATCTTCTGCGACAGCTCGGTCATGGCCTGGATGGTTTTTTCCACCACTTGGCGACCGTCGTCCGCTTGCTCGCTGGCGCCACTGGCGTGCTGCGAGGCGTCGGCGGCGTTGCGGGCGATTTCCTGGGTCGCGGCGCCCAACTGATTGATCGCGGCGGCCACGCTGTTGGTGCGCGCGCTCTGTTCATCCGAACCGACGAGCGAGGCGTTGGAAGACGTCATCACCCGTTGCGACAGGTCATGCACCTGGCGCGTGGCGGAAGACACTTCGGCGATCGAAGCATGAATACGTTCCACGAACTGGTTGAACGAACCACCCAACACCGCGAACTCGTCCTTGCCCTGCACGACCAGGCGCCGGGTCAGGTCGCCTTCACCCTGGGCAATGTCCTGCATCGCACGGCCCATGGTGGTCAACGGACGCATCAACACTTGGATCAGCAGGCTCAGCAGCAGCGCAATCGCCGCCACCGCGACGAACATCGCGATCAGCGCCGACGTACGGAACTGGCTCAGCGGCGCGTAGGCCTTGCTCTTGTCGATCGACAGGCCGATGTACCACTCGGCGCCCGGCAAACCGGTCACCGGGGTGAACGAAAGGATGCGGTCCTGCCCGTTCAGCTCCACGTCCTGGATGCCTTTGCCGATGCGCACCGGGGTGCCTGGGTAGATGTCCTTGAGGTTCTTCATCACCTGGTCTTTGTCCGGGCTGACGATCACCTGACCGTCGCCGCTGACCAGGAACGCATGGCCGATGCCACCGAAATCCACGGAGTTGATGATCTTCACCAGGGTTTCCAGGCTCAGGTCACCACCGACCACACCGAGCAGCTCGCCGTTGTGCTTGACCGGCAGGGCAATGGTCACCACCAGGCCGCCAACGGCCGCCGCGTAAGGTGGGGTCAGCATGGTTTTATCGGCGGTGACGGCCTGTTTGTACCAGGGACGCTGACGCGGGTCATAACCGTCGGGCATCTTCGCGTCAGGCCGCTGGGTGAACACGCCGTTGTTCTGGCCCACGTAGGTGAACTGGAAGTTCGAGGTCAACGCCGGCTGGTCGACCAGCCCCGGCAAATCGGCGCTCGTCCCTTGATGCGCGATATTTTGCGCCAGGTTCTCCAATACCAGTATCCGCCCACTCATCCAGTTCTGGACGCTGCTGGCCGTGAGGTCACCGGATTGCTCGATGGATGACTCGAGGCTGCGGCCGATGGTGTTGCGTTGCAAATAATCGTTGTAGAGCGTGAACAAGGCAAAAGCCAGAACCACCACACCAGAGGCGGCCAGGAGGATTTTGTGGCTGAACTTTAGATTCATGGATGGGACTTCTTATGCAGGGGATGGGGGTGCATTCCGGTTGGCAATTCCATGTAGCCGCAAAAGCTGGCGATTGGATCCGCTCCATTTTGGTGCACGCATACCTTTCTGTCGGCCAGCCTTGGGAAAAGATTAGGCGGTTGTTCAATTGTCCGACGAGATGATCATCAAAGATCTGCGCAGGCCTGCGGCGAACGGTGGTTGCAAATTTGATGAACGCTTATGACAATGCGACCTATTATCATTTGTGATAGCAGGCCATCGCGTTCATGTCCTCTCCCCAGTTAGCAGTACAGGCGCTCTATTGCAGCCATCACGGCTGGCTCCATGCATGGCTGCGCAGCCGATTGGGCAACGCCGCCGATGCGGCCGACCTGGCCCAGGACACTTTCGTACGCCTGTTGCAACGCACCGAACGCCTGGAACTCAAGGCGCCTCGCGCGTTTCTGCGCACCGTCGCCCAAGGCCTGGTGATCGACCATTGGCGCCGTGAGGAAATTGAACGCGCCTACCTCGAAAGCATCGCGCACCTGCCGGAAGCACAAACCCCCGGTGCCGAAGCCCAGGCGTTGATCCTTGAACTGCTGGAAGCCATCGCGCGCATGCTCGAAGGCCTCAAGCCCAAGGTGCGCAGGGCGTTCCTCCTGGCCCAGTGTGAAGACATGACCTACAAGCAGATTGCCGAGCAAATGGGCATCTCGTTGCGGTCCGTGGAACGTTATGTCGCCGATGCGCTGTATCACTGCTACGTGCTGCGCTATGAGCATTGAGCCGATGGATCAGACCTCGCGGGGGCGCGGCCCTTCGCAACAGGTGGTCAAGCAAGCGATCCATTGGCTGCTGCGCCTGCGCAACCATGCCGCCAACCCGACATTGCGCCAACAGTGCGACGCCTGGCGCATCGCCCACCACGATCACGAACTGGCCTGGCAACGGGTGCAGTCGCTGCACAGCGAATTGACGGCCAACCTTCGAGCCGTGCCCGGTGCCCATATCGCCCTCGACCCCCTGGAAACCAGCGCCCAGCGCCTCGGTCGGCGCCAGGCGTTGAAACTGTTGTCCGGCGTCGCCGTGGTGGGTGCCGCCGCGTGGCTGGGCAACGATTTGGGCGGGCAGCCCTGGAATGCCGACTTCGCTACCGCCACGGGCGAACGACGCGGTTTTCAATTGCCGGACGGCACACGGCTTGAACTCAACACCCGCAGCGCAGCCGATCTCGACTATACGGCGAGCCAACGCCTGATCACGTTGGCGCGCGGCGAAATCATGGTCACTTGTGGCCGCGATCCCGGACGCCCCCTGTTGGTAAAAAGCCGCGAAGGTTTGTTCGAAGGGTTGGAGGGGCGCTTCGTCGTACGCCAGGACAGCGACTGCACGCGCCTGAGCGTCACCAGCGGGCGGGTCGCCATTCGCTCGCACCAAGGCAGCGACGGCGCGCCGATCCAAGTGGAGGCCGGGCAAAGCTATCTCGTCAGCTCATCGACAGCGACGTTGGCACCGCCCTTGGACATGGACGCAGGCGCTTGGGCGGACGGCTTGATCGTCACGCGCAACATGCGCCTGGAAGACTTCCTCAACGAGGTCGGCCGCTACCGCCGGGGCTATCTGAAATGCGCTGCCTCGGTGGCGGACCTGCGTTTGTCCGGCGTCTTCCGCCTGGACGACATCGACAAGATGCTGGCCGTGCTCCCGCGCACGCTGCCCGTGCAACTGCGCTATCGAACCCGCTGGTGGCTGACAGTGGAACGTCCGGCCTGATTTTTTTGGCGGGTTTTGCGCAGGCGTCCGGCTAGGACAGTAAGCAACGCTTATCTGCCTTCAGCGACTCCAACGGAAACCCATAATGACTGAGCGCGTAACCCTCAAGACCTCCTTCGGCTGTTCCCCGCAAACCAGCCTCTTGCGCCAAGCCGTCCGTGCCGCGCTGCTGAGCACGGCGCTGGGCGTCAGCGCTGTGCCGACGCTGGCCATCGCCGCGCAGGACGGCGTCACCGCCAGCCGCCAGAGCTACAACATCGCCGCGGGCCCATTGAGCGAGGTGCTGAACCAGTTCGCGCGCCAGGCAGGGGTTACGTTGGCGAGCACCCCCGAGCAAACCGCCGGCCGCCAGTCGCCAGGCCTCAAAGGTGAATATTCCGCGGACCAGGCCTTGGACCAGTTGCTCAATGGCTCGGGGCTGATTGCGGTCGGCCAGGAAGGCAGCGGCTACGTCTTGCAGGCCCAAGCCGCGGACAGCGCGCTGGCGCTGCCGACCACCGACGTCAAGGGTTTCGCCCTGGGTAACGCCTTGGGCAGCATGGCGGGCTACAACGCCACCCACAGCCAGGTCGCGACGAAAACCAGTACCGCCCTGCGCGAGACGTCGCAAAGCGTATCGGTGGTGACGCGCGAGCAGATGGACGACCAGGGCGCGCAGACCGTGTCCCAGGCGATGCGCTACACCCCCGGCGTGCTGACCAACCCCTACGGCGCGACCCATCGCTACGACTACGTGGCCATGCGCGGCTTCAACGACGGCTCGGTGGACAATATCTACCTCGACGGCCTCAAATCCATGGGCGACAGCGGCACCTATAGCTCCATGCAGGTCGATCCGTATTTCCTGGAACGGGTCGACATCCTCAAAGGCCCGTCCTCGGTGCTGTATGGCCGCAGCTCGCCGGGCGGCCTGGTGGCGCTCACCAGCAAAAAGCCGCTGTACGAGGCCTACCATCAGGTCCAGGCCACCGTCGGCACCCAAGGCCAGCGCGGCGTGGGCTTCGACTTCAGCGGGCCGGTGGACGATGAAAAACGCATCGCCTATCGCCTGGTCGGCCTGGCGGACACCTCCGACACCCAGTTCGATCACAACAAGGAAAAGCGCTTCACCCTGGCGCCCACCGTCAGCATCGACTTCACCGAGGACACCTCGCTGACCCTGCAAGCCTACCTGCAGCACGAACCGGACGGCGGCTACCATGGCGGCGTACCGGCCGATGGCGCGTTGCACAAGCGCAATGGCCGGCGGATCTCGGAACACTTCTTCGAAGGCGAGCCCGGCGTCGACGTGTACGAGCGTGACCAGCAATCGTTCGGCTATCAATTCGAACACCGTTTCAACGATGTCTTCACCGCCCGGCAGAATTTCCGCTACCTGGACTCGGACGTCACCAACAATCAGGTCTACGCCTTCGGCTGGACCAGCCCGACCAGCAATGAGTTGAACCGTTACTACACCGGTGCCAACGAGAAGCTGCACTCGTTCATTGTCGACAACATGCTGCAGGCCGAATTCTTCACCGGCGCGACCAAGCACACGGTGCTGATGGGCGCCGACTACCAGCGGCGCAAGACCGTGGTCGATTGGACCAGCGGCACCCTCGCTCCGATCAACGCCTTCGACCCGGTCTATGGCAATTCCGCGATCAGTAATCGCTCTGACACCAGCTATCTGCGGCGCCTGGAGCAGACCGGCGTCTATCTGCAAGACCTGATCGAAATGGACAAGTGGCGCTTCTCCCTGGGCCTGCGCCAGGACTGGGTCGAAACCTCGGACGAAAACCGCATCGCCGAATTCGGCCGCCCTGAAGGCACCGAGATCAGCGACAAGCGCACCAAGCTCACCGGTCGCGTCGGGGCGCTGTACCTGTTCGATAACGGCCTGGCGCCGTACATCAGCTATTCGGAGTCGTTCAACCCCAACTCTTATGCCGACAGCGCCGGCAATCCTTTGCCGCCCACCGACGGCAAACAATGGGAACTGGGCCTGAAATACCAACCGCCGGGCACGGATGATTTGTACACCGCCTCGCTGTTCCGCATCGACCAGGAGAACCTGGCGACCAAGCTGCCCCAGGACAACTTCTACCGCGCCGTCGGCGCCGTCCGCTCCCAAGGCCTGGAGCTGGAAGCGCACGTGCAATTGACCGAGCAGTTCAAGGTACTGGGCAGCTACACCTTCACCGACATCGAATACTCGAAATCGATGGTGAGTACCCTGAGCACGCCCACCAACATCATCGAAAACAAAGGCAACTCGCCGACCCAGGCCCCGCGCCACATGGCCTCGGTGTGGGCCGACTACAAATTCGACAGCGGCACGCTCGATGGCCTGCGACTGGGCGGCGGCGTGCGCTATGTCGGCTACAGCTGGGTCGACGCGGAGAACACCCTGAAAGTGCCTTCGTACACGCTGTTCGATGCATCGGTGGGGTATGACCTGGGCAAGGTCGGCTTGAAAGGCGTGGATGTGCGCCTGAACGCCAACAACCTCACCAACGAAACCTACGTCGCCTCGTGCGCCAGCCTGAACTTTTGCTACATGGGTGAAGAGCGCAATGTGGCGGCTACGGTGAGTTATCAGTTCTGACTCGCTTTCGGGCTTGACTCATCCTCCGTGGCGAGGGAGCTTGCTCCCGCTCGGTTGCGTTGTAGGAGCTGCCGAGCGAAGCGAGGCTGCGATCTTTTCCGGGACAATCCCAAACGAAAGATCAGGATCAAAAGATCGTCCGAACGCGGCCCGAGCCTTCGCCAGCTCCTACAGAACCGAGCGGGAGCAAGCTCCCTCGCCACGGGATTACCTTCGCTCATAAGGGAGCGATCAGACCTGAACCGCCTCCGCCTTTTCCCTCGCAACGCCGTCCTCGCCGGCAAACCGATTCGCCCGCCCAAACGTACCGAAATCATTGAACCGCACGCCCATCTCCCGCATCACCTCATGCGCCACCGGTACCGTCAGCTGCCGAATATAAAACGGCTCCTTCACCACGAAATGATGGATGCCATGGCTGCTGCCGAAGTTGAAGCAGAACGCCTGCAACGGCCACAACCACCAAGGGTTCAACACCTGGGTCTGCTGGATGACATTGCCCGGCTCGATGTCGCCGTAGTAGTGCATGTTCGAGCTGACGAAGTGCAGGCAAAAGGTGCGCAGCACATTCGGGCCGATGATCACCACGGCGGCGATGTCGATGACGTGCATCGTCGCCAGGGTACTCGTTGACCAATCAATGGAAGCGCCCAACAGCCCGGCCACCGCGTTGATCCCATGGAAACCGAGGAACACGTACCAGGCGCCCCAGTGCAACAGCGCCAGCGGGAAATACACCTTCAGCGTGCGCTTGAGGATGCTGCGCTTGTGCGCCCAGGTCTTGGCTCGCAGCAGGCGGATGAACGCCGACATCACGTTGTCACCCACCATCAGCAAACGCGCCAACGCCCAAGGTTCGCCGTTAGTGATAGCCCGTTCTTCGATGTCCGCTTCGCTGCCGGACACCTTGTGGTGGTTGAGGTGAAGATGGCGACGAATCCACGGATTGATGGTGCTCGGCCGCGCCAGCCACACCAGGCCCATCATCAGGTTGTGGGGCACGCGCTGCTTGCGCAAATACATGCTGTGGATCAGGTCATGCTCCAGCTCGTGGGTCAGCGAGGCGAAAAACGCGTTGAGCAACAGGCAGGCCCAACCGGCCAGGTAACCGTCGATATAGAGCAGCGCCGAACCGATCATCCCCGCCAGGGCAAACGCCAGGATGCACGCGCCCAACGCGTCCTGGTGCCGCAGGATCGGGTAGCGCCGGCGCAGTTCATCGCCTCGGGCCAAAACAACCTGGCGAATGTGGGCGGCTCGCTGTTGTGCATTCAATCGCTCCGAGCTTGCGCAAGTGCCGTGCATGGCTTACATCCTCTGTTAACGATGTGCTCATCCTGCCGGGCGTTGTCCCATCGGGTGGTAGCCGTAAACGCCAACCTGTTGACCACAAGCGCCAATGTCATGACCGAACCCACCTCCCTCGCCAGCTGGACCCGTGCCCTGCGCAAGCAGCTCGATGCCTTGGGCTTGGACAGCCAAGCCTTATGCGTGGAAGCGGGCCTGGACCCAGCGCTGATGGACGACCCGAACGCCCGCTACCCGCTCTCGGCCACCACGCGCCTGTGGGCATTGGCGGTGCAGGCCAGCGGCGACCCGGCGATCGGCCTGCGGGTGTCGCGCTTCGTCAGCCCCACCACGTTCCATGCGTTGGGCTACGCCTTGGTGGCCAGCGGCAGCCTGCGGGAGGTGTTCGAGCGGATCGTGCGGTATCACCCGGTGGTCAGCGATGCGCTGGCCTTGCAACTGAGCCGCGGCGAAGACCGCTATCGTTTCAGTCTCGATGTGCCGGCGGGACGCCCCGCCCCCGCCTTCGAAGCCATCGACGCGTTTGCCGCGATCTACGTGCGCACCTGCCGCAACCGGCTGGGCCGCGACTACGCACCGCTGGCGGTCTACCTGCGCCGGCCGGAACCGCTGGACCCCAGCCCATGGCACAAGGTCTTTCGGGCGCCCGTGCATTTCGCCGCCAACCAGGATTGCCTGGAATTCAGTCTCGTCGATTTCGACAGTCACCTGGACGATGCCAACCCGGAGCTGGCCGAACACAACGAAACCGTACTCAAGCGCACCCTCGCCCAACTCCAGCCGCTGACCTGGGAGCGCAAGGTCCGCGCCGCCATCGAAGCCCAATTGCCCGAAGGCGAACCCAGCGCCGAGCGCATCGCCCAGGCCATGCACCTGAGCCTGCGCAGCCTGCAGCGACACCTGGCCGACGAAGGCTGCCGCTTCGACGCGCTGCTCAACGAATGCCGTGAAAACCTCGCGCTACTGCATTTGCGCGATCCGCAATGCTCGCTGAGCGAAGTCAGCTATCTGCTGGGCTTCGCCGACACCAGCAGCTTCAGCCGCGCGTTCAAGCGCTGGACGGGCCTGACGCCGGGGCAGTTTCGGGATGGGTTGCGGTAGGGTCTGCATGCAACGAGCAACGCAGCCCCCGTGGCGAGGGAGCTTGCTCCCGCTCGGCTGCGTTGTAGGAGCTGCCGAGCGAAGCGAGACTGCGATCTTTTCCAAGACATTTGAGGATCAAAAGATCGCAGGCTTCGCCAGCTCCTACGGGCCCCAGCGGGAGCAACTCCGGGTCGGACTTTACAGGGTGGTCAAGGCCCGCAACCGTTCGATGTCGAGGATTTCGATTTCGCCATAACTCAGGTGAACAATGCCCTGCCCCTGCAAATCTTTGAGGATCTGGTTGGTGGTCTGGCGCGACAGGGAAAGCATCAATGCCAGTTGTTCCTGGGGCAACTGCAAGACCCGGCGCGCCGGTTCGATTTCGCCGTAGCCTTCGGCGATCATCAGCAGGCGGTGGGCCAGGCGGGCCGGGGCGGGCATCAGGCTCAGGTGTTCGAGGTTGATGAAGGTCAGGCGCAGCTTGTGGCTCATCAACAGGGCGAGATGGCGCCAATGCACGGGTTGTTCTTCCAGAAAGGCCAATAGCGCAGCCTGCGGCAAATGCAGCAACGCACATTGCCCGACACCCACCGCATCATGGGTGCGCGGCTGGCCGTCGAACAGGCAGATCTCACCGAACCAGTGGGGTGGCTCCACCACGCTCAGCAGCGCTTCCTTGCCCTGCTCGCTGACCGCACCGATGCGCACCGCCCCTTCGAGCACCGCGTACAAGCCACACGGCGGATCGCCGCGCTGGAACAGCCGTTGCCCCGGTGCCAGTCGGCGCACCCGCGACATGCCCAGCAGGCTATCCTGAAACTCGGCGGGCAAATGGCTGTACCAATGTCCGGTCAGCAGATGCGTGTGCCAGGGGTGCGAATTCATGGAAACTCCGGAACAAGTGTCGGCTAGCTGACAGAGCGCCTGGTGAAACCCGATCATCATGCAGGCATCACCCCAGGAGGAACAACAATGAAAAGCCTCGTCGATCACCTCAGTCAATACGCGGCCTACCACCGCGACCCGCGCAACATCGCCAGCCACTTCATCGGTATCCCGCTGATCTTCGTCGCCGTCGCCGTGCTGCTGTCACGGCCGGGATGGCCGGTCGGCGCGTTCCTGGTTTCCCCGGCGCTGCTGGTGGCCGTCGCGAGTGCCTGGTTCTATCTGCGCCTGGAACTGCGCCTGGGTGTGCTGATGACCCTGCTGCTGGGGCTCGCCGTCTGGCTGGGCCAGGTGCTCGCGGCGCAAAGCACAACGGTGTGGCTGGGCAGCGGCCTGGGCATGTTCGTGGTGGGCTGGGTGATCCAGTTTGTCGGTCATTACTGGGAAGGACGCAAACCGGCGTTTGTCGATGACCTGACCGGGTTGATTGTCGGGCCACTGTTCGTGGTGGTGGAAGCGGGCTTCCTGCTGGGGCTTCGCGGTGACCTGAAACGCGCCATCGAGGAGCGCGCCGGGCCGGTGGCGTTGCGCAACCAGCGCTCGACGGCCTGAAAGCTACGTAATGCAGGTAGCGGTGAGGCTACCCCTGTGGGAGCGAGCTTGCTCGCGATTGCGCTCGGCCAGTCACCGATGTGTCGACTGCTCCACCGCCATCGCGAGCAAGCTCCCACAGTGGATCTCCATATGCGCACCCATATTGTGTTCACTAAAGTTCTACTGTAAGAGCGAGCGTGCTCGCGATGCTTTTGCTTGTTCTTTTGCTCTTAGAGGTTTGAGACTTTCTGCCAGACCTTCGGCTTGAAGAACAGCGTCTCGCCCTTCGCCAACCCCACCAGGCTGTCGTGGTCCTTCACCACTTCGGCTTCGATCAACTCGCTCTGGCCCTCGACCTTTAAGGTCACCCGAGTGGTCGCGCCCAACGGACGAATGTCCCGCACTTCGGCGGCATGATGGTCTTCCAACTCCGAACGCGACAGTGACACTTCGTGAGGGCGGAACAGCACATGCCGATCCTCACCCAAATGCAGCCGGTTCGAGTCGCCAAGGAAGTGATACACAAAGTCGCTGGCCGGATTCTCGTAGACATCCCCCGGCGAGCCGATCTGCTCGATCACGCCTTTGTTCATCACCACGATGCGGTCGGCGACTTCCATGGCTTCTTCCTGGTCGTGGGTCACGAACACCGAGGTCAGGTTGATGTCCTCGTGCAGGCGCGCCAGCCAGCGGCGCAGTTCCTTGCGAACCTTGGCGTCGAGGGCGCCGAACGGTTCGTCCAGCAGCAATACCTTGGGCTCCACCGCCAAGGCGCGGGCCAGGGCAATACGCTGGCGCTGGCCGCCGGACAGTTGCTCCGGGTAACGGTCGGCGAGCCAATCCAGTTGCACCATGTTCAGCAGTTCGTGGACCTTGGTCGCGATCTGGCTTTCGTTCGGACGCTGGCCCTTGGGCTTCATGCGCAGGCCGAAAGCGACGTTGTCGAACACCGTCATGTGACGGAACAAGGCGTAGTGCTGGAACACAAAACCGACGTTGCGATCACGCACGTCGTGGCCGGACACGTCCTCGCCATGGAACACGATGCTGCCTTGGTCCGGAGTCTCGAGGCCGGCGATGATCCGCAGCAAGGTGGTCTTGCCGCAACCGGATGGCCCGAGCAGCGCTACCAACTCGCCGCTCTGGATGTCCAGGCTGATGTCGTCCAGGGCCCGGAAGGCGTTGAAATTCTTGCTGACGTTACGGACTTCGATCGACATGACTTATTCCTCCGCGGCGCTGGCGCGCAGGCGGTTGATTCGGTTTTCGCTCCACTGCTTGAGCAGCAGGATGAAGAGCGCCAGGATCAGCAACAGGCTCGCCACGGCGAACGCGGCCACGTGGTTGTATTCGTTGTAGAGGATCTCGACGTGCAGCGGCAGGGTATTGGTCACCCCGCGAATGTGCCCGGAGACCACCGACACCGCGCCGAACTCACCCATGGCCCGGGCGGTACACAGCACCACGCCATAGATCAGGCCCCACTTGATGTTCGGCACGGTGACATGCCAGAACATCTGCCAGCCATTGGCGCCCAGCAGGCGCGCGGCCTCTTCTTCCTGGGTGCCTTGTTCCTGCATCAGCGGGATCAACTCACGGGCCACGAACGGCACCGTGACGAAGATCGTCGCCAGGACGATGCCCGGCAGCGCGAACACGATCTGGATGTCGTGATCCGACAGCCAAGGCCCGAACAGGCCCTGGGCGCCGAACATCAGCACGTAGACCAGGCCCGCGATGACCGGCGACACCGAGAATGGCAGGTCGATCAGCGTCACCAGCATGCTCTTGCCGCGGAATGAATACTTGCTCACGCACCACGCGGCACTGACGCCGAACACCAGGTTCAGCGGCACCGAGATCAGCACGGCGATCACCGTGAGCTTCAGCGCCGACAGCGCGTCGGGTTCGAAGATCGCGGTGAAGAACGCCCCCAGCCCGAGCTTCAGGCCTTGGGACACGACTATGAACAACGGCAACAGCAGGAACAGCGCAAAAATCAGCCAGCCGAGGCCGATCAAGACGCGCCGCGACGTTGCACTGCCGCGACGAGCCGCGTTGGTGGAGGCAGCGGAAATAGACGATTGGGACATGGTTCGCGCCTCCTTATGGGGTTTCGATGCGCCGCTGCAGCAAGTTGATCAGCAGCAACAGGACGAAGGAAACCACCAGCATCAGCACGCCGATGGAAGTGGCGCCGGTGTAGTCGTATTGGTCGAGCTTGACCATGATCAGCAGCGGCAGGATCTCGGTTTTCATCGGCATGTTGCCGGCGATGAAAATCACCGAACCGTACTCGCCCACACCCCGGGCAAAGGCCAGGGCGAAGCCGGTCAACCAGGCCGGCAACAGCGCCGGCACGAGGATGTGGCGGAACACCTGCCACGGCTTGGCACCGAGGCAAGCGGCGGCTTCTTCGACTTCACGGGGAATGTCGGCCAGCACCGGCTGCACCGTGCGCACCACGAACGGCAGCGTCACGAAGGTCAGCGCCAGGGTGATACCCAGCGGGGTGTAAGCGATCTTGAAGCCCAGGTCAGTGGCGAACTGGCCGACCAGGCCGGTCGGCGCATACAACGCCGTCAGGGCAATACCGGCCACGGCAGTGGGCAGGGCGAATGGCAGGTCGATCATCGCATCGATAATCTTGCGGCCGGGGAAGGTGTAGCGCACCAGCACCCAGGCCAGCAACGTGCCGATTACACCGTTGATGATCGCGGCGTACAGCGCGGTGCCGAAACTGAGCTTCAGGGCAGCCAGCACCCGCGGCGCCGAAACGATCGCCCAGAATTGTTCCCAGGTGAGTTGGGCGGCGTGTACGAACATTGCCGCCAGCGGTATGAGCACAATCAGACTGAGGTACACCAGGGTGTAGCCCAGCGTCAGCCCGAAGCCGGGTATGACGGGGGATATGCGACGCGACATAAAGGTCCTTGGTTGAGAACTCGCAGGGTGCGGAACCTGTGGGAGCGAGCCTGCTCGCGAAAGCGGTGTATCAGGCAACATGGATATTGACTGTGCAACCGCCTTCGCGAGCAAGCTCGCTCCCACATGAATTGCGCTCTATTCCAGCTTACTGCGCCTGATAGATCTGGTCGAACACGCCGCCATCGTTGAAGAATTTCGGCTGGGCAGTCTTCCAGCCGCCGAAGTCCTTGTCGATGGTCACCAGCTCCACTTTCGGGAACTGCCGGGAATACTTGGCGGCCACGTCCTTGTCACGTGGGCGATAGAAGTTCTTCGCGGCGATTTCCTGGCCGGCCGGGCTGTACAGGTGCTTGAGGTACGCTTCGGCGATCTCGGCATTGCCCTTTTTCTCGGCGTTCTTGTCCACCACCGCCACCGGCGGTTCGGCGAGGATCGACAGCGACGGCACGACGATGTCGAACTTGTCGGCGCCCCCCTCTTCTTTCAACGCCAGGAAGGCTTCGTTTTCCCAGGCCAGCAACACGTCACCCTGGCCGTTGTTGACGAAGGTGATGGTCGAACCTCGGGCCCCGGTGTCGAGGACCGGCACGTGCTTGAACAGCGCTTGCACGTATTCCTTGGCCTTGGCCTCGTCGCCGCCGTTGGCTTTCAGGCCGTAGGCCCAGGCGGCGAGGAAATTCCAGCGAGCGCCGCCGGAGGTTTTCGGGTTCGGCGTGATGACCGACACGTCATTCTTGATCAGGTCGCCCCAATCCTTGATGCCCTTGGGATTGCCCTTGCGCACCAGGAATACGATGGTCGAAGTATAAGGCGTGCTGGCGTCCGGCAGGCGGGTTTGCCAGTCCGCTGGCAGGGATTTGCCCAGCTTGGCGATTTCGTCGATGTCACCGGCCAGGGCCAGCGTCACGACGTCGGCGCGCAGGCCATCGATCACCGCCCGGCCTTGCTTGCCCGAGCCGCCGTGGGACTGTTGGATTTTCACCGTGTCGTCCGGGTGTGCTTTCTTCCAGAAACTGGCGAATTCGGCGTTGTAGTCCTGGTACAGCTCGCGGGTCGGGTCGTAGGACACGTTGAGCAACTCGTAATCCTTGGCAACCGCGGAACCTGCAAAAACAGCGCTGGCCAGGGCGGCCAAGGCATAACGGCGAATCGACGACATGGTGAAAGCTCCTGGAATTCTGGTTTTTATGGCTTCGAAATCGTTGTGGACCTGAAAAGATCGCAGCCTTCGGCAGCTCCTACGCCAAGCCCCCCCTGTAGGAGCTGCCGAAGGCTGCGATCTTTTTGGCGTTTCAAGACGGCTTATGACTCGGCTGCTGCAAACGGAATTTTTCCTTGCGTTCAATCTGGACCACCTGGGCGTTGTGCACGGTGATTTCCACCGCCCCAAAGCGTAGATCGCGCAACGCGCTCTGGATCTCGCGCAAGATGGTTGCTTCGTCCTGGCCGTCAACGCTACGTAGGGATGCGCTCATGCTGCTGCTCCTTTGAATGATTGCCTGGCAGTGGGCGGCACTGCTTGCGGCGTGGGAGCAATACTAGATAAAGCGAGATATTCTTAAAAAGACTATTTAAGAATTTTTATATAACCAAAATGATGCTTGGATTTGGGCGTCCTACAACGGGCGATATGGCGGGTCTTTTCCCCTGCCATATCGTCGGAGATTTCCTTCAATACGTGGTGCCTTTGATGAACTAGGCAGCACTGCCGAGCACCGCTAACCTCTGATCGTCATCGCAAAAAACGGTGACACGGACGTGCAAGTCCGGTACATATCGGCGCGCAACTGCTACGCCAACGGCTCATGCTCGTATTGGCGTATTTATGGCGGCTGCGCGCGGGAGACTCTCGAGGTCTGCCGGGGTCCGATATGCCCGGTCTTGCACACCCGCGCACAGCTGCCACCTCTTCGGTGCAACGAAAGGTGCCAGCAATCACTCAATTACATATCGGAAATACAATCATGTTCAAAGTAACGCCTAATCCGCCAAAAGGCGGTCACAAATCCCGCGTCGAAAAACTCGAAGAAAAACGCCTCGAAGACGCCACCAACCGCGCCCTCGACTACTACCTCAAGCCCCATCCCGCCTCACCACCGGAACCCGACAAAGACCAGCTCTTCATCGTCTCCCCGCACATCGACACCGAAACCCTGCTCGCCAACGCCTCCGAAGACCTGCTCTCCATCAGCACCATCGCCGCCGACCTGGCCGACGACATCGACGAATCACGCCGTTGCGTCGCCCTGGCGATCAGTCGCATGGCCGATGGGGTTCAGTTGTTGGTTGAACGAGCGTTGGATCATTTGGAAACGAAGGGGGCGGCGGCGTCTGCAGCCAAGGGATAACGGATATAGAGGCAAGCTGAACCGACGCCTTCGCGAGCAGGCTCGCTCCCACAAGGTTCTGTGTCGAACCGAATCTCCAGTTCAACGCCAATCTACTGTGGGAGCGAGCCTGCTCGCGATGGCGGTGCATCAGTCGACATCAATGCCGGGGGATCACGCAATCACCGGCGCCCGCCCCCAATCCAACTGCACCGCCGCCACCGGCCGGCCAAACCAATACCCCTGCCCCAACTCACAAGCCTGGCCCAGCAGAAACGCCGCTTGCTCCTGCTGTTCTATGCCCTCGGCATGCACCTGCATGCCCATGCTATGAGCCAGGGCGATGATCACGCGGACAATCGCCACGTCGTCCTCGTCCCACGGCAACCCGGCGACAAAACCCTGGTCGATCTTGAGCTTTTGCACCGGCAAACGCTTGAGCCGCAGCAGCGATGAATACCCCGTGCCGAAGTCATCGATAGCCAAGCGCACGCCCAATTCGCGCAAGCGGTGCATCTGTTCCAGCGCCACTTCCGGATCCTCCATGACCGCACTTTCGGTCACTTCCAGTTCCAGGAGGGCCGGATCCAGGCCCGTCTCGTGCAGTACGCGGGCGACTTGCTCGTACAATTCGCGACGGGCGAACAAGCGGCTGGAGACGTTGACCGCCACGAACGACAAGACCACGCCGGCCTGCTGCCACTGGCACATCTGCCGGCAGGCCTGCTCCATGACCCAGGCATCGATCTGGGCGATCAGCCCCGTACGCTCGGCAATCGGAATGAACTCAGCCGGAGAGACCAGCCCACGCGTGGGATGCTCCCAGCGCACCAACGCCTCGACCCCGACCAGGCGGCTGGTCGCCAGGTCGTGCACCGGTTGGTAATGCACGCGCAATTCCTCTTGCTGCAGGGCGCGCCGAAGTTCGAAAGCGACCTCGACCCCTTGCTGGGCGTGAGCGGTGAGTTCTTCGGTGTACAAGGCATAGCCATCGCGCCCGCTGCTCTTGGCCTTGAACAGCGCCGAATCGGCGTTGCGCAGCAATTGCCCGGCGCTGAGAGCGTCACCGGGAAACAGGCTGATACCGATGCTGGCGTTGACAAACAAGGATTGCTCGCCGAGTTGCAACGGCTCTTTCAGGGCGTCGAGGATGCGCCGGGCCAGCGCCGCTGCCTGCCCGGGCTGCGAGCAGTTTTCCACCAGCACCGCGAACTCGTCGCCGCCCAGCCGAGCCAGGGTGATGCCCGGCGCGAACAGGTCGAGGAAGCGCTTGGCCACGCCTTTGAGCAGCTCGTCACCCACCGTATGGCCCAGGCTGTCGTTGATGTTCTTGAAATGGTCCAGGTCCAACAACAGGAGCGCGCACCCACGCTTGTGGAGCTGCGCCGAGGCCACGGCTTGCTCGGTGCGATCGGAAAACAGCAGGCGATTGGGCAGGCCGGTCAGCGGATCATGATGGGCCAGGTGCGCCAGTTCATGTTCCGAGTCCTTGATCGCGCTGATGTCGGAAAACACCGCGACGTATTGGCTGACCTCACCGTTGTCATCGACAACGGCACGGATGGTTTGCCATTGCGGATAGATTTCGCCACTTTTACGGCGATTCCAGATTTCACCGCTCCATTCGCCACGGCTGGACAGGGAGGCAAACATTTCCCGGTAGAACGCCGGGCCGTGCCGGCCGGATTTGAACAGATTGGGTTGGCGCCCCAGCACTTCGTCCCGACCATAACCGGTGATCGCCATGAACGCCCGGTTAACGTGGACGATCAGGCCCTGGCGGTCCGTGACCAGGACCCCTTCGCGGGTGCAATCGAAGACGGCGGCGGCCTGGCGCAATCGTTCGCGGTCGACGCTGCCCTCGCCCTTCTCGAAACAACGCGCGATCCGCACCCGAGCCATGAACATCAGCCCGGCGCTGACCAGTACCCAGGCATAACCGTTGATCAGTTGCCAGCGAAGCCGGTCGGCGGAATGATCGAAGAAACTGCTCAATAAATAACCAACCAGCTGCAGCCAGGCAATGGATAACACGAGGTAGAGCAGTGCCCCACGCACGGCAGCGCGGTGAGAGATGGTCATGCGGTCGTCCATGTCCCTGTAATTTGAGGGGATTATAGTGGAAGAAACATCCTGCCACTCTTATCTGAAAGGCCGACTGGTTTTATCCCTTGAGCTGGTGATAATGCAACGGCAGTTTCTATTTTTATCGAGGGCCCTACAGCCTATGTGGTACGAAGGTTTTCTTGGCTTGTCGCCCTGGTCGCTGGTGGCAGTCACCCTGCTGATGACCCACGTGACGATCATCAGCGTCACGGTCTACCTGCACCGTTATTCGGCCCACCGTTCCCTGGAACTCAACGCCGGCCTCAAACATTTCTTCCGCTTCTGGCTGTGGCTGACCACGGCACAGAACACCCGCGAGTGGACGGCCATTCACCGCAAGCACCACGCCAAATGCGAAACCGAGGATGACCCCCACAGCCCGGTCATCAAAGGCTTGTCCACGGTACTGCGCAAAGGCGCCGAGCTGTATCGCGCCGAGGCGGAAAACCCCGAAACCCTGCGCATCTATGGCAAGAACTGCCCGGAAGACTGGATCGAGCGCAACCTCTATAGCCGCTTCCCTTTGCTGGGCGTGGCGATCATGGGCGTCATCGACCTGCTGCTGTTCGGCACCATCGGCATTACCATCTGGGCCATCCAGATGATGTGGATCCCCGTCTGGGCCGCCGGCGTGGTCAACGGCCTGGGGCATGCCGTGGGTTACCGCAACTTCGAATGTCGCGACGCGGCGACCAACCTGGTGCCCTGGGGCATCCTGATCGGTGGCGAAGAGCTGCACAATAACCACCACACCTACCCCAACTCCGCCAAATTGTCGGTGCGCAAATGGGAATTCGACCTGGGCTGGGCCTGGATCAAGGTCTTCAGCTTCCTGCGCCTGGCGAAGGTCCAGCGGGTCGCGCCAATCGCCCACCGTGTCGAAGGCAAGGGCCACCTGGACATGGACACCGCCATGGCGATCCTCAACAACCGTTTCCAGATCATGGCCCAGTACCGTCGGCTGGTCATCGCGCCGCTGGTCAAGCAGGAGCTGGATAAAGTCGATCACTCGGTGCGCCACCAGTTTCATCGGGCCAAACGCCTGCTGTCACGGGAAACCAGCCTGCTGGACGATCGCCATCACCTGCGCATCCAGAACATGCTGGAGCACAGCCAGGCGCTGAAGGTGATCTACGAAAAACGCCTGGCCTTGCAGCAGATCTGGGCCAAGACCAGCAGCAACGGCCATGACATGCTCGCCGCCATCAAGGAATGGGTCCACGAGGCCGAGGCCAGTGGCATCCAGTCCCTGCGGGATTTCGCCGACCAGCTCAAGACCTACTCGCTGCGGCCTGCCACGGCCTGACACCGCAACGCCACGGCAAGGACCTGTAGGAGCGGCCGAAGGCTGCGATCTTTTGATCTTTCACTTGCGATGCAAGTGTCTGCGACAAGATCGCAGCCTCGTTGCACTCGGCAGCTCCTACGGGGCTGCGCAGCCCAACGGGGCGGTGCGACGTTTCGCTGAATCCCCTCGCCACAGGTTCAGCGTCGTCATTCCCCGCCCTTCGTCGCCTGAAAAGGAACTTCGCCCACAATCCCCTATCTCAAGAGCACTTCGCCATCCTGGCGGGCTTTGGAGTAAGCGCGTGCAAATCCATAGCAATGCACGTTCTTTGAGATTTGTGCCGATGGTCGACAAGAACCTACAGGATTCATCCCAGCCTCATTGGCCCGAAGCGGCCCAGACACTCATGGCGCTGATGCACGCCCAAGGCGAAGTGGCACGCCTGAGCGAGCGGGAGCAGTTGTTCAGTTCGTTGCTCGTCAGCGTCAATGCGGTGTTGTGGGCGTTCAATTGGGAAACCCGGCAGGTGCTGTATGTCAGCCCCGCCTACGAACGGATTTTCGGTCGGCCCGCAGGCCTGGTACTGGCGGATTACAACGAATGGCGTGACGCCATCTACCCGGACGACCTGGATTACGCCGAACGCAGCCTCGCCGAAGTGTTAGTCAAAGGTGCCGTCGAAGACCGCGAATATCGAATCATCGCCGCCGATGGGCAGATTCGCTGGCTAAGCGACAAATGCTTCATCAACCGCCAAGCCGACCCGGGACAGCCGGTGATCGTTGTCGGTATCGCCGAAGACATTACCGAGAAAAAACTGCTCGAAAGCGAACTGCAGCGGCTAGCGACCACCGATGTGCTGACCCAGAGCAGCAACCGCCGGCACTTCTTCGAGTGTGCCCATCGCGAGTTCGAGCAGGCTCGGCTGCAAGGCACGCCCATGGCGTTCCTGTTGCTGGACATCGATGATTTCAAGTTGATCAACGACACCTACGGCCATCAGGAAGGCGATACGGTATTGCAGAAAATCGCTGAAAGCGGAAGGACCGTGCTCAGGCGTGGCGACCTGTTCGGGCGGATCGGCGGCGAGGAATTTGCCGCCGTGTTTCCAGGCTGCCCACCGGACATGGCGTTGCAGGTGGCCGAGCGCCTGCAACGGGAAATCCAACGCCTGGCGTTCCGCTGCGGGGAGCAGAATTTCGGAATCACCGTCAGCCAGGGCCTGACCGGGATCACCGCCGAGGACCAGACCCTCGACAGCCTGTTCGCCCGTGCCGATGCGGCGATGTACGAGGCCAAGCGCCAGGGCAAGAACCGCATTATCGCGGCTTGAGAGCTTGCTCGTGCTCGGCTGCGCCCTGTAGGAGCTGCCGAAGGCTGCGATCTTTTGATCTTTTGATCTTTCACTTGAGACTCAAGTGTCTGGAGAAAGATCGCAGCCTCGTTGCACTCGACAGCTCCTACACAGCTCCTACACAGCTCCTACACGCGGCCAGCGGCAGCGGGCTTGTTCCCACAGAGTCAGGTGGTGGTCTTACTGGCGGCGCAACCGCATCAATTCCGGCAGCCCGATCTTCAGCAGACGCGCCGTGCGCCCCCGAGCCAGCTCTTCAAGGCCCTCATGGGATGGTAAATGGGCCATCTGCGCAGCCATGTTCATCACCAGCGCCTCGCGGGAATAAACCCCGCCGCCGAGACCATACACTGCCGCAATCAATTCTCGCAGCTCCAGCGGCAGCCGCCAGCGGGTGCGCAGCGCGGAGCCGAAACCGGCGCCGAACTGTTCAAGGGAATCCCCGACTTCCTCGGGCTCATCCAAATCGCCACCGGCCTGCGTCCACTCTTCCAGGCAGCGCAGCAGCGCCAGGTCGCCCAAGCGGTGCAGCAGGCCCGCGCAGTAACAGCGCTCCTGCTCCAGGTCCAGCATCCGGGCGATCGTCCGGGCGTATTCGGCAGTGTGCAGCGATAACTCCCAATAACGTTCGGCATAGTCCGCCAGGCACGGAACACTCAGCCTGGCACAGCGCTTGATGGTCAGGCCAAGGATCAGGTTCATGCTCTGCCCGGTACCGAGCTGGTGCAACGCCTGGGCCACGGTCTGCACCGGGCCGCCGCCCTGGTGCTGGGCAGCGCTGTTGGCTGCGGCGATCAGCACGGCGGTGATCTGCGGGTCGGTGCGGATTTCTTCTTCCAGCAGCTTCAGATCCAGCCCACCGGGATTGAGGCTGCGCTTGATCGCCACTTGCACATCGGTCATCAACGGCGCGCCTTCGGCCAGGTCCCGTCGGCGCTCAAGGAACGTTGCCAACGTCAGCCCCGGTCCCGGGGTTGGCGCGGGATTGGAAGTGTCTTCGCCGCTCAATAGCAGGCCCTGCAAACGCTGGGTCAGGTTCTCGCGGTTCAAGGGCTTGGTCAGGTACGCCGTCGGCGCCAGTGGCAAGACCTCGCGCACGCTGGCGCTGTCGTTGCGGCGGCTCACCAGGATGAACGGCAACGCCGGTGTACGGTGCTGCTGGCGCAAGCTGCGCAAAATGCTCAGGCCATCGACACCTGGCAACTCCCAGTCGGCGATCACCAGGTCATAGGGGTGATGCGCCAGCAATTCCAGGGCCTGCCGTCCCTCGTCGCAGGTGTCCACCCGGGCATCGCAACGCACCCCCGACAAGACCTGTTCAAGCAGCTCCCTGGACGCTGGATCGGCCTCGGCGATCAGCACACGCGGTACAGCAGGTAAATCCACAGCAGTCATGCCGCATCGCTCCCTTGCAATACATGCACCTTAGACAATTGCGGCCGTTCCAGACAGTCCAAAAACACCGCCCCCTTTCCTCGGGCATGAAAAAACCCGCCGAAGCGGGTTTTTTGTGGATCAACGCACAGCTTAAGGCTCTTGAATATCAGAGCTCGGAGAAGCACTCTTCGATGATCGCCAGGCCTTTGTCCAGTTGCTCGTCTGGCGAAGTCAGCGGCACCAGCACCCGCAGGACGTTGCCGTAAGTGCCGCAGGACAGCAGGATCAAGCCCTTGTCACGGGCCTTGGCGACGACTTGCGCCACCGCGGCAGCGTTCGGCTTGTGGCTGTCGCCATTTTCGAACAGTTCCACGGCGATCATCGCGCCCAGGGCACGTACTTCACCGATCACCGGGTATTTCTTCTGGATAGCCTTGAGGCCAGTCACCAGGCGCTCGCCCACGGCCTTGCAGCGATCCAGCAGGTGTTCTTCTTCGAACACTTCCATCACCGCCAGCGCTGCGGCGCAAGCGATCGGGCTACCCGCATAGGTCCCGCCCAGGCCACCTGGCGCGATGGCATCCATGTACTCGGCCTTGCCGCACACACCGGCCAGCGGGAAGCCGCCAGCGATGGACTTGGCGAAGGTGGTCAGGTCGGCGGCAACGCCCATCTGTTCCATGGCGAAGAAGGTGCCGGTACGGCCGGCACCGGTCTGCACTTCGTCAGCGATCAGCAGGATGCCGTGCTGGTCGCACAGGGCGCGCAGGCGCTTCATGAATTCCTTCGGCGCTACATAGAAACCACCCTCGCCCTGGACGGGCTCGATGATGATGGCGGCGATGTCGCGTGGCTCGGCGTCGTTCTTGAAGATCCGCTCGATGCTGGCGATGGAATCATCGATGCTCACACCGTGCAGTTCGTTCGGGTACAGCGCGCGGAAGATGCCGCCGGGCATCAGGCCCATGCCGGCCGAGTACGGCACGACTTTACCGGTCAGGCCCAGGGTCATCATGGTGCGACCGTGGTAGGCGCCGGTAAAGGCAATCACACCGGCGCGGCCAGTGGCGGCGCGGGCGATTTTCACCGCGTTTTCCACCGCTTCGGAACCGGTGGTGACCAGCAGGGTCTTCTTGGCGAAATCACCAGGCACCTTGGCGTTGATTTTTTCGCACAGTTCCACGTACGGCTCGTAGGCCAGGACCTGGAAGCAGGTGTGAGTCAACTTGTTCAGCTGTTCGGTCACGGCGGCGATGATTTTCGGGTGCACGTGGCCGGTGTTCAGCACGGCGATACCACCGGCGAAGTCGATGAATTCACGGCCTTCAACGTCAGTTACCGTAGCGTTCTTCGCCGATTCGGCGAAGATCGGGTGAATCTGGCCGACGCCACGTGGAACAGCGGCGGTACGGCGGGCCATCAAGTCAGCGTTAGTCTTGCTCATTACAGTCCTCATTCGCCGCTCATCGGTCGGCGTGGCTCAAGGAATACATGGCGGGGAGGCAACTGCGACAGCATGCGATGATCGACTGCCGCAGCGTTCCGGCCACAAGAAACAGAACGGGTGAAACGCGCAAAGGGACAGCGCTCTCGTGCCCCTTGCGCTTGAAGCGGGATCAGATACCCAGGCAGAGGTATTTGATTTCCAGGTAGTCCTCGATGCCGTACTTGGAACCTTCACGGCCCAGGCCCGAAGCCTTGATGCCGCCGAACGGCGCGACCTCGTTGGAAATCAACCCGGTATTGACGCCGACCATGCCGTATTCCAGGGCCTCGGCCACACGGAACACACGGCC
The DNA here is from genome assembly GCF_023516725.1 of Pseudomonas sp. T1.Ur. Lineage (NCBI taxonomy): Bacteria > Pseudomonadati > Pseudomonadota > Gammaproteobacteria > Pseudomonadales > Pseudomonadaceae > Pseudomonas > Pseudomonas sp. T1.Ur. The sequence goes on from NZ_JAMGSN010000001.1 coordinate 5,441,907, forward strand.
CAGGTCACGGGCATAGAAGTACGAAGCCAGGCCGAACTCGGTGTCGTTGGACATCGCGATCACTTCGGCTTCGTCTTTGAAGCGGAACAACGGCGCCAGCGGGCCGAAGGTTTCTTCCTTCGCCACGGCGGCGTTTTTCGGTACGTTGGTCAGGATGGTCGGCTCGAAGAAGTTGCCTTCCATCTGCTTGCCGCCCGCCAGCACGGTCGCACCTTTGCCGACGGCATCGGCGATGTGTTCCTGGACCTTGGCGACGGCTTTTTCATCGATCAGCGGGCCGGTGGTGGTGCCATCTTCCAGACCGTTGCCGATCTTGAGCTTGGCCACTGCGACCTTGAGTTTTTCGGCGAACGCGTCGTACACCGAATCCTGGATGTACAAGCGGTTGGCGCAGACGCAGGTCTGGCCGTTGTTGCGGTATTTGGAAATGATCGCGCCTTCGACGGCCTTATCCAGGTCGGCGTCGTCGAACACGATGAACGGCGCGTTGCCGCCCAGTTCCAGGGAAACCTTCTTGATGTCCTTGGCGCATTCGGCCATCAACTGGCGACCGATCTCGGTCGAGCCGGTGAAGGACAGCTTGCGCACGATCGGGTTGCTGGTCAGCTCGCCGCCGATGTCGCCGGCGCTGCCGGTGACCACGCTCAGCACGCCTTGCGGAATGCCCGCACGGTGCGCCAGTTCAACCAGGGCCAGGGCCGAGAACGGGGTTTGCGAAGCGGGCTTGATGACCATGGTGCAACCGGCAGCCAGGGCCGGGCCGGCCTTGCGGGTGATCATCGCCGCCGGGAAGTTCCACGGGGTAATGGCCGCGGTCACGCCGATCGGCTGCTTGATCACGATCAGGCGCTTGTCGGGCTGGTGGCCAGGAATCACATCACCGTAGATGCGCTTGGCTTCTTCGGCGAACCATTCGATAAACGAAGCGGCGTAGACGATTTCGCCCTTGGCTTCGGCCAATGGCTTGCCCTGCTCCAGCGTCATCAGGCGACCCAGGTCGTCCTGGTTCTCGATCAGCAATTCGTACCAACGGCGCAGCTTGTTGGCGCGCTCCTTGGCGGTCAACGCACGCCAGGCCGGCAGCGCCTTGTCGGCGGCTTCAATCGCACGACGGGTTTCGGCAGCGCCCATCTTCGGCACCGTGCCCAGCACTTCGCCCGTTGCCGGGTTGGTGACCTTGATCGTCTGACCATTGTCCGCATCGACCCAAGCGCCATCGATAAAGGCTTGCTGGCGGAACAACTGGGTGTCTTTAAGCTGCATGTCGGCTTTCCTTAACAGCACCGCGCGCGCGCGGAGCGAATTAGAGTTGTAGAAAGGCGCCTTATGGGCTGCCGTCAGGGAAATCATTCACCGGGCTGAAGCACAGAAATAACGCACATAAGCACAGACGTGCGGTTCAGCACCCAGACAAGAGCGTTTGAAATCTCAAACGAATCCTAGGGCCGATGGGGTTCGAGGACAATAGTCTGTTCGAAAAAAAGAACGAAAAAGCCGCATTTGCCTGTTTTTTCTGATCAGCGTAGTCAACAGCCGCCGAGCGAGGCAGAAACAAACGGCAAATCAGCAGCATGGACGCCTGCCATGCTTATGAGTATCATGGCGCCCGCGTTGCACCAGTAGCTCAGCTGGATAGAGTACTGCCCTCCGAAGGCAGGGGTCGTGGGTTCGAATCCCGCCTGGTGCACCATACATGGAAAATCGAAAAGCCCCAGTCCTCGCGGATTGGGGCTTTTTTGTGGGCGCGAAATTTTCCGTATCGAACGTCGTTGATATCGATCACGACCCACGACGAGTCTTGTTACAAAACGCTCCTCATCTGAGTGTGGTGAGAATGGCAAAGTCATCTCCCGCTTCTCGACAATTTCAAGCCCGGCACAACATTTCAAAATGCCGTTGACCTGTATGTTTTCGACAAGAAACTCCGCCTCTTGACCCTGGATGCTCTGGAACGCATCGAAATCGCCCTGCGGGTGGACATCTCTCATGGCTTGGGGAGGCACGAGAAATTCGCCTATCTAAAGCCTGAGCTGTTCCACGAAAGTTTCTCTACGCAGTTGGACGGTCAGACTGGATTAACCAAACATCATGCGTGGATAGGTAAACACGCCGCGTTAATCAATCGCTCGAAGGAAGATTTTATTCGGCACAATAAAGAAAAAATACGGCCTTCCCCTCGCCGTCTGGGTGGCGTGCGAAGTTTGGGACTTCGGTGCGTTATCGACCCTTTATGCGGGCATGACCGAAATCGATCAAGATGCCATATCTCGAGAGTACGGCATCAGTAATGGCCGGATCTTCGCCACGTGGCTCCGCAGCCTGAATTACCTGCGAAACGTATGTGCCCATCATAGTCGCCTGTGGAACCGGAACATAGCCGATCAACCGAAGCTGCCCCCTGTAGAGCAGGCGCCTTCATTAAGCGCGTTCCATGACGACACGCACGCACGTGCACGCCCGTTCCTGCTTTTGTGCATCACCCAGCATCTGATGAAAACCATCAATCCCTCATCAAGTTGGGGGCAGAGGTTGAAGGCTCTGCTGGAGGATGATTTTCCAGATTTGTCCCGCCTCGGTCTTAATTTGGAGGGCATGGGCGTCGATAATGATTGGCAGAAGCGTGACTGGTGAGGAAAAAATTCAGACAATAAAAAACCCCTGAGCAGTATCAGCGCCGAAGCGCATCAACCGACAGGGGCCGTGTTGCGAGCAATTATAGAGATCAGAAGTCTCCCGTCAACCACCCGCCAGCCATGACGGCCTCACCAGCAATCGCCGTTCTAAGACTGGATATTTCAGGTCGCCGTTTCGCGCTGTCAGGAAACAGGCGTAGCGGGTCAGGGCAGTATCGTCGACAGCCTACCGCTGCGAGCCAGAACCGAGGCTGACCATTTTCGTGACATCACGAAAATGGTCTCCAATCAGATGCCCCACATGCCCCTCATTTCCTTAAGCCCTGAATCACTCCATGAGGATCGTCTATCTCGCTCCAGGCAGTACCATCGAGTTCTTTGAGCTGAGTAACCGCACAGCGCAAAGAGACTCTCTCAAGCCTCTCGTAGGATTGAATGAACATTCTTCGCAGGCGCCAGCCACCCCTGTGGCCGACTTTCCCACTCCCCTGCACCATGGACACGGGTGGAGATGAACAACAGCTTGCCCAAGTGTTCTGCCAATACCGCATCGGCTTCACAAAGAAAATTTTCGCCACCGCTGCCCTCAAGCAGAACAGGAACCGTCTCGCCCTCGCCACCAACAGAATACAGACGTCCCTGGACGCTACCTTGCTTGATGATAACCATGGGCGAGGGCCTTTACGTTTGGGGGTTAAGTAGCGGACGCTACCTTGTGTGCAAGATACCATTCACTCAATCCGGCTCCATCAAGACGACATGCAGCAGACACGTCTTGCATGCAGCCCCATGCACGAGCGCCTACTGACTACAGTTACAATCTGCCAGCACCATCGACATTACGACTCACCACTTCCAGCAAATCCGAGCCTTCTCGCAGCAGTAAATACGCCGCGTTGGTAAATCGATACAAATCCCCATCGTCGATGCCCTTGATCGTGACAGAAGTGATGCTTTCCAAAAGGTCGGTCCCGGCCTTGATGCGGCTGAGCGCACTGTCAATCAGCATCGCGGTGGGCATCTGGCTGTCGATCAATAGGACGGGACAATCGGGATTGTTGGTTTGCAATGGGATGTAATGCGACATGTGCTGACTCCTTGTCAGGCGAACCGATGAATTGATAGAGCCGGCAACGGCACCAAAACTGCGCGCTGCTCCATCCGTCGATTCAGTAGATCATTGAGAAGCAGATATCCGAAAAACAGATATAGCGTTTAGGGCGCGCCCCATGGATACCACCATGGCCGAAGCGATCCACAGACCTCCATCTGCCCACTTAAGGTTTGGAGGAGACATTGTCGCTCGGCCTGTAGGAGCTGCCGAGCGGAGCGAGGCTGCGATCTTTCCCCTGACGCTTGAATCTCAAGCGAAAGATCAAAAGATCGTCCGAGCGCGGCCCGAGCCTTCGGCAGCTCCTACAGCGCAGCCCAGCGGGAGCAAGCGCCCTCGCCACAGACGTCGTGCCAGCTTTTGGTGGCCGCCGATTTCAACGCTGACGCAACGCCTCCAACCGCGCCGGCAGGTCTTCCTCGGGGAAACGCTTGTGCAGCGCCAGCAGCTTCTCATCGGCGACCTTGCTGTCACCCGCCTCGCGCAAACGCAGGATTTCTATCAAGCCTTGTTCCAGCGACGGCTGCGCAGCCGGTGCGGCCTTGCTCATTTTCGCGGCGGGCTTTTCCAGCAGGGCCTGGTCAGCGCTTGCCGGAGCTCGGGCCAACTCGCCCTGGGGCGCCATGCGGACGATCGGCGCGGGCGCGGGCATGGCTGGTGGTGGTGCGGCGGCGACAGCGGGCTCTTGTTGGTCGGCGGAAAATTCCATCGACGCGGGTGCGGCCAACTCGTCGTGGGGCACGGGCGAGCGCAGCACCAGCCCGATCATCAGCGCCACACCGGCGACCGTGGCGAATGCCATCTGCCAGCGCGGTCGCTGACAGGCGTGCAACCAGCGCTGCCACAGGCTCGGCGCAGGCGTCGGGGCTTCACGGCGAGCGGCGGCCAGGATAAAGGCGTCCAGGGAGGCCGGCGGTTCGCCGCCGGCGTGTTGCCGAAAATGCTCGATCAACATTTCGTCGTCGGCATCCGGGGTATGTTTGCGGTCGATCATGCGGGTACCTCCTCGGCCAACAGTCGATGCAATTTCTGTTGGGCGTAACGCAAGCGGCTTTTCACCGTTTCCAGCGGGACGCCGATCAGCAAGGCGATCTGCGGCAACGCCAGGTCGCCGTGCAGGCGCAGCAGGAAAACTTCTCGCTGATCCTCGGGCAAGGCCTGCAACGCGGCATCGAGACGCGCCTGGTCGCGGCTCAAGCTCAACTGCTGCTCGGGGCTGCTGGCGTCGTCGGGCTGGACGTGCAGCTGTTCGTCATAGCTGTCGTGCAACGGGTTGTGGACACCGTGTTTGCGCCAGTGGTCAATCAACCGGTTGCGGGCAATCTGGAACAACCAGGTACGAAAACTCGCCCGGCCTTGTGGCTGGGTGGTGCTGCGGATCAGGCTGAGCCAGGTCTCCTGGAAGACTTCCTCGGCCAGTTCGGCCTTGTTGCTCAAGGACACGAGAAAACGATAAAGCCCCTGCCGATGGCGGGCGTACAGGGCTTCGAAAGCAGCCCCGTCGCCATTGCGGTAGCGGGCCAGCAGCGATTCGTCGCTAGGTGAATCAAGCGCTGCGGACATATCCGTGTCGAACTCCTTTCGCTGATCAAGGTGCAGGCTTGAAGCTCTGCGCAAGTTCCACCAACTGCACAAACTCGGCGCGCAAGCCGAATGGGTCATCGCCACGAGCCGAGCGCGCCAGTTGGGCGGTGTCCTTCAGGCTCATCGTCCCAGTGTAGCGTCCATCGCCCTTGAGCTGCTGGGCGAAGGCCGCCACGGATGCCGCGAAGCGCAGGTCATCACTGGGTTGTTTTTCGCTCTGCGCACTGGCAATGGGATGCTCGATCAAGCGACTGCTGCCGCCCTCGACCGGTTTGTAGCGTACACGCAGCATCGCCAGTTCACCGGACTTGCCTTCAGACTTCGGCGCGTTGCCATAACGCAGAGGCTCCAACCAGCCCGGCTCGCCCTTCGGCACAATTTCATACAACGCCGTCACCGTGTGTCCTGCACCGATCTCACCCGCGTCGACCTTGTCGTTGTTGAAATCCTCACGCTTGAGTGCGCGGTTTTCATAGCCCAACAAGCGATATTCGCTGACCTGGGCCGGGTTGAATTCCACTTGCAACTTCACGTCCCGCGCCACCACGGCCAAGGTGGAGCTGAGTTGGTCCACCAGGACCTTGCGCGCTTCGAGCAGGTTATCGATGTAGGCGTAGTTACCATCGCCAGCGTCGGCCAATTGCTCCATCAAGTGTTCGTTGTAGTTATCCACCCCGAAGCCCAGCGTCGTCAGGGAAACGCCGCTCTTGCGCTGATCCGTCGCCATCTGCTTGAGGCTGTCGAAGTCGCTGATGCCGACGTTGAAGTCGCCATCGGTGGCCAGCAGGATGCGGTTGATGCCCTTGTCGATGAAGCTCTCTCGGGCCATCTGGTAGGCCAGCTCGATGCCCGATGCACCTGCGGTTGAGCCGCCGGCGTTCAACTGGTCGATGGCATTACGGATCTTCACCTTGTCTCGACCCGAGGTCGGCGTGAGGACCACCCGGGATTCGCCGGCATAGACCACCAGGGACACGCGGTCCTGGTCGCGCAATTGATCCACCAGCAGTTTCAGCGTGCTCTTGACCAGCGGCAGGCCTTCACGCCGGTCCATGGAACCGGACACATCCACCAGGAACACCAGGTTGGCCGGGGCTAGCTCCGCCGCGGCGCGGTCGGATGCCTTGATGCCGATGCGCAATAAACGGGTATGAGGATTCCACGGCGAGGGTGCGACTTCAGTGGTGACACCAAACGGCGAGCCATCGGTGGGCAAGGCGTAGTGATAAGGGAAGTAATTGACCATCTCCTCCAAGCGCACGGCGCCCTCGGGCGGCAGGCTGCCCTGGTTGAGGAGGCGTCGCACATTGGCGTAGCTGCCGGTGTCGACGTCCACGCTGAAGGTTGAGACTGGCGTTTCGGCGACGCTGTGGACGGGGTTGTCCGGCAGCTTTTCGTACTGTTCGCGGGGCTCGGCACGGTAACCCGCGGCAATGGAATCGTTCGCCACGCTTGGGGCAGGCATCGATGCCGGTTTCATGAGCATGCGCTTGACCGTCGACTGACGCACTTCGGCGATCTCGCCTTGCGGCACGACGCTGGGTGCCACGGCCGCCGGTTCGGACGGCGTGGCAGTTTCCCGGGACGAAGACATCCCACAACCGGCCAACGTCACCAGCATCGTGACAGCAAAGCCTTGGGCGGCGGGACGCATGAAAGAAAGTGGACGGGACATGGGCTGAACCTCGTGAATGGATGATCCGTACGCAAGGTCAGACGCAGGGCAGCTGCGGTTCGGGTTAACCGGTGGACATTATTTTTCCGGCGACTGACAACCTTCGCCATTTTGCTCTCCAGCCTCTTGATACCGTTCCGCTTTTCCCTCAAGTTACCGCCCCCCGAGTCGAGACACTAAAGTGCCATCAACCTTATAAGGACATTCCGTGTTCAAAACGTTCCTCAAGGCCACCGCCCTGGTCGCCACCCTGTCGATGACCGGCTGCGTGTCATACACCGTCACCGGCCCGGTGGGCGCGCCACAGCACCCTGCCCCTGTCAGCAGCCCACGTATCGCACAAATTGCCGATGTCGCCGTGACCGCCCCCGATGTCAACGATGCCACCCGCACGGCCATCAGCCGCTCGCTCACCGCCCAGCTCAATCAGTACGTGCAGACCGGCGGCTACTTCAAGCAGGTCACCGAATACCCGACACGCCTGGGCGAGAATGACGTGTTGCTCAAGTTCGACATGACCTCCCTCAAAGGCCATCGCGCTCCGCATCCGGGCTATTTCCCCGGCGCGTTGCTGACCCTGACCATCTGGATCTGGGTGAACGGTCCTATCTACGTCGACAGTTTCGACGTCGCTGGGAACCTGACCATTGTCGATCGCGACGGCAAGGAACTGGCGACCGCCAAGGAAGAGATCAAGCTTGAACGCAACGTAGGCCTGTATGGCCGCGAATACTGGGCACCGACCATGGGGGCACAGCAATTGAATCAGCTGGTAGCGCAGCTGATGGACAACGCCACGGCGCGCCTGGCCAAGCAATAATTTCTAGGAGCAGGACACCATGGACTTCATCAAACACAGTTTCATATTGGCCGCCGTGCTGCTGACGGGTTGCGTGTCTTACTCGCAACACGAGTTGCCGGACGTTAAAACCTGGCCGCCTGCCGCGGCCACCCCAGCCTCCAAGCCAACCGCCTTCGTGCGCACCACTGCGCAGAACCAGGTCAACGGTGGCCCGGCCGTCGCTGCCTCGGGCGCCCAGGCCACCACGTGGGAAAGCTCGGTGGCCGAGACTTTCCGGGACTCCGGACGTTTTGCACGGGTCAGCACCGACAAGGTCGAATCAGATATCTACGCCGAAGCCACCTTGCGAAACAATGAACAGTTCAGCATGGCTTCGGCCATCATCACCGGCGCGACCTTCTTCGTCATCCCGTCCACCGCCGAGAATACTTTTACGCTCGAAACCGTGTTCAAGGACAAGGACGGCAAGGAACTGGGACGCGTGCAGAAGAGCGAATCGGTGCGCACCTGGATGCACTTGGTGCTGATCTTCGGTATTCCGTTCCAGCAGGACACTCGTGACGTCGTGCAGGCGCTGACACGCAGCACCTTGGAAGAGGCAGTGCAGCGGCGGTTGCTGTAACCAAGCATGATTGGCGAGGGATGTTTCCCTCGCCAGCAGAAGCCGCCCTGACGGATTGGCTCACTCAGCCCCGAGTTCCACCACTGTTTTCCCTTGCCCCCGCCCCTCCGCGACCTGAGCGAAGGCTTCGTTGACGTCTCCAAGGCCAAACCGGGTCTGATCCACCTTGATCCGCAGCGCCCCAGCCTCAACCAGCGCCGCCGCCTCCCGCAAGATATGACCGTGATGCGCACGGCCCTTTCCGGTCAGCAGCGGCATCAAGGTAAACACCCCGGAGTAACTGGCCCCCCGGAACGACAAGGGCGCGAGGCTGTGCTGGCCCCAGCCCAGGCAACTGAGCACATGACCGGTGTAGGTCTTCACTGCGTTGAACGAAGCATCAAGCGTCGCGCCGCCCACGGTGTCGTAGACGATGTCGAAACCTTCGCCGTCCGTGTGCAGGCGGACGTAGCTGTCGGTGTCCTGGGCCCGGTAATCGATGGGCGTTGCGCCCAGCTCGCGGATGAAATCCAGGCTGCTGGCCGAGCCGGTGGCATAAACGTCGGCGCCCCGGGCCTTGGCGATCTGCACGGCGATTTGTCCGACGCCGCCTGCGCCGCCATGGATCAATACCTGTTGGCCGGGACGGACATTGGCTCGATCGACCAGTCCTTCCCAGGCCGTGATGAACGCCAAGGGCAAGGCTGCCGCTTCGCGCATGCTCAATGCGCGGGGCTTTGGCGCGACCAGTTGTGCATCGACGACGATGTATTCGGCCAATGCACCTTGAGCGCCACCGATCCCACCGGCCATGCCGAACACTTCATCGCCGATAGCGAAATCGACAACGGCTTCGCCCAACGCAACGACAACGCCCGCCAGGTCGATGCCCAGGACGGCGGGAAGCGGTTGCCGGGCATGGCCCCCCGCTCCCGCCGCGATTTTGGTATCCAGCGGATTGATCCCGGCAGCGTGCACTCGGATCAGGAGCTGTCCCTTGCCAGGAGTGGGCCGGGCAATGTGGCGGACGATCAACGGGGCCTGAGCGGTTTCAGCGACGGCGGCAAACATGGTGTTGTTCATGACGGTAAACCTCCAGTGAGTGGGCAGGTTCATCATCGGCGCGCCGATGCATTCCGATAAGTCAGCAATAATGGATAGGATTTATTCCAGCAAAAGGCTAAATCCCATGGATCTGTTCGAGGCAATGCAGGTATTCGTCAGGGTGGTGGAGCGCGGCTCATTCTCCGCGGTGGCCAGGGAGCTGAACCTGGGCCAACCGGCGGTGAGCAAACAGATCCGCGCGCTGGAACAACACCTTGGCGGCGCGCTGTTCGCCCGCAGTACCCGCCATCTCGCGCTGACCGACCAGGGGCAGCATTTCTACGCCGAGAGCAAGGACATACTCGCTAGCCTGGACGCGGCTCGCCTCGGTTTCGCCAACGGTCAGGAACAGATCGCCGGCCCCCTGCGCGTAACGGCCCCGGTCAGTTTCGGACGATTGTGCATCGCGCCCCTGGTGGGCCGGTTTCTGGCGCGTCACCCACGGGTCCGGCTCGACCTGCGGCTGAGCGATCAGAACGAAGATGTGTTGAAGGAGAACATTGACGTTGCCATTCGCATCGGCGCGGTGAAAAACGAAGGGCTGGTGGCGGTGTCCCTGGGGGGCAGTCCTCGACAGGTGTACGCCGCCCCCGTCTATCTGCAGCAGTACGGAAGCCCCCTGGAGCCGGCCGATCTGGCCCACCACAACTGTCTGGCTTTCACGCTGCTGGAGCACTACGACGTCTGGCGATTCGAGCGCGGAGCCGAGCAATACCAGGTGACGATCAAGGGCAACGTCACCAGCAACAGCAGCGAAGCGATCCGGGAAATGGTGCTGTCCGGTCTCGGTGTTTCGCTTTCCCCGCAATGGTTGTATGCCGCTGATATTCGCCAGGGAACGGTAGTCCCGCTGCTTGCCGATTACCAGCCACTGACGCTCCCCATCAACGCCGTGTTCAGCCACGACCGACGCCGCTCGGCGCGCACCCGGGCCTCCGTGGACTTTTTACGCGAGAGTCTTTGAGACAGCCCACCGTCGCCGGCTCAAGATTCACACACCAGGGAGGGCTGGGCGGCCTTCGTATGCCGTCCGGGGAAATACGCCGCCGCCCCGACTCCCACCGCGCCCATTACCACGCAATACACCACGCACACCCACGGGCTCCACGGCACCAGTGCAATCAGCACCAACGGCGTCATGCTGGCCCACAGCGCATAGGCGATGTTGTAGGTGAACGAGATGCCGGACACGCGAATCTTCGGCGGGAACAGGCTGACCATCACCGATGGCACCGCGCCGACCACGCCGCAGCCCAGTCCGGCCACCGCGTAGGCCAGGCCCAACCAGGCACTGCCACTGATCAGGCTGGCATAGAGCACGCCGATCCCCAGGGGCAGCAGCAGGCTGTAGAGCATGACGGTGCGCCAGGCGCCGATGCGGTCGACGATGAGGCCGGCCAGGACGCAGCCGATGTTCAGGAAAACGATGCCAAGGCTGCTCAGGGCGAAGGTGTGGCTGGGGGTCAGGCCGAAGCTTTTTTGCATCACGGTTGGGGTGATGACGACGAACACGACCACGGCGGAGGTCAGCACGCAGGTGAGAATCGCGGCGGGCAGCAAGGCGTGGCGATGGTCGCGCAGGACCGTGCGCAGCGGCAGTTCCGCCGCGCCTTCTCGATTGGCTTGCAGCGCCATGAAGATCGGCGTTTCGCTGAGCCAGCGACGCAGCCATACCCCAATAACGCCGAAGACTCCGCCCAACAGGAACGGCAGGCGCCAGGCGTAGTCGAGGATTTCCGTCGGGGTATAAATCCGCGCCAGCGCCGTGGCAGTCAGGGCGCCGAGCAAATAGCCAAAGGTCAGGCCCGCCTGGAGAAAGCCCAAGGCATAGCCGCGATGCCGCAGCGGCGCATGTTCAGCGACAAAGACCCAGGCACTGGGCACTTCGCCGCCTACCGCCGCGCCTTGCAGGATGCGCAACGCCAGCAACAGCAACGGGGCGAAATAACCGATCTGGGCGTAGGTCGGCATCACGCCGATAAGCAGGCACGGCAAGGCCATCATGAGGATGCTCAAGCTGAACACCCGCTTGCGCCCCAGGCGATCAGCGAAGTGCGCCATCAGAATCCCGCCCAAGGGCCGGGCCAGGTAGCCGGTGGCGAAAATCCCGAAGCTTTGCAGTAGACGCAGCCACTCGGGCATTTCTGGCGGGAAGAACAGCTGGCTGAGGGTCAGGGCAAAGAAGACAAAAATGATGAAATCATAGATTTCCAGCGCACCGCCGAGGGCGGCCAGGCCCAGGGTCTTGTAGTCGGATCGGCTGAACCGCGCGTCTGGCAGATGAGTCGAGGCAGTCATAGGCAAGTTTGAAAGTGAGTGGAAAGAAGGCAACGGCTCAGGCAGCGGGATCTTTGTCCACGGGCTGCGCCGGCGATTGGCCTGGCTCGGCGTCTTCGGCCTCGTCAGCAGGCAGGAAATCCTTGCGGCTCTGGGCGATGGCCCGGCGTATCTCGTCGCCCTTGGTGGGGCAGTTCTTGAGGCGGGCGATGCCGTCGGTTTTCTGCGTCATCGCCATCCTCCGGCATGAGTGAACACGGGCCGATAGTGCTCGCTTTTGGCGCTTGATGCCAACTTCCGTGACGATTGGGGCTGCTGTGCAGCCCTGCGGGAGCGAGCGCCCTCGCCACGGGTTTTATGCGCGATCAACGGTGATAGCGGCGCACCACGCTGCTGTTGCGCAGTACATGGCCGTTGAGTTTTTCCATCAGTTGGGTGCGAGTCAGGCCGGCGGGCAAGGCTTCGGGCGGCAGGTCCAGGGCGAAAATCTGGATCAGATAATGGTGGGCACTGTCGCCAATGGGCGGGCATGGGCCGATGTAGCCAGGGGTGTTCTTGCTATTGAGTCCGCTCATGCCTTCCAGCGAGGACTTAGTGCCCGCGCCCGCTGGAATCTGCCGGGTGCTGGCCTTGATTCCATAATGAATCCAATGATCGACACCCTGCCCCCGCTGACCGTCGGGGTCGAGCATGACGATGGCATAGCTGAGGGTGCCCGGAGGACCAGCGTTCCAGCTCAAGGCCGGGGAAATATTCTTGCCGCCGCATTGGTTGGCGTCACTGGCGGCCGCTGCGGTGAAGAGGCGGTCGTCCGACACACCGGGAATGCTCAGGGTAAAACGCTCTTCAGCCTGGACCCCTTGTGCGCACAGCACGAGGGTAGCGGCCGCGAGCCAGGAGGAAAGGGAAGTCAATCGGGTCATACCGGGCACCTTGAATGCGGTTCAGGCCATGGACGGCCTGCGAACTATAGCCGCAGCGCCGGCCCGGTTGCAGTGACAATTACGCTGAACCTCACTCCAAGTGTCCGACTCCAACGGGAAACGCCTGCCGGAGAACGACCATGCCCATGCATCAAGTCGCCCGCCTCGCTGATGTGCGAGAAGACCGCGGCCTCGAAGTCACCCTCAATGAATCGCCCATCCTGCTGCTGCGGGCTGGCGGGCAGGTACGGGCATTCCAAGGCAAATGCCCTCACGCCGGTGCGCCCCTGGCCAAGGGGGCGGTGTGCCACGGCCGGCTGATCTGCCCGTGGCACAAAGCGGCATTTCGCGCCGAAGACGGCGCCCTGTGCGAGCCGCCGGCCCTCGACAGCCTGGAGCGTTATCACGTCGAGGTACGCGGCGAGGAAGTCTGGGTCGATGACCAACCACTGCCGGCCGAGAAAATCCCGCCGGCCGATGACCCGCGTACCTTCGTCATCATTGGCGCCGGAGCCGCCGGCACGGCGTGCGCAGCGGCGTTGCGCGAGAAGGGTTTCGGTGGTCGGATCCTGATGATCGACCGGGAAGCCGAAGCCGGTTATGACCGCACCGTTTTAAGCAAATATGTCCTGGCTGGCGACATGGCGGTGGATGAAACCCCGCCCCTGCGCGATGAAACTTATTTCACCCAGCAACGCATCGAACGGCGCCATGGCGAAGTCACCGACCTTGATGTGGATGCACGCCAGATCCGCCTCGCCAGCGGCGAAACGTTGAGCTACGACGCGGTGCTTCTCGCCACCGGCGGTGTACCCAAGACGCCCGGCTTGCCGGGACTCGAATTGCCTGATGTTTTCACCCTGCGCTCTCTGGCCGACAGCCAACGGATCCTCGACAGTACCCAGCCGGGACAACGGGCGGTGATCATCGGCGACAGCTTCATCGCCATGGAGGTCGCCGCCTCCCTGCGCAAACGCGAACTGAGCGTCACCGTCCTGGCCCGTCATCCGGTGCCGTTCGCGAAGCAGTTCGGCGACAGCATCGGCAAGGCGATCCTGGCAAGGCACCGGGCCAATGGGGTGGTGTATCACAGCGAAGGCGAAGCAGCGCGAATCGAAGGCACGGGCAAAGTCGAAGCCGTGGTACTGGATAATGGCCAACGCTTCGCGGCAGACCTGGTCATCATCGGCGTCGGCGTGCGCCCGGCCACGGAGCGGTTCGCCAACCTGCCACGAGAGAAAGATGAGTCATTGATCGTCGACGACGGCATGCGCGTGATCGATGGCGTCTGGGCCGTGGGCGACATCGCGACCTTTCCCCTCAACGGCCAACCCCGGCGCATCGAACATTGGCGCCTGGCCCAGCAGCAGGCCCGGATCGCCGCGACGAACATGCTCGGTGGTGAAGAACATTACCTGGACGTGCCGTTCTTCTGGACGTATCACTTCGGCAAGCGCTACGACTATCTGGGCCATGCCGAGGAATGGGACGAAGTGCAATTCAAGGGCACGCCCGAGCATCCGCCCTTTATCGCGCTGCTCGGCAAGGGCGGCCTCGTCGCGGCGGTCGTGGCCTGCGATGAAGGCCGGGCCATGGCGGCGCTGGCCCAGCGCATGAAACAACCGCTGCCCGTGGACGAGGCTTGGCGGCTGGTTCGGGATTTCTCGATGTAGGCCTTAGGCGGAGTGATCCGCCGGCAAATGGATCACCCGTGGTCGTTCCAACGGGGCCAGGGGCGGCGGCTGCAAGTCCGGGCTCAGCAGATGGAAATGCGGCACGACATGACTGATGTCGCCGTCCTGGTTGTTATGGATAATCTTCGAACCCGGCTGGCGCAGCGTTTCCAGACGTTCGTCGGTCAACTTGAAACTGGCGCTCAGGCCCTGGTCGTCCACCGCCGGCCTCGGCAGCCGACGCTGGGCAAAGCTGCGGCTCTTGCGCTGTTGATAACGCGCCCAGGTGATCAGGATGATTGCGTTGACCAACGCGATCCAGCCGTAAACCTGCAACGTCCCCAGGGTGTCGAACAACGAACCGCCCAGGCGCGGGCCGGCGTGACTGTCGAACAGCGGCCACAGCCCATTTACCAGTAGATACAACAGCCCGACCCACGCCAGCACCGTAAAGAGCACATCGATGACCACCAGAAAGGGTCGCTGCCGGGTCCTGATAATTTTCATCGGATCACTTCCTCTTCTTCGTCATCGAACGGTTTGATCCCGCGATCCGGGCTGACCCAGCGCGCACGCTTCTGATGCTGGCCGAACAGCACCTTGGGGAAGCTCACCAGGGTGGTGAACAGGCTGATCAGCCAGAACACCAGCGGGTACCAGACCACCCAGAACATGATGTGCCACAGGCCTTTTTCGTAGCGCCGGTCGATCAGGATGCTCACCGCGAATTGCATCAGGCACACCACTGCCAGCAGCAGCCCGGTGAAGGCCGGCGGCATGAGGTGGTCCACTGCGATAGCCGCAGGCATCTCGACGAATTTGCCGGCGCCCCAGAAGATCACCGACAGCAGGAAGGTGAACGCCCAGCCGGTGGACAGGCAGTATTCGAACAGCAGCGGCCACAGGTAGCGGTGGCGGTATTGCCAGATGCCACGGATATTCTTGAACAGCACTTCGGCACCGCCCTGGGCCCAGCGCAGGCGTTGCCGCCAGAGGCCGCGCAGGGTTTCAGGCATGAGGATCCAGCACAGGGCGCGGGGTTCGTAGAAGATGCTCCAGTGGTCCAGTTGCAGCTTCCAACTGATGTCGATGTCTTCGGTGATCATGTCCGGGCTCCAATAGCCGACCCGGTGCAGGGCCGTGCGACGGAACGCGACAATTACGCCGGACACGGTAAAGATCCGCCCGAAGACCCGCTGGGTGCGCTTGATCAAACCGATGATCGAGGAGAACTCGCCGACCTGGACCCGGCCCACCAAGGTTGAACGAGTGCGGATGCGCGGGTTGCCCGTCACGGCGCCGAGGCGGGCGTTATCCAGCATCGGGGCGACCAGGTAGGCGCAAGTGTTAGGCGCCAACAGTGCATCCCCGTCGATGCACACCAGGTATTCGCTGCGCGCGGCAATGGCGCCCATGCGCAGGGCCACGGCCTTGCCCTGGTTTTCCGCCAGGTGCAGCACGCGCAAGCGTGGATCCTCGGCGGCCAGCCGGTCGAGCACTTCGGCGGTGTTGTCCTTGGAGCCGTCGTTGATGGCGATGACTTCGATGTTCGGGTAATGCTGGCCCAGCGCGGCGTGAATCGTATCGGCAACGTTGTCGCCTTCGTTGAAGCACGGGACCAGGATGCTGATCAGCGGCTCGCCGGCCAGCGGCGGCGGCAACGTGTCGTCCTTCCATGGCCAGTGGCGCTCCCAGTGCAGCCAGAAATACAGGCCGCCGGCGATCCACAGGCCGGACATGAACAGCGGGTAAAAGAACACGAAGTCCATCAGGAATTGCCCGGTGACCAGGAAGATCAGGCCCAGGGGCACCCCAAGGACGATCGCCAGCACCAGGACGGCGAGCAGTCTGTCGAACATGTCAAGGATTCCACTTGTTGGAGAGCGCAGGCCGCACGGCTTTCACGGCGGGCTGGTCTTCGATGAAGTTGTCCGGGTAGTAACCGAAACTGGTCACGCCCTGACGCTTGAGGCGCCCCATCCAGTCGGCCAGCTGTTCGCCTTCGATGTCGGCCACCGGCTTGCTGTGCCAGTCGCGGGCTTGCAGCTCGAACACCGTACGCTTGAGCGCACCCGGGCGGGCCTTGATGGTTTCCACCAATCGATCGAGCCAGGGGCCCGATTGCGCGCGGGTCTGCCCCTCCATCAATGGCATGGCCATCGGCGCAGTCCAGTCATAAGCGACGAGAAAATCATCGAGGTTCTGGGCGAACCAGGCTTCGCTTTCCGGGTTGAGCATCGGCTCGGCGAAAATATTGCGCGCTGTGCGCACCTGCGGGCCACGTATCGCCCGGACCTTGGCGGTGAGCTCGGCGGTGAAGTCGATCAAGTAGCGGCTCTTGAACCGAGTCCAGCGCTGCATCGCGGCCGGGTCATCGCGCAGGGCGGCGATGGATTGCGGCAAGCCGTGGGCGGCATAGACTTTCATCGCGGCGGGGCTGGCGTCCTCGAAATCTGAAAACACCGCGTCGTCATGGTAAAGGACGCCATCCACCGAGCTCATCCGCGCCAAGTCTTCGTAGATTTCGCCGATGACCTTGCGCACGTTCGGGTCGAACGGCGACAGGCGCACGTACTGGTCCGGGGCGACACCGGTCTTGCCGGTCTTCGGATCCCAGCGCAGCACGCGGGGCAGTTTCGGATCGAGGGCAAAGCTAAGCACCGGCATCCAGGCATAGACCTTGACGTTGGCCCGGGTACGCAATTGCCACGCAACCCGGTCGAACAGATCGGCGCGCACCGGCAGATGACGGTTGGGGAAGTACAGCGAATGGACCAGGCCATCACCTTTCGGGTCGGCGAACGCCTGCAGGAACACCGTGTTGGCGCCCAGGTCATAGATGCGCTGGACCAGTTGGCCAACGTTGGCTTCCTGCTGCGCCGGGTCCGAATCGTAGACGTAATCCAGATCGACGTGGACCACCCGCATCGGGTCGATCGTCTGCACGGAAGTGATGCTTTCGGCGAAGTGAGCGCCGTCCGGATCAGACGACACCAGGAAACGCGGGCCATCCATCAGGTTATCGAGGCCGTCGAGACCATCCTCCAGGGTCAACGCCATCTGGTAGCCTTCGCTGCCGATCACCTGCAACGCCGTGCCGTCGGCTTCGCCATAAGGCCAGACCCAGACGCGCGGGCTATAGCCGGCGACCTTGCGGATCTTTTCGGAAATGGCCGCCACATCCTTGCGCATGCGAGCCTGGAAATCGGCCTCGTTTTCATAGCGACCCGTCGCAGGATCGTAATGCCGGGTGGTCGCAGCGGGTTGCTGGTTGCCTTGCGGGTTGGCGAGGATACCTTTGTGATTGGCGTCGGTGTGGGCGGCAATTTCCACCAGGCCCGACTTCGAAACCTCACGAACCTGCTCCCACGTCAGGAACTCGGAACGCTTGCGCGGCACACCGGCAAAATCCACCGACTGGTCCGGCGGCGTGTCCACCCAACTGCCGACCGGCGCCAGGATGGCCGGCCAGTTATAGGCGCGCAGGATCGGCATGACGCGGGTGTAGAAGCTCGAGTAGCCGTCGTCGAAACTCAGCAGCACCGCACGCGGCGGCAGCTCCGGGCCGCCATTGCGGGCGGCGATGATCTGGTCGACCGTGACCGGCTGGTAATTATTTTCCCGCAGCCAGGCCAACTGCTCGATCAGGCGTTCGGTACGCACGGCCACGAGAGCCTGGTCGGGGTCGAGATCCTCGACATCGTGGTAGGCAATGCCGAGCACGTGGTTTTTCGGCCACGGCGCGTCGTTGGCCGCCACCGGCCGTTGCGAAGGTGGCGCGAACGCCGGGGCTTGCTGGGCACAAGCGCTGATCAGCAAGACTCCCAGCAGAAGGATGAATCGCGAAATGACGGGCATTTTCAAACTCTTCTAGAAGCGGTAGGTGAGGTCGACAAGCAGGCGCAGATCGCTTTCACGATCGCCGTCGTAAGGGCGGTTGAGCCAGCTCAGCGCGGCCCCGGCTTCGAGCACGTCGTTCCAGAGCAAACGCTGGCCGTAGCTGAGCAATCCCATGGCGCCGGTGTTGTAGTCACGCTGGCTGTAGGTACCAGCGCCGGCCTGGAATTGCTGGCTCCAGGTGGTCTCGTAACGGCGGTACAACACATGGTTGGCGGTCACGGTCGGCATCACGCTGAAGTCCGATTTCGGATTGAAGTACGGCACTTCGTTGGAACCGCTGTTGCGGCTGGCCCCGACTTCCAGACCCATTTCCACTTGCAACCTCGGGGCGCTGTAGAGGCCTTCGCGGCCGGTCAGCAAGGTCTCGAGGCGGTTGTTGCCGTCGCTGAAGTGCGACGGGCTGACAGCCAGTCGCCATTCGCGGCTCTCATTGGCCCGCCAGCGGACGAAACCGCTTCCGCCATTGGCGCGGATACCGCTGTTGAGAGCCCGTAATGGCGTGTTGGCCGAGAGGTAATCCAGGCTGCCGCCGTACTGCCAGTGGTCGTTGATGTCCCGAGCCACAGCCACACGTGCGCCCTGCTTGTCACCCGAGCCATACGAGTGATTGGAGACTTCCGCTTCCAGGGTCATGTCGCGGGTGCGCCGCTCGACGCCCAAGCGCTGCCAGCGATGATGGCCGGTGCCTTCCTCGAAATCGCCGGTGGCGTAGCCGGCCCCCCCGAACAGCCGCCAGTCTTCGTCAATGGGCGGGCTGTAGAGCAATGTCTCAACCCCAAAATCCCGGCTACCGGTCACCGCGCCGGCATCGCCATTGCCACCGCCATAGCTCTTGCCGGTGTAGGCTTCGATGCGCAATTCGGCCATGTCGTGAACTTCGCGCTGGCGTTGCAGGCGCTTGACGTGAGCGTTCTCCGGATAGCGGGCAACCACATCGTCGGTGAGCGCATCCATCTGCCGCCATTCCTGCAGATCCATCGCGGCGCGCGCCTGGGCGATTTCCAGATCGCGACTGCGCGGTGTCGTCGCCTCGACTTCCTTGAGCAGGTTCTCCGAACGCCGCGGCCAGTCTCGGGCCTGATACAGATCGGCCTGGGCCAGGCGCAAACCGATGTTGCCGGGGCCTTGATAGACGAGATCGTTCAGGCGCGCTTCGGCTGAAGGCAAGTCAGCGCCATAAGTGCCCGCCTGGGCGGCGAGTTGCTGGGCGTCCATCCATTCATCGTTAGGGTTGCCGATTGGCAGCCCTTTTAGCTCCACGCGTGACGGCTGTGATTTCGCCAGGTCCTCGGCAAGCGCACGGGCTTCTTCGGATTTTTCGCTTTCCAGCAAAGCGTAATAGAGCGCAGTGCTGTCTTCGAAGCGATCTGCGGGGTCGGCATCGGGCGCGGTCAGTACGCGGCGATACAGATCGATGGCAATCTCCGGCTCCCGTTGCTCCAAGTAGGAAGAGGCCACCCAGCGCAAGGCATACGTAGGAATGTCGGCGCCTTCAGCGATCAGCTTCTGGTATTCGGCAATCACCTCTGCCCGGCGAGCCCGGGCATTGAGGGCACCCATGCGGTCGATCCGCCAGCGCAGAACGTCCTCATGGGCCTCGGCCACCGGGGTCCAGGTGGCGAGCAGTTTGTCGTAATCAGCCAAGGCACGATCAGCGATGACGAAGCGATCCTTTTCGCTGCGGCTGGCCATGTCCGCCAAGCGCACCCGTTCGGCCGCCACATCGCCTTCAAGCCGGCGCTGCACGCCACGGTCGATCAGCCCGGGTTGGAGACGGGCGAGGCGCAGGGCCGGCTCCGGCAACCGGGCGCGTTGCAAGGCGTAGATATATTCGCGCGCCACTTCAGGCTTGTGACTACCCGCACGGGTGAACGCCTGGTCGTATTCAAATAGCGCTTCGTGGGGATTGTTGGCGCGAGTCAGCGCATAACCCAAAGCCAGACGGCGCATCGCATCATCAGGTTTGGCGGCGACCAATGCCTTGGCGCGGCTGACGGCTTCATCAGGCTTTCCAGCATCGGCCTGGGTCAGGGCCAGGCCCAGTTGCAGATCGGGATTTTTCGGATCGATCGCCAGTGCACGACGATACAGATCGGTCGCCGAATCCCAACGCTTGAGGTTGCGATAGGACCGCGCCACGGCCGTCAGCGCCTGGACCGGCAGGTCGTGATAGCGGCCCTGGGTTTCATAGACCGTCACCACCTCGGCATCGAGGCCAGCCCAACTGGCAATCTGCAGGTGGTCACTGATCTGCGCGGTGCTGGCTTGGCCGACCGAGAGCTGGCGCAACACGGTCAATGCGGGCGTGTAATGGCCTGCACGTGCGTCAAGCACCTTCTGGTCATAGGCAGAATCGGCCAACGCCACAAGCGGCCAGCACAATTGGCTGCACAGCGCGACGCGAAACAACGGGCGCAAACCGAATTGAATAAAAGGACCCACAGTACGCGGCATTCGTCAGCATCCTTACATGGCCAGCCGGGTCGCAGTGCCCCCTTGCCCATCAAACAGGAGGCCAGGTCAAAGGAACCCAGCCAAGCTCTAACGGGCCAAGTCTGGCACTGCGCGCAGGGTCATCTTTCGGAACGCCATAATTCTTCAGAATCCATGCAGATTTCAGCGTGGTACTTTTTCACAGGCAAAAAAAACCGGCCGTGCTCAATGCACAGGCCGGCTTGGGGTACTGTTGAAGCGGGATTACTGAATGGCGACGCCGCCGCCCAGCTTGCTCATCACAAATGCCGAAAACTGTTCAACGGTCATTTTCTGGCCGTTGAAATCGACTTGATTGTTGGCGTAATGCAGGTTGGTGACAACATCGTTGCCTTCCAGCTTCGCCAGCTCTGTACCGACTGCCATGGCACTGAACATATCACTGGTGGCGGTGGCCTGGTCA
Source organism: Pseudomonas sp. T1.Ur (assembly GCF_023516725.1). Taxonomy (NCBI): domain Bacteria; kingdom Pseudomonadati; phylum Pseudomonadota; class Gammaproteobacteria; order Pseudomonadales; family Pseudomonadaceae; genus Pseudomonas; species Pseudomonas sp. T1.Ur. Next base: position 5,463,086 of record NZ_JAMGSN010000001.1, read on the forward strand.
GCAATCAGCTTGGCGTCGGTCTGACCTTCCATCTGCGCCTGCACGGTCAGCAAGTCCACCAGCATCGGCTTGGAGACTTTGACCTTGAACTCCAGCAGGGCGAGCAGTTGACGGCCCAATTCATCAGGCGGCAAGTCCATGGATTGTGGCTTCGCCAAGTCGACGACCAGGCTCGCGCGGCTTTCACCATTAGCGGTATTGAACGAGAGGTTCTCCAGGGCGACTTGTGGAGCGCCTGCCAGGAGTTTCTCCAGATCAGCCTTGACCTGGGCCTCTTCCGCCTCGGTCAGGTTCAGCTCTGGCGCTGGCTCGCCCGCTTCAGCCGCTTCGGCAGCGGCTTTTTCGTAAGGCTGCAGTTTGGCCTGGTAGACCTGCATCAGCGACATGGTTGCCGGGATGTCCAGGTTCTTGAGGCTTACCGCCATTTGCGCCGAACCGATGACTTTGTCGTTGAACGACAATTCACCGATCTTGTAATCGGCACGCCCCGAAGCGCTGGTGCCGTTTTCGGAGCTGTTGTTCTTCATTTCGAAGTTCTTCAGGCCCAACACCGATTTCTGCTCGCCGAAGCTGGTCTTGCTATTGCTCAGCAACAGGGTGTTATCACCCATGTAGTAGCCATAGGTGCTCTTGGTCAGGTTACTGGCCAATGTCAGGCCGCTGAACTCAACTTGCACCGGCGTCTGATCTTCGGCGACGGTGGTCAGTTTGAAACTGTCCATATAGCCATCGGCCTTGATCTTTTGGGCTTGGGCGCTGGCCGCTACATCGATCTTCAGGCCTGAAAAGATGAGCTGGGATTGTTCATCCAGCTTGGTATCCAGAGGCAGCAATTCGAATGTGCCGTTGGTGGATTGATCGTAGCCCAGGTTGAATACGCCTTTGAGGGGCGATTTGTCCTTGGCGGCAACGAACCACTTTTCAGTCAGCGGAGTGCGCTCAAGCTCAGTGTGACTGGTGGCCATGACTGGCAACCATTTGAGCGTCATCAGGCGGGAAAAGGGCAGCGGGCCATGTTCGATGTTATCGACGAACAGCAGTTCGACCGGTTCGCTACCAAACATCTCGCCTTCGCCCTTGAGACGATAATGCGCGGTACTGCTGAATGTTCCGCGATCCAGGGAGACCAGTTCGATCGATGCAGTGCCATTGGAGCCGGCCAGAGCTGTTTGCATTTGCTTGTTGCTGTCGGCAATGGCGGTATTCAGCACTCCTTCAAGCTTCGTGCCGGTATACCAGGCGCCACCTGCGCTGACGGCACCGATAACCACAACGATTCCGAGAAGTACGCTTGCTGATTTATTCATGAGTGACCCGATCGTTATTCCATGGTTGAGAAAATCGTCGTCTTCCTTGACCCGCAAAGGGCTATGGCTCGACGCTGTAAAAGTGGTGGGGAGATTAGCATCAGGCAGGCACGCTAGCCCAATGTTTAAAGGGGGGAAAGCGTGTTCTTGAGAAATGGTCTACGAATATTGGACTTCGATCTCGTCGAGCTGATGATCAAAAGTCTTGAGTCTTGCGGTCCAGGTATATACCAGTACTTCGAAATCACGATTGATCACTGCCGTGCCCGACGAATCTGCGCGCCCATCGCAAAAATCCAATTGGTAGCGCTCCCGAGCCATGGCGTTGGCAACATCGCACAGCTCTCGCGCATTGTTGAGCCAATGCCAGTCGTCTTGCGCGACTTGCTCGTCCAGGGCCGCGCATTGGACTTTCAGGGCTTCAAGACTTTTTTCCAAAGGAGTCCCGGTGAGCTCTCCCATAACCTCCTGAAAGGTGCGCCCTGGTTGCCAATAGCTGCCCCAGAAATAACGGTCGAACACCGTTTCCACCCGACGCAGCGCGACCTTGGTGTCCCAGATCAACACCAGGGTCTTGCCTTGTTCCAGCTGTTTTTTCTTGATGCGCTGGCCTTGCAGTGAAGCCCAAGCGACAACAGCTATAGATATGACGCCGATCAGCGCAGACACGCTATCAAGAAAGATCAATGCCTTATCTATCTGATGGGTCAGCATGACGCCATAGAAATAGGTACCTGAGAGCAGCAACAACGCTGCAATAGCGCACCAGAAGCCAGGAGCATAAGGGTTTTTCATTATTGGAATCCCCATGACCAGTCACATCGCGGGCGCCCTTTGCCTACGCCCAACAATCAAAGCATAGCAACGGCCTCGGGGTTTGCTGGACCGGGACAGTAAATTAGGGGGCGATCCGATTACCGGCCCAAAACGACAAAACCCCTGTCTGCGCTGGCAGACAGGGGTTTCGGGAATTCAATCTTGACGATGACCTACTCTCACATGGGGAAACCCCACACTACCATCGGCGATGCATCGTTTCACTGCTGAGTTCGGGATGGGATCAGGTGGTTCCAATGCTCTATGGTCGTCAAGAAATTCTGTAACCGACCCGTTCGACAACAACGAATCAGTGAAAATCGAAGACTTCTACTAAAACAAAACCCCTACCTGCGTCAGCAGATAGGGGTTTCGGAATTTAATCTTGACGATGACCTACTCTCACATGGGGAAACCCCACACTACCATCGGCGATGCATCGTTTCACTTCTGAGTTCGGGATGGGATCAGGTGGTTCCAATGCTCTATGGTCGTCAAGAAATTCGGTAGCCAGCGCGTGCCTTACGGTCACGTTCCAGCGAATGGGTATGCGATAGTTTGTGGGTTTTGACTCGAACTTTCGGTTCATCTCGTCTTCACACACCGCAATCTGGCCTCTTTCGAGTCTACAGATTGCTTGGGTGTTATATGGTCAAGCCTCACGGGCAATTAGTACAGGTTAGCTCAACGCCTCACAGCGCTTACACACCCTGCCTATCAACGTCGTAGTCTTCGACGGCCCTTCAGGGGACTCAAGGTCCCAGTGAGATCTCATCTTGAGGCAAGTTTCCCGCTTAGATGCTTTCAGCGGTTATCTTTTCCGAACATAGCTACCCGGCAATGCCACTGGCGTGACAACCGGAACACCAGAGGTTCGTCCACTCCGGTCCTCTCGTACTAGGAGCAGCCCCTCTCAAATCTCAAACGTCCACGGCAGATAGGGACCGAACTGTCTCACGACGTTCTAAACCCAGCTCGCGTACCACTTTAAATGGCGAACAGCCATACCCTTGGGACCGGCTTCAGCCCCAGGATGTGATGAGCCGACATCGAGGTGCCAAACACCGCCGTCGATATGAACTCTTGGGCGGTATCAGCCTGTTATCCCCGGAGTACCTTTTATCCGTTGAGCGATGGCCCTTCCATACAGAACCACCGGATCACTAAGACCTACTTTCGTACCTGCTCGACGTGTCTGTCTCGCAGTCAAGCGCGCTTTTGCCTTTATACTCTACGACCGATTTCCGACCGGTCTGAGCGCACCTTCGTACTCCTCCGTTACTCTTTAGGAGGAGACCGCCCCAGTCAAACTACCCACCATACACTGTCCTCGATCCGGATAACGGACCTGAGTTAGAACCTCAAAGTTGCCAGGGTGGTATTTCAAGGATGGCTCCACGCAGACTGGCGTCCACGCTTCAAAGCCTCCCACCTATCCTACACAAGCAAATTCAAAGTCCAGTGCAAAGCTATAGTAAAGGTTCACGGGGTCTTTCCGTCTAGCCGCGGATACACTGCATCTTCACAGCGATTTCAATTTCACTGAGTCTCGGGTGGAGACAGCGCCGCCATCGTTACGCCATTCGTGCAGGTCGGAACTTACCCGACAAGGAATTTCGCTACCTTAGGACCGTTATAGTTACGGCCGCCGTTTACCGGGGCTTCGATCAAGAGCTTCGCGTTAGCTAACCCCATCAATTAACCTTCCGGCACCGGGCAGGCGTCACACCCTATACGTCCACTTTCGTGTTTGCAGAGTGCTGTGTTTTTAATAAACAGTCGCAGCGGCCTGGTATCTTCGACCGGCGTGGGCTTACGCAGCAAGTGCTTCACCCTCACCGGCGCACCTTCTCCCGAAGTTACGGTGCCATTTTGCCTAGTTCCTTCACCCGAGTTCTCTCAAGCGCCTTGGTATTCTCTACCCAACCACCTGTGTCGGTTTGGGGTACGGTTCCTGGTTACCTGAAGCTTAGAAGCTTTTCTTGGAAGCATGGCATCAACCACTTCGTCACCCAAAGGGTAACTCGTCATCAGCTCTCGGCCTTGAGATCCCGGATTTACCTAAGATCCCAGCCTACCACCTTAAACTTGGACAACCAACGCCAAGCTGGCCTAGCCTTCTCCGTCCCTCCATCGCAATAACCAGAAGTACAGGAATATTAACCTGTTTTCCATCGACTACGCTTTTCAGCCTCGCCTTAGGGACCGACTAACCCTGCGTCGATTAACGTTGCGCAGGAAACCTTGGTCTTTCGGCGTGGGTGTTTTTCACACCCATTGTCGTTACTCATGTCAGCATTCGCACTTCTGATACCTCCAGCAAGCTTCTCAACTCACCTTCACAGGCTTACAGAACGCTCCTCTACCGCATCACTTGCGTGATACCCGTAGCTTCGGTGTATGGTTTGAGCCCCGTTACATCTTCCGCGCAGGCCGACTCGACTAGTGAGCTATTACGCTTTCTTTAAAGGGTGGCTGCTTCTAAGCCAACCTCCTAGCTGTCTAAGCCTTCCCACATCGTTTCCCACTTAACCATAACTTTGGGACCTTAGCTGACGGTCTGGGTTGTTTCCCTTTTCACGACGGACGTTAGCACCCGCCGTGTGTCTCCCATGCTCGGCACTTGTAGGTATTCGGAGTTTGCATCGGTTTGGTAAGTCGGGATGACCCCCTAGCCGAAACAGTGCTCTACCCCCTACAGTGATACATGAGGCGCTACCTAAATAGCTTTCGAGGAGAACCAGCTATCTCCGAGCTTGATTAGCCTTTCACTCCGATCCACAGGTCATCCGCTAACTTTTCAACGGTAGTCGGTTCGGTCCTCCAGTCAGTGTTACCTAACCTTCAACCTGCCCATGGATAGATCGCCCGGTTTCGGGTCTATTCCCAGCGACTAGACGCCCTATTAAGACTCGCTTTCGCTACGCCTCCCCTATTCGGTTAAGCTCGCCACTGAAAATAAGTCGCTGACCCATTATACAAAAGGTACGCAGTCACCCAACAAAGTGGGCTCCCACTGCTTGTACGCATACGGTTTCAGGATCTATTTCACTCCCCTCTCCGGGGTTCTTTTCGCCTTTCCCTCACGGTACTAGTTCACTATCGGTCAGTCAGTAGTATTTAGCCTTGGAGGATGGTCCCCCCATATTCAGACAAAGTTTCTCGTGCTCCGTCCTACTCGATTTCACTTCTAAGATCCTTTCGCGTACAGGGCTATCACCCACTATGGCCGCACTTTCCAGAGCGTTCCGCTAAAATCAAAGAAGCTTAAGGGCTAGTCCCCGTTCGCTCGCCACTACTAAGGGAATCTCGGTTGATTTCTTTTCCTCAGGGTACTTAGATGTTTCAGTTCCCCTGGTTCGCCTCTTGCACCTATGTATTCAGTACAAGATAACCATCTTATGATGGCTGGGTTCCCCCATTCAGACATCTCCGGATCAAAGTCTGTTTGCCGACTCCCCGAAGCTTTTCGCAGGCTACCACGTCTTTCATCGCCTCTGACTGCCAAGGCATCCACCGTATGCGCTTCTTCACTTGACCATATAACCCCAAGCAATCTGGTTATACTGTGAAGACGACATTCGCCGAAAATTCGAATTTCTCAACTAAGAGAACTCACAAATTTTACCTTAGCCTGATCCGTTACCAGTGAAAGTAACGTTCAGTCTATCTTTCTATCACATACCCAAATTTTTAAAGAACGATCTAATCAAAAGACTAGAAATCAACATTCACCATCACCTTGATGGAATGCTCATTTCTAAGCTTTCAGAAGCAGTTTATGGTGGAGCCAAGCGGGATCGAACCGCTGACCTCCTGCGTGCAAGGCAGGCGCTCTCCCAGCTGAGCTATGGCCCCATTACAAAATTGGTGGGTCTGGGCAGATTCGAACTGCCGACCTCACCCTTATCAGGGGTGCGCTCTAACCAACTGAGCTACAGACCCAATTTCGAGCTTGTAACTGTTAGCTGTGAGCTATCAGCTTGGAGCTTAAAGCTGCTTCTATCGTCTTCTTCAATGAATCAAGCAATTCGTGTGGGAGCTCATGGAGCAGCTGCGGTCGTCGATTAAGGAGGTGATCCAGCCGCAGGTTCCCCTACGGCTACCTTGTTACGACTTCACCCCAGTCATGAATCACACCGTGGTAACCGTCCCCCCGAAGGTTAGACTAGCTACTTCTGGTGCAACCCACTCCCATGGTGTGACGGGCGGTGTGTACAAGGCCCGGGAACGTATTCACCGCGACATTCTGATTCGCGATTACTAGCGATTCCGACTTCACGCAGTCGAGTTGCAGACTGCGATCCGGACTACGATCGGTTTTGTGGGATTAGCTCCACCTCGCGGCTTGGCAACCCTCTGTACCGACCATTGTAGCACGTGTGTAGCCCAGGCCGTAAGGGCCATGATGACTTGACGTCATCCCCACCTTCCTCCGGTTTGTCACCGGCAGTCTCCTTAGAGTGCCCACCATAACGTGCTGGTAACTAAGGACAAGGGTTGCGCTCGTTACGGGACTTAACCCAACATCTCACGACACGAGCTGACGACAGCCATGCAGCACCTGTCTCAATGCTCCCGAAGGCACCAATCCATCTCTGGAAAGTTCATTGGATGTCAAGGCCTGGTAAGGTTCTTCGCGTTGCTTCGAATTAAACCACATGCTCCACCGCTTGTGCGGGCCCCCGTCAATTCATTTGAGTTTTAACCTTGCGGCCGTACTCCCCAGGCGGTCAACTTAATGCGTTAGCTGCGCCACTAAGAGCTCAAGGCTCCCAACGGCTAGTTGACATCGTTTACGGCGTGGACTACCAGGGTATCTAATCCTGTTTGCTCCCCACGCTTTCGCACCTCAGTGTCAGTATCAGTCCAGGTGGTCGCCTTCGCCACTGGTGTTCCTTCCTATATCTACGCATTTCACCGCTACACAGGAAATTCCACCACCCTCTACCATACTCTAGCTCGACAGTTTTGAATGCAGTTCCCAGGTTGAGCCCGGGGATTTCACATCCAACTTAACGAACCACCTACGCGCGCTTTACGCCCAGTAATTCCGATTAACGCTTGCACCCTCTGTATTACCGCGGCTGCTGGCACAGAGTTAGCCGGTGCTTATTCTGTCGGTAACGTCAAAACACTAACGTATTAGGTTAATGCCCTTCCTCCCAACTTAAAGTGCTTTACAATCCGAAGACCTTCTTCACACACGCGGCATGGCTGGATCAGGCTTTCGCCCATTGTCCAATATTCCCCACTGCTGCCTCCCGTAGGAGTCTGGACCGTGTCTCAGTTCCAGTGTGACTGATCATCCTCTCAGACCAGTTACGGATCGTCGCCTTGGTGAGCCATTACCTCACCAACTAGCTAATCCGACCTAGGCTCATCTGATAGCGCAAGGCCCGAAGGTCCCCTGCTTTCTCCCGTAGGACGTATGCGGTATTAGCGTCCGTTTCCGAGCGTTATCCCCCACTACCAGGCAGATTCCTAGGCATTACTCACCCGTCCGCCGCTCTCAAGAGGTGCAAGCACCTCTCTACCGCTCGACTTGCATGTGTTAGGCCTGCCGCCAGCGTTCAATCTGAGCCATGATCAAACTCTTCAGTTCAAACATCTTTGGGTTTTGAGAAAACCCTAAACTTGGCTCAGCAATCGTTGGTTACATCTTTGATTTCTCGCGGAGTAACTTGTGATGCTGATAATCTGTTGACTAGCAGTCTGACTCCACAAGCACCCACACGAATTGCTTGATTCAGTTGTTAAAGAGCGGTGGGTTGAGCCTTTCGTCTCAACCGAGGCGCGCATTCTACAGCGCCCCGTGTATCTGTCAAGCGGTTATTTTAAGAAGTTTTCAAAGTTTCGCTTGGAAATCCTTAACAACTTCAACCACTTGCGCTTTCGATCTCTCGTTAGCGGGAGGCGAATTCTACAGCGTTACTCGCTGCTGTCAACACCTCTTTTTCACCGCTTTCGACCGAGAAGATCGAATCGCCGATAGGGCCAAACAACACCGCCCCATCAACTCCTTCAGCGCTTCGATGAACTGAAGCGCCTGGCCTATCGAAACCTACTTAACTCATTGAAACTCAAGGAGTTTTCCGTTTCGACTGCGCCGGAAGTGGGGCGAATTATAGACACCTGGAATCTGCCGTCAACCCTTTATTTCGCTTTTCTATCAATAAGTTGCGCAGCACTGGCAAACCCGTCGCTTTCGCCCCTTACATCCCTTCTCTATATAGAGGGAAGGTTCAAAGGACCTTAGCTTCCCTCAGCGCCGTCACTGCGGCCTCATCCAGCCCCAACACCCGCTGTAACACCTCAAGCGTATGCTCCCCTAATAAAGGCGGCGCATTGCGATATTCCACAGGCGTATCGGACAGCCTGATGGGGCTGGCCACTTGCGGCACTTTACCGGCTAGCAGGTGTGGCAATTCCATCGCCAATCCACGCGCCTGCACCTGAGGGTCGGCAAATACCTGGGCAAGGTCGTTGATTGGCCCACACGGCACGCCCGCCTGCTCCAGCTGAGCCACCCATTCGGCCGTGGTCTTGAACACCGTCGCCTGGCGAATCAATGGAATCAACACCGCTCGATTCGCCACCCGCAGCTTGTTGGTAGCAAAGCGCGGGTCATCCGCCCACTGAGGTTGACCGGCAACCTCAGCAAACTTTCGGAATTGACCGTCATTACCCACGGTAAGGATGAAATCACCATCCGCCGTAGGAAAATCCTGATAAGGCACGATGTTCGGGTGAGCATTGCCCAACCGCTTCGGCGCATTTCCCGTGGTCAGGTAATTCATAGCCTGGTTGGCCAGACAAGCCACTTGAACATCCAGCAAGGCCATGTCGATGTGCTGTCCGCCGCCGGCATGATCGCGGTGAGCCAGCGCCGCGAGAATGGCAGCGGTCGAATACAGACCCGTGAGGATATCTGTCAGCGCGACCCCAACCTTCACCGGCCCCGCGCCCTCATCCCCCTCTGGCCGACCAGTCAGGCTCATCAAGCCTCCCAGCCCTTGAATCATGAAGTCATACCCGGCGCGCTTGGCATAAGGCCCGGTCTGCCCAAAACCGGTGATCGAGCAATAAATCAATTGCGGATTGATCACCTTTAGCGATTCATAGTCCAGACCATACGCAGCCAGACCACCTACCTTGAAGTTCTCGATCAGAATGTCGGACTTGGCCGTCAGCTCTCGCACCAGCTGCTGACCCTCGGGACGCGTGAAATCAATGGTCACCGACTGCTTGTTGCGGTTGGCCGATAAATAATAAGCGGCTTCGGTCGTGTTCTCGCCTTGAGCATCCTTCAGGAAAGGCGGCCCCCATGCGCGCGTATCGTCACCATTGCCGGGACGCTCGACCTTGATGACATCAGCCCCCAGGTCCGCCAGGATCTGTCCAGCCCACGGTCCGGCCAAAACCCTCGATAAATCCAATACCCGCAGATGCGAAAGCGCGCCCATGACCGTTCTCCTATTAATAGAACGCCTGGATACCGGTTTGCGCACGCCCGAGGATCAGCGCATGCACGTCATGCGTGCCTTCGTAGGTGTTCACGACTTCCAGATTCACCAGATGACGGGCAATGCCGAACTCATCGGAGATACCGTTACCGCCCAGCATGTCCCGCGCCATGCGCGCGATATCCAACGACTTGCCACAGGAGTTGCGCTTCATGATCGAGGTGATCTCTACCGCCGCGCTGCCTTCATCCTTCATGCGACCCAGGCGCAGGCAACCCTGCAAGGCAAGCGTGATTTCAGTTTGCATATCGGCCAGTTTTTTCTGGATCAACTGATTCGCAGCGAGCGGTCGACCGAACTGTTGGCGGTCCAGCGTGTACTGGCGAGCGGTATGCCAGCAGAACTCAGCGGCTCCCAAAGCCCCCCAAGAGATGCCGTAGCGGGCCGAGTTCAGGCAGGTAAACGGACCCTTCAGGCCACGGACATCAGGAAAAATGTTTTCTTCTGGAACGAATACATTGTCCATGACGATTTCGCCGGTGATCGAGGCGCGCAGCCCGACCTTGCCATGAATAGCCGGCGCGCTCAGGCCCTTCCAGCCTTTCTCAAGAACGAAACCGCGAATATCACCAGCGTCGTCTTTGCCCCAGACCACGAATACATCAGCGATAGGACTGTTGGTGATCCACATTTTGCTGCCCGTCAGGCTGTAGCCACCTTCCACTTTGCGTGCACGAGTAATCATCGCACCTGGGTCCGAACCATGGTTTGGCTCGGTCAGACCAAAGCAGCCGATCCATTCACCCGATGCCAGCTTCGGCAAATACTTCTGCTTTTGCGCCTCGGTCCCGAATTCATTGATCGGAACCATGACCAGCGAGGACTGCACGCTCATCATCGAGCGATAGCCGGAGTCGACGCGCTCCACTTCGCGGGCGATCAGACCGTAGCTCACATAATTCAGCCCACTACCGCCGTAATGTTCGGGAATGGTTGCTCCCAGCAGGCCAACCTCCCCCATCTCGCGAAAAATCGCCGGATCGGTCTTCTCATGACGGAACGCTTCCAATACCCGCGGCGCCAGTTTCTGCTGGGCGAACTGCTCGGCAGTGTCGCGGATCATGCGCTCTTCTTCGGTGAGTTGTTGATCCAGCAACAGTGGATCGATCCAGTTGAAGCTCGCTTTGCCAGCCATGAAAGAGTCCTCGCCAATTGAATTGAAAACCGTGGATTGATCCTAGGCGCGGTTTCCTACAAGGGCAAACGAGGATTACGCACTCTGTTGTGCTAATTTCTCACTCCGTAAACGCCAAAACCCCCGTTTACTCACCTATCGAGTGAGGCTTACGTACATGCGTCGTAAAATTCCCAGCACCGTCGCCTTGGTCAGTTTCGAATCTGCCGCGCGCCATGAAAGCTTCACCAAGGCGGCGCAAGAACTTTCCCTTACCCAAGGCGCTATCTGCCGACAGATCGCTAGCCTGGAAGACTTTCTCAATGTGGAGCTTTTCAGGCGGTCGCGCCGCGGCGTCAAGTTGACCGAAGCAGGTCTTTCCTACAGTCGTCGCGTTGCCACGCAACTGGACGCCGTCGAGCGCGACACGCTTTCGGTCATGGGGCACACCGGTGCGAACGTCATCGAACTGGCCGTTGTGCCAACGTTTGGTACCCAATGGTTGCTGCCACGCCTCAAGGACTTCCAACAGCAGCATCCGGAAGCCACCGTCAACCTGACCAACCGCACGCGCCCCTTTCTGTTTGCCGACACGGAGTTTGACGCCGCTATCTATTTTGGCGATGCGGACTGGTCCGGCACCGAATCCCATAAGCTGATGGGGGAAAATCCGATGCCGGTATGCAGCCCCGCCTTACTGGCCGGGAGGAAAAACCTGACACCCGAGGCCATTGCCGAACTGCCCCTGCTCCAGCAGACCACGCGCCCGTATGCGTGGCGCCAATGGTTCAACGCTCAGAATCTGAACATTGCGCGGGACCTGACAGGTCCGCGTTATGAACTATTCTCCATGCTCGCCCAGGCAGCCATGCATGACATGGGCATCGCGCTGATTCCACCCTTCCTGATTCAGCGCGAGCTGGCAGAGAAACGGCTGGTCGTGGCCAACCGTAACGCGCTGTCGAGCATCAAGGCCTACTACCTGATGATTCCGGAGCGAAAGGTCGAATCCGCCTCTCTTCGAGCTTTTCGTGATTGGCTGGTGAAACAAGCAAGCGACTATCTCATTGATTAATAATGAAAAGTTGAAATCTGATTTAGGTAGTCAACTAACAGAGATCGCTACAGATATAAGTTTATGTCGCATTCAGTCAATCTGTTACAGGGAGCGTGCAGTAGTCTCCAAAGCGTGGAAATACATGGCTTTGAGCCATATCACCCAGCGCATCAGGGCTTATTCATCTGGCCGATGGGAAAAATTACAAAATTGAACCGAAATCCTTGGAAAGCAAGGCCTGCAAGGGGTTAAGCCGGATAATTGCGACATTCGGTCACAGGGTGACTTGTAGTTAATTTTCCGTCACCCGTCATAATCCCTTGAAGGGCTGAATTTTCGCCTGCAAAATGCCGCGCCCCGCCTGGTTTGGCGGGATCGTGCTGATCGGCCGCCCCAGCCGCGCCATCCGAAGTGCCTGGGTTTACTTAATAAGATCACGCAGGAGATTTGACGTGCACATTGGTGTTCCCCTCGAAACCCAAACGGGTGAAACACGGGTTGCTGCTACCCCGGAAACCATCAAGAAGTTGATTGGCCAAGGCCATCAAGTCACTGTCCAAAGCGGCGCCGGTATCAGGGCCAGCGTTATCGACAGTGCCTACGAGGCGGTGGGTGCAACCATTGGCAGCGCCAGTGATGCGTTCGGCGCCGAACTGATCCTCAAGGTGGTTGCACCCAACGATAGCGAGCTGACTCTGATCAAGAGCGGTACCGTGCTGGTGGGCATGCTCAATCCGTTCAACAACGAAACCATCGCCAAGCTGGCCGAACGCGGCATCACCGCTTTTGCCCTTGAGGCCGCGCCACGGACTTCCCGAGCCCAAAGCCTGGACGTGCTGTCGTCTCAAGCGAACATTGCCGGTTACAAAGCCGTGCTGCTGGCCGCTCACCACTATCCGCGCTTCATGCCGATGCTGATGACCGCTGCGGGCACCGTGAAAGCGGCGCGCGTGCTGATCCTCGGCGCGGGTGTGGCGGGGCTGCAGGCGATTGCCACGGCCAAGCGCCTGGGTGCGGTGATCGAGGCTTCGGATGTGCGTCCTGCGGTGAAGGAACAGATCGAATCCCTCGGCGCCAAATTCGTCGACGTGCCTTACGAGACCGACGAAGAGCGTGAATGCGCTGTCGGTGTCGGTGGCTACGCCCGGCCCATGCCTGCCAGTTGGATGCAGCGCCAGGCCCAGGCCGTGCACGAGCGCGCCAAGCAAGCTGACATTGTTATCACCACCGCATTGATTCCGGGCCGCAAGGCACCGACGCTGCTAAGTGCTGAAACCGTCGCGCAGATGAAACCCGGCTCCGTGGTCATCGACCTCGCAGCGGCCCAGGGTGGCAACTGCCCGTTGACCGTGGCTGATCAAGTGGTCGTCGAGAACGGCGTGACCATCGTCGGCCCGACCAACCTCGCCGGCGAAGTCGCGGCCGATGCTTCGGCGCTGTACGCCCGTAACCTGCTGGACTTCCTGAAGCTGGTCTTCACCAAGGAAGGTCAGTTCGACGTGAACCTGGAAGACGACATCGTCGCCGCGTGCTTGATGTGCCGCGACGGCCAAGTCATCCGCAAAAACGCCTAAGCAGGGATTCAGACAATGGAAGAGCTTATCTCCCCCGGTATCTACAACCTGATCATCTTCGTGCTGGCGATTTATGTCGGCTACCACGTGGTCTGGAACGTAACACCCGCACTGCACACGCCGTTGATGGCGGTGACCAACGCCATTTCGGCGATCGTGATCGTCGGCGCCATGCTCGCCGCCGCGCTGACCATAACGCCTCTGGGCAAGACCATGGGCACCCTCGCCGTGGCCCTGGCCGCAGTGAACGTGTTTGGTGGCTTCCTGGTAACGCGCCGCATGCTTGAGATGTTCAAGAAAAAAGCCCCGAAAGCCGTAAAAGAAGAGGCGCCCAAGTAATGAGCATGAACCTGGTAACGACGCTCTACCTGATCGCGTCCATCTGCTTCATCCAGGCCCTCAAAGGCCTTTCGCACCCGACCACCTCCCGCCGCGGCAATCTGTTCGGCATGCTCGGCATGGCGTTGGCGGTGCTCACGACCGTGGGTCTCATTTATAAGCTGGGCGCAGAGCTCGCCACTGCGGGCATCGGCTACGTCATCGTCGGCCTGCTGGTCGGTGGCACCGCCGGCTCGATCATGGCCAAGCGTGTCGAGATGACCAAGATGCCGGAACTGGTCGCCTTCATGCACAGCATGATCGGCCTGGCTGCCGTCTTCATTGCCATCGCGGCTGTTGTCGAGCCGCAATCCCTGGGTATCGTCAAACAACTCGGCGACTCGATTCCGGCGGGTAACCGCTTGGAACTGTTCCTTGGCGCCGCCATTGGTGCAATTACCTTCTCAGGTTCGGTGATCGCCTTTGGCAAGCTGTCGGGCAAGTACAAGTTCCGCCTGTTCCAAGGCGCACCGGTACAGTTTGGCGGCCAACACAAGCTCAACCTGATCCTGGGCCTGGCAACGCTGGGCCTTGGCCTGGCCTTCATGTTCACCGGCAACCTCGGCGCGTTCGCCTTGATGCTGGCCCTGGCGTTTGTCTTGGGCGTGCTGATCATCATCCCGATCGGGGGCGCGGACATGCCGGTGGTGGTCTCGATGCTCAACAGCTACTCCGGCTGGGCCGCGGCGGGTATCGGCTTCTCGCTGAACAACTCGATGCTGATCATTGCTGGTTCGTTGGTGGGTTCGAGCGGCGCGATCCTGTCGTACATCATGTGCAAGGCGATGAACCGTTCGTTCTTCAACGTGCTGCTCGGCGGCTTCGGCAACACGGCAGATGCAGCTGGCCCGGCAGGCTCGAAGGAAGCCCGCCCGGTGAAATCCGGTTCGGCTGACGACGCGACCTTCCTGCTGACCAACGCCGACACGGTGATCATCGTTCCGGGCTACGGCTTGGCGGTGGCTCGGGCGCAGCACGCGTTGAAAGAGCTGACCGAGAAGCTGACCCACCACGGCGTGACCGTTAAATATGCGATCCACCCGGTGGCCGGTCGCATGCCCGGGCACATGAACGTCCTGCTGGCCGAGGCGGAAGTGCCTTACGACCAGGTGTTCGAGATGGAAGACATCAACTCCGAGTTCGGCCAGGCCGACGTGGTGCTGGTGCTGGGCGCCAACGACGTGGTCAACCCGGCGGCGAAGAACGATCCGAAGTCGCCGATTGCCGGCATGCCGATCCTCGAAGCCTTCAAGGCCAAGACCATCATCGTCAACAAGCGCTCGATGGCCAGCGGCTATGCCGGCCTGGACAACGAGCTGTTCTACCTCGACAAGACCATGATGGTGTTCGGCGACGCCAAGAAGGTCATCGAAGACATGGTCAAAGCCGTGGAATAAATTACTGCGGTTTATCAAAACGCCCCGACTTGTCGGGGCGTTTTGATTTGTATCAAGGCAAAACATTACCGATCCGGTAACAATGTTTTGCCTGAAACGCCCGTAATAGACGCCTTAAATGCGACTTTTGTAGCGGGTCGGGCTCGACGCGAATTCTCTAGACTGCGCATCCAGCTTCTTGCCCGAGATAACCATCCATGTACCGTGATCGCATCCGCCTGCCTTCGTTGTTGAATAAAGTGATGAGCGCTGCCGAAGCAGCCTTGTTGATTGAAGACGGCATGACCGTCGGCATGAGTGGCTTTACCCGCGCCGGAGAAGCCAAGGCAGTGCCCCACGCACTGGCTGAACGCGCCAAGGTTACCCCGCTGAAAATCAGCCTGATGACCGGCGCAAGCCTCGGTAACGACCTCGACAAGGAGCTCACCGAAGCGGGTGTGTTGGCGCGGCGCATGCCCTTCCAGGTGGACAGCACCCTGCGCAAGGCCATCAATGCCGGCGAGGTGATGTTCATTGACCAGCATCTTTCAGAAACCGTTGAACAGATGCGCAACGCCCAGCTCAAGCTGCCGGACATCGCCGTGATCGAAGCCGTGGCCATCACTGAACAAGGCCACATTGTGCCAACCACATCGGTAGGCAATTCAGCGAGCTTCGCGATTTTCGCCCGACAAGTAATTGTCGAGATCAACCTGGCCCACAACCCTAACCTGGAAGGCCTGCACGACATCTATATTCCGAGCTACCGTCCGACTCGCTTGCCGATTCCCCTGGTAAAGGTCGACGACCGAATCGGCAGCACTGCCATCCCGATTCCTCCGGAAAAAATCGCAGCAATTGTCATAACCCAGCAGGCAGATTCCCCTTCGACCGTATTGCCGCCGGACGATGATACCCAGGCGATTGCCAACCACCTGATCGACTTCTTCAAACAGGAAGTCGCGGCCGGACGCATGACCAACAAGCTCGGCCCCCTGCAGGCAGGTATCGGTAATATCGCCAACGCCGTGATGTGCGGGTTGATCGACTCCCCGTTCGAAGAATTGACCATGTACTCCGAGGTATTGCAGGACTCCACGTTCGACCTGATCGATGCCGGCAAACTGAGTTTCGCTTCTGGCAGCTCCATCACCCTGTCGGCTCGACGCAACGCGGACGTGTTCGGAAATCTGGAAAGGTACAAGGACAAATTGGTCCTGCGACCGCAGGAAATATCCAACCATCCTGAGGTCGTGCGCCGCCTGGGCATCATTGGCATCAACACCGCCTTGGAGTTCGACCTGTATGGGAACGTCAACTCTACCCATGTGTGCGGCACACGGATGATGAACGGCATCGGCGGCTCGGGAGATTTCGCCCGTAATGCTCACCTGGCCATTTTCGTCACCAAGTCGATTGCCAAGGGCGGCGCCATTTCCAGTGTCGTGCCGATGGTCAGCCACGTCGACCATACCGAGCACGACGTCGACATTCTGGTGACCGAAATCGGCCTGGCCGACCTGCGGGGGTTGGCGCCAAGGGAGCGGGCCCGAGTGGTCATCGACAACTGCGTGCACCCATCCTACCGCCAAGCGTTGAATGACTATTTCGAAGCCGCGTGTGCCTTGGGTGGGCATACGCCGCATATCCTGCGTGATGCACTGAGCTGGCACCTGAACCTCGAGGAAACGGGGCGCATGCTGGCTGTCTGATACAGCTGGGTCAGTGCAGTCGTGAATACAGTTTTGGTTGCTGCCTGTCATCCGAGCCATAACCGGAAAAAACTGTACTGCTGTACCGGTGTTTTCTTACAGTCTTTTCCTACAAAACACTCGCTCAAGCGCAAAAATGCACCAATACAGTGCTTATAGGTACAGTTGCCTCAATATCGACCAGTACACCGCTCTTTAACAGTTAACTGGTCTCTCACAATACAGGTGAACTGTATCTAGAGAGACTGGCCAAACGAGAGGATCATGGGCACCAGTTAAACCACTACCTAATCCCGCCACAAGCGGAAGGATGTCAACCATGGAACGTACACTCAGTTCCGAGCTGTTTTTCGAAGACAAAGCTGAAAAAAACCAGGCTTCCCTGCCTCTTCGCGTCATTGCCAACCTGATGTTGTGGCAGCGCCGCATTGCCAGCCGTCACCAACTGGCCCGTTTGGATTCGCGCCTGCTGGCTGATGCCGGTATCAGCGAAGCACAACGCTACGAAGAGCTGAGCAAGCCGTTCTGGCGCTAACTCAGCGTCGCTGGCCCTGACCCACCGGGTCCACCGCCAGCACTGAATTGAACAAACAAGACCCGTCGTGGGAAACCACGACGGGTCTTGTCGTTTCAGAGTCCTGATTTGCAGGACAACAACAGTTTCTAGATTTCATGAATAGACCAGTACAGTTATAAGAAAGCGCTTGGCGTTGAAGCGCCGCGCGCCAAAGGACATTTGCAAAGCTGCCAGCGAGCCGTGTTCTGTCCTAATATCGAGGCGACCGTGGCGAAGCGAGCCAGTCCCTCCTTTCAGCTACATGCACCGCATCACCCTCATACCCAAGGAGTCTCATCATGATCCGTCTTCGCCTGCTCAGCGCAGTTGCCCTGTTGGCCGTAGCCGCCCATTCCAATGCCAGCAGCTTTATTGTCACCACTGACTCCATCGTAGGCGCACTCAAGGCCACATCCGACGTAACCTCCGATGCAACCTCATCGCTGCGAGACAACAAGATCGTCCAGGCAGCCCGAGACGACGCGGCAAGCTTCGTCGCTAGCAACGGCGCGATTCGCGGCGTGAAGTTGGAGAGCGCCCTTGATTACATCCGCCAGCAGGCACCGCAGCTCAACGCAACCGATGCACAGCTGGCCCAGGCCATCCTGGTGATCTGATGAATATGAAACATCGGGCGCCGAAAGGTGTTCCGATGTTTCAACGCTGGCTCTGGCCCGCCGGTTTGCGCTAGCCTTCAGGCTCGCCATCAACCGTCGAGTCCCATGCGTTTTTACCAACATCTGTTCGTCTCGTTCTGTGTCGCTTCTTGCTGGACTATCCCGGTCCATGCTTTCGACGTGTCCACACAGCAATTGGTCGCCAGCGGTTATGCCACGAGCCTGGTGACCTCCGCGCCCTTCGACAATAAACTGGTCGCTGCCGCTCGCGATGACGCTGCGGCATTTGTGGCCAGTGACGGACAGTTGCGAGGTGCGCAGTTGGAGTCGGCCCTGGATTACCTGCGCCGGACCCAACCAAAACTTCACGTCAGCGACCTTGAACTGGCACAAGCAATTCTCGTCCAATAGTTATCTTCATTTTCCGGAGTCGTTCCATGCGTAGCCCGCTGATTGCTGCCGCCCTAGGCCTGCTGGTGTTGGCCGATGTGGCCCAGGCACATACCCTGGTAGCCACCAGTAACATCATTGTTCGCGCCTCCCAGCGCACGATCGATTTCACATCCGACACCACTACTTCCATCCGTGATTCGAAAATCGTCCGCGAAGCCCACGACGACGCGGCCAGCTTCGTCGCCAGCAACGGCGAAATTCGTGGTGCCCATCTCGAAGCCGCTTTCGACACTTTGCGTACCCGGGTACCGGAAGCCCGTGACGCCAGCGACCAGGTTCTCGCCGAAGCCATCCTCGCATTGTGAGGCGACTCGCCGCCTGGCTGACGGCCGGGGTAATGCTGCTCATGGGCAGCACTGCCCAGGCCGGCCTGCAGCTACACCTCAATGGCGACGGACTGAGTCCGGCGCAACAGCAGGCCAGCCAGGCGCTGCTCGATGAAGCCATGCAGGCGTTGCCGCCGCGCTTCATCGAGCGACTGGACCGGCGCATTGACGTCGGCTGGACCGACCAGATGCCCGCCAACGCCTACGGCCAGGCTTCGCTGGTGTCGCAACTGGACCTCAACCGAAACCTGCTGGACAGCCTCACCGACGGCAGCGCTGCCACGCAAAAGACCCAGCGTCCCCACGGCACGGTACGGCGAGAAATGCTGGCCACCGTCCTGCACGAATTGACCCACATCTATGACCGATCGCGCCTATGGCCAAGTGCCGAGCGTGCGCTGATCCAACGCTGTACCCGACGCAACGACAGTGCCGGATTGATCGGCCTGCCGGATGAATGCCGGGGCCAGAATGGCCGTCGCTTCACGCTCAGCGACGATCCGCGCCTGCTTGATCTGGCGGGCTGGCCGCAATATGTCGGCCGTCGCGGTGAACGGGAACAGCACAACCGCCAGGTCGCCCGCAGTCCGGACCTCTACGAGACGAGCAGCCCCAAGGAATTTGTCGCGGTCAACATGGAGTACTTTCTCCTGGACCCGAGCTATGCCTGCCGGCGCCCCGCCCTGTATCGCTACTACCAGGAACACTTCGGTTGGGCGCCCGTCGCCAAGGACAGCTGCGCCAAGTCGTTTGCGTTTCTCAACGCCGGTAATGATTTCGCCAAGACGCCTCTCGGCAAGGTGGATCCGGAACGCGTCTATGCCATCGACTACCTGTTGGCCGAAGCCAACCAGAACTGGGTCAGCCGTTGGGGCCACAGCATGCTCCGGCTGGTGATCTGCGCGCCGGGCCGTCCACGTGGGCCAGACTGCCGATTGGATCTCGACCAACATCTGGTGCTGTCGTACCGTGCCTTCGTAGGCGATGTGCAACTGTCGAGTTGGGATGGACTGGTAGGCAAATACCCGTCGCGCCTGTTCGTGTTGCCGTTGGCCCAGGTGATCGACGAGTACACCAAGACCGAACTGCGCAGCCTGGCGTCGGTGCCCCTCAAATTGTCGCGCACCGAGATTGAGGAAACGGTCGAGCACGCTGCCGAAATGCACTGGAGCTATGACGGCAACTATTACTTCCTGTCCAATAATTGCGCGGTGGAAAGCCTGAAGTTGCTGCGCAGCGGCAGTAATAATGACCAACTCAAGGGCTTGGACAGCATCATGCCCAACGGCTTGCTGGAAGTGCTCAAGGGCCGCGGCCTGGCCGACACCAGTGTGCTGGACGATCCCAAGGAGGCCTTGCGCCTGGGCTACCGTTTCGACTCGTTCCGCGAGCGCTACCAGGCCATGTTCGACGTATTGAAAAAACACCTGCCCATCCAGCAACAAACCGTCGAAGACTGGCTGGCGCTGGACGCCGCTGAACGCCGCGCCTGGTTTGAGCAAGCCGATCTGCGCACCAGTGCGGCGCTGCTTCTGCTGGAACAGGCCAGCTTCCGTCGTCAGTTGCTGCTGGCCCAGGATGAAGTCAAGCAGCGCTACCTCGGTGCCCGCGAGCTTCAGAACGGCGGCATGGAGAGAGCAAACGCGACATTGCAACAGATCCTCGCCAACAGCGGCTTCCTGAGCCGTCCGGCCGAACTGCTGGGCAGCACTGGCTATGGCTTGCCACAGCCCAGCGAATGGCAGCGGCTGGAATCGGAAAGCAGCCTGCGCCAGAAACAGCTTCAAACGCTGACCGGCGATCTGGACAAGGAAGTCAGGGCACTGCTTGAGCCGAGCCGAGCCGCTGAAATCGCCGCGAGCGAGGCCAATGTGAAAGAAATCGGCGAGCATTTGCGCAAGCTGCACAAGGCCGGAGGCGGCTTGGAGTTGCCCTGATCCCTTTGTGGCGAGGGCGCTTGCTCCCGCCGGGTCTGTAGGCGCTGTGTAGGAGCTGCCGAGCGAAGCGAGGCTGCGATCTTTTCACGGCCAATTGAGTCTTGAGCGGAAGATCAAAAGATCGTCCGAACGCGGCCCGAGCCTTCGCCAGCTCCTACAGAGCCGAATCAGGTATCAGCCGAGACGCGCCTTGCGAACGCCATCAGCCAGAGCGGCACATAGGCTCAGCACCCCATCGATCGCCTGTTCCGACGTATCGGCACTGGCGATATGGTCGATCAGCGCCGAGCCGACCACCACCCCGTCAGCCAACCGCGCAATGGCCGCCGCCTGCTCCGGCGTGCGAATACCGAAACCAATGCTGATTGGCAAATCGGTATGTCGACGCAAGCGAGCAACAGCTTCTTCCACATGCTCCAGCGTCGCAGCGCCAGCACCGGTCACGCCGGCTACCGACACGTAGTACACAAAACCGGAACTGCCATTGAGCACAGTGGGCAAACGCACGTCATCCGTGGTTGGCGTGGTCAGGCGGATAAAGTCCAGGCCCGCGGCCTGGGCCGGCTCGCACAGTTCGCTGTTGTGCTCGGGGGGCATGTCCACGACGATCAGGCCATCCACGCCGCAATCCAACGCTTCACCAATGAAACGCTGCACACCATAACGGTGGATCGGGTTGAAATAGCCCATCAACACCAGCGGTGTCTCAGTGTTGTCTTTGCGGAACTCACGAACCATCTGCAAGGTTTTCGCCAGGTTCTGCTGGGCACCCAGGGCGCGGATGTTCGCCAACTGGATCGCGGGGCCGTCGGCCATTGGGTCAGTGAACGGCATGCCCAACTCGATGACGTCGGCGCCAGCGCCAGGCAAGCCCTTGAGGATCGCCAGCGAGGTGTCGTAGTCCGGATCGCCAGCCGTGACAAACGTCACCAGGGCGGCGCGGTTGTGTTCCTTGAGTTCAGCAAAACGGGTTTGCAGGCGGCTCATCAGTGTTTCTCCTGCTGGGACTGTTCCATGTGGTGCATCACGGTTTGCATGTCTTTGTCGCCACGACCGGACAGGTTGACCACCATCAGGTGATCCTTGGGCAGGTTTGGCGCGCGCTTGAACACTTCGGCCAAGGCATGGGCGCTTTCCAGGGCAGGAATAATCCCTTCCAGGCGGCAGCATTTATGGAACGCTTCCAACGCCTCCGCGTCGGTGACCGAGGTGTATTGGACGCGGCCAATGTCATGCAACCACGCGTGTTCAGGGCCGATGCCGGGGTAATCGAGGCCGGCGGAGATCGAATGGGCGTCGATGATCTGGCCGTCTTCGTCCTGCAACAGGAAGGTACGGTTACCGTGCAATACGCC
Organism: Pseudomonas sp. T1.Ur; assembly: GCF_023516725.1. Lineage (NCBI taxonomy): Bacteria > Pseudomonadati > Pseudomonadota > Gammaproteobacteria > Pseudomonadales > Pseudomonadaceae > Pseudomonas > Pseudomonas sp. T1.Ur. The sequence goes on from NZ_JAMGSN010000001.1 coordinate 5,485,190, forward strand.
TGGGACACCGCCATTCAAGCTCGCCGCGTGCTTGCCGGTCTCGATGCCGTAGCCCGCCGCTTCGACGCCGATGATTTCGACGCTCTTGTCATCCAGGAACGGATGGAACAGGCCCATGGCGTTGGAGCCGCCACCAATACACGCCACCAGGCTGTCCGGCAGGCGACCTTCCTGGGCTTGCAACTGATCGCGGGTTTCTTTGCCGATCACGGCTTGGAAATCGCGGACCATCGCTGGATAAGGGTGCGGGCCGGCGACGGTGCCGATCAGGTAGAACGTGCTGTCGACGTTCGTCACCCAGTCGCGCAGCGCTTCGTTCATCGCATCTTTGAGGGTGCCGGTACCGGCGACCACCGGGATGACTTCAGCACCGAGCAGCTTCATGCGAAACACGTTGGCCTGCTGGCGTTCGATGTCGGTGGTGCCCATGTAGATCACACAATCCAGGCCAAAACGCGCGGCGACGGTGGCAGTCGCCACGCCGTGCATGCCAGCGCCAGTCTCGGCGATGATGCGTTTCTTGCCCATGCGCCGCGCCAGCAGGATCTGGCCGATGCAGTTGTTGATCTTGTGCGCGCCGGTATGGTTCAGCTCTTCGCGCTTGAGATAGATTTTTGCGCCACCACAGTATTCCGTCAGGCGTTCGGCGAAATACAGCGGGCTGGGACGACCGACATAGTCTCGTTGGAAGTAGGCCAATTCCTCGATGAACGCAGGATCTTCCTTCGCCACTTCGTATTCACGGGCCAGATCAAGGATCAGCGGCATCAGCGTTTCCGCGACATAGCGGCCGCCGAACGCGCCAAACAGGCCGTTGGCATCAGGGCCGCTGCGCAGGTTGAAGGGGGTCGTAGACTGGGTCATCGGGCGCTCCAGGCAAATGCGTAGAAAGACAATGAGGTTCACTCTACCCCTGACATCCCGTCCTGAAAACCGATAAGATCGCCGCAACCTGTCAGGAAAACTCACAGATACCATGAGCCGCGACCTGCCCCCCCTCAACGCCTTGCGTGCCTTCGAAGCCACCGCCCGCCTGAACAGCGTAAGCCAGGCGGCAGAACAGCTGCACGTCACCCACGGTGCCGTCAGCCGACAATTGAAGGCGCTGGAAGAACACTTGGGTGTCAGTTTGTTCAGTAAGGATGGACGAGGCCTGAAACTCACAGATGCCGGGCTGCGCCTGCGCGATGCCAGCACCGAGGCCTTCGAGCGCCTGCGCACCGTTTGCGCGGAACTGACGCAAAGCACGGCGGATGCCCCGTTCGTGCTGGGCTGTTCGGGAAGCTTGTTGGCGCGGTGGTTCATTCCTCGACTCGGGAGGTTGAATGCCGATCTGCCGGACCTGCGCCTGCACCTCTCAGCCGGCGAAGGCGACCTGGACCCGAGGCGTCCGGGGCTGGATGCCCTGCTGGTATTCGCCGAACCGCCCTGGCCGGCCGACATGCAAGTATATGAACTGACCAGCGAGCGAATCGGCCCGGTGATCAGCCCGCGTTACGCCGAATTCACCCGTTTATGCAACGCACCTGCCAGCGAATTGCTGGGCGAGCCGCTCTTGCATACAACGTCCCGCCCCCAGGCCTGGCCGACCTGGGCACAACAAAACGCCCTTGAACCCCAGGCATTGAAGTTCGGGCAAGGTTTCGAGCATTTGTATTATCTGCTGGAAGCGGCCGTGGCCGGGCTCGGCGTGGCAATCGCCCCCGAGCCGCTAGTGGCAGAGGACCTTCGTGCCGGTCGCCTGGTCGCGCCGTGGGGTTTCAGTGAAACCTCGGCGCGGCTGGCGTTGTGGCTGCCCAAGCGCGCCGCGGATGGGCGCGCCCGGCAATTGGCGCAGTGGCTCAGGCAAGAGCTGAACCCATCGAACTAGGCCCTAGTCACCGCGCTTGCACAACAAGTAAGCGGCCAGCAGACCCAGCGCGCCAACGGCAACGCCCGCCGTGGTCCAAGGGTGCTCCTGGGCGTAGTCGCGCGTGGCGATCCCGGTTTCGCGGGTTTTCACCTTGACCTCTTCATACGCATCGCTGAGCAGATGCCGGGAATGTTTCAGCGCATTTTCGGCGTTTGCCTTGAGCGACTTGAGGGTCCTACGCGACTCGTCCGACGCGTCGTCCTTCAGGCTTTCCAACGACTTGAGCAGACTCTCGATCTCCGCTTCCATGCTTTGCAACGAGGCTTTACGTAACGAAGTGCTGGCCATGGTGGCTCTCTCCTGCAGTGGTTGAGTAGCGTGTGTGGATTGGGACTGCGACCGTTTGGGAAAGTGCAGTAAATCTGAACTTTCCGAGCGTAAACGGCGCCACATGTAAGGCGAAAAATCGCTGCTAGGCTGTTACAGACAACCAAGGAGAACGTCATGAGTGATCACCACACGTACAAGAAAGTCGAGCTGGTCGGCTCCTCTCCCACCAGCATTGAAGACGCCATCAACAATGCCTTGGCCGAGGCCAGCAAAAGCCTCAAGCACCTGGAATGGTTTGAAGTCACCGAGACCCGCGGCCACATCGAAAATGGCCGGGCCGCGCACTTCCAGGTCACCATCAAGGTCGGGTTCCGGATCGCCAATAGCTGAGCGCTTTGAACTTGCACACTGGCGGAGTGCCATAGGGAATGGCGATGCGCTATGGTTGGTGCGTCGCGCCTTTGCGATACCTCTCTATTTGATCCGACCAAGGAGTGCGAGCGATGAAGAAGTGGATGGTGGCCCTGGGTTTGCTGAGCCTTGCGGGCACTGCCTTTGCGGCCGGCAAACCGTGCGAAGAGCTGAAAAGCGAAATCGCGGCGAAGCTTGATGCCAAAGGTGTGTCGGGTTATACGCTGGAAATTGTTGAGAAAGGCGCAGCGGCGGACGGAAAAGTCGTCGGCACCTGTGAGGGCGGTTCGAAGGAAATCGTCTACAAGAAATAACCGCTGAATATCAAAGCCGACGCACCGCGTCGGCTTTTTTACGGCCGCGATTCAGCCTTTCATGACCTGCGCCAGCAATTCATACGAGTGCAGGCGGTCAGCGTGTTCATACAGGTCGCTGGTGAAAATCAACTCATCGGCCTGAGTCTGCTCGATCAACACCTCCAGCTTGGCGCGGATTTTTTGCGGGCTGCCAATCATGGCCAGGCCAAGGAAGTCGCCTACCGCTTCCTTTTCATGGGGCAACCACAGGCCATTCATGGTTTCCACTGGCGGGCGCTGCACCAGGCTCTGGCCGCGCATCAACGCCAGGATCCGCTGGTACACCGACGTCGCCAGGTAATCGGCTCGCTCGTCGGTGTCCGCCGCGACCAGCGGTACACCAAGCATGACGTAAGGCTTGTCCAGTACCGCCGACGGCTTGAAGTGGTTGCGATAGACACGAATCGCCTCATGCAGGAAGCGCGGTGCGAAATGGGAGGCGAATGCGTAGGGCAAACCGCGTTCTCCCGCCAGTTGTGCACTGAACAGACTGGAACCCAACAGCCACACCGGTACATTCGTTCCCGTGCCGGGCATGGCGATGATGCGTTGGTCCGGGGTTCGCGGGCCGAGATAACGCATCAGTTCAGCCACATCCTCAGGGAAATCATCAGCGCTGCCGGAGCGCTCGCGACGCAATGCACGGGCAGTCATCTGGTCCGAACCAGGCGCTCTGCCCAACCCGAGGTCGATCCGGCCCGGAAACAGGCTTTCCAGCGTGCCGAACTGCTCGGCGATCACCAACGGCGCGTGGTTTGGCAGCATGACCCCGCCGGAGCCGACGCGGATGGTCGACGTGCCTCCCGCCAGATAGCCGAGCAAAACCGCCGTCGCGGAGCTGGCGATGCCGTCCATGTTGTGGTGCTCGGCCACCCAGAAACGGGTGTAGCCATACTTTTCCACGTGCTGCGCCAGATCCAGGGAGTTGCGCAAGGACTGGGCGGCATTGCCATCAGCGCGGACGGGCACGAGGTCGAGGGTTGAAAATTTCACTTCGGACAGCTGTTTCATGGGCCGGCATCTCCAACGGCGTACGAACTTTCCTATGGGCGAAAGCCTGCCGTTTCTCTAGGTGTGTCCTATGAATGTGGGCATATACCCGAGTTTCAATAGTAGCGAAGAATTTTCCTACTAAATTAGTCGACTAATCGGCCGGGTGAACTTTATCGACCGGTCTATCCTCACAATCCTGGCACTGAAAAATACCCAGGCGCGAACCCTCGCGCCGGATCATGAGGAGGCAAACATGGCTATCGTCAAGAAAGCATCGGCTCACTGGGAAGGTGACCTGAAGACCGGCATCGGCTCCATCTCCACGGAAACCGGCGTGTTGCGCGAAGCGCCCTATGGTTTCAAGGCCCGTTTTGAAGGCGGCAAGGGCACCAACCCGGAAGAATTGATCGGCGCGGCCCATGCGGGCTGCTTCTCCATGGCGTTTTCGATGATCCTCGGTGACGCCGGGCTCAAGGCTGACAGCATCGATACCAACGCCGAAGTGACCCTGGACCAGGTCGATGGCGGCTTTGCGATCACCGCAATCAAGCTGATCCTCAAGGCCAAGATCCCCGGCGCCACCCAGGCGCAATTCGAAGAACTGAGCAACAAGGCCAAGGAAGGTTGCCCGGTTTCCAAGGTGCTCAACGCCAAGATCACCCTGGATGCGACGCTGGTGAGTTGATGGACTGAGAAGACCGCAGCCTCTGGAAGGCTGCGGTCTTCTTTGATTTGCGATCTATTTACCCGAAGGCAATTGTGATCGAATGCAAGTCTGCAGTTCCAGCGCACCGGCAGTGCGCGCTGTATCGAGGAGTTCGAGCATGAAACGGTTTGCCCTGGCAGTCATCGGTTGCGCATTGGCCACTTCGAGCCTCGCGGCTCCCAAACCCTGCGAAGAACTCAAGACCGAGATCGAAGCCAAGATCCAGGCCCAGGGCGTCACGTCCTACACCCTGGAAATCGTCACCAACGACGAAGTCCATGACCAGAACATGGTGGTGGGCACCTGTGAGAACGGCACCAAGAAAATCATCTACCAGAAGAACGACCGCTAGGCAGCGCTACATCAGGCAATTGGCCTGTCGATCCTCGGCCACGATTTCACGCTTGGCGTTATAGAGCCGGGCGCTTGGGGAATACGCCAGGTTGCGAGCTTCCAGGCGATAACGCTGGCCGGCCTCGAAGTGCTCGTAGCGAATGACCAAGTAGCAGAGCCGCTCTTTCGGTTCGCTCATCATGCCCAGCCCGCCGCCCCCGCCAGGGACCTCGAAGTCGAAGCGCACCTCCAATTCGTGGCTACCCGGCGAGACCTGGAAGAAACGCCCATCCTGCAGGCGCTTGCCATCCAGCCGTTCAGCCATCAGCAACTTGCCGCCCGGTATGGGGGTGGCGAAATCGACCCAAGCCATGTTCGGGTCCATTGGGGGCAGTGGGCTCGTTGTACATCCGCTCAACGTCACAAGAGCCAATAACAGGGTCGGTAGGCGCATGGCGAATATCCTGAAGTCAGGCGCCGAGCATAGCGCCGATCAGCTTTGCTGGCAGCCCGCCGGCGTGCCCTGGCCCACCACTTTGCGCTGCTGGTCGTAAAGCTTGGCCCACGGACGGAAACCGATGCTGCCGGCCTGCAATTGGTAACGCTGGCCCGCGTTGAAGTCCTTGAACTTCACATTCAACCGGCAATCACGCCACAGCGGTTCGGCATTCGGACCAATGTTGCCGGGCTCCACGGCAAATTGATAACGCACCGTCAGCTCGTGGCTACCCGGTTGAACTTCGAAGTACCGTCGATCGATGGACTGCTTGTCATCGACTTCCAGCGCTTGCAACGCCGTGTCCTGATGGTTTCCCAGGTCAATCCACGCTTGGGAGGGATCAGGATCGGGCAAACCGGCACAGCCGGTCAGCAGCAACAGGCCACTCGTCAGCATCAACACGCGCATAGCGAAGCTCCGGGCAGGCGAGATAGTCTGGAGGCAGACTTCCCAGGGTGATTCCAAATTGATCAGGCAGCGTTCACGCCATCGGTTACTCGACCGTGTTTTCCGGATTTTGTTTCCAGCCCTCCTGCTTTTGTTACTCAACGGTTGTGCAAGCGTTGGCTATTACGGCCAGCTCGCCAGTGGACAACTGCGGCTGCTGCACGCCCGGGAGCCGATCGACCGCGTCATCGCCGACCCCGCCCGCGATCCGAAACTGCGCGCACACCTGAGCCAGGCACTTGAGGCCCGGGCGTTTGCCAGCGCACACCTGCACCTGCCTGATAACAACAGTTATCGCCTGTACGCCGACATCGGCCGCCCCTACGTCGTCTGGAACGTCTTCGCCACCCCGGAATTCTCCCTGGCCCCGCAAAACCACTGCTTCCCCATCGCCGGTTGCGTGGCGTATCGCGGTTATTACAGCCAGGGCGCCGCCCGAGGCGAGGCCGCGTTGCAGCAATTGCAGGGCATGGACGTGTCGATTGGCGGCGTGGAGGCCTACTCGACACTGGGCTGGTTCAACGACCCGATCCTGAGTTCCATGCTGCACTTGGGCGACGAACGCCTGGCGACGCTGATCTTTCATGAACTGGCGCACCAGCGGTTCTACGTGAAGGACGACACGGCGTTCAACGAATCCTTCGCCACCTTCGTCGAACAGGAAGGCACCCGCCAATGGCGCGCCCATCGCGGGCTGGCGCCAGACAATGGCAACCCGCTGCGCCAACGCGACCAGTTCATCCAACTAATCCTCGATACCCGCCAACGCCTGGAAACCCTCTACGCCCAACCCCTGCCGGCCGAGCAGATGCGCCAGCGCAAGGCCGCTGAATTCGAACGCCTGCGTGGCGACTACGAACGAATGCGCGACGGCCAATGGAACGGGGACAAACGCTACGACGCCTGGGTCTATGCGCCACTGAACAACGCCCGCCTATTGCCGTTCGGCCTGTATGACCAATGGGTGCCGGCGTTTGCGGCGTTGTTCAAGCGGGAGGATGGGGATTGGGTTGCGTTTTATACCGCAGTTGAGAAGCTTGGCCGATTGCCGGCTGATGAGCGCAAGGCAGCCTTGGAGGCATTGACTGCCCCCAAAATTGCTGACGATTGAACAGATCCCATCGCGAGCAAGCCCCCGCACCAACCTTCAAAGCACCGCAGCTCCCCCTGTGGGAGCGAGCTTGCTCGCGATAGCGGCCCATCGAGCGACGCATGTCCAACTGAAAGACAAACCCAACAGCCCTTCACCACCAAAAAGCTCCACCCGCCCATGCGTCCCGCAACCGCGCCGCACTGATACGGCGCGCCGGATCAAACGCCAACGCCTCGCGCAACGCCACCCAGCAGCGCCGCGGCAGCGTTCTCGGGGCCTTGAGCTGGCGCTCCAACCCGGTATCGCGCGCCTGGTTCGAAGGTAAACGTTGAAACGGATGTTTGCCGCACGCCAGTTCGTAGAGCACGCAAGCCAGGCTGTAGACGTCGGCGCGTGCGCAGAGTCGTGCGCCTTCGAGCAATTCGGGAGCGGCGTAGCCTGGGGTCCAAGCGTTGAGGCGGTGGCGATCCAATGAGGGCAAGCCTTCCAACGGGCCTTTTTCAGCCAGGCCCAAGCCGAAATCAAACAAGCGCACACCGTCTTCACACACCATGATGTTGCTTGGCTTGATGTCACCGTGCAGCACGCCTCGGGCATGGGCATGGGCAATGGCATCGAGCAGCGGGACGGCTATCATTTTCAGCTCGGGCCAAGACAGACCGAGGGGCCGCTCGCAAAGTAACTTGTCCAGCGTCATGCCGCGCATGAGTTCCATGGTGATAAAGGCAAGCCGGTGGGCGGCGTCCACTTCGAAGGTGAACGGACGCAATACGTTTGGATGCAGCAAGCGTCGAGTCAGGGCGAACTCGCAGTAAAGCAGCGTGCTCGCGTCAGGTGACCCGTCAAACGCCTCGCTGAGCATCTTCAGTGCAATGTACGGATCCGGATCACCGTATTGTTCAAGAAGCAGGTCTCGGGCGCGATATACGACGCCCATGCCACCGGCTCCAAGCAAGCGTTCCAGGCAATAGCGTCCCGCGAGTATCTTCGGCGTTTCGCCGGTACCAGGTTGGCTCGGTTCCAGCGCAGGCGATGCATCGGTGGGGGCGAAGCAGGTCCGATGACGTTCGCCGTCACGCAGGGTCGCTAGTGTCGATTCGGGGCTGCTCACGCGCCAATCACCACAGCCGTCAGGTTATCCCGCGCAGCGCCCTTCAAAACGCCTTCGAAAAGACATTCGAGCACCGTGGCTGGGGACGACAGGCTCATGGCGTCGCCAAGGGTTTGGCTACCGAGATCCTGATAAACGCCATCGGTGCACAACAAGAATTTATCGCCACGCTGAACATCCAGTTCCAGTATGCCCAGCCTCAATTCTTGCGAAGCGCCTATTGCTCTCGTCAATGCTTTCGCGGCGGGATGGGCATTTGCCTCGTCGCGACTGAAGCGGCATTCAGCGACCAGTTGCTCGCGCAGTGAGTGGTCCCTGGACAGTTGGTATAAATGTCCACCGCGCCAGAGATAACAGCGGCTGTCGCCCGCCCAGACACACGCCGCACGGCGACCTTCCAGCAATAACGCCACCACCGTGCTGCCCAAGATGCCGAGCGGATTTGCCGCGGTGACGGTCAGCTCCTGGCTCAATCGCCGATTGGTCCAACGCAGGCATTGACGCACGGCGTTCAAGCGCGTGTCGAAGTCTCGGTACGTGGGCAGATCCGCCAGATTGGCAACAATCAATTGGCTGGCGATATCGCCCCCCGAGTGACCGCCCATTCCGTCCGCCACTGCCCATAACCCCCGTTTCGGGCATTCCAGAAAAGCATCCTCGTTCCGTTGACGAACCTTGCCAGTGTCCGTTCGCGCGGCACTACGCCAGTCGCAGGCATGATGCATCAGAGCTGCGCCGGCATTCTGAAAGTGCGCAGTACCGTCATATCGAACGGGTTCGGTGTGCGCTGGCTCGTCAACAGGAAATTAACCCGCAGCCCGCCGAGATCGGCCTTGAGCACACGCACATCACGACCGGTCAGGTACTCGGCCTGCATCAAGTCGAACAGACGAAACAGTGACCACGGCCCGGTATTCTTTTCGATACCGATTCCCCGCCCACCGGCCATTCGCTCCAATAGGAGGGAGGTCCGGCCGCCCTGCGCGTCCGTGGGCCAAGTGAAGGCCAGCGGTTGTATAGGCCCGTGACGGTACTCCAGCGTCTTATCGCCGAAACGAAATTCGGATCGGCTCACGGCCGGGTCGAGTGTGTAGGGCTCAAGCTTGAATTGAATCTGTGGCTCGGCTGGATTGTCGATGAAAAAACCCTGGCGGATCGTATGGGCCGCCGCCATTTGATCCAGATAGGTTCTGGACATCGGCAAGCTCTGGCCGTCGAGGCTACGTAGACGGTAGTTCCCAGGGGTACCGCTGACGAATGGACGCATATAACTTTCAAAGAATCGGTCGACGATGCCCTGGTCCTTGAAGAACTCGCGAAAATCGTTGATCGCGACGTCACTGGTACTGTGTGCACTGAACGGATACCGCTTGCTGATTGCCTTGCGGTAAAAACCGTACAGCTCGCCCTGGTAGCGCTGGTTGAGATGACGGTAGGAATCACTGAGTACGATGCGCCAGCTATCGTCGGCCAGCCCGTTGAACCAACCGTCGAATGGGCGCGGCAAACGAGCCGATGCGCTACGCAGGCTACCCAGTGCGTCTCGCTGGCCACCCATGCGGCGCTTCGCCAATTCGAATGCGGCTTGCTCCGGATCACTGGCCCGGGCCAGGGGCGCCAACTGCGCATGGGTGTCTTCGAGCGCTCGCAAGGCCAAGGTCAGATCTACGGAGGGGTTATTGTCAGGCTCAAGCAGGCGGTGCAACGGCTCGAAACGCCGTCGAAGGGATTTTTGCCCGGTATCCGGCAGTGAGGTTGCCAGCGAATCGGCGGTTTGTACGGCCGCAGAGACAAGTTGCGTAACGGTGTTGTCGCTGTTTCCGGGCGTTTGCACCGGCTTGCCGACCGGTTCGACAAGGCCTTGGATGCGTGTGTGTTCACGTACCTGCACCAGCAATTGCAGAACCGGCGAATGGGCTGATGTCAGCCCCGCCAGTTGATCGGCCATCTCGCCTGCGTTGTGCGTCGTTTGCAGGGTGACCTGTCCGATCGCTTCGCTCCAGCGGTCGGCATAATCGCGGAAATAGAACTGTTCGAGCTCGATCAGAAGCTGGCGCATGTCTTTGCCGCTGAGGCTTGCGCCTTCGCCCAGGACCCAATTGTCCCGTAGCAACCCGCTGATCAGCCGAGTGCCTTGAGTTGAAAAATATTGCTCGTAGCCTTGGCGGGTATAAAAACCTGGAATGACATGGTCGGTGCCGACCAGCAACGTCCCTTGGGGGCCAAGGTATTGGTCGAGGCTGTATTTCGGCAACTGGCTGGCCTGCTCCCGCAGCATCCGATAAACGACTGTAGCCAGGGACTCACTGCGCAACGCGTCCCGTGCCTGGGCCACCAGCGGCTGGTTGATTTCCAAGACAAAAGGCTGTTCCAACAAACGCTCGAAATGGTCCCTCAAGCCGTTTTGCACCGCCTCGTTACCGGGATAGCGCAGCGACCATTCTCGAGTGACCCAGTTCATGAGCCAAGCGTGATCGCGACGTTCTGGCTGGGCCAGCATCAAGTACGCGCGCAGGCTGTTGAGTAGATTTTCACGCTCACTCAAGCGGCCATGGATCTGCTCTTCCAACATTTGCGCAACGTGGGGTAGGAGCTGCGTCTCCAATTCGCGCTCATAAGCACCGAGCACTGCGGGACGGGTCGCGTCTCCTTGGTAGAGACCGATGCGCTCGTACAGCGGCAGAGCCTTGGCAGGTGGAAAAACCTCTGTTGCCTTGAAACGGATATCAAGCGATTCGAGGCCCCCCATGGGATTATCATTCGCCCCCAGCGCCGGACGATGCAAGTCCCAACGTTGTGCCAACGTTCGCAGATGTTCCAGACGCTCATGATTTGCCTTGTAACCATTTGCCCACAGCCATCCGAACAACCCAAGGGTGGTGAGCGCGCCGAGGTAGATAGCGTGCCGCCTCCAATCAGTGCGGCTTCGCTCGCGCTGATCGGGGCCCGCCAAATCGGCCTCCGGGAACATGACTCGGGTGAACAGGTGATGAATGAATCGTCCGTTGCCCCTTTCACTTGGCTGCGCTGTCTGTCCGCCTGCCAGGCGAGATGACGCGGCAGCGCTCGTCAGATAGAACCCCCGCAGCGGACACGCCTCGCCCCTGAAAGCCAGCTCGAACAGCAGGCACAGGTGAGGCCCGAGCTGCGCCAGTTGTTGTGGGAAATCCAGGATGAGGCCACGGCAACCACTGTCGCGCTCCTGATGCAAACGCAGGAGCAACTGACTATTGAGTCTCTGCAAGAGCGCCTCGAACTCACCACGCAACATGGCCATGTCGCAACCGTGCGAAGCGTCGCTGAAGCTCGCCCCCAACACCTGGTCGGCTTCCTCGCGGGTCAGCGAATCGAAGAACTCATTGAAGCCAGGGATGGTGTCCGCCTTGCTGAGCACCAGATAGATCGGCACGTTGGCGCGCAGTTGTCGTTGGATCTCTTGCATGCGGCTACGAACTTTGCCGGCCAGCTCGATGACCTCCTCTTCACGACCCCACAACAGGATTTCAACCGGCACGGCCACCAGCACACCATTGAGGGGCCGACCGCGGCGACCTCGACGCAGCAGGTCGAGCAAGACGTTCCAGGCGCTACCATCCACCTCTTTATCCGTCTGGGTCAGATAGCGACCGGCGGTATCCATCAACACCGCTTGATCGGAACAATACCAGTCGCAATCACGGGTACCGGTCATGTCGAGCAAGGGCTTTCGTTCAACGCCATCGAACGCAAATTCGAGGCCTGAACGCTCCAGCAGGCGGGTCTTGCCGCTGGCGGTCGGGCCAATCAGCAAATACCAGGGCAATTCCTTGGGATTGCGTTTTACGCCACCGGAATAGACGCTTGGGCATGTTCCCAGCGCCCTCTTGAAGCGCGAGCGAATTTCTCGCCGTTCATCGTCGACCCTGGCCTGGCCAAGCGTGCGAGACGGGTCAGCATCGGGTTGGCTGGAATTCCTTATCCTCCCGGATCGCTCGTTGAAGAAAACCATACCCAGGCCCCACGCCAGGAACAGCAGGCTGATCGTCAACAAGCGTGCCGTCGGGGATGCCCAGAATTTATGATCGTCGATCGCCAGCAGCGGCCCGAAAAACCAAACCAGCCCCCCGATACAGAGCGCACATAACAACGTCCAGAGCCAAGTCTGGCGCAGGCAGGCCCCCACTTTTCTGAAAAGCGATTTCATCACACGTCCCTGTTTACGGCTGCGCTTGAACCACAGCCGGCTCTAGCAATTGATAGGGTTGCAGGATGCTTTCGCGCTGCTCGTCCAACACCCACGCGAAGCCCGCGTACATCACGCCCAGGCAAGCCAGGGTGAAAAACGCCACGGTCCAGGCAGGAACAACGCGCACCGGACGGCGAGGTGGGGCAACCAGCCCTTCCCAATGGGGTGAAAGTTGGCGTGGTGCATCGCCTCGTACCTGACGGATCGAGCGATACAGCGCGTCGCGGACGCCAACGAGCTCGAGCCCCCCGCGTGCCTGGACCCGATATTTGCCCTCAAAGCCCAAAGACAGGCACAGATACAGCAGCTCCAACATGTGCAAATGCTTCACCGGATCTTTTGACAGCCGATCAAGCAATTGGAAAACCTTCTCGCCGCCAAACGTTTCATTGTGAAACGTGCTGAGCAGGCTGATTTGCGACCAACCGCTCCCGTATCCCCACGACGTGACGACGACGGCTTCATCCAGGACCGTGCATAGCACGTAGCGAGCAGCGACCAGCTCGCTTTGCTCGATGTTGGCGTTCAAAGCCAAGGCTTCAAACTGCTTCAACTCCAAGGTCAGCTCTTGCTTGAGGTCATTCAGATCTGCGCGGTCACGGCCCTGCTTGAGCGCCATTATCTGGGCCAACAAGCCTGACGCTGCCGCCACCAGGGGATTCAGACTGGTCACGAACCTTCGGGACCGTGGCTGGCGCGCGGCATAGATCATTCGATCTTCCAGCTGTTCGATACGCGGCGGCGCGGCAGCATCGGTCAAAGGGCCCGAAGCCGGGCGCTGTCCGTGAAAATCGAGCAAGACGGTAATGTCGTCTTGAGGCGTGTCCTTATCCATGTCAGTCAATTCCTGATGGCCCAAAAATTCAGCTCCAGCTCCGCGAATTCACCCGACACATGAAAGGCAAAGCCCGCTGAACGCTTCACCTGCGCAAGATCCTCGACACTGGGTTCAAGGAGGAAATAGGTCTTGTTGGCATGGAACGCAATCTGCCGCGGCGCCACGGGCAAAGGCCTGATCTTGATGCCCGGCAAATGCAAATTGACCAACTGGCGAATGCGCTCCACCGAACCGATCTTGAGATGCGACGGCAAGCGATGGCGCAACTCCTCGCTGTCACAATGAGCACTCGCTGCCAGTACAAACGAAGCCGAGTCCAGCAGTGAAAGGTCATGCATCGGCGAAACGCTGATTCCGTACTGGCGAGCCTGCAGTTGCAGCTCAATGGCATGCTGTTCGAGCACCATTGACAGCACCTGCCGGATTGCCTGCATGAGGCTTCGAAAGCACGCACCCAGATCGCTGTGTTGGTAGCGGTGATCGAATGAAGGGCGCTTGCTGTCTGTTGAATAAGTCGCCAACTCGCCGAGCAGAGAAAGCAGCGTTCGATAGAGGATTTCAGGGTGAACCTGCTCCAGCTCCAGATAATGACGCAGCAGCAATTCGGTACGATTGATCAATTGCAGCATCATGAAGTCGCCGACTTGAACCGCACCCGTTTTGCCGTTGGAGAGAATCCGCTCGGCGAGGCTTTCGCCCCGGTGGCCAAGCATGCCAATGACTTCCTTGAGGCAGGACAGCAGGTAGCCGGATGACTTGGTCTGGATGAACGCGGGCACAAAATCCGCGTCGAGCCTGATCCCACCATCAGGCGTGGTATCCAGGACTTCGCACACTTTCAACTTAACGAAAGCCTGATCGCCGTGCTGCTCGCCCAGCAGCAAGCGTACATCCGGGCGGCCACAGCTGATCTGACTGCTGAAAGCGTCTGCGGCGTTGGAATCATTCACCTGCATTTCATAGGTGATATAGCGCGCCAGCACATCGGCTTGCTCGGGACGACGAGACTCGACCCGATTGCCGGTGATGAGCGGCAGGGCAAGATAGACCGGCGTATTGCAGGTGTTGGACGGCACTTCCAGGACCAGCGGCTCGGCGTTGCCGTCCAATTCGAAGAAGCTGCCGTCTGGCAAGACACCCGAAGCCTCGCTGACGATCAATCGGCCCATGTTCAGAAACTGCAGATCGATTTCCAGTGTCAGGAAGCCCCAGGCATAACCACCCAACAAGCGTGTGCGAAGCTTTAGCTGATGATCGAAATAACGATCGTTGTGCTGCAAATGTTGCGGGCGCAGCAACATTCCTTCCTGCCAGATGACCTTATCGTGATTCATTGGTCGTCCGTCCTGGCAAAGCTTTCGAGATGACTGGTAATACCGTCCTGATCAAGCATCAGATGCGCTTCGGTCACTCGTGCCGCAGCGATGGGCACCGTGTAGCGCCACTGTGTCCGAGGCAGGTCACGGTACGCGGCAAGTACCCCGACAAAACGACCGCCCCCTGCGACGGCGAGCCTGAGCGTGAACGTTTCGCCGGGACGCAACTCCAGTTCTTCGCCGGTGATCAAGTCAGGCGCCAAGGATTCCCTGGCACGGTCATAAAGACTGAAGAAATCAGCATTCTCAAAAGCCACCGGATGCTTGAGTTCAAACAGGCGCACCACGACAGGAGATGGCCGTCCGTTGAGATCCGGGTTGAGCTGATCACTGGCAGTGAGGGTGAGATTGAGTTTGGTCATCGTTGAAAACGGCGACAGGCTGGTACAACCGGCCATCAGCGTCGCAGCCGCTAGCGTCAGCGTCTTGAAAAAAAGCAGGGTGCGGCGAGACATATACGTCATCCATGAAGATCGTTTTGCAGAGTGGACACCAGGCGGACCTGTTCCTCGTATGCCTTGGCGAAGTCCCGGGCAAGCAGGCGTTCCACCCAGTCATCGTCGTCGCACAGCCCTTGGTGATAACGACCGAATGCCCGCCAGTGGCCGCCTGGCGTACTGAACAACGATCGCTGCTCGCGCTCCATCCGCAGGACCAGTTGGCGGGGCGAAAAATGCTCCAGCACCGAACGCAGGGTGGACCGGCTGGCGGCCAGCAAGGCCACTTGGTGGGCCTGGAGGTCATTAAATGAGCGGGCGATAGCCTCGCTGGCCGACCACTGGAGTGGCGCGCCTGGCTGCAACAACATCGGCAGGGCATCATCGGTGTACTTCAACGGATTTTTCCGAGGGCCGTGGAAAAAGGTCTGGGCCAGACGCAGCTCGCCCTTCAACTCCGAGCGAGTACGCAGACTCTGTTGCAAGCCTCGAACACTTTGCTTGAGCAACTGCGCGACGTTGACCGCCAACGCCTCGCGGGCCTCCTTGTCCATATCATCGAGGTCCATGCCCAGCGAGTGACCGAAGCGTTGCCAGAAGTCTTCCTGTACGGGCTCGGAGCGTTGGGGGGGCGGGAAAGGCGCCTGCTCATTATCCGCGTCGACCAGCTCTGGCAGTCGCAGGCTTTCCCTATCGGCCCGCACAGAGTCCGAACCGTAAGCGGGCATCGCACTCGGATTGAGCAACTCATCTATCTCAGAAAACACACGCGCCTGTCGGTCCAGGCCTTCCAGCGGATCGAGCCCCATGAAAGCGTCGTCCGGAATGAGATTGCCACCGGATACCGAACGGTCGCCATCGGGAATGCTGTTACCCGAACGAGCCACCAACCGCGCCAGGAGTTCGCATTCGCCCATGACGTAGATATCCCCGTCCTTGATGGGCACCGGCTCGCCTTTGGGCAGGCGCACACCGTTTCTGCGGTGGGATATGCCATTGCCGCTGATATCGATGAGAAAAAACGCGCCTCCCTGGAAACTCACCCGCGCATGGCGCTTGGACAAGAGGCGCTGGCTGTCCGGAATGACCCAGTCACACTCCTCGCCTCGCCCAATGACGCCGCCCGCCGTCCCGAAAATCTTCCGGCACGGGTTCGGACTGACCAACTGCCTGGCATCCAACCTTTCGAAAATGACTTCCACCGATGCTCCTCCTTGCGGTCACTTACCGCGATTTATCGCTTGCGGATCACCCAAGGGGCGATAGGTGCTGTCATTGAATTTGTAGTTTGCGTTGCAACCACCGAGGCCGAACAACACGACAGCAGTCAGCAGGAAGACTTGCCAAGGGTGAGTGGGCATTCAAAGTGTCCTGAAAATAAATGAGTCGAATGGAAGTGAAAGTAGGGCATCAGACTTCGGCGTCCTTGCGGCGAATGTTCAGCCGGCTCATCCGATACAACAGCGTGCGCAGCGGCAAGCCGAGCTCGCGAGCCGTCAGCGTCTGGTTACCGGAATTCTTGCGCAGGCAATCAATCATCAGGCTGCGTTCGATGTGTTCCATCCGTTCGCGCAGGCTTACGCGACCTTCATCGGGTCGGTGTTTAATGTGCAGGGCAAAGTGCTCTATCCGTAATTCGTCGCCCTCGCACAACAGCACCGCCCTTTCGACGATGCCTTTGAGCTCGCGTACGTTTCCGGGGAAGTCATAGGCAGCCAGATGGGCCAGCGCAGCGTCGGACCAATGCACAAGATCGCGCTGCAGAAGCGCACAAGCCTTGTCGGCGAAGTGCCGAGCCAGTTCGATGATGTCGGGGCCACGCTGACGCAGCGGCGGCAATTGGATGGGAAACTGTGCAAGGCGGTAATACAGGTCTTCGCGGAACTTGCCTTCGCCCATCAAGCATTTCAGGTCGCGATGGGTGGCGGCGATGATGCGGACGTCGATCTTGTGGGTGAGGTTCGACCCCAACGGACGAACCTCGCCCTCCTGCAAAACGCGCAACAGCTTGGCCTGGAGGGACAAGGGCATGTCGCCAATTTCATCGAGCAACAATGTGCCCTTGTCAGCCGCGTCGAATAAGCCGATGCGGTCACGGTCGGCGCCGGTAAACGCGCCCTTGCGATAACCGAACAACTCGCTTTCCAAAAGATGCTCGGGAAGCGCCGCGCAGTTCTGGACGATGAACGCCTGCGTGCGACGCGGCCCGCAATCGTGGATCGCCCGGGCCACGACTTCCTTGCCGGTTCCCGTCTCGCCATACAGCAGGACCGTGTACGGGCTGTTCACGACTTTGCTGATCAGTTGACGGCTCTGGCGCATCGCCGCGCTCTTGCCGATGAGGCCGAAACCGTTGGCGCTCGGCAGGTTGATCACCACAGGCCGACCTTCAGCGGCAGGACGCCGTTGGCGTTGCAACAGGTGGATCTGCTTCAACGCGAACGCCCCTAGATAACCCAGGGAATCAGCGAATCCCTGCAGGTCGATCCGCTGGGTGCTGGCGCAAACCAATACCCCCTTGATCCCGTCCCCGGCGGCTAATGGCACACCGAGCAGCGACTGCCACGGCGCAGCACGGGCTGGCAGGAAACGCGTATCGTGCAGGCTGGCGCTCAACGCACCAAGGCACACCACGCGGTTCTGGCGCAGGACGAATTGCAACAATTGCTCACCGTCGTAATCGACAGGCGAGCCGGCCGGGTCACGAAACTGCAATCGGCCTTCCAGGCATTCGGTGCTCAGTTCCAGGCGATTGTGCGCGGCATCCAACAGATACAACTGCGCCAGTTCACAACCACTGAGCCGCGCCGTCCCCCTGATGAAATCACCGAGCAAGGTCGCATCGTCCGCCGATTGCAAGAGGCTGGAAAACTGCCCCAGCAGCGCTTCGGCGTAAGCCAGCGGTTCAGGCACATGAGTCAGCAGTGCCCCCATCACTTGAACTCACACGTTACGCGGGCTTGTTCATCGAGCGTGGCGTGAACCTGCCGCGGTTGTTCGCCGATGGCCATGGCCGCGAGCAAACCGTCGGCCAACCCAGGCATCAGGTGAAGATCGAGCAAATGGTCGATGAGCCGCGCACCGCTGTCGCTGCGAGTGCAGCGCTCGACAAGGTAATCAACGAGCTGCGTGCCGAAACTGAAGCCCAACTGACGACGCTGCAACCGCGCGCCCAAGCGCCCCAGCTTTATCTCCACCAACTCGCGTAGCACCGAGCCGCCTATCGGGTAATACGGCACCACACGCATACGGGCCAGTAATGCAGGTTTGAAATGCCTGCTGAGCAGCGGTCGAATCGCTTCTTCAAGTTGCTCGGCACTCGGCGCCAACCCGTTTTGGCACAACTCGCCGATACGTTCACTGCCCAGGTTTGATGTCATCAGAATCAGCGTATTGCGAAAATCGATCTCCCGCCCTTCGCCATCGTTGGCCAGGCCTTTGTCGAATATCTGATAGAACAGATTCAGCACGTCCGGATCGGCTTTTTCGACCTCATCGAGCAACACCACCGAGTATGGCTTCTGTCGAACAGCCTCGGTGAGCATCCCGCCTTCGCCAAATCCGACATAACCCGGGGGCGCGCCGATGAGCCTTGAAACCGTGTGTTTTTCCTGAAACTCGGCCATGTTGAGTGTCGTGATGAATCGGTCGCCGCCGTACAGCAGCTCGGCCAAGGCCAATGCCGTTTCGGTCTTGCCGACCCCACTCGGCCCTACCAGCAAAAACACTCCCGCTGGGGCGTCGGGTTTGTTCAAGCCTGAGGCGGCTGCGCGCATCGCTCGATCAAGCGCCTGCACTGCCGGTTCCTGCCCCCTTATCCGGCTGCGTAGATCCGTCGCGAAACGGGCGATTTTCACGTTGTGCTCGCAGGCCAGCTGCGACAGCGGGACACCCGTCCACGCGTTGATCACTTCCGCCACCAAGCGCGGGCACACCTCAAAACTGACCAGGCGTTCTTCGGCCTGTGCATCCACCAGCGCGTTGTGGGTTTCGTGCAACGCCGCTTCCAGCGTTTCGATCTCCAGGCCCTTGTCCGCCCGGTTTTCCCGCAGCCCAGCCAGTTGCCGGCGCAGCGATAACAAACGTTCGGCCAGAACGCTCTGCTCTGTCCATTGGACTTCCAGGCACTGGCATTGCTCTTCGATGGCCTCCAGTCGTACCCGCAACGCTTCCAATGCCTGGGTATCGATTGACAAGCCGGCCTCTGCATCGCGACACAACGCCTGGCGCTGGCGCGCACCTTCGGCTAGTTCGCCACGCAGGCGCTCAAGGCGTTGCGGCGCGGCAGCAAGGCTGATGCGCACACGGGCGCACGCGGTATCCAGCACATCGACCGCCTTGTCCGGCAACTGACGCCCCGCCAGGTAGCGTGCTGACAATTGCGCCGCCGCGACCACCGCGTCATCGCGCAGATAAATACCGTGGCTCGCCTCGTAGACCCCGGCCAGCCCCCGCAGGATGGTCACCGCCTCGCCGATGGTCGGCTCGTGCAACTGCACCGGTTGGAAACGACGGGCAAGGGCTGGATCCTTCTCGAAATATTTTTTGTATTCGGTCCAGGTCGTCGCCGCTATGGTGCGCAGCTCGCCTCGGGCCAGGGCCGGCTTGAGCAGGTTGGCCGCATCGGAACCACCGGAATTTCCACCCGAGCCGATTAATGTATGAGCTTCGTCGATGAACAGAATGATGGGGCTGGGCGATGTCTTTACACCCTCGATCACCCCATTGAGCCGCCGCTCGAATTCGCCTTTCATACTGGCACCGGCCTGCAGCAGGCCCATGTCCAGCGACAGAACCTCTACGCCTTCAAGCCCGGACGGCACTGCCCCGGCAGCGATGCGCAGGGCCAGCCCTTCGACAATGGCGGTCTTGCCCACGCCTGCCTCACCGACGACGATCGGATTGTTTTTACGTCGGCGAGACAGGATATCGATCATCTGGCGGATTTCGCCGTCCCGGCAAAGCACGGGATCCAGCTTGCCGTCACGGGCCTGCTGGGTCAGGTTGTGAGTGAAGCGCTCCAGAAGCGAATCGCCTTGAGCAGCGGCGTATCCAGTCTCCCGTTGAGCCTGTTGTGACAAGGCGAACGCTTTCAGTCGGTCGATGTTCAACCGGGCGAGCAACGACTGGTAATGAGTACCGGCATGGCGACCCGGGTTGCGCAACAACGCCAGGATCAACGCAGCTTCAGTGACGTTGCTCTGGCCCAGTTCGAGACTGGCCATCAACAACGCGTCCTGGAGCCATTGGATCAACTCCGGCGCGAAGACCGGATTACGCGAAGCGCCGTGTTCCGCACGTGGTTGCAAGGTGGCGTCCAGCTCACTCGCGCTTATCCCGGCGTCCTGCAACGCGCGCCCGAGCAGCCCTTGTCCTCGCTCCAGCAAACTCTGCAGCAGATCTTCCACCAGGACCTTGCTTGCGCCCCGATCCACGCATCGCTCGGCCGAGCGCTCCAGGTCGCGGCGGGTATCCGCGTCCAGCGCCTGAATGAGTTGCTGAAGGTCTACGTTGATCATTTCGTTGGTTCCTGATGAATTCTACTGCTGAGGGTCACTACGCCAGCGGCTCGCTCGTGCCCCAGCCAACTGGCCCATCCCAATCGGCAGGTGTTCCGTTCGCCGATGCGCAATTCGCGTATTTCGTCCCGCCGCAAGACCAGGCGGATGTCGTATTCAAGGGGGTCGCGCAGGGTGAACCGCACCAACGCGCACAACGGCTGGTAAGCGACACCGATCGGTAGGAACTCGTGGAAGCGTTGCCAATCCAGTTCCAGGACATGAATGCGGAATTTTCCGCTGCGATCACGAATCCGCTCGCCCAGCACCAGCTCTTCGCCAAGCAGGCTGTTGGCCCTTCCCAAGCGGTTGCGCTGCTCGTCGAGGATGTCTACTCGTCGCTCGATGCACTGCTCCAGGTTCAATTCGGCGTGCTTGAAGTAATAACGCAGCACGGCTTCGATCAAGGCCGCCGAATGGGCACGAAGGCTCAGCAGCCCCAGGTAAGGCAGCAAGCGCTTCCAGTTCAGTTGGGTATCGCTGCGAATGACCTCGCCCCTGAGGCCGACGAGGGCGAATAACTGCTCGGAAAACCGGTCCTCGGCGCCATTGCGAAAACTCGCCCGATAACGGTATTTGCGCCAGATAGGCAACATCAGGCGCTGGAGGCGATCATTGAACACGTCGAGAAACGCCCGAGTCGGTTTGTCGTCGCCCGACACCTGCTCACCATAGAACGCCGGCAAAGGCGAACCTGCGCCCACCAGGCCGATCAGATTCAGGCACAGACGCGCCCGCAGTTGCCCATGCTCTTCAAAGAATTCGACGCATTCGATATCGCTGGCCGGGAATCCCAGGCTCGGGTTGGCCTGGAATTCCAAGTGCTCATACAGTGCCTCGTCATCCAGGTGAGGATGGGCTTCGCGCAGCCGATCGATCACCAGCAACACCGCCTGAAACAATGAGTATTCGCGTATGCCTCGTGTCAGCACGCTTATAGAAGCGGTTGCTGGCCCATGCGGGGTGTCCATCGGTACACCTCTCCCTGTGTGCTGTTTACCCGCAACTCGTGATACGAATTGAGGCTGGCATAAAGCGCGAAAAACTCATTGAGCACGGATGCAAAGACAAACATGTCGCCCTCGCCGATGTATCCCTGGGGGTCGATCGTCAGCTCTGTGCACAAACCCCTGACCGGTAAACCGCGATGAAGCCGATCGACAGGCTGATGCTTGATCGACTTGAGGCCATCCAGCAGGCACTTGCTGACTTTTTCCGAGTGCTCGTCGTAGTAGCGGGGGAAATCGTAGGTTTCGAGTATCACCTTCAGCGCGTTGACGTCCGCCAACGACAGGTAGTTGAGCGACATGTTGCTGATGAGTTTCCACAGAAAATCACGCTCCAGGGGAGGCGCAAAGCTCTGGGTGACCGCACCGATATTGCGGAAGCCGAGCGACTCAGGGCTTTTTTCGCCCGGCTGGTTGATGTCGCCTGGCTTGAGCTGGCGGGGCAGGTTCTGGTTGGTGCACATCAGCTCGATCGAAAGGGTTTCATGGGCCGGGTCGTGCCGCACATCAAAACTCAAGCAGGTCTCGAGGCCACCATGAAGAAGCGAGGGGCGGTGACGAATGCTGTAATAGGCGCGGTTGCCGGGCCCATCGAAACTGGCGTCATGTTCGAATGATTCGAACGGCACATACGCCTGGTACCCCAGCCCGCCGGGGCTCCAGCCAGTGACGCTTTCAACCGAAAACACACCGCAGTGCTCGGGGGCGTATTGGGCCGGCAGCAGCAGATAATCTTCCTGCTTGCCGTCCAGGCGAATCGGCTGGGCATCGTGCTTGAATAGATTGACGACAGGCGTGCAGTAAAGCTTCACGTTGTCCAGCGTTGGCCGTATCCGCTGAGTAGCGGTATTGCCAATATCGAAGCGAAGGTCTAACCCGCGCGCCTGTTCCAGCAGCGCTTGCGGCAACCCGTTGATGACGTCCAAGCCGTCGATGTCGACAAACAGGAATTTCTCCTGGAAAGCGAAATACTCTTGCAGATAGCGGTAGCCGCGAAAGGTATTCAGGGGATACGGGACCAGTGCGTGCTCTTCAGCAAACCCCACGGGCTGAACCCGATTGGCTGGGACCCTGAATGTCACAGGCACTCCGTCCGTGGCGCTGACGGGCTGGCCGTCGCCGTCCAGAAGGACCACATCGAAATGTTCAAGATTGCGTAACAGATTGAGATAAAGGGTCTGGCTGATGTAGCGCTCACCGGCCAGGTGCAGGCGCAGGCTGCGCAGCTGCAACTCACCCAGATTGCCCTCGCAATGCATCTGCAGGCGCAGGCCCAGCACAGAACCGTTGCCTTTTACCGAGTGACTTACCCCTGTCAGATCAAGTGCCAACACCTCGGTCGGGTAACACGTGCGAAAACGACAACGCACCCCTTGGATCGGCTTGCTCTCGACCGGCGTGTCACGCTCCACGCGCAACGCAAGCCCCGACCGTTGCAACGGATCGAACTGCAAAATGCTGAACGCCGGCAACGGCCGCATGTAGTTCGGCCATAGCAGTTGCATCAGTGAATGGCTCAACTCTGGCAGTTGGTCATCGAGCTTCTGGCGAAGACGACCGGTCAGGAATGCAACTCCCTCCAGCAATCGCTCCACATCGGGGTCCCGCCCGGCCTGGCCGAGGTAAGGTGCCAAGGCAGGGTTGCGCTCGGCGAAACGCCGGCCCGACTGGCGAAGGGCAGTCAGCTCACTCTGGAAATAATGGTTGAACGACATGACCTATCCTTGGCTGACCGTGAGTTGGCCGCTGCCGTCCAGACCTGCGGAAAAACTCACCGGCCCCTTGAGCCCTTCCATGTCCAGCAGCGCATCGATGCGCAAGGACAGGCGAAGCGGGTCAGCGAGAGTCGACACCGTCGTGACATGGACATGGCTCAGGCGTGGCTCATAGGCCTCGATGCTTGCCTGGATCGCACGACAGGCCCGGTGACGAGCATCGTGCAAGCTCAGGCGCATGTCGTTGAGGTCAGGCAATCCGTAATCGGGCGCGACCTGCACACTCCCCGCGCGGGTGCTTAGCATCTTCGACAAATGGGCAGCCACGGACGCCACGGCACAAGCCTCCCGGCTCATGCCTGCGCGAACATCACAATCGCCATTCAAACGTTCGAAGAGGCTGCCATATCCAGTCATCGGTCAGGTCCCGCTCACGCTTTGTCCAGCTTGCCAACCAGCGACAGGGTGAAATCGGCCCCCATGTACTTGAAGTGCGGGCGCACATTCAAGCTCACGCGATACCAGCCCGGCTCACCTTCCACATCGGTGACCAACACCTGGGCGGCACGTAGCGGCCTGCGACCACGAACTTCCGCGCTTGGGTTTTCCTGGTCGGCAACGTACTGGCGGATCCACTTGTTCAACTCGAGTTCGAGGTCGGTGCGTTCTTTCCACGAGCCGAGTTGCTCACGCTGGAGCACTTTCAGGTAATGGGCCAGGCGATTGACGATCATCATGTACGGCAACTGCGTGCCGAGCTTGTAGTTCAACTCGGCCGCCTTGCCTTCGGCACTGGAGCCAAAGAACTTCGGCTTTTGCACGGAGCTGGCGGAAAAGAACGCGGCGTTATCACTGCCTTTGCGCATGGTCAGCGAGATGAAGCCTTCTTCGGCCAGCTCGTATTCGCGGCGATCGGAAACCAGCACTTCCGTGGGAATCTTGGTTTCGATTTCCCCCATGCTTTCAAAATGGTGCAACGGCAAATCGTCTACCGCGCCACCGCTTTGCGGCCCGACAATGTTCGGGCACCAGCGAAACTTGGCGAAGCTGTCGGTGAGCCTTGTGCCGAATGCGAACGCCGTGTTGCCCCACAAATAATGCTCATGGCTGTTGGCAACCGTTTCCTTGTAGACGAACGACCTGACCGGGTTTTCCTGCGGGTCATAGGGATTGCGCAACAAGAAGCGCGGCACGGTCAGGCCGATGTAGCGAGCGTCTTCGGATTGACGGAAGCTCTGCCATTTGGCGAATTGCGGGCCTTCGAAATGGTCCCTCAAGTCCTTGAGGTCCGGCAGCCCGGTGAAGCTTTCCAAGCCAAAGAATTCCGGGCCGGCCGCAGCAACGAACGGCGCGTGGGACATGCACGCGACGCTGGACACGTACTGCATCAGTTTTACATCGGGTGAGCTTGGCGAAAAAAAGTAGTTGGCGACGATCGCGCCGACCGGCTGCCCGCCGAACTGGCCGTATTCAGCCGTGTAGACATGCTTGTACAGGCCCGACTGCATGATCTCTGGCGAGTCCTCGAAGTCATCCAGCAAGTCGCTCTTGGAGATATTGAGCATCTCGATCTTGATGTTCTCGCGAAAGTCGGTGCGGTCCACCAGCAACTGCAAACCACGCCACGCCGATTCCAATGCCTGGAAGTCGGCATGGTGGAGGATCTCGTCGACCTGGCGACTGAGCTTGGCGTCGATCTGGGCGATCATGCGATCGACCATGGCCTTCTTGACCGGCTCTCCACTGTTCTGGGGCTTGAGGAGCTCCTCAATGAACGCCGACACGCCGCGCTTGGCAATGTCGTAGGCGTCGTCCTCGGGTGTCAGGCGCGTTTGGGCGATGATGCTTTCAAGAATGCTGTGCTCGCCATTTTCCTGGCTGTGCTGTGGCGCTGTATTGGGATTCATGTGTCGGCTTTCCTTGGCTAGGGATCAAACGCTCGGGGCTGAGAGAGTCAGGCCCAGCTCATCCAATATGCGATCGCGGGACTGGGTATCGGCGAGTACGCTTTCGATGGCTTTGCGAAACGCCGGTGCGTTGCCCAGAGGCCCTTTGAGCGCGACCAACGCCTCACGCAGTTCCATCAGCTTCTTGAGCTCGGGAACTTGCTCTACCAGGCTCGCGGGATTGAAGTCCTTCATCGTATTCAAGCGCAGTTGCACGGCCAGCTCCTCGGTGTTGCTCTCTTCCAGGAGACGGTTTGGCACGCTCAGGACCAAGCTCAATTCCTGCTTGGCCAACACTTCATCGAAGGTCATTTTGTCAATGCTGATCGGCTTGCGGTCTTCGACCTTGCGGTCGTCCTTGCGATGGATGTAGTCACCAATCGCCATCAGCTTGAGTGGCAGCTCAATCTCCTCCTGAGCACCGCCTGTAGCGGGTTTGAAGGTGACATTGATACGTTCCTTTGGCGCGACAGAGCCTTCTTTGGCCATGATTTTCCTTCCTTACAATGGGGACCCGCAGGTCTGTTCAATGACCCGCTCCAGGTCGAGGTGACACAACCGGCGGTAGGTTTCGTCCTTGCGCTCGCGCACGAGGTGGTTCTGAGGCAACAACTCGCAGCAGCGGTGCAACAGGTGCAGTACCTGCAATGCGAGATCGGGCTCCCATGCCTGCAAAGTCGTGTCTTGTAGCGTCTGGTCCAGCGCCTCGAGCTGGACTTTGGCGAGCTCGTATTTCTTGGCCGAAAAGCACAAGCGAGCCATCGCGAACCGCCAAAGGAAACGCGCGCGCTCGCCGTCGATGGTGTGCATTTCCTGCTTGAAAAACTGGACGGCAGCCTTGAGGCCTTCCGAGCCCACGATGAGCTGGGCTTCTTCCAGAGCGCGCTCCCAAGGCGCCGAGGGCTCGATGGCCTCCGCGCGGGGCGCAGCGCTCGATGTGTCCAGGCGAGGCATGACTTGGGCGGCAATCCACGCCCGGGTGGATGCATCCGCGAACGGCTCGCCGTCATGCCAGCGCAGCTCGAGGACGCTCGGCAGGCGCTGGATGAACAAGGCGAAATAAATCTCCACTTCGCGCATGGCCGAGTCGGCGCCCAGCCCTTGGAGACATTCCCATGCGAGCCTCTGGCCGTCGAACCAGAAAGGCGCCTTCGCCAGGCTGGCCTCGATGTCCACCAGCAGATCGGCGTAATGGCCCCGCTGGAGACTTTCCTGATACGCCTTGAGCTTGTCCGCAGGCAACCTGCGCAACTGAGTGATCTGCTCGGCGTTACGCTCGGGCACGGTGTCGATGCCCAGCCAGAGCAGCGTACGGTTGAGACGCAGCGCGCGAGCGTCAGTCGCCTTTTGCCTGAGCCACCAGGCGCACAATGGACGCGCACTTTCCTGCAGGCTCCGCAGCGCCTTCTGGGCGTCCTTTTCATGTTCAATCGGGGCGCCAGAGGCAAGCAGCTGGGTGGCGGCTTGCTTGACGTGGGCGACCATGGCCCCGACAGCGCCGGGCGGTGGCTGGAGGTCGGCGGCACGCAGGATCAGACTCCGGAGGCGCCGGTACAGTGGAAGCAATAGAGGCGCGTCATCTCCAAAGTGAGCGACGCAGGTGGTATCGAGGGCTTCGAGCTGCTCCGCCAAGCGTTCGAACAAGGCCAACTGGCTCTTGATCGCAACGTCATCGCTCAACGCGCCTTCGAGGCGGGTCACCAGCCAATGGAAGCTGGCGGCGCGGGTTTTGGCCTTGGCCGGGTGAAGCACCCGCCAATGATTGTCACAGAGGTACCGCAGGAGGCCGAGGCCGGCGAGCAGTCCCTGAAAAGACTCTCGCTGATACAACGCCCATGTGAGCCAGATCGCCACGCGCAAATCTTTCGACTGGGTACGCAGCAAGGCTTCACTTTGTTCTTGGATTCTCAGCCAGTCGACTTGACCGCTGCCATGCATCGACTGGGCCTTGCCGAGCTCACGCTCCAGGGCTTCGAACTCATCTGAAAAACGGACGTCCACACCCGGAAAATTCCCGTTGGAAATGGGGGCGCTGGCAAGTGCCAGGTAATGCGCGGACAGTTTTTCGGGATAAGACATCTACAGCCTTTAATAACTATTCAGACGCGACGGCGCGAAAAATACGGAAAGGACAGCGATATAAAGTTCAGCGCAACCTGTAGGAATTTTCAGAACTTTAAATGGCAACATGGGGCGAAATGCATTCGCCGCTCACAGCCTTTCGACCGGCGCGAAGAATGCCAAGTTTTGAACGGTAAAAATGTAGGACATTTCGGTAAATACGGAAGTCATTAGCAACGAGGGTTATCAAGTTCTCCCAAAAAGCGCCTCGCTACTATTGTTTGAAAACAAAGACAAGCCACGTTATGCGTAAAACTATTTAAAAGTTTTTCGACACTGTTTAATTGCTGATCGCTACGACTCCGTCGGGCTACGTATCCTTGCGCCGTTACCTACAACTACGCCAGAATCCGCCGGCTTGTGCGCCTTGCTTCCGGGCTCTATCGTTTCCCTGCCACTGCCCATCAGTGGTCGGGTTTAGTAGCTCGGTTAGTCATCTTCGGTTGCATGAGAGTCATCCAGTCAGGCGTTGCCTGCACTTGATGGTGGCTGTGCGCAAGGCGCCTTCGGGCGCGCCGGGTTTGGTGACTTTACCGGTCTACTAACTTGCGCACAGCTGCCTCCTTTCGGTTAGTAGCGAGATCGTGGCGGCCCTACTAGATAGAGGTAAAGTCCCGATGTTCAAAATAACGCCAAACCCTCCAGAAGCAGATCCCAACTCTCCTTACCTGGACGGCCTCAACGCCAAAAAACTCGAAGAAGCCGCTACCCGCGCATTGGACTTTTATCTAAAGCCCAAACCAACAAAACCAAAAGAAACCATCAAGCCCGGCCAGTTATTCACCGTCGTAAAAGACCTCGACAATGAATGCCTGCTGGCCAACCTCAGCGAAACCTTGGCGTCAGCCGATGCGATGGTCAGTGAACTGGCTTTCGATATGGAAGGCTCCAACCGCCATGTGCTGCTTGGGATCCAGCAGTTGATCGAGCTGGGATCGTTGCTGGCGAATCGTGTGTTGGATAACGTCGATCCGCGCTAACCGCCACACCGCAAGCCACTGTGGCGAGGGAGCTTGCTCCCGTTCGGTCTGTACGAGCTGTGTAGGAGCTGCCGAGCGAAGCGAGGCTGCGATCTTTTCACGGCCAATTGAGTCTTAAGCGAAAGGTCAAAAGATCAAAAGATCGCAGGCTTCGCCAGCTCCTATGTATGGACTCGTCCCCACTGTCAACCTGCGTTTGAACACCGATACCCGGTTGCATCTATGTATAAGGCCTGTTCGAGGAAGCATGATCAGCTTCTGGCCAACATTGGGTGAGCTCGCGGTATGCCGATTACAGTGAGGCCTCAAGGGCCGGTAGGAGCTCAGGCATCTATCCGCGACGGTCTGACCTGGGGTCAATGTTCCTTAGCAAGGGTTGAGGCGGCTCAGCGCCCCGGTGGCACAACTCGGTAAATTAATGGTCCATCGCAGCCTCCGGACTAGACGCCGGTTGGCGACGATAGGTTTCTTCGTTTTGAAGCAATACCCAGATGATTCGTAGGTTGCGGTTGGCCAGTCGTACAGCCGCGCCTTTTTGGCCATGACGGTTCAACCAGCGCCGCAGTCGCCGATCATCTGGATGATCCGAATCCGGCCGCACCTGTTTCAACACCGCGTGCGCCCCTTGGATCGTCAAGCTTCGCAGGTAGGCATCACCACGCTTGCACATCTTGCCCAGTCTCACCGTCTGCCCGCTGCTGTGTTGTTCGGGCACTGTGCCGAAATAGGCAGCAAATTGCCGGGCATTTTGGAACCGCTCAGGTTCGGTCTGCTTGGCCAATACGGCGGTGGCGATGATGGGGCCGATGCCGCGTACCGTCATCAGCCGTTTCGCTGTTTCATCTTCACGAGCCGCGACTTCCAGCCGCCCCGTCAGCATACGGATACGTTCGCTCATCTGGCTCCACTCGCCCAGCAACTCGGCGATCAGCTCGCGCAACATGTCCGGTAATGGCTGGGTGGCATCCTCCAGTAGCCGTGGAATATTGCGGCCAAGGGAGGTTTCGCCTTGCGCAATGGCAATACCATGCTCGAGCAGCAAACCGCGCATCTGATTACCCAGGGCGGTACGCCGTCGCACGTAACCCTGCCGGGCCCGATGCAGTGCCTGCATGGCCAACTGTGCCGTACTTTTGACCGGCACGGCTGCAATGCCCTTGTCCCGACCTGCCCGCAATATCGCCAGCACATCATTTCGATCATTCTTCGCGCCGCTGCGATGCTCGGCCACACGCTGCGCTGGCAGAATCCGCACCGCATTGCCCTGTTGCTGCAACTGCCGCGCCCAGGCCTGCGCCCCTGGTCCCGTTTCCATCAACACTGTCAGGCCTGTGGGCAATTGGTGCAGGAACTTCAAAAAGGCTTCACGCGACTTGATTCGTTGTTCGTAAATCACCTGGCCGAGAGCGTCTTCTCCGGCCACCTGGAACACGTTCTTGGCAAGGTCCACCGCCATGGTCGAACAGGCCGATACATCGGCTGGAGACAGACTGGTTTTGGTCGTATGCTTCTTCACGGGCTCGCCCTCGCTGTCGTTGGCTTCTTAAGAATGCCACCGTGGCGCTACAGACGCCTCGGCTTGGGCGAGTCCATCCAATTACAGAGCCCAGTGCCCTCGCCACGTTTTCGCTTGGCTTTAGTTTTTCAGCTTCGCAGGAACGCCCGGTGCAGCTCTTCCAGCGTCTGGAAGTGGTGCGCCGGGTTTTCTGCGTTCAGTTCTTCGAAACTGCCGAACCCATACCCCACCGCCGCCGCGTCGAGGCCGTTGTCGCGGGCGCCGATCAGGTCGTGTTTGCGGTCGCCGATCATCAGGGTGTTGGCCGGGTCGAGGCTTTCTTCGGCCAGGAGGTGGGCGATGAGCTCGACTTTGTTGGTGCGGGTGCCGTCCAGTTCGCTGCCGTAGATCACTTTGAAGTGCCGGGCGAAGTCAAAGTGGCGGGCGATTTCCCGGGCGAAGACCCACGGTTTGGAGGTGGCGATGTACAGCTGGCGCCCTTGGCCGCCCAAGGTTTCTAACAGCGGCATCACGCCGTCGAAGACCTGGTTCTCATAAAGGCCGGTGACCTTGAAGCGTTCACGATAGAAATTCACCGCCTCCCAGGCCTTCGCTTCGTCGAAGTCATAGAACTGCATGAAGGCTTGCAACAGCGGCGGGCCGATGAAGTGTTCGAGGCGGGTGAGGTCGGGTTCGTCGATGCCCAGCTTGCCCAGGGCGAACTGGATCGAACGGGTGATGCCTTCCCGTGGGTCGGTGAGGGTGCCGTCGAGGTCGAAGAGTATGGTTTGGTAGTGCATGGTGGGTCCTGGCAATGGGGTCACGCTGTTGGCTTAAGGCGTTCGGCAAACCCGTGGCGAGGCGCTCGCTGCCGCTGGGCCTGTAGGAGCTGTGTAGGAGCTGTGTAGGAGCTGTGTAGGAGCTGCCGAGCGAAGCGAGGCTGCGATCTTTCGCCCGGCGCTTGAGTCTCAAGCGAAAGATCAAAAGATCAAAAGATCAAAAGATCGCAGGCTTCGCCAGCTCCTACAGGGCAGTCCAGCGGGAGCAGGCTCCCTCGCCATGAGGGTCTTCATCAGCGTTGGTCGTAGCCTTCGGCCAGGTGCAGGTCCTTGAGCTTTACGTAGTTCGCCGCGCTGTAGGTGAAGAACGCCCGCTCCTTGTCGGTCAGCGGGCGGGCCTGTTTCACCGGGCTGCCCACGTAGAGGAAGCCGCTCTCCAGGCGCTTGCCCGGCGGCACGAGGCTGCCGGCGCCGATGATGACGTCGTCTTCGACCACCGCGCCGTCCATGACGATGCTGCCCATGCCGATCAGGATCCGGCTGCCGACGGCGCAGCCATGGAGCATGACTTTGTGGGCGACGGTCACGTCATCGCCAATCAAAAGCGGGAAGCCGTCGGGGTTGAACGGGCCGGCGTGGGTGATGTGCAGCACGCAGCCGTCCTGGATGCTGGTGCGCGCGCCGATGCGGATGCGGTGCATGTCGCCGCGAATGACCGTCAGCGGCCAGACGGAGCTGTCTTCGCCGATTTCGACGTCGCCGATCACCACCGCGGTGCTGTCGACAAAAGCCCCACGGGCAAGCTGCGGGCTGTGGTTCTGGTACGTGCGAAGGGTCACGATAGGCTCTCTCTTATCGGGTGATAGGCGCTGCCAGGCTCTGTACGAAATGTATCCGCACTCACCCATACTGCGTTGAAACGGGGCTCGGAATGCTCATGTACTCCAGTACACTCCGCTTCCTCGCCCCGTTTCGCCTTGTCTGGCCTTCGCGCGAACACATTTCATACAGACCCTAGCTGCGGTGAAGGTCGATTGTAATTAAGATGGGCCCATGTTTCTTCCAGCGAAGGTGTCAACCGTGAGCGTGAACAACCCTCTTTTGCAGCCCTACGACCTGCCGCCATTCTCGGCGATCCGTGCCGAGCACGTGCAACCGGCCATCGAGCAGATCCTGGCTGACAACCGTGCCGCCATCGCCGAAATCCTCAAGACCCAAGTCAAGCAGCCTACCTGGGCCGGCCTGGTGTTGGCGATGGACGAGCTCAACGATCGCCTCGGTGCGGCCTGGAGCCCGGTGAGCCACTTGAACGCCGTGCGCAACAGCCCGGAACTGCGCGAAGCCTATGAGGCGTGCCTGCCGGCGCTGAGTGCCTATTCCACCGAACTGGGCCAGAACCGCGAGCTGTTCCAGGCGTTCGAAGCCCTGGCGAACAGCCCCGAGGCGGCCGGTTTCGATGTGGCGCAGAAAACCATTCTCGAACACTCCCTGCGCGATTTCCGCCTGTCGGGCATCGACCTGCCGCCCGAGCAGCAGAAGCGCTACGCCGAAGTTCAAAGCAAGTTGTCCGAGCTGGGCAGCCGCTTTTCCAATCAATTGCTCGACGCAACCCAGGCCTGGACCAAGCACGTCACCGACGAGGCCGCCCTCGCCGGCCTGACCGATTCGGCCAAGGCGCAAATGGCCGCCGCCGCCCAAGCCAAAGGGTTGGATGGCTGGCTGATCAACCTGGAATTCCCTAGCTACTACGCGGTGATGACCTACGCCGAAGACCGCGCCCTGCGCGAAGAGGTCTACGCGGCCTACTGCACCCGCGCCTCGGACCAGGGCCCGAACGCTGGCCAGAACGACAACGGCCCGGTGATGGAGCAGATCCTCGACCTGCGCCAGGAACTGGCCCACCTGCTGGGCTTCGCCAATTTCGCCGAGTTGAGCCTGGCGACCAAGATGGCCGAATCCAGCGACCAGGTGCTCAGCTTCCTGCGTGACCTGGCCAAGCGCAGCAAACCGTTTGCCGCCCAGGACCTGGAACAGCTGAAGGCGTTCGCCGCCGAACAAGGCTGCCCCGACCTGCAAAGCTGGGACAGCGGTTTCTATGGCGAAAAACTCCGCCAGCAACGT
Source organism: Pseudomonas sp. T1.Ur (assembly GCF_023516725.1). Taxonomy (NCBI): domain Bacteria; kingdom Pseudomonadati; phylum Pseudomonadota; class Gammaproteobacteria; order Pseudomonadales; family Pseudomonadaceae; genus Pseudomonas; species Pseudomonas sp. T1.Ur. The sequence goes on from NZ_JAMGSN010000001.1 coordinate 5,517,919, forward strand.
TACAGCGTCGCCCAGGAAGCCCTGCGTGCGTACTTCCCGATCGACAAGGTGCTGAGCGGCCTGTTCACCATCGTGCAACGTCTGTACGGCATCGAAATCGCTGAACTGAAAGGTTTCGACAGCTGGCACCCGGACGTGCGCCTGTTCGAGATCAAGGAAAACGGCCAGCACGTCGGCCGCTTCTTCTTCGACCTCTATGCCCGCGCCAACAAGCGTGGCGGCGCGTGGATGGACGGCGCCCGTGATCGTCGTCGCACCTTCGACGGCGAACTGCAAAGCCCGGTCGCCAACCTGGTGTGCAACTTCACGCCGGCCGACAGCGGCAAGCCAGCGCTGCTGACCCATGACGAAGTCACCACGCTGTTCCACGAATTCGGCCACGGCCTGCACCACCTGCTGACCCGCGTCGAACACGCCGGCGTGTCGGGCATCAACGGTGTGGCCTGGGATGCCGTGGAGCTGCCGAGCCAGTTCATGGAGAACTGGTGCTGGGAGCCTGAAGGCCTGGCGCTGATTTCCGGCCACTACGAAACCGGCGAGCCGCTGCCCCAGGACCTGCTGGAAAAAATGCTCGCGGCGAAGAATTTCCAGTCCGGCCTGATGATGGTTCGCCAGTTGGAGTTCTCGCTGTTCGACTTCGAGCTGCACGCCACCCACGGTGACGGCCGCAGCGTACTGGAAGTGCTCGAAGGCGTGCGCGACGAGGTGTCGGTGATGCGTCCGCCGGCCTACAACCGCTTTCCGAACAGCTTTGCGCACATCTTTGCCGGCGGCTACGCAGCGGGTTACTACAGCTATAAGTGGGCGGAAGTGCTCTCGGCCGATGCATTCTCCAAGTTCGAAGAAGACGGTGTGCTCAACGCCGACACCGGTCGCGCCTTCCGCGAGGCGATCCTGGCACGCGGTGGTTCCCAGGAGCCGATGGTGCTGTTCGTCGACTTCCGTGGCCGCGAGCCGTCGATTGACGCACTCTTGCGCCATAGCGGCCTGAGCGAGGACGCGGCAGCATGAGCGAGGGGCCTGTGATTACCAAACGACGCTTCATCGCCGGGGCGGTCTGCCCGGCGTGCAGTGAGCCGGACAAGTTGATGATGTGGAACGAAGACGGCGTGCCGCACCGCGAATGCGTGGCCTGCGGTTATTCCGACACGCTCAATGAGCAAGGCCTGTCGGTGCCCAAGGAATTGGGCACCCGGGTCAACACCTCGGCGCTCAAGGCGCCGGACGCGAAAGTCCAGGCAGTGCAGTTTTTCCCCAACCCCAAGTTGAAGAAAAAAACCGACTGAAATCTCCGGCATCAGCTTTCGGGTCGCCCGGCCCGAAAGCTATACATATATACCGCAGGCTCCCATCGCTTCCTCTCCAGACTGGCCCGACACGTCCAAACTGAAAGGAAGCATCTACCGTGTCGTCGCTAGAAAACCCATTGCTGCAAGCCTACGATCTACCGCCCTTCGCGGACATCCGGGCCGAACACTTCTCCCCCGCCCTCGACCGAATATTGGCCGAAAGTCGCGACAAGGTCGCTGACATCGTCGCCCGCCAAACCCCTTTTCCAACCTGGGACGACCTGGTCTTGGCGATGGATGAAATCCACACTCGCCTGGAAGGTTTCGGCTATCTGCTCAACCTGCTGAGTGAGACCCGGGACGGCGAACCCTGGAAGCAGGCGTCGCTTGATTGTGGAACCCGATTAAATGATTTTCGCAATGAGCTGCTAAAAAACGCCGAGCTTTATCAGCTCTACGGGCACCTGGCGAATAGCAAAATAGCGAGCCTTTTCGAACCAGCGCGCCAAAGAGTCCTGGAGAAGAACCTGCGGCAGTTTTGCGAAAACCAGTCCTGTTTCGCGGGGACCGGCCAGAACCGGGTAAAGCTGCGCATTGAAAACGCCGAGCAACTTTTCTGGGAACAACTGCAAAGCGCAGACAAGGCTTGGACCCTGCCCATTGTCGATGAGCGCCAGCTCAGCGGTTTGCCGGCGGCCTTCAAACAGCGCATGGCCCACCAGGCAGACAAGGTCGGGCAAACGGGGTGGTTGCTGACCCTTGATGATGAATCACATCGCATCGTGACCCTCTACGCCGACCATCGCGCGCTGCGCCAGCAAATCCACGAGGCCTACTGCACGCGCGCTTCCGATCAAGGACCGCAGGCCGGCCAGTTCGACAATGGGATGGTCCTCAAGCAACTGCTGGACGACCGCCACGAATACGCCAACTTGATGGGGTATTCGGATTTCGCTCGGATGACCGTCGCGTCGGAACAGGCCCAGACCCCCGAAGAGGTGATGACATTCCTGTCTGCGCAACTCCAATCGCAGCAGAGCACGTTCAATCGGGATGCCGAACAGCTGAAAGCCTTCGCCAGGGAACAAGGCCTCAGCGAGCCCGAACCCTGGGATTACCCGTACTTCGCGGAAAAACTTCGCCACCAGGCGGCAGGCACTTCACAGCAAGTGCTCAGTGCCTGGTTTCCATTGGAGGCTGTCTTTCCCAAGCTGCTGGCAATCGCGACGGATCTGTTCGCAGTGGATTTCATCGAACGCAAGGATGTGCCGACGTGGGATCCCGACGTCCGCCTGTTTGAGGTCTCGGAGGAAGGGACGTGCATCGGTTATATCTATTTTGACCCCTATGTGGCCGATGGCCGGGACGGTTACGCCCAGACCACGACCATTCGCGACCGCCAGGTAACCGTCGAAGGTCAACTCCGACGCCCCATCGCCGTGCTGCATGGCTGGTTGCCAAGGGGGACAGCCGCGAACCCGACGCTGCTCGACCATTTGCAGCTGCGCATTCTTTTCCATGAGCTAGGTCATTGCTTGCATCAGGTCCTGAGCCAAGCCGACTATCGGGACATCTCGTCGATCAATCGACTCTCCCGCGATTCGGCCGAATTCGCCGGATGTCTGTTTGAACGGTGGTGCTTCTCCAAGGAATGCCTTGTCCGCGTATCGACACATCACCAAACCGGAGCACCGTTGCCTGATGAGATGGCGGATCAACTGATAGCGCTCGTCACGACCCAGGCCAGTTGGGAAACCGCGAACAACTTGCGAAATGCGCTGTTTGATTTCGAGTTGCACCGTACTCACGGTGATGGACGCAGCATCGAGCAGGTATTCAAGCAGGTCAGTGAACAGATAAGCCATTTGCCAGTGATTGCCAACTCGCGCCTGGCCAATGGGCTCGACTACCTTGTGACAGGTTATGAGGCAAGAATGTATGCCTATCCGTGGTGCACAGCCCTGGCCGAGCGGGTGTTCCAAAGGTTCAAGCGCGACGGGGTTTTCAACGCGACGACCGGCAAGGCGCTTCGACAACACGTCCTCGGGCCGGGCGATTCAGGGTCGTTGCACGAGCCCATCGAAGCCTTCCTGCAGGCGACCGATCATCGTGGCGAAAGCGCCTGAGGATCGAGGTGTTGCGTCGTGGTGGTTGAGTTGACCCAGCTTTCCAGCGAACAAAGCGCAAAGACGCTCGTACTGCAATCGCCGTTCGCCAACGCCACGCGGAGTTTGTCGACATCGGCCTGCATCATGTAGCGCACGCCGTCCTTGAAGTGATGGCTGTCGCCGAAGCCACCTTCGGTCATTTCGTTCAGGGCGTCTTCTTTACTCCAGCCTTGCACAACCACCCGGTACATGGCGGCCACCAGGCCGGTGCGGTCCGAGCCGTGCTTGCAGTGCATCAGCACCGGGCCCTTGGCCTCGGCCGCCTGGATGGCACGCAAGGCCCTGAGAATATCGCTGTCATCGACGTGATTGGTGCGGTAGGGCAACTGCACTTGCTGGATGGCGGGCGTGGACAGCCAGCGCTTATCCGACTCCGGCAGGAAGGTGATGACCGTGCCGATCCTGAGCTTGCCCAGCAACGGCAGAGCCCCGCCGTCCGGCAGCGAGCTGCGGTAGAGCGTCGGTGACATCTGATACAGGTTGTAGTCCTTTTCCACTGGCTGGGCCCATTCAGCGGGCCGTGCCTCGGTGGAATCGGCCGCTTGGGCGGACGCCTCGGCCAGCCCGACGAACAAGGCCAGGCAGAGGAGTGAACGGAAACAGAGCTTGAGCATGCACGGGCGACCGAAGACGAAGGAGTACGAGTTGCTCAGTGTCGGCTCGTTCCGGTTAAAAGCCTGTGAGCGGAACGTCAAAGGCTTGTGAAGGTTCGTCAGGTTATTGGCTGCCGAATGGCACTGGCCTTAATCGAATGCAGCGAATACTGTATGCGCATACAGCTATCGGAGTATCCCCATGTCCGCCACCCTTCCACCGCGCGGGCGCGGCACCGCGACCAACCCGCACAACCGCTTCGCCCCGAGCCGCTCGGTGGCCGAGGACGACGGCTGGTACCAGGAAGTCCCGCCGACCCAGGGCACCGAAGTGCGCATCGAAACGGCCAAGACCATCATCACCCGCAACACCTCCACGGACATCCCGTTCGACCGCTCGATCAACCCCTACCGAGGCTGCGAACACGGTTGCATCTATTGTTATGCGCGGCCCAGCCATGCCTATTGGGACATGTCGCCGGGGCTGGATTTCGAAACCAAGTTGATCGCCAAGACCAATGCCGCCGATGTGCTGGAAGAACAGTTGTCCCGGCGCGGCTATCAATGCGCGCCGATCGCGCTGGGTTCCAACACCGATCCTTATCAACCTATCGAGCGCGAGCAGCGCATCACCCGCCGGATCCTGGAGGTGCTGCTGCGCTATCGACACCCCGTCACGATCGTCACCAAGGGCTCGCTGATCCTGCGCGACCTGGACCTGTTGACCGAACTGGCGCAACAACGCCTGGTGCACGTGATGATCAGCCTGACCACGCTGGACGATGAGCTCAAGCGCATCCTCGAACCCCGCGCGGCGGCACCGAAGGCGCGGTTGCGGGCCATAAAAGTGATGCGCGAGGCGGGCATCACGGTGGGCGTGCTGTGCGCGCCGATGATCCCGATGATCAATGACAGCGAAATCGAAAACCTGCTGGCCGAAGCCCATGCCGCCGGGGCGCAGAATGCCGCCTACGTCATGTTGCGACTGCCCTTGGAGGTGGCGCCGCTGTTCGAAGAATGGTTACAGGCGCACTACCCGCAACGGGCCGCCCATGTGTTGAGCCTGGTGCGCCAGAGCCGCGGTGGCGAACTTTATGACAGCCGGTTTGGCGTGCGGATGCGCGGCGAAGGCCCTTTTGCGGACTTGCTGGCCCAGCGCTTCGCCAAGGCGCTTAAACGTTTGGGGATGGAGCGACGCGACGGTTACGACCTCGATTGCGAAGCCTTCTGTCCGCCGGGGCGGCAGATGTCGTTGATTTAAATACAATTCGCTTTAAATTGAGCTTGAACATTGCGAGGCGCAAACGTCCATGGCGCTTTGTTTACGCCTCGTAGGACGCGTCCTAGAGCCTTCGATTTCAGTTTGAGTTAAGTTTCGGCCGCTACCTTGTTCATCGAGTGACTGACGGGTCGAGCACTTCGACCTGGATGTTTTTTAACCAGCCACTGGCGTCTCAAAGAGGATGAATCATGAGTGACAAGGATAAACAGCCGTTGGCTGCGTCGGCTTCAGCCCAACCCGAGGCGGAAACCGCCGATGCAGCGCTGCAGCACATTGTTGACGGCTTTTTGCATTTCCATCACGAGATCTTTCCCCAGCAGGAAGAACTCTTCAAGAAACTCGCCACCGCCCAGAAACCCCGGGCGATGTTCATCACCTGCGCCGATTCGCGCATCGTGCCCGAGTTGATCACCCATAGCTCTCCTGGCGACCTGTTCGTGACCCGTAACGTCGGCAACGTCGTTCCGCCTTACGGCCAGATGAATGGCGGCGTTTCCACCGCCATCGAATACGCCGTGCTGGCCCTCGGCGTGCAGCACATCATCGTCTGCGGCCATTCCGATTGCGGCGCCATGCGTGCCGTGCTCAACCCCGATACCCTGGAAAAAATGCCGACGGTCAAGGCCTGGCTGCGCCACGCCGAAGTCGCCAAGACCATGGTCCATGACAACTGCCCGTGCGGTGATGAAAAGCAGACCATGCCCATCCTCACCGAAGAAAACGTGATCGCGCAGTTGCATCACCTGCGAACGCACCCGTCGGTGGCTTCGCGCATGGCCAGCGGCCAGTTGTTCATCCATGGCTGGGTGTACAACATCGAGACCAGCGAGATCAAAGCCTTTGACGCGGACCGGGGCTGTTTCCTGCCGCTCGATGGCAGCCATCCGATACCGGTGGCGACGCCCAAAGCGCGCTTCTAACCACTCCTGGGGTTCGTAGGGAAAGTCGCCGAGCGGCGATCAGGCAAGGCGAAAGCAGGCGAGGAAGCGGAGTTTACGGGTTGTAAATGAGCATTCCGAGCCTGTTTTCAACGCAGCATGATCGTCGCGCAGGCACTTTACCTACGAAGCCCAACATCCTTGCATGGTTCCAAGCCTCCGCTTTTTGAGCGGTAGGGCCTCGCCATGCCTGAAGAAACTTCGGGAGAGTCGCCATGCGTGCTGCTCAATTAAAAGCTGTTCTGCCACGGGAGCTCCTGGCTTCGGTGGTGGTGTTCCTGGTGGCGCTGCCCTTGTGCATGGGCATCGCCATTGCGTCGGGCCTGCCACCGGCCAAAGGCCTGATCACCGGAATCGTCGGTGGTCTGGTGGTGGGTTTCCTGGCCGGTTCGAAGCTGCAAGTCAGCGGTCCGGCCGCCGGGTTGGCGGTGTTGGTCTTCGAACTGGTGCGCCAGCATGGCGTGGCGATGCTCGGGCCGATCCTGTTGCTGGCCGGTCTGCTGCAATTGCTGGCGGGGCGTTTTCGCCTCGGCTGCTGGTTCCGGGTCACCGCGCCCGCCGTGGTGTACGGGATGCTGGCCGGTATCGGTGTGCTGATCATCTTGTCCCAGGTCCATGTAATGCTCGACGCGGCACCCAAGCCTTCGGGCCTGGATAACCTCGCCGCGTTCCCTGCGGCAGTTGCCCAGGCTTTGCCGTCCTTTGGCTGGCAGGCCGGCTTGCTCGGTTTGTCGACGATCGCGGTGATGTGGCTGTGGGAAAAGTTTCGCCCTCACTCGCTGCGCTTCATCCCCGGGGCCCTGCTTGGCGTAGGCCTGGCAACGGTAGCCAGCCTGGTGCTGGCATTGCAGGTCAAGCGCGTGGACGTTCCAGAAAACATGGCCGAAGCCATCGACTGGCTGCGTCCGGCGGATTTGCTGAACTTGGCCGATCCCACGTTGCTCATCGCTGCGTTCGCGGTGGCCTTCATCGCCAGCGCCGAGACCCTGCTGTCGGCGGCCGCCGTGGATCGCATGCACAGTGGCGAACGGGCCGACTTCGACCGGGAACTGTCGGCCCAAGGCATCGGTAACATGCTCTGCGGCTTGCTCGGCGCGCTGCCAATGACCGGGGTGATCGTGCGCAGTTCGGCCAACGTCCAGGCCGGTGCGACCACACGGATGTCGACGATTTTCCACGGCCTGTGGCTGCTGCTGTTCGTGCTGTTGCTGTCCAGCGTGCTGCAAAGCATTCCGGTGGCGAGCCTGGCCGGTGTGCTGGTCTACACCGGTTTCAAACTGGTGGATCTCAAGGCATTCCGCAGCCTGGGCCGTTATGGGCGGATGCCGATGTTCACCTACGCCGCGACGGCATTGGGGATCATCTTCACCGACCTGTTGACCGGCGTGCTGATCGGCTTCGGCCTGACCCTGGTGAAACTGGCCTGGAAAGCCTCGCGCCTGAAGATCAGCCTGATCGACTTGCCGCAGGAAGGCGAAATGGAACTGCGATTGGTGGGGGCGGCAACGTTCCTCAAGGTGCCGGCGCTGACCCAGGTGCTGGGCACCATTCCCGAGGGCGCGACGGTGCATGTGCCGCTCAATAACCTGAGCTACATCGACCACTCGTGCCTGGAATTACTCGAAGAATGGGGCCGGGCGAATGCCAGCAAGGGTTCGAAATTGCTGATTGAATCCCGCGGGCTCAAGCGTCGGTTGGAAGGACGGTTGCGCACGACGGTGGGGGTTGGTGCAACGACCGGTTAACCACGCCCCTGTGGGAGCGAGCTTGCTCGCGATGGCGGTGGATCAGTCGACTGCGAGGTGGCTGACCCAATGCCATCGCGAGCAAGCTCGCTCCCACAGGGGGTTTTGTTTTTTCCTGAGGGATCAAGCCGCCGGCTGATCCAGCTCCAGGCCCACGCCCAAGCGGCGGGACATGCACGGCCAGCGCTTCCAGGCCGCGCCGGTCTCCGGGCTGCTGAGTTTCTCGCGATAGGCTTCCACCGACTCCAATGCAAAGGTTTCGTCGTTGAGCATCTCATCGAACGTGTGATGCACCACTTCGTCGAGCTGGTTGGCAAATGCCTCGCCGATCAACTGGTGGGCGATCAGGTTGGCGACCGTCATGTCCAAGGGGATCAGTGGCTGGCCGAAATGCTTGATGTAGAGGTCGTTCACCTCTTCGACAAACCGGTGCGCCAGGTAGGCTTCGTCCAGCAGGCTATTGAGCCCGACATGCCCGGCCATGATCGTCGGAGGCTGGAGAAAATATTGCTCGGCAATTTTCAGTACGGGTTTGATCTGCGACTCGATACCCGCCTCCTTGGCGACGTCATTGGCCGCATCCAGCAGGTCAGGCACTTCGTTGATGTAGGCAGCGACAAACCGCGCCAGGACGTCATTGGCGTTCGCATCCGGCAACTGGATGGCAGGGTGCAGCGTGGGTAACTGGTCCGCCAACTGACGGCTCAACAGGCCGGTCTCGGCCTCGTGTTGTTGGGCTTTTTGGATCTGCTCGCGCAATGCGGCGGTGTTCATGACAACTCCAGGAAACAACAGGCAATGAAATAGGAATGACATAACTTAGCTGGCGTAAAAAAACTCCTAAGACCTATTTTTCATAACCGCCCCTTCCTTGATTCATCGCTGTTATATCGGTTTGCCATCACTCAGGTTGCATCCTTCTCCATTCGTGGGCTCTAGCGCAAGCCCCGGCTGTTTCAAACGATTTACGCCATCGCGTTGCGAGGTTGCAGGTGCTGTCTATACTCGGGTTGGAATGGAGTTAGCTGATGACACCCGATTGCATGTGCAGCAAGGCGCGGCGAGTCAATTAAGCAGTCTGAAAAGCCGATCCCTTGCCGCAGGCTTTACGCCTACGGGATAACAAGAACGATAAGGGGAACCCGCAATGACGCGACATCCACACGTATGGATGGGCCTCCTGTTGTGGTCGATTTTCAGCCAGGCGCAAGCGGCCTGGACTGTGAATATGGCGCCTGGAGCCACACAGATCAGCAACGCAGTCTTCGACCTGCACATGACCATCTTCTGGATCTGTGTGGTCATCGGCATCATCGTCTTCGGCGCCATGTTCTGGTCGATGATGATGCACCGCCGCTCAACCGGCCAGAACGCCGCGCACTTCCACGAAAACACCCGCGTCGAAATCCTCTGGACCATCGTGCCCTTCCTGATCCTCGTGCTGATGGCGATTCCGGCCACCGCCACGCTGATCAAGATGTACGACTCCAGCGAATCGGACATTGATATCCAGGTCACCGGCTACCAGTGGAAGTGGCATTACAAGTACCTGGGCCAGGACGTCGAGTTCTTCAGCAACCTGGCGACCCCCGCCGAACAGATCCATAACCAGAGCGCCAAGGGCGAGCACTACCTGCTGGAGGTCGACAAGCCGCTGGTGCTGCCGGTCGATGCCAAGGTGCGCTTTCTGGTGACCTCCGCCGACGTGATCCACTCCTGGTGGGTGCCGGCCTTCGCGGTCAAGCGCGACGCCATTCCTGGTTTCGTCAACGAAGCCTGGACCCGCGTCGACAAGCCCGGCATCTATCGCGGCCAATGCGCCGAACTGTGCGGCAAGGACCATGGCTTCATGCCGATCGTGGTGGAGGTCAAGAGCAAGCCCGACTACGAGAAATGGCTGGGCGAACGCAAGGCCGAAGCCGCGCAGCTCAAGGAGCTGACCACCAAGGAATGGACCCTGGACGAACTCAAGGAACGTGGCGACAAGATCTATCACACCACCTGCGTGGCCTGTCACCAGGCCGAAGGCCAGGGCCTGCCGCCGATGTTCCCGGCGCTCAAGGGCTCGAAGATCGCCACCGGGCCCAAGGCTGATCACCTGAGCATTGTCTTCCACGGCAAGCCCGGCACCGCCATGGCAGCGTTCGGCAAACAGCTGTCGGAAGTCGACATCGCCGCGGTCGTGACCTATGAACGCAACGCCTGGGGCAACAACAAGGGCGACATGGTTACGCCTAAAGAAGTGCTGGAACTCAAACAGGCGCAAAGCCAATGAGCCGGCCTGACGCTTGTTCCCGCAACCGGTCGGGGCTCAGCGCCCCGGGCCGTCCAGCCCACTCGTTCGAAGGAGACAGGACATGAGTGCTGTGATCGATGACCACGGTCATGCCGGCGCCGACCACGCCCACGGCCCCGCCAAGGGACTGATGCGCTGGGTACTGACCACCAACCACAAGGACATCGGCACGCTGTACCTGTGGTTTGCCTTCTCCATGTTCCTGCTCGGCGGCTCGTTCGCCATGGTGATCCGCGCCGAGCTGTTCCAGCCCGGCCTGCAGATCGTCCAGCCGGAATTCTTCAACCAGATGACCACCATGCACGGCCTGGTGATGGTCTTTGGCGCAGTGATGCCGGCGTTCGTCGGCCTCGCCAACTGGATGATCCCGCTGATGATCGGCGCGCCGGACATGGCCCTGCCGCGCATGAACAACTTCAGCTTCTGGCTGTTGCCGGCGGCGTTCCTGCTGCTGGTCTCGACGCTGTTCACCCCGGGCGGCGGGCCGAACTTCGGCTGGACCTTCTATGCACCGCTGTCCACCACCTATGCGCCGGAAAGCGTGACGTTCTTCATCTTCGCCATCCACTTGATGGGCATCAGCTCGATCATGGGCGCGATCAACGTGATCGCCACCATCCTCAACCTGCGTGCCCCCGGCATGACGCTGATGAAAATGCCGCTGTTCGTCTGGACCTGGCTGATCACCGCGTTCCTGCTGATCGCAGTGATGCCGGTGCTGGCCGGCTGCGTGACGATGATGCTGATGGACATCCACTTCGGCACCAGTTTCTTCAGTGCCGCCGGCGGTGGTGACCCGGTGCTGTTCCAGCACGTGTTCTGGTTCTTCGGCCACCCCGAGGTGTACATCATGATCCTGCCGGCCTTCGGTGCCGTCAGCTCGATCATCCCGGCGTTCTCGCGCAAGCCGTTGTTCGGCTACACCTCGATGGTCTACGCCACCGCCGCCATTGCGTTCCTGTCGTTCATCGTCTGGGCACACCACATGTTCGTGGTCGGCATCCCGCTGGTGGGCGAGCTGTTCTTCATGTACGCGACCCTGCTGATCGCCGTGCCCACCGGGGTGAAGGTGTTCAACTGGGCCAGCACCATGTGGCAGGGCTCGCTGACCTTCGAGACGCCGATGCTGTTTGCCGTGGCGTTCGTGATCCTGTTTTCCATCGGCGGTTTCTCCGGGCTGATGCTGGCCATCGCCCCGGCGGACTTCCAGTACCAGGACACCTATTTCGTGGTCGCGCACTTCCACTACGTGCTGGTGCCCGGCGCGATCTTCGGGATCTTCGCCTCGGCCTACTACTGGCTGCCGAAATGGACCGGCCACATGTACGACGAAACCCTCGGCAAGCTGCACTTCTGGCTCTCGTTCATCGGCATGAACATGGCGTTCTTCCCGATGCACTTCGTCGGCCTGGCGGGCATGCCCCGGCGGATTCCCGACTACAACCTGCAGTTCGCCGACTTCAACATGGTCTCGTCCATCGGCGCGTTCATGTTCGGCACCACGCAGATCTTCTTCCTGTTCATCGTGATCAAGACCATCCGTGGCGGCCCCGCAGCGCCGGCCAAGCCGTGGGATGGCGCCGAAGGGCTGGAGTGGAGCGTGCCGTCGCCGGCGCCGTATCACACCTTCACCACGCCGCCGGAAGTGAAATAGATGACACCGGGGCCTTGTGTGGGAGCGAACTTGCTCGCGATGGCGGTGTGTCTGACACACCGAGTCGCTGCAATCGCGAGCAAGCTCGCTCCCACAGGGTTCTCGGTAGAGGCTCAAAACCATGGCTGATTCGATTTCGATGAAGAAACTGGTCACCCGCCTGCTGCTGGTGGTGGTGGCCATGTTCATCTTCGGGTTTGCCCTGGTGCCGATCTACGACGTGATGTGCAAGGCGTTCGGCATCAACGGCAAGACCGCCGGGCAGTACGAAGGCGAGCAGGTCGTCGATGAGTCGCGGCAGGTACGCGTGCAGTTCCTGTCGACCAACGCGGTGGACATGGTCTGGGATTTCTACCCCAAGGGCGACCAATTGGTGGTCAAGCCAGGGGCGGTCAACGAGATGGTGTTCGTCGCCCACAACCCCACCGACCGGCCGATGAGTGCCCAGGCGGTGCCGAGTATCTCGCCGAGCACCGCGGCGGCGTATTTCCACAAGACCGAATGTTTTTGTTTTACCCAGCAAGTGCTGCAACCCGGCGAACGCATCGAAATGCCCATGCGCTTCATCGTCGACCGGGACATGCCCAAGGAAGTGAAGCACCTGACGCTGTCCTACACGCTGTTCGATATCACTGCTCGTCATCCTCCGGTGGCTGTAAACACTGACCGATAGCGTGCCCGATAAGGAGAACAATAAATGGCAACTCATGAGCACTATTACGTCCCGGCCCAGAGCAAATGGCCGATCATCGCCACGGTCGGGATGTTCGTCACGGTGTATGGCCTGGCGACCTGGTTCAACGACCTGAAGGCGGCGCGCCCCGAATCCCACGGGCCGCTGATCTTCTTCGTCGGCGGCCTGCTGGTGGCCTACATGCTGTTCGGCTGGTTCGGCGCGGTGGTCAAGGAAAGTCGCGCCGGCTTGTACAGCGCGCAGCTCGACCGCTCGTTCCGCTGGGGCATGAGCTGGTTCATCTTTTCCGAGGTGATGTTCTTCATCGCGTTTTTTGGCGCGCTGTTCTACGTGCGCATGGTGTCGGTTCCGGCCCTGGCGGGCGAAGGTTCCAAGGGGCTGGCCCACATGCTCTGGCCCAGCTTCGAATACGCCTGGCCCCTGCTGAACAACCCGGACCCGAAACTCTTCCCGGCGCCCAAGGATGTGATCAGCCCCTGGGGCTTGCCGCTGCTCAATACCGTGCTGCTGGTCAGTTCCAGCGTCACCGTCACCATCGCCCACCACGCGCTGAAAAAAGGCCATCGCGGCGCGCTCAAGCTATGGCTGGCGATCACCGTGCTGCTGGGCTGCGCCTTCCTGGGCTTCCAGGCCGAGGAATACATCCACGCCTATAAAGAGCTGGGCCTGACCTTGGGTTCCGGCGTCTACGGCGCGACCTTCTTCATGCTCACCGGCTTCCACGGCGCCCACGTCACCATCGGCACGATCATCTTGTTCGTGATGCTGATGCGCATCATGCGCGGGCATTTCGACAACGAGCATCAGTTCGGCTTCGAGGCCGCGAGCTGGTACTGGCACTTCGTCGATGTGGTGTGGATCGGCCTGTTCATCTTCGTCTACGTGCTCTGAGGCCGCTTTTACCAAGGCGCATGGGAGACCAACTGGCCGCTGAAAAAACCCCAGGCGATCAAGCCGACGGTGACAGCGGCCAGGGAGACACGAATCGCCAGGGCAATGACCAAGCGATTGGAATTGCTTTCGTCCTTGACCAGAAAAAACAAGCCGCTGAACAGGCTGACAATCGTGGCGATCAGCATCAGGACGATGGCTGCTTTGAGCATTGAGGACACTCCGGGGGGACGCGATGCACGTGAGTATAGCTATCCCGTTGAACAGCTTTCGGGCGACGCCATGAAAGGCTTCCGGCCGGGCATCGTGCCGTCGTTGGTGGTGGCCGTGCTGGTGCCGGTGATGGTGTGCCTGGGGTTCTGGCAATTGAGCCGCGGCGAGCAGAAGCGGGTGCTCATGGACACCTACGCCGAGCGCCGCGTGGCGCCGCCGATGGACAGCGCCGAGCTGGCGCAGACCACCGACCCCGCGTTTCGACCGGTCACGCTGCACGGCCAGTTCGACGCCGAGCACAGCATCCTGCTGGATAACCGCCAGCACGACGGCAAGGTCGGCGTCGAGTTGCTGCAACCGTTCCTCGACCAGGCCAGCGGGCTGTGGCTGCTGGTCAATCGCGGCTGGCTGCCCTGGCCCGACCGTCGTACCCCGCCCGTCTTCAACACACCGCAAAACGCCGTGAGCCTGCAGGCCTGGGTCTATGTCGCACCGGGTGCGACGTTCCAGCTCCACGCGGACCCGGCTGGCGCACCGTGGCCGCGGCTGGTCACCGCCGTCGAGCCGGACAAGCTCTGGACCGAATTGGGGCGCGGCGGTTTCGCCCACGAATTGAGGCAACAAAGCGGCCCCGGCGCCTACCGGACTGACTGGCCGGTGGTTTCCATGGGTCCGGAAAAACACCTCGGCTACGCCGTGCAGTGGTTCGCCATGGCGGCGGCGCTGTTTGGCCTTTTCCTTTATCTCGGATGGCACAACGCAGGGAGACACCATGGGGAACACCATGAATCCAACCAACACGTCTGAGGCGCCTGTGGCGCACAACCGCCGCAAGGGACGCCTGCAACTGTTGCTGATCGTGCTCGGCGTGATCGGCCCGATGATCCTCGCCACCGGCATGTACAAATTCCAGTTCTGGGTACCCGACAGCCGCAGCTACCACGGCGAGCTGATCGGCAACGGCCAGACCCGCGCCGAGATCGGTGTGCAGGCCGATGAGCAGCGCTGGCAGATCCTGGTGACGGCGCCGCAGGAATGTTCGGTGGATTGCCGGCAACTGGTCTATCTGGCCCGGCAGGTGCAGATCGGCCTGGGCCGTGAAGCCGGTCGCGCCAGCCATGCCCTGGCCATCGCGCAACCGTTGGACAGCGAGTACGACGCGCAGTTGAAACGCGAGTATCCCCAGTTGCAACGCTACCCGCTGGACCTGCCGGCCTATCAGAAAGGCGCCCAGGGCTCCGGCGGCGCGCAGCTGTGGATCATCGACCCGCACAGCAACCTGGTGCTGCGCTACGACGCCCGGGTCAAGGGCAAGGACCTGCTCAACGACCTGCGCCACCTGCTGAAACTGTCGAACATCGGCTGAGGGCACCGACATGGCCAAACCAGGATTTCGCCTCGCGCTGTTCGCCACGTTGTTGGCACTGATCGTCGTTCTGCTGGGCGCCTACACACGGCTGACCCACGCCGGCCTGGGTTGCCCCGACTGGCCCGGTTGCTACGGTTTCATCAGCGTGCCCAAGGGCGAAGCCCAACTGGCCCATGCCGAGCTGCATTTTCCCGACACGCCGGTGGAAGCGCATAAAGGCTGGAACGAAATGATCCACCGGTATTTTGCCGGGACCCTGGGATTGTTGATCACCACCCTCGCCGCCCGGGCCTGGATGAACCGCCGTCACCCCGGCCTGCCATTGAAACTGCCGTTGTTCCTGCTGGCCGTGGTGTTCGCCCAGGCGGCATTCGGCATGTGGACCGTGACCCTCAAGCTCTGGCCGCAAGTGGTCACCGGACATCTGCTCGGCGGCTTCGCAACGTTGAGCCTGCTGTTTTTGCTGACGCTGAGATTGTCCGGCGTATTGCCCGCGCTGACCGTGCCCAAGCGCCTGCAGCATTGGGCCACGGCCGGGTTGCTGTTGGTGATCGGCCAGATCGCCCTGGGCGGTTGGGTCAGCTCCAATTACGCCGCCGTGGCCTGCATCGATTTCCCCACCTGCCATGGCCAATGGATGCCGCCCGCCGATTTCGCCAATGGCTTCCACCTGACCCAACACATCGGCCCGAACTACCTGGGCGGGCAACTGGACAGCGACGCCCGCACCGCCATTCACCTGACTCACCGCATCGGCGCGCTGCTGGTGACCGTCGTGCTGCTGGGGCTCGCCTGGCAGTTGAAAACGGTGGGCATGACCCGACTGGCGGGGCTGGTGCTCGTCGCACTGGGAACGCAAATTACCCTGGGTATCAGCAACGTCGTGTTCCACTTGCCGCTGCCGGTGGCGGTGGCCCACAACGCCGGGGGCGCCGCACTGCTGCTGACCCTGGTGCTGGTCAATTATCACGCCCGCACCAGCCTGGTCCGGGTCAAGCATCAGGTCCCGCTGCGCTGGCGCTTCAATCCGCATAAACACGGCGTCGGGCCCATCACGATAAAAGGAGAGATGCCATGGCAACCTTGACCGGTGAACGCCACAGCCAGGCGATCTGGCGCGACTACCTGGAGCTGACCAAGCCGAAAGTGGTGGTGCTGATGCTGATCACCTCGTTGGTCGGCATGTTCCTCGCCACCCGCGCCGGAGTACCGTGGACGGTCCTGGTGTTCGGCAACCTGGGTATCGCCTTGTGCGCTGGCGGCGCGGCGGCGGTCAACCACGTGGTGGACCGGCGCATCGACGCGGTCATGGCCCGCACCCACAAGCGGCCATTGGCCGAGGGCCGGGTCTCGCCGGCCGCCGCGCTGACCTTCGCCCTGGCGCTGGCCGTCGCTGGCCAAGCCATGCTGCTGGTCTTTACCAACCCGCTGACCGCCTGGCTGACCCTCGCCTCGCTGCTCGGTTACGCCGTGATCTATACCGGCTTCCTCAAACGGGCGACGCCGCAGAACATCGTCATCGGCGGCCTCGCCGGTGCTGCGCCGCCACTGCTGGGCTGGGTCGCGGCCACCGGCCATGTCAGCGCCGAACCGTTGCTGCTGGTATTGATCATCTTCGCCTGGACCCCACCCCACTTCTGGGCCCTGGCGATTCATCGCAAGGAGGAATACGCCAAGGCCGACATCCCGATGCTGCCGGTGACCCACGGCGAGCACTACACCAAGATCCATATCCTGCTGTACACCTTGGTGCTGCTGGCGGTGAGCCTGATGCCGTTCGTGATCCAGATGAGTGGCTTGATCTACCTGGTCTGCGCGCTGGTACTGGGTGCACGGTTCCTGCAATGGGCCGTGGTGTTGTACCGTGGCAGCCGGCCGCACGCGGCGATCAACACGTTCAAGTACTCTATCTGGTACCTGTTCCTGCTGTTCATCGCCCTGCTCGTAGACCATTACTTACTGTTGAGCCTATGACTCGAACCCAGAAAACCGTCTTCATCCTCGCGGCCGTGATCGCACTGATCCTCGGCCTGACCATCAACAAGGTGCTGTCCAGCAAAGGCCAGGGTGACCCGACGGCGTTGATCGACGCCGGCATCATCCTGCTGCCCCAGAGCCGTAACCTGCCGGACGTGAAAATGACCGACCAGGACGGCCAGCCCGTGGCGATGGACGGGTTGAAAGACAAGTGGAGCCTGCTGTTCTTCGGCTACACCTTCTGCCCGGACATCTGCCCGACCACCCTCGCCCAACTGCGCCAGATCAAGAGCGAACTGCCGCCCGAGGCGGTGGCCAAGTTGCAGATCGTGCTGGTAAGCGTCGACCCGAACCGCGACACGCCCAAGCAACTCAAGCAATACCTGGGCTACTTCGATCCGCAATTCAAAGGCCTGACCGCCGCCTCGGTGGAAGACCTGCAGAAACTCGCCAACGCGGTGAGCATTCCCTTCATTCCGGCGGACACCAGCAAGCCCAACTACACGGTTGATCACAGCGGCAACCTCGCCGTGATTGGACCGGACGGCACCCAGCGTGGGTTTATTCGCGCGCCGTTGAATAACCAGAAGCTGGTGGCGCAGTTGCCGGAGATGCTTAAGCGGAAATAACGGCGTAGCAAGGAGACTCGCTCCACCTGTAGGAGCCGTGTAGGAAGCTGTGTAGGAGCTGTGTAGGAGCTATGTAGGAGCTGCCGAGTGCAACGAGGCTGCGATCTTGTCCCAGACAATTGAGTCATGAGTGAAAAGATCAAAATCAAAAGATCGCAGCCTCGCTCCACTCGGCAGCTCCTACCGAACCCGTTTTTTTCAGCGTGAAAACGAGGACAGACCAAAAATCGTGGTCTGTCCCCGTTTCGCACCTGTAGGAGCTGTGTAGGAAGCTGTGTAGGAGCTGCCGAGTGCAACGAGGCTGCGATCTTGTCCCAGACAATTAAGTCATGAGCGAACGACCAAAATCAAAAGATCGCAGCCTCGCTCCACTCGGCAGCTCCTACCGAACCCGTTTTTTTCAGCGTGAAAACGAGGACAGACCAAAAATCGTGGTCTGTCCCCGTTTCGCACCTGTAGGAGCTGTGTAGGAAGCTGTGTAGGAGCTGCCGAGTGCAACGAGGCTGCGATCTTGTCCCAGACAATTAAGTCATGAGCGAACGACCAAAATCAAAAGATCGCAGCCTCGCTCCACTCGGCAGCTCCTACCGAACCCGTTTTTTTCAGCGAGAAAATGGCGACAGCCCACGATTATGAGACGGTCAGATTACAGGTGAACGCAATATCGTGGTCTGTCCCAGTTTCGCAATGGTAGTTACTCCGCGGTCGCCTCTTCTTTCAAATTCAGGCGGAAAGTGTCGCGAGCGGCTTTGCCCACGTAGGTGGTAAGCGCGTAGTTCGCCGTTCCGCCAACGATGACTCCAATGCCGAACGGAATCACTTTTGCTGCGGCTTTCTGAGTGAACGAGATGCCGATCTTGGCAAACAATTCCTTGATGATCTGAAGCGTCGGTCCCTTCAAATATTGACGCACCATACGCACACCGGCCTTGCTGGCGATTTTGGTTGCAGTGGCAGAGCCCATCTGCTCCAGGGAGCCGTATAGCGCAATGATGTACGACATGTGCTTGGCATCTTCATTGGACATCTTGCCGTTGATGGCGACCGCCAGGCACATGGTCATATCGATCTGCAGCTTCATGCATACCGAAATATCCGCCACTCCTCCTCCAATAGCGCTCACCACAGTGCCGATACCCGGAACGACACCCGGAAGAGCAGTGGCTGCGCCAGACGTCGCGGCCAGTTTTGAATAGCGGCTGATGATCTTGTCGACAACGGCGTCTTGAATTTTTTCATCCGTGGCGGACGGCACCGAGCTGCGTGCCTGACTCTCATACTGGGCGACCAGCTCACGGGCGTCCTGCGGGCTAATGGCGATGGCTTCTACCATCTTCATCAATGAGGAGCTGCCTTCTTCTTTTTCCGTGGTCATGCCGGATTCCTTTCGAGTGATATTGATCAGCGGTTTTCGAGCCTGAGCGCTAACGCGGAGGGTGGCACAATTGATATCAAAATAACACTACACCCTTGGCTATGTGGAAGTCGTCAGGATCGAAACAGCTCACTCAGTCGAAGGAACAGATATTTTGCGACCCAAGCGGATGAGCTCATTGGAGAAACACAGGCCAACGATGATCAATGCCGCCCCCGCATACAGGCTATCGCGCGGCACTTCATTGAGCGCCACAAACGCCAACAGCGCGGCGAACAGGGGTTCGGTCAGCTCCAGCGCCTGCACTTGGGATGGCTTGAGGTACTCGATAGCCTTGGTGGTGCAGAAGAAGCCCAGGATGGTTGGCAGCGCGGCCAGCGCCAGCAGTGCGATGATCGCCAGCGGCGTCAGCTCGCCGATCGCGAAACCATCGGCCGCCGCCGGCATCAGCAGGTAAAGGCTGCCGAAGAACAACAATTGTCGGGTGAAATGCAGCCCCCCCGACACCCCCATGCGTACTCATGAGGACTTTGCTGAGCACACCGATCGTTGCGTTCAGTGCCGCAGCGGAGAGTGCAAACATGACGCCTTTGCTGAAAGTGGATTGCATTGAGGACGATCCCTGTCGGTGATTTTTCGGTCGTTAACATGCCACCCCGCCTCGACGGCGCACAGGCCGATTTCAAGCACGAGGGTTTTGCAATTCCAACTTGATGAATCCTCAGCGGGCCCTATCCTGCGCCAGGCAATACGAGTTGACGAACGTTGCGGTGTGCTGCAATGCCTGGCGTATATCCGGCTTGGCGATTCCATGCCTGTTGGCAAACTGCTCGAGCGCCGCTGTATCAAAACGAGTGGTCTGGATAAAGTCCAAGGCTTCGGGCTTGCTGTTCAAAAAGCGCGCGACGGGAGGAATCTTCAGTAGCCACTTCAGCAATCGCAGCGAAATGTGATGCTTGGGCGACTTTATGCCAAGGGGTTTTGCGACCTCTGCGAGGAGTTCTCGCAAGTTGGGCCCCTGGTCATCAAGCGCCAGCAGTTCCTGACCCACCACGGCCGGATCAAACGCACAAGCCGCTACCAGTTCAACCAGGTAATCCACGGTAACCAGGGGTAGCCAGTGCTCGGCGGTCCCGGGCACTGCGGTCAACTTTCCCTGTGCCAGGTTGCGTATCAGCGCCACCAGCGGCTGACCCTCAACGATATGCCCCGTGCGGCTGTGGCCGCACACCGTCGCGGGGTGGACGACGGTGATCTCCCCGCCCAAGGTGGACATGACCTCCAGGGTCGCAAAATGCGCCTCCAGCTTGCTCCCCTCGTATCCACCGACATGCCGGTAGACGTCAGGCCAATTCGTCAGCTCCGGAGAACGAGGATCAATCCCGATGCGTCGCAGATGCTCATGATTTTTCAGCATGTAGCCGCCGATCATCACCAACCGGCTTTTTTGCCCGGCCGCCAACAACGCCACGCGCTTGGCCCCTTCCACGTTCACCGCACGGGATTGCTCCACCGAAAGCCCCCAAGCGAAGTGGGCGCCCAGGTGGAATATGACGCGGGCGTGCCCCAGCACTTCTCGGTCAGCAAGACTCAGCCCGAGGTTGTCCCGTTCCAGATCGCCCGCCACGGCAAATACCCGAGTCCCGCTTCCTCCCAAATTGTCGACTTGCTCGCGCAGTGCAGCCAGTCGCTCCGGGCGACGCATCAACACCCGAACGGTGTGTCCCTTTGCACTCAGGTACGCCACCAGATGTTGGCCGATGAAGCCGGTACCCCCCGTGACAAAGCACTCCACGCTCATTTCCCTGCTCCTGGTTAAGGTGAAAAATCGAGCGTAATCTATCGACCCAACTCTACAGTCAAGCGGTGTTTTTCATGAGAATCGGCGAACTCGAGGCCCGCAGCGGCGCCAGCCGTCATACGCTGCGTTATTACGAGCAGATCGGCCTGATCTCACCGCTGCGGCGAACGAATAACTATCGCGTCTACACCGCGCAAACGCTGCAGGACCTGGACTTTATCCAGCGCGCGCAAAGCATGGGGTTTTCCCTGGGGGAAATAGGTCAGATCCTGGATGCGCAGCGCAACGAACTGATCGACTGTGCTGAGGGCGCCAAGTTGATTGAAAAGAAAATGGCGGAAATCAAAGAGAAGATCGGCAACCTGAAAAGCATCTATCGATACCTCGATGAAGAGCGCGCAAACCTCGAAGCCAGCGCGGCCAGGCAACTTGCGCTTCAGCAACTGAACAACGCCTCCATCTGAACGGCCAGCCCCGTGGCGAGGGAGCTTGCTCCCGCTCGGCCGGTCCGACGTCTCGGGCGCAGCCGTCGCAAAACCGGGCGATGCGGTTTGCCTGGAGAAATGCAGGGGCCTGCTGCACAGGCCAGCGGGAGCAAGCTCCCTCGCCACGGGGTGGGTGTCCCTCTTCAGGCTCGATATTTCGAAACTTCCTCAAGTATTTAGAAATCAACAGTCCCCGAAAACTTCACCAATCGCGGATCACCCTGCGAAAGGTAGCCGCCGTTAGCCGAGGCCCAGTAGTTCTTATCGGTAATGTTTTCCACGTTGACGCGCAACGTCAGGTCTTTCTCCACGAATTTCATTTTGTAGCGTGCGCCTGCGTCGAAACGGTTCCAGGTCGGCAAGCTCAGGTTGTTCGCCTGATCCGCGTACTGCCCGCCCGTGCGCAACATCCTTGCGCTGAGCGCGGCACCTTCGATACCCGGCACATCCCAATCCACGCTAGCATTGAGCTGGAACGTTGGCACGCCAATGGCGTGGTTGCCATCGTTGAGGCCGCCAGCGGTTTTCTTGAGTTCGGATGTCATGCGGGTACCGCCGGCCATTAACCGGAGGCCTTCGATGGGCTCGCCGAAAACGCTGACCTCCAGCCCTTTGTTGACCTGCTCACCATCACGGACATAGAGCTTCTGCGCGTTGTCGACGTAACCATCGGACGGTTTTTCGATGCGGAAAACACCCACGTTGGCACCGAAGGTCTGCATGTCCAGCTTGATGCCCGCTTCCAACTGTTTTGTGCGGCCAGGTGGAAAGGCTTCGCCCAGGTTCGTGACGCCTGTAGCAGGCGCCACCGGCCCTTTTGCAAGGCCTTCGATTCGGTTGGCGTAGAGCGACACGCTCTCCACCGGCTTGTACACGATGCCGTAGACAGGCGTGGTGATGGCTTCCTCGTAGGGCGTGCTACGGCTGCCATCGTTCGCGGGATTGGGGACACCGTTTGAAGTGGTGCCATCGTACTTGTAGTTTTCGACACGCAACTGCTGACGACGGACACCGTAAGTGACCAGCAACTTGTCATCGAACAAACCCAACGTGTCGGAAATCGCCAGGCTCCGGTTGCGGGTTTTGCCCGTCACCCCAGGATCGCCCATTTCACCGCCGGTGCTGGACACCGCCGTCGGTTTGGGAAGCTTCGGGGTGTCGTAGATATTGGTGTTGCCGGTAACGGGACGATAGAAGGTGTAGGCGTTTTCCTGCTCGGTCCAGATCGTCGAGCCGCCGATCGCAACCTGGTGGGAAACAGGGCCCGTGTCAAAGCGCCCGTTCAACCCGCCACTGAACGATGTGTTGTCTTCGTTGTGAGGGATTTCCGAGCCACCGATCGTCGCTACGCCGTTATTGCCGACCAGTGTGGGCGTGGCGTACACCCCGGTTTCGCGGGTGTGCTTTACACCGCCAGCCAGGTAGGCGGTCCAGTTTTCGTTCAGGTCCCAATCGCCACGAACCATGCCGAAGGTGTCTTCGGTTTCGGAGTAGGTCCAGTCCTGTCCATAATTGTGACTCGCGTGCGGAGCCGTGGGGATGCGGGTGGCGCTGCCGATGTTTATTGAGTTACGCAGTCCATTGATACGCTGTTTCTGGTACCCGAAATCGGTGGAAACGCGGAAATCATCCCCTCGATAATCCAAGCCCGCAACGAACAACTTGGTGCGCTGATCCTGGTTGTCGATCGCTGTTTCACCTTCCCGCTGGCTCAGGTTCAACCGGGCGCCAAACCGATTGTCCTCGCCGAATCGCTGCCCGATATCCAAATGCTCGCCAATGCGGCCATCGGTGCTGATGTCCTGGGTATAGCGACGCGTCGGGACATCCTCCGCGCGTTTGGGCTGCAGGTTGACGCCGCCCCCAAGCCCCGAGCCCGTCGGGCTGACACCGTTGATAAACGCGTTGGGGCCCTTGAACACTTCGACACGCTCGATCGCATCCGTCGACAGGATTTGACGGGGTAAAACGCCATACAGCCCGTTGTAGGAAATGTCGTCGCTGGCAAGCGGCAGGCCTCGAATCACGAACACCTGGGATTGGTTGCCAAACCCATAGGATTGGCGCACCGACGGATCATTGAGCAGCACATCACCGACGTCTTCGGCTTGTTGATCTTCAATCAACTGCGAGGTGTAGCTCGTCATCACGAACGGGACATCCATGTTGTCCTGATTGCCCAGTACGCCCATCTGGCCTCCCCTCGCCACCTGACCACCCGCATAGGGCGCCGGCAGCGTGTTGGAATCGGGTTTGATCGCATTGGCAGTAACGTCGGTCATGCCCAATTCGATAGGTTCAGCCGCTTGGGCAAGAAAACTGACTGAGCAGCACGCGGCAAGCAAGGTAAGGCGAGATGGAAATAGCATGGGGGAAGTACCTGCGGGGAAACGGAAAGCTAATTTCGTGAATGCTAATGATTCGCAGATGGATTATCCATACTAATGGCTCGCCGCCATAAAAGATTTTAAAGCGGTTCGGTCGGCGTCGAGTGCCTCAATCGTCACCCACTGTGGGGGGCTTGCTCGCGAAAGCGGCGGGTCAGCTTGCTTCAGTATTGAATGTGCCCCCCTCTTCGCGAGCAAGCTCGCTCCCACACTGGGCGGCGGTGAACACAGTATCTGCAACAGCCCCGATTCCCTGTGGGAGCGAGCTTGCTCGCGATGACGCCAGCCCAGACACCGCCCGTGGCGAGGGAGCTTGCTCCCGCTCGGCTCTGTAGGAGCTGGCGAAGCCTGCGATCTTTCGCTTGAGATTCAAGTGTCAGGGGAAAGATCGCAGCCTCGTTGCACTCGACAGCTCCTACGGGCGCAGCAGAAACGGGGACAGATTTATTTTCAGTTGCCGCAACGAAAAACCCAGCCTACTGCGCCGGGTTTTTTGGTTCTGCTCGAAGATAAACAGATGGGGGCACTCGCCCCGCTCTAGCTGATCACTCTTTGGAACTGGCCTGCGCCGCTTCAACGATCAGCTCTGCAACTTTCTGCGGATTAGACGTCATCACCACATGGGAAGCCCCTTGGACGGTGACGGTCTTTTTCGAGCCCGCACGTTCGGCCATGAACTTCAGGGCCGCCTCGGGGATGTTCTTGTCCGCGGAGCCGTAGATGAACCAGGACGGCAGTTTTTTCCAGGCCGGGTCGCCCGACGCTTCCTTCAATGCAGCCTCGCTGATGGGGCGTTGTGTGGCGGCCATCAGGGCGGAGTCCGCCGCTGGGACGTCGGCGGCGAACTGTTGGCCGAATTTGTCCTGCTGGATGTAGAGGTCCTTATTGCCGTCATCCAGTTGCACCGGAGCGGCCAAGGTCGGCCCGAGGGTGCCGCCAGGGTAGCGACCGGACAGTTCGATGGCGGTTTCGCCTTTGTCCGGCGCGAAGGCTGCGACGTAGACGAGCCCCTTGACCTTGGGATTGTCGTGCACGGCGTTAGTGATCACGGCGCCGCCGTAGGAATGACCCACCAGGATCACCGGGCCGGCGGTGTGCTCGACGATGTCGGCGACGTAATCGGCGTCCTGCTTCACACCGCGCAGCGGGTTGGCCGCGGCAACGACCGGATAACCCTGGGTCAGCAACTGGGCGGCAACGCCATTCCAACTGGACGATTCGGCGAAGGCGCCATGGACCAGCACGATGGTCGGCTTGGTGGCGTCGGATTGTGCGGCGGTTGCGCTATCAAGGGTTGTCAGTGCCAACGCAGCGGTGATGGTGACGGCCAAGAGCGATTTGAGATTGAGCATGATCATTCCTTTTCATTTATCGGAGGATGCGATGGGCTTACTTAGCCAGGAAATCCAACAGATCCTGATTGAGGCGGTCCTTGTGGGTGTCGGTCAGGCCGTGCGGGGCGCCCGGATAGACGATCAACTCGGCGTCCTGCACAAGCTCGGCAGCGGCGTGGGCGGAGGCGTCGATGGGGACGATCTGGTCGTCGTCGCCATGCACGATCAGCGTCGGCACGTCGAACCGGGCCAGGTCGGCACGGAAGTCCGTCGCCGAGAACGCCGCGATGCAGTCATAGGTGTTTTTGTGGCCCGCTTGCATGCCTTGCACCCAGAACGAATCGATCAGCCCCTGGGAAACGTTCGCCCCGTCGCGGTTGAAGCCGAAGAACGGGCCCGACGCGATGTCGCGATACAGCTGCGAGCGGTTATCCAGCGAGGCCTTGCGCAGGCCGTCGAACACCTCGATCGGCAGGCCGCCTGGGTAGTCTTCGGTCTGGAGCATCATCGGCGGAACGGCGCTGATCAGGGCGGCCTTCTTCACCCGGTCGGTGCCGTGGCGGCCGATGTAGCGGGTGATTTCGCCGCCACCGGTGGAGAAACCCACCAGGGTGACGTCGTTGAGATCCAGGGTGTTGATCACAGTGGCCAGGTCATCGGCGTAGTGATCCATGTCGTTGCCTTCCCACGGCTGGCTGGAACGGCCATGGCCGCGGCGGTCGTGGGCGATCACCCGATAGCCTTGCTCAGCCAGGAACAACATCTGTGATTCCCAGCTATCGGAATTCAGCGGCCAGCCATGGCTGAAGGTGACGACTGGCCCATCTTTCGGACCCCAGTCCTTGTAATAGAGCTGTACGCCATCCGGGGTGGTGATGTAGCTGGCTGCTTGAGCGAGGGAGGACTGGGTATTCATGCAAGATCTCCTTGGGTCAGGGCTCGCCATTCGGGGGATCCGATGGCGAGTTGATGGGGAGCATTCTTGCAGCGGCATGTGTACCGGAAATGTTCGACACCCGGCCGTTATACGTTCTTTTGAGTCTGTAGATGCGCTGGATACAGTGGCTTACAAATGGATGCCACTGATCCAGCAGTAGCGGCCTACTGATCGGCGCCGAAATCGAGGGTCACGCAAAGCCCGCCGCCGTCGCGGTTGCGCAGGCTCAGTGAGCCACCAATCGCGACGGTCAACTGCTGGGCGATGGCAAGGCCCAGGCCGGTGCCGCCAGAGCTGCGGTTGCGGGAGCTTTCCACCCGATAGAACGGCTTGACCACCTCGGCCAGGATCTCCTCGGGAATGCCCGGCCCTCGGTCAAGCACGCTGATGGAAACGCCAGTGCTCGCATTGCCGCCGATTTCCACCTCGGCGGTGCCGGCGTACTTCAGCGCGTTATCCACCAGATTCACCAGAATACGCCGCAGGGCATGGGGCCTAGTCTCGATGATCGCGCCGTTCTGGCCGCGCAGGCTGACCTCGCGGCCGGTGTCCTGGTAGTCGCACACCAGGCTGTCGAGAAAAGAATCCAGGCTGATGCGGCAACTGGTCTCGGTCGCACCATGGACACTGCGCGCATACGCGACACCCTCGCGCACCAGGTGCTCGATTTCGTTCAGGTCGTTGCCCAGTTTGTCTTTCTCTACCGAGTCGTCCATGAACTCGGCGCGCAGCTTCATGCGCGTGATGGGCGTCTGCAAGTCATGGGAAATCGCCGCGAGCAACTGCATGCGCTCTTTCAGGTAAGCGGCGATACGCGCCTGCATGCTGTTAAAGGCGCGGGCGGCGTAGGCCACTTCCCGTGGACCGGTTTCATCCAACGGCACCGGATGGGCGTTCGGGTCCAGGTTCTCCACCGCCTCGGCCAGGCGACTGAGGGGGCGTATGGCGATCCGCACGGCCAGCCAGGTGCAGCCGATCATCAACAGCAACTGACCGACCAGGACAAAGGGCAACCAGGGCGACAACGGCCTGACCGAGGGACGCACATCGATGGTCACCGGGCTGCCATCCGCCAGTCGCACCTGGGCTTGGAAATGCTGGCGTGGCCCCGGGATCTCGACAAAGGTCAGGTCATAATTGCTGCCCAGCGCGACTTGCAGGGATTGCGCCGCCGTCGCCGCGAGATCGTTGGAGGTGAGCGGAATGCCGGGATCGTGCTCGCGCAGCAAATAATCATAGTTGCGACGCTGCAAGCGTTTGGTCCATGCCAGGCGCTCGTCGGCGGGCAGGCGGTCGAGGATGGCGATG
Source organism: Pseudomonas sp. T1.Ur (assembly GCF_023516725.1). NCBI lineage: Bacteria > Pseudomonadati > Pseudomonadota > Gammaproteobacteria > Pseudomonadales > Pseudomonadaceae > Pseudomonas > Pseudomonas sp. T1.Ur. The sequence goes on from NZ_JAMGSN010000001.1 coordinate 5,545,284, forward strand.
GAGGTCGCCGTGTCGTGCTCGAAGTTGCCCAACATCGCCGTCTTGGTGCTTTCGTAGCGCTCGTAGTACTGGGCTGCGAAGGTCAAGGCCTGGGCGAGAATCAGACCGACCAGGAACACCAACCACAGCCGCGAGGCCAGCGTGCGAGGCCATTGCAACGCGAGTTTCATGCCTGCTCCTCAAGCATTTCCACCGCAAAGGTAAAGACGTAGCCCTCATTGCGCACCGTCTTCAAGTAGAGCGGTTCGCGGGCGTCATCCAGCAAGCGCTGGCGCACGCGGCTGACCAGCAGATCGATGGAACGGTCGAAGATGTCGGCGTCACGGCCCTGCGTCAGGTTGAGCAACTGGTCGCGACTCAGCACCCGCTGGGGATGATCGAGAAAGACCCGCAGCAGCCTGTATTCGGCGCCACTCAGCGAGACCAGCGTGTCGTCTTCATCGAGCAGATGGCGGGCGGTGGTGTCGAGGCGCCACCGGCCGAACTTGAGCATGCGACCGCTTTCGCTGACGACAAAATTGGGCGGCAGCATGCGCGTGCGCCGCAGCACCGCGTTGATGCGCGCCAGCAGCTCCCGGGCCGCGAAGGGTTTCGCCAGGTAATCGTCAGCGCCCATTTCCAGGCCAATGATGCGGTCGGTCTCGTCGCTGCGAGCCGTCAGCATCAGCACAGGCGTCGCCTTATGCTTGCCGGCGCGCAGCTCTCGGCACAACAGCAGCCCGTCATCCCCCGGCATCATGATGTCGAGCACGATCAGGTCCACCTGATTGGCTTCGAGAAAGGCCCGCATCTGACGACCATCGGCGACCACGGTGGTGCGCAGGCCATTCTTGATCAGGTAGTTGCCGACCAGCTCCCTGATTTCCCGATCATCATCCACGATCAATACGTGATCGACATGTTCCATGCCCTGCTCTCCGAAATGCGCGCATCGATTGCGCAGTGTGACGATGCCCTGTTGCCGGTTGGCGACGCACCGCGCGTTCAGCTTATCCAGCCCAAAATAAGCAAAAAACAGGGGCGATTGTATCGATCTGTATCGCAATTCACCTCAGATACGTACGCATCCAACCACGGCGCTTTTTCGACACAGCCGAGATACGTCATGGGCCTTTAATGAGTGCCATCCAACTCATTGAAGGGAAACGACCATGAACCTGAAAACCATCGCAACGGCTTGCCTGATCACTGCCCTGAGCGCCGCCGCATTACCCGCCTTGGCCCAAGACAAAATAGCCAGCGAAAGTTATTCCTACGGCACCCACCTGGACATCGACAAAGTGATCTCGCTGACGGAAGACAGTGGCCAGACCTGCGGGTTGGTGAATGCGCGGATCACCTACCTAGATTCGATGGGTGAGGAGAAAGCGCTGACGTATCTCAAGCACGGGGCCAGCTGTAACAGTGAAGGGAGTTGAGGGGTGGCTCGGGGTGGCGATCCAGTTTGTTCAGACCGCCAGATAGCTATCGCGAGCAAGCTCGCTCCCACACCGGGCGGTGGTGAACCCAATATCTGCAACCACCCCGCCCCCCCTGTGGGAGCGAGCTTGCTCGCGAATACGGTGGGTCAGCTTGCATCAATGTTGAATGTGACAACGCCTTCGCAAGCAAGCCCACTCCCACACTTGTTCGGTGGTGTTCACAAATACTGTGTGCAACACAAAACCCTGTGTGAGCGAGCCTGCTCGCGAAGAAAACGACTCGGTCCCAGCACAGAACACCCCACCCAAATCGCCAAAAATCCTCTCTCCTACAGCCCTCCCCTACACCGTCCATCAAGCTACGTAACCTTGCGCCTTTGCCTACAACTACGCCAGAATCCGCCCGCTTGTGCGCCTTGTCCCTGGGTTTTATTGTCTCCCTGCCACTGCCCATCAGTGGTCGGGTTTAGTAGCCCGGTTAAGGATACGGTCGCATGAGTCTCATCAGTCGGGCATTGCCTGCACTCGATGGTGGCTGTGCGCATGGCGCCTTCGGGCGCGCCGGGTTTCCGTTTCCTCACCGGTCTACTAACTTGCGCACAGCTGCCTCCCTTTCGTTTAGTAGCGAGACGGTAGCGGCCTACTAACGAGGAAACGTGACAATGTTCAAAGCGACTCCGAATCCGCCAGAGGCAGATTCCACTTCCAAATCCGCAAAATCCAAAGCCAAGCAGCAAGACGAAATCACCCAACGGGTGCTCGATCACTACCTGCTACCGAAACCGGATAAATCCAAAGACGCCCCCAAACCGGGGCAGCTGTACGCCGTCGTGAAAGGCCTCGATAACGAATGTTTGCTCGCCAACCTCACTGAGACGTTGGCTTCGGCTGATGCCATGGTGAATGATCTGGCGTTTGATCTGGATGGGGCGAGGCGTCATGTGGCGCTGGGGATTCAGCAGTTGATTGAGCTGAGTTCGTTGTTGGCGAATCGGGTGTTGGATAACGTGGAGCCGGGGCGGTAGGATTTTTCCGCCAACGAAAAACCCGACGTTTTGCGTCGGGTTTTGGTTCTTCTATCCGAGAGTAGCGAACGAATAATCTGTAAATATTCTCAAATTTTTTTCTTCCCGTATTTCCCACCACCCTCCTTTCTAGCGATAGGCCGTAACGGTCAGAAGCCGCCCTTCGCGGAAAGGAGTTCACAATAGGATCAGAACACGATTCTATTCTTGCGGCCTATGGCAAACAGCTAATTCGACTATGACCCCCGCGAAGACTATACGAGTAAACCTGAATTTGTAGATGCAATGAGGTGAGGTCTTCGATTTTTGCTGCTATTTTTGAAGGGGCTAGCTATCTGAACCTTCGGCTACCGGGGGGTTGACGTTGTGTATTGCTCTGGAGGAAATATGATGGATGTGAATGTGCAACTTCCAGCTGAAATCGGTGAGCTGGCGAAGGAGGTTTATTCGGATGGAGTAAAAGAAATTTTTCGCGAAATTTCCAAAATCGGCGTGGACGCAGCAAAGACATTGAGATTAGCCCTGGCCCCGTTGCAATTCACGGCGATGCTTCAAGAGAACGTGGCTATGTATTTTAAGCAAGCCGCGGATAAAGCATCCCCTAAAAACAGGGTGTGCCCTGCGCCGTCCCTAGCCCTGCCTATTTTGGAAAAGCTCCGCTACCAAGAGGATGGGGATCTACTGACTGATATTTACGTGGAGCTTCTTTCCGCCGGCTTCGACAAGTCCCGCATGGGTGATGCCCATCCTGCGTTCTTAACTATCATTTCGCAGCTATCGCCTGACGAGATTAGGCTGATTAATTCATTAGCGGGATCTGCCCCCAAGAATTATTTTGGGCGTGTGGCCTCAAATTGGACTCAATCCTCCAAAAGCATCATCGAACATCTTAATGAAAGCGTCCTTGAGCCGGTCGAAATTGATTGGAACCTTGTTGTGAACCCGGATGAGCTCTTATGGCCACTGCATCTGCAAGTGTATGTAGGGCATCTTCACTCTCTTGGGCTGATTGAATATGATAACGACTTAAAATACTTGTCCGGGCGCGGATTAAATCATGGCAATGAGTGTTGGGCCATAAAACTCTCTGAGTTCGGCTCGTTATTTCATCGTGCTTGTGTCAAGGGTGTTCCTTTGGAAAGCTTTGCAGTGACACCTCAAGATAGGATCTAACATTTCAAAAAAGATAACAAAAAAAGTAACTGGCTTAATTGATTGGAAATAGATCGCAACCTTTTGTTCACAGCTGGCGAAGCTCAGTGTCGATCTAGGCTCTGGGAATCTGCCTCTGTTTAGCTCTCCATTTCCAAGATGTATCGTACGTATGGGCCAAAGAGAAATCATTCTTCGTCCGCTGCGTCAGGAATCGGGTGTACAGAACAACTTAGACGACGAGCCAATTGTCTTCAAAAAATTTACACGGAAAAAGGGAGGATGGCAGAAAAGGGATAGATTTATTTGCTGAAAATAAATCTGTCCCTTACTACGCGGCAACGCGTAAGCCAGCATGCGCACGCCTTCCATCCACTTGTCAACCGCCTAACTTCTTAACTAGCTTTCTGGCAACTTCCATCGTTTCAGCAGTTGTAACGCGAATGGAAACATTAACTCTTTTCTCAACTGACTCCGTCATATTAGCTGAATCTATCCGCAATTCTAATACGCCCTGATATTCACCGGTTTCATTATCTGTACGAATAAAGAAACTAAAGTCTTCTTTTTCGACTTGGTGTCGCCACTGCTGGCACTCCAATACGATAACTGACTGCGGCAGATTGGGGCGCTCGGGTTTCCAATAAAATCGATTCTGGTCTTTCGAAGCATTCAGTCTGGAGAGGTTTGGCCCTCTATATTCCTTGTCAAATGTATTTTTAGGTATCAGGTCATGGAGATTCCCCATGGCTGTGAATATATTAACTTTTTTCCAATAACCCTGGGGTGCTTTGGGTACGGACGGAAGCTGTATGTCTTCCTTTAAATCTTTCATTAGGCTTTCATAGCTATCCGTCGGATAGATCAATAGAGGCCCCTTTGTTGAAAAGGTCGTCAAAGCATCGATTGCTGGTCTAGAACCAATATTAAGTACAGATACACAGATCTCCGGCCAATTAGTTCTGAAATTAAGCTGCGAATGCAGACTCGCAAAAAAAATCGAGCATTTTTCAAGCCAACCCGGATATATAGTATCTTGATAAGCGGCCACATCTTCTTCACTTGCAGGCGTAAAAACATCTTTAGAATTAAATCCTGAAAATATGGGCGAATAACTCTCTTGTGGCGGAGGCTGTGTTCTTTTGCTGTCTCCGAAGTCAACTTCCTCGGGACAAATCAGCTTCAGACTTTCAAGTAATTCGTCAATATCGGCATCAGTCAGCTTTTTATAACATTTAACATCGCAATCGATGGTCGTAGTTTCTACCCGATCATGAATAAACGAAATCTTAAACTTAGGCTCAGCGTTTTTATATTTCGTCAGCTCTGCCATTAAGCTATTAGTGCGCTTATCAGTTTCGTCAGTTTCGGGGGGGAGTAGCCAATCGTCTGGTATTACCTTAAAGGGCACCCCTACCAATTTAGAGCTGGCCATCGGCCCTGTGTCATGAGTTAGAAGCGCGACACATTCTAAAGGTTTAGATTTCATTAAAGCTGATGTCACCCCAACAAGCTGATCATCGCGCTCGTCATAACATAAATCATTACTCAATAAAATATCAGGTTTTAGGTCTTGTCTTATTCTAATCAATACCCTTGGCGCTTTGCTTCTCATTTCGATGTAATCGGATTCTGAGACGAGTAAATCCCGGATTAAGGCTGATGCTTTGCGGGCTCTTTTAGCTACGCGACCTGAGCCCTTGCCCTTTTGATTGTCGAGCTCCGCCTGAACCGGACGAGTGATTAGAAGTTCAACTTCTTCGAAGTCTACATATGTCGACCAATCCAACTCACGCGGCTCTTTACACTGAATAAAAAAGTTTGTATCAGGCACCAAGTAAATAATTTTCTTCACGTCATATCCTTTAAACAGAAAAGAGGAGAGATTTTTTTTCAGAAGGCCCTTCCCTTTTTTCTTATCCCGCCAATCTGCTTACACCGCCGTCGCTTCATGACCTCTCTAACGCCACGGCAAGATCAACAACAACCGCGGATCAGACCAAACAAGTGGATCTGGCTTGACACAATGCAGTCGACCGCACCTGTGCCACCAACGCCGACCAGTTGCGCAGCAGATGCTGCTTGAGAAACTGATCGAATAGAAAGAAAAGCACCAGAGAAAATGGGAGGAGAACACATTTATTTACAGAAGAATCTCTCCCTCCTTTCCCTTTTCCACTCAGCCAACCGACCCAAACCGCCGCCGCTTCATGAACAGTCCCATCCCCATAGCTACAGCAAAGCCCGGTAGCAACCCCAAATCAACCCCCAACAAGCGGATCTGACCTGCCACAACGCAGCCAACCGCACCCGCCGCCACCAACGCCACCCCCAGCCACTTACGCATCACATAAAAAAAAGAGGAAAAAAGAGGGACAGGATTATTTTCGGACAGTAAGTCGGCCCCTTTTCTCTGGCATAGCCATAGGCGGCTAGAGGTCTCGAAGCGGGCACGAGCACTAAGCCCCTCATTGAACGGACGTCACAGTAGAAAAGGGGTAATGGCTCTGCTGTATCCATTACGCACACCAGAAGCAAAGAAGCCACCGCATTGGGATTTGCGTGCGCAGCTTTCGCACTCTGGCACGTACTCGTTCTTCCAATCGCTGATGGACTTGCGGTAGTAGGGGAGCACGTCGTCGTTCACTAGGCACAACTGGTGATTATAGACGGACACGTTCATTCGATAGGCAGCCAAAATGCCAACAGCCTCGCTCAGAACGTCTCGGTAGTCTGCGGGGTCAATCCAAAGGGCATCCAAATTGGCCCGCGTGAAGCCGATCATTTCCAATCCCATCAGCGTCACGTGATCGACAAATAATAGATTTCGTGCGATGTATTCGCACAGTTGCGGCAGGCGACTGATCGACTGTTTGTGCAGCACGATCCGAATTTCGACCTTCTGGCTAAAACGCTTGAGGTTGGGGATCCCCTGCACTGTTTCCTGAAATGCTCCTGGCGCCTGAACGATGTAGTCGTGCAAGTCTGGATCATCCGAGTAAAGCGGGATCCCAACCATGATGTCGGGGTGATTGATCTCTGCGTACTGACGAGCAAAACGCTCATCGGCAAACGTGCGTCCGTTTGAGAGCACATGGACGACAGTTCTCGGCAGGTAGGATTTCATCATCCGGATGAGATTGATGAATCGAGCACCCGCCAGCGTTGGCTCTCCACCTGAGAACCCTACCTCGGGCGTTTCCCTGGGGATCAGGGGAATCAGTGCTTCGAGTTCATCGAGAATCCAGCTGTCGTCAATGTTCTTGGGCGGCTGAGAACACATCAAGCAGTAGTGATTACACTGCTCAGTCACCAGTAGTGAGTTGTGACCGGAATTGGCCCTGAAGAGCACCCGAATCGCTTGGCCGTCCAGGCGAATGATGTCCCCATGCCCCAGATAGTGATAGTCGCTGGGAAGCAAGGTAAATGAGCTCTTCCCTTCCAGCTCTGGCACGCGCCGTTCAAGGGACTCGGGGATCAGATAGTGCTGATAGCCTTCGGGCAATTCCTGTTCAGAAACCAAGAACGCTCGCGTCGCCCGAAGCACCATTGGGATCGCCGGGTTGGTACTGACTTGCAGTAACAAAGGCCGATCCTGGACTTCGATCAGTTGGATTCGTCCGACTTTCCCAGCGAGTTTCAGCATGCGTTAGCCCACTGCATGAAGAGGCGGCGAGTAGATGTGTCTGACTGCATCAGACCGATAAGGTGTTTGAAAATCGACATGTTTCGCTTGCAGAACGAAGACTCAGCCTTCCTGCCCAACACATCTTTAAATATGGCGTGATGGAACACCGGTTCGGCGCCGCAATAGGGTTCAAAAGCGCAGTCGGAACACATTGGCGCGCTCAGAGTGAACGACTGTTCCAAGGCATCGAGCAGTTCATCAGAGAGGATGATGTCTTCGTAGCTGTCAGTCAGGATACTGCCCAACCGGAACGACTGATCTCCCATCTCTGCGAGCATCCGACTTTCGTCAGAGGCATAGACTGATCCGTCATAGTTGAAGACGATCGCTGCGATGCCAGCGCCTGCGGGATTCATTAAGTCAACGTAGCCCGGGTCGTTGCTGGTCAGCATTTTCTTGAGAATCAAGGATGCGTAGTGCTCGACGAAAGGGATGCCGGCCTTGTTCAGTTCAAGAATGTAGGCGAGCCCTTCCTTGTAGAACTCCAGCCAACGCTCCGTATCGTAGGTCATGAATTTGCGTGTTTTTATGGCGAAGCCATACGGAGAAAGAGCCCGCAGGAAAATACCGTTAAAGCCCAGTCGAACGTACTCGTCGATGATTTCCCGGACACGAGGCAGGCTCTTGTCAGTGGTTGTCATTAGAGCGCTAACTCTGTCCACACCTAGGACATTGCGAGCCTTGGCCAAACCTGCTTCGAAGCGTTCGAAGCTATCGCGACCGACGCGTGGGCGATTTGCATTGTGCAGGTCCGCAGGACCGTCCAGTGACGTCGAAAGAATGATGTCGTGCTCGTAGCAGAACGCGAGAACTTCATCAGTGAGCAACGACAACGTAGTGGCGATAACGAACTCAAGATCACGCTTTTCATCTAGGTTCCGTCGTTTGGCGGACTCAACTACGTAGCGCACCATTTGGAAATTCAAAAGTGGCTCGCCGCCCTGGAATTCGATCTTGATCGCAGGGTTGGGGGATCGGAAGACGAAATCCAGAGCCTTGTCCGCCATATCAGGCGTCATGTCGAAGGAAGTTTCGCCATCCATTTGCCGCGAAACCTGACAATAAGGGCAGCTGTGGTCACAGCGCAGTGTCACCACAAAGATATGCAAACTGGTGAACCCCGTCAGACGCGAGAGTCTCGTACGCAGCTTCAGTGCGAGTAGATCGAGGGGCGCCTGCTCGTCGGCATACCGGATGAAATGCTTGGCCCGCAGCGACGCGAAGAGCGGATGCTCAGTTGCAAGATCTTTGGCGAGGAGGCCGTGCAACTCTGGCATCGCCACTTCCAGGTACTCGCCGGTCATGTTGGTAATAATGTAGTTATCACCTTCAAGACGGTCGAACTTGAACGGCAGCAATTCGTACTTAGCGCGCCGGGTATAGGCATCCAGCCCCTGAAATTTACTCACTTTGGTTCAGCCTGGCGTTGGAGAAGGCTAACCCTATGATGAGGTTCCGGATGGGGGCGGTTTCCGCCTGAAGCTGCGCACGCAATTGGTAATCGAGCACATCCTTTCGGAACTCTTCAACCGCACGTTCAAAGGCCGCATGCTCAGTTGTGATGTTGCCAACCAGCTTACAAAGCATGTTATCGCCGTCGACTTTCAGGTCGAGTGTGAAGGCGTGCATAGCACGGTAGGCAGCCTTCTGAATTGCTTCGGCTCCGTACAGCTGACTGTCGAAGATCAGCTCCGCGAGGCCGGCCATCAACGGCTCGAGTAATGCGAGCTGTGAGAACTATGGGACGCGTGTGAGCTATGCGAGTAGTGAGCAGCGACCATTTGGCCGTCCTCACCACGCTTTAGGATAAAACTGAAGAGATTGTCACCTTGGCGACCGGTGACCATCTGCTCGCCAACATTGACGATTGGTAGGGCCGCACCTTGGTTCTCAATCGTGGTGCTTTCAACTGCCTTATCGGTGTAGGTCATCGCAACGGAGGCCGATGCTTGGTTGGCGGTTACGGCGGCAGTCAGAGTGGCAAGGGGCAGCAGAAAATCACGCTTTTTCATTTTCAACATCCTTGTGAATGGTGTGGGTATGCGAGGACTATAGTAGGTATTTCCTAATGGGCAAAGTGCCATTAATTGATTTGGCTCAATCTGCCCCTCTTCTCTTCACCAATCGACTCAAACCGTCGCTGCTTTATGAACAATCCCCCCAAGAAAGGGGCAAATTTTTTCCGTAGATTTTCCCCTTCAATACCATTCACATGGGTGCTTGCTCCTGCTTCTCCACCTGCTGCGGGCCAAGCCAGAACCTGACCACCGCACCTCCGAGCCACGTCTCCTAGCGCCTTTGCCTACAACCGCACCAGAATCCGCCGGCTTTGCAGCCTTGCCCTCACGCTCTATCGTTTCCTTCCACTGGCCGAGCCGGTATCGATGACACTCAGGCACGCTAGGAGCCCTCGAAAGTCATTGGCCCGGGAAGTGGGAGGAGGTCCACTCTCTTATCTGTGAAGGACGCTAACGTGGCCTAGCGCGGGCAGAGAAGCCCCGCTATCCACTCTCGTACACTGCCATCTGTGGTCTTAATACCTGAAGTAAAAAGGAGGTTTACATCGCCATGGAAATCCAGGAAATCAAGCAACGCCTGGCTCGCCCCGCCGTGAAGCTCATTGCCGGCGGCTTTCGTCCTGCCGGCACCGATGAAGAAAGCTGGCTGGGCAATGTCTTCCTGTTCCGACCGGATGAAGAGGTGCCCACTAATCAGGCGGGGCAACAGTTGCTCCCCTATGCGCAGTTTTACCTGCCCGCCCTGTCCGTCAACAGCCCTCTGCTAGCAGGGGTTCGTGTGCTGACGGTGTTCATTTCAAACCCGTTCCCCGAGCACCTTGAGCCGATGGGGGATAATTGGGTTATCCGCGAGTACGGGCCGGATGATGTGTTGGTCCGCAAGTCTCTGTCGGTGGCAGATTCATTCCTCAAACCTTTCCCACTGACAGCGCAAGCGGTGCCGGAGGACTTTCCGTTGTGGGATGGCGGTGGTGTCCCGGAAGACCTTGAGCAAGCAATCCTCACGCTGGAACGCGCGGGCAAGATCCAGAGCTATTACGACTTGATCACCCACACCTACGAACACAAGATCGGCGGTTACCCCTCGTTCTGCCAGTCGGGTGTTGATCCGGGTGAAGGCTTCGAGTTTGTGTTCCAGATCTCGTCGGACTCGAAGATCAATCTGAACGTGGTCGACAGTGGGAGCCTGATGTTCTGGAAGCACAGTGACACTGGGGAGTGGGCGCTTTATTACGATTTTTACTAGGAGTCGAGGGACAGATACGATTGTGAGGCAGTCCGATTACGGGTGAGCCCAAGTCGTGGTCTGTCCCCGGTTTCCCTTCCCGGTTTCCCCCTCCCCTCACCACACACTGCTGGCCTTCATTCCTGGCGACGCATGAATTCTGCAAAAAGGGGAACTGTAAAATTCAGATATCCGTGATCTGTGCTGTAGATCATTCCCTTGGAAATGATGTTGGCCCGAGTCGGTCCCAGCGATGATTGAGGACGTCCCATCGCCTTCGCAATATCAGCGATGGCATAAGGGCCGTCGCCAAGCTCGGACATGGTCTTCACAAACTGCACTTCAGACGGTGTAAGCCGATCAATGCGGACCCTGAAGAAACCTGCATCCAGGGAAGCTAATGTTTCGGAATAAGAATGGTCGACATCATCAAGCGTAATTTCAGGCCCCTCGGCGATGTTCCATGCCGTGGATGCCCACTCTTGAAGAAAGAACGGATAGCCCTGCGTCCGATCAACAATGCTGTCCAGCGCTGCAGCGTCGATAGAAGCCTCCTCCTCCAAGATCGGCTTTTGAACGGCTTGAGTCGCAGATGGTTGATCAAGCGCCCCCACCTCTGGGTAAAGGAAAAGCCGCTCGGCATATGACTTCGCCTCACCCGCCAACCGAGCAACTTGCGGAAGACCTGCACCGACCAGCAGAACCGGAAGCCCTTCTTGCGACATGCGATGGATAGAGACAATCAGTGCCGATAGATCTGCTTCGGTGAGGTATTGGACTTCATCAATGAGAAGAATCCAGCCTTTGCCGGCGGCCTGTGCCGCTTCACCTATTACAGTAAAAAGGTCTGGAAGATCGTATTGAAGATTGCCGCTATCCGCGAGTCCAGGCTCAGGCTCAATACCAATCTCAATACCTCCAACATCGATTTTGAAGATTGAAGCAAAGCTGCGGAGTCCTTTCAGCCCACGATTAGCAATTTGCTTGGCGGCCTCAACGCTGGAAAGCACGCGCATGACCTTTCGTATTTCAGGATAAAGAAGACGTGCAAGGCTTTCGCGTTCTGGCGACTCTACCTTGGAAACGAGAAGGCCTTCCTCCCTCGCAATTCTTCCTATCTCATTCAACAGGACCGTCTTACCCGTGCCCCTTAAGCCAAGGAGCATGATGGAACGAGCACTTCGCCCATTGAGGGCTCGTCCACAGGCAACTCTTGCTGCCTCAAGAATCAAGTCGCGTCCCGCCAATTCAGGGGGCCTGCTGCCCGCGCCGGGCGCAAACGGATTACGGTAGGGATCCATGTCGGCCTCAAAATAGCAAATTCTACGTAAAGATAGCTAAAGCTAGTTGATTTTGCTATCTGTAGCTATATAACGCTAGCATTCAGTAGAATCGGATTTGTTTCTAATGTTTTTTATGAGTGCTTCGCACTGGAGCGCCAGCCCGGTCAAGCGGGAGCAAGCTCCCTCGCCACAAAAGCAGTTTTGTGTGGATTCAGGAGTGGCGATCCAGCTTTTTGAGGAACACGGTCATTTCTTTTTCCGCCTGTTTGTCGCCGTGGGCGCGGGCGGCTTCGAGGCCTTGTTCCCAGGCTTGGCGGGCTGCAACGGTGTCGCCTTGGCCTTGGTGGGCCTTGCCCAGGAGTTTCCAGGCGGCTGAGTACTTGGGGTCGAATTCGACGCAGCGTTGGAGGTGTTCGGCGGCGCGGGGGAATTCGCCTAGGTCGAGGTAGCCTTTGCCGAGGCCGAAGCGCAGGAGGGAGTTATCCACACCCTTGGCGAGCATTTTTTCCAGGGAGTCGAGCATGGGGGCGTCCTTATCGGTGTGTCAGGGGTTGATCAGTGGCTGTTGGATAGCTATCGCGAGCAAGCTCGCTCCCACAGGGGTTGGGGGTTGCTCACGATATTTGTGAGCAATGGAGACCCTGTGTGGGAGCGAGCTTGCTCGCGATGAGGCCATGACTGCCACCGCACAGCCTGGATCAGAAGAAACTCAACCCCACGTGGAACAGCTTTTCGACGTCGCGAATGTGCTTCTTGTCCACCAGGAACAGGATCACATGGTCGCCGGTCTGGATCACGGTGTCGTCGTGGGCGATGAGGACTTCTTCGTCGCGGATGATCGCGCCGATGGTGGTGCCCGGCGGTAGGCCGATGTCGCGGATGGCTTTGCCGATCACTTTGCTGGACTTGGCGTCGCCGTGGGCGATGGCTTCGATGGCTTCGGCCGCGCCGCGGCGCAGGGAGTGGACGCTGACGATGTCGCCACGGCGCACGTGGGCGAGCAAGGTGCCGATGGTGGCCAGTTGCGGGCTGATGGCGATGTCGATGTCGCCGCCCTGGATGAGGTCGACGTAGGCCGGGTTGTTGATGATGGTCATGACCTTTTTCGCGCCCAGGCGCTTGGCCAGTAGCGAGGACATGATGTTGGCTTCGTCGTCGTTGGTCAGGGCCAGGAAGATGTCGGCGTCGGCGATGTTTTCTTCCAGCAGCAGGTCGCGGTCCGAGGCGCTGCCTTGCAGGACCACGGTGCTGTCGAGGGTGTCGGAGAGGTAGCGGCAGCGTGCCGGGTTCATCTCGATGATCTTGACCTGGTAGCGGCTTTCGATGGCTTCGGCCAGGCGTTCGCCGATCTGGCCGCCGCCGGCGATGACGATGCGTTTGTAGTTCTCGTCGAGGCGGCGCATTTCGCTCATGACGGCGCGAATGTTCGCCTTGGCGGCGATGAAGAAGACTTCGTCGTCGGCTTCGATCACCGTGTCGCCCTGGGGCAGGATCGGCCGGTCGCGGCGGAAAATCGCGGCGACCCGCGTCTCCACGTTGGGCATGTGCTCGCGCAATTGGCGCAGTTGTTGGCCCACCAGCGGGCCGCCGTAGTAGGCCTTGACCGCCACCAGTTGCGCCTTGCTCTCGGCAAAGTCGATCACCTGCAGGGCGCCGGGGTGTTCGATCAGGCGCTTGATGTAGTTGGTCACCACCTGCTCGGGGCTGATCAGCACGTCCACGGGGATCGCTTCGTTGTCGAAGAGGTCAGCGCGGGTCAGGTAAGCCGCTTCGCGCACCCGGGCGATCTTGGTCGGGGTGTGGAACAGCGTGTGGGCGACCTGGCAGGCGACCATGTTGGTTTCGTCGCTGTTGGTCACGGCCACGAGCATGTCGGCGTCGTCGGCGCCGGCCTGGCGCAGCACGGTGGGCAACGAGCCGCGACCTTGCACGGTGCGAATGTCGAGGCGGTCGCCGAGGTCGCGCAGGCGTTCGCCGTCGGTGTCGACCACGGTGATGTCGTTGGCCTCGCTGGCCAGGTGTTCCGCCAGTGAACCGCCTACCTGCCCTGCCCCCAGGATGATGATTTTCATCCAGTCACTCCTATCGAATCGGTTTAACCGCGTGCGGCGGCGATCTTGATCAGCTTGGCGTAATAGAACCCATCGTGCCCGCCTTCCTGGGCCAGCAATTGGCGGCCGTGAGGCTGCTTGAGGCCGGCCTGGGTGGCGATGTCCAGCTCACGGGCGCCCGGGGTGCGGGCGAGGAACGCTTCGATCACGTCAGTGTTTTCGGTCGGCAAGGTCGAGCAGGTGGCGTAGAGCAGCATGCCGCCCACGTCCAGGGTCGACCACATGGCATCGAGCAGTTCGCCTTGCAACACGGCCAATGCGGCAATGTCGTCCGGCTGACGGGTGAGCTTGATGTCCGGATGGCGGCGGATCACGCCCGTGGCCGAGCATGGCGCGTCGAGGAGGATGCGCTGGAACGGCTGGCCGTCCCACCAGGTCGCGGTGTCGCGGCCATCGGCGGCGATCAGTTGGGCTTCAAGGCCCAGGCGTTCGAGGTTTTCCTTCACCCGCACCAGGCGCTTGGCTTCCAGGTCCACCGCCACCACGCCGGCCAGTTTCGGCTCGGCTTCGAGGATGTGGCAGGTCTTGCCTCCCGGGGCGCAGCAGGCGTCCAGCACCCGTTGGCCCGGCGCCAGCTCCAGCAGGTCGGCGGCCAGTTGGGCGGCTTCGTCCTGGACGCTGATCCAGCCTTCGGCAAAGCCCGGCAGTGCGCGCACATCGCCCGGGGTTTCCAGGACGATGCCGTCGCGGCTGTACGGGCACGGGATGGCCGGGATGCCCGCCTCGCCCAGCAACGCCAGGTAGGCATCGCGGGTGTGGTGGCGGCGATTGACCCGCAGGATCATCGGCGGGTGGGCGTTGTTGGCGGCGCAGATGGCTTCCCATTGCTCGGGCCAGAAGGCCTTGAGGGACTTCTGCAGCCAGCGCGGGTGGGCGGTGCGCACGACCGGGTCGTGTTCCAGTTCGGCCAGCAGGGTTTCGCTTTCCCGTTGGGCGCGGCGCAACACGGCGTTGAGCAGGGCCTTGGCCCACGGCTTTTTCAGCTTGTCGGCGCAGCCCACGGTTTCGCCGATGGCGGCGTGGGCCGGGACACGGGTGTAGAGCAGTTGATAGAGGCCCACCAGCAGCAGCGCCTCGACGTCGGCATCGGCGGCCTTGAACGGCTTCTGCAACAGCTTGGCCGCGAGGGCCGACAGGCGTGGTTGCCAACGGGCGGTGCCGAACGCCAGGTCTTGGGTGAAGCCGCGATCGCGGTCTTCAACCTTGTCCAGTTGGGTCGGCAGGGAACTGTTGAGCGAGGCTTTGCCGCTGAGGACGGCGGCAAGTGCCTTGGCGGCGGCCAGACGCGGGTTCATGAGGCGTCCGCCGCTTGGCCGAGGACGGTGCCGACGGCAAACTTCTCACGGCGGCTGTTGAACAGGTCGCTGAAGTTCAGCGCCTTGCCGCCGGGCAGTTGCAGGCGCGTCAGGCACAAGGCCTGCTCGCCACAGGCGACGATGAGGCCGTCCTTGCTGGCGCTGAGGATTTCTCCCGGTGCGCCCTTCCCTTCGGCCAAGTCGGCAGCCAAGACCTTCAAGGCTTCGCCGTTCAAGGTGCTGTGGCAGATCGGCCAAGGGTTGAAGGCTCGTACCAGGCGTTCCAGCTCAACGGCTGGGCGGCTCCAGTCGATGCGGGCTTCGTCCTTGTTCAGTTTGTGCGCGTAGGTGGCGAGGCTGTCGTCCTGCACTTCGCCTTCCAGCGTGCCAGCGGCCAGGCCAGCGATGGCTTGGACCACCGCTGGCGGGCCGATCAGCGCGAGGCGGTCGTGCAGGCTGCCGCCGGTGTCTTCGGCGCTGATGGGGGTGCTGGCCTTGAACAGCATCGGCCCGGTGTCCAGGCCGGCTTCCATGCGCATCACGGTCACGCCGCTCTCGGCATCGCCCGCTTCCACCGCACGCTGGATCGGCGCGGCACCGCGCCAGCGCGGCAGCAGCGAGGCGTGGCTGTTGATGCAACCCAGGCGCGGGATATCGAGCACCACTTGCGGCAGGATCAGGCCGTAGGCGACGACCACCATCAAGTCCGGCTTCAGCGCGGCCAGTTCAGCTTGGGCTTGCGCGTCGCGCAGGGTCGGCGGTTGCAGGACTGGCAGGCCGTTTTCCAGGGCCAATTGCTTGACCGGGCTGGGCATCAGTTTTTGTCCGCGACCGGCAGGACGGTCCGGCTGGGTGTAGACCGCGACGATTTCATGGGGGCTGGCCAGCAGGGCCTTGAGGTGTTCGGCGGCAAACTCGGGAGTGCCGGCAAAGACGATGCGCAGTGGCTCAGTCATGGAAAACTCTCAATTACAAAGCAGTCGCAAAAAGAAAAAGGCTTGCCGCGGCAAGCCTTTGAAGAGGGGCATCAAGCGTTCTGGCGATGGATCTTTTCCAGTTTCTTCTTGATCCGGTCACGCTTGAGATTAGACAGGTAATCAACGAACAACTTGCCGTTGAGGTGGTCGCATTCGTGCTGGATGCACACCGCCAGCAGGCCTTCGGCGATCAGCTCGTAGGGCTGGCCGTCACGGTCCAGGGCCTTGATCTTGACCTTCTGCGGACGGTCGACGTTCTCGTAGAAACCCGGCACCGAGAGGCAGCCTTCCTGGTATTGCTCCATCTCGTCGGTCAGGGTTTCGAACTCGGGGTTGATGAACACCCGCGGCTCGCTGCGGTCTTCGGAGAGGTCCATGACGACGATACGCTTGTGCACGTTGACCTGGGTCGCGGCGAGGCCGATGCCTGGCGCCTCATACATTGTTTCAAACATGTCATCGACCAACTGACGCACTTCGTCGTCCACTACGGCCACCGGTTTGGCGATAGTGCGCAGGCGCGGGTCCGGGAATTCGAGAATGTTCAAAATGGCCATAAGCTTGATAAATGCACGTGTGAGGTAAAGTCGGGTGGCTGGCCTGGCGTGTGTCGGGATGCAGGCTACCGTTGTAAAACGTTGCTCTTGAAACAGAGCGAGCCACGGGGGCTCTGGCGTTTTACGCGAACGCACATAATAAAGGGATTCACCGCATGAGGAAATCACTACTCGCCCTGCTGCTCCTGGCCTCGGCCGGTATCGCGCACGGGCAAGTGCAACTTCGGGAAGGTTTTCCGCAGCAATACACCGTGGTCCAGGGGGACACGCTGTGGGACATTTCCGGCAAATACCTGCGCGAGCCCTGGAAATGGCCCGAACTCTGGCAGGCCAACCCGCAGGTGCAGAACCCGAACCTGATCTACCCCGGCGACACCCTGTCACTGGTCTACGTCAACGGCCAGCCACGGCTGACCCTTGATCGCGGCGCCTCGCGCGGCACCATCAAGCTGTCGCCGCGCATTCGCAGTTCACCCGTGGCCGATGCCATTCCGAGCATTCCGCTGCAAGCCATCAACAGCTTCCTGCTGAGCAACCGCATCGTCGACACGGCGGAAGATTTCAACAAGGCGCCCTATATCGTGGCTGGCGACGCCGAGCGCGTGCTCAGCGGCACCGGCGATCGGATTTTCGCCCGCGGCGCCTTCGATGCGAGCCAGTCGGCGTACGGCATCTTCCGCCAGGGCAAGGTCTACACCGACCCGCAGACCAAGGAATTCCTCGGTATCAACGCCGATGACATCGGCAGCGGCGAAATCGTTGCCACAGAAGGCGACGTGACCACCCTGGCCCTGCAACGCACCACCCAGGAAGTGCGCCTGGGTGATCGCCTGTTCAGCGGCGAGGAGCGCTCGATCAATTCGACGTTCATGCCCAGCGCGCCGACCTCGGACATCAACGGTTTGATTCTCGATGTGCCTCGGGGCGTGACCCAGATCGGCGCGCTGGACGTGGTCACCCTGAACAAGGGACGGCGCGACGGTCTGGTGGAAGGCAATGTCCTGGCCGTGATGAAGACCGGCGAAACGGTGCGCGACCGGATCACTGGCGCGCCGGTAAAGATCCCGGACGAACGCGCCGGCCTGCTGATGGTGTTCCGCACGTATGACAAGCTCAGTTATGGCTTGGTGCTGTACGCCTCGCGCTCGCTGGCGATCCTCGACAAGGTGCGCAATCCATAACGGGTCTCACAAGTTACCAACAGAGTTATCCACAGCTTGTTCCCGTTTGAACGGGGCTATAACGATCAAGGATTGATCACATGCCATTGCTTGAATCTGCGTCGGTTCCGCCTGCGGAACTGGAGGCCCGTCTGCGCTTGCATCGCTTGCCGGAACTGGGACCCAAACGTTTCATGACCTTGATGGAAGCCTTTGGCTCGGCCTCCAAAGCCATCAGCGCACCGGCCAGTGCGTGGCGAGCGCTGGGGCTGCCGGCCACGTGCGCCGAGGCCCGACGCGCCCCGGAGATACGCGACGGCGCCGCCCACGCATTGGCCTGGCTAGACGGCCCGGCCCAGCATTTATTGATGTGGGACCAGCCTGAGTACCCTGCGCTGCTGGCACAGATCAGTGATCCACCGCCGCTGCTGTTCGTCGCCGGCGACCCCTTCATCCTGGAAAAACCGCAGCTGGCCATGGTCGGCAGTCGTCGGGCATCGCGCCCGGGCGTGGACACGGCGGCGGCGTTTTCCAGGAGCCTGGCCGGCGCTGGTTTTGTCATCACCAGTGGCTTGGCATTGGGCATCGACGCCGCCGCGCATCAAGCCGCACTGGATGTCGGTGGGCAAACCGTCGGCGTGCTGGGCACGGGCCTTGAAAATTTTTATCCACAGCGCAATCGACGATTGGCGGAAGCGATGATTGCCCAGGGCAGCGCGGTGGTCTCGGAGTTCCCGCTGGACGCAGCGCCCCACGCCAGCAACTTTCCGCGCCGTAACCGAATCATCAGCGGTTTGTCCCTCGGCGTGCTGGTGGTCGAGGCCAGTGTCGCCAGCGGTTCGCTGATCACCGCACGGCTGGCGGCGGAACAGGGCCGCGAGGTGTACGCCATTCCGGGGTCGATCCATCATCCCGGCGCCCGGGGTTGCCATCAGTTGATCCGCGACGGCGCGGCGCTGGTGGAAACGGTCGAGCACATCCTCGAAGCGTTGCGCGGTTGGCAGCGATTGCCCCTCGCCTCGGAGCCGGTGCCGGTGACGCATCCGCTGTTGCGCCTGCTCCATGCCGCGCCGCAGACCAGTGAAGCCTTGGCCGATGCCAGCGGCTGGGGCTTGTCCAAGGTCCTGGCGGCACTGACCGAGCTGGAAATGGACGGACGGGCCACCTGCGAGCATGGACGCTGGTTTGCTCGCTAGGTTTTATGGGGAAGATCGGTAAACTGCGCACAGCCTTATTGCGTTGCGGAGAGTCTTTTCATGGTCAACAGTTGGCGAGTGCAACAAGCCGCGCGAGAAATTCGCGCCGGGGCGGTCATTGCCTACCCAACCGAAGCGGTCTGGGGCCTGGGTTGCGACCCGTGGAACGAAGAAGCGGTTGAGCGCCTGCTGGCGATCAAGTCCCGGCTGCCCGACAAGGGATTGATCCTGGTGGCTGACAACATCCGCCAGTTCGACTTTCTGTTCGAGGACTTTCCCGAAACCTGGATGGACCGCATGGCCAGCACTTGGCCAGGGCCCAACACCTGGCTGGTGCCGCACCAGGATTTGCTGCCGGAATGGATCACCGGCATACACGACACCGTCGCGCTGCGGGTCAGCGACCACCCGATCGTGCGCGATCTGTGCTCGTTGGTCGGACCGCTGGTCTCCACCTCGGCCAACCCCCAAGGCCGGCCGGCAGCGCGCACGCGCATTCGTGTCGAACAGTATTTCCGCGGGCAGATCGACCTGGTGCTGGGCGGCAACCTGGGCGGGCGCAAGAACCCGAGCGTGATTCGCGACCTGGCGACCGGCAAGGTCGTTCGCCCGGACTGAGCCCGCGTGTTCAATACAAAACTATTGTGAGAATGAAAAACGGCTCACTTAGGGAAAAACATGAACCTGTGGCGAGGGAGCTTGCTCCCGCGGGGCTCTGTAGGAGCTGTCGAGCGAAGCGAGGCTGCGATCTTTCCAGACACTTGAATTTCAAGCGAAAGATCAAAAGATCGCAGCCTTCGGCAGCTCCTACAGAGCCCCGCGGGAACAAGCCCCTCGCCACGGGCTTGTCGACAGGCTTAAGTGAGCCGCTCCCACAAATTCTTTGGCAGCCTTGAATCAAGGCAGCAGAACCGTCGACCCCGTCGTCCGCCGCGCCGACAATTCGGTATGCGCCTTGGCCGCTTCCGACAGCGGGAATCGCTGGTTGATGTCCACCGTGAGCTTGCCACTGGCGATCATCCCGAACAGTTCATCGGCCATGCGCTGCAGGTTTTCGGCGTTGTTGGCGTAGGTCGCCAGGGTCGGGCGGGTGACGTACAGCGAGCCCTTGGCCGAAAGAATCCCCAAGTTCACGCCATCCACCGCACCGGAGGCATTGCCGAAGCTCACCACCAGGCCACGGGGCGCCGTGCAGTCCAGGGAGGTCAGCCAGGTGTCCTTGCCGACGCCGTCATACACCACCGGGACTTTCTTGCCGCCGGTCAATTCCAACACGCGCTGCGGGACGTTTTCCTTGCTGTAGTCGATGACTTCCCAGGCGCCGTGGGATTTGGCGATGGCGGCTTTTTCCGCCGAGCTGACGGTACCGATCAGTTTCACGCCCAGGGCCTTGGCCCATTGGCAGGCGAGGGAGCCGACGCCACCTGCGGCGGCGTGGAACAGGATGGTTTCGCCGCCCTTGAGCTCGTAGGTCTGGCGGAGCAGGTACTGCACGGTCAAACCCTTGAGCATCACCCCGGCGGCCTGTTCGAAACTGATGGCCTCGGGCAAGTGAACCAGGTTGGCTTCGGGCAGTACGTGCACATCGCTGTAGGCGCCCAACGGGCCGCTGCCATAGGCCACGCGATCGCCGACCTTGAAGCGCGTCACGTCCGAACCAACGGCCTCGACCACGCCCGCGCCCTCCGCGCCGAGCCCCGACGGCAGGGCCGGTGGCGGATAAAGACCACTGCGGTAATAGGTGTCGATGAAGTTCAGGCCGATCGCCTTGTTGCTGACGCGAACCTGTTGCGGACCGGGCTCGGCCGGCTGGTAGTCCACGTACTCGAGCACTTCGGGTCCGCCGTGGGCGCTGAACTGGATGCGTTTGGCCATCTTCGCTTTCTCCTTATCGTGGGACTTTTACCAAGCCTGCTATCGGACTCCTAAGCTTGATCTTCGTCAACTGTGGTGTGGGCGGATGCGGTGTTATCCTGTGCGCCCATTTTGCCGGCGGCCTGTGTACGCCGCGCAGCGTAGCCCTGATCAAGGTGATGTCATGACTACTCGCACCGAGGCCGTGAAAGCCTATCTGCTGGACCTGCAAGACCGCATTTGCGCAGCCCTGGAAGCCGAGGACGGCGGCACTCGCTTCGTCGAGGATGCCTGGACCCGGCCCGCCGGCGGTGGCGGTCGCACGCGAGTGATCGAAAACGGCACGGTGATCGAAAAGGGCGGCGTCAACTTTTCCCACGTCTTCGGCAGCGGTCTCCCACCCTCGGCCAGCGCCCATCGGCCTGAGCTGGCCGGACGCGGCTTTGAAGCCCTGGGCGTGTCGCTGGTGATCCACCCGCACAACCCCCACGTGCCGACATCCCACGCCAACGTGCGCTTTTTCATCGCCGAAAAAGAAGGCGAAGAGCCGGTCTGGTGGTTTGGCGGCGGCTTCGACCTGACGCCTTATTACGGCGTGGAAGAAGATTGCGTGCATTGGCACCGCATCGCCCAGCAAGCCTGCGAGCCATTCGGCCCGGATGTCTATTCGCGCTACAAGGCCTGGTGCGACAGCTACTTCCACATCAAGCACCGCAACGAGCCCCGGGGCATCGGCGGCCTGTTTTTCGACGACCTGAACGAGTGGGATTTCGACACCAGCTTCGCCTTCATGCGCGCCATCGGTGACGCCTACATCGATGCCTACCTGCCTATCGTGCAGCGCCGCAAGAACGACGAGTTCACGGCCAAGCAACGGGAATTCCAGGAGTTCCGCCGTGGCCGCTACGTGGAATTCAACCTGGTCTATGACCGTGGCACGCTGTTCGGCCTGCAATCGGGCGGCCGTACCGAATCGATCCTGATGTCTTTGCCGCCGCAGGTCCGCTGGAGCTATGACTGGAAAGCCGAGCCGGGCAGCGACGAAGCGCGATTGACCGACTATTTCCTGCAGGATCGCGATTGGCTGGCGACGGCCTGAACGGGGAAACATCCAATGGACCGCTACGTTGTAATGGGTAACCCGATCGGCCACAGCAAGTCGCCGTTGATCCATCGCCTGTTTGCCGAGCAGACCGGCCAGGCGCTGGACTACAACACCTTGCTCGCGCCCCTGGAGGATTTCGCCGGTTGCGCGCGGGAATTTTTCCGCGAAGGGCGTGGGGCGAATGTCACCGTGCCCTTCAAGGAAGACGCTTTCCGCTTGGCTGACCAACTGACCGAACGGGCGCAACGGGCCGGTGCCGTCAACACCTTGAGCAAGCTGGCCGATGGCCGTTTGTTGGGCGATAACACCGACGGCGCCGGACTGGTGCGGGACCTGACCGTCAACGCCGGCTTCAGCCTCCAGGGCAAGCGCATCCTGTTACTGGGGGCCGGCGGCGCAGTGCGTGGCGCCTTGGAACCGCTGCTGGCCGAAGCGCCGGCGTCGGTGATCATCGCCAATCGAACGGTGGAAAAAGCCGAATTGCTCGCGGAGCTGTTCGCCGACCTCGGGCCGGTTTCGGCCAGTGGTTTCGATTGGTTGAAGGAGCCGGTGGACCTGATCATCAACGCCACGTCCGCCAGCCTGTCGGGCGAGGTGCCGCCGATTGCCGCCAGCCTGATCGAGCCGGGCAAAACGTTCTGCTACGACATGATGTACGGCAAGGAACCGACTTCGTTCTGCCGTTGGGCCCGCGAACACGGCGCGGCGGTGGCGATGGATGGCCTGGGCATGCTGGCCGAGCAGGCGGGCGAAGCGTTCTACCTGTGGCGCGGCGTACGCCCGGACACCGCGCCGGTCCTGGCCGAGTTACGCCGCCAGCTCGCACAGTAGGAGCTATGTAGGAGCGGTGTAGGAGCTGCCGAGTGCAACGAGGCTGCGATCTTTCCCCAGACAATTGAGTCACAAGTGAAAAAGATCGCAGCCTTCGGCAGCTCCTACAAGGGAAACAATTCAGCCTTCGAAGTGGATCGGGCATTTGTCCGGTCCTTCCAACTTCAACAACTCCTCCACCACCTGCGGCCTTGCCCCACGCAAGGTCAGGGTGCGCCCCTGGCTGCGCAACCGCCGGGCTTCTTGGTGGAGCATTTCCACGCCGGAATAATCGATGAAGTTGATCTGCTGGGCATCGATCACCACCCGCTGCGCCTGCATACGCTGCAAACGCACCTGTAAGTAATGACTGGCGCCGAAAAAGATCGAGCCGCCCACCCTCAGGACGTCCGCCTCGCCTTCGCGACTATGGTGCACGCGGGGCTGTGAGGTGCGCTTGAGATAGAAAAACAGCGAAGCGAGAACGCCGGCATAGATGGCGGTTTGCAGTTCCAGCAGCAGCGTGGCCAGGCAGGTCAGGCCCATGACCAGGAATTCGGAGCGGCTTACCCGGTGTAGCGCCCGGATGCCCCGGTGGTCTACCAGGCCCCAGGCAATCAGCAGGATGCTGCCGGCCATGGCGGGAATCGGAATGTGCGCAATGAGCTTCGCGCCAGCCACGGCAAACAACGCCACCCACAGCGCCGAGAACACTCCGGCCAAGGGCGAGCAGGCGCCAGCCTCATAACTGAGACCGGAACGGGTGAAGGAACCGGCTGACAAAGACCCGGCGAAAAATCCTCCAACGATATTCGAAAGGCCTTGCGCCCTGACTTCCTGGTTCGCATCGAGCAATTGCCCCGAGCGGACCGACAGCGAGCGGGCGATGGACAGGCTGGTCACCAGCCCGAGCATGCCCACCGCAACGGCGCCGGGCAGCAGGCGCAAGATCAGCTCCAAATCCAGTGGCAACGGCGTGAATGGCGGCAAGCGTCCGGTAAAGGCGCTGACCAGCGCCACATGCCCGAACATCGTCGGCCAGGCCCAGACCACCAGGCTGCTGATGACCAACGTTATCAACAGGCTCGGCCAGCGCGGCAGCAAGCGTTTGAGGACGATGCCCAGGACCAGCGTCCCTAAACCCAGCACCAGCGAAGGTTTATCCACAGCCCCGATGTGGCTGACCAACATGAGCAGGCTTTTCAACGCCGTGGCTTCGTTCGGCAGGTCCAGGCCCAGCAGATTCGGCAGTTGGCCCAAGGCGATGACTACCGCCGCGCCCAGGGTGAAACCCAGCACCACCGAATGCGAGACGAAATTGACCAGCGCTCCGAACCGCAGCAACCCGAGCAGCCACTGGAAAATACCCGCCAAGACCGTCAGCAACAGGATCAGCGTGATGTAGTCCTGGGAAGCAGGCACGGCCAGGGGACTGACCGTAGCGTATAGGACGATGGAGATCGCTGCCGTAGGACCGCAGATCAAATGCCACGACGATCCCCACAGGCAGGCAATCAGCACCGGCACGATCGCCGCGTACAGGCCGTACTCCGGCGGCAATCCGGCGATCAGGGCGTAGGCGATGGATTGCGGCAGCGCCAGGATTGCGCCGCTGAGGCCGACAATCAGGTCGCGACCGACACTGGCCCGCGACTGCCGGGGCAGCCAGCTCAAGAAGGGAAAGAGTGAATGGCGCGTGGGGATTGCCATGGGGCCTCAAGGATGGAATTTGGCGCAAGAGTATCAGGTCAGCCAACGTGGCGAGGGCGCTTGCTCCCGCTGGGCCCTGTAGGAGCTGGCGAAGCCTGCGATCTTTTGATCTTTTGATCTTTCGCTTGAGATTCAAGTGTCTGGGGAAAGATCGCAGCCTCGTTGCACTCGGCAGCTCCTACGCAGCTCCTACGTAGCGTTTACGCAGCGCTTACGCAACGCCTACGCAGCGCCTAGCAGGGAGCCTGGCAGGCTTCCTCGCCACAAGGGCCCGGCGCAGCTGTTAGAGCTTGGCCTTCACCGCCGCCAGCGCATCCTTGCCATCCGCCGTTTTCACGCCATCCAGCCACTTATCCAGCACCGCCGGGTTGGCCTTGATCCAGGCCTTGGCCGCTTCGGCATTGCTGACTTTCTTGTTCACCACCTCAGCCATGATGCTGTTTTCCATTTCCTGGGTGAAGCTCAGGTTGGTCAGCAGCTTGCCCACGTTCGGGCAGGCCTGTGCATAACCTTTGCGCGTCAGCGTATAGACGCTGCCGGTGTCGCCGAAATATTTCTCGCCGCCCTTGAGGTAATGCATCTTCAGCTGCACGTTCATCGGGTGCGGGGTCCAGCCGAGGAAGGTCACGAACTTCTGTTTTTTCACCGCGCGGGAGACTTCCGCCAACATCGCCTGCTCGCTCGATTCGACCAGTTTCCAGTCGCCCATGCCGAAATCGTTGGTCTTGATGATTTCCTTCAGGGAAAGGTTGGCCGGGGCGCCGGAGCCAATGCCGTAGATCTTCTTATCGAACTTGTCGGCGAATTTGTTCAGGTCGGCGAAGTTATGCACACCCGCGTCCCACACATAGTCGGGGACGGCCAGGGTAAATTCGGTGCCGTCCAGGTTCTTGGCCAGTTGTGTGACATCGCCGTTGGCCACGAACTTGTCGTAGAAACCCTGCTGCGCCGGCATCCAGTTACCCAGGAACACGTCGACCTGGCCGTCCTTCAAGCCGCCAAACGTGATCGGCACTGCAAGCGTATCGACCTTGGGCTTGTAACCCATGCCTTCCAGCAGGAAACCCGTGATGGCGTTGGTCGCGGCGATGTCGCTCCAGCCCGGGTCAGCCATCTTCACCGTTTCGCAGCTTTGCTCGGCCCACGCCGAAACACTGCTCAACGCCAACAGCCCGGCGGCCAGTACTGTGGATAACTTTTGCATGTGCTTCCCCTTACGTTATTGGTTTATTGGCAGGGTTGTGGATAACGGGCCTTGCGCTCCAGATCGTCCAGGTCGATGTGGTTGCGCATGTATTGCTGGCTGGCATCTACGAACGGCTGGTGATCCCAGCTCTTGAGCTTGCCCAAGGTCAGCGCATGGGCGACGAAACGGCGACGGCGCTGGCTGGCAAGCACTTGTTGATGGATCGTTGGAATGTCCCATTTCGCCCGCGCTTCGGCGAGAAAGTCGGCCATCAGGGATTGATGTCCGGGCGACTGGCTGAGGTTTTCCATTTCCTTGGGATCGTTGCGTACATCGAACAGCAGGCAAGGATCATCCTCGCTGTAGATGAATTTCCACGGACCGCGACGGATCATCATCAGCGGACTGATGGTGCCTTCGGCCATGTATTCGCCGAAGACCTCGTCATGGCCGCCCTGCCCTTGCAGATGTGGCACCAGCGAGCGGCCATCCAGCGGCAGACCTGGCTCCAGCGTACCGCCGGCCAATTCCACCAGGGTCGGCAGCAGGTCGGCGGTGGACACCGCCGCGCCAACCCGCCCACTGGCGAACTGCCCCGGTGCGCTGATCAGCAGCGGTACCCGGGCGGCCATTTCGAACCAGTGCATTTTGTACCAGAGGCCCTTTTCGCCGAGCATGTCGCCGTGATCGCCGGAGAACACGATAATGGTGTCATCGATCAATCCAGTGTCCTCGAGGGTTTGCAGCAGCTTGCCGACGTTACTGTCGATGTAGCTGCACGCCCCGAAGTATGCGCGGCGGGCATCACGAATCTTATCCACAGGCAGCGGCTTGTCCCAGAGATCATAGACTTTGAGCAAGCGCTGGGAATGTGGATCGAGTTCGGTTTGCGCTGGGGTTTGTGGCAATGGGATGTCGTTGTCGTCGTACAAATCCCAGAACGCCTTGGGAATCGTGTACGGGTCGTGTGGGTGAGTCATCGACACCGTCAGGCAAAACGGCTGGTCGCCGTCCTCGCGGATGTGGTCGAACAGATATTGCTGGGCCTTGAAGACCACTTCTTCATCGAAGTCCAGCTGGTTGGTGCGCACGCACGGTCCGGCCTGCAAGACCGACGACATGTTGTGGTACCAGCTCGGCCGCACATCCGGCTCGTCCCAGTTCACGGCCCAGCCGTAGTCAGCGGGATAGATGTCACTGGTCAGGCGTTCTTCGTAGCCGTGCAACTGGTCCGGCCCGCAGAAATGCATCTTGCCGGACAGCGCCGTGCGATAACCGAGGCGACGCAGGTAATGGGCGTAGGTTGGAACGTCCGCCGGGAAATCCGCCGCGTTGTCATAGGCGCCGATCTTGCTCGGCAACTGCCCGCTCACCAGCGTAAAGCGCGACGGCGCGCAGAGCGGGCTGTTGCAATAGGCGGCGTCGAACACCACGCCCTGGTCGGCCAGGCGTGACAGGTTCGGCAACTTGATCGGCGACGGACCATAGATCGGCAACATTGGCGCGGCCATTTGATCGGCCATGATGAAAAGAATGTTCTTGCGCTTCATGTATTCGCGGCATTCCATAGTGGGCAGTTATGCGATAGTGCTGCGATTGAGCATGTAGCCCATGCCTTTTGGGGTAAAGCCCATGCAAGACAATGACTAGGATAAGCACAGCTTATGTATGACGCCCTGGGTGACTTGTCACTGGACCTGTTCCGCGCCTTCGAATCGGCGGCCCGCCAGCAAAGCTTTACGGCGGCCGCGATTGAGTTGGGCACCACCCAACCGGCCATCAGCCAGCAGATCAAGCGGTTGGAGGAACAGCTGGGCACGCGATTGTTTGATCGCATCTATCGGGGCATCGAGTTGACCGAGGCCGGTGCCATCCTGTTCGAACAGGTCCAGGCCGGTTTGCAGACCATCGATGCAGGGCTTAATGCGATCACCGCCCAGCACCAGCACGAGGTGCTGCAAGTGGCGACGGACTTCGCCTTTGCCGCCTATTGGCTGATGCCTCGGCTGCATCGGTTTCACGCGGCCAATCCGCAGGTGGATGTGAGCCTGGTGACCAGCGAGCGCAACCACAACATGCTCCGTACGGATATCGACGTTGCGGTGTTGTTCGGCGACGGTCGCTTCAAGCAAGGCGAAAGTCATTGGCTTTTCAGCGAAGAGGTCTTTCCGGTGTGCAGCCCGCTGTTGCTCGGCGAACGTACCCTGCCCTTGCCGGCCCATGGCCTTGCGGAATTTCCCTTGCTGCATTTGCGTGGCGGCAACAGCAGCGCCTGGTTCGACTGGAGTGGGGTTTTCCGAGAACTGGGCATCACCTCGCCACCCGCGCCAGGGCAACTGCGGTTCGACAACTACACCCTGCTCATCCAGGCGGCGATCGGCGGCCAAGGCGTCGCCATCGGCTGGCGACACCTTGTGGATAACTTATTGGCGCAGGGGTTGTTGTGCCGTCCGATCGCTGAAACGGTGTTGTCGCGGCTGGGGTATTACGTGGTGTTGCCCCAGCGCAAACGTCGTGGGGTGTTGATCAAGTTGTTCGTGGATTGGCTGATGGAGGAACAGGCCAATAGTGCCGAGTCGCTGACTGGGTTGCCGCTGCCGTCGATTGCTGTTTGAAAAGATCGTCCGAACGCGGCCCGAGCCTTCGGCAGCTCCTACACGGCGGGCACGAAATTCACGTGTTGGCCCACGTGCAGGTTCAGGCGCAGTTCGTCAGCGATGCCAACCGCCACGCGATTCAGGCGCTCCAACGACTCGGCCATGCCTGGTTCCAGACTGGTGCTGACGTGGCTGAAATGCTCGATGCTCAACCCCTGCACGGCATAGGGCGCGTTGACGAGGGTCCACTGCAAGGCGCTGTTTTTCAGGGCATCGAGGATTTCTTCAGCGGCGTGGCGCTGCAGGTCGTCTTCCGACGAGTCTTCCTCCAGCACCGAGAAATTTCCAACCAGGAATAAACGCGGAATGTTCACCGCCTGCATGCCGGCAATCAGCGCATCCACCGCCAGGACCTGTTCCACCGGGCCGGGGATGAGCGTGCGCTCCACCTGTTCGCTGTTCATCGGCAGCCCCGGCGCATTCAACAGGCACACCACGGCGCTGGCACCCGCGACGCTCTGCTTCACGCGCTCAGGGTCGAAGAGGTCGCCGGTCTTGGCTCGCAGGCCCGGACGCGGCGCCAACGCCGTGAGATCATCCAGGATGGCGATGATTTCATGCTGGCGTCGCAGCAGTTCAGCCATCAACGCACTGCCGAGGCTGCTCATGGCACCATAGAGCACCACCTTGATGACCGGGGTTTCGGCGTTTTTCATGGCTGGTTTTCCTTTTTTCCCGCGTGTAAAGGCTCTGACACACGGTGAACCGAGAGGGTTCGGCGGGTCTTGCAAGGAGTGACCGATGCAACGGATCAAGGGCTATCACGCCCACGTCTATTTCGACGCCCACACACTCGACCAGGCGCGGGCCTTGTGCGAGGAAGCCGCGCAACTGTTCCCGCTGGAAATGGGACGGGTGCACCAACGGCCAGTCGGCCCAC
This sequence comes from Pseudomonas sp. T1.Ur, assembly GCF_023516725.1. Lineage (NCBI taxonomy): Bacteria > Pseudomonadati > Pseudomonadota > Gammaproteobacteria > Pseudomonadales > Pseudomonadaceae > Pseudomonas > Pseudomonas sp. T1.Ur. Next base: position 5,574,594 of record NZ_JAMGSN010000001.1, read on the forward strand.
ACCCGGACTGGAGTTGCCAACTGGCATTCGAACCGCAGTACATCGGCGTGGTCCTGCCGTGGCTGGCCCTCAATCGCAAGGGCTTGGTGGTTTTTCTGCATCCCGACACCGGCGATGACCTGGCGGACCACACCGACCATGCAATCTGGATGGGCGCGGTGCGGCCGTTGAAACTTTCAGCATTGAAGTGAAACGCTGACTGCTGTTGTGGCGAGGGATCTTGCTCCCGCTCGGCCTGTAGGAGCTGCCGAGCAAAGCGAGGCTGCGATCTTTGTCCACACGGAGAATCCAAGCGAAGATCAAGATCAACAGATCGCAGCCTTCGACAGCTCCTACACCGCAGCCCAGCGAGCCAATCATCAGCCATTGTTTGCGCGAAAGCCTGCTGAAAGCTTGCGCGATTAGGATCGCCTCACCTACCGGCAACAGACCGGTGGCCAACAACGAGTTTTCCTGATGCTCGTGCGGCCTTTTTAACAACAACAATGGTGATCCTGATGTCCGCTGCTACCTGTCCCGCTGCACCCACTCCATCCGTCCGTCCCGTGCTCTGCATCCTGCGCTGACCTGTCCGGTTCGCATTTCATAGCCACGCCACGCCTGGAGTATTTCCCATGCTGACTTTCCTTGGCTTCGCCATGGTCATCACGTTCATGTTCCTGATCATGACCAAGCGCCTGTCCGCGCTGATCGCCCTGATCATCATCCCGATCCTGTTCGCCCTGTTCGGCGGTTTTGCGCCGAAGATCGGCCCGATGATGCTCGAAGGCATCACCAAGCTCGCCCCGACCGGGGTGATGCTGATGTTCGCCATTCTCTATTTCGCCCTGATGATCGACTCCGGCCTGTTCGACCCGGCCGTGCGCAAGATCCTCAAGCTGGTCAAGGGCGACCCGTTGAAAGTTTCGGTCGGTACCGCCGTCCTGGCGCTCGTCGTTTCCCTTGATGGTGACGGCGCGACCACTTATATGATCTGCGTGGCCGCCATGCTGCCGCTCTACAGCCGTATCGGCATGAGCCCACGGATCATGGCCGGCTTGATCATCCTCGCCGGCGGCGTGATGAACATGACCCCTTGGGGCGGGCCAACCGCCCGGGCGGCCAGTGCGCTGCATGTCGATCCATCCGACATCTTCGTGCCAATGATTCCGGCGATGCTGGCCGGCGTGGTGGCGATCCTGGTGATTGCCTATATGTACGGCAAACGCGAGCGTGCGCGCCTGGGTGAACTGCACCTGGCTGGCGATGAAATCGACCACAGCGAAATCAGCGTTTCCCAGTTCCCGGACGCTCGCCGTCCGAAGCTGATCTGGTTCAACGGCGCGCTGACCCTGGCCCTGATGTGCACGCTGATCGCCGGCCTGCTGCCGCTGCCGGTGCTGTTCATGGTGGCCTTCAGTATCGCGATGATCGTCAACTACCCGTGCCTGCAACAGCAGAAAGACCGCGTCGCCGCTCACGCGGGCAGCGTCCTGGCGGTGGTCGGGCTGATTTTCGCGGCGGGGATCTTCACCGGCATCCTGTCGGGCACCGGCATGGTCGATGCCATGTCCAAGAGCCTGCTCGCGGTCATCCCGGACTTCCTCGGTCCTTACCTGGCGGTGATCACCGCGCTGGTGAGCATGCCGTTCACGTTCTTCATGTCGAACGATGCATTTTATTACGGGGTGTTACCGGTTTTGGCCGAAGCGGCCAGCCACTACGGCATCACCGCGGTCGAAATGGCCCGTGCTTCGATCGTCGGCCAGCCCGTGCACCTGTTGAGCCCGCTGGTTCCGTCGACTTATCTGCTGGTGGCCCTGGCCGGTATCGAGTTCGGCGATCACCAACGCTTCACCTTGAAGTGGGCAGTGCTGGTTTGCCTGTGCATAATGTTCGCCGCCTTGCTGATGGGGATTTTTCCGCTGTTCAGCACTCTATAAAAGCAATGCCCGCTGCGTCGCCCCTCTCGGGTAACCGGAGGCGCGGCGCGGCCTAACACTCGCTCAAAGGAACTCACATGGAATGGCTGACCAACCCGGAAATCTGGGTTGCCTTCTTTACCCTGACCGCCCTGGAAATCGTCCTGGGCATCGATAACATCATCATGATCTCGATCCTGGTCAGCCGCATGCCCAAGCACATGCAGGCGCGCACCCGGATTTTCGGCCTGGCCCTGGCCATGGTCACGCGGATCCTGTTGCTGCTGTCCATCACCTGGGTCATGCGCCTGACCGCCGATTTGTTCGAAGTGTTCGGCCAGGGCATTTCCGGTCGTGACCTGATCCTGTTCTTCGGTGGCCTGTTCCTGCTGTGGAAAAGCTCCCAGGAGATGTACCACGCGCTGGAAGGCGAAGATGAAAGCAGCGACGAGCCTTCGGGCAAGGGCGGCAACTTCCTCTACACCATCATCCAGATCGCGATCATCGACATCGTGTTCTCCCTGGACTCGGTCATCACCGCAGTCGGCATGGTCTCCCATGTACCGGTCATGGTCGCGGCGATCATCGTCGCCGTGCTGGTGATGATGCTGGCCTCGGGCACGATCAGCGAATTCATCGACAAACACCCGTCGCTGAAAATGCTGGCGCTGTCGTTCCTGCTGGTGGTCGGTACCGTACTGATCGCCGAGTCGTTCGACGTGCACGTGCCAAAAGGCTACGTTTACTTCGCCATGGCGTTCTCCCTGGCGGTGGAAGCGATCAACATCAAGATGCGCACCGCCATTGCTCGCAAGCGCAAGCAGCAGGATCCGGTGAAACTGCGCAAGGATGTTCCGGGTCAGTAAGGTGTAGGGCAATGAACGAAGGGGCTCTTGCGAGCCCCTTTTTCATGTCCATGGAAAACCGGCCGGATGCAATACCTGTGGGAGCGGGCTTGCTCGCGATAGCGGCCTGACAGTCGAAGAGGATGTTGGATGTTATGGCCTCATCGCGAGCAAGCTCGCTCCCACAGGGATTCGGGGTGTTTTTCGAGGAATCTGTTTTTATGACAGTTTTGTTTCAAACGCTTCTTTAGCTGTGCAATGCTGGCGTCCGAACCATTCGGCAACTACAGCTTAAGTACAAGAAGTAAAACGATGTGGCACCGTCAATTTGTCCCTTTGGGGCGCTAACAGGGGGCTCCTCATGCTGACCCTGCTGAATCTACTCTCCGCCGTGGCCCTGCTGATCTGGGGCACGCATATCGTCCGTACCGGCATCTTGCGGGTCTACGGCTCGAACCTGCGCCATGTCATTGGCCAGAACATGTCTCGCCGCTGGCTGGCGTTCATCGCGGGCATCCTGGTGACCGCCATGGTCCAGAGCAGCAACGCCACGGCCATGCTCGTCACCTCCTTCGTCGGCCAAGGCCTGATGGCGCTGACCCCTGCCCTGGCGACCATGCTGGGCGCCGATGTCGGCACCGCGTTGATGGCGCGGGTGCTCACCCTGGACCTGTCGTGGTTGTCGCCGCTGCTGATTTTTCTCGGGGTGATTTTCTTCCTGTCGCGCAAACAGACCCGGATCGGGCAAATGGGCCGGGTCGGTATTGGCCTGGGCCTGATCATCCTGGCTCTGCAATTGATCGTCGAAGCGGCCGCGCCCATCACCCAGGCCCAAGGCGTGAAGGTGATCTTCGCCTCGCTGACCGGCGACGTCCTGCTCGATGCGTTGGTCGGTGCGCTGTTCGCGATGATTTCCTATTCGAGCCTGGCGGCCGTGTTGCTGACCGCGACGCTGGCTGGCGCCGCGGTGATCAGTTTGCCGGTGGCCATCGGCCTGGTGATCGGCGCCAACATCGGCAGCGGCGTGCTGGCGTTTCTCAGCACCAGCATGCAGAACGCCGCCGGCCGCCAGGTGGCGCTGGGCAGCCTGTTGTACAAGCTGATCGGCCTGTTGCTGATCATTCCGGTGCTCGATCCATTGGTGGGCTGGTTGGACAGCCTGGATTTCAGCCCCCAGGAAACCGTCATCGGTTTCCACCTGCTCTACAACACCGTACGCTGCCTGGTGCTGTTGCCCAGCGTCGGGCCGATGGCCAGGCTTTGTGCCTGGTTGCTGCCGGAACGTCCCGAAACCAATGGCAAGGCCACGTCCCGGCACCTGGACCCCACCGCCCTCGCCACCCCGAGCCTGGCGCTGGCGAACGCCGCCCGGGAAACCTTGCGCATCGGCGACCTGATCGAAAACATGCTCGAAGCCATGCTCGGCGTGCTGCGGGGCGAGCAAACGGCGATCACCCAGCAAGTGCGCGGCATGAGCGATGACGTCGAAGCGCTGTGCAGCGCCATCAAGCTCTACATGGCGCAAATGCCCCGTGAAGACCTCAGCGAGCAGGACAGCCGTCGCTGGGCGGAAATCATCGAACTCGCCATCAACCTCAAGCTGGCCAGTGACCTGATCGAACGCATGTTGCGCAAGGTCCAGCAGCAGAAAACCTCACAACGCCGCTCGTTTTCCGAGGTGGGCCTGGAAGAGTTGGCGGGGCTGCACAGCCACCTGGTCGCCAACCTGCGGTTGGGGCTGTCGGTTTTCCTCAGCGCCGACCGGGAAAGCGCGCGGCAACTGCTGCGTGAGAAACGGCGTTTTCGCGCCCAGGAGCGGCGGATGGCCCATGCCCACGTCAGCCGACTGCAGCGCAAGGTCGTGCAAAGCCTGGAGACCAGCTCCTTGCACCTGGAACTGATCGCCGACATGCGGCGCCTGAACTCGCTGTTCTGCGGCAGCGCCTACGTGGTGCTGGAAACCTCCGAAATTGGCGCACTGCCCGCTGATGAAATTTCCGATATTACCCATTCGCCGTGAACGACTGGCGCCCTGGTCAGTCATTAAAAGGGGTCCGGGTCTCCAGCCAACCACGAGCCAGACAACTCCCACTGTCCTGAACACAGCGTAGATCCAGGCGGGAGCGAGCCTGCTCGCGTTGAAGCCAGTCCGGCCCCATGGATCTTCATAAGCCGCCAGGAAGCCCGCTATGCGTTGTCTGTTGCTCGCCTTGCTTTTGTTCGGTTCCTTGCCTGCGTTCGCCGTGGATCGATTCCAGGTCGAAGGCTACGCGTTGCCCAACGGCATGCAGCTCATCCTCAAGCCCGGCACGGAACGCGGGCATGTGGCGATTCGACTGGTGGTGGGCGTAGGCCTGGATGATTTCAATTGCGCCGACAAGGAGCTGCCGCACCTGCTCGAACATCTGCTGTTCAGCGGCGTCGACGACAGCGGCGAAGGCGGCCTGGAAGAACGCATGCAGGCGCTCGGCGGCGAGTGGAACGCCTTTACCAGCAACGCCGATACGACGTTTGTCATCGAGGCGCCGGCGAGCAACCAGCGCAAGGTCCTCGACCTTTTGCTGGCGCTGTTGACCCGGACCCGCATCGATGAAGAGGCCCTGGCGGCGGCCAAGCGGGTAGTGGAACGCGAGGACGGCGGTCATTACACCCATCTGCAACGCTGGCTGGACCATCAGGACCTGGGCCACAAGGCCAGCAATCAACTGGCCGTGGAGCTGGGCTTGCGATGCGAGGAGCGGGCCGAGGTCGAGCATTTGTCCCTCGCCCGACTCGAGCAGGTGCGCAAGGCCTGGTACGCGCCGAACAATATGACCTTGATCGTGGTCGGCGACCTCGATCGATTGCTGCCGGCCTATCTGGAGCGCACCTTCGGCGAGCTCGAGCCGGTCGAACCCAGCGTCCACGAACCGCTGCCCCAGATCCGCTACAGCGCGGTCACCAAGCGCAACCTCATCCAAGGCCTGGTCGGCAATGGCGCCAAGCTCCATTGGCTGTTCCCGGAACCGGTGCTGGGAGAGCAACACGACGAAACCTTCGACCTGCTCAAGGAATATCTGGATTGGGCGCTCTATCGCCAATTGCGCTTGGCCGACGGCCTGTCCTATGGCCCGTGGACGGAGCGAGAAGTGCTGGGCGGCGTGGGTTTCATGAGCCTGAACGCCGACCTGGCCCGCGAGGACCTGCCGCAGGCCGAACAGTCGTTGGAACAGCTGCGCAGCACATTGCTCAAGGACGGCCTGGATCCCGAGAGTTTCGTGCGGATAAAACGCGCCGCCATTGCCCACCAGTCCTGGGCCGTCCAAGGCAACAGCGCCCTGGCGGATTACTACTGGAGCGCCCTCGGAGACTACGAAGACGGCCGCTTTGCCAATCCCGCCGCGCGCCTGCAGGACGTCAGCCTGGAGCAGGCCAACCAGGCCCTGCGCGAACTGCTCAAGGACCCGGGGTATTTGCGCGTCGAGAGGCCGTTGCTCAGTGATGACCAACTGGTCTGGGGACTGGGTGGGTTGGTCGCGTTGTTGCTGGTGTTGCTGGGCTGGCTGGTGCACCGCAGGGCGAGACCGGCGATCGACTGATCCCCGTCGAGCAAGCTGCCCCCACCCGGTCCGTAGGAGCTGGCGAAGCCTGCGATCTTTTGATCTTTTGATCTTTTGATCTTTTGATCCTTTGATCTTTCGCTCCAGGCTCAACGGGTAGCGAAAAGATCGCAGCCTCGCTTCGCTCGGCAGCTCCTACGGATCGAGCTGGAGCAAGCTACTTGGCCACAGATGATCACAAAGGGACGCGTCGCGATCCTCGCCATGTCAGCGCCCTGGCGATACTCTGTCAGGGATATTTCCTACGACTTACTGTGAAACCGCCGAATGCCGAACCTGACTCATTTAATCCAGCGCATCCTCGAACTGATGAAGCGCTATCCAGGGGTCATCGCGCTCGGCGGTTTTGTGTCCGGGGTCGGCAGTTTCATGCTGGTGGACCGCCAGCAGAGCCTGGCGACCTGGATCACCATCATCATGTTGGTGAGCTGGCTCTGGTTGATGCTGGAAAACACCCTGACGCGGTTGTTCACCAAGGTCTTCAAACGGGAAATACCCCAGCCGCTGTTGCGCTACGCCACACAGATGATCCACCAGGAAAGCCTGTTTTTTGTCCTGCCGTTTTTCTTCATCACGACCACTTGGAACAGTAGCCAGCTGATCTTTACCGGCCTGCTGACGATCGCGGCGCTGATCTCGATCATCGACCCGCTGTATTACAAATGGCTGGCCCCTAGGCGCTGGGCGTTCCTGGCGTTGCACACGCTGACGCTGTTTGCCGCCCTGCTCACCGCGCTGCCGGTGATCGTGCACCTGACCACCGACCAAAGCTTCAAGCTGGCGCTGGGTATCGCCATGCTGTTGTCGTTCCCGAGCCTGGCCTCGATCTTTCCGATCCGAACCGTGCGCAACGCGTTGGCCATCCTGTGCATTACCTTGGGGATTGGCGCCGCCGGCTGGGTGCTGCGCTCCTGGGTGCCACCGGCGACACTATGGATGACCGAAGTGGCGATCAGCACCCAAGTGGAAGACCGCACACCGGGCGCCAGCCTCAAGCAAGTCAGCGCGGCGCAGATCCGCAGCAACGGCCTGTATGCCTACACCGCCATCAATGCCCCGCGAGGGCTCGACGAGCGCATTTACCACGTCTGGAAATTCAACGGCAAAGAAGTGGACCGCATCGCATTGGACATCCATGGCGGACGCAAGGAAGGCTATCGGGCATGGACCCACAAGCAGAATTTCCCGGAAAACCCGACGGGCAAGTGGCAGGTGCGTGTGCTGACGGAAAACGGCCAGATGATCGGCGTGCTGCGTTTCGAGGTGACGGACTCGACGGGTGGATGACGACAGGTAGGAGCTGCCGCAGGCTGCGATCTTTTGATCCTTGCTTGAGACTCAAGCGGCTGGACAAGATCGCAGCCTTCGGCAGCTCCTACAGATCCCAGGCTCAGCCAAAGAACCAGTAGCACACCCCGATAGCCGCCACCACGCCGGCCAATTCAGCCAGCAGCGCGCACCCCACCGCGTGGCGCGCGCGCTGGATCCCCACGGCGCCGAAATAAACCGCCAGCACGTAGAAGGTGGTTTCAGTGCTGCCCTGGATGGTCGCGGCCACCAGGGCCGGGAAGCTGTCCACCCCGGACGTCTTCATGGTTTCGATCAGCATCGCCCGGGCGGCGCTGCCGGAGAATGGCTTGACCATGGCCGTCGGCAGCGCGTCGACAAAACGCGTGTCCAGGCCCGCCCATTGCACCAGGTGGCGAATGCCGTCGAGGCCGAAATCCAGCGCTCCCGAGGCCCGCAACACACCCACCGCGCAAAGCATCGCCACCAGGTAGGGCAACAGGCTCTTGGCAACGTCGAAGCCCTCCTTCGCGCCTTCGACGAACGTTTCGTACACCTTGACCTTGCGCAGCGCGCCCACCACCAGGAAGAGGATGATCAAGCCGAACAGCGTCAGGTTGCCCAGGATCGACGACAGCCCCGCCAACGCGGTGGCCGAGAGCGTCGCCAACAGCGCCATGAAGCCGCCCAGTACCAGCGCCCCTGGAACCAGATAGGCGAGCACCACCGGATCCCACAGGCGCAGGCGCTGCACGAACGCCACCGACAGCAGCCCCATCAAGGTCGAAGCGCTGGTGGCGAGCAGGATCGGCAGGAACACCAGGGTCGGGTCCGGCGCGCCTTGCTGGGCGCGGTACATGAAGATCGTGACGGGCAGCAGGGTCAACGACGACGCGTTCAGCACCAGGAACAGGATCTGCGCGTTGCTGGCGATGGTCGGGCTGGGATTGAGGTCTTGCAGGGCGCGCATGGCCTTGAGGCCAATGGGCGTGGCGGCGTTGTCCAGCCCAAGGCCGTTGGCCGCGAAGTTCAGGGTGATCAGGCCGATCGCCGGGTGGCCGGCGGGCACTTCCGGCATCAAGCGCAGGAACAGCGGGCCAAGGGCCTTGGCCAGCCAGTCGACGATGCCGGCCTTTTCGGCGATACGCAGGAATCCCAGCCACAGGGTCAAGGTACCGAACAGCAGGACCATCACCTCCACCGACAGCTTGGCCATGGCAAAGATGCTTTCCACCATGGCGGCGAAGATCCCGGCGTTGCCGCCGATCAACCACTGCGCCAGCGCCGACACGGCTGCCACGATAAAGAAGCCAAGCCACAGGCCATTGAGCATCGGTTAAATCCCCCGGAAGATGCCGCGAATGATAGCGGGGCTGGCAGAAACGACAAACCCCGGATTTCTCCGGGGTTTGGTTGGCACTGCATAGATGATCAATGGAGCCCTGTGGAAGCGAGCTTGCTCGCGATGGCTGCGTGTCAGTCAACAACAATGGTGACGGATCCGACGCCATCGCGAGCAAGCTCGCTCCCACAATGACCGGGGTGTTCAGGCACTTTTTTGCTGACCCGAACGCCCTTCAGGAATCAACGGCTGGAAGTTTCCCCCGCCGGCAGCGGCTCCTTGCTGCGCCAGTGCGGCAGGGAATTCCAGTAGCGCTGGCCCTTGGCATCGTCGTACATGCCTTCCCAGCGGGAAATGACCAGCACGGCCAGGGCGTTGCCGATCACGTTCAGCGCCGTACGGGCCATGTCCATGATGCGGTCGACACCGGCAATGAAGGCCAGGCCTTCCAGCGGAATGCCAACGCTGCCCAAGGTGGCCAGCAGCACCACGAACGATACGCCCGGCACGCCAGCAATGCCCTTGGACGTGACCATCAAGGTCAATACCAGCATCAGTTGCTGGCCGATGGACAAGTCGATGCCATACAGCTGGGCAATGAAGATCGCCGCGATGCTCTGGTACAGGGTCGAACCGTCGAGGTTGAACGAATAACCGGTCGGCACCACGAAGCTGCAAATGGCTTTCGGCGCACCGTAGGCTTCCATCTTCTCGATAACGCGCGGCAACACGGTTTCGGAACTGGCGGTGGAGTAGGCCAGCACCAGCTCATCCTTGAAGATGCGCATCAGCTTGATCACCGAGAAACCGAACAGGCGGGCGATCAGGCCCAGCACCACAAAGGCAAAGAAGGCGATGGCGAAATAAACCAGGATGACCAGTTTCGCCAGCGGCAGCAGGGAAGCGAAACCAAAGTTGGCGACGGTCACCGCGATCAGGGCGAACACGCCGATCGGCGCGTAGCTCATGATCATGTGGGTAACCTTGAACATGCTCTCCGACACGCCCTGGAACATCTTGACCAGCGGATCACGCAGGTCCGATTGCAGGCTGGACAAGCCAAGGCCGAACAGCACGGAGAAGAAAATGATCGGCAGCATCTCGCCGCGAGCGACGGCGGCGAAGATGTTCGACGGGATCAGGTTGAGGATCGTCTGCACGAACGCATGCTCATGCTGGACCTCGGCGGCCGTGGCCTGGTACTTGGAGATATCCACCGTACCCAGCGTGCTCATGTCGATGCCGTTGCCCGGCTGGAAGAAGTTCGCCAGCAGCAGGCCGACGACGATGGCGATGGTCGTGACGATTTCAAAGTAGATGATGGTCTTGAAACCGATCCGCCCGAGTTTCTTGGCGTCGCCGACCCCGGCAATGCCGACGATCAGCGAAGAGATCACGATCGGGATCACGATCATCTTGATCAGACGGATAAAGATATCGCCAGCCGGTTGCAGCACATTGCTGATCCACCAGGCCTTCTCGGCACTGAAATGGTTGAGCAACGCACCGATTGCAATCCCGAGCACCAGACCGATGAGGATCTGCCAGGCGAGGCTTAGTTTTGCCTTCTTCATATCATTACCCTTACTTCAGTTGGACTCGGGCAGCAGCGTCAACGGACGGCCAAAATGGCGATGCGAAGTCGTGCTGCTGCCCCCGTATAACGTCACCCGAGCGCCCACGACGGCTCACTGGCAGGCGAAAAAAGGCGCAACTATTGCCACGCGAGGGGGGATCGTCTAATGCCGTAACCGCCTACCCCATGCCGAATCGGCATGAGATTTCACAAGTGAAACGTGCGTCCCAATCGGTTCGAAAGCGCCACTTCAGCAGGCATAAACGCCGTCAGCCGGCCATTTCAGCGTAGCCGGGCGTTGCTTTGATTGCTGGGGCGTCGATGAAAGGATCGAGCGTTGGAGTCCACTCGGGAAGAGAAATGGCGGGCGCATTCTCCGATATACGGTCAGCGTTGGGACAGTGACATTTGTCCAACAGGACAATATGCCGCAGCGCCTGGCGGGTTCTGCCAAAAAAAACGGCCAGCCGCTCTAGCGCGAGCATCAGCCGCTTCAAGCTCTCCGCAAGTTCGCCAAGCCATCCAGACTTCGCGAACTTGCGTCGCAGCTTTTACCTGACCCGGCCCTTTCGCAGGCACCCCTTGTGCCCGTAGGTCACTCCGACCTTTTTTGGTCAGAGCGTCCCAGCCCCCTGGTCATGCTTCGGCCCTCCTCGGGCCTCGCAGAGAGAAAAGCAGGGCTGCCTTTCCCGTTCTCAAGTCTCAGTACCAATTCGGATCTTTTTTCAGCTGTTCCATTAACAGTTCTTGCATACCTTCGTCGGGATTACCGAGGAAGCGATAGTCCGCATGGCGGGTTGGCGACTTGTCTGCCGGCAGCCCCGCGGGCACTTCGACCAACAAGGCATAGGCCTCGTCCTTGTCAAAACTGAAAGCCACAAACAGGCGTTTGCTCCGGCAAGTTGCCTGGGTTTCGCACAGCGGCCCGACCAGATATTTGTCGCCATCTTCTTCGACGGTATTCATCTGTTCGGCATCGCCCGTCAGGTTCATCACCCATTCCGGCAGACGCTCTTCCTTTTTGACCACTTGTTGCCAGGTCTGGCGGTACTGCGGGTCGGCCTCAAGCAGTTGATTGACCCGCATCTGTCCGTCATTGGCAGCCAATGCCATGGCACTGCCGCCCAACAGCAGGGCGGCGGCCAGTCCTTTTAATGACGCGTTCATGGTCAGCCTCGGCCGCGACGACCAAAAAAGAACGAAGCGATGAACATCACCAGGAACACGACAAAGAGAATCTTGGCGATGCCCGTGGCGGTGCCTGCGATACCACCGAAGCCCAATACCGCGGCGATGATGGCAATGATCAGGAAGGTAATTGCCCAGCTCAACATGATGATTCTCCTTACGCTTTTCTACTTAGTTGGGGTGTAGCGGTGTTGGTTCCGACACGACGGACGACCGGTCCATCGGGTTTAGAACACCCAGCGCTCCTCACGAGGCATGTCGGTAAGAGGCTGCGTTTGGTCGACCTCCATCATTCGCATCGAGGCGGACGCCTCGGCGACACTGCTGGCCGCGCTGAAATGCGTTTGGGGAGCTCGTTGAATCGACACCAGCGGCGCTTCCGGCTGTTGGCTTTCATGCCACAACAGCAATTGCTGGCCCGCCACGAGGGTGATCAGCAGTGCGACGACAGCCCACAGTCCTTGCTGGACGGACAGGGCGGTGATGCGAAATTGGGCGGCACGTTGACGATTCATCCTGGAATTCCTCCCCACCCTTGTGGTGATCTGGTTGAGGCGCCTTAACGCCATGTTGATCTGGATATTGCAGTCCGCATGCCAGAACCATAACCATCTGAAAACCTTTTAAAATCAATAAGTTATTTAGACAAGCCAAAGCACCCGTGGCGCATCCTGCACGATGGGCCTGGCCGGAGTCGTGCGTTATGCACGAATCGGAGATAGCGAAGCGCAAGATTCTTTTTTTTTGAATTGCCGGTGGGAAACGGCTGTCGGAATGAGCGAACCGAACCGAAGGCTACGGGCGGGGTGGAAAAAAAGATGAAAATCAGGCTTTTAGACGCCAGAGGTCCACAGAAGCCTGCTCGGTGAGTAATATTCGACCAGAATGGACCATGCAACTTGCCCGATTTTTCTGACACTAATCATCATCATTCATTAAGGAGCGTAGGAAAAATGGAATCCGCCACTGAGCATCAAGGCCGCATTCTGCTGGTGGACGATGAGTCCGCCATCCTGCGTACCTTCCGTTATTGCCTTGAAGACGAAGGCTATTGCGTCGCCACCGCCAACAGCGCCGCCCAGGCCGAAGCCCTGCTGCAACGCCAGGTGTTCGACTTGTGCTTTCTCGACCTGCGACTGGGCGAGGACAATGGTCTCGATGTGCTGGCGCAGATGCGGATCCAGGCACCGTGGATGCGGGTCGTGATCGTCACCGCCCATTCCGCCGTTGACACCGCTGTCGATGCGATCCAGGCCGGGGCCGCCGACTACCTGGTCAAGCCTTGCAGCCCGGATCAACTGCGCCTGGCGACGGCCAAGCAACTGGAGGTACGTCAGTTATCCGCCAGGCTCGAGGCCTTGGAAGGAGAGATCCGCAAGCCGAAGGACGGCCTCGACTCCCACAGTCCGGCCATGAAAGTCGTGCTTGAAACCGCCCGCCAGGTCGCCAGCACCGACGCCAACATTCTTATCCTGGGGGAATCCGGCACCGGTAAGGGTGAGCTGGCGCGGGCCATCCATGGCTGGAGCAAGCGCGCGAAGAAATCCTGCGTCACCATCAACTGCCCATCCCTGACCACCGAACTGATGGAAAGCGAATTGTTCGGCCACAGCCGCGGAGCCTTCACCGGGGCCAGCGAGAGCACATTGGGGCGGGTCAACCAAGCCGATGGCGGAACGCTTTTCCTCGACGAGATCGGCGATTTTCCCCTCGCGTTGCAACCCAAGTTGCTGCGTTTTATTCAAGACAAGGAATACGAGCGGGTCGGCGACCCAGTCACCCGTCGCGCCGATGTACGGATCCTCGCCGCGACCAATCTCAATCTCGAAGACATGGTGCGCGATGGACGTTTCCGCGAAGACCTGTTGTATCGCTTGAACGTCATTACCTTGCACTTGCCACCATTGCGCGAGCGCGCCGAGGACATCCTGACCCTCGCTGATCGCTTCCTGGCGCGCTTCGTCAAGGAATACGCCCGCCCAGCGCGGGGTTTCAGCGATGAAGCGCGGGAGGCACTGCTGGGTTATCGCTGGCCGGGCAATATTCGCGAACTGCGCAACGTGGTCGAGCGGGCCAGCATCATTTGCCCGCAGGAAAAAGTCGAAATCAGCCATCTGGGCATGGCCGAGCAACCGGTCAACAACGCCCCGCGAATCGGCGCCGCGCTGAGCCTCGATGAACTGGAGAAGGCCCACATCGGCGCGGTGTTGGCCACCGCCGATACCCTCGACCAAGCGGCAAAGACCCTGGGCATCGATGCGTCTACGCTGTACCGCAAACGCAAGCAATACAACCTGTGAGCGCCACCTTATGAAACTGGCGATGAAGCTGCGCACACGGCTGTTCCTCAGTATTTCGGCACTGATTACCGTGGCGCTGCTGGGGCTTTTGCTGGGCCTCGTCAGCGTCATGCAGATGGCCAATACCCAGGAAAAGTCCGTGCGCGACAACTTTATCCTGCTCGACCTGGGTCTCAAGTTGCGCCAGACGCTGGGCGATCAGTTGATGATCATGCTCGATGAAAAACCCGATCTGGCGGCGCTGGAAGCGTCCAAGCGCCAATATTTCGAGTTGTTGGATGAAGGCATTGCCCATGAGCGGGAACAGGACGATTCAGCCGCCCGCTTCAGCCATGCCAAAGCCGATTACATCAGTTTCATCCAGGCTTTCGACGCGTCTCTCCAAAAATCGACGCCACTGAGCAGCAATCAGGACCTCACCGAAAAATTCAACGTGCTGCGCGGCGGCTTGATCGATGGCTATCGACACGCACTGAACCAAATCAGCGATACACAGGACCGCGCCCGTGAGCGGGCCCTTCTGATTGCCAGCTTGCTGGGCCTGGTGGGCCTGGCGGTATTGATCATCGGGTTCGTGACCGCCCACGGCATAGCCAGGCGTTTCGGCACGCCGATCGAGGCCTTGGCGGCTGCGGCAGACAATATAGGCCAAGGCAATTTCGAGGTGACCCTGCCCATTTCCTCAGCGGCGGAACTGAACCTGCTGACGCGTCGTTTCGGCATCATGGCCCAGGCGTTGCGCGAACATCAGGCCACCAATGTCGATGAACTGCTCGCCGGCCAGCAACGCCTGCAAGCGGTGCTCGACAGCATCGACGACGGCTTGCTGATGATCGACCGCCAGGGCCGGTTGGAGCACCTCAACCCGGTGGCGCAACGGCAACTGGGCTGGGACCAGGAACGCCTGGGCCAAGGATTGGGCGAGGCGCTTGGGCGTATCGAACTGGATGACGAGCTGCAAGTGGTGCTGCGCGGGGGCTCGCAAGAGCGCGCGCCAGACGACCTGAGCATCGAGGTGGATGGTGAATCCCGCGTGCTGACTTACAGCCTGACGCCGGTCATCCATACCCAGGGGCAGATTCTCGGGGCCGTGATGGTATTGCATGACGTCACCGAACAGCGCGCCTTCGAGCGGGTGCGCAGTGAGTTCGTATTGCGGGCATCCCATGAACTGCGCACCCCAGTGACCGGTATGCACATGGCGTTCGGGCTGCTGCAGGAGCGCGTGCATTTCCCGGATGATTCCCGGGAGGCGGATCTGCTCAATACGGTCAATGAAGAAATGCAGCGGCTGATGCAGCTCATCAACGACCTGCTCAACTTTTCCCGCTATCAGAATGGTTTGCAGAAACTCACCCTGGCGCCTTGCTCCATCGAGCAAATGCTGGACGCGGCCCGGCTGCGGTTTGCCGAGCAGGCCGAAGCGAAGGGCATCGAGCTGTTGGTCGAGATCCAGGGGCCGTTGCCGCGCCTGCATGCCGACGCCGCGCAGTTGGACCGGGTCCTGGACAACTTGATCGACAATGCGATGCGCCATACCAACGATGACGGCCAGATCCGTTTGCAGGCCCGGCGCCACGGCGAACGGATGATTATCAGCGTTGAAGACAACGGCGAGGGTATCGCCTACGGCCAGCAGGGCCGGATCTTCGAACCCTTCGTCCAGGTCGGGCGCAAAAAAGGCGGCGCGGGGCTCGGCCTGGCGTTGTGCAAGGAGATCGTCCAGCTGCATGGTGGACGCATGGGCGTCTATTCCAGGCCAGGGCAGGGCACCCAGTTTTATATGGCCCTGACGGTCTGAAACCGCGTCACGCTTCGTCGTCCAGGCGTCGTCCGAGCAAGCGCCGACCGCGGGTGATCAATTCGATGAGTTGCACCGCACTGAGCGCATGGGCGAACAGCCAACCCTGACCGAACTTCACGCCCTCGCTGCTCAGGTATGACGCCTGGGCCTCATGTTCGATGCCTTCGGCAATCACCTTGAGTTGCAACGCATGGGCCATGCGGATGATGTGCGGCGCCACGCCACTGCTGGCGGCATCATGACCCAAGGCGTCGATGAAGGCCTTGTCGATTTTCAGGCAATCCACCGGCAGCGTCTGCAGGTAAGCCAGGCTGCAATAACCGGTGCCAAAATCGTCGATCAGGACCTGATGCCCCAGGTCGCGCAGCGATTGCAGGTTATCCCGGGCCACCAGCACATCAACCAACCCACGCTCGGTAACTTCGAACGCAATCTGGTGCGCCGACACTCGATGCCGCGCCAGCAGGCGGGTAATCACTTCCCCAATGCGCGGGACCATCACATCGCAGGCCGCGAGGTTCACCGAGATATACAGGTGCGGATTGGCGCGCAACAACTGGCCCAACTGGTCGAACAGCCGCTGCAGGACGAAGTCGGTAATCTGGCGAATCTGCCCGGTGTTCTCTGCCATGGGAATGAACAGGTCCGGGCTGGTCAGCGTACCGTCTGGTCGTCGCCAGCGCAGCAACGCTTCGGCGCCGACACAGTTGCGGCTGCGCAGGTCGAAAATCGGCTGATAGAGCACTTGTAACTCGCCGCGCCGGATGGCCCCGTGCAGTTCGGCGTCCATGGATTGGCGCTGACGCGCCAGCAAAAAGACCTGGAAGCCGATACCAAGGCCCAGCATCAAGCTGATCGGCAGCATCCACCAGGCGTTGGCGGGAATGCGAAGGCCGTTGCGCGGCGCAATCAGCACCAATTGATATTCCGGATTATCGGTCGGCATCCGGTAGATCAGCCGGGTCTGAGTCACTTGCAAGGCATCCCGGCTTTTCGGCGGCCACGGTTCCGTCGGCGGCCAGCGTTGCTCGGTGCCGAGGACTGGAATGGCCCGCTCGCCCTCGTCCAGGACCACAAGGAGGCTGCTGCCTGGGGGCAGATCGACGACATCGGTCAGGTGACCGCGAGACGTAGCGACCCGGAAATTGCCGCGCCCCAACATCAGGGCGGCACGATTTTCGTCGGGCTCCGTGGTGGTGTTGAGCCAGTAGCTGTAGGCCGGGCCTCGCAAGT
Source organism: Pseudomonas sp. T1.Ur (assembly GCF_023516725.1). Classification (NCBI taxonomy): domain Bacteria; kingdom Pseudomonadati; phylum Pseudomonadota; class Gammaproteobacteria; order Pseudomonadales; family Pseudomonadaceae; genus Pseudomonas; species Pseudomonas sp. T1.Ur. The sequence goes on from NZ_JAMGSN010000001.1 coordinate 5,591,669, forward strand.
CGGGTGGGCGGGCCAACGATAAGCCGCTCTGGCGCGGGCGATTGGAACATACGCCGTGACTATCGATATAAGCGGCTTCATAGACAAAGCGGTAATTGAAGCTCACCTGTTGCAGCGTCGCGATCATGTCGTCGTCACAGCCGCGCAGAGGTTGTGCCTGAAGGTCATCGAGGCTTTCGCGCAGTTGGCCGAAAAGCTGTTCCAGGCGCTGGAGAAAACGCTCGCCCTGGGCATTCATCTGGTCGCTTTCGCGCTGCTGGATCTGTTGCATCACCACGAACAGGCTCCCCGCCAGCAACAGCACGGTACTCAGGGCAGCCGCGACCATCGCCAGGAAAACAGGGCGATGGAGCCAGCTTTGCAGGGTTTCTCGGGCAGCCGTCATCGTTGGTAATCCGAAAGTTACCAATGAGTTATAGCTTCTGTTTTGGAATTGGCCCGCGCAGTCGGACGGGCGTCATTATTTTGTCTGGTTGAGGACCGTCAGGATCGCCGCACTTTGGGCGTCTGGCGCGCCATCGAACCGGGCCGGTCGATAGCGCATCTGGAACGCGGCCAGGACCTGATGAGTGGTGACGTCCCATTCACCGGTGCGCGGCGTGGGGTAGCCAAGGCGCGCCAACTCGGCCTGGAACCAACTGGCGCTGGGGAGCTGATCCACATAGGCGGCCTGCTGGCGAGCGACTGCCCGTTCGTCTGGCCAAACCCCCAAGCCGGCCTCGGCCAGGCGTTTCCAGGGGAACAACGGCCCGGGGTCCAGTTTGCGCATGGGCGCGATGTCGCTGTGACCGATGATGTTCACCGGGTTGATCGCGTTACGCCGGGTGATGTCCTTGAGCAGGACGATCAGGGACTGGACTTGGGCTTCGCTGTAGGGATACCAGAGACGTCCGGTGGGTGTATCGATATAGCCCGGGTTGACGATTTCGATACCGATCGAGTTGGAGTTGAGCCAGGTCCGGCCTTGCCATTCACTTTCGCCGGCATGCCAGGCACGGCGGCTTTCGTCCACCAGCTTGTAGATGGTTGCGTTCTTGTCATCGCCGATCAGGTAGTGGGCACTGACTTCGCCGTGGGTCAGCAGGGAGAGGGAGCGTTCAAGGGACGCCGAGGTGTAATGCACCACGACGAACTGGATTCGACTGTCGTGGTTGACCGAGGGATGGCTGGTGTCGAGTCGGGGGCCGCTCGCGCAACCGGCCAGGAGAAGCAACGAAACAAGAAGCAGGGCGAATTTCATGGCGATAGCGTGCATGCAGAAAAATAATGCAACAGTGTAACGTATCGTCCACGAATGATCCGATTGGACCGCAACATTAAATAATTTGGAACAATTGAAGCCTCAGCCCAGTTCCACGCGGTTACGTCCTGCGTTTTTAGCTCGATATAGCGCCTGATCGGCTCTTTTAAGCACCAGATCGCTATGCTCTCCCGGCTTGAACGCCGTCATCCCCATGGACACCGTGACCGTGACCGGTTCGCCTTTGAAGTGAAACGGACAGGCTTCGATGGCCGCGCGCAACGCCTCGGCCAGTTTTGCACCGGCGGCCAGAGGCGTATCGGGGACCAGCAGGACGAATTCTTCGCCGCCGAAGCGGGCAATGAAATCGCCACCGCGTATACGCTTGCGCAGCACCGAGGCGATGAGCTTCAGCACACGGTCGCCGGCCAGGTGGCCATAGTTGTCATTGATCCGCTTGAAATGATCCAGATCGAGCATGGCAATCAGCAAGCTGTTGCCATGCCGCTGCCATTGCTCGACTTCCTGTTCGAGACGTTCGCTCCAGGCGGCGCGGTTGGGCAAGCCGGTCAGCGGATCGACCAACGCTTTTTGCCGCTGCTCTTCCAGGTTCTCCCGAACGATCAGGGCGTCCTGCTCCATCAATGCAACGCGCTCGGCCAGGCTTTTCAGGCGAGCCGACACTTCCTGCTCGCGCAAATCCCGTTGTTTCTGGTGCTGATCCATCGTGCCGAGCAAACCTTCAAGGTGGTTTTCCAGCACGTGCTTGAGGCTCTCCAGGTCATCGGCCTGCTGCACGCTGTTTTGCAAGCCATCGACCTGCTCGCGGATCTGGGTGTCCATCTCCCTGGAGGCCGACGAATGATCGGCATGGTCTTCGCTGGCCGCCCTCAGGGTGTTTTGAAACGACTCCAGCCGATCGTTCAGCCGCTGAAGATAAGCTTCGAATTCGTGCTGGCCGCTGTCGGTGATCGCCAGCATGAGCACAGCCAGGTCGTCGAGAACCGGCAGTAGCTCGTACCAGTTCAGGCCGTTTTTCAGCCGTTCTCGCATGGCCTCGGCTTGAGGACGATGCCGCTCCGGCAACGTCAGGTCACCCAGCAGCCCCAGCAAGGTGTCTTCGATATGGCGAGCGACCGAGCTGTAGGACGGCTCCGGAGAATCAGGCAGGTTGTAGGGAGACTCGTCCGGATCGACCGCTGCGGGAAGCTCGGCCGGTTCCTCCGGAGCGGACGCAGCTTCCAGGAGGGGCTGGGGCGGTTCCTCTGGCGTCAGCTCGTCGGGATTCTGGGCATCGGGCACCGGCTCGGTGGTTTCATCGACGGTCGGCGCCGACTCGATGCTCGGCTGGGCATGCGACACGACGGGTGCTGGTGCTGGTGCTGGTGCTGGTGCTGGTGCTGGTGCTGGATCAGGCTCGTCTACTGTTTCAATGGATACCACCGGCTCGGGCGTCATGTCCGGTACGTGGACTTGTTCCGCTGTGGACACCGGCGGCGCCGACGCGGCGGCTGCCGTATCAATTGCCTGGGGTGGGGAGGGCAGCGGGGCCGCTTCGGCTTCAGGCGTCGACGCGGGTGTCGCTTCCGAGTGATCGTGGCCGCCAAACAGTCGTTGAAGCAGGCCGGGACGGCTCGGTTCCTCCGGCGTGTCCAGTGCCCTGATCGCCTGCCCTTGCAATTGACTCAGCTCACTGAGCAACAACGGGATTTCCCGCGCCTGGTCGACCCGGGCTTCCAACTGCTTGGAAAACTTCTTCAACGGTCGACTGACGTCCTTCGGCAACGGCAGGCTCTGCAACTGGGCGACCAGGGCAGTCAGCGCCGCGCTCACCTGTTCAGCGCGAGTCTCGCGACGCTGTTCGGAATCAAGTACGGCTTTCTCCAGGCGCGGAAGCAGGGCGGCGAGGGCGGCGTCCATGTTGTCGGTACGCACCACTTCGCGCATTTCCTTCATGCATTGGTCCACGGCCCGATCGGTACCCTCGGCGGCCAGGGTGCTGCGCACCAGGCCACGACGCAACAAGTCGAGCCGAGCGTCCCAGCGGCGCTCGAGCTTTTCCTGTTGTTCGATGCTCTTGAGGTATTTTTCTCTCCAGCGTTCGGCGTCGTCGCTCATTCATCGGATCCGCGAGGGGTAGGACTCAGCGCGGGGAATGCATCAGCCGTGAGCGAACCGGGCAAACGTATTTCGACCGCGACGGGCAGGTGATCGGAAATGGGCTGTGCCAGCACCTCGACCCGTTCGAGGGTCAAGGTCGGGCTCAGCAGGATATGGTCCAGGCAGCGTTGAGGACGCCAGCTGGGGAATGTCGCTTCAAGTTGCGGGGCAAGCAGACCAAGATCGCGCAGGGGGGACGTCTGCAACAGGTCGGTGGCGTGGGTGTTCATGTCGCCCATCAGCACTTGATGCTTGTAGCCGCCAATCAGCTCCCGGATGTACGCCAGTTGCATGGTGCGGGTACGCGCCCCGAGCGCCAGGTGCATCATGACCACGATCAGCGCCTCCGGACCTTCGCCGAAACGCGCGAGGATCGCGCCGCGGCCCTTGGGGCCCGGCAGCGGATGGTCTTCGATCGCCCATGGTCGCAAGCGGCTCAACACACCATTGCTGTGCTGGCCGAGGCGACCGAGGTTGCGATTGAGTTGCTGGTACCAGTAGGGAAAGGCGCCCAGTTGGGCAAGGTGTTCGACCTGGTTGACGTAGCCGGACCTCAGGCTTCCGCCGTCGGCTTCCTGCAAGGCCACCAGATCGAAATCCTTCAACAGGTCGCCGATCTTTTGCAGATTGCCGGCGCGTCCCGTATGGGGCAGCACATGTTGCCAACCCCGGGTCAGGTAATGCCGGTAGCGTTCGGTGCTGATGCCGACCTGGATATTGAAGCTGAGCAGCCGCAAACGACTGTCGGCAGGCAGGCCCGTGGACGCGACATGATGCTCGTTGACCCGGGCTTCATGCAGGCCAACGACGCGTTCGGTGCTCCAGCGGGCCATGGCAGGCGCTACGCTTAGTTGGCAGCGGCCTTGGTCGCCGCCCGCTCTTTGGCGATCAGCTTGTCGGCCAGTTGCAGTGCTTCGTTCGCGCCGCCAGCGGAGCCGATGTCAAAGCGGTATTTGCCATTGACGATCATGGTCGGCACGCCCGTGATTTCGTATTTCTTCGCCAGCTCACGGGCCTTTTTGATCTGCCCCTGGATAGCAAAGGAGTCAAACGTGGCCAGGAACTTGTCCTTGTCGACGCCCTGGGTCGCGAGGAACTCGGCCATGTCTTCTTTCTTGGTCAGCTTCTTGCCTTCTTTCTGGATCGCATTGAACACCGCTGCGTGGACCTGATGCTCGACGCCCATGGCTTCGAGGGTCAGGAACATCTGGCCGTGGGCGTCCCATGGGCCGCCGAACATGGCAGGGATACGCACGAAGTTCACGTCCGAAGGCAGTTTCTCGACCCATGGATTGATGACCGGCTCGAATGCATAGCAATGCGGGCAACCGTACCAGAACAGCTCTACCACTTCGATCTTGCCAGGCACAGCCACCGGAACGGGGTTGGTCAACTCGACGTAAGGGGCCTTCGATTCCTCGGCGTTGGCTTGAGCGGCCATGCCGAACAGGCTGGCGGCGACGAGCGCGGCGCTGATGATCAGATTACGCATGCTTTACTCCTGGACAATGAGGTGGCCTCGCGAGACCTGTTTCTATGACAGATCGTGGCGGGTTCAAGTTCGCTAGTGTAACGGCAGCGGCCACAAAAAAGGGCGGCCAAAGCCACCCTTTTGATGCTTGCATCGACAGATTAATCGAGGGTTAACGTTGCGGGAAATACAAACCTCGCAACGCCCGGTCAAAGGTCTTAATGCAGGCCCTGGATATAACTCGACACAGCGGCGATGTCTTCATCGCTCAGCTTGCGAGCGATGGTGCGCATGGTCATCGCATCGCCGTCGTTGGCACGACCACCTTCTTCCTTGCGGAAATCGGTCAATTGCTTGGTGACGTATTGCGCGTGCTGGCCGCCCAGGTGTGGGAAGCCTGCGGCGGCGTTGCCGCTGCCATTCGGCGAGTGGCAGCCGGTGCAGGCGGGCAGGCCCTTGTCCAGGTCGCCGCCGCGGAACAGCGCTTCACCGCGAGCCACGAGCTTTGGATCAGCGGCGCCGACGCTGCCCTTCTGGCTGGCGAAATAAGCGGCGATGTCCGACAGGTCCTGATCGCTCAGGTTGGTCAGCAGGCCGGTCATTTCCAGGACGACACGCTTGCCGTCCTTGATGTCATGCAATTGCTTGGTCAGATAACGCTCGCCCTGGCCCGCCAGTTTCGGAAAGTTGGGCGCCATGCTGTTGCCATCCGGGCCGTGGCAGGCCCCGCATACGGCCGCTTTCGCCTGGCCGGCGGCGGCATCGCCTGCGGCGTGGGCTACGCCGGACATCCCCAAGGTCAACAGCAGACTCACGATCAGTTTGTTCATCAGCTAATCCAACTACGGCTAAGGGTTAAAGAGTTATGGACCGGGTTTACTCGCTCATCCACTGGATGATGGCTTGGTAATCCTCGGCACTGCAGTCCATGCACAAACCACGCGGCGGCATCGCCTTGAAACCCTGGGTCACGTGTTGCACCAGCGTCCCCATACCTTTCGCCAATCTTGGCGTCCAAGCTTCCCGGTCACCCTTGCGGGGTGCCGTGGGCAGTTGGCCGGAATGACAAGCACCACAAACACGGTTGTACACAGCTTCCGGATCCTGTGTAGCCTGAGCGCTGTAAAGCGGCATCAAGACACCGGCAGCTAGCAGCCATTTCGTCATAAAACGACCTTTTCAGGGTTGAGAGCGAGCTGCGTTCTAGTGCGCAATTTCGGTCGGTCGCTCCCGTGAGCCTCATCCTACGCTGGGACAAAGCGCACACAAAATCTGCGGCATTATATACTGGCGTCACTGAAACGGAAACGACACAGCTTGCCGCGTCCATTCCCGACGCCGCCCACATCGGAAATCCCATGCAACTGAAGAACCCTATCCTCGGCCTGTGCCAACAGTCCACCTTCATGCTCAGCGCTGCCAAAGTCGATCAATGCCCTGACGATGAAGGCTTCGAAGTGGCTTTCGCCGGGCGTTCCAACGCCGGTAAGTCCAGCGCGCTGAACACCCTGACTCATGCGAGCCTGGCCCGCACCTCGAAAACCCCGGGTCGCACGCAGCTCTTGAACTTCTTCAAGCTAGACGATGAACGCCGTTTGGTCGACCTGCCCGGCTACGGTTACGCCAAGGTACCCATCCCACTCAAGCAACACTGGCAACGCCACCTGGAAGCCTACCTGGGCAGCCGCGAGAGCTTGAAGGGTTTGATTCTGATGATGGACATCCGCCATCCGATGACTGACTTCGACTTGCTGATGCTCGATTGGGCAGTCGCCAGCGGCATGCCGATGCACATCCTGCTGACCAAGGCCGACAAACTCACCTACGGCGCCGCGAAGAACACGCTGCTCAAGGTGCAGTCGGAGATTCGCAAGGGGTGGGGCGATACGATCACCATCCAATTGTTCTCGGCCCCCAAGCGCATGGGGCTGGAAGAAGCCTACACGGTGCTGGCCGACTGGATGGAGCTGGCGGACAAGGGCAGCGACGCGGCTGAATAAGCCAAATCGCAGGCAAAAAAAACCCCGGACTTCGTATGGGGAGGGGGAAGTTCGGGGTCCAAGTTCCGGACCGCTAGGGCGGGGTCCAGATATCTGCCAACACTTAACACAACATAGGAGCATTGAAGGGCTTCACCAGCCATTCAGAATCTCTGAGTGGGATTTCACGGGTTTAGTTCAGATTTTTTTGGAAATAACTGTAGGAATTTTCAGAGCTAACGAAGCCAAGCCAGTGTTTTCGGCGATTCGATGTGGCAACGGTCTTGCGAAGCAGGCCCGTAGGAGCTGTCGAGTGAAACGAGGCTGCGATCTTTCCCCTGACGCTTGAATCTCAAGTGAAAAATCAAGATCAAAAGATCGCAGCCTTCGGCAGCTCCTACAGGGCGCAGCCGAGCGGGAGCAAGCGCCCTCGCCACAAGAGCCCTAGGCCTCAGGACGTGGGAATCAGTGCGCCTCATCCCAGTTATTGCCCACACCTACTTCCACCAACAGCGGCACGTCCAGCGTGGCGGCGGCGCTCATGTGCTGGCGGATTTCCCCGTTCACCTGATCGACCAGGTCTTCGCGTACTTCCAGGACCAATTCGTCGTGAACCTGCAGGATCACCTTCGCATCCAGCCCTGAAGTCGCCAGCCAGCGATCCACGGCCACCATGGCTTTCTTGATGATGTCGGCGGCGGTGCCTTGCATCGGCGCGTTGATGGCGGTGCGCTCGGCGCCTTTGCGCAGGGCCGGGTTCTTCGCGTTGATGTCCGGCAGGTACAAGCGACGACCAAAGATGGTTTCGACGAAGCCTTGCTCGGCCGCCTGGGTGCGGGTGCGCTCCATGTATTCCAGCACACCCGGGTAACGGGCGAAGTAGCGGTCGATGTAGGCCTGGGACTGCTTGCGATCGACGCCAATCTGCTTGGCCAGGCCGAACGCGCTCATGCCGTAGATCAAGCCGAAGTTGATCGCCTTGGCACTGCGACGCTGATCATGGGTGACGGCTTGCAGTTCGACGCCGAATACTTCGGCGGCGGTGGCACGGTGCACATCCAGGTCATTGCGGAACGCATGGAGCAGGCCTTCATCCTTGGCCAGGTGCGCCATGATCCGCAGCTCGATCTGCGAATAGTCCGCCGCCAGCAGCTTGTAGCCTTTCGGCGCAACGAATGCCTGGCGGATGCGCCGACCTTCGGCCGTGCGAATCGGAATGTTCTGCAGGTTCGGGTCGATGGACGACAGGCGTCCGGTCGCAGCGACGGCTTGCTGGTAATTGGTATGGACGCGCCCGGTGCGGCTGTTGATCTGCTCCGGCAGGCGATCGGTGTAGGTGCTCTTGAGCTTGCTCAGCGAGCGGTACTGCATCAGCACCTTGGGCAGCGGGTAATCCTGCTCCGCCAGCTCGGCGAGCACCGCTTCGGCGGTGGACGCCTGGCCCTTGGCGGTTTTACTGAGCACCGGCAGGCCAAGTTTTTCGTACAGGATGACGCCCAGTTGCTTCGGCGAGCCCAGGTTGAATTCCTCGCCAGCGATGGCAAATGCCTCACGCTCCAGAGCCACCAGTTTCTCGCCCAACTCGACACTCTGCGCGCCCAGCAGGTTGGCATCGACCAGCGCCCCTTGACGCTCGATCCGCGCCAGGACCGGCATCAATGGCATTTCAATCTCGCTGAGTACCTTGCCCAGGCTCGGCGTGGCGGCCAGTTTTTCCTGCAAGGCCTGGTGCAGGCGGAAGGTCACGTCGGCGTCTTCGGCGGCATAAGGACCGGCCAGTTCCAGGGAGATCTGGTCGAAGGTCAGTTGCTTGACCCCTTTGCCCGCGATGTCCTGGAAGTCGGTCTTGCTTTGGCCCAGGTACTTGAGCGCCAGGCTGTCCATGTCGTGGCGAGTCGCGGTGGAATCCAGCACATAGGATTCAAGCATGGTGTCGAAGGCAATGCCTTGGACCAGGATGCCGTTGTCTTGGTCGCCACCGATGGCGCAGTTGGCCAGGATATTGGTTTCGAATTTCGCGTGCTGGCCGACCTTGAGCTTGTTCGGATCTTCCAGCAGAGGCTTGAGCGCCTTGAGCACCGTGTCGCGGTCCAACTGCTCGGGCACGCCCATGTAGGAATGCGTCAGCGGGATATAGGCCGCCTCGAAAGGGGCCACGGCAAACGACAACCCAACGAGTTGCGAATGCTGGGCATCACCTCCGTTGGTTTCGGTGACGAAGGCAAACAGCGGCGCCTTGTCGAGTTTCGCCAGCCACGCGTCGAAGCGCGCCTGGTCAAGGATGACTTCGTACTTGGCCTCGGCAGCGCCGGGCTGTTCTTCGACAACTTCGACGATCTCCTGGCCGGCACGCTTGGCGTCCCGCTGGTTTTCTTCGAACCAGCTCTTGAACTCCAGCAGAGTGTAAAGCTCGGCGAGCTTCTCGTGATCCGGCGCGCCCATCTGCAGGTCGTCGAGGCCCACATCCAACGGCACATCGGTCTTGATGGTCGCCAGCTCGTAGGAGAGGAAGGCCATTTCCTTGTGCTCTTCGAGCTTGGCGGCCAGGGTCTTGGCTCCGCGAATTGGCAGCGTGGCGACAATATCCAACTGTGAATACAGTTCGGTCAGGCCGCCATTGACGCCCACCAGCAAGCCGGAAGCGGTCTTCGGCCCGATGCCCGGGACGCCCGGGATGTTGTCGGACGAATCGCCCATCAACGCCAGGTAATCGATGATCTGCTCCGGAGCGACGCCAAACTTCTCCTTCACGCCAGCCACGTCCAAGGCGCTACCGGTCATCGTGTTGACCAAGGTAATGTGCCCATCGACCAGCTGCGCCATGTCCTTGTCGCCGGTGGAGATCACCACCGGACGGTCGGCCGCCGCGCTGCTGCGGGCCAGGGTGCCGATCACGTCATCGGCTTCGACGTTGTCCACGCACAGCAGCGGGAAGCCCAGGGCCTTGACGCTGGCGTGCAGCGGCTCGATCTGCACCCGCATGTCGTCGGGCATGCTCGGCCGGTTGGCCTTGTATTCGGCGTACAGCGCATCGCGAAACGTCCCACCCTTGGCGTCGAACACCACGGCGAACGGACTGTCCGGGTACTGCTTGCGCAGACTCTTGAGCATGTTCAGCACGCCCTTGACCGCGCCGGTCGGCAGGCCTTTGGACGTGGTCAGCGGTGGCAGCGCGTGAAAGGCGCGGTACAGATAAGAAGAACCGTCCACCAGGACGAGGGGGGCTTGGCTCATGAGCAGGATCAACCTTTTCGGCGGGTCCAAGGCTAGAATAGCGGGACCGTTGACGACAAAGGGACAAGGTTATCATGCGTACACTAAATCGCCTGTTACTCGCTGGCTTGTTTGCATTCACCCCGATAGCTGTCATGGCGGCGGACGACGCACCCTCGGCGGACCCGGATGTCACCATCCGCACCGAAGGCGACAAAACCATCCAGGAATATCGGCAAAACGGCTTTCTGTACGCGATCAAGGTCACGCCCAAGAACGGCAAGCCTTATTTCCTGGTACGCGCCGACGGCACTGATGCAAACTTCATCCGCTCGGACCAGCCGGATATGCTGATCCCTTCGTGGAAAATCTTTGAGTGGTGATGCCGCTCCCGACTTCAACCGGCGCCCGCTGAAGGGCGCCCGTACTGGCAGTTTTAACCATGTCTGTGTTCACGCCCCTGGCTCGGCCCGAGCTGGAAACCTTTCTCGCCCCTTATGGGCTTGGCCGTCTACTTGATTTCCAGGGGATTGCTGCCGGCAGCGAAAACACCAATTTCTTCATCAGCCTGGAGCAGGGCGAATTCGTCCTGACCCTGGTCGAGCGCGGCCCAGTGCAGGAAATGCCGTTCTTCATCGAGCTGCTGGATGTGCTGCACGACGCCGATCTGCCGGTGCCTTACGCCTTGCGCACCACCGACGGCGTCGCGCTGCGAGAGCTGGCCGGCAAACCGGCGCTGCTGCAACCGCGACTGGCCGGCAAGCACATCAAGCAGGCCAACGCCCAGCACTGCGCCCAGGTCGGCGAGTTGCTGGCGCATCTGCACCTGGCGACCCGCGACAACATGATCAGGCGCAAGACCGATCGCGGCCTGGACTGGATGGAGGAGGAGGGCGGCAAACTGCTGTCGCACCTTGATACCGAGCCACGTCAGTTGCTGGAAGCTGCGCTGGAGGAAATTTCGCTGAAGAAGGTCGGCATCCTGGCGCTGCCCCGGGCCAACATCCATGCAGACCTGTTCCGTGACAACGCGATGTTCGAGGGCACGCACCTGACCGGGCTGATCGACTTTTACAACGCCTGCTCCGGGCCGATGCTGTACGACGTCGCCATCGCATTGAATGACTGGTGTTCGAATGACGACGGTGTGCTCGATGGCCCACGGGCGAGGGCATTGCTGGGGGCCTATGCGGCGCTACGGCCGTTCACCGCCGCCGAGGCGCAGTTGTGGCCGACCATGCTGCGCGTGGCGTGCGTGCGGTTCTGGTTGTCGCGGTTGATCGCCGCCGAGTCGTTCGCCGGACAGGATGTGTTGATTCACGATCCGATGGAATTCCAGCAGCGGTTGGCGCAGCGGCAGACGGTTCATACGGTGTTGCCGTTCGCCCTCTGACACCTAGTGGATCTGGATGCCTTTGTGGCGAGGGAGCTTGCTCCCTCGCCACAAAAGCAGTGGGTTACAACGACTCCAAACACCCCGCCAAATCATTGCCCAACTTTTCCAACAACTGCTCATACCCCTGCGCCGTCGCCGGCGTGTAGCCACCCAGCGCGTCCAGCTCAGCCAGCTTCACCGGCAACCCGGCCACCAGAGTCTCGGCCAGGCGCGGGCGCAACGGCGGTTCGCTGAAAACGCAGGTCTTGCCCACCGCCTGCAAGCGCGTGCGCATGGCCGCCACATGCTGGGCGCCGGGCTGGACTTCGGCGGCCACGGCGAACACCCCGGCGTGCTTGAGTCCATAGTTGTCTTCGAAATAGTCGAACGCTTCATGGAAGACGAAATACGGCTTGCCCGCGATCCCGGCCAAGCGCGACTTGAGGCGCGCGTCCAAGGCATCGAGGCGCTGGTTGAAACCCTTGAGGTTGCTTTGATAACGGGCAGCATTCGCCGGATCCGCTGCGCTCAGGTCAGCCGCCATCCTGGCGGCGATCACCCGTGCATTGTGCGGCGACAGCCACAGGTGGGCATCCACGGTGCCGGGGCGATGGTCATGATCGTGCTCATCGCCGCCATCGTCATGATCTTCGTGGGACGCGCTGTCCTTGGCGAAATGACGCAACGTGAGCCCCGGCAGGTCCTGCACCGCAACCGATGGCAACGTACGACCGTTCAACACACGCGGTAGGAAACCTTCCATGTCCGGCCCGATCCAGTACAGCAGGTCCACCGATTGCACCTTGCGCACATCGGAGGGCCGCAACGCGTAGTGATGGGGCGAAGCGCCCGGCGGCAGCAGCACTTCCGGAACGGCCACGCCGTCCTGCACGGCGGCGGCAATCAATTGCAACGGCTTGATGCTGGTGAGCACCTTGACGTCGGCCTGGGCCGAGCCAATCAGCAGGAAACTTGCGACAAAAGCGACAAAGAGCGAAAAAAATCGGGACACGATGACCACTCGAAGAGGCGAGAACGGGTAACATAATAACGTCTCTCACTGAACTCGTCGCTGCCCATGCCTATTACCCCCCTCGCCAGCCGTCCCCACGATCACTCCCACTGCGTGCACAGCGCGCTGTCCGAGGCCGATGCCATTTGCGCGCGCCAAGGGTTGCGCCTGACGGCCCTGCGTCGGCGGGTGCTGGAATTGGTCTGGCAAAGCCACAAACCGCTGGGCGCCTACGACATCCTCGCCGTGCTCAGCGAGCAGGATGGCCGTCGTGCCGCGCCGCCAACCGTCTACCGTGCCCTGGATTTCCTCCTGGAAAATGGCCTGGTGCATCGCATTTCGTCGCTGAACGCCTTCGTCGGCTGCAACCATCCGGAGCACGCCCACCAAGGTCAGTTCCTGATCTGCCGCGATTGCCACGCCGCCATCGAGCTGGAACAGAAGTCCATCAGCGACGCGATCGTCGCCAGCGCCAAGGACGTCGGCTTCGTGGTCGACACCCAGACCGTCGAAGTGGTCGGCCTCTGCTCCGGCTGCCAGGGGGCCTGATGAGCCACGCGCTGATCCGCCTCGAACAGGTGGCCGTGACGTTCGCCGGGCAGAACGTGTTGGATAATATCCATTTAAGCGTCGAACCGGGGCAGATCGTGACGTTGATCGGCCCCAACGGTGCCGGCAAGACCACCCTGGTGCGCGCCGTGCTGGGGCTGCTCAAGCCGGACAGCGGTAGCGTCTGGCGCAAGCCTCGGTTGCGCGTCGGCTACATGCCGCAAAAACTCCATGTCGATCCAACGTTGCCGCTGTCGGTCCTGCGCTTCCTGCGCCTGGTACCGGGCGTCGATCGTGAACGCGCCTTGGCCGCGCTGAAGGAAGTCGGCGCCGAACAGGTGATCGACAGCCCCGTCCAGAGTGTTTCCGGCGGCGAGATGCAGCGGGTGTTACTGGCCCGCGCCCTGTTGCGCGAGCCGGAACTGCTGGTGCTCGACGAGCCGGTGCAAGGGGTCGATGTAGCGGGGCAGGCCGAGCTGTACAGCTTGATTACCCGTTTGCGCGACCGCCATGGCTGCGGCGTGTTGATGGTGTCCCACGACCTTCACCTGGTAATGAGCACCACCGACCAGGTGGTCTGCCTGAACCGTCACGTCTGCTGTTCCGGGCACCCCGAACAGGTCAGCGGCGATCCAGCGTTCGTCGAGTTGTTCGGAAAGAACGCACAGAGCCTGGCGATTTATCACCACCACCATGACCATGCCCATGACCTGCACGGTTCGGTGGTCAGTGCCCCTTCTGCTTCAAAACATGTTCATGGAGACGGCTGCAAGCATGGCTGATTTTCTGTTGTACGCCCTGCTTGCAGGCTTGGCACTCGCGCTGGTGGCCGGTCCACTGGGGTCGTTCGTGGTCTGGCGGCGCATGGCCTACTTTGGCGACACCTTGTCCCACGCGGCGCTGCTTGGCGTGGCCATGGGTTTTCTGCTGGACGTCAGCCCGGCCATCGCGGTGACGGTTGGCTGCCTGCTGCTCGCGGTGGTGCTGGTGACCTTGCAACAGCGCCAGCCGCTGGCGTCCGACACGCTGCTGGGCATCCTGGCGCCGAGCACGCTGTCGCTCGGGCTGGTAGTGCTGAGCTTCATGCGGGACGTGCGGATCGACCTGATGGCCTATCTGTTCGGCGACTTGCTGGCGATCAGTCCGATGGACCTTGCCTGGATCCTCGGCGGCAGCGCGGCGGTGCTGCTGTTGCTGGTGGCGCTGTGGCGTCCGTTGCTGGCAGTCACCGTCCATGAAGAGCTGGCGCGAGTCGAGGGTTTGCCCGTGGTGGGCCTGCGCTTGGCCCTGATGCTGTTGATCGCAGTGGTCATCGCCGTGGCGATGAAAATCGTCGGTGTCTTGCTGATTACCTCATTGCTGATCATTCCTGCGGCTGCGGCACAGCGTCACGCCCGCTCACCCGAGCAGATGGCCTTGGGCGCAAGCCTGCTGGGCATGCTCGCGGTGTGTGGCGGGCTGGCACTGTCGTGGTTCAAGGACACTCCGGCCGGACCGTCGATCGTGGTCAGCGCCGCTGCGTTGTTTCTGCTGAGTTTTGTCCTGCCCCGTCGAGGGGTGTAGACTTGCTCGCTTTTTGCGCAAATAGAGAGTCGCAGGAATGAAGCCGTTCGCCTCCCGTTATCTGCTCCTTGTCGCGTTTTCCCTGCTGCTGGGTGCCTGTCAGAGCACGCCGCCGGTCGTCGAAGCCCCGGATACAAGGGGGCCGGCCATCGCGCAGCTCGAACAGAGTCTGGCCAGCAATGAGTTGGCCACCGCTGAAGACCAATTGGCCGCTTTGCAAAGCCAGGCCCCCGAAGACCGGTCGCTGGAACCCTACCAGCGGCAACTGGCCGAGGCGTACCTGCGCCGTAGCCAGATCGATCTGCAAAAAGGCGATGTAAACGCCGCCGCCACTGCCCTGAGCCGTGCCCGGGCATTGATGCCAAAGGCGCCAGCACTCACCGGAGAGGTCAACAGCGCCATTGCCGAGGCACGTAAGGCCGAACTGGATAAAGCCGAAGCCGACCTCAAGGCTGCCGAAGCCAAACCCGTCGCCAAGGTGATCGACCCAAGCGCGCCGAGCACCACCGTTGCGCTTAACCTCGCTGATATACAGCAAATGCGTCGTCAATTGGACGCTATTGCCGCCGATGTGGTGAGTTATCAATGTGACGTCAGCATCCAGGCACCACGCACCAATGATTATCCATGGCTGGCGACGTTGCTGAGCAAGCGGGTCAAGAAGCTGGATCCGGGGTTTGATCTGAAACTGCAGAAGCAGATTTTGCGCAGCGTGCCGGCGCAGGTCGTGCTGACGCCGCGTAAACCCTAAAAGCATCGCGAGCAAGCTCGCTCCCAAATGAGATTTTGTGATCGACACAAAACCACTGTGGGGGCGAGCTTGCTCGCGATAGCGCCCTACCAGACAACAAATCCCTTTCAGGCAGCCATCAAGCCGGAACCGCCTTCGCCTTGGGCTCCCGCGCCCAAACCCGATGCTGGGCAATCGCCGCAAAAAACCGCGAAAAACCGCTCGCATCCGCATCTTCGATCAACCCCGCATCCACCTCCAGCTTCAACTCCACCAACAACTGCCGGGCCTCACCATGAAGCCCAATGGCTTTCAGATGCTTGTAGGCCTCCAGCACGTAATGCAACGCCACGCCGTCGCGACTCAAGGCCTTGATCGACTCCGCACCACCCGGCACGAACACCGCGTCAAAGGCAATCGACGGCAACCCTTCCATGGACGCATCCACCGCCAGCGTCTGCCCATCCACCGTGGTGACCGGCGCCGAGGTCGGCCCCAGCACTTTGGCGTGGGCGCCTTCGGCCTCCAGGGCTTGCTTGAGCGCATTGATGATCGCCCCATCGACACCGTTGGCCACCAATACCGCCACTTTGCGCGTCTTGATGTCGCCAGAGAGCAGGTTCGCCTGGCTCAAGGCCGGGGATTGCTCCAGCGATGGAGTCGGCACATCGACAGTACCTGCGGTGGGTGCCGGCAAGCCGAGGTTTTTCGCTACCCGCCCAGCCAGTTCCAGGTCGATGTTGGCGAGGATTTCATTCACCTGCCGCGCCCGGATGAATTCACGCTCCACTTTTCCCAGTTCAAAGCTGTAAGCCGCAATGATGTGTTCTTTTTCGTGGGGACTCATGCTCTTGTAGAACAGCCGCGCCTGGGAGAAATGATCGCCAAACGAATCGCTGCGCTGACGGATCTTGTGGGCGTCGATCCGCTCTGGGTAGCTTTCAAAACCGCCATCCTGTGGACCAGGCGGAGTCTCTTTCGGCCAACCGCCATCGATGGAGTTCGGTTCGTAGGACGCGCGCCCCTTGTCGAGGGTGGTGCGGTGCATGGCGTCACGCTGGCCGTTGTGCACGGGCGTGATGGCGCGGTTGATCGGCAACTCATGAAAATTCGGTCCACCGAGTCGGCTGATTTGCGTATCGGTGTAGGAAAACAGCCGGCCTTGCAGCAACGGGTCGTTACTGAAATCAATGCCCGGCACGATATGCCCGGGGCAGAAGGCAACTTGCTCGACTTCAGCGAAGAAATTATCCGGGTTGCGGTTCAGCACCATCTTGCCCAGGGGCGTTATGGGCACCAGCTCTTCAGGGATGATCTTGGTTGGGTCGAGCAGGTCGAAGTCGAACTTGTGCTCGTCTTCCTCGGCAACAACTTGCACGCCGAACTCCCATTCCGGGTAGTCGCCCATCTCGATGGACTCCCAGAGGTCGCGACGGTGGTAGTCGGTATCCTTGCCTGCAAGCTTCTGGGCTTCGTCCCACACCAAGGAACAGGTCCCGGCCTTGGGTCGCCAGTGGAATTTGACGAAGCTGCTCTGGCCTTCGGCGTTGATCATGCGGAAGGTGTGCACGCCAAAACCCTGCATGGTGCGTAAGCTTTTTGGAATGGCCCGGTCAGACATCGCCCAAATCACCATGTGAGCCGATTCCGGCACCAGGGAGACAAAATCCCAGAACGTGTCGTGGGCCGAGCCGCCTGTAGGAATCTCGTTGTGGGGCTCGGGTTTCACCGCGTGGACAAAGTCCGGGAACTTCACCGCGTCCTGGATGAAAAACACCGGCATGTTGTTGCCCACCAGGTCGAAGTTGCCTTCGTCGGTGAAGAACTTCACCGCAAAGCCACGCACGTCCCGCACGGTGTCACCGGAACCGCGTGGACCTTGCACAGTGGAAAAACGCACGAACACTGGCGTCTTTTGACTTGGGTCCTGTAGGAAACCGGCCTTGGTCAAGGCCGCATGTGATTCATAGGCTTGGAAGTAACCGTGGGCGCCGGTGCCACGTGCGTGAACAATGCGCTCCGGAATACGTTCGTGGTCAAAGTGCGTGATTTTTTCACGCATGATGAAATCTTCCAGCAGCGACGGCCCACGCGCACCCGCCCGGAGCGTGTTCTGGTTATCAGCGATTTTCACGCCCTGGTTGGTACGCAACGCCTGTTCGGTGGCGTCGGAGCGAAACTGCTCCAGGCTTTCGAGTTTGGCGTTGGTATTGCTGCGGTCCAGGGTATCGGTCCCGGCCAATTGGCTGGGGGCGGCAGGTTTGTTAATGCTCATCAGGCATGACTCCTCGTTGCGATCCCCGCCATGGCCAGGACCCATGAGTTCGATGCGCCAGGCACGGCACCTGGGCATGTTTTGAGTTGCTTAATGAGTGACCGACGGCGTTTCGCTGTGTTCCTTTTATCTGTCCTTTGATCGCCTTATTGCCAAATCACTGGTTCATTCTCAAATAAATGCTAAGAACCTCTATACGGACAGGCTAAAATGCGCGCCCGGCTAACCGCTGATCCTTTTTCAACGCGCCCCACAAGGTTCGCTACGTGATCGAGTTTCAAAATGTCCATAAAACCTACCGGGTCGCCGGTAGGGATATCCCCGCCCTGCATCCGACCAGTCTGACGATTGAGAACGGTCAGGTCTTCGGCCTGATTGGCCATTCCGGTGCAGGAAAAAGTACCCTGCTGCGCCTGATCAATCGCCTGGAAGATTCCACTGGCGGAAAGATCATCGTCGACGGTGAAGAAGTCACCGCCCTGGACGCCAGCGGCCTGCGCCGTTTCCGCCAGCAAGTCGGAATGATTTTCCAGCACTTCAACCTGCTGGCGTCCAAGACCGTGGCCGACAACGTCGCGCTGCCGCTGACGCTGGCTGGTGAATTGTCCCGCAGCGAAATCGACCGCCGCGTCGCCGAGCTGCTGGCGCGGGTAGGGCTGTCCGACCACGCCCGCAAATACCCGGCGCAACTGTCCGGCGGCCAGAAGCAGCGCGTCGGCATCGCCCGCGCCCTGGCGACCAAACCCAAGATCCTGCTGTGCGACGAGGCCACCAGCGCCCTCGACCCGCAGACCACCGCTTCGGTGCTGCAGCTGCTGGCGGAGATCAACCGCGAGCTGAAACTGACCATCGTGCTCATCACCCATGAAATGGACGTGATCCGCCGCGTTTGCGACCAAGTGGCAGTGATGGACGCCGGCGTGATCGTCGAGCAAGGCCCGGTGGCCGAGGTGTTCCTGCACCCCAAGCATCCGACCACCAAGCGTTTCGTCCAGGAAGACGAGCAGATCGACGAAAGCGAACAGCGCGACGATTTCGCTCACGTGCCGGGGCGTATCGTGCGTCTGACCTTCCAGGGCGAAGCGACCTACGCGCCGTTGCTCGGCACCGTCGCCCGGGAAACCGGTGTGGACTACAGCATCCTGGCCGGTCGCATCGACCGCATCAAAGACACCCCCTACGGGCAACTGACCCTCGCCATCACCGGCGGTGACATGGAGGCGGCGTTCGCCCGCTTCACCGCGGCCGATGTCCACATGGAGGTGCTGCGCTGATGGAATTTTTTGCAAACATCGACTGGCTGGAAATCTGGCTGGCCACCGGCGACACCTTTCTGATGCTGTTCGGCTCGCTGCTGTTCACCGTGCTGCTCGGCTTGCCCCTGGGCGTATTGCTGTTTCTCTGCAGCCCGCGCCAACTGCTCGAAGCCCGCGGCGTTTATGCGCTGCTGTCGCTGGTGGTCAACATCCTGCGCTCGCTGCCGTTCATCATCCTGTTGATCGTGATGATTCCGTTCACGGTGTTGATCACCGGCACCTCCCTGGGCGTGGCCGGCGCGATCCCACCGCTGGTGGTCGGCGCGACGCCGTTCTTCGCCCGCCTGGTGGAAACCGCCCTGCGCGAAGTCGACCGCGGCATCATCGAAGCCACCCAAGCCATGGGCGCGACTACCCGGCAAATCATCGTCAACGCCTTGCTGCCGGAAGCCCGCCCGGGCATTTTTGCAGCGATTACGGTGACAGCGATTACGCTGGTGTCCTACACGGCCATGGCCGGTGTAGTCGGCGCCGGTGGCCTGGGCGACCTGGCGATCCGCTTCGGCTACCAGCGTTTCCAGACCGACGTTATGGTGGTCACGGTGGTGTTGCTGCTGGTGCTGGTGCAAGTCCTACAGACCGTGGGCGACAAACTGGTTGTGCATTTCTCTAGAAAATAAGGCCTCGCGCCATTAAACATGAGCCGGCCATTCGCTGACAGGCGCCGAGGACAGGCGCCGCAAGCGGGCACTCAAAAGGAGTTAGCTGAATGAAAAAACTACTGGTTGCCTTCGCTGCCGCCGCAGCGTTTTCCGCCCACGCCGCCGACACCCTGACCGTCGCGGCCACGCCCGTCCCCCACGCGGAAATCCTCGAATTCGTCAAACCAGCGTTGGCGAAGGAAGGCGTGGATCTGAAGGTCAAAGTCTTCACCGACTACATCCAGCCGAACGTGCAGGTCGCGGAAAAGCGCCTGGACGCCAACTTCTTCCAGCACCAGCCGTACCTGGATGAGTTCAACAAGGCCAAGGGCACGCACTTGGTGAGCGTGGCGGGTGTGCACCTGGAACCTTTGGGCGCGTACTCCAGCAAGTACAAGGCACTGACCGAGTTGCCGGGCGGCGCTAACGTGGTGATCCCGAACGACGCCACCAACGGCGGCCGTGCGCTGTTGTTGCTGGCTAAGGCTGGGGTGATCAAGCTCAAGGATTCGAACAACATCCTGTCGACCATCAAGGACATCACCGAGAACCCGAAGGACCTGAAATTCCGTGAGCTGGAAGCGGCGACCATTCCGCGAGTGCTGACCCAGGTGGATCTGGCGTTGATCAATACCAACTATGCGTTGGAGGCCAAGCTTGATCCTTCCAAGGATGCGTTGGTGATTGAAGGTAGCGACTCGCCTTATGTGAATATCCTGGTGGCTCGTGAGGATGACAAGGACAGTGAGGCGATGAAGAAGCTGGTGGCGGCGTTGCATACGCCGGAAGTGAAGGCTTTTATTCTTGAGAAGTACAAAGGCGCGGTTTTGCCGGCGTTTTGAGCTGATCGGGTGGTGAAAAAAACGGGGCTGCGTGGGAATGCAGGCCCGTTTTTTTTCCCTAGCTCAGCCGGTGGTGGGTGGAATTTTAGACCCTTATGTCCCGGAGTCCTCCAGAGCAGCCACAAATCGCATCCGCGCCAAGCTACGGTGATCTTGTCGTTCTCTATCTCATCGAGAATCCGCGCCCAATTTCCGGGACTGCCGTTTTTTGGAAAGAAGGGCCGATTAGCTCTATTCTCAAAAAATATAACCACTTTTTCTGCAGAGATTCACCACTACCAAAGGTTAGGGAATAGGTATTCAATCACATGCGGCGACAGAAAAGCCTTGTAGTGTTTATCTTTTTTTAGATTGATTAGGCGTTCGGATTCCATTTGCTTGAAAGTTGCACGAAGAGATTGCTCGCTTTTTCCCAAATAGGCACATATATTTGATTTTGTCTGAGGGCCTCTATCCAGTAAATATTTATATATATCTCGAGCTGCCAACTGTAGAAGCGGGAGTTCCTCTTCAGGCGCGGCCGGTAGAGCCCCCTTTGCGCGCATCTCGAAATATATATCAATGCGCGAGTTTAGTTTCCTTGGCTCAAGCAGTTCAGAAAAATACGATATTTGATCTAGCGCAGTATCAATAAAATATTTTGTGAAATGAGCCAGCCCGCCGTCAGACAGTGTTCCTCGTCCATCTGTCATTCCTTGGCGAACTTTGTCTGCTTGAGCTAGTGCATTATAATAGGCTTTTGTGTCTCTAGCGAAACCGCGAGTTATAGACCATAGCCCGTAGCCGCCGAAGCCAGAGTGTCTCATGTAGCAATCCGTCAGCAATCGAATTACCCGGCCATTTCCGTCAAGAAATGGATGTATCCAAGCTAGCCGGTGATGCAGTGAAGCTGCAGCTATAACACGGTTTGTTCCATGAATTGTCGAAAGAGTAAAACTTCTTTGCAGCCAATCCATATATGAGGTTAACTCTTTTGCTGGTGGTGGTTCGTGACTTCCTACTATCACTAAATGTTTTCGGTACTCACCAGGAACAATCAATAATGGATTACCCTGCTCGTCTAAAGCTGTTTCGCCATCCTGCTTTTTTACAATTAACTGATCTTCTGGCAAGCCTTGATAGAACGATTTATGCAACTCTTTAATAAATTCCTGGGTGGTAATTTCGTCTGCAGTAGTTTGTCTGTTCTTGAGCCTTAGCTGTACTTCTAGATGAGCAAGAAGCTCTTGCAAGGCTTTAGGCCGAGTAACTGGAAAATTATAGGGTGATTCAGTTTGTGGCGATTGGATCTTCAACAATTCTTTAGGATGCGTAGGATTTCCTTCGATACGATTGCTGTAATAGCAATTTACTTGCCGAAGGAGCCACTCCACGGATTCCCTAATAGAGGCCGGTACACTTTGATTTAGGTGTGAGTCAATTTGATATAAATGCACAAGCTTATCTTGATAATCTCCTAGCTTAAGTCCGTCAAGGTATGGTGTTATAGATATCATTTTTTTCTCGCAGACTGGTGACGTAACGTTGATTCGCTTGCCGAATCAATATAACAGATTTTATATCTATCGCATCAACTCAAACTGAAGCAACCTATGGAGATCAGTATCCGATTTAAGCCGCAATCTGCCTTTTGCATATATGGTTTCACGGATCACTGCTCCTTCGTCCGGCTCATCCTAGGGTTGACGACGCAATGGTCGGATGAAGCGAAACAAACCCAGCATAAGCTGCCGGGTTCGTTTTATTAGAAGGACGCTTACCTGTTATCGCGGATCAACGTTATCCAACACCCGATTCGCCAGCAATGAACTCAATTCAATCAACTGCTGAATGCCGAGCAGGATGTGTCGGCGAGGACCTTCCAGGTCGAAGGCAAGGTTGCTAACCATCGCATCAGCTGCCGCCAGGGTTTCGCTGAGGTTGGCGAGGAGGGATTCGTTGTCGGCGTTTTTTGCGACGGTGAAGAGCTGGCCCGGTTGGGAAAAATCTTCGGACTTTTCCGGTTTTGGTAACAGGTAGTGATCCAGGACACGACTGGTGACTTCGTCGTGTTTTTTGGCTTTGGATTTGGTTCGCGGGGAAGCTTGGTCCGCCTCTGGCGGATTCGGTGTAGGTTTGAACATTTGCTAAGTCCTGTAGGTGAAGCCGCAACCCTCTAGCTACTAAACAAGGGGTGGCAGCTGTACGCAGGTTAGTAGACCGGGGACTCAGCAAAGCCGGCGCGCCCGAGGGCGCCCTGCGCACAACCGCCATCAAATACAGGCACGGAAATACCTGACTGATAGGAGCCTTGCACCTTACTAAATACCTCGGGCTACTAAACCCGACCACTGATGGGCAGTGGCAGGAAAACAATAGAACCCAGGGGGTAAGGTGCACAAGCCGGCGGATTCTGGCGTAGTTGTAGGCAAAGGCGCAAGGATGCGTGGCTTGGTGGAAGGGTTACAGCGCAAGAGTAAACAGATCGTCCAATTAGCCCGGGATACCGTGGCGAGGGATCTTACTCCTGCTCTGCGGCGCAGCCATCACAACCGACCTATGCGGTTTGTCTGTAGGAATGTGTCGGTCTTTTTGGGGCTGCTACGCAGCCCAGCGGGAGCAAGCTCCCTCGCCACGAATGTTGACCGGCTTGAGGATGCGTGGAGATGCCCCTCGCTCGATACGGAGGCTATCTGTCTTTCGGTCCAAAAGAGGAGGGGCGAAGGGCGGAGGGCCGAACCCTAGGATCTGCTTCATTGTTCTACGACCCTCATGATAAATTCGCGCCGCGACCTCTAATGAATAGAGGGCATTCAGGGAGAGAAGTAAGTGATCAAGTCTTTGTTGGTTGGGGCATTGCTGGCAATGGCATCCGCATCGGCATCTGCGATGAGTTGCGACAATCCTAGAAACGCCTATGACAGGACCTATTGTGCGTCGCTGAAAATGGTTCAGTCGGATCAGGACATCAATGATCAATATAAAAAGACGATGAGTGCGCTGAACCCCGAGCAAAAGAAGAAAGTGAAAGCCGCTCAAATCCAGTGGATCAAAAATCGTGACAGCGCCTGTTCCAACGATGGCCTGCTCTACCTGGACTGCGCCAACGAGAAGACCGAAGCGCGTATCGTCATACTCAAGGCTGTCGAGCGCGAGTGCCGTGCTGCTGGCTGCGACGACGCCAAGCTGTCGCAAGTCGAGTAACCGATAAGCACGTCGGACTTGCAGCCATCCCCACGGAAAACCCGACGTAAAGCGTCGGGTTTTTCTTTTGGCGGGCGGGGTTGATTCCGACCTGATGGCTCATTCCTCGTAATACACATAATGGGTTTTGTCTGTTGGAATGGCGGGGCTGCCCCTGTAGGAGCTGTCGAGTGCAACGAGGCTGCGATCTTTCCCCAGACACTTGAATCTCAAGCGAAAGATCAAAAGATCAAAAGATCGCAGCCTTCGGCAGCTCCTACACAAGCCCAGCGGGGCGTTGCGATGTTTCGCTAAATCCCCTCGCCACAGTATTCAGTTGTTTGCATTGGTGGCAGGGTGCCACAATCGCCGTTTTCGTTGCGTCACGATCAGGTGGATCAAATGGATGGCCCAAGATCTCGGAACGGCCAGGATTGCTTCATAGCCGGGCAAGTGCGAACTGACCGACTGCAACAACTGTTTCGCCAATCCGTTTCTGCGGTTTTCGGCAGTTACCTGGCTGCCATCATGCTGAGCTGGCTGTGTTGGGATCGGTTTGAGCACAGCGTTATTTTTTGGTGGCTAGCCATCCTGACCACATCAACGCTGTTGCGTATCGCAATGTTCGTTGCCTATTTCCGCAGCGACGACAGTGAGCGCACGCCCCAACGCTGGGAGCGCAAGTACTGGATCACACTGGTGTTATCCGCCAGCATCTGGGGCGTCGGCGCGTTTGTGGTCATGCCGACGGACGATCTGTTGTCGCAGGCATTGGTCATGCTCTTTACGGTCGGGATGTCCGTCAGCGCGGTGTCCTGCTATTCGGCTTACCGCGATATGACCCTGGTCTCCATCGGCCTGGTGCTGTTTCCGTGCACCGCCTGGCTGCTGTTTCAACCGTCCTCGATTCAAGTCGGCATGGCCCTTTCGATCCTGGTGTTTGCGGCCTTTGCCGCCCGCGCCACGCACAAAATGTCCGAGGCACTGGAAATTGCCTTTCGTCTTACTCGCGAAATGGAACAGGCGAACAGCATTTCGACCCGTGCCGCACAAACCGATGAACTGACCGGCCTGAAGAGTCGGCGGGCCTTTTTCGAGCATGCCCAGCAACTCTACAACGAGTGCAAGAGCAACCGATTGGGGTTGTGTGCAGTCATGTTGGACATGGATCACTTCAAGCACATCAACGACACCTACGGCCATCAGGTGGGGGATCAGGTTTTGCGTGAGATGGGGATGGTGATCAGTTCGTCGTTTCGGGCAACCGATATCCACGGGCGGCTCGGCGGGGAAGAGTTCGCCATTCTGCTTCCGGACACGTCCATCGAAGTCGCTACCCAGATTGCAGAACAGCTCATCGATACGATTGCGGGTTTGATGATCGAGCCTGTCCACGGCATATCGGCCAGCCTCGGCGTCGCATCGACGGAGGCCTGTAATAAGGATCTTCACAGCTTGATGAACGATGCGGATAAGGCCCTGTATCGAGCGAAGGCGTTGGGGCGTAATCGAGTGGCTGTCGCTTAGTCGGGTTGATTTGTATTAACAGTCGGAATTCGACTGGGCCTGCCTTTGTCGATGTCGGCTACGCGGATCGAGCTTCGGCTCTAGACAGGTCTACGGAAGCTCTGATGGCATCAATTGCGTCTTGAGCGAGCGCCATAACGATCGTTGTACTGGTTTCAATCCGACTGATGATGTCTTCTCTCGGACCCTGCTTCCAGGCAGCGCTTGCGTAAAAAACTGCTTGAGATACCTGGCGATGGCTTTCGCTTTCATAGGAGCGAATCAGGTGATAGTTGTCACTATCATGTAATGAGCAGCCATAAGAAACGACATCCATGCCCGCCTCCAGGTGAAGCGGAACACTGACATTCTGCATTATTTTGTGAAAATCCAATCCCGATCCTGGCCTTAAGGTGTACGTCAGGATTTCAATAATTCGAGTCATTCCAAATCTTCCATGTGGCGTTTTCCACGGGAGCATCCGCGCATTTCAGCTTACGCCATCAGGGCGAGCTGCGTTACGGCACGCGTTGGACGATCGAGAAGCCCATCATCGGCCTGTGAGTTTCCCTCCCTTTGAGAGCCTGCAATTGCGCGGGCCCTGCTGATTCCCTAGGCGCGTCCTTCCCCTGGCCTCACCTCGCGGCCCGCGCGGGCTGGCGATACTGCAAAGCCTAAAAAATAAATCTCCTTTCATATCAACTGGTTAATTCAAAGCCGAAAAATTTTTCAAAATTTATCTTGCGCGCTAATTATTGATCCGTTAACTTTATCGCAACTGGTTAGCGCGCAAACATTTAGCGCAACCAAAACAACTCAAACCCATCAGCAAAAGAGGAAACACCATGAACGTTCTCTACACCGCAGTCGCAACCTCCACCGGTGGCCGTGATGGCCGTGCTGTTTCCAGCGACAAGATTCTCGATGTGAAACTGGCCACTCCAAAAGCCCTGGGCGGCGCCGGTGGTGAAGCCACCAACCCTGAGCAGTTGTTCGCCGCCGGCTACTCGGCCTGCTTCATCGGCGCGTTGAAGTTTGTCGCCAGCCAGAGCAAACGCAGCATTCCGGCTGACGCCTCGATCACGGCCCACGTCGGCATCGGCCAGATCCCTGGTGGTTTCGGTCTGGACATCGACCTGCACATCAGCCTGCCAGGCCTGGATCAAGCCGATGCCCAAGCGCTGGTCGATGCGGCTCACCAGGTTTGCCCGTACTCCAACGCGACACGCGGCAACGTCGACGTCCGTTTGCACGTCACCGTCTAACTCACTCTATCTACGAATAAAAAGGATCAGGACATGAACACTCTCGGCAAAACACTCATTGGCTCGCTTCTGGCACTGTCCCTCGGCAATGCGTTCGCGACTTCTTATGTTCAACCTACGTTCGCCGAAGGCGGCTCCGATCGACTGATCGAAAACCGCGTAGCCGAAGGCGGCTCGGATCGCCTGATCGAAAACCGCGTCGCTGAAGGCGGCTCGGATCGCCTGATCGAAAACCGCGTCGCTGAAGGCGGCTCGGATCGTCTGATTGAAAACCGCGTGGCCGAAGGTGGCTCGGATCGCCTGATGGAAAACAGAGTGAGCTGAACGATCCCTTCACCACTCCGAAAGCCGGTCGAACCCACCCATGTTGCTTCCGAAACAAAGGCGCCGCTTATCTCTCACGAGGAAGCGGCGTTGTTTTGCAAGGTGTCATGGGGCCCTAAACGATGCTGTCCACCACACCCCCATCAACACGCAGCGCCGCCCCGGTGGTGGCCGAGGCCTGTTCCGAGCTGGCGTAGATGATCATGTTGGCGACTTCCTCGACGCGCGCCGCGCGCTGGATGATCGAGGTGCTGCGGTGCTCGTTGACGAAATCTGCCGCGACTTTTTCCAGGCTTTCCCCACTGCGCTCGACGTCGGCCTGGAGCATCTGGGCCACGCCCTCGGAAAGGGTCGGCCCGGGCAGCACCGAGTTCACCGTCACGCCCGTGCCAGCGAGGCGCTTGGCCAGGCCGCGAGCGATTGAAAGTTGGGCGGTTTTGGTGAAGCCGTAGTGGATCATGTCGGCAGGAATGTTCACGCCCGATTCCGACGAGATAAACACAATCCGCCCCCAACCGCGCTCGACCATACCCTGCGCATAGGCCCTGGAAACACGCACGCCGGACATGACGTTGGTTTCGAAGAAGCGTTGCCACTCACTGTCCGGCGTTTCGAAGAAGTCTTCCTGTTTGAAAATGCCCAGGTTGTTAATGACGATATCGAAGCTGGGGTGCTGGGCGATGAGTGCCTGGCAGCCAGGCGCGTGACTGAGATCACCGACAAAGCCAGTCGCCCTTGAAGCAAGGGCGCCCAAGCGCTGCAGAGCGTCCTCCACACTGCTCTCGCTGCGACCGTTGATAACCACTTGAGCGCCAGCTTCAAGGAAGCCTTTGGCAGTCGCGAAACCGATACCGCTGGTGGACCCGGTGACCAGGACATGACGTCCGGTGAAATCGATATTCATGAGGGGACTCCTTGATTAACGAACCAGAGGAAGTGCGATATTTCTGGCTGAACGGTCGTCCGACGGATCTAGAAAGGCTTTGCCGTCCAACGTCGCCGATATCGCAGGCCCTTAATCATGGACACGATTGAGGCTTTGCGCCTCTTTGTGACGGTCTTTTCCGCGGATGCCCGTTGCTACTTCCTTGGCAGGTTGGGAACAAACAAGGTTAGGGCATCAGCCGACATCGATGTGAAGTTGCCGGCCTCTTCGCGAGCAAGCTCGCTCCCACAGGGTTGGTGGGGGTTCTTGGTCATGGGGAGGGGCTGCTGCGCAGCCCAGCGGGAGCAAGCTCCCTCGCCACAATCAGGATCCTTGCCGCAAGTAAGGCCATTGCCGCAATGGATGCCCTGCCTTCAGTACCACCGCGCCTCACCCGGCGGGCGTTTCTTGAAGCGTTTCATGCTCCACATGTACTGGCTCGGGTAGGCGCGTACGTAACGCTCGACCACCTTGCTCATGGCGGCGCAGGCGGTTTCGGTGTCGGTGCTGTACATCTCGTCCGGGGCGGCTTCGAGGATGACTTTGTAACCCGAGCCGTCCGGCAGGCGCAGGGCGTGGAGGAACACACCCACGGCTTTACCGCCAGCGAGCATGTTCGGCACGAACTTGCTGGTCAGGGCCTGGGTGGCGAAGAAGGGCACGAAGATGCCGGCGGATTCGGACGGCTCCGGGTCGGCGGGGATGCCCACCTGGCCGCCCTTGCGTACTTCCTTGATGACGCTGAGGATGCCTTCCTTCGTGGATGCCGCGACCTTGTTGCCCAGTTGCACACGTTGCTTTTGCAGCAGCTCATCCACCGCCTTGAGCTTGGGCGGACGGTAGAAAATGATCGGTTTGCACTGGCTGCAATAGAAGTGGTTGAGCACTTCCCAGTTGCCCAGGTGGCTGGTGATCCCGACCACGCCTTTGCCGGAGGCCAGGGCTTCTTTCAGCACCTCCAGGCCTTCGACTTCGCGCACCAGTTCGATGGAGCGCTGGGCCGGCCAGATCCAGGCGCAGGCGCTTTCGGTCAGGGATTTGCCGATGTCCTTGAGGCTCTGGCCCACCAGGCGCTCGCGCTCGGCCGGGTCCATCTCGGGAAAGCACTTGGCGAGGTTGATCCGCACCACGTCGCGGGAGCGGTTGGGCAATTTCCACATGAGCCAGCCGATGGCCGAGCCCACCGCTTGCACCGCCCGCCAGGGCAGCAGTGCAAACAACCGCAGAGCGCCGACCAGCAAGGCGCCTTTCAACTTATCCACAGGTCACTCCTGAATGTATGGGCCGTGTTGCGAGCCGGCTATTCTAACCACCGTTTACCAACTCGGCGTAGCGGTCGCAGTCCTGGGTGTGGTCCATGACCATGCCGCAGGCCTGCATCAAGGCGTAGCAGATGGTTGGCCCGACGAAGGTGAATCCGGCTTTCTTCAGGCCTTTGCTCATCGCCAGCGCCTCGGGCGTAATGGCCGGCACTTCGGTGCGATCCTTGAAATGATTGATGATGGGTTTATCGCCGACGAACGACCAGAGGAACGCCACCGGGTCTTCCAGCGCCAGCCAGGCCTGGGCATTGCGACGGGCGGCCTTGAGCTTGAGACGGTTGCGGATGATGCCAGGGTCGAGCATCAGCTCGTCGATCTCCGCGTCGCTCATTTGCGCCACCCGTTGCACATCAAAGCCGTAGAGCACTTCCCGGTAGCGCTCGCGTTTGCGCAAAACGGTGATCCAGGACAGCCCGGCCTGGAACCCTTCGAGCAAAAGCAACTCGAACAAACCCTGCGCATCGCGCAGCGGCGTGCCCCACTCCTGATCGTGATAAGCCATGTACAACGGATCGTCAGAACACCAAAAGCAGCGTGGCATAAGGCTCCAGGGGGCGTGCGCACGAACGAATCGGGTATACTCCCGCTCTTTAAATCGCAGCCCAAGAAACAGGTGAATTTCGTGAGCCAGCCTACGCCAGCCGTGCGTACCTTCCAAGACTTGATCCTCGCCCTCCAGCAATACTGGGCCGAGCAAGGTTGCGTGGTACTTCAGCCCTACGATATGGAAGTAGGCGCCGGCACTTTCCACACTGCCACGTTTCTGCGTGCCATCGGCCCGGAAACCTGGAACGCCGCCTATGTGCAGCCCAGCCGCCGCCCGACTGACGGCCGCTACGGCGAAAACCCGAACCGTCTGCAGCATTACTACCAGTTCCAGGTTGTGCTGAAGCCGAACCCGGAGAATTTCCAGGAGCTGTACCTGGGCTCCCTCAAGCACGTCGGCCTCGACCCGCTGGTGCACGACATTCGTTTCGTCGAAGACAACTGGGAATCGCCAACCCTGGGCGCCTGGGGCCTGGGCTGGGAAGTCTGGCTCAACGGCATGGAAGTGACCCAGTTCACCTACTTCCAGCAGGCGGGCGGCATCGAGTGCTACCCCGTCACTGGCGAGATCACCTACGGCCTCGAGCGCCTGGCCATGTACCTGCAAGGCGTGGATTCGGTCTACGACCTGGTGTGGGCCGACGGCCCGTTCGGCAAAGTGACCTACGGCGATGTGTTCCACCAGAACGAAGTGGAGCAGTCGACCTATAACTTCGAACACGCCAACGTCGACAAGCTGTTCGAACTGTTCGACTTCTATGAAAGTGAAGCCAAGCGCCTGATCGAGCTGGACCAGCCGCTGCCGTTGCCGAGCTATGAAATGGTGTTGAAGGCGTCCCATACCTTCAACCTGCTGGACGCACGCCGGGCGATTTCCGTGACCGCGCGCCAGCAATACATCCTGCGTGTGCGCACCCTGGCGCGTTCCGTTGCGCAAGCCTACCTGCTGGCCCGTGCCAAGTTGGGCTTCCCGATGGCGACCCCGGACCTGCGTGATGAAGTGTTGGCTAAGCTGGAGGCTGCACAATGAGTGCTCAAGATTTTCTGGTTGAACTGGGCACTGAAGAACTGCCACCCAAAGCCCTGAACACCCTGGCCGACGCGTTCCTGGCCGGCATCGAGAAAGGCCTGCACGCCGCTGGCCTGAATTTCGAAACCAAACACGTCTATGCCGCGCCGCGCCGCCTGGCCGTGCTGATTACTGCCCTGGAAACCCAGCAACCCGACCGCAGCATCAACCTTGATGGCCCGCCACGCCAGGCCGCGTTCGATGCCGACGGCAACCCGACCCAGGCTGCCCTGGGCTTCGCCAAGAAGTGCGGCGTGGACCTGAGCGAAATCGACCAGAGCGGTCCGAAGCTGCGCTACAGCCAGAGCATCAAGGGCAAGCCGACCGCCAGCCTGTTGCCGACCATCGTCGAAGACTCCCTGAACGACCTGCCGATTCCCAAGCGCATGCGCTGGGCCGCGCGCAAGGAAGAGTTCGTGCGTCCAACCCAGTGGCTGGTGATGTTGCTCGGTGACCAGGTCATCGACTGCACGATCCTCGCCCAGAAGGCCGGTCGCGATTCCCGCGGCCACCGCTTCCATCATCCACAAAGCGTGCGCATTACCTCGCCGGCCAATTACCTGGCCGACCTGCGCGCCGCCTACGTGCTGGCCGACGCCAACGAGCGCCGCGAACTGATCAGCAAGCGCACCGAAGAACTGGCGACCCTGCAGGAAGGCACCGCCATCGTGCCGGTCAACCTGCTGGACGAAGTGACCGCCCTGGTGGAATGGCCGGTGCCGCTGGTGTGCTCGTTCGAGGAACGTTTCCTTGAAGTGCCGCAGGAAGCGCTGATCACCACCATGCAGGACAACCAGAAATATTTCTGCCTGCTGGACGCCGAAGGCAAGTTGCTGCCGCGTTTCATCACGGTCGCCAACATCGAAAGCAAGGATCCGCAGCAGATCGTCGCCGGTAACGAAAAAGTCGTTCGCCCGCGCCTGACCGATGCCGAGTTCTTCTTCAAGCAAGACAAGAAACAACCCCTGGAAAGCTTCAACGAGCGCCTGCGCAACGTGGTGTTCCAGGAGAAACTCGGCAGCGTCTACGACAAGGCCGAGCGCGTTTCGAAACTGGCCGCATTCATCGCTCCACGCATCGGCGGCGACGCCCAGCGCGCGGCCCGTGCCGGCATCCTGTCCAAGTGCGACCTGTCCACCGAGATGGTCGGTGAGTTCCCGGAGATGCAAGGCGTCGCCGGTTACTACTACGCCCTCAACGACGGCGAGCCGCAAGACGTCGCCCTGGCCCTAAACGAGCAGTACATGCCGCGCGGTGCCGGTGCGGAACTGCCGACCACCCTGACCGGTGCGGCCGTGGCGATCGCCGACAAGCTCGACACCCTGGTGGGCATTTTCGGCATCGGCATGCTGCCCACCGGCAGCAAGGACCCGTATGCCTTGCGTCGCGCGGCGCTGGGCGTGTTGCGGATCCTGATCGACAAGCAGTTGGACCTGGACCTGAACGACGCCGTGGCCTTCGCCGTCAACGCGTTTGGCAGCAAGGTCAAGGCTGCCGGCCTGGCCGATGCGGTGCTGGAATTCATCTTCGACCGCCTGCGTGCGCGTTATGAAGACGAAGGTGTCGACGTTGCGACCTACTTGTCGGTGCGTGCCCTGAAACCGGGTTCGGCCCTGGACTTCGACCAGCGCGTACAAGCGGTGCAAGCCTTCCGCAAATTGCCCGAAGCGGCAGCGCTGGCGGCGGTGAACAAGCGCGTATCGAACCTGCTGGGCAAGGCCGAAGGCAACATCGCGGCCACCGTCGAAGCCAAGTACTTCGACAATGCCAACGAGTTTTCGCTGTACTCGGCGATCCAGCAGGCGGACCAGGCGGTCCAGCCGATGGCGGCGGCGCGTCAGTACAGTGAAACCCTGGCGCGCCTGGCGGCGTTGCGTGAGCCGGTGGATGCGTTTTTCGAAGCGGTGATGGTCAACGCTGAAGATGCCAACGTTCGGGCCAACCGCTATGCGCTGTTGGCGCGCCTGCGTGGGTTGTTCCTCGGTGTTGCCGATATTTCGCTGCTGGGGTAAATCTTGAAACTGCTGATTCTCGATCGGGACGGAGTGATCAATCACGACTCCGACGCTTACATCAAATCGGTGGAGGAGTGGCTGCCGATTCCCGGTTCCATCGAGGCCATCGCGCAGTTGAGCAAGGCCGGCTGGACGGTGGCGGTGGCCACCAACCAGTCGGGCATTGCTCGGGGTTACTACGGGCTCGCCGTCCTCGATGCCATGCATCAGCGCTTGCGCGACTTGGTGGCAGAGCAGGGCGGGGAGGTCGGCTTGATCGTCTATTGCCCACACGGGCCGGACGAAGGTTGCGATTGCCGCAAACCCAAGCCTGGGATGTTGAAAACCATTGCCGCACATTACGGCGTTGCGCTGTCGGGTGTCTGGTTTGTCGGTGACAGCCTCGGTGACCTGGAGGCGGCCAAGGCCGTCGATTGTCAGCCAGTTTTGGTAAAGACCGGGAAAGGCGAGAAGACTCTGGGCAAGACCCTACCGGTGGGCACCTTGATTTTTGACGACCTGGCGGCGATTGCCGCTGAACTTATCCACAATTAGAGCTCCCTAGACATCCTGATCAAGGATTGTTCGGGAAGCGCTTAAGCAGGCGGGCCTTGCCCGCAATGGTAAACGCCGCTATGTCGATACTGCAGGCCATCAGAACCTTTCTCTTTTACCTGCTGTTGGGCACCAGCTCCTTGCTGTGGTGCACCTTGAGTTTTTTTGTCGCGCCATTCATGTCGTTCAAGACGCGCTACCGCTTCATCAACGTTTACTGGTGCCGCTGCGCACTGTGGCTGAGCAAGGGTTTCCTGGGCATTCGCTATGAAGTGAAGGGCGCCGAGAACGTGCCGGACCGGCCCTGCGTCATTCAGTCCAACCACCAGAGCACCTGGGAGACGTTCTTTCTCTCGGCCTACTTCGAGCCGTTGAGCCAGGTGCTCAAGCGTGAATTGTTGTTCGTGCCGTTCTTCGGCTGGGCCATGGCGATGCTGCGTCCGATTGCCATTGATCGCGACAATCCCAAGGTTGCACTCAAGCAGGTCGCACAAAAAGGCGACGTGCTGCTCAAGGATAACGTTTGGGTCCTGATCTTTCCTGAGGGTACTCGCGTGCCTTATGGGACGATCGGCAAGTTTTCCCGCAGCGGTTCCGCATTGGCGGTAAACGCGTCCCTGCCGGTGCTGCCGATTGCACACAATGCGGGCAAATTCTGGCCCAAGGCTGGCTGGATCAGAAAACCGGGTGTCATCACAGTGGTTATCGGCAAACCCATGTACGCAGAGGGCACTGGGCCCCGCGCGATCGCTGAGCTCAACGATCGCGTACAGGCTTGGAATGAGCAGACGCAAAGGGAACTGGGTTCACTTCCGCCAGCGCCTGCCGCATCCGCAGCACCGGACCAGCTCGCTGTTTGAGAACTGTGGATAACCTGTGTACCGTTTTATCCGATTTCGTTGCTTTTATTTTTTAATTCTTTGTTTTTAAAGCATATTTCTTAAGCACATAAAACAGCCAAAAAGGTGCATAAGTTTTTATACCGCCAAATCGCAGCTTCGCCATTGCGTCGAAGACTGCGATTTTTCGCTCAGCTCAGCAGTTGAAACCGCAAGCTGAACGTCGTTCCCTTCCCGACCACACTATGACATCCGATCTGGCCACCATGACGATCCACGACCGCCTTGACCATGGACAGTCCTAGGCCGATGCCGTCTACGCCGTGGGCAGACGAGAAGCGTCGATACTGGTTGAACAACTCCGGCAGTTCCTCAGCGCCAATGCCTTTGCCCTGATCAACGACGTCACACATCAACCATCCCTCCACGCAGCGAACGTTTAGCGAAACGCGCGTTTCGCGCGGGCTGTATTTGATCGCGTTCTCCAGCAAGTTGAATATCGCGCGGGTCAGCAGCGGCTGATCGGCGCTGACCATGGCTTCGTCATTCTCCAGTTCGTGTTCCAGCTGGATATTTCTTGCCCGGGCAAGGGGCAATGCCTGATCGATCACGTCCAGGACTAGCATGGCAAACAAGGTCGGTCGGAATTGGTAGGCCTCTGACTCCGCCTTCGCCAGTTGCACGAAACCGTCGGTGAGATCCAAGGCACGACGCACCTGGTGCTCTATCTGATCGAACAATGGATTGTCCGCGCCGGCCTCATGTCGCTGCACGTCGAGCAGCGCGAGTATCGCCGAATGTGGCGCGCGCAGGTCATGCGACAAAAACCGGAGCATCACCCCGCGTTGTTCTTCTGCCTCGCGCTCAGCACTCAGGTCAGTCAGGCTCAGCAACCAGCCAATGGGCACGTCGCCCTCGACCGGCAGCAGTGCCGCACGTTCGAGGCGCAGGCTGCGCTCTCGGATATCGCGAAACTCAGTCAACGGCAAGGTAGACAGACGATGCGCAGGGATGTGGTCCAGTGGCGGATACCCCAGGCGGGCCAGTTCCTCGATCACGTCACCGCCCACCAAGGTGTGGCCGAACAACTCACGGGCCTTGCGATTGCCTAGCAATATCTTGCCCTGCGGATCACTGATCATGGTGGCCACCGGCAGGTACTCCAAGCCATCGGCGATAAAACGACGGGTATCGCGCGTCCGGCCCATGGCTTGTTCCAGTGCCATGATTTGCCCCTGCAAACGGTCACTTCCGGAATAGGAGGCTCGACGTCGCTCGGGGAATACTTTCGGCTCGGCATCCAGGCGGGCCAACTCCCAACCGAAATAAGCCAACACCACGCTCAATCGTCGCCAGTTCCAGATCAGGTAGCCACACAGCATTCCCATCAAACTGGCCACCGGCGACCACCACCATCCCTGAGCGCCCAACAGTGCGCTGGTCAGCAGGGCCACGCTCATGCCCCCTAGGGTGGCCCCGAGTGCAAGGCGGGGGCGCAACAAGAGCAAACCGAGCACGGCTCCAACCAGACACATGGACAGCAATGCGGCTTCTGGTCCATTGGGGGCCGTTTGCGTGCTGAACGAAATCAGCGCCGTCAGCGGTAACAGAAGCAGGCTTATCCAAAACCACTCCCGCATCAATTGTCGAAACAATTGTTGTACCTGAGTCGGTTCACGGCTTTCACGGCGACGCGGATTGCTCATAAGGGCCCTGGCGGAACATGAGGAAGAAAATTGCCAACGCTCGGATCCTGGCAGGCAAGCCCGAGGACCGAGACTATAACGGACTCGATGGTCGGCGTGCGGCTGCCTTTCCCTGCGCGCTACGAGCCGGTATTGTCTCAACCAGCGACGGGAGGATGGAACGACTCAGCTATCGGGTTGGGCTTTCATGTCCACCTGGAAGATGTCCGTTATTTTTCGAGTTCAAGGAATCGCGTCATGCGTGTCGCCATACTGGATGACGAACCGGCCGAGCTGCGCCGGGTGGAACAGACACTGCAGCAAATCCCCGGCAGGGGCGAACAAGCCTGGACCTTGCACAGCTTCGAACGCGCCGAAGACCTGCTGCGCCAACTGCGGCGCGAAACGTTCGACCTGTTGATCCTCGATTGGCAGTTGCCTGATATCAGCGGACTTGCCCTGCTGCGCTGGACGCGCGAGCACATGGACTCGCCGCCGGCCGCCATCATGCTCACCAGCCGCGACGGCGAGCACGACATCGTCCAGGCCCTCAACACCGGCGCCGACGACTACGTCAGCAAACCGTTCCGCCCCAACGAACTCAAGGCCCGGGTCACCGCCGTGCTGCGCCGCCACAACTTGCAACGCACTCCGGCCAGCGAGGTGCTGGTGTTCAATGACCTGGAATTCGACGATGCAGAACTGACCGTCACCCGTGCAGGCATTCCCATCAGCCTCACCGAGCGGGAGTACCGCCTGGCCCGCTGCCTGTTCGCCAACCTGGGCCGGCCGCTGTCGCGTGAATATTTTTATGAGCGCTTCTGGACCCACGAGGAAATGACCTCGTCCCGTCCGCTCGACACCCATATCTATCGCCTGCGCAACAAGCTCGGGCTGACGGCGGATCGGGGTTGGCAGTTGCTGACGATCTATGGCTATGGGTATCGATTGGAGAGTGTGGCGGCGGGAAGTGAGGCGTCTGTTGCGAGTTAGGGACAGGTCGACCCGTGGCGAGGGAACAAGCTCCCGCTGCGCTGCAGCCCCGTAGGAGCTTGTCGGAGCTTGTAGGAGCTTGTAGGAGCTTGTAGGAGCTGTCGAGTGAAACGAGGCTGCGATCTTTCCAAGGACACTTGAATCTCAAGCGAAAGATCAAGATCAAGATCAAGATCAAGATCAAGATCAAGATCAAGATCAAGATCAAGATCAAGATCAAGATCAAGATCAAGATCAAGATCAAGATCAAGATCAAGATCAAGATCAAGATCAAAAGATCGTCCGAACGCAGCCCGAGCCTTCGCCAGCTCCTACAGAGTCAAGCGGGAGCAAGCTCCCTCGCCACAGTGGATATCACCCGATCGTCTGCATCAGGCTTCCAGCCTTTGCGATCCGGCGACGCTGCATCAGCACGCCGAACAGCACCACCAATACACTCAGCAGTCCTGTCGCCAGGATCTCTACACGATGGGCTTCCTGGAACAACATGATAGTCAAGGCCCCGACGATAAAGACGATCACCGCATAGGTCAGCCCCGGAAATAGCCACATGCTGAAGGCAACTTTTTCACCGCGAGCCATTCGTTGCTTGCGCATGCGCAATTGCGAAACCGCGATGACCAAGTAAACCAGCAGAGCAATGGCGCCCGAGCTGGCCAGCAGGAATTCAAACACCGCGGCCGGAGCCACATAATTGGCAAACACCGCCAGGAAAGCCGCACCGGTCGACAGCATCACGGCCCAATAAGGCGTACCGCTTCTGTTGGTGCGCTGGGAAACAGCTGGCGCATCACCACGCTTGCCCAACGAGAACAT
Organism: Pseudomonas sp. T1.Ur; assembly: GCF_023516725.1. Taxonomy (NCBI): domain Bacteria; kingdom Pseudomonadati; phylum Pseudomonadota; class Gammaproteobacteria; order Pseudomonadales; family Pseudomonadaceae; genus Pseudomonas; species Pseudomonas sp. T1.Ur. The sequence goes on from NZ_JAMGSN010000001.1 coordinate 5,629,036, forward strand.
CATCCGCGATGCCGTATACAGTGCCGAGTTCAGACAACTCGTCACCGCAACCAGGACGACGATATCGACGATCAGCTTGGCATCGGGGATACCCATGCGCTCAAGCACCGTCTGATACGAGCCAATACTGGCCAGGAGCGGGTCGTTCCACGGCACCAAGGCCACGACGATGAAGATGGACACGAGATAGAACAAGCCAATCCGCCAGATCACCGAGTTGGTTGCCTTGGAGATTTGCTGGCCAGGGTTCTTCGATTCGGCGGCGGCAATGGTGACGATCTCGGTGCCCATGAATGAAAACATGGTGGTAAGAATGGCCCCCAGTACCGCGCCCATGCCGTTTGGCATGAAACCTTGGGTATCGAACAGGTGCGAAACACCACTGACTTGGCTAGTGGGCAGAAAACCAAAAATCGCCAGCAAGCCAAGACCGACGAAACCAATGATCGCCACCACCTTGACCAGGGCGAACCAGAATTCGAATTCGCCGTAGTTCTTCACGCTGAACAGATTCGTGACGGTCAGGAGCAACGTGATGACCAACGTGAAGGCCCATATGGCCACGTTCGGGAACCAGGCATGCAGGATCGTTGCGGCAGCGTTGGCCTCCAACGGAATGACCAGGACCCAGAACCACCAATAGAGCCAGCCGATGGTGAAACCTGCCCAATGACCAATCGCACGGTCCGCATAGGTAGAGAAGGAACCGGTGTCTGGCGACGCCACCGCCATCTCACCCAGCATGCGCATCACCAGCACCACCAAGGCACCCGCAGCAGCGTAGGCCAACAACACGGCCGGCCCGGCCGCGGCAATCGCATGGCCGGAACCGACGAACAGCCCCGCGCCAATCACACCGGCGATGGAGAGCATCGTCACATGACGGGGCTTGAGCCCTTGCTCCAGATTATCGAAAGTTTGCGTACCACTCATTGAGACTACCCTTGGTATTGAATTGGTTCGTACCACCTCGTCCCATCGCTTTCTGTAAATTTAAAAAAACGATGTGTAAGTTATTAAACACGCAAATTTTGCGCCAGGATATTTGAAGTCCCCGTGATCCGGGGTTTCCACGAGATTCCTAACCCATTGAGAATGAAAGCTTTATGCCAGGGTGTTACCTGGTTACCCCCTTTATGAGCAATGGGGTTTGGAAGAGGGCAGCTGTTTTCAGGCGTAAAAAAAAGCCAACGCATGTGCGTTGGCTTTTTGTTGGAGTCGGTGCTGCGCAAGGATCAGAAATCCAGGTTAGACACCGCCAACGCGTTGCTCTCGATGAAGTCACGACGTGGCTCGACCGCATCACCCATCAGGGTGTTGAAGATCTGGTCCGCGCCAATGGCGTCTTCGATGGTGACTTTCAGCATGCGACGCGAGCCCGGGTCCATGGTGGTTTCCCAGAGCTGATCCGGGTTCATCTCACCCAGCCCTTTGTATCGCTGGATAGTGTGGCGCTTGGTGCTTTCGGCCATCAGCCATTCAAGGGCTTCCTTGAACTCGGTTACCGATTTCTTGCGCTCGCCACGTTGGATGTACGCCCCTTCGTCCAACAGCGTGCTCAATTGCGCGCCGAGGGAAACGACAGTCTTGTAGTCGTTGCTGCCGAAGAAGTCGCGGTTGAAGGTGACGTAGTTCGACAGACCGTGAGAGATCAGTTCGACCTCCGGCAGCCAGACGTTACGTTCACGGTCTTCGCGCAGGCTGGCTTTGTAGACCAGGCCGGATTTTTCCACGGTGCGCAGACGGACTTCGTACTGGGCCAGCCAATCCTGCATCGCAGCGTGATCGGACAATTGCTCCAGGCTGACGGCCGGCAGATAGATGAAGTGCTCGGTCAGTTCCTGTGGGTACAGGCGCGACAGGCGCTTGAGGGTCTTCATCACCAGGCGGAAGTCATTCACCAGGCGCTCGAGGGCTTCACCGGAAATGCCAGGAGCATCTTCGTTCAGGTGCAGGCTCGCGTCTTCCAGGGCCGACTGCGTCATGTACTCTTCCATGGCGTCGTCGTCTTTGATGTATTGCTCTTGCTTGCCTTTCTTGACCTTGTACAGCGGCGGTTGGGCGATGTAGATGTAACCGCGCTCGATCAGCTCCGGCAACTGACGGAAGAAGAACGTCAGCAGCAGGGTACGGATGTGCGAACCGTCGACGTCAGCATCGGTCATGATGATGATGTTGTGATAGCGCAACTTGTCGATGTTGTACTCTTCGCGGCCAATACCGCAGCCCAACGCGGTGATCAAGGTGCCGACTTCCTGGGAGGAAATCATCTTGTCGAAGCGCGCCTTCTCGACGTTGAGAATCTTGCCCTTGAGCGGCAGGATGGCCTGGGTGCGGCGGTTGCGACCCTGCTTGGCGGAACCGCCAGCGGAGTCACCTTCCACGAGGTACAGCTCGGACAGGGCAGGGTCCTTTTCCTGGCAGTCGGCCAATTTGCCTGGCAGGCCGGCGATGTCCAGCGCGCCTTTGCGGCGGGTCATCTCACGAGCCTTGCGCGCCGCTTCGCGGGCACGGGCGGCGTCGATCATCTTGCCGACCACCAGCTTGGCTTCGTTCGGGTTCTCCAGCAGGAAGTCGGAGAAGTACTTGCCCATTTCCTGTTCGACAGCGGTCTTCACTTCGGAAGACACCAGCTTGTCCTTGGTCTGGGAGCTGAACTTCGGATCCGGCACCTTCACCGAAATGATCGCGGTCAGGCCTTCACGGGCATCGTCACCGGTGGTGGCGACTTTGTGCTTCTTCGCCAGGCCTTCCTGTTCGATGTAGTTGTTCAGGTTGCGGGTCAACGCCGATCGGAAGCCCACCAGGTGAGTACCGCCGTCGCGCTGCGGGATGTTGTTGGTGAAGCACAACAGGTTCTCGTTGAAGCTGTCATTCCACTGCAGGGCGATTTCCACGCCGATGCCGTCTTCACGCTGGACGTTGAAGTGGAACACCTGGTTGACCGGGGTCTTATTGGTGTTCAGGTACTCAACGAACGCACGCAGGCCACCTTCATACTTGAACAGCTCTTCCTTGCCGCTGCGCTCGTCCTTGAGGACGATGCCGACACCGGAGTTGAGGAAGGACAGTTCACGAATCCGCTTGGCCAGGATGTCCCAGCTGAAGTGGATGTTCTTGAAGGTTTCGCTGGAAGCCTTGAAGTGGATCTGGGTACCGGTGGTCTCGCTATCGCCGACAATCGCCATCGGTGCCTGAGGCACACCATGGACATAGGTCTGTTCCCAGATCTTGCCGCTGCGGCGAACAGTCAGAACCAGCTCTTCGGACAGCGCGTTCACCACCGAGACACCTACGCCGTGCAAGCCGCCGGAAACCTTGTAGGAGTTGTCGTCGAACTTACCGCCAGCGTGGAGGACGGTCATGATGACCTCGGCGGCGGAGACACCTTCCTCTTTATGCACATCTACCGGGATGCCGCGGCCGTTGTCGCGAACAGTGATGGATTCGTCCGGGTGGATAATGATGCTGATATCGTCGCAATAACCGGCGAGGGCTTCGTCGATGGAGTTGTCGACCACCTCGAACACCATGTGGTGCAGGCCGCTACCATCGTCGGTGTCGCCAATGTACATACCGGGACGTTTGCGTACGGCATCCAGGCCTTTCAGCACTTTAATGCTCGTTGAGTCGTACGTATTTTCTTCGCTCAATGCCTTCACTCCCGATGGTCGTGGGTCTGGGTGATACGGCCCTGTTCCACGTGGAACAGAGCGACTGGCGTTTCCGTCTGCCAGCCTTCCCTCAATAATTCGTGGTCTACACAGGTAATGAATACCTGGCAGCGTAAGTCTTCCAGCAAGCGGCACAGCGCGCGGCGGTGGGCCTCGTCCAGCTCGGACGGCAAGTCATCCACCAGATAAATACACTGACCGCGACGGGCCTGGCTGACCAGATGCCCTTGGGCGATACGCAAGGCGCACACCACCAACTTCTGCTGACCCCGGGACAAAATGTCTGCGGCGTTATGTGCGCCCAATCTAAGACGCAAGTCAGCGCGTTGTGGTCCAGCCTGGGTGTGTCCCATCTGCTGGTCCCGCTGCACCGAGCCAGCCAGCACGGCACTCAATTCCCGGTCCTTGTCCCAGCCTCGGTAATAGCTGAGCGTCAGTCCCTCAAGCTCAACCAGTTCGCTCAAGGTCTGCTCGAAGACCGGTTTCAAGGCTTTGATATAAGCGCGGCGGTATTCATCGATTTCAGCGCTGGCCTGGCACAGTTCCCTGTCCCAAACCGCTTGCGAAACGGCGTCAAGTGTACCATGTCGCAGCCAAGAGTTACGCTGGCGCAGCGCCTTCTGCAGACGTTGCCAAGTCGCCATGAAACGCGGTTCCACGTGGAACACGCCCCAATCCAGGAACTGCCGGCGGATCTTCGGTGCGCCTTCCAATAGCCGGAAGCTATCCGGGTTTATCAGCTGCAACGGCAGAATCTCTGCCAGCTGCGCAGCACTGCGGGCGTTTTGCCCGTCGATGCGGATCTGGAACTCGCCTTGTCGATCCCGCGAAATACCTAGGGCGCTGTGACCACCTTCCGCCAGTTCCACCTGCCCGAACACCGTGCACGCCAGTTGATCGTACTGGATGACCGGTAACAGGCGGGTGCTGCGAAACGAACGGGCAAGCCCGAGCAGGTGCACGGCTTCCAGGACGCTGGTTTTGCCGCTGCCGTTGGCGCCGTAAAGGATATTGATGCGGGGGGAAGGGGAGAAGGTCACCGGGTGCAGATTGCGCACCGCGGTGACCGAGACGCGACTTAAGGACATCTAGCTGGTTACAGACGCATCGGCATGACAACGTAAGCCGAATCGTCGTTATCGGACTCCTGCACCAGCGCACTGCTGTTGGAGTCGGACAGGATCAGACGCACTTGCTCGGTGGTCATCACCCCCAGCACGTCCAGCAGGTAGCTGACGTTGAAGCCGATTTCCAGGGAGCCGCCGTTGTACTCCACGCCTACTTCTTCTTCCGCTTCTTCCTGCTCCGGGTTGTTCGCCTGGATCTTCAGCTGACCGTTGGCCAGTTGCAGGCGGATGCCGCGGTACTTCTCGTTGGACAGAATTGCAGTACGGCTGAAGGCTTCGCGCAGCGCTTGGCGATCGCCCAGCACCAGCTTGTCGCCGCCTTTTGGCAATACGCGTTCGTAGTCTGGGAACTTGCCGTCCACCAGTTTCGACGTGAAGGTGAACTCGCCAGTGGTAGCGCGGATGTGGTGTTGGCCCAACACGATGCTGACATTGCCGTCCGGCTCGGTCAGCAAACGGGCCAGCTCCAGGATGCCCTTACGCGGCACGATCACCTGGTGACGATCCGGCTGACCGATATCGGCCTGCATCGAGCACATGGCCAGGCGGTGCCCATCGGTGGCAACAGCACGGATAACGCCGGCAGACACTTCCAGGAGCATGCCGTTGAGGTAGTAACGCACGTCCTGCTGGGCCATGGCGAAACTGGTGCGTTCGATCAGGCGACGCAATTTGCTCTGGTCCAGGCTGCAGGTCAGCGAACCCGGGCCTTCTTCCACAGTTGGGAAATCGTTGGCGGGCAACGTGGACAGGGTGAAGCGGCTGCGACCGGCCTTGACCACGAGCTTCTGCTCATCGACCTTGATGTCGATCAGCGCATCGTTGGGCAGGCTTTTGCAGATGTCCATCAGCTTGCGCGCCGGCACGGTGATGGAGCCCGGATCGGCCGGTTCCTCAAGTTGCACACGACCGACCAGTTCGACTTCCAGGTCGGTACCGGTCAGCGACAATTGCTGGCCTTCGACAACCAGCAGCACGTTGGAAAGTACCGGCAAGGTCTGGCGGCGTTCGACGACGCCTGCGACCAGTTGCAGGGGTTTCAACAGGGCTTCGCGTTGAATGGTGAAATGCATGGTCTAGTCCCTTGCCTTAATAAGCTGCGCTGGTGGTCATCAAGTGGTCAGTGTACGCAGCAGGTTCTTGTAGTCCTCGCGGATGTCCGCGTCGGATTCCTTAAGTTCGTTGATCTTGCGACAGGCGTGCAACACGGTGGTGTGGTCGCGTCCGCCAAACACATCGCCGATTTCCGGCAGGCTGTGGTTGGTCAGTTCCTTGGACAGGGCCATGGCCACTTGGCGCGGACGTGCCACCGAACGCGAACGGCGTTTGGATAGCAGGTCGGAAATCTTGATCTTGTAGTATTCAGCAACAGTACGCTGAATGTTATCCACAGACACCAGCTTGTCCTGCAGCGCCAACAAGTCCTTCAAGGACTCACGGATAAGCTCGATCGTGATATCGCGCCCCATGAAGTGCGAGTGAGCGATCACCCGCTTGAGGGCACCTTCGAGTTCACGCACGTTCGAGCGGATACGCTGTGCAATAAAGAAAGCGGCGTCGTGAGGCAGCTCAACCTTGGCCTGGTCGGCCTTCTTCATCAGGATCGCGACGCGGGTTTCCAGCTCCGGCGGCTCGACGGCCACCGTCAGGCCCCAACCGAAGCGTGACTTGAGGCGTTCCTCGAGGCCTTCGATCTCCTTCGGGTACCGGTCACTGGTAAGAATGACCTGCTGCCCGCCTTCAAGCAACGCGTTGAAGGTGTGGAAGAACTCTTCCTGGGAACGTTCCTTGCGGGCGAAGAATTGAATGTCATCGATCAGCAAGGCGTCCACCGAACGGTAGAAACGCTTGAACTCGTTGATCGCGTTCAGTTGCAACGCCTTGACCATGTCGGCGACGAAACGCTCGGAATGCAAGTAGACGACCTTGGCATTCGGATTCTTCTTTAATAGATGGTTGCCCACTGCGTGCATCAAGTGAGTCTTACCCAAGCCAACGCCGCCATACAGGAAGAGCGGGTTGTAGCCGTGCTTGGGGTTGTCCGCCACCTGCCAGGCCGCCGCGCGAGCCAACTGGTTGGATTTACCTTCGACGAAATTCTCGAAGGTAAAGGTCCGGTTCAGGTAGCTGGTGTGCTTGAGAGCGCCTTCGACTTGGACAGTGCGCTGTTCGGCCCGCACCGGTGCCTGCTGGGAACTGGCGCCGGCCATTGGGTCGAAGCTGTCCCGGGAGGGCTCTTCGCTGACTTCGGCAACCTTTTGCGCGTTGCGTTTGCTCGGGGCGGGCGTGGGCGCCGTGGCGGCATGGTTGTTGACCGGCGCCGGGGCGGCCTGCTGAGCCTGGGAAGCGGCGGCAGCCAGCGGTGCATTAGGCGCGGCGCGAGGTGCCGAGCTGCGCTTGCTGCCTATTAATAAGGACAGCGCGGGCGCCATGCCATTGCCATGCTCGTCGAGCAGTTCCATGACCCGGCCCAGGTACTTTTCGTTGACCCAGTCGAGGACGAAACGGTTTGGCGCATAGACGCGCAATTCGTCGCCTTCGGCTTCGACCTGTAGCGGACGGATCCAAGTGTTGAATTGTTGGGCAGGCAGCTCATCGCGCAAAAGCTCCACGCACTGCTGCCAAAGTTCCACTGACACGGACATCCCCTAAGTTGAAAGCCGGTGAGGCAAAAACAAGCGGCCATTGTAGCGATCAGTCGCTCACTTATCCACATGCAGCTTGTCGGTCGTCCATGATTTATCAATGCGTTAAGTGAACGAAAGACGACGGGCGGTCGGTGGATAAGCCCTGTGGATAACCGGCCCTGAGGTCGTTGCATAAGCGAAGGGACAACTCAGTGGATAAACCCTCTGTGGATAACTGACCATTCCACCCACAGCTTATCCGACACCGCAGCACAGGCTGGCCACTGCTTTCCCGTGTAGTTGTCATTCGCTGTACATGGCGGATTACAAGGCCTAAGGGTAGTTATCCACAGATAGGTGGCTACCTTGCTTTTATAAGCTTTACAGAAAAGCTTTAAATAATTCCCTTCTTTATTTCTATATCTAGCGCTGCCTGACGAATCAGCCGAAAGCACCTGGACATCTATTTAAAGGAAACGCTGGTTGGAAATTGACCTAGAGGCTTGCTTTCTCTAGAATCCCCGGTCTCTTAAAACGGGGGCCATTCCGGCCCGTTGTGGACGAACCAGGTAACACGACATGAAACGTACTTTCCAACCAAGCACTATCAAACGCGCTCGTACCCACGGTTTCCGTGCTCGCATGGCTACCAAGAACGGTCGTGCCGTCCTGTCGCGTCGTCGCGCCAAAGGTCGTGCGCGTCTGGCAGTTTGATAATCCGGCACTGGAGGTGAGTCAGGACTTCAGTCGGGAAAAGCGTCTGCTTACTCCCCGGCATTTCAAGGCAGTCTTTGACTCCCCTACCGGCAAGGTTCCGGGGAAAAATCTCCTGCTCCTTGCGCGCAGCAACGATCTCGATCACCCCCGACTCGGGCTGGTTATCGGGAAAAAGAGCGTCAAGCTCTCCGTTCAGCGCAATCGCCTCAAACGTCTGATGCGCGAATCGTTTCGCCTGAACCAGGATTCACTGGTCGGTTGGGACATCGTTATCGTCGCGCGCAAAGGTTTGGGTGACGTAGAAAACCCCGAATTGATTCAGCATTTCGGCAAGCTCTGGAAACGACTGGCCCGTAACAAGCCGGTACCAGCAGTCAACACCGAAACTGTAGGGGTAGACAGTCACGATGCGTAAACTGGCACTCGTTCCGATCCAGTTTTATCGCTACGCCATTAGTCCTTTGATGGCCAGTCACTGTCGTTTCTACCCCAGTTGTTCCTGCTACGCGTACGAAGCCATAGAAAATCATGGCCTCCTGCGCGGTGGCTGGCTGACCTTTCGTCGTTTAGGTCGCTGTCATCCGTGGAATCCCGGCGGTTATGACCCGGTTCCGCCTATCCCTACCTCCCGTTCTTCTTCGATGGCCGAGTAATCATGGATATCAAACGCACGATCCTGATCGTCGCCCTGGCAATCGTGTCCTACGTCATGGTCCTTAAATGGAACCAGGACTATGGCCAGGCTGCCCTGCCGACTCAGAATGTTGCAGCCAGCAATACCGCACCGAGCCTGCCGGACACGACGGCTGGCAATAACACCGCCAGCAATGACGATGTCCCGCGCGCGGCCAGCGATACCAGCGCTCCAGCCGAAGCGCCTGTGGCTACGAGCAAGGATCTTATCCAGATCAAGACCGACGTGCTCGAGCTGGCGATCGATCCACAAGGCGGCGACGTCGCTCAATTGAAGCTGCCGTTGTATCCGCGTCGTCAGGATCATCCGGAAATCCCGTTCCAGTTGTTCGATAACGGCAACGAACGTACCTACCTGGCACAAAGTGGCTTGATCGGGGCCAACGGTCCGGATGCAAGCCCGGCCGGTCGTCCGGTTTATTCCGCCGAGAAGAAGGTTTATCAACTGGCTGATGGCCAGGATCAACTGGTCGTAGACCTGAAGTTCAGCAAGGACAGCGTTAATTACATCAAGCGTTTCACGCTCAAGCGTGGCCTGTATGACGTAACCGTGTCCTACCTGATCGACAACCAGAGTGCCCAGACCTGGTCTGGCGCGATGTTTGCCCAACTCAAGCGTGACGCCAGCTCCGATCCATCTTCCAGCACCGCTACTGGCACGGCGACCTATCTGGGCGCTGCCCTGTGGACAAGTTCGGAGCCGTACAAAAAAGTGTCCATGAAAGACATGGACAAGGCTCAGCTGAAAGAAACCGTCCAAGGTGGTTGGGTTGCCTGGCTGCAGCATTATTTTGTAACTGCTTGGGTCCCACAGAAAGGCGAGAGCAATATCGTCCAGACGCGTAAGGACAGCAAAGGCAACTACATCATCGGTTACACCGGCCCGGCATTGACCGCTGCGCCAGGTGCCAAGGCCGAAACCAGCGCCATTCTCTATGCTGGCCCGAAAAGCCAGGCAGTGCTGAAAGAGTTGTCCCCAGGCCTGGAACTGACCGTGGACTACGGTTTCCTGTGGTTCATCGCCCAGCCGATTTTCTGGCTGCTGCAACATATCCACAGCATCGTGGGTAACTGGGGCTGGTCGATCATTTTCCTGACCATGCTGATCAAGGGGATCTTCTTCCCATTGTCGGCCGCCAGCTACAAATCCATGGCGCGTATGCGCGCGGTGGCACCGAAACTGGCCGCCCTGAAAGAACAACATGGCGATGACCGGCAGAAAATGTCCCAAGCCATGATGGAGTTGTACAAGAAAGAGAAGATCAACCCGCTGGGTGGATGCTTGCCGATTCTTGTGCAAATGCCGGTGTTCCTGTCGCTGTATTGGGTTCTGCTGGAAAGCGTGGAGATGCGTCAGGCACCGTTCATGCTGTGGATAACCGACCTGTCGATCAAGGATCCGTTCTTCATCCTGCCGATCATCATGGGCGCGACCATGTTCATCCAACAGCGGCTGAACCCAACGCCTCCGGATCCGATGCAGGCGAAGGTCATGAAAATGATGCCAATCATCTTCACCTTCTTCTTCCTCTGGTTCCCCGCGGGTCTTGTGCTGTACTGGGTTGTGAACAACGTGCTGTCGATCACCCAGCAGTGGTACATCACGCGTAAGATCGAAGCGGCTACGAAAAACGCCGAGGCGTAACTTGCTCTGTGGATAACCACACAAAACGCCCCCTAGTGGGGCGTTTTGCTATCTGTCACTTTTGTCTGGATACCGGTTTATGAGTGCACCGCGTGAAACTATCGCCGCCGTTGCCACCGCCCAAGGGCGCGGTGGTGTAGGCATCGTCCGTATTTCCGGGCCGTTGGCCAGTGTCGCGGCCAAGGCTATCAGCGGTCGTGAACTCAAGCCGCGGTTCGCCCATTACGGCCCGTTTTTCGGTGCTGACCAGCAGGTGCTCGACGAAGGGCTGGCCTTGTATTTCCCGGGGCCAAATTCGTTCACCGGCGAAGACGTACTGGAACTGCAAGGACACGGCGGCCCTATCGTGCTGGACATGCTGCTCAAGCGTTGCCTGGAACTGGGCTGCCGTCTGGCCCGGCCAGGGGAGTTCAGCGAACGGGCATTCCTCAACGACAAGCTCGACCTGGCCCAGGCCGAGGCGATTGCCGATTTGATCGAAGCCAGTTCTGCACAGGCTGCCCGCAACGCATTGCGTTCCTTGCAGGGAGCTTTTTCCCAGCGTGTGCATAACCTCACCGAACAATTGATCGGCCTGCGGATCTACGTCGAGGCTGCGATCGACTTCCCCGAAGAGGAAATCGACTTCCTCGCCGATGGCCACGTGCTGAGCATGCTCGATAACGTGCGCGACGAGTTATCCACAGTACTGCGCGAAGCCGGTCAGGGTGCCTTGTTGCGTGACGGAATGACCGTGGTGATTGCCGGACGCCCTAACGCGGGCAAGTCCAGTTTGCTTAACGCGCTGGCCGGTCGAGAGGCAGCGATCGTCACGGAGATCGCCGGCACTACGCGGGATATATTGCGCGAACATATCCACATCGATGGCATGCCGCTGCATGTGGTGGATACCGCGGGGCTGCGGGATACCGATGACCAGGTGGAAAAAATCGGCGTCGAGCGCGCACTCAAGGCCATCAGCGAAGCCGACCGAGTGTTGCTGGTGGTGGATGCCACCGCGCCAGAAGCAGACGATCCCTTTGCCTTGTGGCCGGAGTTCCTCGAAATCCGCCCGGATCCTGCGAAAGTCACCCTGATTCGCAACAAGGCCGACCTGACCGGGGAAGCGATTGCCCTTGAAGTCAGCGACGACGGCCACGTGACCATCAGCCTCAGCGCAAAGTCGGCGGGCGAGGGGCTGGAATTGCTGCGCGAGCATCTCAAGGCCTGCATGGGCTATGAACAGACGTCGGAGAGCAGCTTCAGCGCCCGCCGCAGGCACCTTGAAGCGTTACGCCACGCCAGCGCGGCCCTGGAACACGGTCGTGCGCAGCTGACCTTGGCGGGGGCGGGTGAGTTATTGGCCGAAGACCTTCGCCAGGCACAACATTCCCTCGGTGAAATCACCGGCGCCTTCAGCTCCGATGACTTGCTGGGCCGGATCTTCTCCAGCTTCTGCATCGGTAAATAACCCCGCCGGACTGACGACGAACCGGTGTCGAGGGAGCTTGCTCCCGCTCGGCTGCGAAGCAGTCGTAAACCGGCGGGTGCGGTGTGTCAGGTACTGCGCATTCAGCGGGTTTTGGGGCCACTTCGCGACCCAGCGAGAGCAAGCTCCCTCGCCACAGGCCTATCGAGCGCAACACAAACCCGCTACCTCCTCTCTTTTTTTAACCGATTGCCCTTAATGGCGGCTTGCCTGTGGACGCTTCGGCGACCCCTTGCCGGCTGTTTTCTGTGGATTAAGCCCTGTGAATAACTGCCATTGAGGTCGGTTGATAAGCGGTCTTCAAAACTGAATATAACCACCTCTGTGGATAACCACCTCATTCATCCACAGGCTTACACCGGTTATCCAAGCCCCTCACGACCACATGGCCACAGGGTTTTGAATCGCTGTACACAAGGTAAATTAAGGCCTACAGAACCTTATCCACAGATAGGTAGGGCAGTAAGAATAAACATAAAAACAAAGATTTTATAAATTTCTTTCTTTTTTATTTTTTTAACCGCGAGTTCTCCACAGCTGGTTAAATTTTGTCCAAAGGGTTCTTTAGGAAGAGCGAAGTCCCTATACTTGCCGACCTGGCTCGAAAAACGCCCCAGGACCAGACTCAATACCTATTTCCGAATTACCTGAATAAAGCAGGCACGAGGTGCGTGGTGGATTTCCCTTCCCGTTTTGAAGTGATCGTCATCGGCGGCGGTCATGCCGGTACCGAGGCAGCACTTGCATCAGCACGCATGGGAGCAAAAACCCTGCTGTTGACGCATAACGTGGAAACCCTCGGCGCCATGAGCTGCAACCCCGCCATTGGTGGGATCGGCAAAAGCCACTTGGTCAAGGAAATCGATGCCCTTGGCGGCGCGATGGCCATGGCTACCGATAAAGGTGGTATCCAGTTTCGCGTGTTGAACAGCCGCAAAGGTCCAGCCGTGCGCGCCACTCGCGCCCAGGCCGACCGAGTCCTGTACAAGGCCGCTGTCCGCGAAATCCTGGAAAACCAGCCGAACCTGTGGATATTTCAACAAGCGGCTGATGACTTGATCGTCGAACAGGACCAAGTGCGCGGTGTCGTCACTCAAATGGGCCTGCGTTTCTTCGCCGATTCAGTTGTATTGACCACCGGGACCTTCCTCGGTGGACTTATCCACATTGGTTTGCAGAATTTTTCCGGCGGTCGCGCCGGTGATCCGCCGTCGATCGCTCTGGCTCACCGTCTGCGTGAGTTGCCCTTGCGTGTAGGGCGCTTGAAAACCGGTACGCCACCGCGCATCGACGGCAAGTCCGTGGATTTCTCGGTGATGACCGAGCAACCTGGCGATACGCCGATCCCGGTGATGTCGTTCATGGGCAACAAGGAACAGCATCCGCGACAAGTCAGTTGCTGGATCACTCATACGAATGCCCGCACCCACGAAATCATCGCGGCGAACCTCGATCGTTCGCCGATGTATTCCGCTGCCGGCGAAATCGAAGGTGTCGGCCCGCGCTATTGCCCGTCGATCGAAGACAAGATCCATCGCTTTGCCGACAAGGAAAGCCACCAGGTGTTCATCGAGCCGGAAGGTTTGACCACCCATGAGCTGTATCCGAACGGGATATCCACAAGCCTGCCGTTCGACGTGCAATTGCAGATCGTGCAATCGATCCGTGGCATGGAGAACGCGCACATCGTGCGGCCGGGTTATGCGATCGAGTACGACTACTTCGATCCGCGCGATCTGAAGTACAGTCTGGAAACCAAAGCGATCGGCGGTCTGTTCTTCGCCGGGCAGATCAACGGCACCACCGGTTACGAAGAAGCGGGTGCCCAGGGTTTGCTCGCCGGAGCCAACGCGGCCCTGCTCGCCAAGGGCAAAGAAGCCTGGTGCCCGCGCCGCGATGAGGCGTACATCGGTGTGTTGGTTGACGATCTGATTACCCTGGGAACCCAGGAACCGTATCGGATGTTCACGTCCCGCGCCGAATACCGCCTGATCTTGCGGGAAGACAACGCCGACCTGCGCCTGACCGAGAAAGGTCGCGAGCTGGGTCTGGTGGATGACGCGCGCTGGGCGGCGTTCTGCCAGAAACGGGAGAGTATCGAGCTGGAAGAGCAACGCCTGAAAAGCACCTGGGTTCGTCCAGGTACCGAGCAGGGCGATGCCATCGCGGCCAAATTCGGCACGCCGCTGACCCACGAATACAACCTGCTCAACCTGTTGAGTCGTCCGGAAATCGATTACGCCGGGCTGGTGGAAGTGACCGGTCAGGGCGCGGAAGACCCGCAGGTCGCCGAACAGGTCGAGATCAAGACCAAATACGCTGGCTACATCGACCGCCAGCAGGATGAAATCGCCCGCCTGCGCGCCAGCGAGGACACCAAGCTGCCTGTGGATATCGATTACACCGGTATTTCCGGGTTGTCGAAAGAAATCCAGGGCAAGCTCGGCGCAACGCGTCCAGAAACCCTGGGCCAGGCTTCGCGCATCCCCGGCGTAACCCCGGCAGCGATTTCGCTGTTGATGATTCATTTGAAAAAACGCGGCGCGGGCCGCCAGTTGGAGCAAAGCGCTTGAGTTCGATGGTCACCTCGCAACACGCTGAAGAGTTATCCACAGGTGCCCGTCAGCTCGGCGTCAATCTGACCGAAGCCCAGCACGCGCAACTGCTGGGTTATCTGGCGCTGCTGATCAAGTGGAACAAGGCCTACAACCTGACCGCCGTGCGCGATCCGGATGAAATGGTTTCGCGGCATTTGCTCGACAGCCTGAGTGTGATGTCCTTCATCGAGAACGGACGTTGGCTGGACGTCGGCAGTGGCGGCGGCATGCCCGGTATCCCGCTGGCGATCCTGTTTCCCGACTCGCAAGTGACCTGCCTGGACAGCAACGGCAAGAAAACCCGCTTCCTGACCCAGGTCAAACTCGAACTCAAACTGGATAACCTGCAAGTTATCCACAGCCGCGTCGAAGCGTTCCAACCAGCGGAGCCTTTCAACGGCATCATCTCCCGGGCGTTCAGCAGCATGGAGAACTTCAGCAACTGGACTCGCCACCTGGGCGACGCCGATACGCGCTGGCTGGCAATGAAGGGCGTTCATCCGGCCGATGAGCTGGTAGCATTGCCGGCAGACTTCCACCTCGATAGCGAACACGCCTTGGCCGTACCCGGTTGCCAAGGCCAACGCCATCTGCTGATACTGCGCCGCACGGCATGATTGGGAACACAAGCAAGAATGGCTAAGGTATTCGCGATAGCGAACCAGAAGGGTGGCGTGGGCAAGACCACCACCTGTATCAACCTCGCAGCATCCCTGGTCGCGACCAAGCGTCGGGTGCTGTTGATCGATCTCGATCCACAGGGCAACGCCACCATGGGTAGCGGTGTGGATAAACATGGCCTGGAAAACTCCATCTACGACGTCCTGATCGGCGAGTGCGATCTGGGCCAGGCCATGCATTTCTCCGAGCATGGCGGTTATCAACTGCTGCCGGCCAACCGCGACCTGACGGCGGCCGAAGTGGTGCTGCTGGAAATGCAGATGAAGGAAAGCCGCCTGCGCAGTGCGCTGGCGCCGGTCCGCGAGAATTACGACTACATCCTGATCGATTGCCCGCCGTCGCTGTCGATGCTGACGCTCAACGCGTTGGTGGCCGCCGATGGGGTGATTATCCCCATGCAGTGCGAGTACTTTGCCCTCGAAGGGCTGAGCGACCTTGTGGATAACATCAAGCGCATTGCGGAGCTGCTGAACCCGGAGCTGAAAGTCGAAGGGTTGTTGCGGACCATGTATGACCCGCGCCTCAGCCTGATGAACGATGTATCGGCCCAGCTCAAGGAACATTTCGGCGAGCAGCTCTACGACACGGTCATTCCGCGGAACATTCGCCTGGCTGAAGCGCCGAGCTACGGCATGCCGGCGTTGGCCTACGATAAACAATCCCGTGGTGCGCTGGCCTACCTGGCCCTGGCGGGCGAGATGGTTCGCCGTCAGCGCCGCCAACCACGCATCGCTGCAGCCCAGCCAACTTAAGGAAACCCCATGGCCGTCAAGAAACGAGGTCTCGGACGTGGACTGGATGCGCTGCTCAGCGGTCCGACCGTCAGTTCGCTGGAAGAGCAGGCCGTTCAGGTCGATCAGCGCGAACTGCAACATTTGCCGCTGGACTTGATTCAGCGTGGCAAATACCAGCCACGTCGGGACATGGACCCGCAAGCTTTGGAAGAACTGGCACAGTCGATCAAGAGCCAGGGCGTGATGCAGCCGATCGTGGTCCGGCCGATCGCCAATGGCCGCTTCGAGATCATCGCCGGCGAACGTCGTTGGCGCGCCAGCCAGCAGGCCGGCCAGGAAACCATCCCGGCGATGGTCCGTGATGTGCCGGACGAAGCCGCCATCGCCATGGCGTTGATCGAAAACATCCAGCGCGAGGACCTCAACCCGGTCGAAGAGGCCGTGGCCCTGCAGCGCTTGCAGCAGGAATTCCAGCTGACCCAGCAGCAAGTGGCGGAAGCGGTGGGCAAGTCCCGGGTGACGGTGGCCAACCTGTTGCGGTTGATTGCCTTGCCTGAAGTCATCAAGACCATGCTGTCCCATGGCGATCTGGAAATGGGTCATGCCCGGGCGTTGCTCGGTTTGCCGGAAAATCAACAGGTTGAAGGGGCGCGACATGTTGTCGCACGCGGTCTGACCGTGCGCCAAACCGAGGCATTGGTTCGCCAGTGGCTCAGTGGTAAACCAGCACCCGTCGAGGCCCCCAAAACCGATCCGGATATCGCCCGCCTGGAACAGCGCCTGGCCGAGCGCCTGGGCTCTGCGGTGCAGATTCGCCACGGAAAGAAGGGCAAGGGGCAGTTGGTGATCGGCTATAACTCTCTCGACGAGCTGCAAGGTGTCCTTGCACACATTCGCTGAAACAATTGCCCTTGTAGCGCGCAGTCGGAAATCACTACCTGAAGGTTGAATAGGGGCAGAACCGCCCCTATACTCTGCGCGCATTTTGTCGGCACAAATTATGCCAAGTTAGTGAATTCAGGCAGCCGACCATTGGAGAGCAAAAGCGATGGAAACACGCACGCCAAACCGCTTGCCGTTCCATCGTCTGGCAGTTTTCCCGGTTTTGATGGCCCAGTTTGTCGTTGTACTGATCGCCACGTTGGCGCTCTGGCAATGGAAAGGAGTCGTCGCCGGATACTCGGGTCTTTGCGGAGGCCTGATAGCCTTGCTTCCCAATATTTACTTTGCTCACAGGGCCTTTCGGTTTTCCGGCGCCCGAGCAGCCCAAGCCATCGTCCGGTCTTTTTATGCTGGCGAGGCGGGGAAACTGATTTTGACGGCAGTGCTGTTTGCACTGACGTTCGCAGGTGTGAAGCCACTGGCGCCGCTGGCGGTATTCGGCGTGTTCCTGCTGACCCAGATGGTCAGCTGGTTCGCTCCCCTGCTAATGAGAACAAGACTTTCGAGACCTTAGGGCGTTTGAGGCAACCATGGCAGAAACAACCGCTTCGGGCTATATCCAGCACCACTTGCAGAACCTGACCTTCGGGCAGCTACCTAACGGCAGCTGGGGTTTTGCCCACTCCGCAGCAGAAGCCAAGGAAATGGGCTTCTGGGCTTTCCACGTCGATACCCTCGGCTGGTCGGTCGCACTGGGCCTGATCTTCGTTTTCCTTTTCCGCATGGCGGCGAAGAAAGCGACCTCCGGTCAGCCAGGTGCACTGCAGAACTTCGTTGAAGTCCTGGTCGAATTCGTCGATGGCAGCGTGAAAGACAGCTTCCACGGCCGTAGCCCGGTGATTGCACCGTTGGCACTGACCATCTTCGTCTGGGTGTTCCTGATGAACGCCGTCGACCTGGTACCGGTCGACTGGATTCCTCAGCTGGCCATCCTGATCTCCGGCGACCACCACATCCCGTTCCGCGCCGTGTCGACCACCGACCCGAACGCGACCCTGGGCATGGCGTTCTCGGTTTTCGCACTGATCATTTTCTATAGCATCAAGGTCAAGGGCATCGGCGGTTTCATCGGCGAACTGACCCTGCACCCGTTCGGCAGCAAGAACATCCTGGTTCAGGCCCTGCTGATCCCGGTGAACTTCCTGTTGGAATTCGTGACCCTGATCGCCAAGCCAATCTCTCTGGCACTGCGTCTGTTCGGCAACATGTATGCCGGCGAGCTGGTGTTCATCCTGATCGCTGTGATGTTCGGCAGCGGCCTGCTCTGGCTCAGCGGCCTGGGTGTGGTGCTGCAATGGGCGTGGGCTGTGTTCCACATCCTGATCATCACCTTGCAGGCGTTCATCTTCATGATGCTGACCATTGTCTACCTGTCGATGGCGCACGAAGAAAACCATTAAGGCCAGTCTCGACTAGTCTGATGTCCTTCCCGGTCACACGGGAAGGAGCCCGGTACGGGCTGGGAAACGATTTGTTTTACCGCTTTAAAATCTAAAAAACCTAAACCATACGACGTAAAAGTCGGGAGGAAAGATGGAAACTGTAGTTGGTCTAACCGCTATCGCTGTTGCACTGTTGATCGGCCTGGGCGCACTGGGTACCGCAATTGGTTTCGGCCTGCTGGGCGGCAAGTTCCTGGAAGGCGCAGCGCGTCAGCCAGAAATGGTCCCAATGCTGCAAGTCAAGATGTTCATCGTTGCCGGTCTGCTCGACGCCGTAACCATGATCGGTGTTGGTATCGCTCTGTTCTTCACCTTTGCGAACCCGTTCGTTGGTCAAATCGCTGGCTAATTACTCGGATGTCTCGAGTAGATTGGTGTGATGGACAACGTAACTGCGAGGTGTTGGCGTGAACATTAATGCGACCCTGATTGGCCAGTCCGTTGCGTTCCTGATTTTTGTACTGTTCTGCATGAAGTTCGTATGGCCTCCGGTCATTGCGGCATTGCACGAACGTCAAAAGAAGATCGCTGATGGTCTGGACGCTGCCAGCCGTGCAGCTCGCGACCTGGAGTTGGCCCATGAGAAAGTGGGTCAGCAACTGCGCGAAGCGAAAGCTCAGGCAGCTGAAATCATCGAGCAAGCCAAGAAACGCGGTACCCAGATTGTCGACGAAGCCCGTGAACAGGCTCGCGTCGAAGCTGACCGTGTGAAGGCTCAGGCTCAAGCCGAGATCGAACAGGAACTCAACAGTGTCAAAGACGCGCTGCGTGCCCAAGTGGGTAGCCTGGCCGTTGGCGGTGCTTCGAAGATCCTGGGTGCCACAATCGATCAAAACGCGCACGCAGAGCTGGTAAACCAACTGGCTGCTGAAATCTAAGCGAGGGCGATCATGGCAGAACTGACCACGTTGGCCCGACCTTACGCTAAGGCGGCCTTCGAGCACGCTCAGGCCCACCAGCAACTGGCCAATTGGTCAGCCATGCTCGGCCTGGCAGCAGCGGTGTCGCAAGACGACACCATGCAGCGCGTGCTCAAGGCCCCGCGACTGACGAGCGCAGAAAAGGCCGCCACGTTCATTGACGTGTGCGGCGACAAGTTCGATGCCAAGGCACAGAATTTCATTCACGTCGTTGCCGAAAACGACCGTCTCCCGCTTCTGCCGGAGATTGCCGCTCTGTTCGACCTGTACAAGGCCGAGCAAGAGAAGTCGGTAGACGTGGAAGTGACCAGTGCTTTTGCATTGAACCAAGAACAGCAAGACAAACTCGCCAAGGTTCTCAGTGCACGACTCAACCGGGAAGTGCGCCTGCAAGTCGAGGAAGACAAGTCCCTCATAGGGGGCGTTGTAATCCGCGCCGGCGACCTGGTTATCGATGGCTCGATTCGCGGCAAAATCGCGAAACTTGCCGAAGCATTGAAATCTTGAGTTTGAAGGGGCAGCAGAGCAATGCAGCAACTCAATCCTTCCGAAATAAGTGAAATTATCAAGGGCCGCATCGAAAAGCTCGATGTGACCTCCCAAGCCCGTAACGAAGGCACTGTCGTCAGCGTATCTGACGGCATCGTGCGGATTCACGGTCTGGCCGACGTCATGTACGGCGAGATGATCGAGTTTCCGGGCGGCGTCTACGGTATGGCCCTCAACCTGGAGCAAGACTCTGTAGGTGCCGTGGTATTGGGCGCGTACACGACGCTGGCTGAAGGCATGAGCGCCAAGTGCACCGGCCGCATCCTCGAGGTTCCAGTCGGTAAGGAACTGCTGGGTCGCGTAGTCGACGCACTGGGTAACCCAGTTGACGGCAAAGGTCCGCTGAACAACACCGAGACCGATGCGGTCGAGAAAGTTGCTCCAGGCGTGATCTGGCGTAAGTCGGTAGACCAGCCTGTACAGACTGGCTACAAGGCTGTCGATGCCATGATCCCAGTCGGTCGTGGCCAGCGTGAGCTGATCATCGGTGACCGTCAGATCGGTAAGACCGCTCTGGCGATCGACGCGATCATCAACCAGAAGAACAGCGGTATCTTCTGCGTCTACGTAGCCATCGGTCAGAAGCAATCGACCATCGCCAACGTGGTTCGCAAGCTGGAAGAGAACGGTGCTCTGGCCAACACCATCATCGTTGCCGCCAGCGCCTCCGAATCGGCTGCCCTGCAGTTCCTGGCACCGTACTCCGGTTGCACCATGGGCGAATACTTCCGCGACCGCGGTGAAGACGCGCTGATCGTTTATGACGATCTGTCCAAGCAAGCAGTGGCCTACCGCCAGATTTCCCTGCTGCTGCGCCGTCCACCAGGCCGTGAAGCCTACCCAGGCGACGTGTTCTATCTCCACTCCCGCCTGCTGGAGCGCGCATCCCGCGTTTCGGAAGAGTACGTAGAGAAGTTCACCAACGGCGCCGTGACTGGCAAGACCGGTTCCCTGACCGCCCTGCCGATCATCGAAACCCAGGCTGGCGACGTTTCCGCGTTCGTTCCGACCAACGTGATTTCCATCACCGACGGTCAGATCTTCCTGGAATCGGCCATGTTCAACTCGGGCATCCGTCCTGCTGTGAACGCCGGTGTTTCGGTATCCCGTGTGGGTGGTGCCGCTCAGACCAAGATCATCAAGAAGCTGTCCGGTGGTATCCGTACCGCCCTGGCCCAGTACCGTGAACTGGCGGCATTCGCCCAGTTCGCTTCTGACCTGGACGAAGCGACCCGTAAGCAACTTGAGCATGGTCAGCGCGTTACCGAGCTGATGAAGCAGAAGCAATACGCACCAATGTCGATCGCTGACATGGCGCTGTCGCTGTATGCCGCTGAGCGTGGGTTCCTGACTGACATTGAAATCGCCAAGATCGGCAGCTTCGAACAAGCGCTGATTGCTTTCTTCAACCGCGATCACGCCGACTTGATGGCGAAGATCAACGTTAAAGGTGACTTCAATGACGAAATCGACGCTGGCCTCAAGGCCGGTATCGAGAAGTTCAAGGCCACCCAAACCTGGTAAGCCGCAGCGGGAGCCGCAAGGCTCCCGCTTGCTAACCTGATAGGTGTTACATGGCAGGCGCAAAAGAGATTCGCAGTAAGATTGCGAGCATCAAAAGCACGCAAAAGATTACCAGCGCCATGGAAAAAGTGGCGGTCAGCAAAATGCGCAAGGCACAAATGCGCATGGCTGCTAGCCGTCCTTATGCGGAGCGCATCCGCCAGGTGATTGGTCATCTGGCCAACGCCAACCCGGAATACCGCCACCCGTTCATGATCGACCGCGCCGTCAAGCGCGTCGGTTACGTTGTGGTGAGCAGTGACCGTGGTCTGTGCGGTGGCTTGAACACCAACCTGTTCAAGGCCCTGGTCAAGGACATGGCGGTAAACCGCGAACAAGGCGTCGAGATCGATCTGTGCGTGGTCGGTAGCAAGGGTGCGGCTTTCTTCCGCAACTTCGGCGGTAACGTCGTCGCTGCTATCAGCCACCTGGGTGAAGAGCCGTCGATTAATGACCTGATCGGCAGCGTCAAGGTGATGCTGGATGCTTACCTGGAAGGCCGGATCGACCGCCTGTCCGTGGTATCCAACAAGTTCATCAACACCATGACGCAACAGCCGACCGTGGAGCAGTTGATTCCACTGGTGGCAACCCCGGAACAGGAACTCAAGCACCACTGGGACTATCTCTACGAACCGGATGCCAAGGAGCTGCTCGACGGCTTGATGGTCCGCTACGTGGAGTCGCAGGTCTACCAGGCGGTGGTCGAGAACAACGCAGCTGAACAAGCGGCGCGGATGATCGCGATGAAGAACGCTACCGACAACGCCGGTGATTTGATCAGCGATTTGCAGCTGATCTACAACAAGGCGCGTCAGGCTGCGATCACCCAAGAGATCTCGGAAATCGTCGGCGGCGCTGCCGCGGTTTAACGGTTCAAATATTCAGAGGATCCAGCTATGAGTAGCGGACGTATCGTTCAAATCATCGGCGCCGTTATCGACGTGGAATTCCCACGCGACAGCGTACCGAGCATCTACGACGCCTTGAAGGTTCAAGGCGCCGAAACCACCCTGGAAGTTCAGCAGCAGCTGGGCGACGGCGTGGTTCGTACCATTGCGATGGGCTCCACCGAAGGCTTGAAGCGCGGTCTGGACGTCAACAACACTGGCGCAGCCATCTCCGTACCGGTCGGCAAAGCGACCCTGGGCCGGATCATGGACGTACTGGGCAACCCGATCGACGAAGCTGGCCCGATCGACACCGAAGAGCGATGGGGCATTCACCGTCCTGCGCCAACCTTCGCTGAACAGGCCGGTGGCAACGAGCTGCTGGAAACCGGCATCAAGGTTATCGACCTGGTTTGCCCGTTCGCCAAGGGCGGTAAAGTCGGTCTGTTCGGTGGTGCCGGTGTTGGCAAGACCGTAAACATGATGGAACTGATCCGTAACATCGCCATCGAGCACAGCGGTTATTCCGTGTTCGCCGGCGTGGGTGAGCGTACTCGTGAGGGTAACGACTTCTACCACGAGATGAAGGATTCCAACGTTCTGGACAAAGTGGCACTGGTCTATGGCCAGATGAACGAGCCGCCAGGAAACCGTCTGCGCGTAGCCCTGACCGGCCTGACCATGGCCGAGAAGTTCCGTGACGAAGGTAACGACGTTCTGCTGTTCGTCGACAACATCTACCGTTACACCCTGGCCGGTACCGAAGTATCCGCACTGCTGGGCCGTATGCCTTCGGCAGTAGGTTACCAGCCGACCCTGGCTGAAGAGATGGGCGTGCTGCAAGAGCGCATCACTTCGACCAAGCAAGGTTCGATCACTTCGATCCAGGCGGTATACGTACCAGCGGACGACTTGACCGACCCGTCGCCAGCGACCACCTTCGCCCACTTGGACGCCACCGTCGTTCTGTCCCGTGACATCGCTTCCCTGGGTATCTACCCAGCGGTAGACCCACTGGACTCGACTTCGCGCCAGCTGGACCCGAACGTGATCGGCCAGGAGCACTACGACACCGCTCGCGGCGTCCAGTACGTGCTGCAGCGCTACAAAGAGCTGAAGGACATCATCGCGATCCTGGGTATGGACGAGCTGTCGGAAGCCGACAAGCAGTTGGTAAACCGTGCTCGTAAGATCCAGCGCTTCTTGTCGCAACCGTTCTTCGTGGCTGAAGTCTTCACCGGTGCCTCGGGTAAATACGTTTCCCTGAAAGACACCATTGCTGGCTTCAAAGGCATCCTCAACGGTGACTACGACCACCTGCCAGAACAAGCGTTCTACATGGTCGGCGGCATCGAAGAAGCGATCGAGAAAGCCAAGAAACTGTAATCCCGGCGCCCGGCAACGGGCGCTAATTTAGGTTGAGGCAATCAGATGGCTATGACAGTCCATTGCGATATCGTCAGTGCGGAAGGGGAAATCTTCTCCGGTCTGGTCGAGTTTGTGGTTGCGCACGGTGAGCTGGGTGATCTTGGTATCGCCCTGGGTCACGCACCGCTGATCACCAGCTTGAAGCCAGGTCCGATTACTCTGACCAAGCAGGGCGGGGACAGGGAGGTGTTCTACATCTCCGGTGGTTTCCTCGAGGTTCAGCCGAACATGGTCAAGGTTCTTGCCGACACCGTGCAACGTGCTGCCGACCTGGACGAAGCCTCTGCTCAGGAGGCCGTCAAGGCCGCCGAGAAGGCTCTGCATGAAAAAGGCGCGGACTTCGATTACGGTTCTGCTGCCGCACGTCTGGCCGAGGCCGCAGCCCAGCTGCGTACCGTCCAGCAGATCCGCAAGAAGTTCGGCGGCTAAGCCGTCTGCTTTCTGTGCGATTGATTAAAAAGGGTAGCCTCGGCTACCCTTTTTTCTTTTTCCGATACTCATCATCTGGTCGCAGCCGCTGACCACCCAGGATTGGTAGCCAGTCATGTCTCTCGAAATCGTTATTCTCGCGGCCGGTCAGGGCACCCGCATGCGTTCGGCGCTGCCCAAGGTGTTGCACCCGGTCGCCGGCAACTCCATGCTCGGTCATGTTATCCACAGCGCGCGGCAACTTGATCCACAGCGCATCCACGTGGTGATCGGCCATGGTGCCGATGCGGTGCGTGAGCGCCTGGCGGCGGATGACCTGAATTTTGTGCTGCAGGACAAACAACTCGGCACCGGCCATGCGGTGGCCCAGGCCGTGCCGTTCATCACCGCTGACACGGTACTGATTCTCTACGGTGACGTGCCGCTGATCGAAGTCGAAACGTTGCAGCGCTTGCTCAAGCATGTCGCGCCACGGCAGCTAGGTCTGTTGACGGTCGAGCTGGATGATCCGACCGGCTACGGCCGCATCGTGCGCAACGCAGAAGGCCAGGTCACGGCGATTGTCGAGCAAAAGGATGCAAGTGAAGCCCAGCGTGCCATCACCGAAGGCAACACCGGGATTCTCGCCGTGCCGGCTGAGCGCTTGGGCGACTGGATGAGTCGTCTGTCGAACAACAATGCCCAGGGCGAGTACTACCTGACCGATGTGATTGCCATGGCCGTTGCCGATGGACTGGTCGTTGCCACCGAGCAGCCACTGGACGCCATGGAAGTGCAGGGCGCCAACGACCGCCGGCAACTGGCCGAGCTGGAGCGCCACTATCAATTGCGTGTTGCCCGTCGCCTGATGGCCCAAGGCGTGACCCTGCGTGATCCGTCTCGTTTTGACGTACGTGGTGAAGTCAGCGTGGGTCGCGATGTGGTCATCGACATCAACGTCATCCTCGAAGGCAAGGTCGTCATCGAGGACGACGTGGTCATCGGCCCGAACTGTGTCATCAAGGACAGCACCCTGCGCAAAGGCGTGGTGGTCAAGGCCAACAGCCATCTCGACGGCGCAATCATGGGGGAGGGCAGCGACGCCGGCCCGTTTGCCCGCTTGCGTCCAGGCTCCGTGCTGGAAGCCCGTGCCCATGTGGGTAACTTTGTCGAACTCAAGAATGCCCACCTGGGCGAAGGCGCCAAGGCCGGACACCTGACCTACCTGGGTGACGCTGAAGTCGGCGCCCGCACCAACATTGGCGCTGGTACCATCACCTGTAACTACGACGGTGCCAACAAGTGGAAAACCGTGCTGGGTGAGGATGTGTTCATCGGCTCCAACAACTCCTTGGTAGCGCCTGTGGATATCTCCAGCGGTGCGACTACGGCAGCCGGTTCGACACTTACCCAGAATGTGGATAACGGCCAATTGGCGGTGGCGCGTGCGCGCCAGCGCAATATCGACGGCTGGAAGCGGCCGGAGAAGATCAAGAAGCCCTGAAGTTATCCACAACCCCCCGTGGGAGCGAGCTTGCTCGCGATTGCGGTGTATCAGGTAAAGCAATATTGGCTGACCTGGCCCCTTCGCGAGCAAGCTCGCTCCCACAGTGCTGAGAGGATTTCTGAATTTTTCTGCTGGTGTCTTGACGGTATCGCTTCAATAGGTTTTGATTGCTTACGTTATCTTTCGAATCGAAACTTAAGCCGCCATGTCAAAGCGCAACACACCACAGCGTCGCCACAACATCCTCGCCTTGCTTCAGGAGCAGGGCGAAGTCAGCGTGGATGAACTGGCCAAGCGCTTCGAAACCTCCGAAGTTACGATTCGCAAGGATCTAGCCGCCCTGGAAACCAACGGCCTGCTGCTGCGTCGCTACGGTGGCGCGGTGCCGATGCCCCAGGAGTTGGTGGCCGATAGTGCCCAGACCGTGTCCAAATATAAACAAGCCATCGCCCGGGCCGCGGTCAAGCGGATCCGCGAGCATGCGCGCATCATCATCGACAGTGGCAGCACCACTGCTGCCATGATCCCTCAACTTGGCAATCAGCCGGGGCTGGTGGTGATGACCAATTCCCTGCATGTCGCCAATGCCTTGAGCGAGCTGGAGCACGAGCCGGTGTTGTTGATGACGGGTGGCACCTGGGATCCGCATTCCGAGTCCTTCCAAGGCCAAGTCGCCGAGCAAGTGCTGCGTTCCTATGACTTCGACCAGTTGTTCATCGGTGCCGACGGCATCGACCTGGGGCGTGGCACAACCACTTTCAACGAACTGCTGGGCCTGAGCCGTGTAATGGCTGAGGTCGCCCGCGAAGTGATCGTGATGGTGGAGGCCGACAAGATCGGCCGCAAGATCCCCAATCTGGAACTGCCGTGGAGCAGCGTCCATACCTTAATTACCGATGATCGCCTGCCCGTGGAGGCACGCGATCAGATCCAGGCCCGCGGCATCAATGTCATCTGCGCGTCTGTCAGCCAGGAGAAATAGCATGTGTGGAATTGTCGGCGCCGTTGCTGAACGCAACATCACGGCCATCCTGCTTGAAGGCCTCAAGCGTCTCGAATATCGCGGCTACGACAGTGCCGGCGTGGCGGTGTTCACCCATGATAAGACGCTCGAACGCGTGCGTCGTCCGGGCAAGGTGAGTGAGTTGGAACGGGCGTTGGATGCCGAGCCGCTGATCGGTCGCCTGGGCATCGCGCACACCCGCTGGGCCACTCATGGCGCGCCGTGCGAGCGTAACGCCCATCCGCATTTTTCCGGCGACCTCGCGGTGGTGCACAACGGCATCATCGAAAATTATGAAGCCTTGCGCGAACAGCTCAAGGCACTCGGCTACGTGTTCACCTCGGACACCGACACCGAAGTCATCGCCCATTTGCTCACCCACAAGCTCAAGGATCTGGCGGACCTGACCGTGGCGCTCAAGGCCACGGTCAAGGAACTCCATGGTGCTTATGGCCTGGCGGTGATCAGCGCAAAACAACCGGATCGCCTCGTGGCAGCCCGCAGCGGCAGCCCGCTGGTCATCGGCCTGGGCCTTGGCGAAAACTTCCTGGCGTCCGACCAACTGGCGCTGCGCCAGGTCACTGACCGCTTCATGTACCTTGAAGAAGGCGATATCGCCGAGATTCACCGCGACAGCGTGCAGATCTGGGACCTGAATGGTAAGAACGTCGAGCGTGAAACCGTGCAGTACCGCGACGGCGCCGAAGCCGCCGACAAGGGCGAGTTCCGCCATTACATGCTCAAGGAAATCCATGAGCAGCCCGCTGTTGTGCAGCGCACCCTCGAAGGTCGCCTGAGCCAGGATCAAGTGCTGGTCCAGGCCTTCGGCCCCCTGGCGGCCGAGCTCTTCGCCAAGGTGCGCAATGTGCAGATCGTTGCCTGCGGCACCAGCTATCACGCCGGCATGGTTGCGCGTTACTGGCTCGAAGAGCTGGCCGGTATCCCGTGCCAGGTCGAAGTCGCCAGTGAGTTCCGCTACCGCAAGGTGGTCGTGCAGCCCGACACCCTGTTCGTGAGCATCTCCCAGTCGGGCGAAACCGCAGACACCCTGGCCGCCCTGCGCAACGCCAAGGAGTTGGGTTTCCTTGCCAGCCTCGCAATCTGCAACGTCGGCATCAGCTCGCTGGTGCGTGAGTCCGACCTGACGCTGCTGACCCAGGCCGGTCGTGAAATTGGCGTGGCTTCGACCAAGGCGTTCACCACGCAATTGGTGGGCCTGCTGTTGCTGACCCTGTCCCTGGGCCAGGTACGCGGCACGCTGGCGGAAGGCGTCGAGGCCAAGCTTGTGGAAGAACTGCGCCGCTTGCCGGCTCGCCTGGGCGAAGCCTTGGCGATGGACAGCACCGTGGAGAAAATCGCCGAGCTGTTCGCCGAGAAGAACCACACCCTGTTCCTGGGTCGTGGCGCCCAATTCCCGGTGGCGATGGAGGGGGCCTTGAAGCTCAAGGAAATCTCCTACATTCACGCCGAGGCCTACCCGGCGGGTGAACTCAAGCACGGCCCGCTCGCGCTTGTGGATAACGACATGCCAGTCGTCACCGTGGCGCCGAACAACGAGCTGCTGGAAAAGCTCAAGTCCAACCTGCAGGAAGTGCGCGCCCGTGGCGGCCAATTGGTGGTTTTCGCGGACGAGAAGGCTGGCATGACTAATGGCGAAGGTACTCATGTGGTGCACATGCCGCACATCCACGACATCCTGTCGCCGATCCTCTACACCATTCCGCTGCAACTGCTGTCGTACTACGTGGCGGTGCTCAAGGGCACCGACGTCGACCAGCCGCGTAACCTGGCGAAATCGGTAACGGTTGAATAAAGGACGTCGCGCGCAGGAACAGCCTCCTGGCTCGACAGTTTCGGGCTGGATTCCTGGCCAAGCCAACCCCCTGAATCCAGGGGGTTTTTTATGGGCGTAACTAAACGTTCTGGCGGTTTGGATCAGCACGCAGATCCGAACTCGAACTTTGTTGCCCAACCCTGTTCGTCGTATTCACGGTGAGTCGCGGAACAACTGCGTTGACAACATAAGGTAGAGGTGATGATATCAAGTCATACGACAACGTATGACGTCAAAAATAATAATAACTAAAAGGTGCAGCCATGCCTCCTGCATTTGCCGCCCAGAGAATGTGCAGCCCTTCGGCCCCACGCGTTAACGCCGTGTGCCGAGCGCCTTCTTTCTCGTCCAAGGAGCCCCGAGCGGGCTCGCCGCCACTGCCGAACGCCTCGATTCCATCCAAAGCACTGTCGCGTCTGCCACCAGACGTTATCACCGCGCGTGTCCGTTTCTCGCTCAATCTCAATCCCCAATGAATGGCAGCACCCGGAGAACAATAATGAAGAAAACACTCTGCGCCTCTTTGATCGCCTCGTTTCTGAGCCTGACCGCCGGCACCGCAATGGCCGATGCCAGCAACTGGCCAAGCCGACCGGTGCAAGTGGTGGTGATCGCCAACGCCGGCGGTGACACCGATTTCAACGCACGGATGATGGCCAAGTACTTCACCAAGGTCACCGGCAAGACCATGGTCGTCACCAACATGGCCGGTGGGGGCGGGACGATTGCCGCCGATGCGGTCAAGAGCGCGGCGCCGGACGGCAATACCATTCTGTTTACTCACACCGGCCAGTTGATCGTCAACGAGGTGGCTGGGCTGTCGGAGGATCGTTTTGATGCGTTCGATATCTCCTGCATCGCCGGCGTCGACAAAGGTGCGGTGTTCGTCTCGGCGAAAAGCTCGGGCATCGACACCCTCGACCAGTTGATCGAGAAGGCCAAGGCCAAGCCCGGCACCATCACCTACGGCACCGAGATGGGCAACTTCTCGCACTTGCAAGGCTTGATGTTCGAGAAGCTCGCCGGGGTGAAACTGAAAATGGTCGACAGCGGCACCGTGTCCGAAAAAATCGTCGCCTTGCTGGGCAAGCGCATCGATCTGGGCGCCATCAGCTACGGCTCGGTCCAGGACTACATTTCCAGCGGCAAGATGAGCGCCCTGGGCCAGCCCAACGCCGAACGCAATGCGCTGCTGGGCGACGTCAAGACCTTCAAGGAGCAAGGCGTCGACCTCGTCCTGGACAAGCCTTACGTCGTCGCCTTCCCGAAAGGCACCGACCCGGCCATCGTCAAGAAGATGGCCGACACCATGAAAAAAATCACCGAAGAGCCGGAATACGCCGAGGAGCTGAAGAAGTCGTTCAAGCAGCCGGTCAGCTTCCAGGGCACCGAAGAAGCGATCGCCACGTTGAACAAAACCCGCGACAACTTCATGCAGTTCAAGGACGAGATGCGTAAAGCCAAATAATTTGCGTAATGGTTCGGGTGCGCGCCGCGCAGGCAAGCGTCCGAAACCCCGTCCTTATCCGCTAAAGGAGCCTGTATGGATTCCTACAAGAGAAACGAGCTGATCGCCGGCCTGGCCATGCTCGGCGCCGGCGTGGCGTATCTGGTCCTGACCATGAACCTGCCGCGTCGCGGATCGATCGATGCCGCGTTTGTGCCTTGGGTGCTTGCCGTCTCGTTGTGCCTGCTGGGCGCGCTGCAACTGTGGATGTGGCGAAAGCTGCCGGACAAAAGTGTCGAACCTGCGGAAAAACCTGAGGCGATTGATTACCCAACGGTGTTCAAGACCTTGGCGTTGGTGCTGCTTTACACGGCGCTAATGGAGCCGGTGGGTTTCGTGATCACGACTGTGCTTTATCTGTATGCCCAGTTCATCGTGCTAACTCCCGGGGAACAGAAGGTCAAGCACTTGCAATACGCACTGATCGCAGTCGTCTCGGCGGTCCTGATCTTTTACATCTTTCGCCACGGTTTCGACTTGCTTCTGCCGGTCGGTCTATTGGATTTCTAGGGGACGGCCATGATTGAACTCATGCAACAAGGCTTCGGGGCCGTACTCACACCCTATGCTTTCCTGATAATCACCCTCGGCGTGGTGGTGGGGATTATCTTTGGTGCGATACCTGGACTTTCGGCCACGATGGCGATCGCTCTGTTTCTGCCGCTGACTTACTCGATGGGGCCTGGTACTGGCCTGGCACTGCTGGTAGCGCTGTTCGTTGGCGCCACCTCGGGAGGGCTGATATCGGCGATATTGCTCAACATACCGGGTACGCCGGCCTCCATCGCGACGACCTTCGATGGCTGGCCGCTGATGAAACAAGGCCATGGCGTCAAGGCCCTTGGAATTGGCGTGGTGTTCTCGTTCCTCGGCACAATCTTCAGTATCGCCGCGCTGATGTTCATCGCCCCGATCCTGGCGGAACTGGCCCTGAGCTTTGGCCCGCACGAATACTTCTCCATTGCGATTTTCTCGCTGACGTTGATCGCCACGCTGTCCACCGGCTCGCTGGTCAAAGGCTTGTTTGCCGGTGCCCTGGGCTTTGCCTTTTCCACCGTGGGAATCGCCCCGGTCGAGGCGATCCGTCGTTTTACCTTTGACCTGCCGAGCCTCAACGGCGGCTTCGCCATGCTGACGGTGATGATCGGTATGTTCGCGGTTGCCGAAGTGCTGAAGTTCGCCGAGAGCGCGCGCCTGAGCCACCGCGCCAAGCCACAGCACGTCAGCATGAAGGGCGTGAAAGGTTTTGGCTTTTCGATGAAGGAGTTTGTCGGTCAACTGCCTAATGCCACCCGCTCATCCCTGATCGGCCTGGGCATCGGCATCTTGCCCGGCATCGGTGCCGGTACGTCGAATATCGTCTCTTACATCGTGGCGAAGAAACGTTCCAAGACACCGGAGGAGTTCGGCAAAGGCAAGATCGACGGCGTGGTCGCCAGCGAAACGGCAAACAATGCCGGCATCGGCGGCGCAATGATTCCATTGCTGACGCTGGGCATTCCCGGCGATACCACCACGGCGGTCATGCTCGGTGGCTTCATGATCCACGGTATCCAGCCCGGCCCCTTGCTGTTCATCAGCCAGGCGCCACTGGTCTACACGATCTTCGCCGCGCTGATCCTCGCGTCCGTGCTGATGCTGGTGTTGGAATTCTATGGCCTGCGCATGTTCATCAAGCTGTTGGCGGTGCCCAAGCACATCTTGCTGCCTATCATCCTGGTGCTTTGCGTGGTCGGTGCCTTTGGCCTGAACAGCCGGATCTTCGATGTCTGGGCAGTGCTGCTGTTTGGCTTGCTGGGCTACGGGTTCGTCAAAAGCGGTTTGCCGATCGCGCCGTTCATCATCGGTTTCATCCTCGGACCGATGGCTGAAACCAACTTGCGCCGAGGCCTGATGCTGTCGGATGGCAATTTCGGTGGCTTCCTGACCAACCCCATCTCGGCGGGCTTCCTCATCCTGGCCGCCGCTTCCATTTCCTGGCACTTGGTGACGGTCATTCGCAACCGTAAAAGTGCTGCGATTGAACTGATGCGCAGCTAGCCCATCGCATTGGCTGCTGCAACGCGCGCCCGTGTTGCAGCCTTGGCCTTGGGCTGTCAGTGAGCGAGCTGGACGCCCGGCCAGCCAGGGTTCGGGCGGCTTCTGTAACGGTTGAGGAGAGAGGGATGTCTTCGTTGAACGATGAAGTGTTCCAGCGCATCGAGCGGGTGGTCGGGCAGGCAGGATGGGTGCGCGACCCCCAGCTGATGCAAGGCTATCTGACGGACTGGCGTAACGCCTATCAAGGCCAGGCCGCCTTGGTGGTGCGCCCGGCCACCACCGAAGAAGTGGCCGAGGTTGTTCGGATCTGCCACGACGCCCAGATTGCCTTGGTACCGCAGGGCGGCAACACCGGGCTATGTGGCGGCTCGATCCCCGATGCCTCTGGCAACCAAGTGGTGTTGTCCTTGACCCGGATGAAGCGCATCCGCGACATCGACCTGGCCAATGAAACCATTACGGTAGAGGCGGGGGTGATCCTGCGGCAGCTACAGGACGCCGCCAGCCAGGCCGGACGTTTGTTTCCGCTGTCGTTGGGGGCGGAGGGCAGTTGCACGGTGGGCGGCAATCTGGCGACCAACGCCGGCGGCACGGCTGTGCTGCGTTACGGCAACATGCGTGAGCTGACCCTAGGCCTGGAAGTGGTGCTGCCGGACGGTCGCGTCTGGAACGGTTTGCGGGGCTTGCGCAAAGACAACACCGGCTACGATCTCAAGCATTTGTTCATTGGCTCGGAGGGCACGCTGGGTATCATCACCGCTGCGGTGTTGAAATTGTTCCCGGCGACCCACAGCACGGCGACCGCCTGGGTCGCGCTGCCTTCGCCTCAAGCGGCGGTGGACTTGATCGGCCATGTGCGCAGCCTGTGCGCTGATCGCCTGACAGGCTTCGAGATGATGTCGCGCCAGAGCCTGGATTTCGTCCTGGACCATGTGGCCGGCTGCACTGACCCTCTGGAAGCGAAACATCCTTGGTACGCCTTGATTGAACTGCGCGACACGGTCCCCGACGCCCCCTTGGCTCCGTTGCTGGAAAACGGCCTGGCCCATGCTTTCGAGCTTGGTTGGGTCATCGACGCGGTATTGGCCGGCAGCCAGGCACAGGCCGCGGCGCTGTGGGCGCTGCGCGAAGGCATTTCCGAAGCACAGAACCATGAAGGCCCCAGCCTCAAGCATGACATCAGCGTGCCCGTGAGCCGCATACCGGAGTTCATCGAGCGCACCGACCGCGCGCTGCAACAGGACTTTCCGGGCGTGCGCATCGTTTCTTATGGTCACATGGGCGACGGCAATCTGCACTACAACATTAGCAAGCCTGTCGGCGATGCGGACGCCTCGTTCAAGGCGCGGGAACAGGCGATCATGCAGGTCATCTACCGGATGACGAGTACCTTCAACGGCAGCATCAGCGCCGAGCATGGCCTTGGGCAAGCCAAGCGTGACGCGGCGGTTCGCTTCAAGGATCCGCTGGAGATCGAGTTGATGCGTGCTATCAAGCGCACGCTGGACCCGGCGGGGCTGATGAATCCGGGTAAGGTCTTTACTGCCGGGCTGGAGTGACTGAAGGTATTTCTCGATTATTCCCGCAATTATTAAAAAATAGTTTCATATGCTGCTGTGGATCAGCAGCAACGCAAACCACGAAGAAACTGGCGCAGTATTCACGCTTGCGCGCTAAGCGCTACTCCAGAAAACACCGGTCAAAAAGATAAACGCTGGCCGGTTTGAGATTTTCCACCGTGCGTTGCGGGCGGCCGCCGTCGCCGGCTTTTTTGCGGCCGGTTTCCTGCAAATAACCCGCCTCGGTCATCTTCAGCAAACGCTGGCGCATGCTGGTCTTGAGCACCGGACGATCGAGCACCACGGAGAAAATGCTCACCGCTTCCGGCGCGCTGAATTCCGGGCCCAGGAACATCAGCGGCAGGCTGCTGTAGAGGGCTTTGGACAGCAACCGTTCCTGGACCGCCGCCACCAGGCTGTTGTGATCGAAAGGGAGTTTGATCGAGGCGTCAGCGACGTCCTTGAGGGGGAAAAATCCCTGGTGTTCGGCGAGCTGGACCGTCTCGCTGGCAATCGCCAGGTAGAACGTCGAGGACGACCAGCAGCGCGGATCGCGGAACGCGTCGCCGACGGTGCCGACCTGTTCGATCCAGGCCAGGGGCATGCCGACCTTGTTTGAATTACGCAGGCGCTCCACGGCGTCGTTCAGCGTGAGATCTTCGACCCCCCCATTGACCACGATCCCGGGCAGTGCCCAATGGCCGGCGAACGGCTCGGCTTCCCGTCGGTTCAGGAGGATTTCCAGCGCCTGGGTCTCCCGGCAGAAGCGCAGCACACAGAGGTCGATGGTGTGCAGGTAACCGCGCGCGGGGGCTGTGCTAGTGGGCATGTCGATTTCCGTGGGTAGCGTAAAGATCATAGTTTAACGGGTTCATGCCCGGAGCCATCCAGTGGGTGGGCAGCGGCTTGCCCAAGGCCAATCGTTCGCGAACCACCGTGCTGCGCACGTGGATCTTTTCCTCGACGCAAAGAATGGAAAAGCGCTCCAGCAATTCCTCTCCGCGATAGAACGTCGGCAGCAAATCGGCGACATCCTGGCCCACCACCAACGCGATCCGCTTGCCGTCCAAAGCCAGGCTGTCGGCGAGGTGGGCGAGCAGGGTGTAGCTATAGATGGCGCCCTCCACGCCGCGGGCCACGACCTGTTCTACCCGACTTGCGCGCACTTCGGCGCGGCACAGTGGTTGCACCTTCTCGACGACCGACTCCAGCCAGTTCAGGCGAACCTCATAGTCGACCATCTGCTTGCCGTGGGGATGCCGGAAGCTGGGGACCACCAGCACGCGCATGGCCTGGCGCGAGGCCTCGATCATCACCTGGGCGTGACCGGCGTGAGGGGGGTTGAAGGCGCCGCCATAAAGGGCAATCTCGAACATGGCTTATCCTCTTTTGGTACATGACGTGTACTTTATAACCAAAGCCTTCTCGATGTAACCAGATTTTTTCCGATCAAAGCTGATTAAGGAAAAGAATGTCCGTCAAAAAAATCCATCGAGTGGCTTGTCGTGTAAGTACATCATGTGTACTCTCACCAACCATGAAGAGGAGAAAACCAGCATGAACAGCCTGACCCGGAAAACCGCTTCCTTCGATGTCGATGCGCAGAAGAGCTTCACACCGCTGTGCCCTGATGAGCTTCCTGTACCGGGCGGTGATCAGATTGCCGGTGAGCTGAATTTCATCGCGTCCCTGGCCAGCCTCCGCATCGGCAGCAAGGACGCCCACTCGCCCCTGGCTCCCTGGGTGGTTGCCGATCATGCACAGATGTTCGTGCCGACCGGGCTCGAGCACGCCGACATCACTTGGGTCAGCCACTGCGTTCCCGGCACTGAGGGTTTCGCCCTGCTGGATCAACTGCCGACGCCGTACGACTACGACTATTTCGTCTGGAAGGGCGTCGAGCCGGATTTGCATCCGTACGGTGCCTGCTACCACGACCTGCACGGCAAGTTGTCCACCGGGGTGATCGAGTACCTCAAAGCCCAGTGTGTGGAGCAGGTCATTGTTGGCGGGCTGGCGCTGGATTTCTGCGTCAAGACCACTGCGCTGCAACTGGCCGGTGCTGGCTTCAAGGTGATCGTTCACCTCCCGGCCTGCCGAGCGATCAGTGAGGAAGGGGCCATGCAAGCGGTTCAGGACATGCAGCAAGCAGGCGTCGCGGTGGCCGCGACGCGCGAAGAAACCCTCCGCCTGGCAAACGCATAAGGAAGAGACATGGACAGTGCATTCGATACAAACAGCGGCACCATCCAGAGTCTTCTGGACACCGACTACTACACCTTCACCATGATGCAGGCGGTCTTGCACCAGCACCCGAATGTCGAGGTGGAATACCAGTTCATCGTGCGTTCCAAGGAGCGGCTCGCTCACCTGATCCCGGACATTCGTGTCGAACTGGAGAAACTCGCCGGGTTGCAGCTGCGCGAGGGGGAGCAGCGGTTTTTGTTCAACAAGCGTTTCCGTGAGTACCTGACCCCGGACTTCGAACAGTTTCTCGGCCTGTTTCGCTTCAATTTGCGCTACATCCACGTTTCGGAGGTCGACGGCCAGCTGCACATCCGCGTCCGTGGTCCGATGCTGCACTGCATCATGTTCGAGCAGCCGGTATTGGCGATGGTCAGCGAACTGCGCAACCGCGAGAAATACCCTGAAGTCGAGTTGGCTGACGTGACTCGCAAGCTGTACCAGAAATTCGAATGGCTGGAGAAAAATGCCAGCCGTGAAGAACTCGCCGAGTTTCGTGTTTCAGACTTCTCCACCCGGCGGCGGCTGTCGTTCCGGGCCCAGCGGGAAGTGGTGAATGTCATGCGCAGCGACTTTCCCGGGGTCTTTGTCGGCACCAGTAACGCTCACTTGGCTTACGAATTCGATCTGCCCCTGATCGGCACCATGGCTCACCAGTGGTTGATGGTGCACCAGCAACTCGGGCGGTTGCGCGAAAGCCAGAACGCGGCGCTGGAAAACTGGGTGCGTGAATATCGCGGTCGCCTCGGTATCGCCCTGACGGACTGCATCAGCACCGATTTTTTCCTCAAGGATTTCGACCTGTACTTTGCCAAGCTCTATGACGGCCTGCGCCAGGATTCCGGTGACCCGATCGTCTGGGCTGACAAGGTGCTGGGGCGCTACCAGGAATTGGGCATCGACCCGCGGACCAAGGACCTGATGTTCTCCGATGGCCTCAATTTCGAAAAATGCCTGCCGATCCTGCGTCACGTTCGCGGCAAGGCCAAGTTCGGTTTCGGCATGGGCACCAGCTTGGCCTGCGATGTCGACGGTGTCGAACCGCTGAGCATCGTCATGAAGCTGGTGCGGGTCCACGGCGAGCCGGTGGTGAAGTTTTCCGATGATCCGATCAAGAACGTCTGCGAGGATGCCTCGTTTCTGCGGTACGCCGCCCAAGTGTTCAACGTTGCCCTGATCAATCCACAGTTGGGAGCTTGATATGACTTCGTTTCAGCAAGAACGCATTGCCCAGGACTTGGGCATCGACCGTCAACTCACTCAGGGCGGCGAAGCCAGCGAGATCGCCCGCCGCGTCGAGTTCATCAAGCAGGTCCTGCGGGAGTCGGGTTGCCGGTCCCTGGTCCTGGGAATCAGTGGCGGCGTCGACTCGCTCACCGCCGGCCGCCTATGTCAACTGGCGGTGGAGCAACTGCGCGATGAGGACTACGCGGCGCGATTCATCGCCGTCCGGCTGCCGTACAAGGCCCAGGCCGACGAGCAGGACGCCCAGGCGTCCCTGGACTTCATCCGGCCGGACTTGATCACCATCAGCAACATTGCCGCGTGCGTTGACGGCTTGATGGGCAGCATTGCCATCGATGGCTTGCAGCCTTCGGCCGAACTCACCGACTTCGCCAAAGGCAACGCCAAGGCCCGGGCGCGGATGCTGGCGCAATACGCCATTGCCAATCTGAGCAACGGATTGGTGGTCGGCACCGATCATGGGGCGGAGGCGGTGATGGGCTTTTTCACCAAGTTTGGCGACGGCGCATGCGATCTGGCACCGCTGTCCGGGCTGACCAAGACCCAGGTGAGACTGCTGGCCGACGCGATGGGCGCCCCCGCGCACCTGGTGCGCAAGGCACCGACCGCCGATTTGGAGGACTTGGCGCCTGGTAAATTGGATGAAGTGGCGTATGGCTGCAGCTACGAGGAAATCGATGCCTACCTGATGGGCGAAGAGGTGTCGCCAAAAGCGCGACAGATCATTGAACGCGCTTACCTCAAGACAGCCCACAAGCGAGCATTGCCTCGCGTTCCGGTATCGTTGTAATAGGTTTAAATGGGGCTTTGGTCTCGAACGGAGTGGAAAATGACCCAGGCAAGCAGCATCAAGGACCGCGTACGCATCAAGCAGGTCGAGGTCCTCTCGGACAATTGGTACATCCTGCGCAAGACCACTTATGACTACCTCGGCCGCAACGGCCAATGGCGCGAGCTGACGCGCGAAACCTACGACCGCGGCAACGGCGCCACCATCCTGCTTTACAGCAAGGCCAAGCAGACCGTGGTGTTGACCCGGCAATTCCGCTTCCCGGCGTTCGTCAACGGGCACGACGGCCTGTTGATCGAAACCTGCGCCGGCCTGCTGGACAACGATGATCCGCAGACCTGCATCCGCAAGGAAACCCAGGAAGAAACCGGCTATGTCGTCCAGGACGTGCGCAAGGTATTCGAGGCGTTCATGAGCCCGGGCTCGGTGACCGAGCGGATCCATTTTTTTGTCGGTGAATATTTCGACGAAGACAAGCAGCACGAAGGTGGCGGGCTCGAGGCCGAGGGAGAGGAGATCGAAGTCTTGGAAATGCCGCTCGACCAGGCCCTGGGCATGATCGAGACCGGCGAAATCTGTGACGGCAAGACCATCATGTTGTTGCAGTACGCCAAGTTGCATCGGTTGCTGGATTAGCAGTTGGCTGCCCAGGCCGCTTGCATGCTGATTTCATCGCTGCCAAATCTCTCACGGTAGGCCGAGGGAGCCAGGCCCACCGCGTTGCGAAAGGCTGCGCGGAAACTTTCCACTGACCGATACCCACAGGCGTGTGCGATACCGGCGGTGTTTTGATCGGTGCTTTCCAGCAGCTCGCGAGCGCGGTTCAGTCGTTCCTGCTGAAGCCAGGCCTTGGGCGACAGTCCCGTGGTTTCAATGAAACGCCTCAAAAAGGTTCGTTCGCTCATGGCCACGCGAGCCGCCATGTCAGCCACGCTCAACGGTTGGTCCAGGTGCTCGCGGATCCATTGCAACACGCGCGTCAGCTCGTTGCGCGGTGACTTGCACACCGGGGCGACGATGAATTGCGACTGGCCGCCGGTTCTCTGTGGCGCCATTACCAAGCGTCGGGCCACCGAGTTGGCGATGTGCGTGCCGAAATCACGCGCGATCAAATGCAGGCAGGCGTCGATACCGGCGGCACTTCCGGCTGAGGTGATCACCTGGCCGGAATCGACGTAGAGCACATTAGGGTCAACCTTGATGTTGGGGAATCGTTCGGCCAGCTCCTTGGAAAACTGCCAATGCGTGGTAGCGGTTTCTCCATCGAGCAGCCCTGTGGCGGCGAGCACGAACACCCCCGAGCAGATGGACAGCAGGCGTGCGCCGCGGGCATGAGCTCTTGAAAGGGCTTGCAATAGCGCTTCGGGGGGCCGCTCATAACGGTTGCGCCAACCGGGGACGATGATGGTCTGTGCGGTTTCAAGCTCTTCCAGACCCGCATCGACGGAGATTTGCAATCCTCCCAACGCACGCATCGGCCCCTCGTCGACGGCAACGATGCGGTGGGTATACCAAGGGACGTCCAGTTCTGGGCGGGGTAGCCCGAAGATCTCGAGGGCGATGCCGAATTCGAATACGCAAAGGCCCTCATAGACGAGGATGGCCACTGTTCCAGGAAGAGCATTCATTTGGCGTAAATTCACCGTTTATTGTCGTCTGCTGCACTGTAGCGGACAGTCCCCTGCCCCTACAATCGCTGCCAGGCAATCAGGAAAACCAAGACGGCTGCACCCCACAAAGGTGATCGCCGCATTACCGGTACCCCACCCCATCGCACCGGTAGAGGATTGTCACTTCCAGATTTATTCCTGCTTCAACAGAATTCGATTCGTACGGATAGGCCAAGTGTGCGCATCTTATTGGGTTCTGTTACGGACGCTGTTAACGGATAACGGCGTTGAAGGAGTTGTGAGTTGTAACCGGATTAACCTGGACGTTGTAAGGGAAAGGACTATGTTGCTGATCCAGATAGTGTTTGTCATGTTGTCAGCAAAACTCCTGGGTGCTGCGTTCAATCGCTTGGGGCAGCCACAGGTTGTTGGAGAAATGATTGCCGGTTTCATGTTGGGCCCCGTTGTACTGGGCCAGTTGTTTCCCGCCTTCCATCAGCAACTATTCGATAGCAGCGCTATCACCCAGCTCAAAGTCCTGAGCGAGTTGGGCATATTGTTGTTCATGTTCGTCATTGGTGCCGAGTTTCGTTTCCCATTGAAACAGAGCAAGACCGGCTTCCATGCCATGGTCATCGGCGCCTTCAGCATTGTCATCCCTTTTTCCCTCGGCGCCGCGATAGCTCCCTGGCTGTACGAACATTTCGCCAGCACCGGGACGTCTCGGTTGGCCTTTGTCTTGTTCATAGGCACCGTGTTTTCCGTCACCGCTTTTCCGGTACTGGCGCGGATCCTCAAGGAACGCGGCATGCTCGGTACGCAGACCGGTGCGATCGCCTTGCTGGCCGCCGCCATGAGCGATGTGGCCGCCTGGATGTTGATTGCCGCTGTCGCGATGGTGAACGGTCAGGACAGTGACTGGATGGCCCTGGTCGTCCGGGGTGGTTGCCTGTTGCTGCTGGTGGCCTTTTCGTTCCTGTTGCTCAAGCCCCTCTTGAACCGTTGGCTCGCCGCCGAAGGAAAGCTTGCGCAACCGATGGTGCTCGTGGCGTTGCTGGCCGGTGTGATGATCTATGGCAGCCTGACCCACGCGCTGCAAGTGCACGCCGTATTTGGTGCCTTCCTGTTCGGCCTGTGCTTGCCGCGTGACCAGCGTTTGCTGGACATGATCATCGAACGGCTGGAGCACGTATCGCTGATCATATTGATGCCCTGTTTCTTTGCCCTGGCCGGCTTGAGCACCACCTCGTCGGCGTTCACCGGGCTTGGGGCCTGGGTGCTGCTGGTGATCCTGCTCGTGGCTGTCACTGCGAAGATATTCGGCAGTGCGCTGGGCGCTCGGCTTGTGGGTTGCTCCTGGTCGACGTCGTTGAGCATCGGTGCACTGATGAACACCCGCGGCCTGATGGAACTGGTCGTGCTCAAGATCGGCCTGGACATGGGCATCATCGGCAGCGAGCTGTTTACCGCCCTGGTGGTCATGACCATCGTCACGACGCTGATGACCGGTCCGCTGATGAATCTGCAAGAAAAGAAAATCTTCCCGGTACGCAACTCGTCGACTCCGAGAGCGTTGCCTCCCGTGGATTTGTAACACCGACCGATAACAATGGAATGGAGCGATAAATGAGCGAACAAACGTCCAGCTTGGTTATTGAAGTAATGGAGCAGCAACTGGCCAAGCATTTCCAGGTTCTTTTGCAGGATGAAAACCGGATGAAGCAGATTCGTAATGAATTTCGCCGCGACGGTTACTTCAACTTCAAAAACTTTTCCTTTCTGCCAAAAAGGATTTTGGAAAATGTTCATGCCGAAGTTCATGCATT
Source organism: Pseudomonas sp. T1.Ur (assembly GCF_023516725.1). Classification (NCBI taxonomy): domain Bacteria; kingdom Pseudomonadati; phylum Pseudomonadota; class Gammaproteobacteria; order Pseudomonadales; family Pseudomonadaceae; genus Pseudomonas; species Pseudomonas sp. T1.Ur. The sequence goes on from NZ_JAMGSN010000001.1 coordinate 5,670,306, forward strand.
ATTGGACGAGTATTCGGTGCGCCGCGATGTGACGGTTCCGTCCACCGGTAATACCTACCGCAAAATGTACAACGTCAATCAACCGGAGATCGCCGAGGGCGGGACGTTCATACCCGCGCTTTATCAATCCGAATCGCTGCGTAAGTTCTTGGGCAATATTGCCGGAGACGACTTGGCGTCCTGCTGGGAGCAGGAGCAATACCTGATCACCAAACTGAGCCACCCGGGCGATACCCATGGCTGGCATTGGGGTGATTACCCGTACACCATGATCTGGATCATCGAGGCGCCCGAGGACCCGGCGATCGGTGGCGTGCTCCAGTGCGTGCCGCACAGCGAGTGGGACAAGCAGAACCCGCAGATCTGGCAGTACATCCTCAACAACCCGATCAAGTCCTATCACCACCTCAAGGGTGATGTGTATTTCCTCAAATCGGATACCACGTTGCACCACGTGGTACCGATCCAGCAGGAAACCACTCGGATCATTCTCAACACATGCTGGGCCAGTGCCCATGACCGGCGAATCGATGTCGCCCACGAAAGTATCGAAGTGATCTGGGATACCAAGGCCAGGACCACCGAAGAGGCCTGACGGCGAGCGGCCGGACGGATGGGTGTCCGCCCGGTTTCATATTTGGAAAATCAACGTTGCCCCCGGGGCTCAAGGAAGCAGGCCATGTCCATCACTCAAGAAACGTTTCAATCCGAAACCGCCTATGTCGTACGCAACGAAGGTGTCGATCTGGAGCTCAAGTTGTTCATGGATGAGCAGATCGAATACATCCTCAAGCATCGCGCGACCGAGCACCCATTTCTGAACGCCTATGCCGAGCACGGTCTGCCGCCGGAGCAAAGCAAGGTGTTGTACCTGGAAACCCTGCACTACTTCAAATACCTGCCGTTCTATGTTTGTGGGATTTCCACCATCACCCGTGACGAGGCGGTCCTTCGCACCATCGCCTTCAACGCTCGCGATGAACTGGGGGAAACCCATTCCCATTCCGACTTGTACCGCAAGTTCCTGCACGACAAGGGCATCAGCGAGGAGCAGATCGAGGCCTACAAGTGCCTGCCCAGCACTCAGGCGTTGAACGACGGCATTTGCGCGCTCTATAGCAAACCGCCACTGCAAAAGGCACTGGGTGGCTTGTTCGCCGACGAGGCGATGTCCGCATCGATGGTTTCCAAATATAACGATGGCTTGATCAAGGAAGGCGTCAGCGAACGCGGCCGGTTCTTCTGGACGCTGCACATGGAAGTCGAAGTCGGCCACTCCAACGCAGTGTTCAACGTCATGGAAAAACACTTGCAAACGCCGCAAGAGCGTCGTCTGTTCGCTGAAGGCATTGAACAGTACCTGCACCTGATGGAAGTGTACTGGGATGGCATCGAGCGCAAACTCAACGCCGGAGGACGCCAATGACTGCCCAGAATGAATCCGGACAAGGCGTCGCCTTCGGGCTCGGCGCCACGCTGCTCTGGGGCTCGTACCCGCTCTGGTACAAGCCATTGGCCGGGCTCGATGCCTATCATCTGCTGTCCTGGCGGGTGGTGTTCGCCGAGTTGTTTCTCCTGGCACTGGTGTTGCTGACCGCGCGGGTCGGGACGTTGCGCTCTACGCTCAAGACCGTTCGCCCGGCCAATGTGCTCACGGTATCTGCGGTGTTGGGGCTTTGGTGGCTGATGTACATCTACGGGATCATGACCGGGCGCGTGCTGGAGGTGGCCTTCGGCTATTTCCTCAGCCCGATCATGAGCATGGTGGTGTCGCGGGTGATCTTCAAGGAGCGTCTCACGGCCCTGCAAACCTGGGCGATCTTCCTGGCCGTCACAGGCGTGACATTGATGGCGTTCGAGCTGCTGAACCTGCATTCATTCCCATGGATCGCGCTGGTGATCGGCTTCTGCTATTCCTTCTACGGTATCTTCAAGAAAAAGGTACCTGGCGATCCGGTGGTCATCCAGACGCTGGAAATTGCCGTGCTGCTGCCGTTCGCGGCGCTGTTCCTGGTGTGGGCTCAGGCCCAGGGCCAAGGGCACCAGTTCCTGCAGTCGGGCACTCGCGATCTGCTGTTGGTCGCGACGGGTCTGATCACGGTGTTGCCTTTGTGGTGGTACAGTCTGGCGGCCAAGCAGTTGTCGATGATCACGCTGGGCTTCTTGCAGTTCGTCCCGCCAATTTGCAACTTCCTGTTGGCGGCATTTGTTTATGGTGAACCGGTCTCGTCGTTGAAACTGGCGGCGTTCTCGTTCATCTGGCTGGCGCTTGCGTTGTTTACCTTGAACTCCATCCGGGTCCAGCGTGCAGCGGCAGCCGCCAGGTTGTCCGTGCAAATGCGTACGGCATGACATACCCGCCTGCGCCGTCTCGAGGCGGCGCGGGTTTTTTCAGGATAAGGGAATCGAAATGAAGAAAGTCGCCGTGGTGGGTTGCACCGGTGCAGTGGGCATGACCATGCTGCAATTGCTTGAAGATACCGACTACGAGGTGGTCTGCATGGCCTCTGAACGTTCGGCCGGCAAGCGCTTGAAGGCTGGTAGCACCGAGCACCTGATCGAGCCTTTTTCGGTCGAAGGCTGCGCCTCGTGCGATATCGTCTTCCTGTGTGTTTCCGGGGCGTTTGCCCTGGAATATGGTGCGCGACTGGCTGAAAATTCCTACGTTATCGATAACTCTTCGGCTTTTCGCTATCACCCGAATATCCCGCTGCTTGTACCGCCGATCAACGGTCAACGCTACAAGGGCGAAAAACTGATTGCCAATCCCAACTGTTCTTCGGCAATCGCCCTCATGGTGCTGGGACCGCTGCACGACGCATACGAGCTTGAAAGCGCGATCATTTCCACTTACCAGGCCGCCAGCGGTGCGGGCCAACCGGCCATGCTGGAGTTGCGTGAAAAGGCCAAGGCGTTCAGCGACTATGGCGATCAGGACGGCAGCGAAAACTTCGCCCACAACCTGGCGTTCAACGTGATCCCTCAAGTCGATTCGTTTGAAGACAACGGTTATACCCGCGAAGAGATGAAAGTGGTCTGGGAATTGCGCAAGGTCCTGGACGAGCCGGAGCTGGCCATCAGCACGACGGCGGTTCGGGTACCGACCCTGCGTTCCCATGCCGAGAGCCTGAGCCTGCGCTTCAGGAAACCGGTGCAATCACTGGCCCAGGTGCGTGAACTCCTGGCGGCTGCGCCCGGTGTCGAGGTGGTGGATGAACCCAAGCAAGGCGTTTATCCGATGCCCATGACCTCGACCTATAAGCACGCCGTGGAAGTAGGACGGATTCGCTACAATCTGATCTACGGCGATCACGGGCTGGACCTGTTTATCAGCGGCGACCAGTTGCTGCGAGGCGCGGCACTGAACGCGTTCGAAATCATGCAATTGGTCAATGACTGATCACCAAGGGGTTGAATGATAAACGCGCAACCGCTTTACAGCGGCTGCGCGTTTTTTCATTCAGCTGGACTGAGGCTCGCTGTCGTCCTGCATATCGTCGAGGTATTGCGGCTGGTCCGTTTGTTCCGGCAGTTCAGTCACGACACTGAAGTCGCTGATCTCGATGGCGCCCGTCCCGTGGCCGAGCAGGTGGAAGGAGAACGCCTTGCGCGGCTGCGGGTTGTCGAAATGGATGTCCATCACCAGCGGCTGGTCGGAGGTCACCGCGATGTCGGTGGGCAAATCCATCGGCACGTCCTGCTCGAACTCCTTGGCCTTGAGTGAAATGTAGGCGGCGTGGTCCGCGTCCACGGCGCGGATGCTCAAGCTGACGCGAGTGCGGGTGCCCTTGGGCATTTCCAGGTACTGGGCGCCGATCAGATTGTCGGTCCAGTCGTTGGACACCTGGGCCGGCAACGGGATCTTTTCCGCGCTGCCGAATTGGTAGTGTTGGTTCAAGGGCGTGGTGGACAACGTCTGGTCCAGTGCCGTCGCTCGGGCACTGACGAGTCTTGCGCGTTGGCCGCTGTATTGCTCGAGGTAGGTGGCGCTGTCGGCGATGAAGCCTTCGCTCCTGTAGTCGAGGCAATGTTGCTGGAAATCGCATTCGGTGAAGGTGCCCTTGCCATCGTGGTAGCGCAGCTTGCCGTTGGTGAACGACATGATTTCCCGGCCCGTCGGATAGTCCCTGAACATCGAGCGACCGGACAGCGCAGTCGGCACTTCGAAACCGAAGTAGTCGAGTACCGAAGCGGTGAGGTCGACATGGCCATGAACCCCTTGCTTGAGGCGCGGCAAGGGCTCCGGCGCCAACATGAGGTTGAAGCCCCAGGACGAGGCCAGGCGCACATCGTCGATGCCGTGGGATTCGTCCGAAGTGATGACCACCAGGGTATTGTCCAGGATGCCCTGGCGTTCCAGGCCGGCGAGAAAACGGTCCAGCGCGTCGTCCAGGTAGCCCACGGCGGCCTGCTTGGCGGTGTCGTAGCGCTCCAGGTAATCCTCTGGCGCTGAATAGGGTTGGTGCGTGCCCACCGTCAGCAGCGTGAGCATCCAGGGTTCATCCGCCTGTTGCAGGTGCCCGACGTAATCCAGCGCGCCTTCGAAGAAGGTCTTGTCGTCCTTGCCCCAGGGAAACTCCAGGTACGCCGGTCGGGTGAACCACTCCATGCCCAGGGTCGTGTCGAAGCCGATGTGCGGCATGATCCGGTCCTTGGCCATGAACCGCAGGCCGGCGCCTTGCAGGAAGTGGGTCGAGAATCCGTTCTTGCGCAATTGGGCAGGCAAGCAGGCCTGGTTGCGCTGGCTCTGGTTGAGCATTTCGACGCCCTTGGGCGTGCCGTTGTCGAGCTTGTCGTAGTCGCCGCACAGCATGGCGTACAGGCCGCGGATGGTCTGGTGGCTGTGCAACACATAGTCGGGCGTGTTCATCCCGCGCTCGGCCCAGGCGCTGAGGCGCGGCATCAGGTTTTCCTGATAACTGCTTTTCAAGGCCTGGCGATTGGTTTCCAGGTAGGCGCCGGGAATGCCCTCCAGGGCGATGATCAGGACGTTGCGCGCGCTGCCCGGCGCGGCGAGCAGCTTTTGTCCTTGAAGATCCAGTCGGGTCAGCCCTTCCATGGGGGGAAGCGGTTCCGCGGTATCCCCGGCGATCCATTCCTGAATGTGCGCCTGGCCGGTGGCGAGGCCTGCCGTCATGAGCTGGTGGGGCAGGTTGAACAGGTTCCACTGGTCCGCTTCGCTGGGCCGCCAGGTTTGCACCGTGCCGTGGGCCAGCAAAAGCGCCGTCGGCAACGCCCAGGCATGGCGCGGCAAGCCGGGCGCCCGGCGGCTCCGATTGATCCAGTGGACCGCCAGCCAGAGCGCCAAGGTGACTAGCTGGACGGCGGCGAGCCAGGGATGAGCGAAACCACCGCTGGTGGAGTTCTCGACGAATTGCGGGTCGGTCAGGTATTGGATGTCCGACGGCGTGGGCATCCGTCCAACCGCACTGACCAGTTCGCTGCTGGCCAACATCAGCGTGGTCCAGGCCAGCAATACCGGTAACGCCAGCCACCAGGGGCGACGATGCAGCAACACGATCAATAAGCTGCCGATGGCGAAGTCGGACAGGTAGCCCAGCAGGTCGGACCAGCCAAGGACCAGGCGCAGCCCCATCGGGACGAAGAGCACGCATCCGGCCAGCGCGAGAAGGGTCGCGAGTGGATGAGTCAGCGCTCGATAAAGAACATTCACGGAAACGGGCCTTTTGTTCAAACCAATCCAGCAAACACACGAACCCTGTGGGAGCGAGCCTGCTCGCGAAAGCGTCGTATCAGCCAACGTCATATCGGCCAATACAACTTTTCGCGAGCAGGCTCTCCCACAGGATTGAGCGTTTGGTCATTAAACAGTCAGAAGACTGTGCGGAATGGTACCAAGCGCGGCAGCCGTTTTTGGCCCATGACCCTGCGGCTGGCTTCGGTTCGTTGCTCAACCCCTCTACAATGGCCACACGGCGCGGCTTTCAGGCGTGTTTAATCTTGTTTCAAGATTTCTCATCGGAGGGTGGATGGACAGGTTCCAGGAGATGCAGGTGTTTGTCGCCGTGGCCCAGGATTCTGGATTTTCAGCGGCCGCGCGGCGCTTGGGCCTGTCGGCCGCCAGCGTGACGCGGGCGGTGGCGGCGTTGGAACAACGCATCGGTACGCCGCTGCTGGTGCGGACCACACGCAACGTCTACCTGAGCGAAGCCGGCCAACGCTTTCTCGATGACTGTCGGCGGATCCTCGGCGATTTGCAGGAAGCCGAGGACTCGGCGGCCGGCAGTCACGCCCAGCCTCGTGGACAGCTGGCCATCACCGCGCCGGTGCTGTTCGGGCAATTGTTCGTCACGCCAGTGCTGGTGGATTACCTGGGACGTTTTTCCGAGGTTTGCGTCAACGCCTTGCTGCTGGATCGCACCGTCAGCATGGTGGAAGAGGGCATCGACGTTGCCGTGCGCATCGGCGAGTTGCCCGATAGCAGCCTGCATGCTGTCCGTGTCGGCGAAGTGCGGCGGGTGGTGTGCGGTTCCCCCGATTTTTTCGCCCGCCATGGCCGGCCCGAACACCCGCAGGACCTGGAACGGATGCCGGTGGTGTCGTCCTCGGCCATCGGCCAGGTCAGGAACTGGACCTTCGTCGAGGCGGGCCAGCCGCTGTCGGTCCGGCCCGCGCCTCGGCTGGTGGTCACGGCCAACCAGGCTGCCATCGGCGCGGCGTGCCTGGGGTTGGGGATGACGCGGGTCCTGTCTTATCAAGTGGCGAGCAACATTGCCACAGGCGAACTGGAAATCGTCCTGGCCGACTTCGAGCTGGCGCCCCTGCCGATTCATGTGGTGTATCAGGGCGGGCGCAATGCGCCGGCGCGGGTTCGCAGTTTCGTGGACTTCATCGTGAATGCGCTGCGGGAAAATCCGGCCCTGCAAGGCTGAGGCATTGTTTCGCTGGCGGAAATAATGGATTGCGTTTGCAGGTGATTCTACAGCGCCAGACTTGAGCAGAAGATGACCCTATCGACGCCGCATAACGAGGGCGTCATTTCCCAGCGGAGTCGACCATGAACCCAATCAAGCTCTACCACTTCCCACTCTCCGGCCACGCTCACCGTGTCCAATTGATGCTTTCGCTGCTCGAACTGCCTGTCGAGATTATTTTCGTCGACTTGGCCAAGGGCGCGCACAAGCAGCCGGAATTCCTCGCGATCAACGCGTTCGGCCAGGTGCCGGTCCTGGACGATAACGGTGTGGTACTGGCGGATTCCAATGCCATCCTGGTGTACCTGGCAAGCCAATACGGCCACGGTCGCTGGCTGCCGACGGACCCGGTCGGCGCCGCTCGCGTCCAGCGGTGGTTGTCGGTCGCTGCCGGTCCTTTGCATGCCGGTCCGGCCACGGCGCGCCTGATCACGGTATTCGGTGCGTCGCACAACGCCGAAGATGTGATTGCCCGGTCCCACAACCTGCTCAAAGTCATCGATCAGGAACTGAGCAACAGCACCTATCTGGCAGGTGACGCGCCGACCATTGCCGACATCGCTGGCTACACCTATATCGCCCATGCGCCCGAGGGCAATGTGTCGCTGCAAGACTATGCCAACGTACGTGCATGGCTGGCGCGGATCGAGGCCTTGCCAGGGTTCGTGGGCATGCCACGTACCGCAGTGGGCTTGCAGAAAGACGCTTGAGCATCGGCCTGGTTGCGGCGAGGGTGCAATCGTCCTCGCCGCTGGTTTCTGTAAGACCACGGAAGCGTTAATCTGCCAGCCTTTCCTGGGGTGGCTACGCTTCATGACTTTTATCCACAGGCTTTCGCTGGCGCTGGCCGCGTTGCTTTTGAACGGCTGTGACCAGCCCGCGCCGACCGTCCTCGATCAACAACTCTATGTCTGGCAACGCCAATGGACGCCGGCCCATGAAGGCGCGTTGCGGCAGAGCCGTGGCGATTTTTCCAGCTTGCGGGTGCTGGCGCTGCAGGCGTTTCCCGGCGCCGGCTGGAGTCGCGCGCGTATCGATGCGGCGTTGCTCAAGGCTGACGGTCGACCGCTCATTGCGGTGATTCGCCTGGACGGCCAGCTCAAAGCCCTCGACCAAGACGACGTGATCGCACGGATCCAGCACTTGCTTGGCGACTGGCAAGCCCTGGGCCTGGCGCCGGTGGGGATTGAAATCGACCACGACGCCGGCAACGCACGGTTGCCAGCCTATCGGACCTTCCTTGCCCGGCTCCGGCAAACCTTGCCGGCGACCTTGCAACTGAGCATCACCGCGTTGCCGGCCTGGCTCAGCAGCCCTGAATTGCCCGAACTGTTGAAGACCGTGGACAGCAGTGTCCTGCAGGTGCATGCGGTCAGCGATCCGCGCCAAGGCTTGTTTGACGCTGAACAGGCCGGGCGCTGGGCCGAGCGCTGGGGCGATGCCACTTCGCGCCCCTTCTACCTGGCCCTGCCGGCGTACGGCGTGGCGCTGCTGACGCAGGAAAGCGGGGCGCCGATGGTGGAGAGCGAAGTGCCTATCGACCGGGGCGGCGAGCGTCGGGAGTTGCTGGCCGATCCGCAGCAAGTGGCCGGGCTTGTGATGAAGCTCCGCGCCGAACCGCCCAGGCATTTGAGCGGGTTGATCTGGTTTCGCCTGCCGCTGGTGGGGGACCGGCGCGTCTGGAGCCTGGCGACCCTTGGCGCGGTGGCCCGTGGCGAAAGCCTGGAAAGCCGCCTGGCGGTCCATCTGGAGGAGAGGGACGGCCTCTACGATATCCGCCTGGTAAACCAGGGCAACCTCGACCTGCCTTGGCCCCAGCGCCTGACCCTGGCGGTGAGCGCGTGTGATGGGGTCGATGCCCTGGCCGGTTATACGTTGCAACAAACCCCCGGACTGCTTACCTTCACCCGCATTCAGGAAGGCCGCTTGGCTGCCGGTGCCCAGCGGGCGATCGGCTGGGCGCGCTGTACGAAAATTGACCAAGGAGGATTCAATGTCTACCCGTAAGTGGCCTCGTCGCCTGCTGTGCCTGAGCCTCAGTCTGCCGCTGGGTCACGCGTGGGCCTGCGGACCGGATTTCCCATTGCGCCTGCTGGATAACCGCGCCCAATCCCTGGCGGAATTGCCCGAAGGCAGCTTTCGTTTCGAGATCAGCCGTCTCGGCCAGGCCATTGCCGGGTTGAAGCCGACCACGGAGGCGACGCGCAATCCCGATTACAGCTACGACGACGTTTCCTCCTATGTGGAACAGCGCACCCAGGCTGAACAGCTTGGCCTGACCCCGCCGCAACAAGCCGTGGTGGAGCGTTTGCGAGCGTTGGGCGATGTCGAACAGGTCGCCGCTGAAGCGGCGAACCTGCCCGCCGAGCTGCGCTTGTACGCGGTTGGCGCGGCGGCCTTCAATGCCGGTGATCATCAGCGCGCCGTCGAGGCCTTCCAGCAGTTGCTGGCGTTGCCGGCCGACGAGCGGCGCCTGCGCAGCACCTGGGCGGCGTATTCCCTGGGCCGTGCGTTGTTTGCCATGAGCGCCGAGGCCGGCAGCGGTGAACCCGCCGTGTTGCTGGATCAGTCGCGGCAAGCGTTTCGCCAGGTCCGCGAGCTGAGCATTGCCGGCTTCAGCGATCCGCTGGAGTTGGGCGTCTCCAGCCTCGGCGAGGAAGCCAGGGTGGCCTATACCGCTGATGACTGGGACAGCGCCATCGGGCTGTACGCGACACAAAATCTGCAAGGCTCCCCGGTGGGCTACAGTTCGTTGCTGCAGTTGGCGGGCGGCTTGAGCGTCGAGCCGGAAGAACGCCTGCGCGAGTTGCTCAAGGCCAAGGCGGTCCAGCGCCTGGTGACGGCTTATCTGCTCAGTCGCGTTGGCTGGTGGGACGGTGAAGAGCCGTCCGGGGAGAAAACCCTCGTCAAGCTGTTGCAAGCCAGTGCCCAAGGCGACCTGGAGGATGCCGACCGCTTGGCCGCCGTGAGTTATCAACACGGTGACTACACCCGCGCCAAAGCCTTCGTGGAGAAGGCCGCCGACACCGGGTTGGCCTGGTGGGTACGAGCCAAGCTCGCGCTGCGCGACGGTGACAAGGGGGCCGCGGCGGTGGCTTATGCCAAAGCCGCCCAGGCATTTCCCAAAGACGAATCCTGGGGCGGCCGACGCACGCCGGACTGGGACTACGAGACAGTACAACCCAAGTGCCGGGTCGATGGCGAAAGCGCGATCCTGGCGCTGCAACGGGGCGACTACCTGCAAGCTTTCGATCAGCTCTATCGCGGTCAGTACAATTATTGGTATGACGCGGCGACCGTCGCCGAGCGTGTGCTGACCGTCGATGAGCTCAAGCAATATGTCGATGCACAGGTCCCGGCACCACCGCCGTTGAGCCAGCAAGATCGAGACAATTACGTACCGTTGTCGGTGGCGGCGAATCTGCGCAACCTGCTGGGCCGTCGTTTGCTTCGCGAGGGTCGCTACGATGAAGCCCCGGCCTATTTCGATAATCCCGAGCTGCAGGCCAAGGCCCGTGCCTACGGACAACTACGTGAGGAGGCCGAGTCAAAATGGTTGCCGACCAGCCGAGCCGAGGCGTATTTCAATGCGTCCGTCATCGCGCGCCGGTCCGGCATGCAACTGCTGGGCTACGAAATGGCGCCGGATTACGCCAGCCTGGAAGGCAACTACAGTTTTGAACCGGTGGAGCTCAAGGTCGGCCCGCTGGTGGCGGAAGGCGAAGTGCAACGGCAACAGGCCAGCGCCGCCCAACCGGACGTGCGCTACCACTACCGTTTTGTCGCCACGGCGCTGGCGAGCCAGGCCGCCGATCACTTGCCGCATACCAGCCAGGCGTTCGCGGCGGTGTTGTGCAGGGCAGTGGGTTACAACTCCAGCCTCGAAGAACAAAGCGCGCTGTACCAGCGTTATGTGAAGGAGGGGCCTTATGTGGAGTGGGCGTGGGATTTCGGTCACCAATGCCCGGAACCGGCGTTCGACCAGGCCAACAAACGCTACGTGACCCAGGCCTTGGCGCCCGTTCGCTCGGCGCTGCGGCCATTCAAGATCTGGTTGGAAGTGGGCGGCGCGGTGCTGGTGGTCGCCGTTGCGCTGGCGTTGATCAGCCGTCGCAAGCGCAAGGCTCGGATGGCGGGGTGATGCCGCTCATTGAAGTAAAAACGCAGGACATGTGGCGAGGGAGCTTGCTCCCGCTGGGCTTTGTAGGAGCTGTGTAGGAGCTGTGTAGGAGCTGCCGAGCGAAGCGAGGCTGCGATCTTTTGATCTTTTGATCTTTTGATCTTTTGATCTTTTGATCTTTTGATCTTTCGCTTGAGATTCAAGTGGCTGGGGAAAGATCGCAGCCTCGCTTCGCTCCGCAGCTCCTACAGACCCAGCGGGAGCAAGCTCCCATGGGATCGTCGCCTGCTACATCTGCGTCGCCATCCCCTCCACGTTCATCGCCGCCTGGCGCAACGCCTCCGAGCGAGTGGGGTGGGGGTGGCAGATCAGCGCGATGTCTTCGGCCGAGGCGCCGAATTCCATGGCCACGCAGTACTCGCCGATCATTTCGCTGACACTCGGGCCGACCAGGTGCACGCCGAGAATTTCGTCGGTGTGTTCATCGGCCAGGACCTTGGCGAACCCCTCGGTCTCATGGTTGATCTTCGCCCGGCTGTTGGCCGTGAACGGGAATTTCCCGACTTTGTAGGCGCGGCCTTCGGCCTTGAGCTGCTCTTCGGTCCTGCCGACGCTGGCCAGTTCCGGACGGGTGTAGATGACGTTGGGGATCAGGTCGTAATTGACCTCACCGGCCTTGCCGACGATCTGTTCGAGGCAGGCCATGGCCTCATCCTCGGCCTTGTGGGCCAGCATCGGCCCGGAAGTCACGTCCCCGATGACCCAAACGCCAGGGGCTTCGGTGCGATGGCGCTGGTTGGCGAGCATGCCGCGTTTATCCGTCGCCAGGCCGACGTTTTCCAGGCCCAGCCCTTGGGTGTAAGGCCGACGACCGATGGCGACCAGCACGTAGTCGGCATCCAGGGTCTGTGCCTCGCCGCCTGACGCCGGTTCGACCTGCAATTGCACGTCCTTTTCGGAAGACTCCGCGCGGGTGACCTTGGTGCTCAACTTGAACGCGATCCCCTGTTTGGCCAAGGCCCGTTGCAGCGTCTTGGCGGTCTCGCCATCCGCCCCCGGGCAGATGCGATCAAGGTACTCCACCACGGTCACTTGGGCCCCCAGGCGTCGCCAGACCGAACCCAGCTCAAGGCCGATGACGCCTGCGCCAATCACCACCAGGTGCCGGGGCACCTCGCCCAAGGACAGCGCGCCGGTGGAGTCCAGGATGCGCCGGTTATCGATGTCCACGCCGGGCAGCGGCGTCGGTTCCGAGCCGGTGGCGATGATGATGTCCTTGGCGCTCAGTTCGACCTTGGCGCCGTCTTCGCCGGTGACGGTCACTTTGCCGGGCCCATCGATATGGCCCCAGCCCTTTATCCAGTCGACCTTGTTCTTGCGAAACAGAAACTCGATGCCCTTGGTCAGGCCCGCGACGCTTTCGTCCTTCTGTTTCATCATCTGCGCGAGGTCGAGGGTAGGGCTGACGTTGATGCCCAGGTGGGCGAATTCCGAGCCTTTGGCCGCTTCGTAGAGTTCAGACGCATGAAGCAGCGCCTTGGAGGGCATGCAGCCGACGTTCAGGCAGGTGCCGCCCAGGGTGGCGCGGCCTTCGACGCAGGCGGCTTTCAACCCAAGCTGTCCGGCTCGAATGGCCGCGTTATAGCCGCCGGGTCCACCGCCCAGAATGATCACGTCGTAATTGCTCATCACCGATCTCCCGCATGGCTGAAAAATTATGCTCATAATATGAGCGCGTCGAAGGATCACGGTCAAGGCTCAAGGCCTATCGTGAAGAATTCAAAACAGAAATTTCACAGCAATAGTTATAAGGTAACGACACGTAACGGAACGGCAGTGGCGTAGACCACAGTCCGGATTTTGGTCGCCACGAGCTGGGGTGGTATGCAAGTCGATCTTGAGGTTGAAGACGCACAAGTGGCCGAATGGCCGCGCTTCCAGCAGGCCGCCTTCCAAGGGCGCCGCTTGAAGCGGATAGCATTTGCGTTGGGCGGTCTGGCGGGTTTCGGACTGGTGCTGGCGTTTTTCATCGGCGTGTTCTCACCACAATCCGTGTGGCCGGCCTTGTTGGTGGGCCAAAGCGCCAGCCTTTGGGTGCTGGTGGCGGGCCTGCAATCGGCGTGGTGGGTGACGCAATGGCGCCGCACGACGCTGCAGCCGGCTGTGGATATCTCGCCTGTGCCCAGCGAGCCTGTTGATAACCTGGGCGCTTACGAGCGACTGCTTGAGCGAATCAGCACTCGGTCGAACGGTTTGTTGAAGCAAATCGGGGCGCCTGTCTTATGGCTTGCCGGCTGGGCGATGCTGATCTTGCTGAGTCTGGAGCAAGCCTGGAACCTGGCTTTACCGGCGGCTTCCCTTGGTATGGCGGCCAGTGTTGGCGCGGTGGTGTCGTTGTCACTGGCGTTTGGCTTGTTGGTGTTTGAGCGGCACTTGGCGCAACAACCTGTGATCGAGTGGCCAGAAGCGCTGCCGCTGGCACAACTGACGCGAGTGGCGATCATCGTCCTCGTGCTGGGCGCCTTCTGCCTGCTCTGCGCCGGGGAAACGTCAGTCTGGCCGGTGCGCCTTGCGGTGCTGATCGGCGTGTTGCCGGGGCTGGTGGCGATGGAGTTGTTGCTTCGTGCAGTGCTGGCATTATTCAGCGCACGGCGCGAGACGTTGGAGCCAACGTTGCTGGGGCGAAGTGTGGTCGCCGACCTGCTGCGCTGGCCACCGCGGCCGCTGTTGGCCCTGCAGCATGAGTTGCACAATCGCTTTGGCATCGACCTGCGCCAGATCTGGGCGTTCAGTTACATGCGCCGGGCGTTCTGGCCGGTATTGGCGGTGGTGTCGCTGGTGGGTTGGTTGCTGACGGGCGTGCATGAAGCGCCGCTGCAAGCGCGCGGCATTTATGAGCGCTTCGGCGAACCGGCGCAGGTGTTCGGCCCGGGTCTGCACGTCGGATTGCCTTGGCCGTGGGGCAGGGTGCTGAGCGTCGAGAACGGCGTCGTGCATGAGCTGGCAACCAGTGTCGGCGACGCTCGCATCCCTGCCGAGGCTGAACCGGCGGAAGGACCGGCTCCCGCCATGGCCAATCGGTTGTGGGACGCCAGTCACGTCAATGACAAGTCCCAGGTCATTGCCAGTCAGCGCGCCGATCAACAGAGCTTCCAGATCGTCAACATGGACGTGCGTTTCGTCTACCGCATCGGCCTGACGGATGCGGCGGCGTTGGCGGCGACTTACAACAGCACGGATGTGCCGTCGCTGATCCGCAGCACCGCCAGCCGCATCCTGGTTCATGAGTTCGCTTCACGCACATTGGACGGATTATTGGGTGCCGATCGGATCAGTCTGGCCGAGGAAATCGGCAAGGCCGTACAGGCCGACTTGCAGTCACTCGACAGTGGCGTGGAAATCCTGGCCACCGTGGTCGAGGCGATTCACCCACCGGCTGGCGCGGCCAATGCCTACCACGGGGTACAAGCTGCGCAGATCGGTGCCCAGGCACTGATCGCCCGGGAGCGTGGCGCCGCTGCAGAGCAAACCAACCAGGCGCAACTGCAGGCCAGCAATGCACACGACCAGGCCGAGGCTGCGGCCCGGGAAATCAACGCCACCGCGCAGGCCGCGAACTTGCGCTTTGAAGCCGAACGCAAAGCCTACGCGACAGCCGGCCATGCCTTTGTGCTCGAGCAATACCTCGGGCAACTGAGCCAAGGGCTGGGCAAGGCGAACCTGCTGATCCTCGACCACCGCCTCGGCGCCAACGGCAGCCTGCCAACCATCGATTTGCGAACCTTCACATTGCCGACAGACCCCGTATCGCCACGTAACCCTGTCCAGCCAGGAGCTGCCCATTGAGCCAGTCTTCTTCACACGGCCATCACGACCATACCGATCATGCCCATGCCGGCCATCATCACGGCCACCACCACGGGCATCATCACCCTCATCATGGCGATCCGCAGCCCGCCGGGCCCTTTCCTTGGCGGCGGATGGGGTGGGCGGGTCTGCTGGTGGCGTTTGCCATCGCGGCGGCGAGCCTGGTGCAAGTGCGCTCGGGCGAGGCCACGGTCATTACGCGTTTCGGCAACCCCGCGCGGGTGTTGCTGCAACCGGGCCTGGGCTGGCGCTGGCCGGCACCGTTCGAGGCGGCGATCCCGGTGGACTTGCGGCTACGTACCACTTCCAGCGGCTTGCAGGATGTTGGTACGCGGGATGGCCTCCGGATCATCATCCAGGCCTATGTCACCTGGCAGGTACAGGGCGACCCGGACAATGTGCAGCGTTTCATGCGTGCGGTGCAGAATCAGCCGGATGAAGCCGCGCGGCAGATTCGCACCTTTGTCGGCTCAGCCCTGGAAACCACGGCCGCCAGTTTCGACTTGGCGAACCTGGTCAATACCGATGCGACCAAAGTCCAAATCGTCGATTTCGAAACCCAACTGCGCCAGCAGATCGAGCAGCAACTCCTCAAGACCTACGGCGTGCGGGTTTTGCAGGTTGGCATCGAACGCCTGACCTTGCCCTCGGTGACACTCAACGCGACGGTGGACCGTATGCGCGCCGAGCGCGAGACCATCGCCACGGAGCGCACCGCCATCGGTAAGCGCGAAGCGGCGCAGATTCGCTCGGCGGCTGAACGTGACGCGCGGGTCCTGCAGGCCGATGCGACCGTCAAGGCCGCGGCCATCGAAGCGCAATCGCGAGTGGATGCCGCCGAAATCTATGGCAAGGCCTACGCGGGGTCTCCGCAGCTATACAATCTGCTGCGCTCTCTGGACACCTTGGGCACGATTGTCAGCCCGAGTAGCAAGTTGATCCTGCGCACCGACGCGGCACCATTCCGCGTCCTGGTGGACGGCCCTCCCACCGAGGAACAGAAAGACGGTAAGCGACCATGAGTTTGGTTCCACGTGGAACAAATGAATTGTCGAGTCCATGGATTCAGGCGGGGCGCCTGGCTTATCTGGCGCTTTATGCCGTCACTGTGCTGGCCGCGTTGGCTTGGATTTTTTCGAATGTTCGACAAATCGACCCGCAGGATCGGGCAGTGGTCCTGCACTTTGGTGCGCTCGATCGAATCCAGAATGCGGGGCTTTTACTGGCCTGGCCGCGTCCCGTGGAACAAGTGATCTTGCTCCCGGCGGCGGATCGAGTCCTGGAACGCAGGGTGGAGAATTTGCTGCGTTCGGATGCGGCGCTGCAAGCGGATCGTGTGGCCAGTTTTGCCGCTCCGGTCAGCGATGCCCTGGCAGGTTCCGGTTATTTGTTGACCGGCGACTCGGGCGTGGTGCAACTGGATGTTCGGGTGTTCTACAAGGTCACCGAGCCTTACGCCTTCGTTCTGCAAGGCGAGCACGTCTTGCCGGCACTCGACCGCCTGGCAACTCGCAGTGCCGTGGCGCTTGCCGCTGCTCGGGACCTCGACACCATTCTGGTAGCTCGTCCTGAACTGATGGGCAGCGACAGCCAGGCCGCCGAACGGCGTGAACGCTTGCGTGGTGATTTGGTACAAGGCATTAACCGACGGCTGTCTGAACTCGCCGCGACAGGGCAGGGCCTGGGCATCGAAGTGGTCCGGGTCGATGTGCAATCGAGCCTGCCGGGGCCGGCGGTCAATGCCTTCAACGCCGTGCTGACCGCCAGCCAGCAGGCCGACAAGGCGGTCGCCAATGCTCGCACCGAAGCCGAGAAACAAAGCCAGGCCGCCCGCCAGGAAGCTGATCGTGCGGTGCAAGTCGCCCATGCCCAGGCCAGCGAACGACTCGCCAAGGCCTCGGCCGACACAGCCTCGGTGTCTGGGCTGGCGAAGGCCCAGGGCAGCGATCCGCAAATGCTGCTGCGCCTGTACCGTGAACGCATGCCGGGCATTCTTCGTCAGGCAGGTTCAGTGACCACGGTCGACCCAAAGGACGATTCCCGTCTGATCATCCAGGGAGCCGGACAATGACCGCTCAAGCCGCTGCTTCACCGATGTTGTCTTCAGCCGAGCAGCGTTCAGCCGCTCGGCAATTGACCCTGGCGATGCTCGCCCTTGGTTTGCTGGCGTTGGGCCTGGCTTGGCGTGGCTGGTCGCCGCAGCAGAGCGGCGTCAGTCAATTGCTGCTGGGGGCCGCCTCGCTGTTGGTGGCCGTGCCGGTGATGCGGTCCGCCTGGTACAGCCTGCGTTATCCGAGCCTGCATGGCATCACCGATCAGTTGATCGCCCTGGCGATGCTAGGTGCCTGGGCCACCGGCGACCTGCTGACGGCTGCGTTGTTGCCGATCATCATGATCTTCGGCCACGTGCTGGAGGAGCGCAGCGTCATCGGCTCCCAGGAAGCGATTCACGCCCTCGGCCAACTGACCCGCAGCCAGGGCCGCAAAGTGCAGGCGGACGGCTCGATCATCGAAGTCGATAACGGCACCCTGCGGCCCGGCGATGTGGTGGAGGTGCGCGCCGGTGATCGAGTGCCGGCGGACGGTCGGGTCTTGTCCGGCCAGGCGAGCCTCGACACTGCGCCCATCACCGGCGAGTCGGTGCCCCTGGAGGCGAGTGTGGGGGTCGAGGTCTTTGGTGGCGCGATCAACCTCGACGGTGTGTTGCGCCTGGAGGTTACTCGCATCGGTGATGAGTCGACGCTGGGCAAGGTCATCGCGCTGATGCAAAACGCAGAACGCTCGAAGCCGCCGATCACGCGGCTGCTGGAGCGCTACGCCGGCAGTTATCTGGTGCTGGTGTTGTTGCTGGCGGCGGTGACCTGGTTCGTCACCAACGATGCCCAGGCGATGCTCGCGGTTCTGGTGGCGGCGTGCCCCTGCGCCTTGGTGCTGTCGGCGCCGGCCACGGCGATTGCCGGTATTGCGGTTGCAGCGCGTCATGGAATTCTGATCCGCAGCTCGGCTTTCCTTGAAGAGTTGGCAGACCTGACTTCGCTGGTGATCGATAAGACCGGCACCCTGACCTACGGCACCTTGCGCTTGCAATCGATCGAAGGGAGCCAGGACGACCTGGCGATAGTGTTGCCCTTGGCCGCCAGCCTGGGATCGGCCAGCAGCCATCCGGTCAGCCGCGCGCTGGCCGGCCTGTTGGAGCAACATCAACATTTGCCGCTCACCGACATTCATGAGCGCCAGGGCTTGGGCGTGGTCGCCATGACCGGGGAGGGCGAAGCTGCGCTCGGTCGTCCTGAGTTGTTCGCCAGGCTGGGCATCCAGACCACGGCCGTACCCAACCATGACGGCCCGATTGCCGGCTTGGCCCTGGACGGACAATTCCTCGCTTGGCTGTTGCTGGCCGACAGCGTCAAGCCAGAAGCGCGGCTGGCAATGACTGAATTGCGCACGCTTGGCCTCGGACGCCAATTGCTGTTGACGGGTGATCGCCAGAGCGTGGCCAACGCCTTGGCCCAGGAGGTCGGTATTCATGAGTTGCAGGCCCAGGCCTTGCCGGAAGATAAACTCCAACGGGTCATGGCCGAGATCGACCACGGCTTCCGGCCCATGGTGGTGGGGGACGGCATCAACGACTCACTGGCCCTCAAGGCTGGCGTGGTCGGCGTGGCGATGGGCGCGGGTGGCGCGGATATCGCGCTGGCGTCGGCGGACATCGTGTTGATCGGCAGCGACTTGCGGCGCCTCGGGACTTGCGTACGACTGAGCCGGCAGTGCCGGCGCACGCTGCAAGTCAACGTGATCATCGGTCTGGGCTGGACGCTGGCCATCGTCGCGTTCGCCGCATTCGGCTGGCTTGGCGCCGCGGGGGCGATGATCGCGGCATTGCTGCATAACTTGAGTACGCTGTTGGTACTGGGCAATGCCGGACGACTGCTACGCTTCCAGGAGCCGCTGCCGAAGCTCTAGGCCCTTTACGTGAGCGAACTGTTGAAGGCGCGCGCAGTCAGTTACGAGAGGTAGCACCACTTCAGGCAGTTACTGCTCAAAACAGTAGATTTAGAAGAACGATAGAAAAAGGCTATAAATTCGATAGCCAGCTATTTTTCTACCATGGGCTACCCTCATTTCAGACGTCTGAAACAAGGGGGATTTTTCATGCTCGCTCAACTTCCACCGGCCTTGCAGAATCTGCATCTACCGCTTCGGCTGCGGCTCTGGGATGGCCATGAATTCGCGCTGGGTGACGATCCCAGCGTGACGATTGTGGTCAAGGACCCACAAATGGTTGCGCAATTTACCCATCCCAGCCTGGATGCATTGGGTGCGGCGTTCGTCGAAGGCAAACTCGAACTCGAAGGCTCGATCCATGAAGTCATTCGAGTTTGTGACGAGCTGAGCCAGGCCCTGGTGGACGAAGACGACAGTAACCTGCCGGTGCGCACGGTCCACGACAAGGAAACCGACGCCAAGGCGATCTCCTACCATTACGATTTATCCAATGCGTTCTACCAGCTCTGGCTCGACAGCGACATGGCGTACTCATGCGCCTATTTCGAGACCGGCAGCGAAACCCTTGAACAGGCGCAGCAGGCCAAGTTTCGCCATCTCTGTCGCAAGCTGCGCCTGCAACCCGGCGACTACCTGCTGGACGTTGGCTGCGGGTGGGGTGGGTTGGCACGTTACGCGGCGCGAGAGTTCGGGGCCAAGGTGTTCGGCATTACCCTGAGCCGCGCCCAGCTGGAGCTGGCTCGCGAGCGGGTCAAGGCTGAAGGCCTGGAAAGCCAGGTCGAGCTTCAGTTGTTGGATTACCGGGATTTGCCCCAGGACGGTCGTTTCGACAAAGTCGTCAGCGTCGGGATGTTCGAACACGTTGGGCACGCCAACCTGACCCAGTACTGCAAGACGCTGTTCGGGGCCGTGCGCGAAGGTGGCTTGGTGATGAACCACGGGATTACTGCCAAGCACACCGATGGCCGCCCGGTAGGTCGGGGCGCTGGCGACTTCATCGAGAAATATGTCTTTCCCAACGGCGAGCTGCCGCATCTGTCGATGATCTCCGCCGAGATCAGTGAAGCAGGGCTGGAGATCGTTGATGTGGAAAGTCTGCGCATGCATTACGCACGGACCCTCGATCATTGGAGCGAGCGCCTGGAAGATAACCTCGAAGCCGCTTCCAAGGAAGTACCGGAACAGGCGCTGCGGATCTGGCGGCTTTATCTGGCCGGTTGCGCGTACGCCTTTGCCAAGGGCTGGATAAACCTGCACCAGGTCCTCGCGGTCAAGGCCCACGCCGACGGTAGCCATGACTTGCCCTGGACCCGTGACGATATCTACACGCCTTAAAGAATCGGGGAAATAAGCCGGGCGATCCGCATGCCGATCTTCTGCAGGCGGTGGGTCTCCCGGCTTTCTTGCTTGGCGACTTCGTGGGCCTGGGCGAAATCCTGCTCGAGCATCTGCTGCACTTCGCTGGCAAAGCCGATGTCGACGGTCAGCAACATCACTTCGAAATTCAATCGGAACGAGCGGTTATCCAGGTTCGCGCTGCCGATGGCGCTGATCTCCTGGTCGATCAACACGACTTTCTGGTGCAGGAATCCCGGCTCATAACGAAACACCCGCACGCCGGCCCGAACGGCTTCGAACGCATAAAGGCTGGACGCTGCGTAGACAATCTTGTGGTCGGGGCGTGATGGCAACAGGATGCGCACATCCACCCCACGCAGCACGGCCAGGCGCAGGGCTGCGAATACCGCCTCGTCGGGAATGAAGTACGGTGTGGTAATCCAGATTCGTTCGTTGGCCGCGTGGATGGCCTCGACAAAAAACAGCGAGCAGGTTTCGTAGGCGTCTGCCGGGCCGCTGGCAAGCAGTTGGCAGAGCACGCCGCCGTCCGGGTAGGTATCGGGCAGGATCAGCGGTGGCAGTGAGCGGGCGGCCCAGAACCAGTCTTCGGCGAACGACTCCTGCATGCTTGCCACCACCGGACCGCGTACTTCGACGTGGGTGTCGCGCCAAGGGGCCAAGGGCGGTTTTTCACCCAGATACTCATCGCCTACGTTGTGGCCGCCAACGAACCCCAGCACACCGTCCACGGCGACGATCTTGCGATGGTTGCGAAAGTTGACCTGGAATCGGTTGAGCCAGCCGCTGCGCGTGGCGAAAGCCTTGACGTGGACGCCGCCGTCGCGCAGTGCCTGGACATAACGGTGGGGCAGGGAATGACTGCCGATACGGTCATAGAGCAGATACACCGCCACGCCTTCGGCGGCCTTCTTCAGGAGCAACGCTTGCAAGCGCTGGCCGAGTCGGTCGTCGTGGAGGATGAAGAATTGCACCAGGACCGCTTCCCGGGCGTTATCGATGGCCTGGAAGATTGCCTCGAACGTGGCTTGCCCATTCACCAGCAGGCGCACCTGATTGTTCGCCAGGCACGGTGCTCGCCCCAGTTTTGGCATCGCCCTGAGTGACGCGTAGGCCTGGGAGGCGCGCGCGGTGAGTGCCTCTTCAACCCATGGCCGCCAGTTCAGTTCGGAGATTGCCTTGCGCATTTCTTCGTTGGCCTGCCGACGCGCCTTGATGTAGCCGTCGAAGGTGCTGCGACCAAATACCAGGTATGGAATCAGTGTCAGATAGGGAATGAACACCAGCGAAAGGGCCCAGGCTATCGAGCCTTGGGCGGTTCGCACCGTCAGCACCGCGTGAACGGCGGCGATGGAACCCAGGGTGTGAAGCAGCGCGATCAGGTAACCGAAAACATGCGGGCCGAAATAATCCATGGGGCTGCCGTGCTCCTGAAGTTTCAATGCTTAACAGACCATGTTCCACGACGAATGTCGCTATTTAATTCGCTCGCCCCAGGCCTGAACCGAAGCCTGCGGGCGGCGTCTAACGGCCACTTGTCCTCTGGAGTGTTTGCAATGAATGTTCGTCTGCTGGGTTTGGCCTTGACGGTTGGCTTGTCGGTTCCTCTGGCGGCTCAGGCGCAGATGCTTCAACCGGGACTGTGGGAATTGACCACCAGCAACATGAAAGTCGATAACCAGAATCTGCCGGATCTGCAATTGATCCTTGGGCAGCTGCAAACCCAGATGACCCCGGAGCAACGGGCGATGCTCGAGAAGCAGGGCATCACCATGGGCGGAAAAGGCATTCGGGTCTGCCTGACGCCTGCGCAAGTGCAGACCAATGATATTCCGCTGCAGGATCCGCAATCCGGGTGCAAGCAACAGATCACCGAGCGCACTGGCAATCAATGGAAGTTCCGTTTCAGTTGCCCGAAAGCCCAGGGCAATGGTATCGCGACCTTCCAGAGCGATCGGGAATTCACTACCAAGGTCAACGGCACGTTCAACGCTACGGGCATCCAGCAGAACGGTAGCCTGGATACCCGTGCCGTGTGGCTGGGGCAGGATTGCGGGACGGTCAAGCCGAGGGCCTGACCCGGGCTGGATGTGATGGATTCGTGGCGAGGGAGTTTGCTTCCCCCGCTGGGCCAGCATTAGAAGCTGCGAGCGGTCACGGCCGGCTCAACGCCTCGTAGAGCGTGTTGAGGTTGTACTCGAACAGCCCGGTAAATGTCCTGGCAGGGCCGCTCGCGGCCAGGGCATCCGAGTACAACGTGCCGCCGATATGCGCGCCGCTTTCATCGGCGATCTGCTTGAGCAGGCGCGCGTCCTTGATGTTCTCCATGAATACCGCTTTGACTTTCGCCTGGCGGATCTGGGTTATCAGCGCGGCGACTTCTGCCGCCGAGGGCTCACGTTCGGTGGACAGGCCCTGCGGCGCCATGAACTCGATGCCATAGGCCTGGCCCAGGTAACCGAACGCATCGTGGGACGTAACGATCTTGCGATTGCCTGGCGGCAGCGCGCCGAACTTGGCCTTGGCTTCGGCAAGCAGCGTATAGATCGTTTTCAGGTACGCCTGGCTGTTACGTTCGTAGTCGGCCTTGTTGTCCGGATCCGCCGCTTCGAGTGCCTTGGTGATATTGCTGATGTACAGCTGTGCGTTGGCGAGGTTGTGCCAGGCGTGCGGATCGGGGACCGTCTCGCCATCTTCGTTCAGCGATCGCGGGATCACGCCTCGACTGGCGTTGATCACCGCAGCCTTGGTTTCCGTGCTGGTCACCAGGCGATCGAGCCACGGCTCGAAGCCCAGCCCATTCTTGATAATCAACCTGGCCCCGAGCAGCGCCTTGGCGTCGTCCGGCGTGGGTTCGTAGGTGTGCGCGTCGGCGTCCGGTCCAACCATGTTGATGATCTGGACGTGTTCGCCACCGACTTGTTGCGTCATGTCGGCAAGGATGCTGAAGCTGGTCACTACCTTGAGCTTTTCGGCGGCGGACAGGGACAAGGACAGCATCAAGCTGAAGATCAGGAGCAGGGCGCGCATCGAGAAACACCTCATTGGGATGTGAGCTGGGGCGGGCGGTGCAGGAGACCGTGCACCGGACCGAATACCACGGACAGCAGGTAGGACGCGCCGGCCACCAGGACGATGGCCGGCCCGCTGGGAAGCGAGAAATTGAAAGACAACAGCAACCCCAGCCACACCGAGATGCAACCGAGCAGTGCCGCGATCATCATCAGAATGGGCAGGCGTCGACTCCAGAACCGTGAGGCGGCCGCCGGTAACATCATCAGGCCGACCACCATCAGCGCGCCGATGGCCTGGAAACCGATCACCAGGTTCAACACCACCAAGGTCAGGAACACACCATGGGCCAACGGACCCAGGCGACTGACTGTTTGCAGGAACAGGGGATCCAGGGTGTCGAGCAGCAGCGGTCGATAAATCAAGGCCATTGCTCCAAGACTGATTCCGCAGACCCATAGCATGCCGCTCAGGGTCGGGCCGTCCACAGCCAATGCAGAACCAAACAACAAGTGCAGCAGGTCCAGGCGTTTACCGGCCAAGCCAAGAATCAACACGCCGGCCGCCAGGGAAATCGGATAAATCGCTGCAAGGCTGGCGTCCTCCCGCAGACCAGTACGGCGAGTAATCCAAGCGGCGAGCCCTGCCATGCTCAACCCCGCGCCCAAGCCCCCCAACGTCAAGGCCGGTAGGCTGAGCCCTGCTATCCAGAAACCCAGCGCGGCGCCGGGCAAAATGCCGTGGGCCACCGCGTCACCAATCAGACTCATGCGCCGCAGAATCAGGAACACGCCCAGCGGCGCTGTACTGCAGGCCAACACCAGGCCGCCCAGCAAGGCCCGGCGCATGAAGACGAACTCCTGGAACGGTTGCCAAAAATGGATGGCCGCAAGCATCAGGCCACCCACGCGCGGGGTTGCGCAATCAAGTCGATACTTCGGCCCAGGGTGCATCCCGAATGACTCACTAGCAGGGTGTGCGGAATATGTTCGCGTACCGCGCCCAGGTCATGACACACCACCACGACGGTTTTGCCCTCGGCATGCCAGCGGTGAAGGTGTTTCCACAGCAGCACTTGGCCCTGTTCGTCGAGGGCGGCGTGAGGTTCATCCAACAACAACAGCGGTGCGTCAGCCAGACTTAATCGGGCGAGCAGGGCGCGCTGCAATTCGCCTCCAGACAATGCCATCAAGGGGCGTTGCCCGAGTCCGCTCAGGGCCCAGTCTTCCAGCACGGTCTCCAGTCGAAGACGCCGTATCGCCGGTGTGTGTGAGCTCCGCCAAGCACCGGCGGCCACCAACTCCTGCAGGCTGATGGGGAACTGACGATCCAGGTGTTGCTGTTGCGGCAGGAATGAAATGCCGCCGCGCTTGGGTACGTTGACGACGGCTTTGCCGGCCAGAGGTTTTTGCAGGCCTGCGAATACCTTCAAGAGACTGGTTTTGCCCGAGCCGTTTGCCCCGATGATAGCTGTGAGGCTTCCTGCTGGCCGCTCCATCGTGAGTGGCGGTGTCAGCGGTTGTCCGGGAGCGCCCCAGCGCAGGGCGTGGCAGCTGATCATGATCCGCCTCGCGTCCAGCTACTTTCGGCCACTACGTCATGGGCGTGCAGGCTTTCGGCATGAACGACCCTTACAGTCAGCGCATCGATTAGTGAAGGCTTTGCCAGGGCTGTAGTGAGTCGCCGTGCTGCGTCTTCACAAAACATCAGGTTTTGGCCGTTGGCCAGCGCGAACGCCTGCTCGTCGGCGCGCTTGACGGCGGTTTGCACCGCAGTACCGAGGGCTGCTTCGGCTGCATCGATGAATGATTGGAGCGGCAAGTCCTCGATCTCTTTGTTCAACCGCAGGGTCAGCGTCGCCGTGCTGCGCTGGCTATGAGGGGTAGCCACGATGCCATTTGGCGAGCCCAGCCAGGCGAGGATCTCGGCGTGTTCCAGCGTCTTGTTTGCGAAATCGTTGACGAATTGTTGCTGGATCAATTGTCGAGCGAGTGCCGCCGAGCAAGGGCAGGTGGAGGAATAGGGAATCTGGATTCGAAGTTCCACGTGGAACATCGCGTTTTTAAGGCTAGCTTCGATGCTCACCGGATAGCGCTTCCAGCCGGCCAAGGGGCTGATGAGTGCCGGGCGCCTTAGCAGAAGATCGGTATGGACCGTCAATGAAGCCGAGTGGGACGAGCCGTCATGACTATCAAGGAAACGCTGCAAAATTCGATGCAATAACCTCGGCGAGAGCTCCGTCGTTTCTAATGTTTCCAACGCCAAATACAAGCGTGACATATGGATCCCGCGGGCCTCAGGGTCATCCAGGCTGACGCCTGCATCGGCCATCGCCTGGAGACGGTGGCCGCCTAACAGCACGGGTAAGGCGATTCCACACATGCCGACCCAATCGAGGGGAAGCGCTTGGCGTGAAATCTGCGCAGCGACGTCGGGCAGCGTTAACGCATTCATGAGAGGTCCGCAAAGAATTCAAAATTCGACGTTATAGTATAACGTCTGCTTTGTGAATAGCTTTCCCATGAAAGGAGTTTCACTTGCCTGTCGGGCTGTTCCACGTGAAACGTCAGCGCGGCGAGTCCTGACAGCCGTTGAGGCGACTGCATATGAACGCACCTTTGCTCCCGCCAGAGCTTGAAAAACGATTGATCGTTGTCCAGCCAACTCGCCGGTTATACCCGACCCAACTTTCTCCATCCGATGCCAAGCCCGTGAAAAATGTGAGCAGGCCATAACGGCTAGTCGTTTGTGCCCAATAGCGGTGGCTCACAGCCTCGAATCCGCGTGTATAGAGGGTATTTCCACTCGTTTGAACGCTGTAGACATTGCCGTAACCATCGACACACGCCAGCAAATTCGCGCTGCGGGTGCAATTCGCCAAGAGCGGGTTTTGAGCTGACGCGTAGACCGTCCAAAGCAATAACACCCCCGCCGTCATTAATCTCACAGAACTGCGCATGGATCGTTCTCAGTCAATAAGGATTGCAGGTGGGTACGAAGGTATTGTTATAGTATAACGTAAATCTGCCTGCCCATACATGTCGAGCCGGAACGGCCACCGATGAGGATAAACCTGATGCCCAATCGCCTTCCCGTAACCGTTCTTTCCGGCTTCCTCGGTGCCGGTAAGAGCACGTTGCTCAACCACATCCTGCGCAACCGAGAAAACCTGCGTGTCGCGGTGATCGTCAACGATATGAGTGAGATCAACATCGATGGCACCGAAGTCCAGCGAGATGTCTCCCTCAATCGTGCCGAAGAGAAACTGGTGGAAATGAGTAACGGCTGCATCTGTTGCACGTTGCGCGAGGACTTGCTGGAAGAAGTCGGGCAGCTCGCCAGGGAAGGGCGTTTTGATTATTTGTTGATCGAATCCACAGGCATATCCGAGCCGCTGCCCGTGGCGGAAACCTTCACATTTCGCGATGAGGAAGGCCGAAGCCTTGCCGATGTCGCGCGCCTCGACACGATGGTGACGGTGGTCGACGGCGTAAATTTTCTGTTGGATTACCACGCGGCCGAAAGCCTTGCGTCCCGGGGCGAAACCTTGGGTGAGGAGGACGAGCGCTCGATCACTGAGCTGCTGATTGAGCAGATCGAATTTGCCGACGTTATTCTGATCAGCAAGATCGACTTGATCAGCCAACAGGAGCGAGAGGAGCTCACCGCGATCCTGGAGCGTCTCAACACCCACGCGCGGATTGTTCCCATGGTCATGGGCCAGGTGCCGCTGGCCAGCATTCTCGACACTGGCCTTTTCGATTTTCAACGCGCCGCCCAGGCACCTGGTTGGCTGCAAGCTTTGCGAGGCGAACCTGTACCGGAGACCGAAGAGTATGGCATCGCCTCGACGGCTTACCGGGCACGTCGGCCGTTTCATCCCGAGCGCTTTTTTACCTTCATCGACCGTCCTTGGCCCAATGGCAGGCTCCTGCGTTCGAAGGGTTTTTTCTGGTTGGCGAGCAAACCTGAAGAAGCAGGAAGCTGGTCCCAGGCCGGCGGGTTGATGCGTTATGGGTTTGCCGGACGTTGGTGGCGGTTCGTGCCGAAACATCATTGGCCGCAGGATGAGGACAGTACCGCCACGATCATGAAGAACTGGCGGGCGGCGACAGGCGATTGCCGTCAGGAGCTGGTGTTCATCGGCCAGAATATAGATTTCGATCAACTCACCGAAGAACTGAACGCCTGCTTGCTTACCGACGCGGAGATGGCCCAGGGCATGGAAGCCTGGCGGCTGTTACCGGACCCATTCGGCCCGTGGCATGACGAGGTCGCGGCTTGATTCGTCGCTTCCCCAGGCACGCAGGGCCCGCTTCAATGCCATCAAACCGGATCGCTTGGCTCAAGGCTTGAGCCAGGTGCCCTGGCTTTTTCCTTCGCAGAACGGCTTGAGATAAGCCGCATCGGTCGCCACGCCGTAATAGTGAATATCCTGGTGATAAGGCATATTGGCGACTTGGGCATTGCTGCAGATGCCAAACGCGCCGCCAGGGCACTGGTCCACGTATTGCACGTCGACTTTCTGACCGGGCAGGCTCGGCTGGCAGAAACCGTCGGCAAACAGCTTCTGCGGAATGTTGCGGTTCTGCTGGCAGACCTTCACGTCGAGGCGTTCCGCCTGGCTGTGTACGATACACGCCTGGGCCATGGCCTGGCTCGAAGCCAAAGCCAGTAACAGCCAACCGATCATTCGCATCTTCACCTCCACTCAAAGCCTTTGACTATGTTGCAAGACATCCCGACCCATGTCATCGCTGGACCCTTGGGCGCCGGCAAGACCAGCCTGATCAGGCACCTGATGGCCCAACGCCCCGCAGATGAACGCTGGGCGGTGCTGATCAATGAGTTCGGCCAGGTCGGCCTGGATGCCGCGCTGCTGACCCAGGCCACCGATGGTATCGCATTGGGCGAAGTGGCCGGGGGCTGCCTATGTTGCGTCAACGGCGCACCGTTTCAGATCGGCCTGGGTCGCTTGCTGCGAAAGGCTCGGCCCCACAGGCTGTTCATCGAACCTTCCGGGCTGGGTCATCCGGCGCAACTGCTGCGTCAATTGAACGCGGCGCCTTGGCTCGGCGTGTTGGATGTCCAACCCTGCGTAATGGTATTGGATGCCCGAGCGATGGCGGACGGCAAGCCATTGCCTGATACACAGCGACAGGCGTTGGTTGATGCCGGATTGCTGGTGCTGAACAAATCCGAAGGCCTCACCGACAACGATCGGGCGCGCGTTATCGCCCAGTTGCCTGCGCTTGGCGTGTATTGGACGCAACAGGCTGAGCTGCCGATGAGTCGATTGCCAGGCATCTCGGCTCGGGGCGATGGCGCTGTGGATAACCTGAGCCTACCTGTAGGGTTGGGGCAAATCCCGGCTATCTGGACTGATCCGATGGCGCCGATATGCCTGTATCAGCAGCAGGGGGAAGGCTGGAGCATTGGTTGGCGGTGGCATCCGTCCCAGCGTTTTGATGCGGCCGCGGTGACGCGTTGGCTCGACGGCGCGCATTGGAAACGGGCGAAGATGGTTATCCACAGCGCTGACGGTTGGGTCTCGGCCAATGCAGTGGAGCGTGCGTCGTTGCAGTGGCAGGCCAGCGAGTGGCGACAGGATTCACGGATCGAACTGATCTTCGCCGAACCGCAGGACGTGGTTGCGCTGCAAACGAGCCTGGCAAATTGCCGATGTCCGTGAATCAGTCGCGTTTCACGGCTTCCACTTATTGTGCTCCTGGCGCCATTGGCTGAGCTCGATGACCTCAGCTCTGGGCCGGGTCTGGACCGATTCAATCGGTGCAGGCGGGGTTTCTTCGAACGGCATCGGGTAGGGCGCCAGTTCGATGTGGGCGCTGTGGGCACCAAACTGAGTGATCGTACCCGAATGACGGGTCTCGCCCGTCACCGTGAACTCAAAGTTGTAGACACGCGCCAGGCGACGTCGTCCGCTGGCGTCCTTTACGAATCCGATCTTGCGCAGCGCGACATTGCCGTCCAGCAGCTCGATCTTGAGGTTGGCGCAATGTTGAATGACCCTCGCCAAGGCGCGCTCGCGCAAGCCATGGTTGTGCCACAGCCAGGCGCCACCGGTAGCCAGCAGCATCAGCACGAAAATATTTCCAAGGGTCAGCATGAACGGAAAGCTCCAACAAGTTGCCGTCAGCTTAACTGGGTCTCCGGCCTGTCGTACAGGCTGCGTTTAGTCGCATACTGCGCGGCTTGAATTTCATTCGTTTTACGGAAACTTCCCGCATGAAACGTACGCCTCATCTGCTTGCCATCCAGTCCCACGTGATATTTGGCCATGCCGGCAACAGCGCTGCCGTGTTTCCGATGCAGCGGGTCGGCGTAAACGTATGGCCGCTCAATACCGTGCAGTTTTCCAATCACACCCAGTACGGACAATGGGCCGGTGAAGTGCTCGCGCCCGCCCAGATACCGCTGTTGGTGGAGGGCATCGCCGCCATCGGCGAGCTGGGCAATTGCGACGCGGTGCTCTCCGGTTATCTGGGTAGCGCGGCCCAGGGGCAAGCAATTCTGGCAGGTGTGGCGCGGATCAAGGCTTGCAACCCAAAGGCGCTGTACCTGTGTGACCCGGTCATGGGGCACCCGGAGAAGGGTTGTATCGTGGCGCCCGAGGTCAGCGAGTTCCTGCTGGAGGAAGCCGCTGCCGTGGCCGATATCATGTGCCCGAACCAACTGGAGCTGGACAGTTTCTCGGGGCGCAAGGCGCAATCATTATTCGACTGTCTGGCCATGGCCCGTGCGCTGTTGGCCCGCGGTCCGAAGCTCGTGCTGGTCAAACACCTGGCTTACCCCGGCAAGCCCGAAGACAGTTTCGAGATGCTGCTGGTCACGGCTGATGGCAGTTGGCATTTGCGCCGTCCGCTGCTGGCGTTTCCGCGCCAACCAGTGGGGGTGGGCGACCTCACGTCGGGGTTGTTCCTGGCGCGGATATTGTTGGGGGACAGCCTGGTGGCGGCCTTCGAATTCACCGCTGCGGCCGTGCATGAGGTCCTGTTGGAAACCCAAGCGTGCGCAAGTTACGAGCTGCAGTTGATCCGCGCCCAGGACCGTATCGCCCATCCGCGTGTGCGGTTCGAGGCAGTGCCAATCAGCCTCTGATCGATGCTGGCCGTTGTGGAAGCGAGCTTGCTCGCGATGAGGGCCTCACGTCCAACATAGCGTTGGCTGTGACATCGTCATCGCGAGCAAGCTCGCTCCTCATTATTGATTTCTGCGGCTGGTTAAGGCCCGTCCGCCTTGATTTCCTGATAGCGCTTCTCCAGCTCCTGGCGAATCTGCCGACGTTGCTGGGCTTGTTCATAGCGCCGTTTTTCTTCGCTGTTCTGCGGTTGCAACGGCGGGACGGGGGCCGGCTTGCGCAAGTCATCCACCGCAACCATGGTGAAGAAGCAGCTATTGGTGTGGCGCACCGAGCGCTCACGAATGTTCTCGGTCACGACCTTGATGCCCACTTCCATCGACGTGTTGCCGGTGTAGTTCACCGAAGCCAGGAACGTCACCAACTCACCGACATGAATCGGCTCGCGGAAAATCACCTGGTCGACCGACAGCGTCACCACGTAGCGGCCGGCGTAACGGCTGGCACAAGCGTAGGCCACTTCATCCAGGTATTTGAGCAAGGTGCCGCCATGGACATTGCCAGAGAAGTTGGCCATGTCGGGGGTCATCAACACCGTCATCGACAGCTGGGCGTTTCCGGGTTCCATAACGTTCTCACGGTTCAAGGCAGCAGTTCAGGATGGGCGCCTCTGCGGGCGCTGGGTTGTGGTTACCAGATACAAACCACTCATATCGGGACGCTGCGCCGATGCGAGCCGTCACGCTTCGGTGGATCTGTTTCCATATATTGCACCGTCTTTTTGCCAGAAGTCCCGGTGTTAACCTGCAAAAGCCCCTCATCTGGGTATTTCCTACAAGAGAAACGGACCTATCCGACTCCGCATGAGTCATGTCAGCAAGGAGCCCCACCATGCATGCCATCAGCTTCATACAAGACTTGGCGATCATCATGCTGGCGGCGGGGTTGGTTACCGTACTGTTCCATCGCTTCAAGCAACCGGTGGTGCTTGGCTACATTGTCGCGGGCTTCATCATCGGTCCGCACACGCCGCCGTTCGGCTTTATCCACGACGAAGAAACCATCAAGACCCTGGCCGAGCTCGGGGTGATCTTTCTCATGTTCTGCCTGGGCCTGGAATTCAGCCTGCGCAAATTGTTCAGGGTAGGGGCCACGGCGTTCATCGCGGCGTTCCTGGAAATCGTCCTGATGATCTGGATCGGCTATGAAATCGGGCGCTGGTTCGGCTGGAATGCCATGGACTCGCTGTTCCTCGGCGCCATCCTCGCCATCTCGTCGACCACGATTATCGTCAAGGCCCTGAATGACCTGAAGATGAAGGACGAGCGCTTTGCGCAGTTGATATTCGGCGTCCTGATTGTCGAGGACATCCTTGGCATCGGCATCATCGCGTTGCTTTCGAGCATCGCGGTCAGCGGTACGGTGAGTTCGGGCGAGGTGTTATCGACAGTCGGCAAGCTGTCGTTATTCATGATCGTAGCGCTGGTCATCGGCATTCTACTGGTGCCCAGGTTGCTGGCCTATGTGGCGAAGTTCGACAGTAACGAGATGCTGTTGATTACGGTACTGGGGCTCTGCTTCGGCTTTTGCCTGTTGGTGGTGAAGCTGGAATACAGCATGGTGCTCGGGGCATTCCTGATCGGCGCGATCATGGCCGAGTCCCAACAGCTGTTGAAAATCGAGCGGCTGGTAGAGCCGGTGCGCGATCTGTTCAGCGCAATCTTTTTCGTGGCGATCGGGCTGATGCTCGATCCGGCCATAGTGCTCCAATACGCGTGGCCGATAGCCGTGATTACCTGTGCGGTGGTGCTCGGTAAAATGCTTTCGTGCGGTCTTGGTGCCTTTATCGCGGGCAATGATGGGCGCACCTCACTGCGCGTTGGGATGGGACTTTCACAGATTGGCGAATTTTCTTTCATCATCGCGTCGCTAGGGATGACCCTGCAGGTCACCAGCGATTTCCTTTATCCGGTGGCGGTGGCTGTCTCGGTGCTCACCACGCTGCTGACACCTTATCTGATCCGGGCCGCTGATCCATTGTCCGTCAGGCTGGCATCGGCGATGCCGCAACGACTGGCGCGCGTGCTGGGCATGTATGGCGAGTGGTTGCGCAGTATCCAGCCCCAGGGTGAGGGCGCCATGCTGGCCTCCATGATCCGGCGAATCCTGCTGCAAGTCGGCGTCAACCTGGCGTTGGTCATTGCCATTTTTGTTTCCGGAGGGTACTTCGCCGAGGGGATGGCGGCTTATCTACAGGTGTGGATCAGCGACCCGAGCTGGCAAAAGGCGCTGATCTGGGGCGCAGCGTTGCTGCTGTCGCTGCCGTTCCTGATCGCGGCGTACCGCAAGCTCAAGGCCTTGTCGATGCTGCTGGCGGAGATGGGCGTAAAGCCGGAGATGGCCGGCCGCCATACCCAGCGCGTGCGTCGGGTGATCGCCGAAGTGATCCCTATCCTGTCGCTGCTGGTGATCTTCCTGCTGTTGGCAGCCTTGTCGGCCAGTATCTTGCCGACCAACAAGTTGCTGTTGCTGATTGCCGTGGTGGCGACTGTCGTGGCGGCGCTGCTCTGGCGCTGGTTTGTCCGCCTGCACACGCGGATGCAGGTGGCTTTGCTCGATACGCTGGA
Organism: Pseudomonas sp. T1.Ur; assembly: GCF_023516725.1. Taxonomy (NCBI): domain Bacteria; kingdom Pseudomonadati; phylum Pseudomonadota; class Gammaproteobacteria; order Pseudomonadales; family Pseudomonadaceae; genus Pseudomonas; species Pseudomonas sp. T1.Ur. The sequence goes on from NZ_JAMGSN010000001.1 coordinate 5,703,327, forward strand.
CAATCACAAGGAATCGTCCGGGCATTGACCAGCGCCGGGCTCTGGCGGATCAGCTTTCCAGCCAGACGTCCCGTGCCCAATGCCAGACCGACTCCCAGGTTTCCTCGGCGATCAGTTCTTCCTCGGCCAGCCATAGCACCACGGTGCCGTCTTCTTCGACGCAGTAATAATCATCGCCGTCCTGGCAAATCGGAATCAGGCTCCGGTCGACGCCAGCGTCCCAGGCGTTGGCCGCTACGTCCGGCAGGTAGGTATGGGATTGCGGATCGGTAACAGTCACCGGTTCCAGGCTGCCATAGACGACATCGCTGACGGTCAGCAAAAATTCCCTGAATACGAAGGGGATATCGATGAACAACTGCTCTTCGATTTCTACCAGCAGATCTTCATCAGGTAACTCCAGCGGAACCGGCACGGGTTCGTTGGCTTCGCGTAATTGTTCGATGATTTCTTCCACGTCCGGGATCCTCTTTCTCGATGGCGCGGTTTTATATGGGCGGTTTATACAGTAGCCCGCCATAGATGCAACTGCGAAATAGAAAACCCCGGCAAGTGCCGGGGTTCTTTTATTTCAACATGCGAAACGCGAAAAGGTTCAACCGTTCTGGCGGATACCAGCCACCAGCCAAGGCTGGTTCTCGCCTTGGGCGCGTTCCATGTTCCAGCTTTCGCTGAACGCTTCACCCTGGTCGAAGCGGGAGTCTTTCGACACGCCGATAAAGGTCAGGGTGGCGATGGTCTTGTCGGCGCGATCGTCGACGCCGTCCAGTTGCACCTGCAGGTTATCGATGTAGGTGGACTGGTAGCCGTCACCCAGCTCGGCCCGCTCGCGCTTGAGGAACTCAAGCAGTTGTGGGGTTACGAACTCGGCGATCTTGTCCATTTCGTTCGCGTCCCAGTGCTGCTGCAAGGACATGAAGTGGCTGCGCGCCGCTTCGATGAAGCGCTGTTCGTTGAACCAGGCGGGCGCATTGATCACTGGACGCGCCACTGGAGCGGCCGCGCCACCGAAGATCGAACCGCCGGCAGGCTGCTGGTTGAACACTTCACGCTGCATCGGCGCATGACCGGCCGGAGCGAACTGCTCCTGCTGCTTGCGACGACGGGCTGCGATGAAACGGAAGACCAGGAAGGCGATGACCGCCATGATCAGGATGTCGAAGATTTGCATGCCCTGGAAACCGTCGCCCATGAACATGGAAGCGAGCAGGCCACCGGCGGCGATACCGGCAAGGGGGCCGAGCCAGCGGGAAGCGCCGCTGGCCTTGGTAGCGGCGCCAGCAGCGCCGGCCGCGCCTGCGGTGGCGGCAGTGGACCCGGCGGCAGAGGACGGCGCCATCTGGCTGGTCTGGTGAGTCGGGGCTGCGCCCGAACTTTTACCACCGCCAAAACGCTTGGCGGCATTGGCGTCGATGGCCATCGTCAGGCCGATGCACAACGCCATGGCGATGCTAAGAAAACGTTTCATATAAAGGCATTCCCATTTGTGGATAGCACGCGCGCCATGTTGCACAGCTGAACTGTTGCTGGCTAGCGGCAGAGTGTTTCGGGCTTTTGCGTGACAGCTGAGGTTCAGGTTCGGCTGTGCAAGCAGGCCTGTTCGCTTTGGGCTGTAGGAAAGGGGAACAAGTTCTATCGGAAATGTTTGGCGTCCCCAGAACAACCTGTGGGAGCGAGCTTGCTCGCGATAGCGGTGTGTCAGTCAGCAACCATAATGACTGATCCACCGCTATCGCGAACAAGCTCGCTCCCACAGAGTTCCTACAAGGCCTTTAAATCGCCTCGAGCTTGGCATACCCCAGCATCAGCCATTTACTGCCTTCGCTGAAATTGACCTGTACCCGAGCCTGGGCACCGGCGCCTTCGAAGTTGAGAATCACGCCGTCGCCGAACACCGAATGCCGTACCGCCTGGCCCAGGCTGAAGCCGGTTTCCGGGATATCGCTGCCGCCGAACAGACTGCTGCTTTGTTGCTGGCTGCCGCCGAACGGACGGCTGACGCTGTTGGAAAGACGCACTTCCTGAATGAGACCTTTCGGTACTTCGCGTACGAAGCGCGATACCTTGTTGTAGGTTTCGCTGCCATATAAGCGTCGGGTTTCTGCGTAGGTCATCACCAGGTTCTGCATGGCGCGTGTGATGCCGACGTAGGCGAGGCGGCGTTCCTCTTCCAGGCGTCCGGGTTCTTCCAGGCTCATCTTGTGGGGAAACAGGCCTTCCTCCATGCCCACCAGGAACACATACGGGAATTCCAGGCCCTTGGCGCTGTGCAGGGTCATCAGCTGGATGCTGTCTTCATGCTCGTCGGCCTGGGTGTCGCCGGCCTCCAGGGAAGCATGGCCGAGGAAGGCCGACAGTGGCGAAAGGTCTTCGTCTTCTTCGGTCGTTTCGAAGTTGCGCGCGGCGCTGACCAGTTCCTCGAGGTTTTCCACCCGGGCCTGGCCTTTCTCGCCTTTTTCCGCTTCGTGATAGGCGATCAGGCCGGATTGCTCGATGACGGTCTGGGTCATCAGGTGCAGTGGCATTTCCCCACACTTGGCAGCCAGGTCTTCTATCAAATCCATGAAGGCCTTCAGGGCCCCGGCGGCACGGCCGGTCACGCCTTTGTTGTCGACCAGCTGGCGCATGGCTTCCCACATCGACACATGGCTGTGGCGGGCATGCTCGCGAATCGCCTCGACGGTTTTCTCGCCGATGCCCCGCGTCGGCACGTTGATCACCCGCTCCAGGGCCGCGTCGTTGCCACGGCCTTCGATCAGGCGCAGGTAGGCCATGGCGTTCTTGATTTCGGCGCGCTCGAAGAAGCGCTGGCCGCCATAGATCCGGTAAGGAATCCGTTCGCGCAGCAGGGCTTCTTCCAGCACCCGTGATTGGGCGTTGGAACGATACAGGATCGCGATGTCGCTGCGGGCCAGGCCGGTCTTCAATGCGCTCTCGATGGTTTCCACGACATAGCGGGCCTCATCGTGTTCGTTGAAGGCGGCGTAGAGATTGATCGCCTCGCCTTCGCTGCCGTCGGTCCACAATTCCTTGCCCAGGCGCCCGGTGTTGTTGGCAATCAAGGCGTTGGCGGCCTTGAGGATGCCGGCGGTGGAGCGGTAGTTCTGTTCCAGGCGAATGACCTCGGCGTCAGGAAAATCCGCCGAGTACTGGTGGATATTCTCGATCTTCGCGCCACGCCAGCCATAGATCGACTGGTCGTCGTCGCCCACCACCATCAGGCTGTCGCCGCCCTTGGCGAGCAGGCGCAACCACGCATATTGAACGGCGTTGGTGTCCTGGAATTCGTCCACCAGGACATGGCGGAAGCGCTTCTGGTAATGGGCCAGCAGGCCCGGGTGGTCACGCCAGAGATCCAGGGCCCGTAGCAGCAGCTCGGAAAAGTCGATGACACCGGCACGCTGGCACGCCGCCTCGTAGGCTTCATAGATGCTGCGCATGGTCGCCAGGAAAAGGTCGCCGCTGGCCTGGATATGTTGTGGGCGCAGGCCTTCGTCTTTCTGGCCGTTGATGAACCATTGGGCCTGACGGGCCGGCCAGCGTTGTTCATCCAGGCCCAGTTCGCGGATGACCCGCTTGACCAGGCGCTGCTGGTCATCACTGTCCAGGATCTGGAACGTCTGGCTCAAGCCGGCTTCCTGCCAGTGGGCTCGCAGCAGGCGATGCGCCAGGCCGTGGAACGTACCGACCCACATGCCGGCCGGATTGATGCCCATCAGTTGTTCGATGCGATGGCGCATCTCAGCGGCAGCCTTGTTGGTAAAGGTGACCGACAGGATCGAATGGGGCGAGGCGTTCTCGACCTGGATCAACCAGGCGATACGGTGCACCAGCACTCGGGTCTTGCCGGAGCCGGCACCGGCCAGGACCAACTGACGGCCCACGGAGGCAGCAACTGCCTGGCGTTGGGCATCGTTAAGGGAATTCAGCAGAAGGGAGAGATCATCGCGCATCGGCGCATTCTAGGGTGCGACGCCACCCTGGGCAAACCGAGCTTTGCATCAACCGACAAAACACCGCTGGGTGACGACCGGTTGGTCAGCCTCTACAGGCATGGGCGGCGCTTGCCTGACGTCACCAGTGCCCAGTGGAATGGCCATTTTTTTCAGCATTTTTATGAGCGAGAGCAGTGTGGGATGGCCTTTGGCTTGTGTATGCTCGGTTCTCGTTTCGGGTGCACCATGCGCCCCTGAATAAGAACAAGAACATCGACTATGACCTTCAATTCCGATCTGGCGGGCCCTTGTGTTGAGCCGCGGGTCATTTACAAGCAGTACGCCACGGAAATGGCGGTCGAACGCACAAGGCTGCTGTATCAGGGCTCACTGCTGCCCACGCTGTTCATGCTGATCAACGGTCTGGTCTGTGCCGCACTGTTGTGGCAGCCATCGCGCTATTTCCTGGTCAGTGTATGGCTGGTCTGGCTGTTATCGCTGGTAGCGCTGCGGGTGATCCAGGTGGCAGCGTTCGATTCGGCGATGCCAAGCCGCCAGGCGCACCCGATCTGGTTGCGCATGTTTTTGCTGGGCTCGGCCATGACCGGCCTGACGCTGGCCGGCGCCGGCATTGCGCTGGTTCCGGCGGACAGCTTCCAACAACAGGCCTGGGCGTTTGGCCTGATCGGCGCGGCTACGTTGTCGGCCAGCGTTGCCTACGCCGTCAGCCTTTCGGCGTACCTGTCCTTCACCTTGCCGTGCCTGTTGCCGGCAATCGGTTATCTTTTCTGGGGCGGTGATGAGCAGCAGCTCGGTTGGGGCTGGCTTGGGCTGGTCCTGCTGGTTTTCCTGAGTGTGGTGGCCTGGCAGGTCAACCGGCTGATACACAACGGCATGCTGCGACGGTTTCAGAACCAGGCCCTGATCGAGCATTTGCAGCAGGCGCAAGCCCGTGGCGCGCAGCTTAACGAGGCCTTGGCCCGGGAGGTCGAACAGCGTCGTTCTGCCGAGGCCCGGCTGCGTGCGGCCCAGGTTGGCCTGGAAGAACGCGTGGCGCAGCGCAGCCTGGAGCTGGACGCCGCCAGCCAAGCCCTGAGTAAAAGCGAGGCGCGCCTGGCCCTTGCCCTGAAAGCCAGCGAGCTGGGGCTCTGGGACTGGAACCTGCAGACCGACGAAGTCCATCACACCCAACTCAAGGAACTGTTTGGCCTGGAGCCCGAATACGTCACGGCCATGCTCAGCCATCTGACCCCGCGGCTGCATCCGCAAGACCTTCCCGCGCTCAAGCGCGCGCTTGTCGAACACCTGAAGGGCCGTAGCGAGGATTACCAGATCGAATACCGCGTCCGTCATGGCGACGGCCATTGGGTCTGGATCGAAGACCGTGGTCGAGCCGTGGAACGCAGCCCTGGCGGTCGGGTTTTACGCATGGTGGGCACCCGGCGAAACATCAGCGCAAGCAAAGAGCTTGAACAGCAACGGCAACTGGCGGCCACGGTATTCGAGGCCGCCAGCGAAGGCATCGTGATCTTCGACCCGAACTACGCGTTGCTGGCCGCCAACCAGGCGTTCACGCGGGTGACCGGGTTCAATATCGCCGACATGTTGGGGCGCAACGTGGTCGACCTGCCATGCAGCCGCGATGCGCGCCGACACTATCCGATCATTCGCCAAGCCCTCAGGCAGTACGGCACCTGGCAAGGCGAACTGGTGGAGGCTCGCGCCAACGGCGAGCTTTATCCGCAGTGGCTGCAGCTGAACGTAGTCCGCGATCTGCGAGGCAACGTCAGCCATATCGTCGGCTTCTTCGCGGATCTCTCGGCCCGACGCGAGTCCGAGGAGCGGATGCGCTATCTCACGCATTACGACGAATTGACCGGCCTGGCGAACCGTTCACTGTTTCGCGAGCGCCTGCAAGAAGCCCATCAGCGGGTGCGCCAGGGTGGGCGACGGAGCCTGGCGCTGCTGCATATCAATCTGGATCGTTTCAAGCTGCTCAACGACAGTCTCGGTCATGACATCGCCGACCAACTGCTGCAAAAAATGGCTCGGCGCCTGATCAATGCGCTGCCGGAGGCCGATACCATCGCCCGGCTGTCCGGAGACGAGTTCGCGGTGCTGTTCGACGCCTACGGCAATCTTTCGAGCCTGGCGCGCGTTGCGACCCGGCTGGCAGCCAAACTCCGCGTTCCGGTGACCATCGACGGCCACGAACTGGTGGTCAGCGCTTCCATTGGCATCAGCCTGTTGCCCGATAACGCACGGGAAATTTCCACGCTGGTCAGCCAGGCCAACATGGCCATGCAGCACGCCAAGCATCTGGGTGGCAATAATTTCCAGTTCTACACCGATAGCCTCCAGGCCAGCACGCTGGAACGCCTGCAACTGGAGAACCAGTTGCGCAAGGCACTCGAAGAGCAACAACTGAATGTTTTTTATCAACCCAAGTTGTGCCTGGAGACCGGTCGCCTGAACGCCGCAGAGGCGTTGGTACGCTGGAACCATCCGAGCATGGGCCAGGTTCCTCCGGCGGATTTCATCGGTTTGGCCGAAGAAACCGGTCTGATCGGGCCGATTGGCGAGTTTGTGTTGCGACAGGCGTGTTGGCAGGCGTGTGAGTGGCAGCGCCAGGGACTCGCGCCGATCAGGGTGTCGGTCAACTTATCGGTGCATCAGCTGCGCCAAGGCAAGTTGGTCAGTCAGGTGCGGCAGGTATTGGAGGAAACGGGCCTGGCCCCTCATTACCTGGAGCTCGAATTGACCGAGAGCCAATTGCTCGACAGCGTTGAGCATATTATCGCGACGTTTCAGCAGCTACGGGATTTGGGGGTCAAGCTGGCCATCGATGATTTTGGCACCGGCTATTCTTCCCTGAGTTACCTCAAGCGTATTCCGGTGGACTACGTGAAGATCGACCAGGCCTTCATTCGCGGCCTGGAGGAGGGCGGCGAGGACGCGGCCATTACCCGCGCGATCATTGCGATGGCCCATGGGCTTTCGCTCAAGGTAGTGGCCGAGGGCGTGGAGCGGCAAGGGCAGCTCGATTTCCTGAAAAATGAACAATGCGACGAGGTCCAGGGGTATCTCATCAGTCGGCCGGTCGACGCTGAAGGCTTGGCCCGCTTGTTGGAGGCGCAAAAATAGAACCGCACGCCGGGTTGGATCGAGGAATCGTTTCGAACTTTTCCCTGCTTCCCTCGCTGTGACGGCTACATGAAGCGTTCCCCGCCAAAACAAGGGTTGGCGGGGCTAAATCAGTTACGTATTGGGCAGGCATAAAGACAATTCTTGTAGTATAACTACAAGATTGCTACATCCCGGCACCTGCCCATAACAAGAGTCCAGCCCTTTGAACCTGTTGCAACACATCGCCCAGTCACGCCACCTGCTGCGCAAGTCGGAGCTGAAAGTCGCCGATCATGTACTGCTTGATCCTGCGGCCGTGATGCACAGTTCCATGGCCGATCTTGCCCACAGCGTTGGCATCAGCGAACCGACCATCGTGCGTTTTTGCCGGGCCATTGGTTGCTCGGGTTTCCAGGACCTGAAACTCAAGTTGGCGCAAAGCCTGGCGGCCGGTGCGAGCTTTGGCCAGTTTGCGATCCATGAAGACGATTCGGTCGCCGACTACAGCCTGAAAATCTTCGATACGACCTTGCACACGCTGATGGAGGTTCGCGAGAAGCTCGACCCGGTGGCGTTGCAGAAGGCTGTCACGGCCATGTCCCAGGCCCAGCGCGTCGAGTTCTATGGCTTCGGTGCCTCGGGCGCGGTGGCGGCGGATGCCCAGCACAAATTCTTCCGGTTGCTGCTCACGGCAGCGGCCTATTCCGACCCTCACATGCAAGCCATGTCGGCCGTCACGCTGAAGCCAACCGATGTGGCAATCTGTATTTCCCAGTCGGGGCGCTCCAAGGACTTGCTGATTACCGCCAACCTGGTGCGTGAAAGCGGTGCCTCGCTGATTACCTTGTGCCCGAGCCAGACGCCGTTGGCCGAGCTCTCCACGGTAAACCTGGCCATTGATGTGCATGAAGACACCGAGATCTACACGCCGCTGACCTCGCGCATAGCCCACCTGGTGGTGATCGACGTCCTGGCGATGGGCGTCGCCATGGCGCGTGGCCCGAGCCTGGTCAACCACCTCAAGAGCGTGAAGCGCAGTCTTCGTAGCCTGCGGTTGTCGCCCAAGTCGGTGAAGGCGCTGGACGACTGAAATCCCAAGCTTGCTCCCGCTCGGCTGTGGTAGGAGCTGCCGAAGGCTCGGGCCGCGTTCGGACGATCTTTTGATTTTGAACTTTCGCTTGAGATTCAAGTGTCTGGGAGAAGATCGCAGCCTCGTTGCACTCGACAGCTCCTACACAGTCCTACACAGCTCCTACGGCTGAGCGGGGGCAAGCTCCCTCGCCACAGGGGAACATTTCTCCTGAATTCATCGTTCTGTAACGGTCGCGCCCCCAAACGGTCATCCCCAACCTTCATCGTAAAGCTCCCGTATACGTCTTGGGAGTCTCGACATGACCCAGTCCTACGAAGAACGCAGCGCCGCCAAAACCCGTCGTCAGCAGGAAGACCAGCGCCGCATGGCGTTCCGTCGTGCGATCGAAGACCGTTTCGAGCAACGCCAACTGCTCGCCGAAATCAGCGAATTTCCTGACGCGGTTGAATTCAATTACTGGCAGGCAACACCGGCGGCTTCCCGTCGAAACGTTCAACCAGGCCGATGATCTGGGCACGCTCGCCGCGAACGAAGGCCAGGAAGGCATGAGCCACCGGTGAGAGGCGTTTGGCCCTGGCCTGCACCAGGCACCAACTGCGGTACAACGGCAATTCCTCCACCGGCAACTCGATGAGCGCGCCGGACGACAGCTCCCGGCTCACGGCGTGGCGCGTCAACAGCGCCACGCCCAGCCCGGCGACCACGCACTCACGCTGAGCCTCGGCCGACGCTACCTCTAATGTCTGGGTGAAGTGCACCCGCTTTTCCTTGAAATATTCTTCGCAGGCCAGCCGTGTGCCGGAGCCCGGTTCGCGCAGCAGCAGCGTGTAAGGCTCCAGGTCTTGCAAACGCAGCGGGCCCATGTGACACAACGGATGATCGGGTGGCGCCACGGCGACGATCGGATTGTTGAGAAAAGGCAAAAACTCCAGGCCCATGTCCTGGGGCACCATGGACATGATCACCAGGTCGTCGCGGTTGTCCGAAAGCCGTCGGATGACCTGGCCGCGATTGACCACCGTGAGGTTCAGGTTGACCTCCGGATGCTGGCGCTTGAACGCGGCGAACAGATGCGGGACGAAATACTTGGCGCTGGACTCCACTGCCAGCTTCAACTGGCCTTGCAGCGAACCCTGCATATCAGAGAGTTGCATATCGAGGTTTTCCAGGCGACCGAAAATATCCCGGCTGGCGCGTTGCAACGCTTCGGCGGCTTCGGTCATGTAGAGTTTCTTGCCAACGTACTCAAACAATGGCTGGCCAATAAGCTCTTCCAGGGAGCGAATCTGTAGGCTGACCGCCGGTTGCGTAAGCGACATTTCATCGGCAGCGCGACTGTAGGACCGCAGATCGCACACCTCATTGAAGATTTGCAATTGACGCAACGTCATACGCATCAATGACTTACGCATTTTTCAAACACTCTGGGCCGAGACAATGAGCACAACTATAAGTCTTTGCTTATGCACGACCCAATAATTATTCATTTTTGTTAATCCCCAGCCGGTACTAGTGTGGACCTGCGACCAATTGTTACATCTGGTCACGCATCGGCCTGAACCCAGGCCGTGGGTATCACCGGCTCAAGGGAACCTCCAATTGATAACAAAGATCCTGATCGCCAACCGGGGTGAGATTGCCGTCCGCATCGTGCGCGCCTGCGCCGAGATGGGCATTCGCTCGGTCGCGGTCTACTCCGACGCGGACCGCCATGCGCTGCATGTCAAGCGTGCGGACGAGGCCCACAGCATCGGCGCCGATCCGCTGGCCGGCTACCTCAACCCGCGCAAACTGGTGAACCTGGCGGTGGAGACCGGCTGCGATGCCTTGCACCCCGGCTACGGTTTTCTCTCGGAAAACGCCGAACTGGCGGACATCTGCGCTGAGCGCGGCATCAAATTCATTGGCCCGTCGGCGGAAGTCATTCGCCGCATGGGCGACAAGACCGAAGCGCGCCGCAGCATGATCAAGGCCGGTGTGCCGGTCACGCCGGGTACTGAAGGCAACGTCGCGGGCATCGAAGAAGCGCTGACCGAAGGTGACCGGATCGGTTACCCGGTGATGCTCAAGGCCACGTCCGGCGGCGGTGGTCGGGGTATTCGTCGCTGCAACAGCCGCGAGGAGCTCGAACAGGCCTTCCCGCGCGTGATCTCCGAAGCCACCAAGGCGTTTGGGTCGGCGGAAGTGTTCCTGGAAAAATGCATCGTCAATCCCAAGCACATCGAAGCGCAGATCCTCGGTGACAGTTTTGGCAACGTGGTACACCTGTTCGAACGGGACTGCTCGATCCAGCGCCGCAACCAGAAGCTGATCGAAATCGCCCCGAGCCCGCAACTGACCCCCGAGCAGCGCGCCTACATCGGCGACCTGTCGGTACGTGCCGCCAAGGCCGTGGGCTACGAGAATGCCGGCACCGTGGAGTTCCTGCTCGCCGAAGGCGAGGTGTACTTCATGGAGATGAACACCCGGGTGCAGGTGGAACACACCATCACCGAAGAAATCACCGGTATCGACATCGTTCGTGAGCAGATCCGCATTGCGTCCGGGCTGCCGCTGTCGGTCAAGCAGGAAGACATCCAGCACCGGGGTTTTGCGTTGCAGTTCCGCATCAACGCCGAAGACCCGAAAAACAACTTCCTGCCCAGCTTCGGCAAGATCACCCGCTACTACGCTCCGGGTGGCCCGGGCGTGCGCACCGACACGGCGATCTACACCGGCTACACCATTCCACCGTTCTACGATTCGATGTGCCTGAAACTGGTGGTCTGGGCGCTGACCTGGGAAGAAGCGATGGACCGTGGCCTGCGGGCCCTGGATGACATGCGCCTGCAGGGGGTCAAGACCACCGCTGCGTATTACCAGGAAATCCTGCGCAATCCAGAATTCCGCAGCGGCCAGTTCAATACCAGCTTCGTTGAAAGCCACCCTGAACTGAGCAACTACTCGATCAAGCGCAAACCCGAAGAGCTGGCCCTGGCCATCGCCGCCGCCATTGCCGCCCACGCAGGCCTGTAAGGAATCATGACAATGTCCAAGAAGATCCACGTTACCGACACAATCCTGCGCGACGCCCACCAATCGCTGCTTGCCACCCGGATGCGCACCGAAGACATGCTGCCGATTTGCGACAAGCTCGACAAAGTCGGCTATTGGTCGCTGGAAGTCTGGGGCGGCGCAACCTTCGACGCCTGCGTGCGCTTCCTGAAGGAAGATCCGTGGGAGCGCCTGCGTCAACTGCGTGCGGCGCTGCCCAACACTCGCTTGCAGATGCTCCTGCGCGGCCAGAACCTGCTGGGCTACCGCCATTACAGCGATGACGTGGTCAAGGCGTTCGTCGCCAAGGCTGCGGTCAACGGCATCGATGTGTTCCGTATTTTCGATGCGATGAACGACGTGCGTAACCTGCGGGTCGCCATCGAGGCGGTGAAGGCCGCCGGCAAGCACGCCCAGGGCACCATTGCCTACACTACCAGCCCGGTGCACACCATCGACGCGTTCGTGGCCCAGGCCAAGCAGATGGAAGCCATGGGTTGCGACTCGGTGGCGATCAAGGACATGGCCGGCCTGCTGACCCCGTATGCCACTGGCGAACTGGTGAAAGCGCTGAAGAGCGAGCAATCGTTGCCAGTATTCATCCACTCCCACGACACCGCCGGCCTGGCCGCGATGTGCCAACTCAAGGCCATCGAAAACGGTGCCGACCACATCGACACCGCGATTTCCAGCTTCGCCTGGGGCACCAGCCACCCAGGCACCGAGTCAATGGTCGCCGCCCTCAAGGGCAGCGAGTTCGACACCGGCCTTGACTTGGAACTGCTGCAGGAAATCGGCCTGTATTTCTATGCGGTGCGCAAGAAGTACCACCAGTTCGAAAGCGAGTTCACCGCAGTGGACACCCGCGTCCAGGTCAACCAGGTGCCGGGCGGGATGATCTCCAACCTCGCCAATCAGCTGAAAGAGCAGGGCGCGCTGAACCGGATGAACGAAGTGCTGGCGGAAATCCCGCGGGTGCGCGAAGACCTCGGCTTCCCACCGCTGGTGACCCCGACCTCGCAGATCGTCGGCACCCAGGCGTTCTTCAACGTGCTGGCCGGTGAGCGCTACAAGACCATCACCAACGAAGTGAAGCTCTACCTGCAGGGCGGCTACGGCAAGGCACCGGGTTCGGTGAACGAGAAGCTGCGTCGCCAGGCCATCGGCAGTGAAGAAGTGATCGACGTGCGTCCGGCCGATTTGCTCAAGCCGGAAATGACCAAGCTGCGCGGCGAAATCGGTGCCCTGGCCAAGTCCGAGGAGGACGTGCTGACCTACGCCATGTTCCCCGACATCGGTCGCAAGTTCCTCGAGGAACGCGAAGCCGGCACGCTGACTCCGGAAGTGCTGTTGCCAATCCCCGAGGCGGGCAGCGTGAGCTCTGCGGGCGGCGAAGGCGTGCCGACCGAGTTCGTCATCGACGTTCACGGCGAAACCTACCGCGTCGATATCACTGGCGTGGGCGTCAAGGCCGAAGGCAAGCGTCACTTCTACCTGTCTATCGATGGCATGCCGGAAGAGGTCGTGTTCGAACCGCTCAATGAATTCGTCGGCGGCGGCAGCAGCAAGCGCAAGCAAGCCACTGCGCCGGGCCACGTCAGCACCACCATGCCGGGCAACATCGTCGATGTGCTGGTCAAGGAGGGCGACGTGGTGAAGGCTGGCCAAGCGGTACTGATCACCGAAGCCATGAAGATGGAAACCGAAGTCCAGGCGGCCATCGCCGGCAAGGTCACCGCCATTCATGTGGCCAAGGGCGACCGGGTCAACCCGGGCGAGATCCTCGTCGAAATCGAAGGCTGATTCCAACAGCCTCGATGCAACGTTTTACCTCGGGGGAGCAGGTGCTCCCCTTTTTTTTCGCCCGTCAGAACATCATCCGCCATTGGCCGGTCAACGCGCCGTTGCGGTTGTCCTGCCCCGTTTCGCCGCTGTAGTTCAGTCCCAGGGTGTGACGGGGCGATACGGCCAGGTCCAGTCCTGCTTGCAGGAGAAGGCTGTCACGGTCCAGTTCGACTCCTTGGATGATGTACGTATTGCCTCCATTTGCCAGATGTTGATGGGAGTTGCCCCTGATATCGCCGTACAGATGCTTCCAGGCAACATCCAGGCGCGGCGTCAATCGCATGCCTTGGTCGAACACGAAAGGACGGGCGAGGCGCAGGCCGAGGTCGCTGCTGAAGTGTTCCTGGGTCTGTTCGTGGTATTGCAGCGCGGCATCGCCACCTTTTTCCGCGTAGGCGTCGCGTTGGTAGCGTTGGTAACCCACCTGGACGTAGGGCTCTATATCGAACTGTCCGACGTCCAGGTGGTAGCCGACCTGTCCGAAGACCTGTTGCGTCGTGGCGTCGTAACGACCCTTGAGGTGATCCCTGAAACCGTTGAACGCGACATGGCGCTTGGTGCTGCCGTCATGGCTGCCATAGACGGCACCCAGGCGCAGCGCCAGCGGTCCTGCCTGGCGCAAGGCGTAGGCGCCTGCGAGCCAACTGTCGAGTGCTCCGTCGAATTGATAGCTGTCCAGGCGTGTCTGGGTCTTGCTGCCGATGATGCCCAACCGCCAATTGGAGCTGACAGCCCAATCGGTTCCCAGCATCAGGCCCTTGGTCGAATGCTTGAGGGCAAAGTCGCCCCATTCCTTGGCGAGGCTACCATTGTTGCCGATGGCTTGGACCCAGACTTGGCCGTTGTCATGCTTACCCATGGGGTTATTGCGGCCCATCGCCGAGAGCATTCCCGTGCTGATCGGTGCGACGCTGCTCAGGGTGGCGTTGCCCAGGTCAGCGGTGTCGTAGCCGCCGAGTTGGTCGATGGCGTCGGCGGCTGTGGTCTTGTTAGTACCGAGCAATGCGCTAATTGCGGCGTTGGGTTTGGGGGCAGGCTTTATGGCTTGCACCTTGACGACGGACTTGGGTGGGGCGCTAGCAATGGCTTTTGGTGGTTCAGTGGACGTTGATGTCGGGCTGCTGGTTTGCGAGTCGGCGGCAGGAGAAGGCGCAGCCACCAAGGTGTTGGACCGTTCCGGTTTCGGTGTTTTTGGCGGTTGTCGCTCTTCGATAGATTCCATCAAGTTGCGACCGTTGGGAGAGGTGGCTGCGTCTCCCAGCGGCACTTCGTTGCGCTCAAAGACCAGCCCTACCTGTTTCTCTACGTTGTAGTCAGGTGTCGCTGTGAGAAAGAGGAGCTCATTTTCGATCTTCCCGAATTTCCCCAACACCTTATCCGCGTCGATCACAATGCGTCTGTTCGTGTCGACGTATTCGCCGGGTACGGTGGGGATTTTCAACGTCGCACCGCCCAACGTCGCGGTACCGCCAACCTTGATCGTGGCGCTGCCTTTCTCCGCGTCGATTCCATAAACCAACGTCGCGCTCTTGGAAAACTTGAGATCGTTGATAACCGAAGGAGCGCCAATGTCCGGACCGACTTTCATCACGCCCGTCACATCCAGCGCATCGACCGTCCCATTACCGCTGAACGTGGCGTTTTTTCCAACGAATACGGGCCCGCCCACGGTACCCCGGTTATCGAATATACCAAGCACGTGCACCGCACCCGCAATCTGACCGGTGTTGGTCAGCTTGGCCTTCGAGTCGACGAGGCTCGCACCGTTGAAAGCGCCGCCGTTGGACCATTCGCCTTGCTTGAGATGCAGATCCTTAACGTTGCTTATTTGATTGATGACGCCTCCCTTGGCGATATCCAATTGCAGGACATTAGTCCCGCCGCCGCCGTCGGTAAGCCCGAAGAGTTCGCCTTGCTTGCTGACAATCACCAGGTCGTTGCTGTCGCCCAGCGACAGGGGAGCTTCCTGGGCCTTGAAAACCTTCTCGAGCTTCGTATCTGGCGCAGCCGCGAATGCCTTGAGGCGGGCCTGCGCCTGGGCAGTTGTTTCAACGGGTTGGGCTTCTTCGGCAACCGATTGGGCCATCGAAAGCTCGGCACAACCAAGCGCCAGCGCTATTGCCAGCGCGAGATGTTGGGGCAGGAATACGTGTTGGGTAGGCATTGAGTGCGACCTGTGATGGAGAAGGTCGCACTTTAAAAATTCAGCCCGGGCGGCGATGCCAGCCATCTTCCCGCCGTGGGCACGATTCGGTGGATGAAGTTTGTAGGCCGGTCGTGTTGCGTTCCGGCTATCGTCGCGATGGCTGGCGGGAACTGTGGCTTTTCCCTACAGCATGTTCATACACAGCCGTCAGCTGCGCTTGAGATAAGCCTTCCCATAATGCCGCTCCATCCGCGCCTGAATCAGCTCCAGCGCAATGGACATCAGCCAATAAATGATCGCCGCTGTCGTCAGCATCTCGATATACCGATAGCTGGAACGCCCATAGGACTGCGCCAGAAACATCACTTCCCAGACCCCCATCACCGAGATCAGCGAGGAGTCCTTGAGCATGGAGATGAATTGGTTGGTGGTCGGCGGGATGATGGTGCGCATGGCCTGGGGCAGGGTGACGCGCCAGAAGATCACGGTTTCGCTCAGGCCCAGGGCAAGGGAGGCTTCGCGTTGGCCGTGGGGGACGCCAAGGATGCCGGCGCGGAAGATTTCGCTCAGGTAGGCGCCGTAATTCAGCGACAGGGCGATGATCCCGGCGGCGACGGCGCCGGGTACTACGCCCAGTTGCGGCAGGCCCAGGTAGATCAGCAGGATTTGGATCAACAGCGGCGTGCCGCGAAAGAACGATGCGTAGAAACTGGCGATGCCGAACGCCACCGCGCTGCTGGACAGCCGCGCCAGGGCGGTGATGAAGCCCAGCAAGGACGAAGCGACGATCGAACACAGGCACAGGAATAACGTCAGCACCGCGCCCTGCAGAAAGCCATTGGGTGCCAAGTGCACGCCCAGCAGGTTCGGCAGTTTGTCGAGGATGATGGAGAACTTCAGGTCGAAGCTCAGGAAGAAACTGGCGAACAGCACCAGCATCACCGCCCAGGTCAGGTACAACCGGGTACGAAAACCGAAGATTTTTTGCAGTCGGGATTCAGCCACCGAAGGCGGTGGCTGAGGGGGTGGAAAAGAAGTCATTGGGTGATGTCGGCGCCGATCCATTTCTGCGAGAGTCTGCTCAAGGTGCCGTCCTGTTTCAACTGGGCAAAGACTTCACGCACCTTGCTGTCCCACTGCGCATCCCCCTTCTCGATGGCCACCGAGTTCGGTTCGGAGTAGAGCGACGCGCCGGCCAGTTTGAAGCGCTTGTCTTCGGTCAAGCGCGGCTGGGCAGTCACCAGGTTGGTCAGCACCGCGTCCAGGCGCACCCCGGCGCCCAGGCCCAGGTCTTGGAACGCCACGTTGTCGGTGTCGTACGGGGCGATCTGCACGTCATCGAACGGATAGCTCAGTTGGGTATCCTCGGCGCCTTCGATCACCAGGTTCTTGTTCAGGTAGCTCTCGTAGCTGGAGGCGCTGGTCAAGCCGACTTTCTTGCCGCTCAAGTCCTTGGCGCCGTGGATACGGTCGTCCTTGGCATTGACCACGATGACCGCAGGCGACGCGTAGTATTGCACCGGGAAATCGAACACTTCGGCGCGGGCCTTGCTCGGCGTCATGGAGCAGATGCAGATGTCGTAGCGCCCGCTCCAATGACCGGCCGCGATTACGTCCCAGGACGGCGTTTCCAGGCGCAGTTTCACGCCCAGTTTCTGTGCCACGGCCTTGGCGACGTCCACGTCAAAACCGTCGAGCTGGTTCTGATCGTTGAGGAACGAGAAGGGCGGATAGCTTTCCATCAGCACGCCGACCAGCTCTTTTTTCTGATCGATGCGATCCAGCGTGGCGCCGGCGAATGCTTGCGAAGAAGCGGCCAGCAGCGTGAGGCCCAGGGCCAGCAATGGTTGTAATTTCATATGAAGGCCCTGTTAGAAAAATAAGTTGTAGTTCGCTGAATGGTGCGTATTAAATAGTTATAAGAACAACTCCGGTAGTGAGTATTTTTCATAAGCTTATGAGTGAATCGCATATGGGCACAGCAACAGTCATTCTCGATGGCGGCATGGGCCGTGAACTGCAACGCCGTGGCGCGCCGTTCCGACAGCCCGAATGGTCGGCGCTGGCCTTGAGCGAAGCGCCTCAGGCCGTGGAGGCTGTGCACGCCGCTTATATCGCCAGCGGTGCCAACGTCATCACCAGCAACAGTTACGCCGTGGTGCCGTTCCATATCGGTGAGGCGCGTTTCGCCGCGGAAGGCCAAGCATTGGCCGCTCTGGCCGGTGAGCTGGCCCAGCGGGCGGTGAAAGCTTCAGGCAAAGCGGTACGGGTGGCCGGGTCGCTGCCGCCCTTGTTCGGTTCCTATCGCCCTGATCTGTTTGACGCCGCCCGCGCGAGTGAGCTGTTATCGCCGCTGGTGACGGGCCTGGCGCCTCACGTTGACCTGTGGCTGGCCGAAACCCAGAGCTCGACAACCGAAGCGCGGGCGATTCACGCCGGGCTGCCGAAGGATGGCAAGCCGTTCTGGCTGTCGTTTACCTTGAAAGACGAAGATACGGACGAAGTGCCGCGCCTGCGTTCCGGCGAGCCGGTGGCGGAGGCTGCGGCGGTCGCGGCTGAACTGGGCGTCGAGACGCTGCTGTTCAATTGCAGCCAGCCTGAAGTGATCGGCGCGGCAATCGATGCGGCGCGGGCCGCTTTCGAGCGGTTGGGAGTGAAGATCCACATCGGCGCCTATGCCAACGCCTTCCCGCCGCAACCGAAGGAGGCGACGGCCAACGACGGGCTCGATCCCCTGCGCGAAGACCTCGATCCGCCGGGCTATCTGCAATGGGCAGCCGACTGGCAGGCGCGTGGCGCGAGTCATCTGGGCGGCTGCTGCGGGATCGGGCCGGAGCACATCGCGGTGCTGGCGCAACAGCTGCGCTGAGTCGTAACCGCCATTGCCAGCAGGCACATTCCCACATGGCGCAGTGGGAGCGTGTCTGCTCGCGGTCAGGGGTGATCAGTCAACCGCAATCGACGACCGACACTCCACCAGGCCACGCACCTGCCCATCCGCGGTCTGGTTTTCCTCGCTCAACCACCGCTCGAACCCTGCACAGATCACCGGCCATTCCGAATCGAGCATCGAATACCACGCGGTGTCGCGGTTTTGCCCCTTGACCACCATGTGCTGGCGGAACACGCCCTCGAAGGTGAAGCCCAATCGTTCGGCGGCGTACCTGGAGCGGGCGTTGGCGTTGTTGCACTTCCATTCGAGACGCCGGTAACCCAAGGCAAAAGACTCCTTGGCGAGCAGGTAAATCGCTTCGGTGCTTTTCGGCGAACGCTGCATCGGGGCGCCGAAGGTCACGTGGCCGATCTCGATGCGACCTTGGGCAGGGACAATCGACATCAGGCTGAGAATGCCCTGTACGTCACCACTGGCACGGTCGATCACGCTGAAGAAATACGGGTCGACGTGGGTCGCGTGATTATTGAGCCACACGTCGAAGGCGCCGCGATCCTTGAATGGACCGTAGGGCAAGTAGTCCCAGAGTTTCGGGTCTGCGCCAGGCCCTTCGAGGGCTTGCCACAAACCGTCGGCATGACGCCCCGGGTCGAGTTTTTCCAGGCGGATGAAACGCCCTTCGATCAACTGCGTAGAAGGCGCCGGGACACCTTTCCAATCGGCAAGGGAAGTCGACATGCTGCGCTCCTTAAAGGGCTTTGCGAAATTGAATGTAGCCTGGGCGTTCGGCAATGCGCTCATACAGCTGTATGGCTGTCGCGTTGGTCTCGTGGGTCAGCCAATGCACTTTGCAGCAACCATCGGCCTTGGCCGTGGCGTAGACGAACTCGATGAGCTGGCGACCGACGCCGGTGCCGCGGGTCTGTTCCGCCACCAGCAGATC
The DNA here is from genome assembly GCF_023516725.1 of Pseudomonas sp. T1.Ur. Classification (NCBI taxonomy): domain Bacteria; kingdom Pseudomonadati; phylum Pseudomonadota; class Gammaproteobacteria; order Pseudomonadales; family Pseudomonadaceae; genus Pseudomonas; species Pseudomonas sp. T1.Ur. The sequence goes on from NZ_JAMGSN010000001.1 coordinate 5,722,341, forward strand.
CTGCAGGTAGCAGGAGTTTTCAATGCTCCAGTTGGAGCGGTGGTAGATGAAATGCACCAGCCCCACGGCCCTGCCGCCGCTCCAGGCGAGAGCGCCGTGGGTCGGTTCATGCTCATCGAGCAAACGTTGCCAAGTGCTTTGGCTCACCGCGTCTGGCAGCTCGGTGTTGTAGAACTGTAGGTAGGCCTGCCACAGCGGCAGCCAGGCTGCGTAGTCTTCAGGGGTGACGAGGCGAATGTCGGTCTGGTTCATGTTCATTCCTTGGTCGATAGGTCTGGCATCAGGTGCGCGAGGGCTTGGTCCCGCGGATCGGGGCTGGCGGCGAGCCCGTTGCGTACGCCCGTGGCATCGGCGGGGCTACGGTTCTGGCTGAGCTTGCGTTTGCCTTCCAGGCGCTGGATGGGCAGGGCGAAACCGACGATGGCCTTGAGCATGCTGTCGATGTACTCCGCCGGTGCGTCATCGATCTTCCAGGGTTGGGCGCGGCCGGTTTCGTGGTGGTCGGTCAAGGCGCCGACCAAGTTGCGCAATCGATCGGGGTCGCTGAACACCTCTGCGGTGCCGTAGGCGTGCACTGCCAAGTAGTTCCAGGTCGGTACGACTTTGCCATGCTCAGCCTTGCCGGGGTAGAAAGCCGGGCTCACGTAAGCGTCGGCCCCGGCGAATATCACCAACGCTTCGGCGCCTGCCTCCAGGTCGCGCCATTGCGGATTGGCTCGGGCCATGTGTCCATGGAGGCTCCCATTTGGCCCTTGCTCTGTGTCCAGCAACAGCGGCAAATGGCTGGCTTGAAAGCCGTGTTCACCGTGGGTGATCAATACGGCCAGGCGGCAATCGCCCATCATCCGGTGCAGTTGGGGCAGGTCTTCCACGGCAAAGTTCTTTGGGTTGTACATGGAGATTTTCCTTGGCGAATGCCTGCATCCTAGGCAGGATATTGGTCTGTTGTAAGAGCCACTTTCAGGCAATTCAGTAGGTCCATTCACGAGTGCAGTCATGAACGACGCCGTGCCGCCATTGTCTTTCAACCCCGCCGGAATAGAGCTCGATCGTCGCCAGGGCCTGAGTCGTCAGCTTTATCAGGCGTTGCGTTCGCGAGTCCTTGACGGGCGGCTTGCCAGCGGCACGCGCCTGCCGGCCAGCCGTGACCTGGCAACGGCCTTATCCATTTCGCGCAACAGCGTGGTACGTGCCTACGATCAGCTCTACGCCGAGGGTTTCATTGAAGGTCGGGTAGGCGACGGTACCTACGTGGCGAAGTTGTCTTCTTCGGCGCTTGCGCTGCAGAAGTTATCCACAAAAGTGTCCACAGGGTTTTCAACAGGCTTAGCCACAGGGTTATCCACAGATTGGCTTGATTTACCTGTCGGTTCATCCAGCAAAATTATCCACAGCGGTGCGTTGGCCCGCGTCGAAAAACACCATCTGCCCCAGCCGCCGGTTGGCCCACCGAGGGCGTTTCGGGTCGGCGTCCCGGCGTTTGATCTGTTCCCGTTTGACGTGTGGGCCAAGCTGAATGCCGCTTTCTGGCGCAAGCCCGACCTGGAGCAGTTGTGTTATGGCGACGCCCAGGGTGATGCGCGCTTGCGAAACCTGATTGCCGCTTATTTGCGCAGCTCCCGAGGCCTGCATTGCACAGCTGAACAAATTGTGATCACCAGCGGCGCCCAGCAGGGCATCAGTCTTTGTGCACAGCTGCTGGTGGACCCTGGCGACATCGTCGCCGTGGAAAATCCAGGCTATCGCGCCGCAGGGCATGCGTTTTCCGTCGCTGGGGGCGATGTGAAAGGAGTGCCGGTGGACAGTGATGGTCTCGATTGCACGACACTCGATACGTTGAGCACTTGTCGGCTGGCTTACGTCACGCCGTCCCATCAGTATCCGACCGGGGTCGTCATGAGCCTCGCTCGCCGCCTGGAACTGCTGGCCTGGGCCGAGCGCAATAATGGCTGGATCGTCGAAGACGACTATGACGGCGAGTACCGCTACAGCGGCGCGCCGCTGGCACCGTTGGCCGCATTGGATCGCCAGGGACGTGTCTTGTACATCGGGACGTTCGGCAAAGTCGCCTTTCCGGCCCTACGCTTGGGCTATCTGGTATTGCCGCCTGGCCTGGTCGACGCCTTCGCCCAACGCCGTGCGGTGGATGTGCGCCATTCCGAAGTCAGCACCCAGGCGGTGATGGCCGAATTCATGGCCACCGGGCATTTCCAACGGCACATCAGGCGCATGCGTCGGGCCGCGTTGGCCCGTCGAGACGCGTTGTTGTCGGGCTGGCCGAAGACCGTTGCGGGTATGGGGGCCATGCCTACGGTCGTGGCGGGGCTGCACGTTACGGTGGCGGTGGATAACGTCGAGCGCGAGCGCGAGTTGATCGCCCAGGCGAACGGTGTCGGCGTGGAAATCAATGGTTTGAGCAGCTACTGGTTGCCCGGCACCGGGCCGGCGGATGTGCGTGCCGGCCTGGTGCTGGGGTTCGCAGCCGTCCCGCCAGCGGCGATTGGCAACGCGCTGGCGGGGTTGTCGAAAGCCTGGAGCCCCTGATGTTGAAAGCGTCAGGAAAAGAACACGGCCTTGGCCTGGTCCACAGCGATTTCGCTGCGATATTGGGCGATCAACTGACGATTGGTCATACCTTTGGTGGGCTTGACGGTCGCTCCCTCCTTGACTTGTTCCGGGGTTTTCAGGCGTCCAGAGAGGTAGGCGGAGTCAGGTACCCAGTCGGTTGAATAACGGAACTCTGCAAACCAGAGCGTTTTACGCTCCCTGACGTCCTTGATCTCATACCTGTCGAGGTAACCGGCAAGGTGGCCTTTGTTTCGCTGCCGACTCGTCACTTTCTTGATGGAGATCAGCTGCCGATCTTTAAGCCACACAACGTCATTCATGGTCGGCGGGCTTTGCTTGATGATCTTGAGCACGATTTCGTTCCCCAGCTGGTAAAGCGCGCTCGACTCCCTCTTCAGCGTCTGGCGCATGGAGTTGGCCTCTTGCTCCTGTTTCGCTGAGATCCCGACCGTTTCGTTTGCAGCGCGCTCCAGCGCCTTATTGATCGCGACGCCGATCACTTCCATCCGGTTTGCATGTGCGTTGAGTATCATCCCGATACCGGCAGGTGTTCGATCCGGTTGTTCTATGCGCTCCTGCAGCTGTGTCTTGAACTCATCCAGTCCATCGATCAGGGCTTGGCCCTTTTCCAGGCTCACGGACAGGGCGGGGAACACCTCCGAGGCTTCACTGAGCGTGGCGTCGACGTGGGGTACCCATTCGCCGTTTTCCTTGCGGTGGAATGTAACGATGATTTCGTTTGTGAAAGGGTCCCTGACGTCCAGCCAATCTGTTTCCTTGATACCCTTCAATAGACGCGGTTCGCCGCTGACGAGGCCCCAGAAACGTGCCCTGATGAACTTTTTCCTTGGGGTGGGACGTTGCTGGTAAAGAGCCCCCTGGCTTCGCTGATTGTCTCGTTCAAAGAGGCTCTGCGCCAAAAGGTCCTGTGCGCCTCGCTGGAAAATGCGGATTCGATCAGTCAGTCGAGTGAGGTCTGCCGGGCGCACGCTGTCCTGATATTCGCTGCTGATGTAGTCAAGATGTTCTTCTATTCCGGAGGACTGCTCTACCAAGCTGCCGTAGGCATCGATTTGTTCGTCCAGCCGAATCCGGCTTCGCTCACCGACCAGGGTGTTCAGGCTTTGGAAGGCAACCTTGGCGTTGTCAACGACCTGATTGATGGCGTGCCAGCCTTCGGGAATCCTATAGAAACTGTTGATGGACAGGCAGAGGTGGCGATACATGTCCAACTGGATAAGCCGCAGTTCGTAACTTCTGTACGACGGCATGTTTGGGCGATGTGTGTGCACAGATTCAAAGCCGTAGGCCCCCAACTTCTTGAGCTCGGTGAAGCGGGTCTCCATGTAGTCCAGGCATATGATCATGTCATCGCCGACCCGGATCATGCTGGTGGCGGTCTCCACGTGCCGTTGTTCCGTCACCCGCACACGAGTGGCATGCAGTTTCAACGCTTCAGCGAGCACCGGGGTGAAGGTTTCTTTCAACTGGGCCATTTCTTCGAAAGTGACGCTGACCTGCGCGTTCAAATAGGCTCGGCGCTTGCGAGGTGCATCGGGCATGGCCTGGTATACGGGCCATTTCCTCAGTATCTCAAGGGCATTTTCGAAGCTTTCTTGCTGCGTTCTCAACGTAGCGACGAAAGTGTCGCGAGCGCGCGCCCTGGAGGGGCCCGATGCCTGCTCCAATGCCTGCGCCTCCATTGTCAACAGCTGCTGGTTCTCAACCTTCCTTTGTTCGAGCTGGTTCAGCTCTGCAAGCTTTTCGATACCGAACGCTTTCGCTTCAGTAATGACTTTTTGTCTGGCGCCTTTCGATCCGCCACTGTGTAGGCGCAGGCGAGTATCGATGCGCCACTGGCCGAAGGTGTCGCTGGTCAAGGGAGGCCCCGTGCGCGTGGGGTCCATCGGATCGACAATGTAAACCTGCTCCCCTTCCACTTTCACCTTGACCCATTTGCCGGCCATGTTTGCGTGCCATTCCCCCTCTCGCTCATAAAGCCCTGCGAAGGGGCCCTCAGCGCTTGGCACGCCGGTCTGCTCGGGTTGAGTGACGGCGAATGTTTCAAGGATCTTCGCCGTCTCTTGCGATGCGTCAGACAAGGCACCGATAGAGTGGATGGCCTCGTAATGCTCGGTTGGCAGCGTTTCCGTCACTGACGCAACTCTTTCAATGGTGATGGGTTTGGCGGGCTTCAGGCCATGGAGTTCGCGCACCACCTCAGGCGTCTCTGTTTGGCGGCTACGCATGTTTTTACGGGCGCGGTCTATGGCGTGAGTGGTGAGTGCCGCCGACAGATTCAGCAGCAGGTCGACGAACACTTCCCACTTGGTCTGGCTGTCGGCCTCTTCGCTACTTTTCTCCAGGGTTTCGACATCGTCCAGGATCTGCGAGAGCCAGACCGCGGTTCCTACGGTGGTTCCCAGATAGGGCAACGCCAGGTTGAAAATCAGCCAGCCGGCCTGCTTGAAACTCTCCCAGCGACTTTCACTGTCGGAGACCGACTGACGGTCGGCGAGCTCGGCCAGCGCATTGGCGTTGGCCTTGTACAACAGCGGGAGGAAATCTGCCTCCAGCGCCTTGGTGCTCAAACTGACAGGATTTTTGCTCAGTAACACATCAACGGGGTCCGCTAAAAAATCCACGACGATCCAAGGCGAGGGCAGGGGGGTAGGGAACACATAGCGACTGTAATGGTTGCGCACATCGTCGGGCAGCCACGCCAGTACCGACTGACGCAAGGAGGCTGTCTGGCGGATTGCATACAACAGGTTGGTGGACGATGGGTATTGGCAGAGCTGCGGCTCAAGCAAGGGGCGGTAGAGCAGATACGGTCCGGCATCCGGATCCTTCGGACCGATCACGAACATATTGGCTACGACGTCTTCTTCGGTATCAATCAATTGCTTTGAAATAAAGGCCAGCCTGCGCAGGACGACGGGTTGCCCATTTACCTTGCGGTCCTCTTCGTTGGGCTCCATGAGCGCGGCGACGTAACGGTAGCCACGTTCGTCAATGTTGCCCATTTGGCGAATTTTGTTCTCCAGCGCAAGCATGGGTAGCTGAACGCGTAATTGGGACGTGTAGAGATTTTCACGGCGGCTCGCCTGCGCAGGATCATCGAGCAGCTTTTGTTTGACCAGCTCGGGATAAACGCGACCTATGTCGATCTTGGTGATGACACTTTTGAGGTAGTCGACTGTCATCCACGTGGGCAATGCATGGCCATCGATCAACCTGACGGTCTTGTCGCCCAAAGGCAGCGCGATGAGATTCTGCAAGGCCAGCTCGACGAGGCTGAGCCGGGTGGTATCGATTTTCCCGGGAACAGCGAAGGTTCCCCAGAGCACGGCACTTCTTATCTCAATCTCGATTTTGTTCAGGTCAAGCGCCGAGGCGTCGGGATGATCCGACAGAATCTGTTTTTTCAGGGCGCTTAGCGCGAAGGCCTTGATAAAGGGAATGTCATCCCGGTAGGTTGCTCCGGCATGCGTGCTGTTCAATGCCGAGAGATCCTTCAGGTGCTGGGCGAATTGGAACTGGTCGGCTATCGAGGCTGCTTTCAACCAGTCGAGGGTATGTACCTCCAACCACGCCTTGTTGATGTCTTTGTTGGGGAGCTGCGCGTTGGCGCGAGGGGGGGGTCGCTCTTGCGACGTATCGTCTTCGACGAACGCGGGGGAACTGATGACCTGGATTTGCATGTCGACCAGCCCGCAAGCCTTGTGATCGAAGATATTGCCGTTGGGTTCGTACAGCCGCCATTTTATTTCACTGGCGCGGGTATCGCTCAAGTAACCCGGCAGGGATTGTCCAAGTGCGTGCGCTGAATCGAACCGTTGGTAGCCATTGAGAATCGAGTACGTGAGGATGACTTCCTTATTGTCGATCTGGCCAATCAGCACCACGATGGTGTTTTCGAACAGGTGTTTTGCCTGGTTGCCGTCAACGGCATCCATGTCGATCAGGTACGCGTGGGTCGCATAGGGATCTTTGAGCTTGCGGTCGTCCAACGAGGGGCAAAGGAATAATTGCCTGGCCATATTGCACTCAGCCGCGGTCCACCCTTTGACCTGCTTGACGTCCCAGAACTTGCGCAGCGTATTGGAAAGCTCACGCCAGCGCGGTCCGGCTGCACCCACTGACGTATTCCAGTACATCAACTGTTGTTCTTGGAAGGCGGGCAACATGACGGGCACGAGTTCGTTGATGAGGTTTCCGATCTGGTCGATACGTACTGGTAGATGGACCACAGGGTGGGTGATCGGTAATCGGGTTAGAAAATGCTCTCCCTCGATCAGGCAAATTGAATCGTTCTCGTCCATTTGCCCGGCCAGCATGTTGCTGAGCGTGTCGTAGCGCGTCCCGAGCTCTACGACCTCACCGTCGACCAGGTCCCAGAGCGGCTCGCCTACCACGGTGGTGCGCGGGTTGAGGTCGAGCGTCGGATACATGACTTTGAGGGCGTCCCCCAGCAGGACGGCGGCAACTTCTGGATATGAGGGCCCGGCAAACAGCAGGTTTTTCACCGCGTCCCTGAGGTTGGGGGGCCGGCGGGTGGTGTTGGTGGCTGATGTCATCTGAGTCTCCCTGTCTCGCGATAATGGATACCCGAAGTCGAACGCTTCGGGATATCCATGCTAGGGAGATCGAAAACAGGGAAGGTGGTAACTATGTATAGGCTGCGGGATTTTATTGGCCTGATTTGATCCGGGTCCATGCGCGCGTCCGTGCCCGCTCTGCCTCCCTCGGCAACGGCTGCAGCGTGTAGAGCGTCGCCATGGCGGACTCGGTCGGATACAGATTGGGATTGCCGCGGATCGCTGGGTCAACCTTGTCGGTGGCATCCTGGTTCGGGTTCGGATAGCCAACAAAATCGCTGATTGGCGCGATCACCTGCGGTTGCAGCAGATAGTTGATGAAGGTGTAGGCGTCAGCCGGATTCTTGGCGCCTTTGGGGATGGCGAGCATGTCGAACCAGATCGGCGCGCCTTCCTTGGGCAGGCGCATGTCCACGGTCACGCCATTCTTGGCTTCCTTGGCGCGGTTGGCGGCCTGGGAGAAGCTGCCGGAATAACCGACGGCCACGCAGATGTCACCGTTGGCGATGTCGGCCATGTATTTGGACGAATGGAAATAGGTGATGTAGGGCCGGATCTTCAGCAGCAGCGCTTCGGCCTTGGCGTAATCCGCCGGTTTCTTGCTGTTGGGGTCCAGGCCCAGGTGCTGCAAGGCCAAGGGCAGGATTTCCGATGGCGAGTCGAGGAGGGCGACACCGCACTGCTTGAGCTTGCTGATGTTTTCTTCCTTGAAGATCAGGTCCCAACTGTCCACCGGCGCGTTGTCACCCAGGGCGGCCTTGACCTTGTCCGGGTTGAAGCCGATCAGGATGGTGCCGTACATGTAGGGCACCGCAAATTTGTTGCCGGGGTCGTTGGCTTCGATCAGCTTCATCAGCTTGGGATCGAGGTGGTTCCAGTTCGGCAGCTTGCTGCGATCCAGAGGTTGGAACACGCCGGCTTCGATCTGCTTGGCCAGGAACACGTTGGACGGCACCACCACGTCGTAGCCGGCGTTGCCCGTCAACAGCTTGGCCTCCAGGGCTTCGTTGGTGTCGAAGATGTCGTAGACCAGCTTGACCTGGCTGTTCTGCGCCTTGAAATCGTCCAGGGCCTTGGGCGTGATGTAGTCGAACCAGTTGTAGACGCGCAATGTGCGCTCCTCGGCCTGGGCGGCGCCACACAGCAGCGCGGCGCACAGGGCCGGGGCCATCAGGTGCTTGAGTCTGTTCATGTTGTTGTTCCTCATTGGGCGCTTTGGAAACCTTCAAGGACGTTTACGGCGTTGATGCCGATTTCTGCCACGGCGTAGCCGCCTTCCATTACGAACAAGGTCGGCTTGCCGAGAGCGGCGATGCGCTTGCCCATCGCCAGGTAGTCCGGGCTGTCGAGCTTGAATTGGGAGATCGGGTCGTCCTTGAACGTGTCCACGCCCAGGGACACGACGATGACATCGGCGTCGTAGTGTTGGACTTCGCCACAGGCCTGCTCCAGCGCAGCGCTCCAAGTGTCCCAACCTGAACCGGCCGGCAAAGGGTAGTTGAAGTTGAAACCCGCGCCTTTGCCTTCGCCGCGCTCATCTTCGTAGCCCAGGAAGAACGGAAACTCGGCCTCCGGGTGGCCGTGGATCGAGGCGAACAGCACGTCGCTGCGCTCGTAGAAAATCGATTGGGTGCCGTTGCCGTGGTGGTAATCCACATCGAGGATCGCGACTCTCTGGTGGCCTTGGTCGAGAAACGCTTGGGCGGCGATGGCGGCGTTGTTGAGGTAGCAATAACCGCCCATCAAGTTGCTGGCGGCGTGATGACCCGGCGGGCGGCACAACGCAAAGGCACTTCGCGCACCGCGTTGGATGTCGGCCTGGGCGGTGAGGGCGACCTGGGCTGCGCTGTACGCCGCTTGCCAGGTGCCGGCGGTGATCGGCGCACCGCCGTCGAAACTGTAATAGCCGAGTTGGCCGTGCAGGCTGGTCGGGATTACCGTGCGTAACGTGCGGGCCGGCCAGGTGTAGGGCAGCAGGTCGCCGTCGCGGTTGAATTCGGCCCAGCGCGCCCAGGCGCCCTTGAAGAACTCCAGATAGGCCGGGCTGTGGATACGCTGGATCGGCGCCAGGCCAAAGTCCTTCGGCGCCTCCACCGGCCCTAGCGCCCGAGCCTTGACCCGCTCCAGCACATGGTCGGCGCGGGATGGCATCTCGAAACAGGGCATCAACTGCCCGTCCATCAATTCACAGCGTCCGTGGTGCAGGTGGTGATCGTCTGAGTAGATCGTCAGCATTCTTGTTCTCCGCAGGGCTGATTCGCGGGATCAAGTCTTGCGGCACGCGGGGTTTAGGAGAACGGCAGGAAAGGCCAAAAGGGGATCGAACTGGCCAAAAGGTTTGACCGAAAATCGCCCCTTGTTGGCGCGGGGGTGCGCTGGTTCGGGGCGTGGGCGGGTTCTACAGCTTCACAACCCGTGGCGAGGGAGCTTGCTCCCGCTGGGCCGCGAAGCGGCCCCAACCGATACAACGCTTAAACCGCGTTGGCCGGTTTGCGACGGCCACGCCGCCGAGCGGGAGCAAGCTCCCTCGCCACGGCGTTGGTGTAGCGGCTATCGAGGGTTGATGTTATCCAACACTCGGTTCGCCAGTAGTTGGTCGTTTTTTCGTGATTTAAGTGGTGACGGAAAGTTTGACCAAGCGCGAACCAGCGAGCGCACCGTCTGACACTTCGGACGAGCCGTGCCGGATACGGTCGAGCATCCGCAGGTCCATCGAACGAGTAACACGAGCTTTGCGCAAGCTACGTACATATAAGCGTCCAAGAGTGTCTTGCCCTTTACGCTTGCCGGCCTTGCCGGTTTTGGTCGCTTTCAATTTGCTCATTTTTCGATCACTTCCGAAATGCTATGACGAGGAAGCGAGCTTCCAAGCCATAGCGGATTGCGGTGCAGCGGTTATCGAGGATCGACGTTATCCAACACTCGGTTCGCCAGCAGCGAGCTCAGCTCGATCAATTGCTGGATGCCGAGGAGCACATGGCGGTTGGAGCCTTCCAGATCGAACGCCAGTTCGTTGACCATCGCATCGGCTGAAGCCAGGGTTTCGCTGAGGTTGGCCAGCAGGCATTCGTTGTCGAGGTCTTTTACGACGGTGAATAGCTGGCCGGGCTTGATGGTTTCTTTGGGTTTTGTTGGTTTGGGCTTTAGATAAAAGTCCAATGCGCGCGTGGCGGCATCTTCGAGTTTTTTGGCGTTTAGGCCGTCCAGGTAAGGAGAGTTGGGATCTGCTTCTGGAGGGTTTGGTGTGATCTTGAACATAGTGAAGCTCCTTTCGTATGAGGAACCGTCACCGGCTGCCGCCAAGCAGTTGGGGTGACGGATTACGCAAGGTTGGCGGCCCGGAACGAAAGGAACCCGGTATCCCCGAGGGGATCCTTGCGCAACCCGTCATAACGAATGCCAATGCCAGAAGCATCGCAATAACGCTGAGGGGTATTGTTGCGCCTTTCGAAACCAGGCCGCCAAGCCTATTCGCTGGTGTCAGCGACAGGGAAACGATAGAGCCCGGGTGCAAGGCGCACAAGCCGGCGGATTCTGGCGTAGTTGTAGGCAAAGGCGCAAGGATGCGTGGCTTGGCGGAAGGGCTGAGCAATCTGTCAGACGCGCCTCACAACCGGTGGCGAGGGAGCTTGCTCCCGCTGGGCTCTGTAGGAGCTGGCGAAGGCTCGGGCCGCGTTCGGACGATCTTTTTCTCCAGCCTCAATGGGCGGCGAAAAGATCGCAGCCTCGCTTCGCTCGTCAGCTCCTACAGCCGAGCGGGAGCAAGCTCCCTCGCCACGGGGTTTGTGTTGAAGCCAACGCTCACGCCCTGAACCGACTCGGCGCCACGCCGCTCCAGCGTACGAAGGCATGGCGAAAGCTCGCCGTTTCACTGAAGCCAAGCATTTCGGCAATCCGATAGATCGGCAATTGATCCTCGCAGAGCATTTGCTTGGCCCGTTCGAAGCGCAGTTCGTCGAGCAGTTCCTGATAGCTGCAACCCAGGTCCTTCAAATGCCGGCGCAGGGTGCGCGCCGAGCAGTTCATTTGTTCGGCCAGGCCTTCCAGGCCTGGCGCAGCGTCCAGTTGCGCGACGAGCAACTGACGGATTCGTCCCAGCCAGGCCTGGCGGCCGGTGAATTCGGTGTTCTGCCGGCGGCAGCGTTCGGCCATGGCGTGATGGGTGATGGGGTCGGCCAGCGGCAGGGGTTGTTCCAGCCAATGGCGGTCGAAGGCGAAGGCGTTGTCGATGCTGTCGAAGCGCACCGGGCAGTCGAACAGGTTGGCGTAGCGCGCCTGGTAATCCGGCGCCGAATGTTCGAACCGCGCTGCGCGCAAGGGCAGCGGGTGACCGAGCAGGTCGTTGCAGATCACCTTCAGCGAGACCATGCAGAACTCGGCGTTGAACACCGCCAGGGCCGGGTTCTCCCGATAGTCGCTGGCGCTGAGCCAGATGTGCTGGCCATCGTCTTCCAAGGCCAACTCGAAGAGTGTTCCCAACAGCGCCGGGTAGCGCAGCGCCAGGCGCAAAGCGTCACCTAAGGTGGCACTGGTGAGCAGGGCGTACCCGAGCATGCCGTAGGACGAAACGTGCATGTTGCGGCCCAGCTCCAGGCCGATATCCCGCTTGAGGGCGACGGCGTTGGCACAGACCTGCATTTCCTGGTTGGTGGTGATGCGCGTGTCGGCCCGGCTCAAATCCGCCGTGCTGATGCCACTGCCGGCCAGTAACGCATCACGGGGCAGGCCGTCGTGCTTGAAGGCGTCGAGCACCAGGGAGACGGCGTTGAGCGTGGTGAGGTGGGAATGCAGCATGGTCCGTTTCCAGCCTGGGGAGACGGGAGATGGAGCAAGTTATATGCCGGCCCAGTTTCGCGACGCGAACGCTGGACCCTAGTGGGAGCGAGCTTGCTCGCGATGACGGTGTGTCAGTCGAAGTAGATGTCAACTGTGCCGCCGCTATCGCGAGCAAGCTCGCTCCCACAGGGTTTGGCAGGGTGTCAGATCAACTCACCACACAGATCCAGCTCAACCAACCGCCGGACCTCATCCACCGGCAACCCAGCGCCAATCAACGCCTGCAACTTGCCGAACGCCGCTTCACGGGTCATGCCGCCGCCGGACAACACGCCAACGCCACGCAAGCGGCTGCCGGCTTCGTACACGTCGAGCTCGACGCCGCCTTCATGGCATTGAGTGACCGCGACCACCACCACGCCGCTGTCCCGCGCCCGCTCCAGGCTGGCGAGGAATGCCAGATTGTCGCTCGGCCCGGTGCCGCTGCCGTAGCACTCCAGCACCAGGCCCTGGATGCCACTGCCCAGCAGGCCGTCGATGATTTCGGCACCGATGCCGGGGAACAGCGGCAGCGCCGCGACATTCGCCAGGTGTTTCGGCTGTTTGTAATTCAACTGGGTTGGCAGAGAAGCGGCCTTGACGCCACCGCCCTGGCGTTCCAGGCGCTTGAACGGGTGACGACCGAAGCTGCGCACTTTCGCGCAACGGGTCGGCGCCAGCAGTTCACCGTGGAAATACAGGTGTACGCCTGGCGCCAGGCCTTGGCCAAGGGCGACCAGCGCGCCGCTGAGATTTTCCCAGGCGTCGCTGTCGGTCACGCCGGCGGGTAGCATCGAACCGGTGAAGCAGACCCGCGCATGCAGGCCCAGTAACTGGAAGCTCATGGCGGCGGCGCTGTAGGCCAGGGTGTCGGTGCCGTGCAGGATCAGCACGCTGTCGCAGCCCTGCATATCCACGGCGTCGACCACCGCTTCGCGCAGTTGCTGCCAGTAGGCTGGGGTCATATTGGCGCTGTCGATCAGCGGCGACATTTCCCGGAAGCGCCACTGCGGTACGACCAGCTCAGGCTGGCTGTGCAGGTAGTCGCGCATCCGCGCTTCGAAGCCGGAGGCCGGGGCCAGGCCGTTGGCACTGGCTTGCATGCCGATTGTGCCGCCGGTGTAGAGCACCATGACGTGCTGGGCGGCAGGGTAGGTCGAGGAATTCATGGATTGTTCTCCGAGGATGAAAACGGCCGCTTGGGTTAGCCGTCACAACATAAGGCCGAGCATGACGCCGACCTCGTGTTGTGTCACGCCGGGCGCAGGGGATGCGCCCGGTTTTTTACGATCAGCTTGCCGATCAGCGTTGCGCTGCGGCCACGCCCGCCTGGGCGTTTTCAGGCTTGGCGAGCGGTGCCGATGGGGTCGCTGGCCAGGCGTTGCGATCCAGGTCCAGGTCCGGGAACTTGCTGGAATCAAAGACAGGCACCTTGATGCCGGCCGAACGCTGGTCGTCGTAGTCGCGCAGGATGCGCATGCCGACCTTGAACAGCAGGAACAGCGCGATCAGGTTCACGAACGCCAGCAGGGTCATGGTGATGTCGGCAAACGCGAACACCGTGCTCAGGTTCTCGATGGCGCCCCAGAAAATCAGGACCAGCACCAGGGCGCGGTAAGCCATCAGCGCCTTGCGGTTCTCACCGAGCATGAAGCGCAGGTTGTTCTCGCCCAGGTAGTAGTTGTAGAGGATCGAGGTGAACACGAACAGCGCCAGGGCCACGGAAATGAACATCCGGCCCCAATCGCCGACCACGGCCGCCAGGGAGTTCTGGGTCAGGGCAATGCCGTCGCCTTCGAAGCCCGGGGTGTAGAAACCCGACAGCAGGATCAGCAGCGCGGTGCAGGTGCAGATTACGAAGGTGTCCAGGAATACGCTGAACGCCTGGACCACACCTTGTGCCACGGGGTGCTCGACCGCCGCAACGGCGGCGACGTTAGGCGCACTGCCCAGGCCGGCTTCGTTGGCGAATACGCCACGCTTGACGCCCATGACGATGGCGCTGCCGATCAGGCCGCCAAAGGCTTGGTCGAGACCGAAGGCGCTCTTGACGATGGTCGCCAGCATGCCCGGTACGTGTTCGAACTGCAGGACGATCACGTAGATGGTCACGGCGATGTACACCAGGGTCTTGACCGGTACCAGCAGGTCGGCAACCTTGGCGATACGCTTGATCCCGCCGATGAACACCAGGCCCAGCAGCACTGCCAGGCCCAGGCCGGTGTAGGTGGTGTCGAGGCCGAAGGCGTTGTTCAGGGAGTGGGTCACGGCGTGGGCTTGCAGGCCGTTGAAGGCGAAGCCGAAGGTGATCAGCAGCAGGAACGCCATGATCATGCCCAACCAGCGTTTCTGCAGGCCGTGCTGGATGTAATAGGACGGGCCGCCACGGAACTGGCCTTCGGAGTCGCAGCGCTTGTAGAGCTGGCCGAGGGAGCATTCGAAGAAGCTGCTGGACATGCCGACCAGCGCGGTCACCCACATCCAGAACACCGCACCCGGACCGCCGAGGGTCACGGCGATGCCGACACCGGCAATGTTGCCCGCGCCGACGCGACCGGCCAGGCTGAGCATCAAGGCCTGGAACGAACTGAGCTGGTCAGTGCTGCTTTTCAGGCTGTCACGGAACACCGCGAACATATGGAAGAAGTGACGGAACTGGACGAAACGCGAGCGGATCGTGAAGTAGCCACCGAGCCCGACAATGAGCGCGATCAGCACTTTCCCTGAGAGGAAGTCGTTGATGACTTCGAGCATGAGTATTCCTCGCTGTTTTTTGTTTAAGCAATGATGGCCATTTGGAAACATCGTGTTACATCGGTCGGCACGCGGCTCGACAGATTGGGGATGCTTCGTCCCGGTCCACTTCGCGGGTTTGTTATTAGTTCGGTTTTCGCATGTTTGTTGCGGCCTCGTTGACGACGACCACTCATGCGAAGAGGGGCGGCACTATACCTATCAGTGCGACGCCCGTCTGCACAGTTGTGGTGCATGCGACGAAACGGACCCTTGTTTCTCCTGGCCTTTCGGTCAGGTTCTTGCGGGAGAGAGCTGGCTCGCGATGGCGAACGACGCGGGGTACAACGGCAGCGCGTCGCTGTTTATCGAGGGTCAGCTCGTTCCTACAGTTCTGTCTTGCTTACAGCCTTTTGTTAAAAAAAAGGGCTTGGGGAACGAGTCCCCAAGCCCTCAAAAGGTGAGAGGTGTCTAGTCCCTCGACCTGGTGAGCAGTGGTCGCGTCGATCAAGCCTTCAGTGGGACCAGACGCGGGGCAATCATGTTTTCCGGGCGCAGGATGTCGTCGAGCATGGCGTCGTCGAGCAAGCCTTCTTCGCGCACCAGTTCCAGTACGCCGCGGCCGCTTTCCAGGGCAACACGGGCGATCCGGGTGGCGTTTTCATAGCCGATGTACGGGTTCAGGGCGGTGACCAGGCCGATCGAGTGCTCGACCAGCTCACGGCAGCGCGCTTCGTTGGCGGTGATGCCGACGATGCAGTGCTCGCGCAGCATGTCCATGGCGCGTTGCAGCAGGCGGATCGAGTCGAAGATCTTGAAGGCGATCAGCGGTTCCATCACGTTCAGTTGCAGTTGGCCGCCTTCGGCCGCCATGGTCAGGGCCAGGTCATTGCCGATGATCTGGAACGCCACCTGGTTGACCGCTTCCGGGATCACCGGGTTGACCTTGCCCGGCATGATCGAACTGCCAGGCTGGCGGGCCGGCAGGTTGATTTCGTTGATGCCGGTGCGTGGGCCGCTGGACAGCAGGCGCAGGTCGTTGCAGATCTTCGACAGCTTGACCGCGGTGCGCTTGAGCATGCCGGAGAACAGCACGAAGGCGCCCATGTCGGAGGTGGCTTCGATCAGGTCGGCGGCTGGCACCAGCGGTTGGCCGCTGATGGTTGCCAGGCGCTGTACGGCCAAGGCCTGGTAGCGCGGGTCGGCGTTGATGCCGGTGCCGATGGCGGTGCCGCCCAGGTTCACTTCGGTGAGCAATTCAGGCGCCAGGGTTTTCAGGCGTGCCAGGTCTTCGCTCAGGGTGGTGGCGAAGGCGCGGAATTCCTGGCCGAGGGTCATCGGCACGGCGTCTTGCAGTTGAGTACGGCCCATTTTCAGGACGTGGCTGAATTCTTCGCCCTTGGCGGCGAACGCCTGGATCAGGCTGTCGAGGCTGGCCAGCAACGCATCGTGGCCCAGCAGCAGACCCAGGCGGATCGCGGTCGGGTAGGCGTCGTTGGTGGACTGCGCCATGTTCACGTCGTTGTTGGGGTGCAGGTACTGGTATTCGCCCTTCTGGTGACCCATGGCCTCCAGCGCGATGTTGGCGATGACTTCGTTGGCATTCATGTTGGTCGACGTGCCGGCGCCGCCCTGGATCATGTCCACCACGAACTCTTCGTGGAAATCGCCACGGATCAACCGCGCACAGGCTTCGCTGATCGCGGCGTGCTTGGCTTCGCTGAGCTGGCCAAGTTCGCGGTTGGCGTCAGCGGCGGCTTGCTTGACCATTGCCAGACCGACCACCAGCTTGGGGTAATGCGAGATCGGGACACCGGAGAGACGAAAGTTGTTGATCGCTCGCAGGGTCTGGATGCCGTAATACGCTTGCGCCGGTACTTCGAGTACGCCAAGCAGGTCTTTTTCTGTGCGGAATGATGCAGCGGAGGACATGATGGAAATCATCTCAATAAGGACCCGGTCTGAGCCGGAACGCTGTGAATCCTAGGCTTTCAGAAAAATTAGGGCCAATGCTGTTAAACACTGGCCTATGCATATTCGGCATAATGCCCGTGTGACGCCGGCGACGCGGCGAACGTGTGACCTGTTTTGGTGCGTCCTTCGGGAGGACGGTGATGAATCTTGAAAGCAAATGGCTCGAGGACTTCAGTGCCCTGGCCGCGACTCGCAGTTTTTCCCAGGCGGCCGAACGACGCTTTGTGACACAGCCCGCCTTCAGCCGGCGGATCCGCAGCCTTGAAGCGGCGCTGGGGCTGACGCTGGTCAATCGCTCGCGCACGCCCATCGAACTGACCGCCGCAGGGCAGCTGTTCCTGGTGACGGCGCGCACGGTGGTCGAGCAGTTGGGCGAAGTGTTGCGACATCTGCATCATCTGGAGGGCGGGCAGGGCGAAGTCATCCAGGTGGCAGCCGCGCACTCCCTGGCGCTGGGGTTCTTTCCGCGCTGGATCGCCCAGTTGCGCAACGACGGCATGAACATCGCCACGCGACTGGTGGCGACCAACGTGGGCGATGCCGTACATGCCCTGCGCGAAGGTGGCTGCGACCTGATGCTGGCGTTCTATGATCCGGACTCAGCGATGCAGATGGATCCGGAAATCTTCCCGTCCTTGCACCTGGGCCAGACCGAAATGCTTCCGGTCTGCGCCGCCGACGCACAGGGCCGGCCATTGTTCGATCTGGAAGGCGAGGCCAGCGTGCCGCTGCTGGCCTACAGCGCCGGGGCCTTCCTCGGGCGTTCGGTCAATCAGTTGCTGCGCCAGCGTGCGCTGCGTTTCACCACGGTCTACGAGACCGCGATGGCCGACAGCCTGAAAAGCATGGCCCTGGAAGGCTTGGGCATCGCCTGGGTCCCTCACCTGAGTGTGCGCAACGAACTGGCCCGGGGCGAATTGGTGATCTGCGGCGGGGCGCAATGGCATGTGCCGCTGGAGATCCGCCTGTACCGCTGCGCCCTGGTGCGCAAGGCCAACGTGCGGTTGTTGTGGCGCAAGCTTGAGGGCGGGGTGGCGCAGGGTGTGGCCGGTTCTTGACCCCCATGCAGCCCCTTGTGGGAGCGAGCTTGCTCGCGATAGCGGTAGGTCAGTCAGCGCCGATTTGACTGACCTACCGCTATCGCGAGCAAGCTCGCTCCCACAGGGATCTGAGGCGTTTTTCTGCTGACCTGCGAGTCAATAAAACCGCCGCTTCACCGCAAAAGACAGATGGTCGGCGAAAGTGCGTTTAATTTACCTTTTTCGGTATACTGCCCGGCCTTCGGTCGGTTCCCCCGGCCATCATTCGTACAACAAGCCACGCTGGTTTCCCGCGTGGCTTGTTGTTTTTTGACGCGCCCGAGGGCGCCCAGAGAGAAGAGGCACGACGATGAGTGCACTGGTTGGCGTGATCATGGGCTCCAAGTCCGATTGGTCCACCCTTAGCCACACCGCCGATATGCTGGAAAAGCTCGGCATCCCTTACGAGGTGAAAGTGGTTTCCGCCCACCGTACCCCGGACCTGCTGTTCCAGTACGCCGAAGAAGCCGAGGCGCGTGGCATCGAGGTGATCATTGCCGGTGCCGGTGGCGCCGCCCATTTGCCAGGCATGTGTGCGGCCAAGACCCACCTGCCAGTGCTGGGCGTGCCGGTGCAATCCTCGATGCTCTCGGGTGTCGATTCGCTGCTGTCGATCGTGCAGATGCCGGCCGGCATCCCGGTCGCGACCCTGGCTATCGGCAAGGCCGGCGCGATCAACGCGGCCCTGCTGTCGGCGAGTATCCTGGGCGCCAAGCACCCACAGTTTCATACCGTGCTGAAAAAATTCCGCGCTGAGCAGACAGACAGCGTCCTGGACAATCCAGACCCACGCATTGCCTGAGGTTGTTGACGAATGAAGATCGGTGTAATCGGTGGCGGCCAGTTGGGTCGCATGTTGGCCCTGGCGGGAACCCCGCTGGGGATGAACTTCGCTTTCCTGGACCCGGCGCCGGACGCCTGTGCCGCTGCCCTGGGTGAACACCTGCGGGCCGATTACGGCGACCAGGACCACCTGCGCCAGTTGGCCGATGAAGTCGACCTGGTGACCTTCGAATTCGAAAGCGTCCCGGCCGAAACCGTTGCCTTCCTGTCCCAGTTCGTCCCGGTCTACCCAAGCGCCGAAGCCCTGCGCATCGCCCGCGACCGCTGGTTCGAAAAGAACATGTTCAAGGACCTGGGCATCCCGACGCCGGCCTTCGCCGACATCCAATCCCAGGCTGACCTTGAAGCCGCTGTCGCGGCCATCGGCCTGCCGGCCGTGCTCAAGACCCGCACCCTGGGGTACGATGGCAAGGGCCAGAAAGTCTTGCGCAACCCTGAAGACGTCGCCGGCACCTTTGCCGAGCTGGGCAGTGTCGGTTGCCTGCTGGAAGGTTTCGTACCGTTCACCGGTGAAGTCTCGCTGATCGCCGTGCGCGCACGCGACGGCGAGATCCGCTTCTACCCGCTGGTGCACAACACCCATAAGGACGGCATTCTCAAGCTGTCCGTCGCCAGTACCGACCATCCACTGCAAGCCCTGGCCGAAGACTACTCCAGCCGGGTGCTCAAGCAGCTCGATTACGTCGGCGTCATGGCGTTCGAGTTCTTCGAAGTGGACGGCGGCCTCAAGGCCAACGAAATTGCCCCGCGCGTCCATAACTCCGGACACTGGACCACCGAAGGCGCCGAGTGCAGCCAGTTCGAAAACCACCTGCGGGCAGTGGCCGGGCTGCCGCTGGGTTCGACCGCCAAGGTCGGTGAAAGCGCGATGCTGAACTTCATCGGCAAAGTGCCGCACACCGAGAAAGTCCTGGCGATTGCCGACTGCCACCTGCACCACTATGGCAAGGCGTTCAAAGCCGGGCGCAAGGTCGGTCACGCCAACCTGCGTTGCGCCGATCGGGACACCCTGGCCCAGCAGATCATCAAGGTCGAGACGCTGATCGCCGAACAATAGTCTGCAACACCGGTGGAACCATTCATCGGCTAACCTCTCTCATGGCTAAGTGCCAAAACCTGATCAGGTTTTGGCTTTGCGTCTAATCAGAGGGAAATGCCATGGGAATCATCGGAACCATTTTTATCGGCTTGATCGTTGGCCTGCTCGCACGCTTCCTGAAGCCCGGCGATGACAGCATGGGCTGGATCATGACCATCCTGCTCGGTATTGGCGGTTCGTTGGCAGCCACTTATGGCGGCCAGGCCCTGGGCATCTACCAGGCCGGCCAAGGCGCGGGTTTCATCGGTGCCCTGGTGGGCGCGATCGTGCTGTTGGTGATCTACGGCCTGATCAAGAGAAACTGATTAAACTTGATGAAGCCCTCTCTGCGCGGCGCACAGAGAGGGCTAAACTGCCCGGCGTTTCATACCCACTCATTGCCGAGCCCTTTCATGCGCCGTCTAGTGTTGACCCTTCTTTTGCTGGGCAGTGGCCTGGCCCACGCCGCCGAGCTGCCGGAAACCGACTGGCTCGAACTGATGCCCAAGTCGGACCAGAAAGCCCTCGAGGCCATGCCGGATATTGACCACAACTCCCCTGAAGCCAACGGCACCTTCACTGAAAAAGGTGGCTTGAAGCAGAGCAAGGGCTTGCCGGCGGTGATGTATTCGACCAAGACCGTGGCGTCGATGAACGACAAGCACATCCGCATCGGAGGCTATCCGGTCCCCCTGGAAAGCGATGCCAAGGGCCGCAGTACGCTGTTTTTCCTGGTGCCTTATCCGGGCGCTTGCATCCACGTCCCGCCACCGCCGCCTAATCAATTGGTGCTGGTGCGCTATCCCAAGGGCTTGAAGCTGGACGACATCTATACGCCGCTGTGGGTGACGGGCACGCTGAAGATCGAAAAGGTCGACAACGACTTGGCGAGCGCGGCGTATGCGCTGGAGGCGGAGAAGGTGAGGGTGGTGCAGGAGGCGGATTTGTAGCTGGCTGGCTGGCCGAAACACAGATCCGATTGTGGGAGCGAGCTTGCTCGCGAAAGCGGTGTGTCAGTCTACGCTGATGTTGACTGTCAAACCGCTATCGCGAGCAAGCTCGCTCCCACAGTGGGCTTGCGGTGTCAGAGCGGCTTGCTGCAAATACTCACGCCCAGGGTATGGCTGGCGTCTGGCAACAACGTCACCACATCATCCATCACGTTCGCCGTCTCGATGCACAGCATGCGCTGCCAGCCATCGTCAGCCATGTCGCTGAAGGCCTTGGCCCGTTCGGTCCAGGGATTCCAGATCACCGCCGAGCGTGAGCCGGTGCTGGTCAGTTGGATTCGGCGTTGCCAGTGCGAGTCAACGATGCTCAGTGTCGGCGGGGTATTGAGGTAGATGCGGTCGGTTTCGCCGGCAAAATGCAGGTTACCGGCCTGGGCGTGGGTCTTCCAATCGTCCAGGGTCTCGATGTAGCTCAAGCCATCCACCCCTTCGACCTGCACGTTGCGCACATCGCTGACTGCGAAATAGCTGTGCAGCGCCTGGCTGAGGCTGACGGTTTCGCTGCCACGGTTATGGCTGGTGAGGCGAATATTCAGTTGCTCGTCCATCACGATGGTCAATGTCAGATCGACCTGGTGGGGCCAGCCCGACAAGCCGTTTTCGGGATAGGGCAGCACGAATTCGATTTTCAGGCTTTCACCTTCGGCCTCGATGCCCTTCAATTCCCAATCCATCGCCCGCACCAGCCCGTGGGCGGTGGCCGGTTCGTTGCTCACGCGCATGGCCTGCACGCTGTCGGGGTTGCGGGTCAGGTTGCCGAACCAAGGCCAGCACACCGGCACGCCGGCGCGGATGCTCTTGCCGGCCTTGAAGGTGGCCTGGTCATTGAGCCAGATCAGCGGCGGCTGGCCGTCCACCTGATAACTGAGGATATGCGCGCCTTGCTGGGCCACCAGCAACTCGGCCTGACCGTGGCGGATGCGCCAACCGTTCAGTTCATCCAGTTTGACGGCTTCGACGTTGGGCGTAGGCATGTTGCAAATCTCGTTCAGGAACATGGACTGCAATGGACCGCAAAACGGTTGCCGCGTTTAACGGGCCCGTGGTGGAACCGAGCGCGTGCGTCCACTGCCGTCGATGGCGACGAACACGAACACCGCTTCGGTGACCTTGCGCCATTCACTGGACAGCGGGTCGTCGCTCCATACCTCGACCATCATCTGGATCGAGCTGCGGCCGATCTCCAACGCCTGGGTATAGAAGGACAACTGTGCGCCCACCGCCACCGGCACCAGGAACGCCATGCGATCAATCGCTACGGTCGCCACGCGCCCACCCGCCACCTTACTGGCCATCGCAGTGCCGGCGAGGTCCATCTGGGACACCAGCCAGCCACCGAAAATGTCGCCGAAGCCGTTGGTGTCACGGGGAAGCGCGGTGATTTGCAGGGCCAGGTCGCCTTGCGGAATTGGATCTTCTTGTTCGAGCTCTATCATGCCGGGGGTGCCTCTGACCCGTAACTCAGTCGTGTACTTCAGGTGAATAGCCGTCTTTGAAAAAAACGATTCAGCCCGAACATGCCTCGTTCGTCACGTTTTTCATAAAGGCGTGCCAAAGGGAAACTCTGCGAAACCGGCTGATTTGTCCTACATCACCAACGACGTTTTCGCACAGCAACCCCTTACAGAGTGTCGCAAGGTTGCGAGTATATCGGGCGATAGACGTCGATACGACCATCGGGTTCTGATTTTGACTGTCAATTACGCGCCTCTATGTGCTTTTTCGAACAATTTGCTATCGTGCCGAACCTGCCCGGGCTCCCATCCGGTGTTGTCGGGCCGAGAACTGACTATAAGAGAAGCCCTTGCCATGACCACTGCGCCTTCGAGCACGGCGACGTCCGCACAACCCGCCCGTCCGCTGACCCGTAACGACTACAAGACCTTGTCGCTTTCTGCCCTCGGCGGCGCGCTGGAGTTCTACGACTTCATCATTTTCGTGTTCTTTGCCACCGTGGTCGGCAAACTGTTTTTCCCCGCCGAAATGCCTGAATGGCTGCGCCTGATGCAAACGTTTGGCATTTTTGCCGCCGGTTACCTGGCTCGCCCGTTGGGCGGAATCATCATGGCTCACTTCGGCGACCTGCTGGGGCGCAAGAAAATGTTCACCCTGAGCATTTTCATGATGGCCGTGCCGACGCTGATCATGGGCTTGCTGCCGACCTATGCGCAGATCGGCATGTGGGCGCCGATTCTGCTGTTGCTGATGCGCGTGATCCAAGGCGCTGCGATTGGCGGCGAAGTACCGGGCGCCTGGGTATTCGTTTCCGAGCACGTTCCGGCGCGGCACATTGGCTACGCCTGCGGCACGCTGACCTGTGGCCTCACCGCGGGGATTCTGTTGGGTTCGTTGGTCGCTACCGCCATCAACAGCATCTATACGCCAGTGGAAGTGGCGGATTACGCCTGGCGGATTCCGTTCCTGCTGGGCGGTGTGTTCGGCCTGTTTTCGGTGTATCTGCGCCGCTGGTTGCACGAAACCCCGGTGTTCGCCGAGCTGCAACAGCGCAAGGCCTTGGCCGAAGAAGTGCCGTTGCGCGCGGTGCTGCGCGACCATCGTGGCGCCATCGCCATTTCGATGCTGCTGACCTGGTTGCTGTCGGCCGGCGTCATCGTGGTGATCCTGATGACGCCAACGGTGCTGCAGACCGTCTACCACTTCAGCCCGACCACGGCGTTGCAGGCCAATAGCCTGGCGATCGTGTTCCTGAGTTTCGGTTGCATCGGCGCCGGTGTACTGGCCGACCGCTTCGGCGCTGGCCGAGTGTTCGTCTTTGGCAGCGGCCTGCTGTTGATGACCTTCTGGACCTTCTATCACAGCCTGTTCGCTCACCCCGAGTGGCTGTTCCCGCTCTACGCCTTGAGTGGCTTGTTGGTGGGCACTATCGGCGCGGTGCCCTACGTCATGGTCAACGCCTTTCCGGCCGTGGTGCGCTTCAGTGGCTTGTCGTTTTCCTACAACCTGGCCTACGCAATCTTCGGTGGCTTGACGCCGATGGTGGTGACGTTGCTGTTGAAGGAGAGCCCGATGGGGCCGGCGTATTACGTGGCGATCATCTGCGGGATCGGGATGGTGATTGGTGGGTACCTTTGGAAGCAAGGTCGCTAGGCGGCTGCCTACTCAAGGCGGGAGTGACTCATGTGGCGAGGGAGCTTGCTCGCGCAGCGTTCTGTAATTGGAGCTGGCGAAGCCTGCGATCCTTTGATCTTTCGATTTTGATCGTTCGCTCCAGAATCAATTGGCAGTGAAAAGATCGCAGCCTCGCTTCGCTCGGCAGCGCCTACAACGCCTGCAGACCCAGCGGGAGCAAGCTCCCTCGCCACAAGAATCATCTTGCAAAACTCAATACTGGCCTTTCATCCAATTGTCATATTTCAGCCATAGAGTGTTCACACGGCTTACCGATACTTGGCCGACTTAACACACCCTATCTGCTAGGAGTAAGGCATGAAACTGAAGCGTTTGATGGCGGCAATGACCTTTGTCGCCGCTGGCGTTGCGACTGCCAACGCGGTTGCCGCTGTTGACCCTGCGATCCCGAGCTACACCAAGACCACTGGTGTGTCGGGCAACCTGTCCAGCGTCGGCTCCGATACCCTGGCCAACCTGATGACCTTGTGGGCCGAGAACTACAAGAAAGAATACCCGAACGTAAACATCCAGATTCAGGCCGCCGGTTCCTCCACCGCGCCACCCGCACTCACCGAAGGCACCGCCAACCTGGGCCCGATGAGCCGCAAGATGAAGGACAACGAACTGCAGGCCTTCGAACAGAAGTACGGCTACAAGCCAACCGCTATCCCGGTTGCCGTGGACGCCCTGGCCGTGTTCGTGCACAAGGACAACCCGATCCAGCACCTGACCATGGAACAGGTTGACGCGATCTTCTCGTCCACTCGCCTGTGCGGCGCCAAGGCCGACGTGAAGACCTGGGGCGACCTGGGCGTGACCGGCGACCTGGCCAACAAGCCAGTGCAACTGTTTGGTCGTAACTCGGTGTCCGGCACCTACGGCTACTTCAAGGAAGAAGCCCTGTGCAAAGGTGACTACAAGCCAAACGTCAACGAACAACCAGGCTCGGCTTCGGTCGTGCAGTCGATCAGCTCTTCGCTGAACGGCATCGGTTACTCGGGCATCGGCTACAAGACCGCCAGCGTGAAGACCGTGGCCCTGGCCAAGAAAGGCAGCACGGACTTCATCGAAGACACCGAAGAAAACGCCCTGAACGGCAAGTACCCGCTGTCGCGCTTCCTCTACGTGTACGTCAACAAGGCACCGAACAAGCCCCTGGCGCCGCTGGAAGCTGAGTTCGTCAAGCTGATCCTGTCCAAGCAAGGCCAGGAAGTCGTGGTCAAGGACGGCTACATCCCGGTTCCAGCCAAAGTCGCCGCCAAGGCACTGGCTGACCTGGGTCTGCAAGAAGGCGGCAACGTCGCCAAGAAGTAACACCTGAACCCGGGCCGATGCCCGGGTTTCCTGTGGGGGTGAAGCCTGCCCCCATAGCCCCAATTCCTGTCCGCTGCCGCTCACCGCTGGCGGCGGATTTGTTGCGTCACTGCATTGTCATCTTTCTGTCATACAGGATCGCTAGGGTGTGCGCATGAATGATCTGGCCAACTCCACAATGACTACGACTTCCCCTCCCAAGCGCATTGACTTCAATACGCCTGAGCTGCAACGCAAGCGCCGCATCCGCGCCCTCAAGGATCGCCTGACCCGCTGGTACGTGTTGGTCGGCGGCCTCGCCGTTCTCGCGGCCATTACCCTGATTTTCTTCTTCCTGGCCTACGTGGTGCTGCCCCTATTCAAGGGGGCGGACCTGACCGCCAAGGATTCGATCACGCCTGCCTGGATGCAAGATGCCGGCAAACCGCTGATGATCTCCATCGAAGAGCAGAACCAGGTGGCCATGCGGGTCTCCGACAAGGGCCAGGCGCTGT
The DNA here is from genome assembly GCF_023516725.1 of Pseudomonas sp. T1.Ur. Lineage (NCBI taxonomy): Bacteria > Pseudomonadati > Pseudomonadota > Gammaproteobacteria > Pseudomonadales > Pseudomonadaceae > Pseudomonas > Pseudomonas sp. T1.Ur. Next base: position 5,747,982 of record NZ_JAMGSN010000001.1, read on the forward strand.
TTTTCGACATCGCCAGTGGCGCTGAACTGCGCCGCGTCGACCTGCCGATCCCGGCCGGCGCGAGCGTGACGTCCATTGGCGAAGACCAGCCCGGCAGCCCGCTCGTGGCGATCGGCCTGTCCAACGGCCAGGCCTTGGTGTTCCGTCACACCTATAAGGTGTCCTACCCGGACGGCAAGAAAACCATCTCGCCTGCCGTCGAATACCCTTATGGCGAGACGCCGATCGCATTGAACGAGCAGGGCGCTGCCCTGGAGCATGTCAGCCTCAACGCGACTGATTCGACCTTGTTGCTGGCCGGTTCCAGCGGTGCTCAACTGCAAGTGCTGTCGCTGACCAGCGAAGAAAACATGATGACCGGTGAAGTCACCAGCGAGCAGACGCGTATCGATCTGCCGCAAATGACCGAGCCGGTGAAGAACATCTTCGTCGATCCGCGCCAGCAGTGGTTGTACGTGGTCAACGGGCGTGCCCAGGCCGATGTGTTCAGCCTGCGGGACAAGAGCCTGAATGGTCGCTACAAACTGTTGGAAAACGCTGATGCCCAAGTCACCGCGGCCACCCAGTTGGTGGGCGGGATCTCGCTGATCATTGGCGACTCCAAGGGCGGCCTGGCCCAGTGGTTCATGGCCCGCGACCCGGACGGCGAGCTGCGCTTCAAACAGATCCGTACTTTCCAGATGGGCAACACACCCATCGTTGAAATCAGCGCCGAGGAGCGTCGCAAAGGTTTCGTGGCCCTCGACGCCGCCGGCAAGCTCGGCGTGTTCCACAGCACCGCCCACCGCACCTTGCTGGTGGACCAGGTGGTCGATGGCCAAGGCCTGTTCGGCATGTCGCCACGGGCCAATCGCCTGATCGTGGAGCAGGGCGGCAAGCTGCAACCGCTGACGCTGGAAAACCCGCACCCGGAAGTCTCCTGGAGCGCGCTGTGGAGCAAGGTCTGGTACGAAAACTACGACGAGCCCAAGTACGTCTGGCAGTCGACGGCTGCCAACACTGACTTCGAACCCAAGCTGAGCCTTTCGCCGCTGACCTTCGGCACCCTGAAAGCCGCGTTCTACGCGATGCTGCTGGCCGCGCCGCTGGCGGTTGCCGCCGCGATCTACACCGCGTACTTCATGGCACCGGGCATGCGCCGCAAGGTCAAGCCGGTCATCGAACTGATGGAAGCCATGCCGACGGTCATCCTCGGCTTCTTCGCCGGCCTGTTCCTGGCGCCCTACGTTGAAGGGCACCTGCCGGGGATCTTCAGCCTGCTGATGCTGCTACCGATCGGCATCCTGGTCGCCGGTTTCGTCTTCAGCCGCCTGCCGGAATCCATTCGCCTGAAGGTGCCGGACGGTTGGGAAAGCGCCCTGTTGATCCCGGTGATCCTGTTCGTGGGCTGGCTCTCGCTGTACATGAGTCCGTACATGGAAGCCTGGTTCTTCGGCGGCGACATGCGCATGTGGATCTCCCATGACCTGGGCATCACCTACGACCAGCGCAACGCCCTGGTGGTGGGCCTGGCGATGGGCTTCGCGGTGATCCCGAACATCTACTCCATCGCCGAAGACGCCGTGTTCAGCGTGCCGCGCGGCTTGACCCTGGGTTCGTTGGCCCTCGGTGCCACGCCGTGGCAGACCATGACTCGTGTCGTGATCCTCACCGCCAGCCCGGGCATCTTCTCGGCGCTGATGATCGGCATGGGCCGCGCGGTGGGCGAGACGATGATCGTGCTGATGGCCACCGGCAACACGCCGGTCATGGAAATGAACCTGTTCGAAGGCCTGCGCACCCTGGCGGCCAACGTGGCGGTGGAAATGCCCGAGTCGGAAGTCGGCGGCAGCCATTACCGCGTGCTGTTCCTGTCGGCCTTGGTGCTGTTGCTGTTCACCTTCGTCATGAACACCCTCGCCGAGCTGATCCGTCAGCGTCTGCGCAAGAAATATTCGTCGCTTTAAGAAAGGTAGAAGTCTGTGAAACAGAACTCCCTGAAAGGATGGTTCAAGAGCGGCGCCCCCGGCGTCTGGATCAGCGGCGGCGCGGTGTCCATCGCGGTCATCATGACCATTGGCCTGCTGGCGGTGATTGCCGTCCGCGGCTTGGGCCACTTCTGGCCGGCGGACCTGATCCACGCCAGCTACACCGTGCCGGGCATGCCTGCGCAATTGGTCGTTGGCGAAGTCGTGCAGAAAGAAGAAGTGCCTCGCGAGCGCCTGAAAAGCGCCGGCCTGCCGGTGCCGGACGAAGGCCCGGAGTTCATGACCCGCGAACTGGTCAAGGTCGGCAACCGTGACCTCAACGGCACCGACTTCACCTGGATCGTCGGTGACTGGCTGAAAAACCAGACCACGCCGCCCGAGCTGATGGCCATCGAGCGTCGCGAATGGGGCAATTTCTACGGCTATCTGGTCAACGTCAAGGAAGAAGGCAAGGTCGTAGCCGAAGGCGAAGCCGCCTGGCCGCAATTGCAGGCGCGTATCGAGCGCGTCAACAAGCTCGCCGACGAGCTCAAGACCCTGGAAAAGGTCGACATCGGCGCGATCAACGCCGGCCTCGAACGCATCCGCTTGCACGGCCGCAAGCTGGAACTGGACGGCAAGCTCGACGCCGCCGCCCAAGCCGACCTGGACAGTGAACGGGCCGAACTCAATGCCCGCTACAAGGACATCGAAGCGCGCCTTACCGACTTGCACGCCCAGTTCAACCGCGACAGCCTGACGGCCCGCGATGCCAACGGCAAGGAAGTGGAAATCGGCATCGGCAAGGTGGTGCACGCCTATCAGCCAAACGGCATGGGCACGTTCACCAAGCTGGGTTTCTATTTCAGCAAGGTCTGGGAATTCCTCAGCGACGACCCGCGTGAAGCCAACACCGAGGGCGGGATCTTCCCGGCGATCTTCGGCACCGTGATGATGACGCTGATCATGGCGATGATCGTCACGCCGTTTGGCGTGCTCGCGGCGGTCTACTTGCGTGAATATGCCCGCCAAGGCCCGATGACCCGGCTGATCCGCATCGCGGTGAACAACCTCGCGGGCGTTCCGGCGATTGTCTACGGCGTGTTCGGCCTGGGCTTCTTCGTCTACGTGCTGGGTGGCTCGGTTGACCGACTGTTCTTCCCCGAAGCCTTGCCGGCGCCGACCTTCGGCACGCCGGGCCTGCTCTGGGCATCCCTGACCCTGGCGTTGCTGGCGGTGCCGGTGGTGATCGTCGCCACCGAGGAAGGCCTGGCGCGGATTCCGCGGACTGTACGCGAAGGCTCCCTGGCCCTTGGCGCGACCAAGGCCGAGACCTTGTGGAAAATCGTCCTGCCAATGGCGAGCCCGGCGATGATGACCGGCATGATCCTCGCCGTGGCCCGTGCCGCTGGCGAAGTGGCGCCGTTGATGCTGGTGGGCGTGGTGAAACTGGCGCCGTCGCTGCCGCTGGATGGCAACTATCCGTACCTGCACCTGGACCAGAAAATCATGCACCTGGGCTTCCACATCTATGACGTCGGCTTCCAGAGCCCGAACGTCGAGGCAGCCCGGCCGCTGGTCTACGCCACGGCGCTGCTGCTGGTGCTGGTGATCGCCACGCTCAACCTGTCGGCGGTGTGGATCCGTAACCACCTGCGCGAGAAGTACAAGGCACTGGATAGTTGATGATCGACGCGGACCCTGTGGGAGCGAGCTTGCTCGCGAAGCTTTTGGCGGCCTCGAGGGCCCCTTCGCGAGCAAGCTCGCTCCCACACTGATCGGCGTTCACTGGAATTTCATGGGGCCGCCACACAGGCGTTCCGAACCGAATTTGTTAGCACAGGGAGCCTCCCATGCAACACGAAGCACACACACACGGCATCAACATGTCGGCCCTGGGCCGCGACAAGCAGAGCCTGGACCTGGCCCAGGAGACCGTCGCCATCGAAGTGCCCGGCCTGAACCTGTTCTACGGCCAGAAGCAGGCGCTGTACGACGTCAGCCTGAACATTCCGAAGCAGCGCGTCACGGCCTTCATCGGCCCGTCGGGCTGCGGCAAGTCGACCTTGCTGCGCACCTTCAACCGCATGAACGACCTGGTGGACGGCTGCCGCGTCGAAGGTGAAATCAACCTCTACGGCAATAACATCTACCGCAAGGGCGAAGATGTCGCCGAGCTGCGTCGCCGCGTGGGCATGGTGTTCCAGAAGCCCAACCCGTTCCCGAAGACCATCTACGAGAACGTGGTCTACGGCCTGCGCATCCAGGGTATCAACAAGAAGCGCATCCTCGATGAAGCCGTGGAGTGGGCCCTCAAGGGCGCGGCCCTGTGGGACGAGGTCAAGGACCGTCTGCACGATTCGGCCCTGGGCCTGTCTGGCGGCCAGCAGCAACGCCTGGTCATCGCCCGCACCATCGCCGTGGAGCCGGAAGTCCTGCTGCTCGACGAACCGTGCTCGGCACTCGACCCGATCTCGACGCTGAAGGTCGAGGAGCTGATCTACGAGCTCAAGTCCAAGTTCACCATCGTCATCGTGACCCACAACATGCAGCAGGCGGCGCGGGTGTCCGACTACACCGCGTTCATGTACATGGGCAAACTGGTGGAGTTCGGCGACACCGATACCCTGTTCACCAATCCGGCCATGAAGCAGACCGAAGACTACATCACGGGTCGCTACGGCTAGCCGTAGAGCCGCAAGCTACAAGCTACAAGCGGCAAGTAAAGGCGGTTTGAGAAACGACATATATCAGCTTGCAGCTTGAAGCTTGCAGCTCACAGCTTTTGCGGAGCAAAACCATGATTTCAAAGGAAGGCCTCACCCACCACATTTCCGCACAGTTCAACGCCGAGCTGGAGGAAGTGCGCAGTCACTTGCTGGCCATGGGCGGGCTGGTGGAAAAACAGGTCAACGACGCGGTGACCGCGCTGATCGAGGCCGACTCCGGCCTGGCCCAGCAAGTGCGCGAGATCGACGACCAGATCAACCAGATGGAACGCAACATCGACGAAGAGTGCCTGCGCATCCTCGCCCGTCGCCAGCCGGCCGCTTCCGACCTGCGCCTGATCATCAGCATCTCCAAGTCGGTGATTGACCTGGAGCGGATCGGCGACGAAGCCACCAAGATCGCCCGTCGCGCCATCCAATTGTGCGAAGAAGGCGAAGCGCCGCGTGGTTACGTCGAGGTTCGCCACATCGGTGACCAGGTGCGCAACATGGTCCGTGACGCGCTGGACGCCTTCGCCCGTTTCGACGCCGACCTGGCGCTGTCGGTGGCCCAGTACGACAAGATCATCGACCGCGAGTACAAGACGGCCCTGCGTGAGCTGGCGACCTACATGATGGAAGATCCACGCTCCATCTCGCGGGTGTTGAGCATCATCTGGGTGCTGCGTTCCCTGGAGCGCATCGGCGATCATGCACGCAACATCTCGGAACTGGTGATCTACTTGGTGCGTGGTACCGACGTGCGGCACATGGGGCTCAAGCGGATGAAGGAAGAAGTGGAGGGCACCCCGTCCGAAACCGCTAATGTTCCCGCTGAAACTGACGATAAGTAAGATTGCCAAGAAAAGCGCCCGGCCTTCTGGTCGGGCTTTTTTTTGCGGTTTTTTTAATCGAAAGCAGCACCCCGTGAACGAAAAGTCCCGGCGTGACTGAAGGTTTTTGGCAGTGTGCCATCAGTAAAGCGGTATGCTTGCCGGGATTTTTTAGAGGTGTATCTGGATGAGTAAGGTCAGTGTGTTGGTCGTGGACGATGCTTCGTTCATTCGTGACTTGGTGAAGAAGTGCCTGCGCAACTACTTCCCAGGCATCCGCATCGAAGACGCGGTGAACGGCAAGAAAGCCCAGGCCCTGCTGGCCCGTGAAGCGTTCGACCTGGTGCTGTGCGACTGGGAAATGCCGGAGATGTCGGGCCTGGAGCTGTTGACCTGGTGCCGTCAGCAGGACAACCTCAAGGGCATGCCGTTCGTCATGGTCACCAGCCGTGGCGACAAGGAAAACGTGGTCCAGGCGATCCAGGCCGGCGTTTCCGGCTACGTCAGCAAACCGTTCACCAACGAACAATTGCTGACCAAGGTCAAGCAGGCCCTGAACAAGGTCGGCAAGCTCGACACGCTGATGAACAGCGCCCCGACGAAGATGAATTCGGCGTTTGGCAACGATTCGCTCAGTGCCCTGACCGGTGGCAAGGCTGCTCCGGCCGCCGCCGCAGCGCCAGCCGTGAACCCCTTTGCCAAGCCCGCTGCCCCAGCCGCCCCTGCACCGGCGGCCGCTGCCGCCCGTGGCCTGCTCAACAGCCCGCCCGTCAAGGCACCCGCCGCGTCCGCGCCGACCAGCAATCGTGGGCAAGGCCAATTGCGCCTGTCCAGTGGCACCCAGCAATGCGTGATCAAGGCCCTGAGCCTCAAGGAAGCGCTGCTGGTGGTCAAGCGCACCGACACCCTGCCGCAAGTGCTGGAAAGCTCGGTGCTGGACATGGAGCAGGGCGACAACGCCGAGACCGCCCGTCTGAACGGTTACCTGCACGCCATCGTCGCCCACGAGCAGACGCCGGACAGCGAATGGTTGCAACTGACCTTCCGTTTCGTCGACAAGGATCCGCAGAAACTCGACTACATCTCGCGCCTGATCGCCCGCGGCACGGCGCAGAAGCACTTCGTACCGGGCGCCTGATCCGGCGGCGCCCCTCAGTCCGCTATCGCGAGCAAGCTCGCTCCCACAGTTGATCCAGTGAGCACTGAAGATCCTTGTGGGAGCGAGCTTGCTCCGGGCGGCGATCCGACGATGGGGCCATCAGCTCCAACACCGACCGCTGATCCAATTTTGAAACATCCGTCGACTACGCTGGTCCATCCCAGCTGCTAGGCTGCTTTGCAGGCCTTCATTTCGACAGAATTCTTGCCCATGCTCGTGCCGTTGCTGTTCGCCTGTGGTCTTGTCCTGGCTGCCACCCCGGCCATGGCCATGACCATCTACAAATCCACCGATGCCAATGGTGTGGTCTCCTATAGCGACCGCCCCAGCAAGGGTTCGCAGGTGTTCGTGTTCCGCGATCGCATGGTCGAACGCCTCGAGCGCCAGGTGTTTCTCGACATCAGGAAGCAGAAGGGCGCGGACGCGGTGTACGTGCGCAACGACCTGTATGCGCCCGTGGAGATCGAATTGAGTTTCGCCGGGTTGCGCAATGTCAGCGGGGCGCCGAGCCGGCCGATTCGTCGGGTGCTGCCTGCGCGCAGCAAGCTGCGCCTGGCGCTGCTGACGGCGACGCGACCGGGAAGGCCGCTGGCCTATACCCCAAGGTTCGAATACTCCCTGGGCGACCCGGCAGGCACGTTGCAGGCCTATCAATATCCGTTGCCGTGGCGTGGCGGGCCGTTTCGGCTGAGCCAGGGCGCCAACGGTCAATACAGCCACTACGGTCCGAAGAACCGCTACGCCATGGACATCGCCATGCCCGAAGGCACGCCGATCATCGCGGCGCGGCGCGGCGTGGTGGTCAAGACCGAGAACGAGCAGACCGGGCGTGGAACCGATCCTTCGGGCAACTTCGTGCGCGTGCTGCACGATGACGGGACCATGGGCGTCTATCTGCACCTGCAGAAGGGCTCGGTGAGCGTCAGGGAAGGGCAACGGGTCATGGTGGGTACGCCGTTGGCACTGTCGGGCAACACCGGCAACAGCTCCGGCCCGCACCTGCACTTCGTGGTGCAGCGCAACACCGGGTTGGGGCTGGTGTCGATTCCCTACCAGTTCAACCAGCCGGTGGGCGAGCTGCCCAACTTTGCGTTGGGCAAGCAGTAGCACTGGATATTCGAGGGGCTTTTTGTGGCGAGGGGATAAATCCCCTCGCCACAGGAGAGTGTCGCCGGAAAGCAGGTCGACCCTCAATCGAGCATCAACACCTTCGCCAGGATGATCTTCGGCCCTTTCATCTTCTTGATGATGATCCGCAGGCCTTCGACTTCCAGCACTTCTTCCTCTTCCGGCACCCGCTTGAGGGTTTCATAGACCAACCCGGCCAGGGTTTCCGCCTCGATGTGATCCAGGTCGATCCCCAGCAGGCGCTCCACCTTGAACAGCGGCGTGTCACCGCGCACCAGCAGCTTGCCCGGCTGGTAGGCCAGGATGCCGCGCTCGGCCTTGCGGTGTTCGTCCTGGATATCGCCCACCAGCACTTCCAGCACGTCTTCCATGGTCAGGTAGCCGATGATGTTGCCGTCGGCTTCCTCGACCAAGGCGAAGTGCGAGCCGCCCTTGCGGAACTGCTCCAGCAATTGCGACAGCGGCATGTGCCGCGACACGCGCTCCAGCGGCCGGGTCAGTTCAGCCAGGTTGAACGATTCGGGAATGTGATCCAGGGCGGCCAGTTCCAGCAGCAGGTCCTTGATGTGCAGCAGGCCGACGAACTCCTGTCGCTCGCTGTCGTACACCGGGTAACGGCTGAACTTGTGGCGGCGGAACATCGCCAGGATTTCCTTGAGCGGCGCGTTGAATTCCAGCGTCACCAGGTCTTCCCGGGAGTTTGCCCAGTCCACCACTTCCAACTCGCCCATCTCCACGGCGGAGGCCAGCACGCGCATGCCTTGGTCGCTCGGGTCCTGGCCACGGCTGGAGTGCAGGATCAGCTTCAGTTCCTCGCGGCTGTAGTGGTGTTCATGATGCGGGCCGGGCTCGCCTTGGCCGGCAATCCGCAAGATGGCGTTGGCGCTGGCGTTGAGCAGGTAGATCGCCGGGTACATGGCCCAGTAGAACAGGTACAGCGGCACGGCGGTCCACAGCGACAACAGCTCGGGTTTGCGGATGGCCCAGGATTTGGGCGCCAGTTCACCGACCACGATGTGCAGGTACGAAATGATGAAGAACGCGGTGAAGAACGACACGCCCTTGATCACTTCCGGCGACTGGACGCCGACCGCGCCCAGCAACGGTTCGAGGATGTGGGCGAACGCCGGCTCACCGACCCAGCCCAGGCCCAGGGAAGCCAGGGTGATGCCCAATTGGCAGGCTGACAGGTAGGCGTCGAGCTGGCTGTGGACGGTGCGCAGGATATGCCCGCGCCAGCCGTTCTGCTCGGCGATGGCCTCGACCCGGGTCGAGCGCAGCTTGACCATGGCGAATTCGGCCGCAACGAAAAAACCGTTGAGCAGGACCAGGATCAGAGCAAAGAGAATCATGCCGAATTCGGCGAAGAGCGTAACGAGGGACAAGCCAGGGGAAGGGTCCATGATGGGGTTTTGCGGGTTCCGTATGTTCGTAGGGTTGGAAATCGGCGCCTGAAAAGGCAGGCACAAGTCAGCCAATGTAGCGGCTGACCGGTCGATTGCCTAGAGGGGACGGCCAGTCGGCATCACTCGTCGCGGCTTGAGAGCCGTCCGTGAACCACCTGGGCCGGGGCGAAATGGCAGGTAAACGTACTGCCGTGGCCGGGCACGCTGCTGATTTCCATGCGCCCGCGATGGCGTAGCAGGACGTGCTTGACGATGGCCAATCCCAAGCCGGTTCCGCCGGTGTTGGAGTTGCGGCTGGAGTCGACCCGGTAGAACCGTTCGGTCAAGCGCGGCAAATGCTTGCTGTCGATGCCGATGCCGGAGTCGCGCACGCTCAGGTGCGCGCCTTGCTCATCGCCCCACCAGCGAACGTGGATCCGTCCTTGCTCCGGCGTGTACTTGACCGCGTTGAACACCAGGTTGGAAAACGCGCTGCGCAGTTCCGCCTCGCTGCCCTTGAGTTGCACGGCGGGGTCGGCTTCAAGCGTGATCGCCTGCTGCTTGGGGCCGGACAGCTCCTGCGCATCTTCGGCGATGGTCTGCAGCAGCTCCTCGATGGGCACTGGCTGGTTGTCCGAGGGGTAGTCGGTGGCTTCCAGCTTGGCCAGCAACAGCAGGTCGTTGAGCAGGGTCTGCATGCGTCCGCTCTGCTGGTGCATCTGCTGCAAGGCCCGGCTCCAGCGCGGGTTCACCTCCTCGACGTTGTCGAGCAGGGTTTCCAGGTAACCACAGATCACCGTCAGCGGCGTGCGCAGTTCATGGGATACGTTGGCGATGAAATCCTTGCGCATCTGTTCCAACTGATGGATGCGCGTCACGTCCCGCACCAGCATCAGGTGCTCGTTATTGCCGTAGCGCGTGATGTAGAGCTGGATGCGCAGCCGATCGTTGGTCGGCGAGGGGATTTCCAGGGGTTCGGCATAATTGTCCTGCTCGAAATATTCCTTGAAGCGCGGGTGGCGCACCAGGTTGGTCACCGGTTGGCCGCTGTCCTGGGGCGTCTTGAGGCCCAGCAGGGTTTCGGCGGCGCGGTTCCACCATTCCAGGTTGCCTTCGCTGTCGAGCATGATCACCGCGTCTTTCAGCGCGGCGGTGGACTCCTGGACGCGGTCGATCACCGCTTGCAGGCGGCCCCGGACGCGCTGGTCGCGCCGTTGCAGGTGATAGATGCTGTCGAACACCTCGCCCCACAGGCCATAGCCGTCGGGCGGGGCTTCGTCGGGTTGGTGCAGGCGCAGCCACTCGTGCAGGCGCAGCAACTGCTTGAGGGTCCAGGCCAAGTAGAGCGCCAGGCCCGCGGCCAGGCTCCAGCCGTAATACCCGGTGATCAGGCCGATCAACAGGCAACCGGTAACCAGCAACAACATGTGGCGAATCAGGGTGCCATGCCAGTTTTGATTCACGGAAAATCCTTGGGAGAAAAGCAGCTCCAAGCTACAAGCGGCAAGCTAACGCTACGCGGCTTTGACTTGCCGCTTGTAGCTGAAAGCTTGCAGCTGCTCTCAAGCCTTTGTTGAAAAACGATAACCGGTGCCGCGCACGGTTTGTACCAGATTCTCGTAGGCATCGCCGAGGGCTTTGCGCAGGCGTCGGATGTGCACGTCCACGGTGCGCTCCTCGACGTAGACGTTGCCGCCCCAGACCTGGTCCAGCAACTGCCCGCGGGTGTAGGCGCGCTCCTGGTGGGTCATGAAAAATTGCAGCAGGCGGTATTCGGTCGGGCCCATCTCGGCAGGCTTGCCGTCGATGGTCACGCGGTGGCTGATCGGGTCGAGCAGCAGGCCGCCGACTTCGATGGGCGCTTCGCCATCGGTCGGCCCGGCCCGACGCAGCACGGCCTTCAGGCGCGCCACCAGTTCTCGTGGGGAAAACGGCTTGGTGATGTAGTCGTCGGCGCCGACTTCCAGGCCCTGGATCTTGTTGTCCTCTTCGCCCTTGGCGGTGAGCATGATGATCGGGATATCACCGGTCAGCTCATCGCGCTTGAGACGCCGCGCCAGCTCGATGCCGGACGTGCCGGGCAGCATCCAGTCCAGCAGGATCAGGTCTGGCTTGCGGTCGACGATGATGGCGTGGGCCTGTTGGGAGTTCTCTGCTTCCATGCAGTCATAGCCGGCCATCTCCAACGCAACGGCGATCATCTCGCGGATGGGCGCCTCGTCGTCGACGATCAGAATGCTCCTGCCAACCATGGGGTAATCCTCTTGTCATTTAACTGTCTTGCGCCGCATTAGATAACGGAATTATTGCAGTCGTGTGACAGAAATTTCCGTGCGAGGCAGCAAAGGGGATCCTGGACTACGCTTTTCAGTCCGAATCCTGACAACTACAAAGGAAGGTTTCCTATGACGCGCATGACTGTTTCTTTGAAAACCCTGCTGATATCTGCTGCCCTGGCCCTGCCTGGATTTGCGATGGCTGCCGATCCTGCGATGGAGAAGGACGGTATGTTCACCGACCACAAGGGCATGACCCTTTACACCTTCGCCAAGGACTCCGCCGGCAAGTCGATGTGCAACGACAAGTGTGCGTCTAATTGGCCGCCGCTCATGGCGAAGGACGATGACAAATCCATGGGCGAATGGACTGTGATCAAGCGTGACGACGGTAAAAAACAATGGGCTTACGACGGCAAGCCGTTGTACACCTTTGTGAAGGACAAAGACGCTGGAGACAAGACGGGCGATGGCTTGATGGACGGTGCCTGGAAAGTTGCCAAGCCCGATTGACCGGCCGGACTGCTTTTCGTGGCGAGGGAGCTTGCTCCCGCTCGGCTTTGTAGGCGCTGGCGAAGCCTGCGATCTTTTGATCTTTTGATCTTTTGATCTTTTGCTCAAGCTTCGATGAGTAGTGAAAAGATCGCAGCCTCGCTTCGCTCGGCAGCTCCTACACAGCTCCTACACAGCTCCTACACAGCGCCTACAGGCCCGGCGGGAGCAAGCGCCCTCGCCACGGGGTCAACGTGCGCCGAGCTTGATTCAGCGCAACCCGTAATCCAACACAACCCCCACGAAAATCGCCAACCCGGCCCAGTGGTTGTGCAGGAACGCCTTGAAGCAACGCATCCGGTCCTTGCCACGGGTGTACCAGAACTCCCAGGCGAAACACGCCGCAGCGGCCACCAGCCCCAGGTGGAACCAGCCACCCAGTTTGAACTGCGCGCCAGCCAGCAACAGGCAACCCAAGGCCAGGCCCTGCAGGGTCAGGATGATCACCCGGTCGGCATCGCCAAATAAAATCGCCGTGGATTTCACGCCGATCTTCAGGTCATCGTCCCGGTCGGTCATCGCGTAGTAGGTGTCGTAGCCCACCGTCCACAGCAGGTTGGCAATGTACAGCAGCCACGCAGCCGCCGGCAGATGACCGGTTTCGGCGGTGAACGCCATCGGCATGCCCCAGGAAAACGCCGCGCCCAGCACCACCTGTGGGTAATACGTATAGCGCTTCATGAACGGGTAACTGCACGCCAGCGCCAGGCCGCCGAGGGACAGCAGGATCGTCGGCGCGTTGGTGCACAGCACCAGCAGGAAACTCACGCTCATCAGCACCGCGAAGAACACCAGCGCCTCTTTCGAGCTGATCTTGCCGCTGACCAAGGGCCGTTGCTCGGTGCGTTTGACGTGACCGTCGACCTTGCGGTCGGCCCAGTCGTTGATCACGCAACCGCCGGCACGGGTCAGCACCACGCCAAGGACGAAAATCACGACGTTGGCCAGGGACGGCGAGCCTTCGCCGGCAACCCACAACGCCCACAGCGTTGGCCACAGCAGCAGGTAGATACCGATGGGCTTGTCCATGCGCGTCAGTTGCACGAAGTCCCAGGCCCGCGGATTGAGGCGGTTCAAGGATTTGAGCAGTTGCGTGTACATCAGCAATTCTCCGGATAGGCGCGGGCGACCGTCCACAGGCTTGGCAGGAACACCTCTGCCACCAGCACGCTCAATGCGCCGCGATCGAAACGCGAACGACGGCCCCACAGCGCGTGGGCGCGAACCTGTGGCGGCAGCCATTCGCTCGGGTAATGGCAGACCTCGATCGCCCGGCGCTGGAACGCCTGGTCGCAAAACAGCAGCTCGCCCAGGGAGCGGCTGCCCAGTTCGTCCATCTGCAAGCCGTCGCCTTGCAACGCACTGCGTGCCGCCACGCTGCGGGCAAACACCCATGGCTCACCGTGGCCGCGCAAGTACACTTCGCGCACCCAACCCTCGCTGCCCTCGGCGAGGTCCAGCGCGGCACATTCGTCGGTGCGCAACGGCTGCCAGCCTTCGAACAGCGGCGTCACGCTGAAGTGATCGTTCGACAGGCCTGTCAGGCGCCGGGTCAGGGAGCCTTCGTCAAACAGCCAATCCATGACGCACGCATCCGGGCGGGGCGACAGCAGGTGTTGGGGCAGCCATTGAAGTGTAGGAAATATCGAATTTGTCGGCGGCACTGGGGTCTTGAGTGGCAGCAAATGAGGTCGCGAGCTTACCATGCCGGTCGGCGATTTTGACCGAGCCGAAGGCTGTCGCGCCGATCCTGCTTGCATCTGTCGCGATCGATCAGTACAAAACCGCCCTGAGCCGGAAAATACCGGCCAAGGCCTGACATCTTGAGGAAGTATTGGAATGAAGAAGTGGCAATGTATCGTCTGCGGCCTGATCTATGACGAAGCCCTGGGTTGGCCAGACGATGGCATCGAGCCCGGCACCCGTTGGGAAGATGTACCGCAGGACTGGCTGTGCCCGGATTGCGGCGTCGGCAAAATGGATTTTGAAATGATCGCAATCGGCTGATTATTTCCCCTATATGGAGAGCAACATGAGCGCACCTGTCGTTATCGTCGGTACGGGCCTGGCCGGTTACAACCTGGCCCGGGAATTTCGCAAGCTCGACAGCGAAACCCCGTTGCTGCTGATTACCGCGGACGATGGCCGCTCCTACTCCAAGCCGATGCTCTCCACGGGCTTTGGCAAGAACAAGGACGCCGATGGCCTGAGCATGGCCGAACCCGGCGCCATGGCCGAGCAACTGAACGCCGAGGTGCGCACCCACACGCGCATCAGCGGCATCGACCCGGGCCACAAGCGCCTGTGGATCGGCGAAGAGGCGGTGAGCTATCGCGACCTGATCCTGGCCTGGGGCGCTGAAACCGTGCGCGTGCCGGTGCAGGGCGACGGGGCGGACCTGATCTTCCCCATCAACGATCTTGAAGACTACGCGCGCTTCCGGGCCGCCGCCGCGGGCAAGCGCCGGGTGTTGCTGCTCGGCGCCGGCCTGATCGGCTGCGAATTTGCCAACGACCTGATCCTCGGCGGCTACGAAGTCCAATTGGTGGCCCCGTGCGAGCAGGTCATGCCGACGCTGCTGCACCCGGCTGCCGCCGCCGCGGTACAGGCCGGGCTGGAAAGCCTCGGCGCACGTTTCCACCTCGGCCCGGTACTCAATCGCCTGCAACGGGTGGCTGACGGCTTGGAAGCGCACCTGTCGGACGGCCAAGTGATTGCCTGCGACCTGGTGGTCTCGGCCATCGGCCTGCGCCCGCGCATTGACCTGGCCGCCGCGGCTGGCCTTGTGGTCAATCGTGGCGTGGTAGTCGACCGCCACCTGAAGACTTCCCACGCCAATATCTACGCCCTGGGCGATTGCGCCGAGGTCGATGGCTTGAATCTGCTCTATGTCATGCCGCTGATGAGCTGCGCCCGGGCCCTGGCCCAAACCTTGGCCGGCAACCCGACCGCCGTCAGCTACGGCGCCATGCCGATCACCGTCAAGACGCCGGTGTGCCCACTGGTGGTTTCGCCACCGCAACGGGGCACCGAAGGCGTGTGGAGCGTCGAAGGGCAGGGCGCCGATATCAAGGCCCTGTGCCGCGACGCCCAAGGCAACCTGCTGGGTTACGCGCTGACCGGCGCGGCGGTGATGGAGAAACTGGCGCTGAACAAGCAGCTTCCGGCGCTGCTGGCGTAAATGCCGGTCGTTCTGTCGTAAATACCCTGCTTTTGAGGCCACAAACGCCCGCCGGCCACTGGCGCCGGTTGCGGCCCCGTGCCATCCTCACTCCCGTCTGCCGCAGAGTAGAGCCTGCGGCGCCTTAGGGGTTGTTCCGAAGAGAACAGCACGGACATAACAACAAAAAAACCGTCAAAGGGGCTTCATTCATGCGTAAACCAGAACTCGCCGCCGCCATCGCGGAAAAAGCGGACCTCACCAAAGAACAAGCCAACCGCGTCCTCAACGCCGTCCTCGAAGAAATCACCGGCGCCCTGCACCGCAAGGACAGCGTCACCCTGGTCGGCTTCGGCACCTTCCTGCAACGCCACCGCGGCGCCCGCACCGGCAAGAACCCACAAACCGGCGAGCCGGTGAAAATCAAGGCCAGCAACACCGTTGCGTTCAAGCCGGGCAAATCCTTGAAGGACAGCGTCAACCCATAATTGCGGCGAGTACCTCGGTCGAGGGAAGGAAGCGGCAACAAAAAAGGCATACCGATGGTGATCGGCATGCCTTTTTTTGTGGCCGCTGGATAGCAACCATTCGTTAAGCCAACCCGAGACCCCGGCGAGGGAGCTTGCTCCCGCTCGGCCCCTGTAGGAGCTGGCGAAGCCTGCGATCTTTTGATCTTTTGATCTTTGATCTTTGATCTTTCGCTTCAGAATCAATTGGCAGTGAAAAGATCGCAGCCTCGCTTTGCTCGGCAGCTCCTACGCAGCTCCTACAGACCCAGCGGGAGCAAGCTCCCTCGCCACAGAGGCTTGCGGTGTGGCGGCTAGCGGGGATCGACGTTATTCAACGCGCGGGTGGCGGAACAAGCCGGCGGACTCTGGCGTAGTTGTAGGCAAAGGCGCAAGCATGTGTGGTTTGGTGGAAGGTTAACGAACACACCCTCGGATCCACCCGACAGCCCGTGGCGAGGGAGCTTGCTCCCGCTCGGCTCTGTAGGAGCTGGCGAAGCCTGCGATCTTTTGATCTTTTGATCTTTCGCTTAAGACTCAATTGGCCGTGAAAAGATCGCAGCCTCGCTTTGCTCGGCAGCTCCTACGCAGCTCCTACGCAGCTCCTACAGACCCAGCGGGAGCAAGCTCCCTCGCCATGGGCATCATCGTTGATGCGGTTGGTTGTAGGTCAAGCCTGGCCGTCAAACATCAACGACCCCTTGATCATCGCCCAATGCGCCGCTTCGGCATCGCCCAGCTTCTCGGCCTTCACATAACTCAAGGCAAGCATCTTGCGCGTGCCTGGCAATACCAGCGCCAACTGGTACTGGAAGACCTTTTCGTTGCCCTTGTTGAACTGGCTGCGCAATTCGATGGCTTCGACTTCCTGGTTCGCGCCTACGCGCAGCGTTGCGCCCGGTTGACAGCGCAGGTCCTGGACTTGTTTTTCCAGGCGCTTGAGCTGGTCGTCGAGGTTGCTTTGCAGGGTTTCAGCCTCGGCCAGCAGGCTGCGGCTGACGATCAGGGACGTGCCCAGTCCGGGAAACTTGAGGATGTTGATCGAGGCGTCGAGCAACTCGCTGGGCGGCAGTTGGAGCTGGAATTCGTTGAGGCGGTAAGTCATGGTGCTGGATTCTCGAAGTTAGCCCTTGGGCGCCGGGAACGCGGCGGCGACGTTGGCGTCGATGCTGGCCTTGACGCCTTGGCCGTCCGGCGTGGCGCCGGGGCCGCCGCCATTGTTCAGGTGCAGCACGCCGCCGGTGTTGAACTCGGCATCGCCGCTGGCATAGAAGCTGATTTGCACGCCGGTCAGGTTGATCTGGCCGCTGGCGTTGAGCTCCAGGATGCTCTCGCCACAGACAAGACGCAGGTTCTCGCCCACTTCGATGACGTAGCTCTGGCTGATGCTGTCGGTCTTGCGCTGGCCCACCGAGAGGATGTCTTCCTGCTTGACGATGCGCAGGCGGTTGTTGCCGATGGTCACCGTTTCGTCGTGGCCGATGCTCTTGTTGCGGTCGTGGCCCACCGAATGGCTTTCATCCACCTCGACCACGATGTCCTGGTTGCGCTCGGCATGGATGTAAAGCTGCTCGGCGCCTTTCTTGTCTTCCATGCGTATTTCGTTGAAGTTCGCCGGCGTGCCGCCTTTGCTCGAACGGCTCTTCATGCCGCTCTGGGTGGCGTTCTCGGGCAGATCGTAGGGCACGGTCTGTTCGGCGTTGTAGACCCGACCGGTGATGATCGGCCGGTCCGGATCCCCCTCCAGGAAGCTGACGATGACTTCCTGGCCGATGCGCGGGATCTGCATCGAGCCCCAATTCTTGCCGGCCCAGGATTGCGACACGCGAATCCAGCACGAACTGTTCTCGTTGGACTGGTCGTGACGGTCCCAATAAAAGTGCACCTTCACCCGGCCGAACTGATCGGTCCAGATTTCCTCGCCCTTCGGGCCGACCACCAATGCTGTCTGCGGGCCCTTGACGATGGGCCGGTGAGTGATCGCCATCGGGCGAAAGCTTTGCTGGGCGTCGATGCAGGTCAGGCTGCTTTCGAACTGGGCCGACGGCGCGCCGACACCGGATTCACCGCTTTCCTGGGACAAGTAGTAGCGCGCGCCGACGATCAGGTATTCGCGGTTCTGGTCCTGGCGGCTGAAGCCGGTGAGGCTGAACAGATGCCCCGAGCCCAGGCCCCGGGCGTTACCCGCCAGCTCGACCTGCTCGTGCAAGGTCTGCAAGGCTTCGATGCGGGTGCGGGCGTAATGTTCGCCGTCTTCGCTCTGCACGTAGGTGCCCGGGTAATCGAACAGCGGATAGTCGCCAGCGGCGTGCGGTCGGGGCATGGCCGAGCGCACGTCGATGCGCGCGCTGGGCCGTTGGAAGTCGTAGTCGTTGAGCTCCAGCGAGCCGGGTTGGACTTCCTGGGCCAGGTGCCAATCGTGAATATGATCGCGCTCGCGCTGCTGCTCGTTCTTCGGATAGTAAGGCACCGATCCGTAGCCGGGCGCGGTGGTGTGGGCGCCGTAGGCGTCGGCCAGCACCAGCACATGGCGGCCCTGCTCATGGCGGAAGAAGTAATAGATGCCTTCCTGTTCCATCAGCCGGCTGACGAAGTCGAAGCTGGTCTCGCGATACTGGACGCAGTATTCCCACTCGCGATAGGGCCGGCTGAGGGCGTCTTCGAAATCGGAAAAGCCCAGGTCGCGGAACACCTGCTTGATGATCTGCGGGATGGTCAGGTTCTGGAAAATCCGGCAGTCGGAGGTGCGGGTCAGCAGCCACAGCCACGGGCGCAAGGTGGCTTGATAACTGGCGAACTGGCCCTGGTCGACGTTCTGGCTGAAGCGCGACACGATGCCGTGGAAATAGCGCTCGCCACCGCCATCGAGTTGCAGGCTCACGCACATCGGTTTACCGAGCACCTGGTTGAGGTCGATGGCGTTGTCCAGCGAGTGCAGTTGCAACTCATAGTTGAACAACCGGCCCAGCTCTTCGCCGCCGCCCATGTCCTTGAGCAACAGCACCTCGGGTCCCAGGGGGCTGGTGATCTTGGCCAGGCGGGAGGCTTGGTTGAATAACATCAATTATCCCTTGTTGATGCCTTGCATCCTCGTAGGAGCTGTCGAGCAACGCGAGGCTGCGATCTTTGCCCAGACCCTTGAGTCTAAAGCGAAAGATCAAAAGATCGCAGCCTTCGGCAGCTCCTACGGGGCGCTTGATCGCTAGAGTAGTGACGCTGATCGCATAATGTAGTGCCTTACGTGAGGCAGAGGAACCCGGTTCTTGATTGTTGCCAGGCATTACTTGAATATCTGCTACTTCGCGCGTCACCTCACGTCCATGGAAAGCGATTACTGTGACCTCCTACCGCATTCAAGAAGCCGATCTCGACATCCCCGATGCCTGGCAGGACCAGAGCATCAATATTTTCAAGTTGCCGGCGGTCGGTCCTGCCAAAGAAGCCAGTTTTGTAATCAGCCGCGACGCCAGCCAGGGCGATGCGCCTTTTGCCGAGTACGTGGATCGCCAGCTCAAGAGCGCGGAGCAGCAATTGCCGGGCTTCAAGCTGGTCCAGCGCTGGGACACCGTGCTGCAGGGGCTCACCACCACGTTGCTCGACTACACCTGGCAACGCGAGGGACGCGACCTGATGCTGCGCCAAGTGTTCATCGAGCGTAAGCCGGCGGTGCTGATCACCACCTTGACCACCACACCGAACGACTTCCCCTATCACGAGCCGGCCTGGAAGCTGGCGATGCATTCGTTCAAGCCACAACCTCCGACTGCTTGAGCATCGATACGACCCACTGAGCACTCAGTCACATCAGTAAGGTAGTTGCGCGCAATGGATGCACAGGCAGCAGCACGTCTGGGAGATGAAATCGCCCACGGGTTCGGGTTGGCCGCAATGGTCGCCGGCGCCGTGGCCGGCGCCTTGATCGGCGCGGCGGTCGTTGCCGCGACGGTCGCCACCGGCGGCGTGGCCCTGGCGATCATGGCCGGCTCGATCGCCGCCGGCGGCTTGTCGATGTTCCAGATCGTCAAGGGCCTCTCCACCATCTTCAACCTGCCCGAACCCACCACGGGGGCGTTGAT
The DNA here is from genome assembly GCF_023516725.1 of Pseudomonas sp. T1.Ur. Lineage (NCBI taxonomy): Bacteria > Pseudomonadati > Pseudomonadota > Gammaproteobacteria > Pseudomonadales > Pseudomonadaceae > Pseudomonas > Pseudomonas sp. T1.Ur. Next base: position 5,767,711 of record NZ_JAMGSN010000001.1, read on the forward strand.
CATGGGCAGCTTCAACGTCTACATCAACGACCGCAATGCCATGCGGGCGGGCGAAGACGTTTCGTCGTCCTGCACCGGGCTGCCGATGAACCATCCGATCTGGCCCTTTCCGGTGCTGATCGCCGAAGGCAGCGCCACGGTGTTCATCAACGGCAAGCCGGCGGCGCGCCTGCACAGCAAAATGGTCTGCGGTGCCCACATCAAGAGTGGCAGCCCGAATACGTTCATCGGCGGGCCGACGGTGTCGGTGGCGTTTGTGCTGGATCTTGAAGGGTGGATGCATTCCGGGTTGGAAGTGTTGGGGTTGGCGGCGGCGGGCGGAGCCTTGTTGCTCGCGGCTTTTGCCGGCGCTGCCGCTTTCTTCGGCGCCCTCGCCGTCGGTGGTGCGTTGTATGTCGGCATGGAGCTGCTAGGTGATTTGGGCGACCGTCTCGGCCCCGGCTATCGGGACTTGTTCCAAGGCGTGGCAGGCATGGCCCTGCTCGGTGCTGGTCCGAAGCTGGCACGTAAGCCCATGACGGCGGCCGAGCGAACGATCCTGGCTCGTCAGCGACAGGAGCAGATGCTCAAGGACAATCGAGGATTCAACATTAGCCCGACGGCATGGGATACATACCCTACGATTGGCCGGGCCGGTACTTTTGTTTCTGACAAAAAAGGCATCACCGACGTTATCGGGAATTTTTCGGGTCGTTCCAAGATCACCATCAGTGGTAAAAAAGCTGCAGAACTGGAGCGCGCCTTTGGTTTGGAAAAAGATGCGCTTAAAGGCGGATTCAAGATCAGGCAGGTCGATGATGTCGTGGGGCGCATGCCCAGAAGTCCGATGGAGGGGAACCAATATTTCCTGGGACCAGGCAAACACTTGCCAGGTGGAGCTCCAGAAATGGTTGTCGAATCGATTCCAACCAAGGATGCGGACGGTATTACCACTTTAACCGAGGTATTTGTCAGTGATTAATGATGTGTTGAAGGCGTACGTGGAAAAAGCGGACGGTGACGTGATTCGTGTTCAAGTCATCGATCACGCCTTGGATTCGCCTTTGCGGACCATTGGTTTTTCGAATGCGGCAGAGAAAGATATCTACGTTCTGCAGGTCGCGGACAACAAGCAAAAGGCCAAGGTGTTCGATGAACTCCGTTCATTAGGCGTGGCCTTTTCTGCGGGCAAGGAATGGTGCCCGTCCGAAGTGTTCGAATACCTTCGCGACGAGCAATTGCTGAGCGGCAAGTACTTGCGAGTCGCATGGACGCAGCCCGGTCAATACCGACTTACGAACGAGTGATATTGCTCTCGCTGGGTTGCGTCGGGTTGCGCTGTAGGAGCTGTCGAGTGCAACGAGGCTGCGATCTTTCCCCAGACACTTGAGTCTCAAGCGAAAGATCAAAAAATCGTCCGAACGCGGCCCGAGCCTTCGCCAGCGCCTACAGAGCCCAGCGGGAGCAAGCTCCCTCGCCACGGTGAACCTCAGGGCTTGGCCTTCGCCGGGAACAGCGCCTTCACCGCCGCATCAATCACACCCTTGATGCCCTTGCCCTTGGCATCCACTTCGCTGGCGCCACCGGAGTTGAGGTCCAGACGGCCGCCGGTGTCGATGTTGCCATTGCCACTGGCGTAGATGTTGAACGCGGTGCCCGAGATATTGATCTCGCCACTGGCATTGAACTCCAGCACGCTTTTGCCACATACCAATCGAATCTGCGAGCCCGCTTCCACGAGGTATTGGGTGCTGATGCTGTCGCTCTTGGTGCCGCCGACAAACAGGGCATCGTTGCGCTGCACCGCCCGCAGCCGGTCTTGGCCAATCCGTACGGTTTCGTTGTGACCGATGCTTTTGTTGCGGTCGTGGCCCACCGAATGGCTCTCATCCACCTCGACCACGATGTCCTGGTTGCGCTCGGCGTGGATGTACAACTGCTCCGCGCCTTTTTTGTCTTCCATGCGGATTTCATTGAAGTTCGCCGGCGTACCGCCCTTGCTCGAACGGCTTTTGGTGCCGCTCTGCGTGGCATTGGCGGGCAACGCATAAGGAACGGTTTGTTCGGCGTTATACACCCGACCGGTGATGATCGGCCGATCCGGGTCACCTTCGAGGAAGCCGACAATCACTTCCTGGCCGATGCGCGGGATCTGCACCGAGCCCCAATTCTTCCCAGCCCAGGCTTGCGAAACACGGATCCAGCACGAGCTGTTTTCGTTGGATTGGTCGTGACGGTCCCAGTAGAAATGCACCTTCACCCGGCCGAACTGATCGGTCCAGATTTCCTCGCCCTTGGGGCCGACCACCAATGCTGTCTGCGGGCCCTTGACGATGGGCCGGTGGGTGATCGCCATCGGACGAAAGCTTTGCTGGGCGTCGATGCAGGTCAGGCTGCTTTCGAACTGTGCCGAAGGCGCGCCGACGCCGCTCTCGCCGCTTTCCTGGGACAGGTAGTAACGCGCGCCGACGATCAGGTATTCACGGTTCTGGTCCTGGCGGCTGAAGCCTGTGAGGCTGAACAGATGCCCCGAGCCCAGGCCCCGGGCATTACCCGCCAGCTCGACCTGCTCATGCAAGGTCTGCAAGGCTTCGATGCGGGTGCGGGCGTAGTGTTCGCCGTCCGAACTTTGTACATAGGTGCCGGGATAGTCGTAGAGCGGATAATCGCCAGCGGTATGCGGACGGGGCATGGCCGCACGCACATCAATGTGCGCACTCGGGCGCTGGAAATCGTAATCGTTGAGCTCCAGCGAACCCGGCTGGACTTCCTGGGCCAGGTGCCAATCGTGAATATGATCGCGCTCGCGCTGCTGCTCGTTTTTGGGAAAGTAGGGCACCGATGCATAGCCGGGCGCACGGGTGTGGGCGCCATAGGCGTCGGCCATCACCAGCACATGGCGACCCTGCTCATGACGGAAAAAGTAGTAGATGCCTTCCTGTTCCATCAGGCGACTGACGAAGTCGAAACTCGTCTCGCGGTACTGCACGCAGTATTCCCACTCGCGATAGGGATGACTCAAGGCATCTTCGAAATCGGAAAAGCCCAGGTCGCGGAACACCTGCTTGATGATCTGCGGGATGGTCAGGTTCTGGAAAATCCGGCAATCGGAAGTGCGGGTCAGCAGCCACAGCCATGGTCGCAAGGTGACTTGGTAACTGGCGAACTGACCCTGGTCGACATTCTGGCTGCAACGGGCGACGATGCCGTGGAAATGCCGTTCGCCGCCGCCATCCAATTGCAGGCTGACGCACATCGGCTTGCCGAGCAGTTGGTTGAGGTCGATGGCGTTGTCCAGCGAGTGCAGCTGCAACTCATAGTTGAACAGCCGCCCCAGCTCTTCGCCGCCGCCCATGTCCTTGAGCAGCAGTACCTCAGGTCCGAGGGGGCTGGTGATCTTGGCCAGGCGGGTGGCTTGGTTGAATAACATCGGTTATCTCATCGTGATAATGGTTGCCCGCTGATTGCCTGACGACACCGGAACAACTGTGGGAGCGAGCTTGCTCGCGATGGCGGCGTGTCAGTCAACATGGACGTTGAATGTGACTGCGCTATCGCGAGCAGGCTCGCTCCCACAGGGTTTTACAGTGTTCCTGACAGTCAGGCCGCGTCGCTGAAATCGTACTTCAGTTCGTTGTCCACCGCGCTGATCCGCACGCCCGCCATCGCCTTGCCTTCAAGCATGCGGGTGAGGAACTCGCGGCTCATGTCCGGCAGCAGGCTGTTGGTCAGGATGGTGTCGATCATGCGCCCGCCGCTTTCGGTTTCGGTGCAACGCGAGACGATCAGGTCGATCACCGCGTCGTCGTAGTCGAAGGCGACTTTGTGGGTGCTCTCCACGCGCTTCTTGATGCGGTTGAGTTGCAGGCGGGTGATGGCCTTGAGCATCTCGTCGCTGAGCGGGTAGTAGGGAATCGTCACCAGGCGGCCGAGCAAGGCCGGCGGGAAAATCTCCAGCAGCGGCTGGCGCAGGGCCTTGGCGATTTCTTCCGGCTCTGGGACGTTCTGCGGGTCCTTGCAGACCTGTGCGATCAACTCGGTGCCGGCGTTGGTGGTCAGCAGGATCAAGGTGTTCTTGAAGTCGATCACCCGGCCTTCGCCGTCCTCCATCACGCCTTTGTCGAACACCTGGAAGAAGATCTCGTGCACGTCCGGGTGGGCTTTTTCCACTTCGTCCAGCAGCACCACGCTGTACGGTTTGCGCCGCACGGCTTCGGTCAGCACGCCGCCTTCGCCGTAGCCGATGTAGCCCGGTGGCGCGCCCTTGAGGGTGGACACGGTGTGGGCTTCCTGGAACTCGCTCATGTTGATGGTGATGACGTTCTGCTCGCCGCCGTACATGGCTTCGGCCAGGGCCAGGGCGGTTTCGGTCTTGCCCACGCCGGAGGTGCCGGCGAGCATGAACACGCCGATCGGTTTGCTCGGGTTGTCGAGGCCGGCGCGGGAGGTCTGGATGCGCTTGGCGATCATCTGCAAGGCGTGGTCCTGGCCGATGATGCGTTTCTTCAGGTGCTGGTCGAGGTTGAGCACGGTTTCCAGTTCGTTGCGGGCCATGCGCCCCACCGGGATACCGGTCCAGTCGGCAACCACCGAGGCCACGGCCTGGTAATCCACGGTCGGCAGGATCAGCGGGTTTTCACCTTGCAGGGCCGTCAGGCGCTGTTGCAGGTCCACCAGTTTCTCGCGCAGTTCATGACTTTCGTTGTCAGAAGCTTCGCTGTTGTCTTCGCTGTCCACCACGCCAACGCGTTCGCGCAGGGTGGCGCGGGTTTCCAGCAATTCGTCCACCAGGGTTTTCTCTTCGGCCCAGCGGCTTTCCAGCTCGGCCAAACGCTCGCGCTCGGCACTCAGCAGGCTTTCGCTGTGGGTCTGGCGGCTGCCGATGGCCACGCCAATCGCATGCTCGCGGGCGATGATCTGCAGTTCGGTTTCCAGCGCTTCGATGCGCCGGCGACTGTCGTCCACTTCGGCCGGCACGGCGTGCAGGCTGATGGCGACGCGGGCGCAGGCGGTGTCCAGCAGGCTCACGGATTTGTCCGGCAACTGGCGCGCGGGAATGTAGCGGTGGGACAGCTTGACCGAGGCTTCCAGGGCTTCGTCAAGGATCTGCACCTGATGGTGTTTTTCCATGGTCGAGGCCACGCCGCGCATCATCAGCAGGGCTTTGTCTTCCGACGGCTCGGCCACTTGCACCACTTGGAAGCGACGGGTCAGGGCCGGGTCTTTTTCGATGTGCTTCTTGTACTCGGCCCAGGTCGTCGCGGCCACGGTGCGCAAGGTGCCGCGAGCCAGGGCCGGCTTGAGCAGGTTGGCCGCGTCACCGGTGCCGGCGGCACCACCCGCACCCACCAGGGTGTGGGCTTCGTCGATGAACAGGATGATCGGTTTTGGCGAGGCCTGGACGTCTTCGATGACTTGGCGCAGGCGCTGTTCGAATTCACCTTTCATGCTCGCGCCGGCCTGCAACAGGCCAACGTCGAGGCTGCGCAATTCCACGTCCTTGAGGGACGGCGGCACGTCGCCGGCGACGATGCGCAGGGCGAAGCCTTCGACCACGGCCGTCTTGCCCACGCCGGCTTCACCGGTGAGGATCGGGTTGTTCTGCCGGCGGCGCATGAGGATGTCCACCAGTTGGCGGATCTCTTCGTCACGGCCGACGATGGGGTCGAGCTTGCCGCTGCGGGCCTGCTCGGTGAGGTCGACAGTAAAGCGCTTGAGCGCTTCCTGCTTGCCCATGGCGGCGGGGGCCATGGCGCCGCTGGCTTCACCCGGCACGGCGCCGGCGTTGAAACCGTCGCTGGCGGTCAGGGCGTTTTCCGGCGAGTCGCCGACGTATTCGTCAAAGCGTTCGCTCAGGGCTTCGACCTTGACCTTGTCGAACTCCGACGACAGGCCCAGCAGTGCGTGGCGCAGGCTCGGCGTCTTGAGGATACCCAGCACCAGGTAACCGGTGCGCACCTGGCTTTCGCCGAACATCAGGCTGCCGTAGACCCAGCCGCGTTCCACGGCTTCTTCGACATGGGAGGACAGGTCGGTGATCGACGTCGAACCCCGTGGCAAACGGTCCAGGGCTTCGGTCAGGTCGCGGGCCAGGCGCGCCGGCTCGATGTTGAACTGGCGGATGATGCGGTGCAGGTCCGAGTCCTGCAATTGCAGCAACTGATGAAACCAGTGGGCCAGTTCCACATAAGGGTTACCGCGCAACTTGCAGAACACGGTGGCGGCTTCGATGGCTTTGTAGGCCACGCTGTTGAGTTTGCCGAACAACGCGGCGCGACTGATTTCACCCATGCTCATGGCTCCTTGAGGTCTGTGAGGTGTTGGCCTGTTCGGCGTAATGCCGGGCCAGTATTAGATCGTTGGCATCTTTTTCAGGACGTCCCAGCCAGGTGTTGAAGCCCAGGCGGAAACGGCCATTGAGTTGTAGTGCGGGCACTTCGGGTTGTTCCAGGACCAGGTTCAGGTCCCAGTCCAGCTCGTGGCCCAGGTATTCGGCGACCCAGGCCACCAGCTCGTTGAACGGTTGGCTGCCGGGCAGCATGCCCATGTAGTCGACGAGCTTGAGCGGCCCCAGGCGAATGCGGAATTTGTGCTGGCGATCCCAGACGAACCGGCCCAGGCAGAAGTCCACGCCCAGTTGAGCGTTGACACCGACGCGGCTGCGTTCCGGCAGCTCCAGCCATTGGCCGACGTATTCTTCGATTTCCACCGGCAGGCCGAAGTACTCGCTGAGGATCGCCTTCAAACCGTCCGGGTAGCGGGTTTGTGCCGAGAGGTGGCCGCTGTAGTGCAGCTTCGCCGTGTCGGGGATCAGCCCCTGGTTGAGCAGGCTCGGCATCCCCCGGCCACTGAGTGCCGCCAGGCGCGCCGACCAATAGTCATCGTCCGGGCGATCATGGCTGACCGTTGGCCGCGCTTCGGCCCAGGCCCGATAGAACAGGCTGAGCAGGCGATGGTGGAACACGTCGAGGAAGCGCTTGCTGGTGCTGTCGCCATTGTTGCGCTGGCGTTCGCGCACGTACTCGGTGATGTGCAGCGGCATCGGGCCGTTGGGGCCGCCGAGGCCGAAGAAGAACTGCTCCAGGCGCGCGGGCGCGCCGTCCACGCCCGGTTGCACCGAGGCCAGGGTCGCGGGGGCGAAGGTGCACTCGGCCTGTTGCCCCAGGCGCAACGGGTCATCGGCCAGGCGCAGGGAATGGCCCAGGCGCGGCAGTTCGGGGGTCTCGCATTCGATGCGCCGCAACGCCTGGAAGAAGTCGTATTCCCAGGGTTCCTGGTGCATCGCTTCCAGGGTACTCACAGGGTCGGACGACGTCCGGGCTTGGCTTTCCATCGCATGATCTCGCCGCGTTCGGTGGTACGGATCACCGTCTCGGTAAAACTGTTGATCGACACGTAGCGTGCCAGGAAGCGTTCCAACACCGCGCCGAGCAGGAACACCCCGGTGCCGCGAAACGCGTTTTCGTCGAATTCCAGGGTGATCTCCAGGCCACGCCCGAAGACGATCGGGCCGGGCATCGGCAGGCGCCGGGTGCAGGGCTTGCTGCTGACTTCGCGCAGGCCTTCGATCTGCAATTGCAGCGCCGCGTCGTTGCTGTCGCCGTACAGGCGCAGCAGTTCGCGCAGGGCGGCGGCGCCTTGGCCTTGTTCGCTCAACGACAGGTAGTTCAGCGACAACTGGCTGATCAACCGCCAGGCCTTGGCGTCGTGGGCGTGGCTGGCCCGCGGCCGACTCGGCCCGGCGACGCAGCGTACCGCGCCCACCGGGGCACTGTCGGCCAGGGTGAAGTCGGTCTTGCCGTTGCCCACGCTCATGAACAGCGGCAGGTCGCGATTGGTACACAGCGCGGTCACGCCCAGTTGGCGCAAGTCGTGGCGGTAGGGCGCTTGCTGGCTGTCCACCAGGCTGACGAAGGTCTCGCTGCCGACGTAGGTCGAGCGCGGGCCGTTGCGGCGCTGGTCGCTGGACAGCACGCGGGGTTCGCGCCGTACGGTGTAATAGGCCTTGTCGCGACCATAGCGGGACGGATCGCGCACGGCATAAAACGGCAGGAACGGTTGCTCCGGCCCGGTGCCGTGGCCGGTCAGCCCGGTCAGCGAATGCACTTCGAAATCCATCGGCCGGGTGCGGTCGGCAATCACGTGGTGTTCGTTGACCCGGTCCGACAAGTGAATGCGGTCCAGGCGCTTGGGAAACAGGTTGATGGCCGGGGTGCAGAACGGCAGGAACTGCGAAGCGCCGACGCTGCCTTCCAGGCTTGGATCGTGGCGGTCGAACAGCACGATCAGTTCCAGCTCCTGGCCTTCGCAACGCTTGACCGCACGGCTGAGCTGGGTGAAATCGACGAACAGGAAACGGTGGGGCAGGGCGAAGTATTCCTGCAACAGCCGATAGCCCTGGAACGCTCGCGACACCACCGGCAGCGCGGCCTCGGCGTCATCGAAACCCTGGGAGCGCAACGCATCCTGCGGCAGCCGTTCGACCCAATTGCCGCCGGGCTGGCGCGCGAACACCGCGCAGGCGTTACCCAACAGTTGCTCGTAAAGGCGGAAGGGTTGTTCGTCTGCACCGCTGAGGTACAGCGGCAGGTTGTCCAGGGCCAGGCTGTTGAATGGCAGTTCGGCGCCGGTGCGCAAGGTCAGGCGCAGGCCGGCCTTGGCTTTCGGTTCGCTGGCGGCCAGGCGCCCGAGCACGGCGGACGGATTGCCGAAATACTCGGCCTGGCTGACCTGCAACGGCCACAACGTCACCGCGTGGGCGGTGCGGTACTCGCAGCAGGTCTGGGATTCGCGACCCAGGGCGGCGCGCAGGATGGTATCGCGGGGCAGCGGGAAACCACTGCTCAGCGAGCCTTCGTCCGGGTCGGCCTGCATCTGCACCACGGTCATCGACGGCGTCGGCGCCAGGTAATGCGGGTAGGCGATTTCCAGCAGGTTGTGGGTGAAGGTCGGGTACTCGGCGTCGAGCTTGAGTTGCACCCGCGCCGTCAAATAGGCGAAGCCTTCCAGCAAACGCTCGACATACGGGTCGGCGCAGTCCATGCCGGCCAGGGTCAGCCGGCTGGCGATCTTGGGGTATTCCTTGGCGAACTCCGCGGCGCTTTCGCGCACGTGGTGCAGTTCCTGGTTGTACAGCTCCAGCAGGCGCGGGTTCATGGGCGTCTCCGCTGGTCGGCGTTGACCACGCGCACGTGGCCGGTCTCCAGGTCCAGGTCGGTTTGCAGCATCAGGCGCAGCGGCACCGGTTGTGCCCACAGGTCGCCTTCGATCTCGAAGCTCAGGGCGTTGTGGTTCATCTCGGCCGTCGCCCGGGCCCGCACGCGCAAGGTGTGGCGCAAGATGCGCGGCTCGAACGTGGCGATCGCCTGGTGAATCAAGGTTTCCAACGCGGGGACGTCAACGTTCGACGCACTGTTGCCCGCCAGCGCCGGAAGCCCGAAGTTCACCACCGACGTGCCCGCCGCCGTGTGCAGCGTGGCATCGTCGTCGAGCAGCGACGTGGTGTTGAGCAGCCATGCGAGGTCACGCAGCACCGAGGCTTTCAATTGGGTCAGGGAGAGCACGCGCTTGTCGGCGCTTTCCTTGGGATTGGTCGGATCGTCGTCGGTCAACCGGTCCAGCAGGGACGGTTGCAGGCGATCGCGGGTGGCGATTTCGGTTACCAAGTGAAAAGGGCCACGAAGTTTTTCTGATCAAGGGCACCGGCCATGCAACGACCGCCACCGGCCACCATCGATGCCTCCAGACGGCCCTCGATTTGTCTGATGGCTTGGTATTGAGAGCGGCATTCAGTGCTTGGCGCCGGTTCTGGTTCGAAGTGCTGCACGATGATGATCAAGGCGTTGTTAAAGCGTTCGACGCGTGGCAAGCCTTTGCGGTCGACGCTCAGGTGGCAGGGCCACGGCATGTCCAGGGTAAGCAGGCTTTGGTCCGGCTTGCGCAAGGCGCAGCGGTTGTCGTGGCGTTCCAGGGTCAGGACCTCACCGGCGAGATCGACCTGAACGGTTTGTGCAGCCGGCGAATCGGTTTGCTCGGCGCAGGCGTTCAGGCTCAGGAGGAGACCGCCCGACAACGCCGATAGCAGCGCTCGTCTGATCATGTCAGCTCCCAGAACCAGACTTGCTTGGAGCGATGAGCCTGATCGGCGAACTCGCCGGTGACCCTGCCGCGATTCCATAGGTCGATATGGTCACCGGTGCGCGCTTCCTCGGATTGCCCGAACCGAGCAAAACAGTCCTTGAAGAAAATAATGCCAGTCTTCTGATTGAGGGTGCGGCGATCCTCCGCGCTTCCCGTCAGAATCTTTGGGCGACCCAGGTGGTGACGCCAAAGCCAGTTAGCCAGCGACTCCGCACCCCGCGCATGTTCATGCGCACATTTGGGTTCGCTGTAAGTCGACTTGTTGACCTTGATCGTTTTTTCCGCATTGAGCGTGATGCTCATCCGGATAGCGCATTGATTGTCCCAAGGCCCATCACAAGGTGTTGAGGTCGTGGGATAGCTGTTCCACAAATTGATAAACGCAGGCTTGGCCATGACTCAGATACCGGAGGGGAAAGGATTGGTTGCGAGCAAGCACCAAACACCCCCGGCGCGTGGCGCCGGGGGCGTGTTCGATTACACCTTGACGTTCTGACGGATGTTCCAGCCGAACTTGACCGGGCCGCCTTCCTTGGTGCCGTCGGCTTTCTGTGGCTGGTAGTCCACCAGCACCTTGGCGAAGTTCAGGGTGACGTTTTCGGTCAGGCGATCATCGCTGCCCGAGCCGCCAGTGCTCAGGGACGTGATCAGCACTTCTTCCAGGTTGATGATCATGTACTCGACCTGGCTTTCGCCACCGGCCTTGCGCACGGTCAGCTTGACCTTGTCGACGTGCTTGCCGCTGGCGCAGTGCATCATCAGGTTCGGCGAAGCCTTGTCGACGTACTTGGTCAGCGACAGGTCCTGGATGCTCACCTTGCCCGCGCCACCGCCGCTGCCGACGTGCATGTTGCCGGACTGGGACATGCCCCAGCTCCAGTTCAGGACTTCGATCTCGTCCTTGTGGGCCTTGTCCATGGACTCGCCCTTGATGTCGCCAATCTTGATGAAAATATCAACAGCCATGTTTTCTCCCTGTGTGGTCTCTACCACATTGTTTGGTTGACGCTGACCTTGCGAAATAAGGTGTTCAGAACAGCCACGGTGATCTCTTGTGGGAGCGAGCTTGCTCGCGATAGCGGAGTGTCAGATGCAAACATGACAACTGATCCGCCGCCATCGCGAGCAAGCTCGCTCCCACATTGGCTTTGTGCCGTTCAGTAAATCTTTACGCGCCCTTGGCCGACGGCAGTTTCGATACCAGGCGCAGCGACACGGTCAGCCCTTCGAGCTGGTAGTGCGGGCGCAGGTAGAACTTGGAGTTGTAGTACCCCGGGTTGCCTTCGACTTCTTCGACGATCACTTCGGCGGCAGCCAGTGGATGCTGGGCCTTGGTGGTCTCGGTGGAGTGCGCCGGGTCGCCGTCGACGTAGTTGAGGATCCAGTCCTGCAACCAGCGCTGCATCTCGTCCTTCTCTTTGAAGGAACCGATCTTGTCGCGCACGATGCACTTCAGGTAATGGGCGAAACGGCAGGTGGCGAACAGGTACGGCAGGCGCGCGGCCAGGTTGGCGTTGGCGGTGGCGTCCGGGTCGTCGTATTCGGCCGGTTTCTGCAGCGACTGGGCGCCAATGAACGCGGCGAAGTCGGTGTTTTTCTTGTGCAGCAGCGGCATGAAACCGTTCTTCGCCAGTTCCGCTTCACGGCGGTCCGAAATAGCGATCTCGGTCGGGCACTTCATGTCCACGCCACCGTCGTCGGTCGGGAACGTGTGGGCCGGCAGATTTTCCACTTCACCGCCCGACTCCACGCCACGGATGCGCGAGCACCAGCCGAAGTGTTTGAAGGAACGGTTGATGTTCACCGCCATCGCGTAGGCAGCGTTGGCCCAGGTGTACTTGGAGCTGTCGGCGCCGTCGGTGTTTTCTTCGAAGGCGAAGGCTTCCACCGGGTCGGTCTTGGCGCCATACGGCAGGCGCGCCAGGAAACGTGGCATGGTCAGGCCGATGTAGCGCGAGTCTTCCGATTCACGCAGCGAACGCCAGCCGGCGTATTCCGGGGTGGTGAAGATCTTGGTCAGGTCGCGAGGGTTCGACAGTTCCTGCCAGGAGCCCATGCCCATCACGGTTGGCGAAGCAGCGGCAATGAACGGTGCGTGCATCGCGGCGCAGACTTTCGACAGCTCGCCCAGCAGTTCCACGTCCGGTGGCGACTGGTCGAAGTAGTAGTCGCCCACCAGGCAGCCGTAAGGCTCGCCGCCGAACTGGCCGTATTCTTCTTCGTACATCTTCTTGAAGATCGGGCTCTGGTCCCACGCGGTCCCCTTGAATTTCTTCAGGGTCTTGTGCAGGTCAGGCTTGGAGATGTTGAGCACGCGGATCTTGAGCTGCTCATCGGTCTCGGTGTTGTTGACCAGGTAGTGCAGGCCACGCCAGGCGCTTTCCAGTTGTTGGAAATCCGGGTGGTGGATGACCTGGTTGACCTGGGCGGTGAGCTTGGCGTCGATGGCGGCGATGATCGACTCGATCGACTTGATGGCGTCGTTGGACACCAGGTCGGTCTGCGCCAGGGCCTGTTCGGCCAGGGTGCGCACGGCGGTCTCGACGGCTTCGCGGGCACGTTCGGTCTTGGGTTTGAATTCTTGCAGCAACAGCGAGGCGAACTCGCTGGTTTCTTCGGTGGCGCCCAGGTTCTGGGGCTGATTGTCGCGTACCAAATCGTTCATGATCGTTAGTCCTTAAGCCTTGGGCTCTGCGTCGGCGGGCTTCGGCGCGCTCGCCAGGGCCTGCAGCAGCGCTGGGTCCTTGATCGCCTTCATGATGATTTCCTCGGCGCCGGTCTTGCCGTCCATGTAGGTCAGCAGGTTGGCCAACTGAGTGCGCGCTTCGAGCAGCTTGTTCAGCGAATCGACTTTGCGCGCCACGGCTGCCGGGCTGAAGTCGTCCATGCTTTCGAAGGTCAGGTCCAGGCTCAGGTTGCCTTCGCCGGTCAGTTCGTTAGGCACGTGGAACGCCACGCGCGGCTGCATGGCCTTGAGGCGCGAGTCGAAATTGTCGACGTCGATCTCGAGGAACTTGCGATCGGCCACCGGTGCCAGAGGCTCGGCGGGCTTGCCGGCGAGGTCGGCCATGACGCCCATGACGAAGGGCAACTGGACCTTTTTCTCGGCGCCGTAGAGCTCGACGTCGTACTCGATCTGCACTCGAGGCGCGCGGTTGCGCGCGATGAATTTCTGAGAACTTTGCTTCGCCACGTTGCTGCTCCTGGTCGCTTGAGCGACGGTGTTGGCGTCATCGGGGGTACCTATGACGTGACTGCGTGATCCGCTCGCTTTTTATTCGCTTTCCGGGCCGCGCAGGTTTTCAAATTGACTCATGCCGTCGGGAATCAGATTGCGCACGATCGCCGCGAAGTCGGCGTGCACCAGATTCTTCGCCCGGTTCAACAGCACCGGCAGCGGGCTGGAGGGCTCGTGGCGGGTGTAATACGCCAGGATCCGGTCCAGGCTGCGCAGCACGTCGTCACGGTTGTTGATTTCCCCCGGGACGGTATTGCTGCGCGGCGCGCTCGGTGCGCTGGTGTGTTCAGCCGGCGCGGTGTGGTCGGGTTCGACGGGATCGGCAAGGTCGCTGTCGCCGCTCTGCGGGGCGAACTGACCGAGAATCTGCAGGGCCATCTTCAGCGGCTGTTTCAACGGGCCGAGGTCCACGCCCTGGGCGGAACCGACCTGGTCGCTGACTTGCTGTTCGATGGCTTCGGCGGCGCCGCGGGCTTCGAGCAGGGCGGCGCGGATGGTTTCCAACTGCTCGGGATCGCTGTCGAGCAGGGCCCCGGCAAGCTGTTCGGCGCCGAGGCTTTCATCGGCAAAACTCTGCAAGCCGCTGGCATTGGCGGCGGCGCGCAGGCTGACGGCACCGAATGTCCGTGAGCGGGCCAGGATGCTTTCGCGCAGCAAGCGAATGGTGACGTCCGAGGTCAGGCCGGCGAGGGCATTGATGCGCACGGTGGGGTCGTTGTCGTCATCGGCGTCCAGGCGCGGATGCAGATCAGCCCAATACTGCTTGAGCAGTTCGCTGATCAGCGTCAGTACGCGGGCCAGGCCGGGAATGCCTTCCAGGGCCAGGGAGCTTTGCAACAGGAAATGGGTGATGCGCAGGTCTTTGCTGCGTTGCAGCAGGTCCAGGCTCTGCTGCTGGATGCTGCGCCACTCGGGAGGTTCGGCAGGCAGGATCGAGTCGCCCATGCTGCGCTCGGGTTGGCCCCGAGAGTCGCGTTCCAGGCGCAAGAAATCCGCGTCATATTCCAGGTCTTCACCGCAAGGCGAATTCGCGGAAACGGCGGCGAGCAACAAAGGCACATCCACTTGGATCGATCTCCCTATCACCCGCTGAAGAAGTCGGGCAGTGCACACGCAAGTTTCGGATGAAACTCCACATGTTCCTTGACGATAATGGCGCTATAAGTGCGAGATGATCTTAAAGTGCCATCATGTATATTCAAGAAGTTGTGCATTTTTGGTGTAGTACTTATCCGTTGTCAAGGTAAGCTATTTCGCCGATGTGACAGTTGTGAGGTGCTTAACAACCCGCGCGACCCACGGGTCGAAGCGCGCACCGATGCAGGGTTTTTGTCATGCGGGCCGGTTAAGATCAGCAATCATGCTGGCAAAAAGCCGTTTCGGGTTGTTTGCAAGGCGTGTGGCGCATAGCCGGCGTCGGTCCCAATGTATCGTCGGCGACAAGAAGTATTCAGCAAGGAGGCGAGATGCCGCTGTGTTTGACTATCACTAGTTATCACAAGATTACCCCCGGACAGTGCTCTGAAAAGACCTTGGGCCAGGGAGTGATGGCAATTGGCCGCAATTCCGATAATGACTGGGTATTACCGGATCCGGAGCGCCTGGTCTCGGGCAAACATTGCGTTATCCAATATAAGGATGGGCGCTATTACTTGACCGATAACAGCACTAACGGTGTGGAATTGGTCAAGGCCGGCATTCGCCTGCGCAAAGGTAATAGCGAGCCGTTGCAGGACGGCGAAGTGATCCGCATCGGTGACTACGAGATCCAGGCGCGGGTGGACTTCGACCTGCCGATGACCGACAGCAACCCGTTCGCCGAAGCCCCCAGCAGTTTCGAAGCCTTGATGGGGCGCCAGAGTGCCCCGGTGCAAACGCCTTCGCCAATGCCCGTGAGCACGCCGGCGCATTTCCAGGGCGTGTCGTCGATGGACACGTTGCCGGACCTGTTCGACTTTCTCGCGCCGACCAGCGTCCCGCCGGCCACCCAGCCGGACCACGTGCCGGCCGAGCAACACGATTTCCGTCCACCTACGCCGATCCCGCGCCCGAGCCCACCGCCGGTGGCTGAGCCAGTGTTCGAGCCGGTGGCCGTGACGTCCGCACCGGTCATCCCGGATGACTGGGACCCGTTCAGCGACAAGCCCGTGGCGGTGGCGCCGATGCCTGTCGCGCCGCTGCCTGAGCCGGTTTCCGTGCCGCCGTTGCCGGTGCTTGAGCCGGTACCCCCTCCGCCGATCCCCGTGGTTGAAGTTGTTGCGCCGATTGAATCCGCGCCACAGCAAGAAGCGCCGGTCAGCCGTGTCGAGCCGACAGCCACCCCGGCGCAAACCTCGCCACCCGACCTGCTCCAAGCCTTCCTGCGCGGCGCCGGGCTGGACCAGTTGCGCCTGGACAAGGCCAACGCCGAAGCCCAGATGGAAAGCATCGGCCGCAGTTATCGGTTGATGGTCGAAGGCCTGATCGATGTACTGCGCGCCCGCAGCAGCCTCAAGGGTGAATTCCGCATCCAGCAGACGATGATCCAGCCGGTGGAAAACAACCCGCTGAAATTCGCCCCCAATGTCGACGAAGCGCTGCTGTTGCTGCTGCGCCATGGCAACCAGGCGTTCATGGCGCCGGACGCGGCGGTGCGCGACAGCTTCGATGATTTGCGTGCCCACCAACTGGCGGTGATGGCCGGCGTGGAAGCGGCGATCAAGCATTTGCTGGCGCGTTTCGAACCGGCGCAACTGGAAGAGCGCATGGGCAAGCCCGGTGGGCTGTCGGGTATTTTCAGCGGCTCGCGACAGGCCCAGTACTGGCAGCAATTCACCGAGCTCTACAGCAACATTTCCCGGGAAGCCCAAGAGGATTTCCAGGACCTGTTCGGTCGCGAATTCAGCCGCGCCTACGAAGAGCACAGCACACGACAGCGACGCCGTTGAGCGCCGCCGTCTTATAACAACACTGATCAAGTCAACAACGGATAGCTCAAACGTCATTGAGGACGCAGGATGATTCCCAGGTTTTTACTCGCAGTCGCCGCAGCGCTTCTGCTGACGGCGTGTGCCAAGGATGCGGCCCAACCCCAGCCCGAAGAAGCTGAGGCCGACACCGCCGCCATCGAGTTGCATTTCCATGCCATTGCCGGCCTCAACCCCGGCGCCACCGGCCAGCCGGCCCCGGTCCGGGTGCGCATTTTCGAACTGAAAAATGCCGCGACCTTTGGCCGTTCGGATTATTTCGCCCTGGCCGAGCGAGCCCAGGCCACCCTCGGCGCCGACCTGATCGACCAGGACGAAGTGCTGATCCAGCCCGGCCAGCAATTGAGCCTGCAACGCGACCTTGACCCTTCCACGCGACACATTGGAATCCTGGTGGGCTATCGCGAGCTGGACCAGTCGCTGTGGCGCACGGTGATGAATGTCCCGGCGCGCGAATACACCGAATACCAGATCAGCCTCGACGTGCGCGCCGTGCGCAGCGCCGTCGTCGTTACCCCATCCAGCCCTGCCCAATAAGCAATCGGAGCCCCCATGTCCTGGAACAATCGTGTGGTCTGGTCGGAAGGCATGTTCATTGGAACGCAGCACTTCCAGCAGCATGACCGTTACCTGGAAAACCTCATCGACGCACGCAGCCGCCCCCTGTCGGCCGGCGCCTGGGGTTTTTCCGAATTGCTGATCGACCAGGGCCTGCTGGCCCAGGGCAAGCTGGCGATCATTTCGGCACGCGGCCTGCTGCCGGACGGCACGCCGTTCAACATTCCCCAGGACGACCTGGCGCCAACGCCGCTGAACGTCGACGACAACCTGCGCGATGGCCTGGTCTACCTGGCCTTGCCGCTCAAGCGCGCCGGTGCCCGCGACACGGTGGACGAAGGCGAGGACCTCGGCGCCGCACGTTATGTGAGCCAGGTGTGCGAAGTGCGCGACGACAACGCGCCGTTCGAGAACCGCGCGCCGGTGGCCCTCGGTTCCCGGGCGTTGCGCTTGTTGACCGAACAGGATGGCATTGGCGACTACGCCGCGATTGGCGTGGTGCGCATCAAGGAAAAACGTGCCGACCGTGCGTTGGTGCTCGACGATGCCTACATCCCGCCGCTGCTGGATGTCATCGCCTCCAAGCCGCTGGCGGCGTTCCGCAGCGAACTGCTGGGCCTGCTCCATCAACGCGGCGAAGCCCTGGCCGGGCGAGTGGTGGCCTCGGGGGCCGGTGGCGCCTCGGAGATCGCCGATTTCATGCTGCTGCAACTGGTCAACCGCGCCCAGCCGCTGATCCAGCACCTGAGCCAGCTGAGCCCGCTGCACCCCGAGCGTTTCTACAGCGAACTGGTCAGCCTGGCCGGCGAGTTCTCGACGTTCACCGCCTCCGGGCGACGACCGCAGCAATACCCGCCTTACCAGCACGATGACCTGGCGCTCAGCTACGCGCCAGTGATGCAGGCCCTGCGTGAAGCGCTGTCGATGCTGATCGACAGCAAGGCGACGCCGATCCCGATTGTCGAGAAAGCCTACGGCATCCACGTGGCGATGCTCGCCGACAAGACGTTGCTCGACAGCGCCAGCTTCATCCTCGTGGTGCGCGCCGATGTGCCGGCCGAAACCCTGCGTGGCCGCTTCGGCCAGCAGAGCAAGGTCGGTTCGGTGGAGCACATCCGCGACTTGGTCAACCTGCAACTGCCGGGCATCGGCCTGCTGCCGTTGCCGGTGGCGCCACGGCAACTGCCGTACCACGCCGGTTCCACCTATTACGAATTGGACCGGGGCAGCGACCACTGGCAGCAACTCAGCAACTCCGGTGGCTTTGCGTTCCATATCGCCGGCCAGTTCCCAGGGTTGAACCTGGCGTTCTGGGCGATCCGAGGATAAACCGCGATGAGCAACGACGATCGTACCCAGTTCATGCCGACGCCCGGTGGCCGTGGCGCGGATCCGTTTCGTCCGGACCCGGCACGCCAGCAGCCGGCACCCGCGCCGGCGCCGTTGTCGATGCCGGCCGCGCCAGTCCTGACCGGCAAGGCCCAAGGCCTCAACCCGCTGGAAAGCGCCGCCGGCCCGTTGCTGGCCTTGCTGACGCGCCTGCGCAACACCATCGCCCACCCGGCGCCGGCCAGTTTGCGCGCGCAACTGTTGGCGTACCTGCGCCAGTTCGAAGAGCGCGCCGAGGCCGCCGGCGTGGTGCGCAACGACGTGTTGCTGGCTCGCTACGCCTTGTGCACCGCGCTCGATGAGGCGGTATTGAGCACGCCGTGGGGCGGCACCAGCGATTGGGGCAAGCAGAGCCTGTTGATCACCGTGCACAACGAGGCCTGGGGCGGCGAGAAGGTGTTCCAGCTGCTGGAGCATTGCCTGCAAAGCCCACGCGAGCGCCTGTACCTGCTGGAGCTGCTGTACCTGTGCATGTGCCTCGGTTTTGAAGGCCGCTATCGGGTGATGAACGACGGTCGCAGCCAACTGGAAGCCTTGCGCGAGCGCACCAGCGCGGTGATCCGCAGCGCCCGTGGCGACTACGAGCGCGAGCTGTCGCCGCACTGGCGCGGCGTCACTGTGGCCCGTGATCGACTGGCGCAATTCATGCCGCCGTGGATCGCCGTGGCCATCGGCGTGGCTTTGCTGCTGGCGCTGCTATTCGGCCTGCGCATGAAGCTGGCTTCCGACGCCGAACCGGTGTTCAAGAACATCCACTTCCTCGGTGAGATCCCGGTGCAGACCATCGACCGCCCCGTGGTGCAGCCGAAAGTGATCGAGCGTCCCCGCCTGGCCGGTTTCCTCGCCGATGAAATCCGCTCCGGCAAGGTGGCCGTGGAAGACGCCGTCGATCGCTCGGTGGTGACCATCCGTGGCGACGAGCTGTTCGCCTCCGGCAGCGCCAGCATCAAGGACGATTTCCAACCGCTGATGCTGCGCATCGCCGACGCCGTGCGCAAGGTCAAGGGCCAGGTGCTGGTGACCGGCCACAGCGACAATCGTCCGATCGCCACGTTGAGGTTCCCGTCCAATTGGGCCTTGTCCGAGGCACGGGCACGGTCGGTGCTGGACATTCTTTCGGCCAAGACCGGCCAACCCGAGCGCTTCAGCGCCGAGGGCCGCAGCGACACCGAACCGTTGGCGTCCAACGCCACGACCGAGGGACGTGCGCGCAATCGTCGGGTTGAAATCACAGTATTGGCGGAGGGGGTCGAGTGAAGGCGTTTTTCAGTTTCATGATCCGCTGGGTCATTCCATTGCTGGGGCTGATCGCCCTTAGCCTGATCATCTGGTTCGTTGGCCCGCTGCTCGATTGGCTGGTGCCGGAAGGCCGGCGCTGGGCGTTGATCATCCTGGTGTTCGCGGTGTGGATCGCCTACCGGGTGCTGCGCATTATCCAGGCCCGTCGCCAGGCCGCCGAAGTGATGCGCAGCCTGGCCGCGCAGACCCCGCCCGACCCGACCAGCATCGCCACCGCAGAGGAACTCGAAACCCTGCGCCAGCGCATGGACGAAGCCTTGGCCTTGCTCAAGAAAGCCAAGCTCGGCGGCGACGAGCGTCGCAACCTCTACGAACTGCCGTGGTACGTGATCATCGGCCCGCCCGGTTCCGGCAAGACCACCGCGCTGGTCAACTCCGGGCTGCATTTCCCATTGGCCGCGCAGCTCGGCGCCGGTGCCGTGCGCGGTGTTGGCGGCACGCGCAACTGCGACTGGTGGTTCACCGACCAGGCCGTGCTGCTCGACACCGCTGGCCGCTACACCACCCAGGACAGCGACGCGACCGTCGACAAGGCGGCGTGGCTGGGCTTCCTTGGCCTGCTGAAGAAGCAACGGGCGCGTCGGCCGATCGATGGTGCGTTCATCGCCATCAGCCTGTCGGACCTGTTGCTGGGCAGCGACGCTGAACGCGCTGCCCATGCCGCGGCGATTCGCCTGCGGATCCAGGAGCTTTACACTCAGCTGGGCGTGCGTTTCCCGGTGTACCTGATGTTGACCAAGCTCGACCTCGTGCCCGGCTTCATGGAGTACTTCGACAGCCTGAGCAAGGAAGAGCGCGCCCAGGTCTGGGGCATGACCTTCGCCCTGGACGATGGCAAGAGCAACGACAGCCCGTTGGCGCACCTGCAAAGCGAATTCACCTTGCTGGAGCAGCGCCTCAACGATCGCCTGGTCGAACGCCTGCAACAAGAACGCGACCCGGCGCGGCGCGACCTGATCTACGGCTTCCCGCAGCAGTTCGGCGCGTTGAAGGACTGCCTGCAAAGCTTCCTCGACGGCGTATTCAAACCCAACGCCTTCGAAGAGCGGGTGTTGCTGCGCGGTGTGTATTTCACCAGCGGCACCCAGGAAGGCAGCCCGATCGATCGCCTGATCGGCTCCATGGCCCAGAGCATGAACCTGGACCGCCAGCACCTGGCGCGCCAGACCGGCACCGGGCGCAGCTACTTCATCGAAAAACTCTTCAGCGCCGTGGCGTTCGCCGAGCGCGGACTGGTGGGTGTCGATCCGAAGGTCGAGCGTCGACGCAAATGGATCGCCCGTGGCGTGCTCGCGTCCACCGTCGTGTTGGTGTTGGTGGTCAGCACGTTGTGGTGGGTCAGCTACCGCGCCAACCAGGCCTACATCGCCCAGGTCGATCAGAAAGTCGCGCCGCTGGGCCAGACCGTGCAGAACCTCAGCCCGGCCCAGCGCGACGTACTCGCGGTGTTGCCGCTGCTTAATTCCGTCAAGCATTTGGCCGGCGACGCGCCCGACTGGGCCGAAGGCCTGGGCTTGTATCAGGGCGACATGCTCGAAGCGGAGTCCGGCAGCGTCTATCGCAAGCTGTTGATCGCGGTGTTCGCGCCACGCCTGCTGACGCGCATCGAAGAGCAACTGCACAGCGGCGGCAATTCGGATTTCCTCTACGAAGGCTTGAAGGCCTACCTGATGCTCGCCGACAACGAGCATTACGACGCCGACTTCATCAAGGCCTGGATCGCCCTGGACTGGGATCGCAGCCTGCCACGGGATTTGCCGGCCGAGCAGCGCCAGGCCCTGACCGGGCATTTGCAGGCGCTGTTCGAGCGGCGTCCGCCGACCGCGCGCCTCGACCCGCGCCTGATCGAAGACCTGCGCCGCCAGTTGCAACAACTGCCGGTGGCCCAGCGCGTCTACGACCGCATCAAGCGCCAGAAGCTGCCCGAAGGCATCCCGGACTTCCGCATCAACGAAGCCGCCGGGCGTGACGCCGCGTTGGTGTTCAGCCGCAAGAGTGGCAAGCCATTGGGCGAACCGCTGAGCGGGTTCTTCACCGTCAAGGGCTACCGCCAGGGCTTCTTGCTCAGCAGCCTGAGCCAGACCGGCACCCTGGCCGAAGAGCAATGGGTGCTGGGCCACGAAGAGGCCGACCAGCAGAACGTCGCCAGCCTGGCCGCCGATGTGCGTCGCCTGTACTTCCAGGACTACATGCGCCAATGGGACGCCTTGCTGGCCGACATCGACTTCGTGCCGATCACCAGCGTGGCCCAGGCCGCCGACGTGCTGCGGGTGATTTCCGGCCCGACCTCGCCGCTGAAAAAACTGCTGGTGGCGGTGGCAAAGGAAACCGACCTGCAACAGGACGAACGCCTGCTGGCCGCCCAAGGCGTGCCGGCGGAAGGTGGCGTGGACAAGCTCAAGGAGCGCCTGGGCAGCCTGCTCGGCCAGGAACAGGCGACGTCAAACGCGCCGGCGACCAGCGATGATCCGATCACCGCGCATTTCGCCGAGCTCAACAGCATCGTCAACAAGAACGAAGGCGAACCCGCTGCGATCGACGGCTTGCTGTCCGACATGAACGCGCTGTACGTGCAGGTCAGCGCCATGGTCGGTGCCAGCGGCGATGCCTTGCTCGGCGAAGCCAAGAACCAGGCGTCGGCCGCCGCGACCCGCGTCAGCCTCAATGCCGAACGCCAGCCGCCGCTGGTGCAAGGGCTGGTCAAGTCGGTGGTCAACTCCACCACCAACACCATGATGGGCGGGGTGCGCAACCAACTGAACGCCGCCTGGACCAGCGAAGTGGTGAACATCTATCGCCAGTCCCTGGCCGGGCGTTATCCGATGTCGCCGGGCAGCGCGCGGGACGCGACCCTCGATGACTTCGGCCAGTTCTTCGGCGTCGGCGGGGTGATGGACAACTACTTCCGCAAGTACCTGCAACCGTACGTGGACACCTCGACACAGACTTGGCGCTGGCAGCCGGGCGCGGCGCAGAAGCTCGGGATCTCCCCGGGGGTGCTGCAAACCTTCCAGCGTGCGGCGACTATCCGCGATGCGTTCTTCCGTTCCGGCGGCACGCAGCCGATGGTGCGCTTCGAGCTCAAGCCGGTGGCGATGGACTCGACCATCACCCAATTCCTCCTCGACCTCGACGGCCAGCAGTTGAGCTACGACCACGGCCCGAGCCGCCCGACCGCCATGCAGTGGCCGAATCCGGGCAGTATCGGCGTGGTGCGGATCTCGATCATGCCGCCGTCGTCCAGCGGTCGTTCCGGTATCACCCTGGACGGACCGTGGGCCTGGTTCCGCCTGCTGGAGCAATCGGACCTGACCGCCGGCAACTCGCCGGATCGCTTCAACCTGCGGCTGCGGGTCGATGGCGCCAGCGCCTCTTACGAGTTGCGGGCCAACAGTGCCTTCAACCCGTTCAAGAGCCGCGTGCTCAGCGGTTTCAGCCTGCCGGAGCGTCTATGAGTACGCCGGGCTTCTATGGAAAGTTGGCCAGCCGCGGGGACTTCGTCAGTCGCGGCTTGCCCCAGAGCTTTATCGGACCGTGGGATTCCTGGCTGGCGGCGGGTTTGCTCGCCAGCCAGACCAGCCTCGGCGAGCGTTGGCTGGACGCCTACCTGGTCAGCCCGCTGTGGCGCTTCATGGTCGCGCCCGGCGTGTGCGGGCCGGACGCTGCGGTGGGTGTGGTGATGCCGAGCATCGACCGGGTCGGGCGCTATTTCCCCTTGACCGTCGCGGTGTTGCTGGACCCGGAGGCGGACCCGGCCTCGGTGGTCGGCGGCGCGGACGATTGGTTCGAGCGGGTCGAGAACCTGTTGCTGAGCACGTTGAGCGTCGAGGCCAGTTTTGAAGCGTTCAACGAGCAATTGGAAACCCTGGGCAGCCCGATGTATCTGCCACGCACCCCGAGCGGTCGCTTCGCCAGCCTGCATCGCTTCGATGCCACCGACCCGCAGCGACGCATGAGCGCCCTGGCCGAGTCGGCCTGCGAAGGCGCGAGCCTGTGGTGGGGCCTGGGTTCGGAGCGCATCGCGCCCGGTTTGATGCGCTGCCAGGGATTGCCGGCGGCGGCTGATTTTGCGCAATTTTTGCTCGGCCAAGAAGGTGTTGTGTAGATGCGTCCAAGTGCCGGAAAAGCAATCAAGTCTGCAAGCAAGAGCCACGTCGGCATGGTCCGCCAGGTCAACGAAGACGCCTGCCTGGACCTGCCGGAAAATGGCCTCTGGGTCGTCGCCGATGGCATGGGCGGGCACGCGGCGGGCGACTACGTCAGCAGCCTGATCGTCGATAGCCTGCGCGGCATCGCCGTAGGCCGTTCCCTGGATGAATACATCGCGGCGCTGCAAAGCGACCTGTTGCGCGTCAACGCCGCCGTGCGCGAAGAAACCGCCAACCGGGGCGTGACCATGATGGGCAGCACCGTGGTGGTGCTGGCTGCCCGCGACCTGCGCGGCATGTGCCTGTGGGCCGGTGACAGCCGCTTGTATCGCCTGCGCGACGGCGTGCTCGAAAGCATCTCCCGCGACCACAGCTACGTCCAGGACCTGCAGGACAGCGGCCTGCTCAGCGAAGCCGAAGCCCGCGTGCATCCGCGCGCCAACATCGTCACCCGCGCCATCGGCGTCGAGGCGCAACTGAACCTGGCAATGACTGAGCTGTTGCTGGTGCCCGGCGACAGCTACCTGTTGTGCAGCGACGGCCTGACCAAGACCGTCGAGGACGAGGAAATCCGTGAAGTCTTGAGCCACGACGAGCCCGGCGAGATCGCCAGCAGCCTGGTGTCCCTGGGCCTGATGCGCGGCGCGCCGGACAACATCACCGTGGTCGTCGTGAAGGTGCCGTCATGAGCTTGACCTTGAACATTGTCATCCCCGGCTACGACATTGACGGGGAGATCGGCGAAGGTGCGATGGCCAGCGTGTACCTGGCGACCCAGCGTTCGCTGGAACGCAAGGTGGCGCTGAAAGTCATGGCTGCCGCCCTGGCCGCCGACCCGACGTTCTGCGAGCGTTTCCTGCGCGAAGGCAAGACCCTGGCGCGCCTGTCGCACCCGCACACCGTCACCATCCATGACATCGGCAATGTCGGTGAACTGTATTACATGGCGATGGAATACCTGCCCAACGGCACGCTCAAGGAACGCATCGCCGCAGGCCTGACGCCGGAGCAGGGCCTGACCTACATCCGCCAGATCGCCTCGGCCCTGGGTTACGCCCACGGGCTGGGCCTGGTCCACCGTGACGTGAAGCCGGCCAACATTCTGTTTCGTGCCGACGGCACGGCGGTGCTGTCGGACTTCGGCATCGCCAAATCCCTGGACGATCGCACCCAGTTCACCCAGGCCGGATTCGCTGTCGGCACGCCGAGCTACATGAGCCCGGAACAGGCCCGAGGCCAGGACATCGATGGCCGCGCCGACCTGTACGCCTTGGGCGTGGTGCTCTACGAAATCCTCGTCGGCAAGCTGCCGTACACCGGCAACGACGCGCTGTCCACGGCGCTGGCGCACCTGACTGAACCGTTGCCGGAACTGCCGGTGCATCATGGCCGTTACCAGGACGTGTTGCGCAAGCTGCTGGCGAAGGATCCGGCGGAGCGTTTCCCGGATGCGGCGGCGTTGCTGCGGGCGCTGGATAACCTGCCTGAAGACTCGGCGGAAGCGACGCTGATCCGGCCGTTGTCGTTTGAGCTGCCTGTCGCGCCGCCTCCGGTGGATGACTTGGCGGGCCTGACGCCCATGTCCATCGACATTCCCAGCGGGCCGGCTTACTCGCAGCCACAACCCAAACCTGTGCCGCCGTCGATCAAGCCGACACCACAATCCACGGTCTCGGAGCAACGCAAGGGCCCGGTATTCGCTCTGGCTGCCGTTGCGGTCGCCGTGGCGCTGGCGTTGGGCGGCGCGGGTTATTGGTGGTTGGCCGGCGGCGACGGCAAGGAGGTGAAGACGCCGGTGGCCAAGACGACATCGGTCAAGCCTCCGGAGGTCGCCCCACCGAAAGCCCCCGACGTACCTGCGGTCAAGCCTCCCGTCGCCCCTCCAGCCCAGCCGCCCGTGGCGACCGAGGCCGACGGCGGCCAGCGTCCGCTGTTGATGGCCGGCAAGAAAACCCTGTTCCAACGCGTGCTCAGCAAACCGGGGGCGAAACTCGCTGACGCACCGGGTGCCGCGCCGGGCAAGGCATTGCCGGCGTTTTCCGTGCTGTACGTCTACCAGCGCAAGGAGGTGGATGGCAGTGGATGGGTGCGCGTCGGCGCGGCCACCGACGGACGCAGCGACGGCTGGTTGCCCGCCGCCCAGGTCAGCGACTGGAAGCAGAGCCTGGTGCTCAAGTTCACCGAACGCTCCGGCCGTGCGCCGGTGATGTTCCTGCGCCAGCCCGGCGAGGTGGAGAAGCTGCTGGCTAATCCGTCGGCGGCCAAGAACGTGTTGCTCAAGGCCCAGCAGAGTCCCCAGGACGACCAGCAAGTGCTGGCCCTGGAACCGGCTGCCAGCGCCGTGCCGCAGAACCAGTTCTACCTCTTGCCGATCTTCGATTCCCGCGAGAGCTTCGACGACAACGGCCAGCCGGTGCAGTTGTTGAACGTGGCCTCCATCGACCCCGGCAACAGCCCCAAGGCCGCGGCCAACACGCCGATCACCACCGCCAATGCCGACGCGTTCCGCACCGCCGTGGTGTTGGTGGTGGACACCACCGTGTCCATGCAGCCCTACATCGATCAAGTCCGTGACGTGGTGCACCAGTTGCAGACCCGCATCGGCGAACGCGGCGAACTCGACAGCGTCAGTTTCGGCATGGTCGGTTTCCGCAGCAGCACCAAGAAAACCCCGGGCCTGGAATACACCGCCAAGACCTTGATCACCCTGGAACAGGGCCGCGACCCGCAACGCTTCCTGGAGATGGCGCGGCAGGTCAAGGCCTCCACGGTGTCGAGCCACTCGTTCAACGAAGATGCATTTGCCGGTGTGATGGAAGCGGTGGAGGGGATGGACTGGTCCGGTTACGGCGGTCGCCTGATCCTGTTGGTGACCGATGCCGGTGCGCTGCGCAAGAACGACCCGTTCGCCGCCACGCAAATGAACGAGGCCGAAGTGCGCCAGGCGGCGCTGGGCAAGCAGATCAAGATCTACGCGCTGCACCTGCTCAGCGACGCCGGCAAGAAGACCCACGCCGGCGCCCAGACCCAGTACCGGACCTTGACCGCCGACGCCAACCCACAGATCGGCGACCTGTACATCCCGGTGCCGGGCGCCGATGTGCGCAAGTTCGGCGAGCGCGTCGACGAAATCGGCTCGGTGTTTGCTGACCTCGTCCATCAAGTGCGCAGCAACAAGCCGCAAAGCGTGCCGCTGCTCAGCGCCGCGCCAAGCCTGGCCGACAAATCGGCAGCGGTCGGCTACGCGATGCACATGGACTTCCTGGGGCGCAAATCCGCCAGCCAGGCGCCGCAACTGGTCAGCGCCTGGACCGCCGACCGTGACCTGACCAACCCGGCGCTGCCGGCGTTCCAGGTCTGCGTGATGCTGACCAAGCTGCAACTCAACGATCTGCAACAGTCGCTGAAACTGATCGTCGACGCGGCGCGCAAGACCCAGAGTTCGCCCAAGGACTTCTTCCAGGAAATCGCCAGCGCCAGCGCCTACATGAGCCGCGACCCGTCGGCCCTGCGCAAGGGCGGCAACCTCGCCACCGGCGGGATTCTCGGCGAGTACCTGGAAGGGCTGCCGTACCGCAGCAAATCGCTGAACATGACCCAGGATTTGTGGCTGTCGTTGAGCGTGGCCGAGCAGGAGGACTTCATCGACGAACTCGAATCGAAGATCCGCCTCTACGAAACCTTCCACAATGACCTCGCCAACTGGGTGCGCTTCGGCGATGCCGAGCCGGGCGATGCGTTGTACCGCGTTCCGTTGTCGACGCTGCCGTGATGCTGAACCTGAGCGCGGTGCACAAAAGCCGGGGCGCCGGCGGCCAACGCTACAGCCTGGTGATACCCCGGCTGCAACTGCGCGCCGGTGAACAACTGGCGGTGGTCGGCCCCAGCGGCTGCGGCAAGAGCACCTTGCTGGACTTGCTGGCGCTGGTGCTGGCGCCGGATCAGGCCGGGCAGTTCGACTTCACGCCCGCCAACGCGCCGCTGGACATCGCCAAACTGTGGCGTGCGTCGCAACAAGGCACCTTGGCCGAACTGCGCAGCCGTCACCTGGGCTATGTTCTGCAAACCGGTGGCCTGCTGGGCTTCCTGGACGTACGCGGGAACATCGAGTTGTCGCGCAAATTGCTGGGCTTGAAGGATGACGGCAGCGTGAAGCGCCTGGCCGGACAATTGGACATTGCCGATCAACTGGACAAGAAACCGGCGGACCTTTCCGTCGGCCAGCGCCAGCGGGTCAGTTGCGCCCGGGCGTTGGCCCATGGCCCGCGCCTGCTGCTGGCCGATGAGCCGACCGCGGCCCTCGACCCGCTGAACGCCGAACGCGTCATGCAACTGCTGGTCACCCAGGCCCGCGAGCACGGCGTGTGCTGCGTAGTTGCGACCCATGACGAAGCGCTGGCCCGGGCCAGCGGCTTGCAGGTGCGCCGCATCAGCTGCCGCCGCGATGCCGACGGCGGCGTCACCGCCACGCTCGGGGAGGCTTGCTGATGCGCGGCGCGCTGGTGGCTTCCCTGGCCTGGCAGGATTACCGCAACGATGCTTGGCTGTCGGCCTGCTCGGTGCTGGCGTTGGTGGCCGTGGTGGCGCCGTTGCTGGTGCTGTTCGGCCTGAAGTTCGGCCTGGTCAGCAGCCTGACCGAGCGTCTGCAGAGCGACCCGGCGACCCGGGAAATCATTCCCTTGGGTGGCGGTCGCTTCAGTGCCGGATTCGTTGAACAGCTGGCGCAACGCAGTGATGTGGCGTTTGCCTTGCCGCGTACGCGGCAGATCGCGGCGACGGCGGATTTGAGCCGCGAGGCTGCCGCCGTCACGGTCGAGATGATTCCCACTGCCGCTGGCGATCCTTTGTTTGATCACCTGCCGGTGCCACAAGGCTTGGATCAAGTGGTGCTCAGCCAGACCGCCGCTGAAAAACTCGGCGCCAAGGCGGGCGATTGGTTGCAGGCCAGTATCGGTCGGCAGGTGGCCGGGCGCAGCGAGGCGCAGCGCACGCGGGTTCAGGTGTTGAACGTGCTGCCGCTGGAAGCCTTTGCGAGGGACGGTTTGTTCGCACCGTTGGCCTTGCTCGAAGCCGCGGAAGATTACCGCGACGGTCGTGCCGTGCCCGCCTTCGGCTGGCCGGGCGATGCGGTGGGCGAGGCCGGGCAGCGGGTGTATCCGGCGTTTCGCCTGTATGCGCGCAACTTGGGCGATGTCGAGCCGCTGCGCCAGTACTTCGCCGGGCAGAACCTGTTGGTGTCGACCCAGGCCCAGACCATCGCACAAGTGCAATCGTTGAGCCGCAACCTGTCGATCGTGTTCTGGATCATCGCCGGGTTGGCGTTGGCCGGCGCCTTCGCCGCCATTTTTGCCGGTGCCCTGGCGGCGGTCGAACGCAAGCGCCGTGAGCTGTCGGTGCTGCGCCTGTTGGGGGTTTCCACCGCGGCACTGTTGTTGTTCGTGGTGTTGCAGGCGCTCTACAGCGCCACGTTTGCGGCCCTGCTGAGCGCTGGCCTGTATGGCCTGGCGCAGTCGGGCCTGAATCTTTTATTTGCGCAGATGCCCGGTGAGTACGCCAGCCATCTGCTGGTGCGTCATTACACCTTGGCCCTGCTGGCCGTGCTCGGCGTCAGCGCCGTCGCGGCGGCTTGCGGTGGTTGGCGGGTGGCGCGCATCCAGGCGTCTGAAGGAATTCGCGATGTATAAGTTACTGGGCGCCGCCGTGGCGCTGAGCCTGGCCAGTCTGGTCTGGGCGGATGAGGGAGCCGACAAGCTGGACAACCCCAAGCCGTTGCCCGACGACGTCAGCCTGCCGCTGCCGTGTGAAGGGCAGATGGTGTTCCGCTACGTCTATATCCTCGCCCAGGGCACCCTGGACGACCGCGAGATCAGCCTCGGCTACCCGTTCAGCGAAGGCGAGGCGGGCTATCAACAGTCGTTCATTTCCGGCTACCGGCGCGATTTCATCAACGGCCAATTCACCCTCAAGGACCTGCCCAAGGATTGGAACAAGACCATCACGCCGTTGATGCCCAAGACCGACGCCAAGACGCCACTCAAGCCGATGCTGTATTTCATCGGCAAGTACGAAGTCACGGCTCGGCAATACGCCCAGGTCATGGCGCAGGCGCAATCCCTGGCCAGCGGCGAAACGGCACCGGCCTGCGAGGCGCTCTTGGCTGAATTGCCCCAAGGCATGGCCGGGCGCCTGCCCAAGGTGAAACTGTCGAAATTCGAGGCCGAGCGCTTCTCGGCGGTGTACAGCGCCTGGCTGATGAAATACCACAAGGACCTGCTGCCGGTGAGCGGTCGCGGTACCTCCGCCGAAGACGGCGGCCTGGGCTTCGTGCGCCTGCCCACCGAGGTGGAATGGGAGTTCGCCGCCCGGGGTGGGCAAGCCGTCAGCCGCCAGGATCTGGAAGGCCGACTCTTTCCACGACGCCTGGAAGGCAGCGAAAGCGACGGGCCGCTGGCCGATTGGGCGGTGTTCAACCAGGTCGCCGGCGGCACCGGCCAGGCCGCGCGGCTGATGCCCATCGGCACCAAGTTGCCGAACCCCATCGGGTTGTTCGACGTGGTGGGCAACGCCGCCGAGATGGTCCAGGAATCGTTCCAGTTGGTGCACGCCGGTCGCCGCCAGGGCGCTTATGGCGGCTTCGTGGTCAAGGGCGGTAATTACCTGGAAGGCGAGGGCACGCTGTTCACCGGCATGCGCCGCGAGTATCCATTGTTTGCCGCCGATGGCACCGAGCAAAGCAACGAAACCACCGGTTTTCGCGTGGCTGTCGGCGCGTTGTCGGCGCCGCGTTCGCGCTACAAGGAATTGTTCGCCCAGTGGCAGAAGGAGGGCCGACTCGCGTCCTTGACCGATGCCATCGACGACGCCGACGACCCGACCAAGCGCCTTGACAGCATCATCGCCGCGAGCACCGATCCGCGCCTGCAAGCCGAGTTGGGCCTGGTCAACGAAGAGCTCAAGCGCAACGTCTCGCTCATCGCCCAGCAACGCGAGGAAGCGGCGGGCAACCTGATCCAGTCTTCGGCCCTGGTGGCCGAGACCATCAACAACTACAACATCCGCCTGACCAATCTGCAGAACAGTCGGCAGGCGGCCCTGGACGCCAAGGACGAGGCCAGCGCCACGCTGTTCGCCACGGCCATCGACAACGGCCGCAGTGCCCTGGACGGCGCGGTGGCGATCTACATCGACAACCTGGCAACCGGCACGCGCTACACCGATGCGGTGATCCAGGCGCAGTTCCAGCGCATCAAGGAAGAGCTTGAGCGCAAACCGGTACTGGGCAAGAGCCTGGTGGCGCGTGCAACGTTATTCGTTCGTCATGTCGGGGACTATCGTCAGCAGAAACGAGCCGACCCGGCGGCGATATTGAAGGAATTGCTCGCATCGAATGCTCAGCGGTCTTGAGTGTTCGTTGTCAGCGAGCTTGGAAGGGACTCAGGCGGCGATAGGGCTGCGCTGAGCTGGTCAAAACTTAAACGAGAACACAACTATGCTTTTCTCCCGTAAACCTTTTGCTTCGGTTTCCAAGCGTCATTTGCTGCTGGTTGCTGTTGGTTTCAGCACCGTACTGACCGGCTGCGCTTCGTCGCCGACCTCCAAGGTCGCTTCGAGCACCAAGGTCGAGTACTACCCGAACTGCTACGAGCCGGTGCAGCACCTGCGCTCCACCGAAGGCAACATGACCAAGTCCGTGGTCACCGGCGCAGCCGTCGGTGCCGTGGGTGGTGCGCTGCTGGGCGCCCTGACCGCCGACAAGGAAGACCGTGGTCGCAACGCCGCCATCGGTGCCGCGGGCGGCGCCCTGGCCGGTGGTGCAGCCGGTTACTACACCGAGCGCCAGAAGCAGATCGCCGATGACAACATGCGCATCGCTTCCTACGCTGCCGACGTCAGCAAGAGCGCTTCGGACATCGACCGCAGCACCGCGTACGCCAAGGCATCGCAACAGTGCTACCAGAACGCGTTCAGCAAACTGGTTGCCGACCGCAAGGCCAAGACCGTCAACGACACTGAAGGCCGCAAGCGCCTGGCGGAAATCGTTGCCGGCCTGAAAGAGTCCAACGACCTGATCGTCGCGGTAAACGGCAAGGCGTCCGAAGACCTGAACAACTACACCCAGGCCTACGAGAAAGACCTGCAACAAGTGGGTGTGCAGCGCACTGACGTGGTGACCGTGGCCACGGCTGACACCACGCAGGTTGTGGCGGCGCAGACCAGCACCAAGACCAAGAAGAAAGTGACGCCGGCGAAGAAGAAAGAGCTTCCAGTGGTGCCGAAAGAAGCGGTCGCTACCGAGAAGACTTTGCAGGACGCCAAGGCCAAGCAGGATCAGAGCAAGCAGGTTGCCAGTGCGGGGACTACTCAGGTGAACAGCATGTGCAAAAACCCGGACCTGGGTGACTGGGCGCCGGTGCCTTGCCCGAATGTTTGATTGATTGAGTCATGGCTGCTGGTCGTTGATCGGCAGCCAGAACCTGTGGGAGCGGGCTTGCTCGCGAAGGCGTCTTTTCAGCCGGCATCCCTGTCGACTGATGCACCGCTTTCGCGAGCAAGCTCGCTCCCACAGTTGTTTTGTGGTGACTGAAATATCCGCAGCCCCCCAATCCCCTGTGGGAGCGAGCTTGCTCGCGAAGGCGTCCTTTCAGTCGGCATCCTTGTTGACTGATACACCGTTTTCGCGAGCAGGCTCGCTCCCACAGTTGTTTTGTGGTGACTGAAATATCCGCGGCACCCCAATCCCCTGTGGGAGCGAGCTTGCTCGCGATGGCGGCCCTACAGCCGGCCAGGATTTTGATCGGGTACATATCCGTTGCTGCGGTAACGGCGGCTTAGGGTTCCGCCCTTACGGCGGGTCACTTTTTTCAGACGCCAAAAAAGTAACCAAAAAGGCTTGGCCCCACCACTCGGTGCCTCGCCTAGGCTCGGCATGCCCTCACTCCGGCATTGCTCCGTGGGCCCGCCGCGATGGGCCATCCATGGCCCTGCGCGGCTATCCCGGCATCCATGCCGGGATGCCCACTCCACAATGCCTGCGTTCGGCCATCGTGGTTAACGGGGCCCGCAGATCAAAAGCAAAAGCGAGGCGGCCTTAGAGCCGAGCTGGTTCTTGGTGAGACCGCGTTTCCCTGTGGGAGCGAGCTTGCTCGCGATGGCGTCCTTACGGCCGGCCAGGATTTTGATCGGGTACATATCCGTTGCTGCGGTCACGGCGGCTTAGGGTTCCGCCCTTACGGCGGGTCACTTTTTTCAGACGCCAAAAAAGTAACCAAAAAGGCTTGGCCCCACCACTCGGTGCCTCGCCTGGGCTCGGCATGCCCTCACTCCGGCATTGCTCCGTGGGCCCGCCGCGATGGGCCATCCATGGCCCTGCGCGGCTATCCCGGCATCCATGCCGGGATGCCCACTCCACAATGCCTGCGTTCGGCCATCGTGGTTAACGGGGCCTCCAGATCAAAAGCCAAGCCGAGGCGGCCTTAGGGCCGACCTCGGTTCCGGGTGATCGCGTTTCCCCTGTGGGAGCGAGCTTGCTCGCGAAGGCGTCCTTTCAGCTGGCGTCCATGTCGACGGATACTCCGCTTTCGCGAGCAAGCTCGCTCCCACAATGGATTGGCGTCGAACTTGAGATTCGGTTCGACACAGAACCCCGTGGGAGCGAGCTTGCTCGCGATGGCGGCCTTACAGCCGGCCAGGATTTTGATCGGGTACATCTCCGTTGCTGCGGTAACGGCGGCTTAGGGTTCCGCCCTTACGGCGGGTCACTTTTTTCAGACGCCAAAAAAGTAACCAAAAAGGCTTGGCCCCACCACTCGGTGCCTCGCCTGGGCTCGGCATGCCCTCACTCCGGCATTGCTCCGTGGGCCCGCCGCGATGGGCCATCCATGGCCCTGCGCGGCTATCCCGGCATCCATGCCGGGATGCCCACTCCACAATGCCTGCGTTCGGCCATCGTGGTTAACGGGGCCCGCAGATCAAAAGCAAAAGCGAGGCGGCCTTAGAGCCGAGCTGGTTCTTGGTGAGACCGCGTTTCCCTGTGGGAGCGAGCTTGCTCGCGAAGGCGTCCTTTCAGCTGGCGTCCATGTCGACTGATACTCCGCTTTCGCGAGCAAGCTCGCTCCCACAATGGATTGGCGTCGAACTTGAGATTCGGTTCGACACAGAACCCCGTGGGAGCGAGCTTGCTCGCGATGGCGTCCTTTCAGGCGGTATTGATGTCGACTGATGCACCGCTTTCGCGAGCAGGCTCGCCCCCACACTGGATTGGCGTTGAACTGGAGATTCGGTTCGACACGGAACCTTGTGGGAGCGAGCTTGCTCCGGGCGGCGATCCGACGAAGGCGTCGGCTCAGCCTGCCTTGATGCCGGGTCTATCCCTTGGCTGCAGACGCCGCGACCCCCTTCGTTTCCAAATGATCCAACGCCCGTTCAACCAACAACTGAACCCCATCGGCCATGCGGCTGATTGCCAGGGCGACGCAACGGCGTGATTCGTCGATGTCGTCGGCCAGGTCGGCGGCGATGGTGCTGATGGAGAGCAGGTCTTCGGATGCGTTGGCGAGCAGGGTTTCGGTGTCGATGTGCGGGGAGACGATGAAGAGCTGGTCTTTATCGGGTTCCGGCGGTGAGGCGGGGTGGGGCTTGAGGTAGTAGTCGAGGGCGCGGTTGGTGGCGTCTTCGAGGCGTTTTTCTTCGAGTTTTTCGGCGCGGGATTTGTGTTCGTTTTTCGGTGGATTCGGTGAATGCTTGACCATATCTATGTACCAGAGTTGGGGTCGACATCCTTTCGCTTGCATTCGAAGAGGTGGCAACTGTGCGTAGGTGTGCAAGACCGGTCCGGTACCGCCGGCAGACCCGAGGGTCTCCCACGCACAATCGCCATAACGGACGCGAGCATAAAAAAATGCTCGATCAATAGCCATAAGCAATTGCGTACCAATCCGGACTTGCACGTCCGTGTCACCGTTTTTAGCGATGACGAACAGAGGTTAGCCGCCCTCGGGACTGCTGCCTAGTTCATGAACAGCCCTGCGTTTTGAAGGAAATGTCCGAGGGTTTGGCAGGGAAACGGATCAAAAGATCGCAGCCTTCGGCAGCTCCTACAGATATCGATGTAGGAGCTGCCGAAGGCTGCGATCTTTTTGATGTTTGATTCTGTGACTTGGCAGTCATCTTTCACGAAAAAAGACTGATCTTCCGCTAAAGCGATTCGATGATGGCGTTCCGCTGGGGAATCGCTAAACTGCGCCCGCCGTTCATTTTTCTCACGAGGCTGTGCCGATGAAATTTCGTTTCTTGTTGTGGATGCTGGGGTGGTTGATGGGCAAGGCCAGCCGCACCAACCCGGCTTTCCAACAGCAACTGGGCGACAAGGAGCTGGTGTTCCAGCTGCAAACCCTGGACGGCAAGGTTGCCCGGCATTTCACCGTGAAGAACCAGCGCATCACCAGCCAGTCGGGTGTTTATCCGACGCCTGCCTTCGCTATTGCGTTCAAGGACGCTGCCTATGGCTTCGCCACGATGCAGGCGAAGAACAAGCAGTTGGCATTCATGACGGGGATCCAGGACAAATCGATCCAGATCAAGGGTAATCCGGCGTTGGTGATTTGGTTTCAGGGGTTGATGAAGTACCTAAAGCCGAGGAAGGCCAAGAAGGGCTAACCGAGAACCCTGTGGCGAAGGCTCGGGCCGCGTTCGGACGATCTTTTGATTTTTCGCTTGAGAATCAACTGACGGAGGAAAAAAATCGCAGCCTCGCTTCGCTCGGCAGCTCCTACAGGCCGAGCGGGAGCAAGCTCCCTCACCACAAAAGCTCAGCTGTCTGCGTCGGCGGTCAATGGCTGAACTGCGAAGCCAATTCCCGCAGCAACACCTCAGCTTCAAGCACCTTGCTCACCACGTCATTGGCCTTTTCCCGAGTCAGCCCCACGCGATCGAGCAGCGCGTCGGGGATGTCTTCATCCGGGCCTGAGCCGATGCTGCGCGAGCGCAGCAGGCGTACGGCCAGGCACACCAGGTTCGGGTAGGCGGCGTATTCGCCGTCGTAGTGGGGGTCGTGCTGGAAGCGCAGGGCGGTGGCCAGTTCGTCGGGCATGTCCCAGTAGCGCATCAGCCAGGCGCCGATCTGCTCGCGGCTGATGCCCAGCAGGTGCTGTTCCACATAGCTGTGGCACAGGTGCGGATTGACCTCCAGGTGCCGGCAGATCAGTGAGAAGTGCGGCGGGAACACGTGGGCCAGCAGCAGATAACCGAAGTTGTGCAGCAGGCCCGACAGGTAGGTCAGGCCGCCTTCCGGGCGCTGGGCCCGCGGCATGGCGCGGGTCAGGCCTTCGATGACGGCGGCGGTGTAGATCGATTGCTGCCAGTACGGCGTGGTGTGTTGCGGGTGGTCCTTGGGCAGGCTCAAGGTCTTGCCCAGGGCCAGGCCCAATGCGAGATTGATTACCAGGTCGAAGCCCAGCACCCGGACGATGGCGTCTTCCACCGAGCGAATCTTGCCCGGCGACGCGTAGTACGGCGATGCGGCCCAGCTCACCACTTGCGCGGCCAGGGCCGGGTCGGTTTCGACCACGCCGGTGATGTCGTCAATGGTGGCGTCGGGGTCGACCCGCAGCTTGATGATTTTTTGCGCGGTTTCGGCCAGCGGCGGGATCTCGATGGTCTCTTCCAGGCGTTGCTGGATGCGCCGCGCGGTGAACGCCTGCACGGCCAGGGTGATTTCCTGGCGGTCGTCATGCGGGCGGTCCAGGTTGGGAGTGATGTTGCTCACCGGTTCGCCGAAGGTCGCGGCGCTGGCCTTGGTAAGCATGGTCTTGAACGCTTCGCTGGAGACCTCCAGCAGCAACCCCGGCTCGCCCGAGTTGATCAGCAGTTTGGGCTCGCGCAGCAGGCCTTCTTCGTACAGGCACGGCGAACTGGTCAGCGCGGGCAGGCCTGGCAACAGGCTCAGGCTGTGTTTGCCAAGCATGCGTTCCAGGCGCTCGGTCGGCACCGCCGTGAGCTTGCGGCCCGTGAGTTCGGCGAGGCGGTTGAGGTCCAGCAATTGGCTTTGCGGAAACAGGACCATGAGCGCGCCGACGGCGTCGTGCAACAGCACGGCCTGCACTTTGCGAGCGGGGTTGAGGCCCGGGCGCTCGACGACTTCGTCAAAGGCGATGCCCAATTTCTCGAGCAACTGCCGAATAACAGACGGAGCGTGCGGGGTTTCGGGGACGAGGGCAGCTTCAGTCATGGTCTGTATCCGTTTTCCTACAAGTGGGTCAGTATAACCAGCTTGTCTAGAAGGCGCGTCCAGAAAACTGAGCGCGTGCTCACACTTGGCCGTATTGCTGCCCATGGCGCAGCCAGCGGTCCAGCAGTGGACTGACATGATCCGGCCAGCGCTCCAGCAATGCCTGGGCGGCGTCGCGTACTGCCGGCAGCAGGTCGGCGTCGCGCATCAGGTCGGCCACCTTGAATTGAAGCAGACCCGTCTGGCGCGTGCCGAGCATTTCACCCGGGCCGCGCAACTCGAGGTCTTTTTCGGCGATGACAAAACCGTCGTTGGTTTCGCGCATGATGCCCAGGCGCTGGCGGCCGATCTGTGACAGCGGCGGGTGATACAGCAGCACGCAATGGCTGGCGGCGCTGCCCCGGCCGACGCGGCCACGCAACTGGTGCAACTGCGCCAGGCCCAGGCGCTCGGGGTTCTCGATGATCATCAGGCTGGCGTTGGGCACGTCGACGCCGACCTCGATCACGGTGGTGGCGACCAGCAGTTGCAGGGCGCCGGCCTTGAATTCGGCCATCACCGCGGCTTTTTCTGCGGGCTTCATGCGGCCATGGATCAGCCCGACCTTCAATTCGCCAAGGGCGGCGGTGAGGTCCTCGAAGGTGGTTTCGGCGGCCTGGCAGGTCAACTCTTCCGACTCCTCGATCAACGTACACACCCAGTAGGCCTGCCGCCCCTCGGCGCAGGCGCTGCGCACGCGCTCGATCACTTCCACTCGTCGGGTATCGGTGACCAGCACGGTATTGACCGGCGTTCGACCGGGCGGCAGTTCGTCGAGGATCGAGGTGTCGAGGTCGGCGTAGGCGCTCATCGCCAGGGTCCGCGGGATCGGCGTCGCGGTCATGATCAGTTGGTGCGGGCACATCCGCCCGCCGACGCCTTTCTGCCGCAGGGCCAGGCGCTGCTGGACGCCGAAGCGGTGCTGTTCGTCAATGATCACCAGGGCCAGGTTCTTGAACTGCACTTCGTCCTGGAACAACGCGTGGGTGCCGACCACCATCGGCGCGCCCTCGGCAATCTGCGCGAGAGCGGCGGTGCGGTTCTTGCCCTTGAGCTTGCCGGCCAGCCAGGCGACTTCGATGCCCAGGGGTTCGAGCCAGCGCTGGAAGGTGATGAAGTGTTGTTCGGCCAGGATCTCGGTGGGCGCCATCAACGCCACCTGATACCCGGCTTCCAGCGCTTGCAGCGCGGCGAGGGCGGCGACCACGGTCTTGCCCGCGCCCACGTCGCCCTGGATCAGCCGCAGCATTGGCTCGGGCTGGCTCAGGTCGTAGGCGATTTCATTGCCGACCCGCTGCTGCGCGCCGGTGGGCGTGAAACCGAGATTGGCCAAGTAGCGGGCCGGCAGTTTCGTCGCCTTGGGCATGGCCGGGGCGCGCAGCGAGCGCAGGCTTTCGCGCAGGCGCTGCTGGGACAGTTGATGGGTCAGCAGTTCTTCGAAGGCGAGGCGATGCTGGGCCCAGTGGTGTCCGAGGGCGAGCTCTTCCACGTCCGCGTCGGCGGGCGGGTGATGCAGGTAGCGAATCGCGTCGGCCAGCGGCGCAAGCTGGTAGTCCCGGGCCAGCTCCTTGGGCAGCCAGTCCGGCAGGCTGGTGGGGCCCAGCAGGGTCAGGGTCTGCTGGCAGAGCTGGCGCAGGCGTTGCTGGGTCAGGCCTTCGGTGAGGGGGTAGACCGGCGTCAGGGTTTCCGCCACGGGCGGCGGTTCGTCGCCGGTGATGGCGCGGTATTCCGGGTGATAGATTTCCAGCCCCGAAGCGCCGGGCCGCGCCTCACCGTAGCAGCGCACGCGGGTGCCACGCTTGAGGCCTTCCTTTTGCGCGTTGCTGAAATGATAGAAGCGCAGGCTGAGCCCGCCGGTGCCGTCCTGCAGGCGCACCACCAGGCTGCGCCGCCGGCCCATGACCACGTCGGCGCCGCTGACGGTGCCTTCCACCACCGCATCCTGCCCGGGCCGCAAATGACCGATGGGCACCACGCGGGTGCGATCCTGATAGCGCAATGGCAGGTGAAACAGCACGTCCTGGAGGTTTTCCAGGCCGACCTTGGCCAGTTTCTCGGCCATGGCTTCACCGACACCCTTGAGTGTCGTCACCGGCACTTTCGACAGCTCAGTCATGGCAACGGCTTACTTGGCGACAGGCGGCTTGGCCACGGAGCACAGGCGGATCGAGTCGGCGAGGATCTCGATGGCCTTGGGTCGCGGGAAGCTGGCGCGCCAGGCGATGGCAACGGTGCGGAACGGCACGGGGGCCGTCAGCGGGCGGACTTCGATCACGCCGGGTGAGTAATGATGGCTGTCCACCGCCGACAGCGGCAGGATCGAAATGCCCAAGCCGGAGGCGACCATGTGGCGAATGGTTTCCAGGGAGCTGGATTCCACCGTGGTGTGCTTGGCGCCTTCGCTGCCCTTGGTCAGGGTCGGGCAGGCTTCGAGCACCTGGTCGCGGAAGCAGTGGCCTTCGCCGAGTAACAACAGGCTCTTGTCGTTGAGCAGGGCGGCATCGATGGTTTTTTTCTGGGTCCAGGGGTGCTGGGCCGGCATCAGGACGTAGAACGGCTCGTCGTAGAGCGGCAGGGTCAGGACGTCGGCTTCGTTGAACGGCAGGGCGATGATGATCGCATCCAGTTCGCCGTTGCGCAGCTTGTCGCGCAGCACATGGGTGAAGTTTTCTTCGATGTACAACGGCATCTGCGGGGCGACCCGGTGCAGTTGCGGAATCAGGTGCGGGAACAGGTACGGCCCGACGGTATAGATCGCGCCGACTTTCAGCGGGGCGGTCAGCTGGTTCTTGCCGGCCTGGGCCAGCTCGCGGATGCCCTGGGCCTGTTCCAGGACCTTTTGCGCCTGGGCGACGATGCCTTCTCCGACCGGGGTCAGGCGCACCGCACTTTTGCTGCGCTCGAAAATCAGCACACCGAGTTCGTCTTCAAGCTTTTTCACACCCACCGACAGCGTCGGCTGGCTGACGTGGCAACGCTCGGCCGCGTGGCCGAAATGCTGCTCTTGGGCGAGGGTCACGATGTAGCGTAATTCTGTGAGGGTCATGGCGAAACGTCCGTGAAGTTGCGAGCCAAGCATACCGGCTGCAATCGATAGACGCACGTTATCAGACTGGAGGCGCGGTGCGACACTGGCGAATGTCTGTGTGGTCGTTGCCGGATATGAAAAAGGCATCTTTCGATGCCTTTGTTTGATTGTGGCGAGGGAGCTTGCTCCCGCTGGCCTGTGCGTAGGAGCTGCCGAGCGAAGCGAGGCTGCGATCTTTCCGGTGCCATTGAGTCGCAAGCGAAAGATCAAAAGATCGCAGCCTCGCTTTGCTCGGCAGCTCCTACAGGTCCAGTGGGAGCACGCCGCTCGTGTCTTGAAGTCAGCGCCGACGCTTGTCGATGGAATACAGGAACGGCGCCGTCAGTTCGACCGTGCCATTGGTCAGCAGGTCGGCCGGTGGCTTGGGCAGCGGTTGGGCGCGGCGGATCATTTCCAGGGTGGCCCGGTCCAGATCGGCGTTGCCTGACTTGCCCACCAGTTCGAAGGACACCACGTTGCCTTCGGCATCCACCACGAACCGCAAGCGGTTCATGCCTTCCTTGCCGCGTGCCTGGGCGCTGGCCGGGTACTTCTTGTATTTGCCCAGGTGCGCCAGCAGCGTGCCTTGCCAGCTGGCCTTGGCTGCCATTTGCGCGGGCGAAGGGCCTGGGGCCGGTTGCGCGGACTTCTCGGCCGGTGCCTGGGTGGGCTGAGTGTCGGCGGGCTTCTGCTCCGACGGCGTTTCCTTCGGCGGCTCCGGCTTCTTCTCCACCGGCTTGGGCTTGGGCGGTTGAGGCTTCGGCTTGGGCTTGACCGGCTTGGGCACGGCGATTTCCGCCTTCGGTGCTTCGGCCAGTTTCGGCAGCGGCAGCTCTTCCACCGGCTCGGGCGGTTGCGGCGGTGTGACGACTTTTGGCGGGGCAGGCGGTGGCGGCGCTGGGACCGGGGCCAGTTCGACCATCATTGCCTGGGGCGGCAATTCGATGGGCGGACGTGACGTCCAGTTCAGCGTCAGTGCGATGGCGAGCGCGTGCACGCCCAGCACCACGGCCAGGCTACCGCTGTAACGCGTCAGCTTTTGGCGCGTCGTGATCATTTTTTCGGCGCCGTCTCGAGACCGACCAGGCCGACCTTCAAGTAACCGGCGCCGCGCAGGGCGTCCATCACGCTCATCAGGTCGCCGTAATCCACGCCTTTGTCGGCCTGGAAGAAGATCGTCGTGTCTTTCTTGCCCTGGGTCTTGGCGTCTAGGGTCGGGCCGAGGCTCTCGACCTTGATTTCCTCTTCGCCCAGGAACAGGCGCTGGTCAGCCTTGACGCTCAGGAACACCGGTTTTTCCGGGCGTGGCGATGGCTTGGCCGTCGATGCGGGAAGGTCAACCTTGATGTCCACGGTGGCGAGCGGGGCGGCCACCATGAAGATGATCAACAGCACCAGCATCACGTCGATGAACGGCGTGACGTTGATTTCGTGGTTCTCGGCCAGATCGTCGTCTGCGCCTTCTTTCAAATGCAGGCCCATGGCCGATTACCCCACTTTCACCATGTGCGGTTGCGAGCCACGCTCGGGCGGCAGATGATCGAGGTCGCGGCTGACCAGCAGCAGGACTTCGGCCGAAGCATCGGAAACCTGGGCCTTGTAGCCGGCGATGGAGCGAGCGAAGACGTTGTAGATCACCACCGCCGGGATGGCCGCGACCAGGCCCAATGCGGTCGCCAGCAGGGCTTCGGCAATGCCGGGGGCGACGACGGCGAGGTTGGTGGTCTGGGTCTTGGCGATGCCGATGAAGCTGTTCATGATCCCCCACACGGTACCGAACAGGCCGACGAACGGCGCGGTGGAACCGATGGTGGCGAGCACGCCGGTGCCGCTGCTCATGTTGCGACCGCAGGCGGCAACCAGGCGCTCGAGGCGGAAGCTGACGCGTTCCTTGATGCCTTCCTTCTCGCGGCTGTTGGCCGACAGGCGCATCTCTTCGAGGGCGTCATGCACCAGCAGGTTGGCGAGGGTGCCTTCCTTGCCGGCGGTGGCGCTGGCTTCCTTGAGGGTGGCGGCTTTCTTCAGCGCGGCGATTTCACCCCGCAGGCGACGCTTGGCGCCCAGCAGTTCGAAGCCTTTGGCGATCCAGATGGTCCAGGTGATGATCGAGGCGATGGCCAGGCCGATCATCACGGCTTTGACGACCACGTCGGCGTTCTTGTACATGCCCCAGGGCGACAGGTCGTGGGCCATGCCCAGGGTGTTGTCGGCTTCGAGCACTTGAGGCGCGTCGGCGTCGACGGCCAGGGTCGGATCGGTGGCCACGGGCGTCGCAACGGGTGCGGCCGGGTCGGCGGGTGCCTGGGCGGCAGCAGGCGCGGTGGCCGGTGTCGTGGCGGGCGTCTGGGCATCAGCGAAGGCGGCACTTGGCGCCAGCATCAGGCTGAGCAGCAAAGCTGCCACTGCGCTCCAGGCGCGAGGTCGGTTGGTTGGCGAAGCGGAGGAGAGAGAGCGTGTCATGCTGGCCGGACCTGAGAGGAAAAAGAGGGTTGATGTTCTTCCAGGCCTCGTGAGGCCGAGAACAAAAGTGGCGAGCATTATTGCAAGTAATTCTTGTTAACAGAAGCAATACGCTTGCTTTTTTTGTCGCATGGCTAGCCGCTGGTCCCTCTGGCAGCTAGTCTGCGGCTTTTCCAAAAGGAGATCCTGATGCCCGCGCCTTCTGTTTTGATTGCCGGTTGTGGTGATGTCGGCGGTCGCCTGGCCCCGCAATTGCTGGCGGCTGGCTGGCATGTCTACGGCCTGCGCCGTGATGTCTCGCGGTTGCCGGACGGTGTGACTGGCGTTGCCGGCGACCTGTTCAATGAAGACTGCCCAATGACTTGGCCGGTAGGCGCTATCGATTACGTGGTTTATTGCGCCGCCGCCACCGACCACGATGAGGATGGTTATCGGAAGGCTTACGTCCAGGGGCTGCAGAACGTGCTGAGTTGGTTGGGTGACTATGGGCAGGTGCCCGATCGACTGATTTTTGTATCCAGCAGCAGTGTGTATGGCCAGCAGGACGGTGCGTGGGTCGATGAGACCTCCGAGACTGTCGCTGCCGGCTACTCCGGACGCTTGATGCTTGAAGCCGAGCAGGTGGCACTCAAGAGCGGTATTCGCGCAAGTGTCCTTCGCCTGACTGGCATCTATGGCCCGGGCCGCGAATGGCTGCTGACCCAAGTGCGTCGCGGTTATCGCGTGGCGATGAAGCCGCCGCTTTACGGCAACCGGATTCATGCGGACGATGCTGCTGGATTGCTGGCGTTTCTGTTGGAAAAGGATCGGCAGGGCGTGCAGCTGGAGGATTTCTACATCGGTGTCGACGATGCACCCGCGCCGTTGGCCGAAGTGGTGGGTTGGCTACGCGAATATCTGGGCGTGACCGAGTGGGCTGATGACGCCAGCGTGCGCCGCACGGGTAGCAAGCGTTGCAGCAATGCGCGGGCGAAAGCGTTGGGTTGGGTGCCCCGCTATCCGAGTTATCGCGAGGGGTATGCGGCGATTCTTGAAGGGCGCTGCTGATTTTTTCTGCCAGCCGAAAAAACAACTGTGGGAGCGAGCTTGTTCGCGATAGCGGTATAACAGTCAACTCGATGTTGAGCGTTATGGCCTCATCGCGAGCAAGCTCGCTCCCACAGGGGAACCCCGTCGGGGCTACTATTATTGTTTTTCAAGCACCCACTTGCGGGCACCCGGCGTAAACGACGGCATTTCATCCGCCAGCGCCGCATTCACGGTCTGGAAGATTTCCAGTTTCTTGCCATCGCGGGCAAAGATCCAGGTATTGCCCTGGCCGCTCTGTTGCAGCCAGATGTTGTCGTTGCCACCGCTCATTGAGGCGCAGTCGCCGGCCAGGCACAAGGCGTAGCGATCGGCGCCCGGCAGGCCGCTGACTTGCCCGTCGGGTTGGAACTGCACCGTAGCGCCCTGGCCTGGGCCCTCGACAATGTTCCAGTTGCCGCCCAGGTAGGCGGTGTACAACGCTCGCTCGAAGCTGGCGCCAATCGGTGCGCCTTCCGGTATCTGCACCTGTGCGCGGTCGAACAGCTGCTGCGGCTCGTTTTCGGTGGCGGCCT
This sequence comes from Pseudomonas sp. T1.Ur, assembly GCF_023516725.1. NCBI lineage: Bacteria > Pseudomonadati > Pseudomonadota > Gammaproteobacteria > Pseudomonadales > Pseudomonadaceae > Pseudomonas > Pseudomonas sp. T1.Ur. The sequence continues at coordinate 5,811,820 of NZ_JAMGSN010000001.1, forward strand.
GGCTCAACTGGTCGCCGTCGCGCTTGAGTTCGCTGGCGGAGCTGCCGTAGAAGTCGACTTTCCACGCGCCGTCCTGTTCGCCGAGCAGCTTGCCTTCGACATTTTCAAAACCGTTGGTGTAGCGCGCCTGGCCGGCGCGGGTGTTGACGTCCCATTCCAGGTTAGGGCCATAGGCCTGCAGTGCTTCGCGAAGCGGGCCGCCCTTGGCGGCAGCGTCGATGGCGGCCTGGTTGATCCAGGTGCCGCTGATGTCTCGGTCGGCAGGGTCGCTGGCGCAGCCGCTCAGAAGGAGGGCAAACAGCGAGAAGGCAAGCGCTTTGCGCATGAAGGAATCCTTTCAAAACGAAAACGGCGCAGCGGGGGAACGCTGCGCCGGGCTTTTTACTCGATGACCAGGATGGCGTCCATCTCGACTTGGGCGCCCTTCGGCAAGGCAGCCACGCCAATGGCAGCACGGGCAGGGTAAGGCTGGTCGAAATACTTGCCCATGATCTCGTTGACCTTGGCGAAGTGGCTCAGGTCGGTGAGGAAGATGTTGAGCTTGACGATGTCCTTGAACGAACCGCCAGCGGCCTCGGCCACGGCTTTCAGGTTCTCGAAGACCTGCACGGTCTGGGCTTCGAAGCCCTCGACCAGTTCCATGGTTTTCGGGTCCAGCGGAATCTGGCCCGACATGTACACGGTATTACCCGCCTTGATCGCCTGGGAATAAGTACCGATGGCGGCCGGGGCCTTGTCGCTGGAGATAACGGTCTTGGTCATTGATGACTCCTTGTAATGAGGGCGCTATTGCAGAGCTATGCACGCATGCGCGTGATGCGGATGACCCCTGTCAGGGCGCGCAGTTTCTTGATCACGCGGGCCAGGTGTACGCGGTCGTGCACGCTGACCACCAGCTGGACGACGCTGATGCGGCCATCGCGCTCATCCATGCTGATTTTTTCGATGTTGCCGTCGGCGGCGTTGACGCTGCTGGCCAGCAGGGCGATCAGGCCGCGCTGGTGCTCCAGCTCGACGCGCAGTTCGACGTTGAATTCGCCGGTGACATCCTTGGCCCACGAAAGCTGGATGCATTTTTCCGGGTTGTGGCGGATTTCGCTGATGTTGCGGCAGTTGTCCAGGTGCACCACCATCCCCTTTCCGGCGGACAGGTGCCCGACAATCGGGTCACCCGGGATTGGCGTGCAGCACTTGGCATAACTGAGCACCAGGCCTTCGGTGCCGCGAATCGCCAGCGGACCTTCAGGGCTCGGCAATTGTTCGCCTTCGCCGAGCAGGCGACGGGCGACGACATAGGCCATGCGATTGCCCAGGCCGATGTCCTCGAGCAGGTCTTCGATCAATTCGAGACGGTATTCGTGGAGCATGACCTGCACGCGCTCGGCCGGGATCTTGTCGAGCGAGCTGTCGAAACCGTTCAGGACCTTGTTCAGCAGGCGTTCGCCGAGGCTGATGGATTCGGAGCGACGTTGCAGCTTCAACGCGTGGCGGATGTGCGTACGGGCCTTGCCGGTGACCACGAAGTTGAGCCACGCGGGGTTGGGGCGCGCGCCGGGAGCGCTGACGATTTCTACCGTGGAGCCGCTTTGCAGCGGTTCGGACAACGGTGCCAGGCGGCGGTTGATGCGGCAGGCGATGCAGCTATTGCCGACGTCGGTGTGCACCGCATAGGCAAAGTCCACGGCCGTGGAGCCTTTGGGCAGCTCCATGATCCGGCCCTTGGGCGTGAAGACGTAGACCTCGTCCGGGAACAGGTCGATCTTCACGCTCTCGATGAATTCCAGGGAGTTGCCGGCGCGCTGCTGCATTTCCAGCACACCCTTGACCCACTGCCGCGCGCGGGCGTGAGTGCTCTTGGGTTGTTCGTCGCCGCTGGATTTGTACAGCCAATGGGCCGCGATGCCGTTGTTGGCCATCTCTTCCATTTCGCGGGTGCGGATCTGGATCTCGATCGGTACGCCGTGCATGCCGAACAGCGTGGTGTGCAGCGATTGGTAGCCGTTGGCCTTGGGAATCGCGATGTAATCCTTGAAGCGCCCCGGCAACGGTTTGTACAAATTATGCACGGCACCCAGCACGCGGTAGCAGGTATCGACCTTGTCGACGATGATCCGGAACGCGTAGACGTCCATGATCTCGTTGAAGGCCCGACGCTTGCCGCGCATTTTCTTGTAGATGCCGTAGAGGTGTTTCTGCCGCCCGCTGACTTCGCCTTCGATGCCGTCGATTGCCAGGCAGTGGCTCAGGGACTCTTCGATCTTGTTGACGATTTCCTTGCGGTTGCCCCGGGCGCGCTTGACGGCCTGGTTGATCCGCGCCGAACGCATCGGGTGCATCGCCTTGAAGCCCAGGTCCTCGAACTCGATACGAATCGCGTGCATGCCCAGGCGATTGGCGATGGGCGCGTAGATTTCCAGGGTTTCCTTGGCAATGCGCCGGCGTTTCTCGCCGGACAGGACCTCCAGGGTACGCATGTTGTGCAGGCGGTCGGCGAGCTTGACCAGGATCACGCGGATGTCGCGGGCCATGGCCATGGCCATTTTCTGGAAGTTCTCGGCCTGGGCCTCGGCCTTGGTCTCGAAGTTCATCTGGGTCAGCTTGCTGACCCCGTCGACCAGTTCGGCCACGGTTTCGCCGAACTGCGCTTGCAGCGCTTCCTTGGCAATGCCGGTGTCTTCGATCACGTCGTGCAGCATGGCCGCCATCAGGCTCTGATGGTCCATGTGCATGTCGGCAAGAATATTCGCCACCGCAAGCGGATGCGTGACGTACGCCTCGCCACTGCGGCGGCGCTGGCCGTCGTGGGCTTGTTCGGCGTAGAAATAGGCTCGGCGGACCAGGTTGACCTGGTCCGTGCCGAGGTAGGCCGATAAGCGATCGGCGAGGGCGTCTATGCTCGGCATGATAGTGACTCCTGCCGTCTGCTGTGACCCCGCGCCGTGCTACGTCGACCAGGCATAGGCTTAGACCGCCTCGTTGGACTCGTCCTCGAACGCCGCGAACAGCGGTTCGTCTTCAACGATTTCAGCGTTGGCGATGAACTCGTAGCTCATCAGGCCTTCGGCGATTTCACGCAGCGCTACCACGGTAGGCTTGTCGTTTTCCCACTGGACCAATGGCTCTTTGCCGCCGGTGGCCAGTTGACGGGCACGCTTGGTAGAGAGCATGACCAGCTCAAAGCGGTTTTCCACGTGTTCTAGGCAGTCTTCAACGGTTACGCGGGCCATGGTATTCCTCGGAGCGAATGCAATATGCGCGCTGCCCGGTTGGGCGAGCGGACTCGACAGTTTAAAAAAACACCAGCGTTTAGGGAAGCGCTGATTTTTTGATCAAACCCCTCGGCGCGCTGCGAGTACCAATGTAAAGCCGTCGCAGCGGTTTTGGGAAGGGCTGATCAGCCCAGCAGTTCGGCCAATAATTTACCGAAACGTTGCTGTTGGCGTTTTTGCTGGAGCTGGCTGGCGCGGAAAATCGCCTTCAAGTCGTCCAGTGCATGGGCGAAATCGTCGTTGATGATCAGGTAATCGTAGTCGACGTAGTGGCTCATTTCGCTGACCGCTTCGCGCATCCGGCCTTCGATGATCTCATCGCTGTCCTGGCCGCGGTTGGTCAGGCGCTGGCGCAAGGCCTGCTGGCTCGGCGGCAGGATGAAGATCGAACGGGCATGGGGCATCAGCTTGCGAACTTGCTCGGCGCCCTGCCAGTCGATTTCCAGGATCAGGTCGTGACCTTCGTCGAGGGTCTGCTGCAAATAGCTTTGCGATGTGCCGTAGAGGTTGCCGAAGACTTCGGCGCGCTCGAGGAAGTCGCCGTGCTCGGCCATCTTCACGAACTCCTCACGATCGACGAAGTGGTAGTTCACCCCGTTGACTTCGCCCGGACGCATCGCGCGGGTGGTGTGGGAGACCGAGACGCGGATCTGCGGCTCGGCGTCGATCAAGGCCTTGACCAGGCTGGTCTTGCCGGCGCCCGAGGGCGCGGAAATGATGTAGAGGGTGCCGGTGCTGTGGGTCATGTCGGGTTAGCCTTACTCAATGTTCTGCACTTGTTCGCGCATTTGTTCGATCAACACCTTGAGGTTGACCGCCGCTTGGGTGCTGCGCGGGTCGAAGGCCTTGGAGCCCAGTGTATTGGCTTCGCGGTTGAGCTCTTGCATCAGGAAGTCGAGGCGGCGACCGGCCGCACCGCCGGACTTGAGCACCCGGCGGACTTCGATGATGTGGGTGCTCAGGCGATCCAGTTCTTCGGCCACGTCGCTCTTTTGCGCGAGCATGACCATTTCCTGTTCGAGGCGCTGCGGGTCCAGCTCTGCCTTCATGTCGGCGAAGCGATCAAGGACTTTCTGGCGCTGGGTGGCGAGCATCTGCGGGACCAGCTCGCGCAGTGTGACGACGTCCTCTTCAATGGAGCTCAGGCGCTCGTTGATCAGCCGGGCCAGCTCTGCGCCTTCGCGCTCGCGACCGGCCTTGAGTTCTTTGAGGCCTTGATTGAACAGCGCCAGCGCCTCGGCGTTCAGTGCCTGGGGATCGCTTGCGTCGCCTACCAGTACGCCAGGCCACGCCAGGACCTCCAATGGATTCAGGGCGGCGGGATTCTTGATCAGGCTGGCGACGGTTTCCGCGGCGGCGACCAGTTGCGCCGCGCGCTCACGGTCGATCTGCAGCGTCTTGCCGCTGCTTTCTTCGGTAAAGCGCAGGGTGCATTCCAGCTTGCCCCGGGACAGGCCCTGGCGCAGCGCTTCGCGCACGCCGCCTTCGAGGTCGCGGAAGGACTCGGGCAGGCGCAGGTGCGGCTCCAGGTAGCGGCTATTGACCGAACGCAGTTCCCAGCTCAGCGTGCCTTGGACGCCGGCCTTCTCGACGCGGGCGAAGGCGGTCATGCTGTGCACCATGGAGGTTCCTCGCAATGCAGGCAGCCACAACGGTGATCGTGGTGCCTGGGACTTGTGGATAAATGCCGCAGGGCAGCAAAGGCGCAGGATTGTAGCGCAGTGGGACGCAAGCGCCCAAACAGCTCCGGTTACAAAGCGCTGCAGCCCGTCGGCCGGGGCCTCCAGCGTGTTCACCCGTCGCGTCGGCTTTTTAGATCTGCCCTATGGCGGTCCACGGCTCTATAATGCCCAGCAGTTTTCCGTCCTCTGTACAGGTGTTCCCTATGAAACGTCCAAGTGGTCGCGCTGCCGATCAGCTTCGCTCGATCCGCATTACCCGCAACTACACCAAACACGCCGAGGGATCTGTACTGGTCGAATTCGGTGATACCAAGGTCATTTGCACCGTCAGCGTCGAAAACGGCGTGCCTCGTTTCCTCAAGGGGCAGGGCCAAGGCTGGTTGACCGCCGAGTACGGCATGCTGCCGCGCGCCACGGGCGAACGGAACCAGCGTGAGGCCAGCCGTGGCAAGCAGGGCGGCCGGACCCTGGAAATCCAGCGCCTGATCGGCCGTTCGCTGCGCGCCGCGCTGGACATGTCCAAGCTGGGCGACGTCACGCTGTATGTCGACTGCGATGTGATCCAGGCTGACGGCGGCACTCGCACCGCGTCCATCACCGGTGCAATGGTTGCGCTGGTCGATGCCTTGAAAGTGATCAAGAAGCGCGGCGGCCTGAAGGGCGGCGACCCGCTCAAGCAAATGATCGCCGCCGTGTCGGTGGGCATGTACCAGGGCGAGCCCGTGCTGGACCTGGACTACCTGGAAGATTCCGCCGCCGAGACCGATCTGAACGTGGTGATGACCAGCGCTGGCGGCTTCATCGAAGTCCAGGGTACTGCCGAAGGTGCACCGTTCCAGCCGGAAGAGTTGAACGCTATGCTGGAGCTGGCGAAGAAAGGCATGAACGAAATCTTCGAATTGCAAAAGGCCGCCCTGGCCGACTGATCGTTGTGCGCTTCAGACAAGGAGAATGTCATGAGTGATGAGCAAGTCCTGTTGCCCCAGCCGAGCAAAGAAGTCCGGCAATGGGCGATGTTTTGTCACCTGTCTGCACTGGTGGGGATTTTCATTCCGTTCGGTTCGCTGATCGGCCCGCTGATCATCTGGCAGATCAAGCGTGAATCCGACCCGTTCATCGATGCCCAGGGCAAGGAAGCGCTGAACTTCCAAATCACTGTGGCGATCGCCGCGGCTATCAGCTTGCTGCTGATGATCGTGGTGATCGGTTTCTTCCTGTTTGGCCTGGTGGCCATCGGTGCGTTGGTGCTGACCATCATCGCTGGCGTGAAGGCCAATGAAGGGCAGCCGTATCGGTATCCGTTTACTTGGCGGTTGGTTAAATAACCTTCCACGCTGCTCAAAAATGCCCCGCCTTATCGGGGCATTTTTTTTGACGTCTTAAGTGATTCTCTTTATGTACGATGCCCTTTGTGCGCAAAGTTGTTGCGCTTGTTTATTGGTCTTACATTTTTAGTCACAACTGCACAGTTTCAGCGCGGTCTCTGTGCTTGGCAATAAGACTCTACGATTGATAGAGTTGGCCCAAGTTATATTCCTTCAGAAATATTTCGATATATTCAGACCATTGAAGGTCATTGAATTAAAAGACAATCAGTGTTGAGGATTCAACCTGTTCAAGCGGCGTGTCCAGGTAAAAAGCTCGTCCTTGAAAATACTTGAAAAAAGAATAAGTAATTATGTTTCAGCTCGATTTCTATGGAACGCTTGTCGCTGCCTCTCTAGTACTTTTGCTGGGACGCGGACTTGTTACGCGCGTTGGTTTTCTGCGCGCCTACAATATCCCTGAACCGGTAGCGGGCGGACTGGTAGTTGCTCTGGCGCTCCTGGCTTTGCGGGGGCTTGAAGTTGAAGTCCGATTTGATACGTCGCTGCAAACACCGTTGATGCTGGCCTTTTTTGCCACGATTGGCCTGAGTGCGGATTTCGCCAGCCTGAAAAAAGGTGGGCGCGTGGTGGGAGTTTTCCTGTTTGCGGTGGTCGGCCTGCTGGTGGTCCAGAATGCCATGGGCATCGGGCTTGCAAAGGCCCTGGGGCTCGATCCGTTGATGGGGTTGCTGACCGGCTCGATCACCTTGGCAGGGGGGCACGGCACGGGCGCGGCGTGGGGGGCGGTGTTCAGTGAGAAATACGGTCTGGCTTCCGCCTCTGAGCTTGCGATGGCTTCTGCGACGTTTGGCCTGGTGTTGGGTGGTTTGATTGGCGGTCCGGTTGCGCGCCTGCTCATCAAGCGTGTTCAGTCACCCGGCAGCCTTGAACCGGAAAAGCCCCGGGTGCCCAAGGGCTTTGAACAGCCGAACAAAGAGCGCTCGATCACACCGTTTTCGTTTATCGAGACACTTGCTTTGATCGCGGTCAGCCTGTTGGCCGGCACGCTCTTGAATGGGCAGCTCCACGGCACTGTGTTCGAATTGCCGACGTTCGTTTGCGTCTTGTTCGTGGGAGTGATCCTGCGCAACGGACTTTCGGCACTTGGCTTGTATCAAGTATTCGAGCGAGAAGTATCCGTGCTTGGCAACGTCAGCTTGTCGTTGTTCCTGGCGATCGCCTTGATGTCACTCAAATTGTGGGACCTGGCCTCATTGGCCTTGCCGATCTTCATCATCCTGGCGGCGCAGACATTGGTCATGGCACTGTTTGCGATTTTCGTGACCTTCAGGATCATGGGCAGTCACTACGATGCCGCGGTATTGGCGGCGGGACATTGCGGTTTTGGGCTTGGCGCCACGCCGACGGCCATCGCCAACATGCAAGCTGTGACGCAGCGCTACGGACCTTCGCAGATAGCGTTCCTGGTGGTGCCGATGGTGGGCGCGTTCTTCATCGATATCATTAACGTCATCGTCATCAAGTTGTACCTGGCCCTGCCGTTTTTCGCCGTGACGTGATGTTCCGGGCGGTAGCGTGCTCCATGAAAAATGCCCGTATCTTGCGATACGGGCATTTTTGGGTCGACCGGCTTGAGGCCGTCGTCGATACGCTTATATGGTCAGCGTCCAATCGTAATCCACGATCAGCGGCGCATGCTGCGAGAACCGTGGCTGGCGCGGCAGGCGAGCGCTGCGTACGAAACGGCGCAGCCCAGGCGTCAACAACTGGTAATCGAAACGCCAACCGAGGTTGAGCATCTCGGCTTGCTCGTTGTCCGGCCACCAGCTGTACTGGTCGCCTTCACGGCTGACTTCACGCAGGGCGTCGACATAACCCATGTTGCCAATGATCTCGTCCATCCAGGCACGTTCCGGCGCCAGGAAACCAGGAGACTGTTGGCTGTCGCGCCAGTTCTTGATATCCAGCTTCTGCTGCGCCACGTACAGCGAGCCACAATAAATGTACTCGCGACGTTTGCGCCGCTGTTTATCCAGGTAACGGGCGAAGTCGTCCATCAACTTGAATTTCTGATTCAAATCTTCATCGCCGTTCTGCCCCGATGGGAGCAGTAAGGTCGCGATGCTGACCTTGTCGAAATCGGCTTGCAGGTAGCGCCCGTAGCGGTCCGCCGTCTCGAAACCGAGACCGTTGATGACAGCCTTCGGTTGCAGCCGCGAGTACAAAGCCACGCCACCCTGGGCGGGGACTTCGGCATCGCAGGCATAAAGGAAGTAACCATCCAGTTGGAAGGCTGCATCGTCCAGTTCAAAGGCGGAGGCGCGGGTGTCCTGCAGGCAGATGACGTCGGCATTCTGTGCTTGCAGCCAACTGAGCAAACCACGCTCGACTGCAGCCTGAATACCATTGACGTTCACACTGATGATCCGCATAAATGGCCCCAAAAATCACGTGCGTGTATGATACACGCCGTGTACCTATTTAGCTAAATCCGCGGTATTTGAGGCTTTTTTTCATGCAGGCGTATCAGCGCGATTTCATTCGCTTTGCCATCGATCGCGGCGTTTTGCGCTTCGGTGAGTTCACCCTCAAGTCCGGGCGCACCAGCCCGTACTTCTTCAATGCCGGCCTGTTCAACAGCGGTACCGCGCTGGCGCAGTTGGGCCGGTTCTATGCCGCGGCCATCGTCGAGAGCGGCATTCCGTTCGACGTCTTGTTCGGCCCCGCCTACAAAGGCATCCCCCTGGCCGCCACCACCGCCGTCGCCCTGGCCGAGCATCATGGCCGCGACCTGCCTTGGTGCTTCAACCGCAAGGAAGCCAAGGCCCACGGCGAGGGCGGCAGCCTGGTCGGCGCGCCGCTGACCGGCGACGTGCTGATCATCGATGACGTCATCACCGCCGGCACCGCCATCCGCGAAGTGATGCAGATCATCGCTTCGCAAGAAGGCGCCAAGGCCGCCGGCGTGCTGATTGCCCTGAACCGCCAGGAGCGCGGCAACGGTGAGCTGTCGGCCATCCAGGAAGTGGAGCGCGACTTTGGCATCCCGGTGATCAGCATTGTCTCGCTGAACCAGGTGCTGGAGTTCTTGGCCGACGATCCGCAGCTCAAGCAGCATTTGCCGGCGGTTGAGGCCTATCGGGCGCAGTTCGGCGTCTGAGAGACCTGCGCAATCCCCCTGTGGGAACGAGCTTGCTCGCGATAGCGGTGTGTCAGCCAGCATTGATGTTGAATGATAAATTGCCATCGCGAGCAAGCTCGCTCCCACAGGGAGGAAGGCAAAAAAAGACCCCGCTCAGTCTGGCTGAGCGGGGTCTTTTTTTATCGGTATCGCTTAAGGACGCTTGCGATTGCTGATCAACGTTCCCACGCCGGTGTCGGTGAAGATCTCCAGCAGAATCGCATTCGGCACACGACCATCGATGATCAGCGAGCTGCCGACGCCGCCCTGGACCGCTTCCAGCGCGCAACGAATCTTCGGCAGCATGCCGCCGTAGATGGTGCCGTCGGCGATCAGGTCATCGACCTGCTGGGTCGACAGTCCGGTCAGGACCTTGCCCGACTTGTCCATCAGGCCGGCGATGTTGGTCAGCAGCATCAGCTTTTCAGCTTTCAGTGCCTCGGCAACCTTGCCCGCCACCAAATCGGCGTTGATGTTGTATGACTCACCGTTGGCACCCACGCCGATTGGCGCGATGACCGGGATGAAGTCGCCCTTGACCAGCAGGTTCAGCAGGTCGGTGTTGATGCCGACCACTTCGCCCACCTGGCCAATGTCGATGATTTCCGGCTGGGTCATTTCCGGGGTCTGGCGGGTAACGGTGAGCTTCTTCGCCCGAATCAGCTCGGCGTCCTTGCCGGTCAGGCCGATGGCGCTGCCGCCGTGGCGGTTGATCAGGTTGACGATGTCCTTGTTGACCTGGCCGCCGAGGACCATTTCCACCACGTCCATGGTCTGCGCGTCGGTGACGCGCATGCCATCGATAAAGTGGCTCTCGATCGACAGGCGCTTGAGCAGGTCACCGATCTGCGGGCCACCACCATGCACAACCACCGGGTTGATGCCCACGGCCTTCATCAGCACGATATCGCGGGCGAAGCCGGTCTTGAGCTCCTCGCTTTCCATCGCGTTGCCGCCGTATTTGATCACCAGGGTCTTGCCGACGTAGCGTCGGATATAAGGCAACGCTTCGGACAGGACCTTGGCGGTGTTGGCGGCGGCTTCGCGTTCGAGGGTCATTCAGGGCTCCGGTAGTGCTTCAAAAAATCAAAACGGTAGTTGGAGATCAGGTGCAACACGTTTGAGTTGGGCGTGGAACACGTCCTTGATGCGCTGCAGTTCGGCTTCGTTGTCGGCCTCGAAACGCAGTACCAGCACCGGTGTGGTGTTGGACGCGCGAACCAGGCCCCAGCCGTGTGGATAGTCGACCCGAACACCATCGATGGTGGTCAATTCGGCGCCTTCGCCCCACTGGGCGTCGTGCAGTGCATCAATGATGCTGAATTTGCTCTCTTCGGTCACATGGATATTGATTTCTGGCGTAGAAATATCGTTCGGGAAGGTCGCGAACAGCTCTTCCGCGGTGGATTTCTCCTTGCTGAGGATCTCCAGCAGGCGCGCTGCGCTGTAGATGCCGTCATCAAAACCGAACCAGCGTTCCTTGAAGAAGATGTGGCCGCTCATTTCGCCGGCCAGCAGGGCACCGCTTTGTTTCATTTTCTTTTTGATCAGGGAATGACCGGTTTTCCACATGAGCGGACGACCGCCGTATTCCTTGATCAGGGGCACCAGGCGACGGGTGCACTTCACGTCGAAGATGATTTCGGCGTCGGGGTTGCGTGCCACCACGTCTTTGGCGAACAGCATCAGCAGGCGGTCCGGGAACACGACGCTGCCGGTCTCGGTCACCACGCCCACGCGGTCGCCATCGCCGTCGAAGGCCAGGCCCAGGTCTGCCTTGGTTTCCTTGACCTTGGCGATCAGGTCTTGCAGGTTTTCCAGCTTGCCCGGGTCCGGGTGGTGGTTCGGGAAGTTGCCGTCAACGTCGCAGAACAGCGGGATCACTTCGCAGTTCAGGGCTTCGATCAGTTGCGGGGCGATCACGCCAGCCGCGCCGTTGCCGCAATCGACTACCACTTTCAGGCGGCGGGCGAGTTTCACGTCCTTGACGATCTCGTCGTTGTAGCGCGGCAGGATGTCGACCTTGGTCACGCTGCCTTGGCCGCTGCTCAAGTCATTGGTCTTGAGGCGGGTGTGCAGTGCCTGGATCTGCTCGTTGGCGAGGGTGTCGCCGGCGATGACGATCTTGAAGCCGTTGTAGTTCGACGGGTTGTGGCTGCCGGTGAGCATCACGCCGGATTTGCCGGCCAGCACGTTTGCGGCGTAGTACAGCGCCGGTGTTGGCACCAGGCCGACATCACTGACGTGGCAGCCACTGTCGGCAATGCCCTTGATCAATTGCTCGACCAGCTCCGGGCCGGACAAACGGCCGTCGCGGCCGACGTTCACGTTCGGTTCGCCCTGGGCCAGGCTCTGGGAGCCGATGGCGCGGCCTATCCAGTAGGCGGTTTCAGCCGTCAGGGTTTCCGGCACGACGCCACGGATGTCGTAGGCGCGGAAGATGCTGTCAGGAAAGATCGGGGCGATTGCGGCTGGGGTGTTCATGGGCGGGGCGCTCTATCAGGAAGGTGACTGGACAGGCCGACATTGGGTGTCGGCAGGCTCAAGCTGAAGGGTATGACGACGTTTTTGGCAGAGAGTTCGCGGTGGGAAAGTGCCATGAGACAGCGTTACCCCGGTCCGAACCGTCTAAAACGTTGATTCCGGATGGGAAACCTCGTCGCCAGCCGTTGCGCATTTTTCGTCCTGAAACAGAAGCTTAATAAAGCAGCCGGGCAGGGCGCCCGGCTGGAAACGTGGATCAATGACTGCCGGAATGGCCGAAACCACCTGCGCCACGCTGGCTTTCGTCGAACTCCTGGACCAGTTCGAAGTGAGCCTGGACCACCGGCACCAGCACCAATTGGGCAATGCGCTCGCCCACGGCGATGTTGAACGCGGTCTGGCCGCGGTTCCAGCACGACACCATCAGCTCGCCTTGGTAATCGGAGTCGATCAGGCCCACGAGGTTGCCCAGTACGATGCCATGTTTATGGCCCAGGCCCGAACGTGGCAGGATCAGTGCGGCAAGGCCCGGGTCACCGATGTAAACCGACAGGCCGGTCGGAATCAGCAGGGTCTGGCCTGGTTCCAGCACCGTGTCCTGCTTGAGCATGGCCCGCAGGTCGAGGCCCGCGGAGCCGGGGGTAGCGTACTGCGGCAGCGGGAATTCGTTGCCAATGCGAGGGTCGAGGATCTTGGCTTGTAGAGCGTGCATTGAAATTAAACCTGGTTCAGCCGTTCGGCGATGAAAGTGATCAGTTGGCGGGCGATCTTGCCCTTGCTGGTCTGGGCGAAAAGCGTGGCGTGCAACTGGCGGTCGATCACGCTGCAGGCGTTTTCTTCGCTGTTGAAGCCGATGCTCGGGTTGGCGACGTCATTGGCGACGATCAGGTCCAGATTCTTGTCCTTGAGCTTGCGCGCGGCGTAATCGAGCAGGTGTTCGGTTTCGGCGGCGAAGCCCACGCTAAATGGACGGTCGGGGCGGGTGGCGATGGTGGCCAGGATGTCAGGGTTGCGCACCATTTGCAGGAGCAGGCCGTCGCCACTTGTAGGGTCTTTCTTCAATTTTTGCGGGGCGACGACTTCAGGCCGGTAGTCCGCCACTGCCGCCGAGGCGATGAACAGGTCGCACGGGATGGCGGCTTCGCAGGCTGCAAGCATGTCCCGGGCGCTGACCACGTCGATACGGGTCACGCGGTCCGGCGTTGGCAGGTGCACGGGACCGGTGATCAGCGTCACCCGGGCGCCGGCCTCCACGGCGGCTTCGGCCAGGGCGAAGCCCATCTTTCCGGAGCTGTGGTTGGTTATATAGCGCACCGGGTCGATGTTTTCCTGGGTCGGCCCCGCGGTGATCAGCACGTGCTTGCCCGTCAGGGCCTCGCGTTTGAAGCAGTCGGCGGCGCACTGGGCCAGGTCGGTGGCCTCCAGCATGCGGCCCATGCCGACATCGCCGCAGGCCTGGCTGCCGGAAGCCGGGCCGAAGACTTTCAGGTCGCGGCTTTCAAGCAGTTGCAGGTTGGCCTGGGTGGCCGGGTCTCGCCACATGGCCTGGTTCATGGCCGGTGCCACGGCGACCACGGCGTCGGTGGCGAGCACCAGGGTGGTCAACAGGTCATTGGCAATGCCTTGGGCGAGGCGAGCGATCAGGTCGGCCGTCGCCGGGGCGATCAGCACCAGGTCGGCCCACTTGGCCAGTTCGATATGACCCATGGCGGCTTCGGCCGCCGGGTCGAGCAGATCCAGGTGGACCGGGTGACCGGACAGGGCCTGCATGGTCAGCGGCGTGATGAACTCGCTGCCGCCACGGGTCATGACGACCCGCACTTCCGCGCCCTGGTCGATAAGCCTGCGAACCAGCTCGGCGCTCTTGTAGGCAGCAATGCCGCCGCCGACGCCCAGAACGATGCGTTTCCGATACAGCCGCTGCATAGGCCTGCCTTTCGATTTCAGTGGTCAGTGCAGGGCGAAACCCTCGGCATGAGCCTGCCTGGGTGCAAATCGCCTGCAAAAAAGATGGGCTAAGATATCACAGCGTCCGCTACGGAACAGCGGCGCCCACTATCAGGGAGATGCCATGAGTATTCGGGATTGGCCCGTGGCCGAGCGGCCGCGGGAAAGGTTATTGGCGTCGGGAGCGGGGAGCCTTTCGGACGCCGAGTTGCTGGCAATATTTTTACGCACGGGTGTGGCGGGCAGAAGCGCGGTGGACCTGGCGCGACAACTCTTGATCCAATTTGGCAGCCTGCGCGCGCTGCTTGAAGCGGATCAGATCACCTTCAGTAACCATATGGGGCTCGGACCGGCAAAGTTTGCCCAGCTTCAGGCTGCTCAGGAAATGAGTCGTCGGCATCTGGCTGAACGGGCACGGGAGAAGACCACGCTGGAAAGCCCGTTCGCGGTTCGTGACTATCTGAAATCAATGCTGCGCCACGAACCCCACGAGGTGTTTGGTTGCCTGTTTCTCAATTCCAAGCACCAGGTGCTGACCTTCGAGGCGCTGTTTCGCGGCTCGATCAATAGCGCCAGTGTCCATCCCCGGCAAGTGGTCAAGAGGGCATTGGCCCACAACGCCGCTGCCGTGATCCTGTGCCACAACCATCCCTCCGGCAACACCGAGCCCAGCCAAGCCGATCGAGCGCTCACCGAGCGGCTTCAGGAAGCGCTTGAGCTGATCGATGTGCGGGTGCTCGATCATTTCATCATCGGCGATGGGGAGCCACTGTCCATGGCGGAGTATGGGTGGATGTGAAGCAGCGGCAAGCTATCAGCTCCAAGCGGCAAGCCAGGGCTGTATGCGGTCTGCTCTTGACTTGCGCTTGAAGCTTGAAGCTTACGGCTTGAAGCTGACGTTCGAATAATCCTGGCGCCCAAACGGGCTCACCGCATACCCCTGCACATCCTTGCGGGTCAGTGCGAAGGCGGTGGGGTGCGCCAGGGGCAGCCAAAGGGCCTGCTGTTGGATCTGCGCCTGGGCCTGTTCGTAGAGCTTGGTGCGTACACCTTGCTCGCCGGTGGTCTTGCCGGCGCTGATCAGCTTGTCCAGGTCCGGGTTGCAATAACGGGCAAAGTTGGTCCCGGACTTGACCGCCGCGCAGGAAAATTGCGGGGTGAGGAAATTGTCCGGATCGCCGTTGTCACCGGCCCAGCCCATGAACAGCAAGTCATGTTCGCCGGCCTTGGCGCGGCGGATGAGCTCGCCCCATTCGATCACGCGGATTTCCGCCTGGATGCCGATCTCTGCCAGGTCCGATTGCAGCAACTGTGCCCCCAGGCTCGGATTGGGGTTGAGCAGGCTACCGGATGGGCGAGTCCAGATAGTGGTCTTGAAGCCTTCCTTCAAACCGGCCTTGGCCAGCAAGTCCCGAGCCTTGGCCGGATCATGGGCATAGCCGGGCAGGTTTTTAGCGTAGCTCCAGGTGTTTGGTGGGTATGGGCCGTTGGCCGCTTCGGCGGTGCCTTCGAAAACGGTCTTGAGGTAGCTGGGCTTGTCAAAGGCGAGATTGATTGCCTGGCGGACTTCAGGCTTGTCCAAGGGCGGATGCTGGCTGTTGATCGCCAGGAAGGCGGTCATGAAGGCGTCAGTCTGTTCCACTTTCAGCGTGGGCTCTTGCTTGGCGGCCTGTACGTCCAGGGGCTTGGGCGACAGTGCGATCTGGCATTCATTGCGCCGCAATTTCTGCAATCGGACGTTGGCGTCCGGGGTGATGGCGAAAATAAGGGGGTCTACCTGAGGCTTGCCGCCGAAATATTCGTTGTTGGCCTTATAGCGAATCGAGGCGTCTTTCTGAAAGCGGTTGAAAATGAACGGGCCGGTGCCGATGGGTTGGCTGTTCAGTTGTTCCGGCTTGCCGGCGTTCATCAACTGGTCGGCATATTCGGCTGAATAGATCGAGGCAAAACCCATGCTCAGCGTGGCCAGGAAGGTCGAGTCGGCGTGGTCCAGCGTGAATCGCACCGTCAACGGGTCCAGTGCGTCGATCTTGGTAATCAGTGCGGGCAACTGCATGGACTGGGCGTGAGGGAAGCCGCTTTGCGCAACCTTATGCCAAGGGTTGGCCGGATCGAGCATCCGATCGAAGCTGAACTTGACGTCTTCGGCCGTCAGGTCGCGGCGCGGCGTGAAATAGTCGGTGTGGTGGAACTTGACCTGTGGCCGCAGCTTGAAGACATAGGTCAGGCCGTCGGGCGAGACGTCCCAACTGCTGGCCAGGCTCGGCACCACTTTGCCGCTGGCCGTGTCGAAATCCACCAGGCGGTTCATCAGCACGTCGGCGGAAGCATTGGTGGTGGTCAGCGAGTTGTATTGAACGACATCGAACCCCTCCGGGCTGGCCTCGGTACACACGCTCAGGGCGGCGGCCTGGGCCAGCGGGCTGATCAGCAGAGGGGCGAGCAACAAGGGTAGGGCAGCGAGGCGCATGATTGATTTCCTGTGCAGGTCGGAGGCCCATCTGCGAGTGCAGTCTGGAAAAGGCCTACCCTAGTGGGCTCGCCGGTAAATGACTATCCCCTTTTTGCATTTTCCGGCACTCTGCGCCGACGAATTCGGGCTTCCATCGGGCGCCAGTGGAAAATTACCTGCGTGCAGCGACGAGCGGTAAGGGGTCGCGCCAGCCTCTGCCCCCGCCGTCCGGGGCGGTGGGTCGAAGATTCCCCAGGAAGACAAATCACAACGGCTGTTGTTGTGCCTGGGTCTTTCTGGTATAAAGCAGCGCTCTTTTCTAGGGGCCCGGTTCCTTCACTGTAGGTGTAGCCGGTAAGACCCTTAAAGAAACGCGGCGCCTGGCGCCAAATGACTGAGAGATTAAGCGGCCAACCCATGCCGGGTTGGGCATGTGGTTTTAGAGGGCTGAGGCATGTCTAGAGTCTGTCAAGTTACCGGTAAGGGTCCGGTGACTGGGAATAACATTTCCCACGCAAACAACAAAACCCGTCGTCGTTTCCTGCCGAACCTGCAGCATCACCGCTTCTGGGTTGAAGAAGAGAAACGTTTCGTACGTCTGCGCGTATCTGCCAAGGGCATGCGCATCATCGACAAGCGTGGCATCAGTGTCGTGCTGGCCGAACTTCGTCGCGATGGCAAGGTTTAAGGGAGCTAATCATGCGTGAATTGATTCGTTTGATCTCGAGCGCCGGTACTGGTCACTTCTACACTACCGACAAGAACAAGCGTACTACCCCGGACAAAATCGAGATCAAGAAATATGATCCGGTTGTTCGCAAGCACGTGATCTACAAGGAAGGCAAAATCAAGTAATTGATTTTTCCCTCTTTACAAAAAAGGCCCGTATCGCGAGATACGGGCCTTTTTTGTTGCCTTTTTTCTGTCTGTCAGGACCTCATCGCGAGCAAGCTCGCTCCCACAGGAGTCTCAGGCGTCACACAGTCCAGTGTGGGAGCGAGCTTGCTCGCGATGGGGCCAGTCCAGGCAACACAAAATCCTCAAGCCTTCTGCTCAAACACCACATAGATCTTGCGGCACGGTTCCAGCACTTCCCAGGTGCCCTTGAACCCGGCCGGGATCACGAAGCGATCCCCTGCCCGAAGCGTCTTGGCATTGCCCTCGTTGTCCCGCAGTACGGAGACGCCTTGGACGATTTCGCAGTATTCGTGCTCGGTATAGTTGACCGTCCACTGGCCGACAGCACCTTCCCAGACGCCGGCGTTCATCTGCCCGCACGGGCTGCTGTAGTGGTTGAACACCGCTTGTTCGGGATCGCCCTTCAGCACTTTGGCCGGGTCCGGGCGATAACGATCGGCGACGGTGTTGGCCTGGCCGAAATCGACGATGTCCTGGATGCTCATGCGGGTGATCTCCGGTGATGGCTTGGAAGGCCTCGAGTCTATGTTTATTAAAATGAACATCGCAAGGCCGTTTGCCTGGGTTGTGTCAAATATATTGAAACATTACCAGCGGCTGGTTTAGGGTGGCGGATGCCCCGTGCCGAAAACAGCACCGTAAACCGGCTGGCACGGCAGGAATTCTTGAACGCTGCGCAGGACGCGGCGTTCCTACCCAATAAGAGGAGGACACTCGCATGACCACCCTGACTCGTGCCGACTGGGAACAGCGCGCCCGCGACCTGAAGATTGAAGGCCGCGCCTTCATCAACGGTGAATACACCGATGCGGTGTCCGGCGAAACCTTTGATTGCGTGAGCCCGGTCGATGGCCGCCTGCTGGGCAAGATAGCCAGCTGCGACGTGGCTGATGCCCAGCGTGCCGTCGAAAACGCCCGTGCGACTTTCAATTCCGGCGTCTGGTCGCGCCTGGCACCGAGCAAGCGCAAGGCCACCATGATTCGTTTCGCTGGCCTGCTCAAGCAGAACGCCGAAGAGCTGGCCCTGCTGGAAACCCTGGACATGGGCAAGCCGATCAGCGACTCGCTGAACATCGACGTTCCTGGCGCGGCCCAGGCGCTGAGCTGGAGCGGTGAAGCCATCGACAAGATCTACGACGAAGTGGCTGCTACGCCCCACGATCAGTTGGGCCTGGTGACCCGCGAACCGGTCGGTGTCGTGGGCGCGATCGTGCCGTGGAATTTCCCGTTGATGATGGCTTGCTGGAAGCTCGGCCCGGCGCTTTCCACCGGTAACTCGGTGGTGCTCAAGCCCTCCGAGAAATCCCCACTGACTGCGATCCGCATCGCTGCCCTGGCCATTGAGGCCGGTATTCCGAAAGGCGTGCTGAACGTCCTTCCGGGTTACGGTCACACCGTTGGCAAGGCCCTGGCCTTGCACATGGATGTCGATACGCTGGTGTTCACCGGCTCCACCAAGATCGCCAAGCAATTGATGGTCTACTCCGGCGAATCCAACATGAAGCGCGTCTGGCTGGAGGCCGGCGGCAAGAGCCCGAACATCGTCTTCGCCGATGCGCCGGACCTGCAGGCCGCCGCCGAATCCGCCGCCAGCGCCATTGCCTTCAACCAGGGCGAAGTCTGCACCGCCGGTTCGCGGCTGCTGGTGGAGCGCTCCATCAAGGACACGTTCCTGCCACTGGTGGTCGAGGCGCTCAAGGGCTGGAAACCCGGCAATCCGCTGGACCCGGCCACCAACGTCGGGGCCCTGGTCGATACCCAGCAGATGAATACCGTGCTGTCCTACATCGAGGCCGGTCACAGCGATGGCGCCAAGCTGGTGGCGGGCGGTAAGCGGATCCTCGAGGAAACCGGTGGCACCTATGTCGAGCCGACGATTTTCGACGGCGTGAGCAACGCGATGAAAATCGCCCAGGAAGAGATTTTCGGCCCAGTGTTGTCGGTCATTGCCTTCGACAGCGCCGAAGAGGCCATCCAGATCGCCAACGATACGCCTTATGGCCTGGCGGCGGCGGTGTGGACCAAGGACATCTCCAAGGCTCACCTGACCGCCAAGGCACTGCGCGCCGGCAGCGTGTGGGTCAATCAATATGACGGTGGCGACATGACCGCGCCGTTCGGTGGCTTCAAGCAGTCGGGTAACGGTCGCGACAAGTCGCTGCATGCGTTCGACAAGTACACCGAGCTGAAGGCGACCTGGATCAAGCTGTAATCATGAAGGCCGTGGATTTATTCGAGGCCTGATACAGCGGTAATCCCTGTGGGAGCGAGCCTGCTCGCGATTGCGGTATGACAGTCGACGACTCTGTTGAATGTTGCTCCGCTTTCGCGAGCAGGTTCGCTCCCACATTTGTTTTGTGGTGGCCTCTGGAATCGATCGTTATCCACAGGAGCGTGGAAATGCGTTGGGCGACTTATTTCGCCGTGTTGGCTTCTGTCCTGAGTGTCGGCCTGGCCCTGGGCGTAACCATGCCCCTGGTGTCGCTGCGCCTGGAAGGCTGGGGTTATGGCTCGTTTGCTATTGGCGTGATGGCGGCCATGCCGGCGGTTGGTGTGCTGGTAGGGGCCAAGGTGTCGAGCCGGCTGGCGGCGCGCTTCGGCACGGCGGCGCTGATGCGCTTGTGCCTGTGGGGCGGAGCGCTGTCCATCGGGTTGTTGGCCTTGATGCCGAGCTATCCGGTCTGGTTGGTGCTGCGGCTGGTGATTGGTGTGGTCCTGACCCTGGTATTCATTCTGGGCGAGAGCTGGATCAATCAGTTGGTCATCGAGCGATGGCGCGGGCGGTTGGTGGCGCTGTATGGCAGCAGCTATGCCTTGAGCCAGTTGTCCGGGCCGTTGCTGCTGGGGGCGCTGGGAACCGATCATGACTACGGCTTCTGGGTGGGCGTCGGCCTGCTGCTGGTCGCGCCGTTGTTGCTGCTCGGTCGCAGTGGCGCGCCCAGCAGCGAAGCCAACAGTGTCACGCTCAAGGATTTGTGGGGCTTTTGCCGGGGCCTGCCGGCGATCGGCTGGGCCGTGTCCTTGTTTGCCGCCTTCGAAGCGATGATCCTGACGTTGCTGCCGGTCTATTGCTTGCGCCAGGGATTCAGTGCCGATGTTGCGCTGGCGATGGTCAGCACGGTGGTGGTCGGCGATGCCCTGCTGCAACTGCCCATTGGCGCCTTGGCCGATCGCCTGTCGCGCCGGTCGTTGTTTACCGGCTGCGCGGTCGCCTTGATGTTCTCCAGCCTGGCGGTGCCGCTGTTGATCGATACACCCCTCATTTGGCCGCTGTGGGTGCTGTTTGGTGCCAGCGCCGGAGGGCTGTTCACGTTGTCGCTGATCCTGATCGGCGAGCGTTATCGCGACGATGCGCTGGTACGGGCCAATGCCCATATCGCCCAGCTGTGGGGGATTGGTTGCCTGGTCGGTCCGCTGATCGCGGGCGCTGGCAGCCAGTGGGTCAGCGGGCATGCGTTGCCATTGTTCATGGCGGCGGGGGCGTTCGGATTGGTGATTCTATTGTTGCGCCAAGGCGCGTTCGGGGCGACGCAGACTGCCTGAAAGATAGAAGCGACCTGTGGCGAGGGCGCTTGCTCCCGTTCGGTTGCGCAGCAACCTCAAAAGCCGGGACCGCTTCGCCCGAGGCGTCGGACCGGTCCAGCAGGAGCAAGCTCCCTCGCCACAAGGGCGGGCTACCAGAAAAGCAGTCGCTCCCTACAGCATCCTCTCCAATCCGATCGTCGTGGCGAACCAGGCATTGAACCGGCGCCACCAACTGCCCGGTTCACGGTCCAGGTCGTGCAGCTTGCCATTGTCTTCGGTGGTCCATATCAGCTTCCCGGTCTCATCGAGGCGGGCCTGATAGCTCAGGGTTGGCGCCATGCCCTGCAACGCCAGCTCGCGGACCTGGCCGGCGAGTTCCGGGCTGTCCACCAGGACGCCGACTTCGGTATTCCACAGCACTGAGCGCGGGTCGAAATTGAACGAGCCGATGAATGATTTCCGCTGGTCAAAAATGATCGCCTTGCTGTGCAGGCTGGAGTCCGATTCGCCGTAGGATTTACTGTAGAACAGATGCGGGCTGCTGCCGTTGTCGCCCGGTTGTCGACGCAGCTCGAACAGGCGCACGCCGTGCTGCAACAGGGCGTTGCGATACGGCGCATAGCCGCCATGTACGGCGGGCACGTCGGTGGCTTCCAGGGAGTTGGTCAGCAGGCTCACCGCCACGCCGGCATCGGCGCGGCTGGTCAGGTACACCAGGCCCGGCTGGCCTGGCACGAAATAGGCGGAGATCATGATCAGTTCTTTGCTGACCCCGGCCAGCTCCGGGCCCAGTTGGGTGGTCAGTAACAATTGCGGGTCCGGCTCATCTTTCGCCAGGACCTTGCTCGGCGCGTCCCACAATGCCTGGTTCCAGGCCCAGGTCAGTTGGCTGCGCCAGGTGTCCAGGCGCGGTTGGGTCTTGTAGGCGGTCAACTGTTGGTACAGCGCGTGGTTTTCCTTGTGCGTCTGCTCCAGGGACTCCTGCAGGCGTAATCGGCTGTTGGCCAAGTCCTTGGCGGTAGGCCGATGGGACATGAATTGCTCGATGGGCTTGCTCAACGCGCTGTTCCAGTACTGATCGAAGCTGTGCCCCAATTGTTCAGCCACCGGACCGACGCCGAGCAGGTCGATGTCGGTGAAGTTAAGGTTGGGTTCGGCATCGAAGTACTCATCCCCCAGGTTGCGACCTCCGACAATCGCCATGCTGTTGTCCGCCAGCCACAACTTGTTGTGCATCCTGCGATGCTGCAATGACAGGTCGAACAGGCGTCCAAGGGTGCGGGTCACGCCGGTCGCTCGGCCAAGATGCAAAGGGTTGAACAGGCGGATCTGGATGTTTGGGTGCGCGGCGAGCGTCGCGATGATCTGGTCCTGGCCGTCACTGGTGGTGTCATCCAGCAGGATGCGCACGCGCACGCCCCGGTCGGCAGCCTTGAGCAATTCATCCACGAGCATTCGCGTGCTGATGCCGTCGTGGACGATGTAGTACTGCAAATCCAGGCTGCCTTGGGCGTTGCGGATCAATTCGGCCCGGGCAGTGAAGGCCTCGGTGCTGTCCGACAGCAGGCGAAAACCCGAGCGGCCCTCATGAGGCGCGGCCTGTTGTGCCACTGAGCGGCCGAACGATGAGTTGGAGGCCGGTAATGCCTGGGAAGGTTCGCGGGTAACGTCAAGACTGGCGCAGCCGCTCAACAGCGAGGCGAATAACAGTAGCGCATGCAGGATCGGTCTGGATCTCACGTAGGCTTATTCCGATTGTTTGCGTGGATCGGCTGTCGGATGCTGCTTCCCGGCTTAGATGTTCAGACGGCGTCGCGCCGGGTTTCGTTCAACAACGTGAATGCTGCGGCACCAACCTTGCGCACGGCGTCTTCGATCTGTGCAGTGGGCTTGGCCGCGTAGTTCATGCGCAGGCAGTTGCGATATTTGCCTGACGCCGAAAAGATGCTGCCGACGGCGATCTGTACGCCTTGGTCATGCAGCACGCGGTTGAGCTTCAGCGTGTCGAAGCCCTCGGGTAACTCGACCCAGAGCATGAAGCTGCCACGGGGGCGACTGGCGCGGGTGCCTTGGGGAAAGTACCGGCTTACCCAATCCATCATCACGTCGCGATTGCGCTGGTATTGCGTGCGCATGCGCCGCAGATGGGGTTCGAAGTGCCCGTTCTTGAGGAATTCCGCGATGGCGATCTGGGGCTGCGGCGCGGTAGATCCGGTGCTGATGTACTTCATGTGCAGCGCGCGCTCAAGGTACCGACCGGGCGCAATCCAGCCGACCCGCAGGCCCGGGGCCAGCGTCTTGGAAAAAGAACTGCAGAGCAGGACGCGGCCGTCTTCATCGAAGGATTTGATCGTACGTGGTCGCGGGTAGGTGTAGGCCAATTCCCCGTACACATCGTCCTCGATAATGGCCACATCGAAACGCTGGGCCAAGGTCAGCAAGGCGCGCTTGTTGGCCTCCGGCATGATGTAGCCCAGCGGGTTGTTGCAGCTGGGCGTCAACTGTATGGCCTTGATTGGCCATTGTTCCAATGCCAGCTCCAATGCCTCCAGGCTGATCCCCGTGAGCGGGTCGGTGGGAATCTCGAGGGCTTTCATGCCCAGGCCCTTCAGCGTTTGCATGGCGCCGTGAAAGCTGGGTGAATCCACCGCGACAATATCGCCCTGTTCGCAGGTTGCGCGAATACTGACCGACAGTGCTTCGTGGCAGCCAGTGGTGACGATCAGGTCGTTGGCTGTCAGTTGGCAGCCGGAATCCAGGGATAACCGGGCGATCTGTTCGCGCAACTGGAGGTTGCCGTAGATGTTGTCGTAATACAGGCCGGGCATGTCTTGTCGCCGGCTGATCTGCGCCAGGCTGCGCAGTAACGGTTTCATGGTGGGTGAATGGATATCCGGCATGCCACGGCCCAGCTGTACCACATCCTTGCGAGGTATTGCGCGTATCAGCTCCAGCACTTGGTCCCACTGGGAAATGTCCACCGGGCGCTGGGCTGGACGGCCGATTGCCGGCAGGTCCGGCAGCTCACGGCTGACCGGGACGAAATAACCTGACTTGGGTTTCGGCGTGGCCAGCCCGTTGTCTTCCAACACGCGGTAAGCCTGCTGGACGGTGCTCAGGCTGACGCCATGTTCCGTACTCAGGGCTCGCACCGAGGGCAGCCGGTCGCCGGGGCGGTAGAAGCCTTGTTCGATGCGGGTCCCGAGCAACTCGGCGAGGTTCACGTAGAGCGTCATGGCGTAGTCCTGATCAGGTGAAAGCAGCGACCGATACAGATGAGCTGCAAAACTTCAATTCAGCCGGGAAAATAGCCTATCTGTATGCATGTAAAAGATATTGGTTGGATCTGTATCGCTTTTTGCCGTCCGCGCATCATGAAACCTCTGGCTACCCAAGTAAACAGGAGCGATCAAAATGAACGGCTTGAGCGATGTGCGGCTGACGTTACACAGTCAGGAATTGGCGGCGGGGCAGGAGAAGGGGCTGCGTAGCGGGGATTTGCGCAACGCTCCAGCCGACCTGAGTCGCTGGGGCCTGTTCTGGCGTCGTTTGCATACACGCAAAGCCTTGCTGGATTTGTCGACCGAACAGTTGCGGGACATCGGACTGAGCCGGGAGCAGGCACGGGCGGAAGGCCTGAAGCCGTTCTGGCGGCTTTGAATCGATAATAACTGTGGCAAGGGCGCTTGCTCCCGCTGGGCTGTAGGCGTTGTGTAGGAGCTATGTAAGAGCCATGTAGAAGCCATGTAAGAGCTATGTAGGAGCCATGTAGGAGCTGCCGAGTGCAACGAGGCTGCGATCTTGTCCCAGACAATTGAGTCGCAAGCGAAAGCTCAAAATCAAAAGATCGCAGCCTCCGGCAGCGCCTACAAAGGATCAAACCAGTTCTTTCAACCGATGCCACAACATCCCCAGCGCCAGCAATGGCGAGCGCAAATGCTTGCCGCCCGGGAAGGTCATGTGCGGTACCCGGGCAAACAGGTCGAAACCGCCGCCCTGCTGCCCACTGATCGCCTCGGCCAACAGTTTGCCCGCCAGGTGCGTGGCGTTCACGCCATGACCGGAATAGGCCTGGGCGTAATACACGTTCGGCTGGTCTTTCAGCCTGCCAATCTGCGGTAAGCGATTGGCGCCGATGCCAATCATCCCGCCCCACTGATAATCGATCTTCACGTCCGCCAGTTGCGGGAACACCTTGAGCATTTTCGGACGCATGTAAGCGCCGATGTCCTGCGGATCACGTCCTGAATAATGACAAGCCCCGCCGAACAACAAGCGCCGATCTGCCGAAAGTCGGTAGTAATCCAGTGCCACTCGCTGGTCACAGACGGCCATGTTCTGTGGCAACAGGGCTTGAGCCTGGGCTTCGCTCAGTGGCTCGGTGGCGATGATGTAGCTGCCGGCGGGCAATACCTTTCCACTCAGCTCCTGGTTGAGGCCGTTGAGGTAGGCATTGCAACCCAGCACCAGGGTCTTGGCGCGGACCGAACCTTGAGAGGTGTGGATTTTCACCTGCGGCCCATAGTCAATGCGGGTAACAGCCGATCCCTCGAACAGTCGGACCCCCCGTTGCTGCGCCGCTGCCGCTTCTCCCAGCGCCAGGTTGAGCGGATGCAGATGTCCCGACCCCATGTCGATCAGGCCGCCAACGTAGCGGTCCGAGCCCACCACGCTATGCATCTCATCGGCCTGCAGCAACCGGGTCTCGTAGCGATAGCCCAGGCTGCGGAGCTCTTCGGCGTCTTCGGCAAAGCCCTCGAGGTCGCCGGGTTTGTTGGCGAGGTCGCAATAACCCCAGGTCAGGTCGCAAGCAATCTGAAAACGCTCGACCCGCTGTCGGACGATTTCCACCGCCTCGAGCCCCATCAGTTTCATCTGACGGACGCCCTCGGTGCCGACGACAGGAGCGAACTGATCGAGACCGTGGCCAACGCCGCGAATCAGCTGGCCGCCGTTGCGTCCGCTGGCGCCCCAGCCGATTTTGTGTGCTTCGAGCAGGACCACGCTCATGCCGCGCTCGGCCAGTTCGATGGCTGTGTTCAACCCGGAGAACCCGCCGCCCACCACGCAGACGTCCGCGACCAACTCGCCTTGCAGCGCCGGATGGTCCGGCTGCGGCAGGCTGCTGGCGGCGTAATAAGAGGCGGCGTGCGCGTGGCTGGGGACAGGTTGCTGAACACGGGCGTTCATGTGCGTAATCCTGATTTTTGTGTTTGAGAAATTTTACGGAGCATAAGCCGTGCTTTCCTCTGTCGGCAACACTGGTCGGCTGGTGCTGTCTGACCTGCGGCTTTTAAGGCAGAATCCGGGCCTGTCCCGATCCGGTAATCGCCTCGATGAGCTGCAACAGTCAAAAAATCCGCACGTTGCGTCAGCAGATTCCGACGTTTGAGTGCGTTCCGGGCTGCCACGACTGCTGCGGTCCGGTGACCACCTCGCCCGAGGAAATGGCTCGCCTGCCGCGCAAGACCCGCGCCGAGCAGGACGCGGCGATGGAAGCACTCGATTGCGTGCACCTGGGGCCGAACGGTTGCACCGTGTATGACGAGCGACCGCTGATCTGCCGGCTGTTCGGCACCACGGCGACCTTACCGTGCCCCAATGGCCGGCGACCGGTGGAGTTGATCCATCCGCGCGTCGAGAAGCAGATCCATGAGTACATGGCCAGCACTCGGCAGGTGTTGGTTTAACTGCCAGGGATACCGGGTCGCCGCCTTCGCGAGCAAGGGATCTCCGTTGTTCGCAAGAAAGCGTTCGCCACCTACCTGTGTGGGAGCGAGCTTGCTCGCGATAGCGGCCTGGAGCCAGACTCAATCCGGAATCGGCAGGTTCAGGCTTTCCTTCACTTCTTCCATCACGATGTAGCTCTTGGACTCACGCACGTGGGGCAGCTTGAGCAGGATGTCGCCCAGCAGTTTGCGGTATGAGGCCATCTCGGAGATCCGTGCCTTCACCAGATAGTCGAAGTCCCCCGACACGAGGTGACATTCGAGCACATGAGGCAGTTTCAGCACCGCGCGTCGGAACTCTTCGAAGGTGTCGCCGGATTTGTAGTCCAGGCTGATCTCGACGAACACCAGCAGGCTACCCTTCAAGTGTTGCGGATTGAGCCGGGCGTTGTAGCCCATGATGATGCCTTCGCGCTCCAGCCGTCGCACCCGCTCCGTGCACGGCGTGGTGGAGAGACCGACCTTTTCGCCCAGTTCGGTGAAGGAGATTCGCCCGTCGGCCTGAAGGATGCGCAGGATGTTGCGGTCGATCTTGTCCAGCTCGCGTTTGGTCTGAGTGTTGGTCCGCACAGGTGATGCGCCTCCGTGAAAAGGGTTTTTGCCGAGAATTCTCGCCAAATATAGGCATTTATATAGTGAAAAGCACTGGCTGATCTTTTTTACACTGCGCGCATCTAAGGTTTGTACAACAAACGTCAGCGGTTATCCGCGATGAGGGTTTCAACATGCGCGTTCTGGTCTTGGGTAGCGGCGTCATCGGTACCGTCAGTGCTTATTATCTGGCGCGTGCCGGGTTTGAAGTGGTGGTGGTCGATCGCCAGCCGGCGCCTGCCATGGAAACCAGTTTCGCCAACGCCGGCCAGGTATCGCCGGGTTACGCCTCGCCGTGGGCCGCGCCGGGTGTGCCGCTCAAGGCGATCAAATGGCTGCTGCAACGTCACGCACCGCTGGCGATCAAGGCCACCGCCGACATCGACCAATACTTGTGGATGGCGCAGATGCTGCGCAATTGCACCGCCAGCCGCTATGCCATCAACAAGGAGCGCATGGTCCGCCTGTCCGAGTACAGCCGTGATTGCCTCGACGAGTTGCGCGCCGAAACCGGCATCGCCTACGAAGGCCGCAGCCTCGGCACTACCCAACTGTTCCGCACCCAGGCCCAGCTCGATGGCGCGGCCAAGGACATCGCTGTTCTGAAGGAATCCGGCGTACCGTTCGAAGTCCTCGATCGCGAAGGCATCGCCCGCGTTGAACCGGCCCTGGCCAATGTCACCGACATCCTTGCCGGTGCGCTGCGCCTGCCAAATGACCAGACCGGCGATTGCCAGATGTTCACCACCCGGCTGGCGGAAATGGCCGTGAAGCTCGGCGTGCAATTTCGCTTCGACCAGAACATCGAGCGCCTGGATTTCGCCGGCGATCGCATCAACGGCGTGTGGATCGATGGCAAGCTGGAAACCGCCGACCGTTATGTCCTGGCGCTTGGCAGTTACTCGCCGCAACTGCTCAAGCCGCTGGGAATCCGCGCGCCGGTGTATCCGCTCAAGGGTTACTCGCTGACCGTGCCGATCACCAATCCGGCGATGGCACCGACTTCGACCATCCTGGACGAAACCTACAAGGTCGCCATCACCCGGTTCGACAACCGTATCCGCGTTGGCGGCATGGCGGAAATCGCCGGTTTTGACCTCTCGCTCAACCCGCGCCGGCGCGAAACCCTGGAGATGATCGTCAACGACCTTTATCCTCAGGGCGGCGATTTGGCCCAGGCCAGTTTCTGGACCGGCCTGCGCCCGACCACTCCGGACGGCACGCCGATCGTTGGGGCGACACCGTTCAAGAACCTGTTCCTGAACACCGGCCACGGCACCCTCGGTTGGACCATGGCCTGTGGTTCCGGTCGCCTTCTCGCGGACCTGATGGCGAAGAAAAAGCCACAGATCAGCGCCGAAGGCCTCGATATTTCCCGTTATGGCAGCAAACCCCAGGAGTCCGCGAAACATGGCAATCCAGCGCCAGCTCACCAATGACCGCATGAGTCAGGTTGTCGTGCACAACGGCACCGTTTACCTGGCAGGGCAGGTCGGCGACGACATGAATGCCGGTATCGAACAGCAGACTCGCGAGACACTGGCCAATATCGAGCGTCTGCTTGACCTGGCCGGGACCGACAAGAGCCGCCTGCTGTCGGTGACGATTTACCTGAAGGACATCGACGCGCACTTCGCCGGCATGAACGCGGTGTGGGACAAATGGCTGCCCAAGGGCGTCGCCCCGGCCCGCGCCACGGTGGAGGCCAAATTGTGCGAACCGCAGATCCTGGTGGAGCTGTCCGTCGTCGCGGCGCTGCCCTGATCACTGTCAAGACTCTCCCTCCCCCGGCGCTGTTGTCGGCTGATGCCGTCAACCCGCGCCGGTTTTTTTAACCATGACCGCCTAGAAGCCTGCCGCCATGCGTCCTGCCCGTGCCTTGATCGACCTCCAAGCCCTGCGTCACAACTACCAGCTAGCCCGTGAAGTCACGGGGGCCAAGGCCCTGGCGGTGATCAAGGCCGATGCTTATGGGCATGGCGCGGTGCGCTGCGCCGAGGCCTTGCAGGAAACGGCGGACGGCTTCGCGGTGGCGTGCATCGAAGAGGCCCTGGAGCTGCGGGCCGGTGGGATTCGCGGGCCGATCCTGCTGCTGGAAGGTTTCTTCGAGGTGGATGAGCTTGCGCTGATCGTCGAGCACGACTTCTGGTGCGTGGTGCATGCGTTGTGGCAGCTCGAAGCGATCGAGCGCGCGACGCTGGGCAAGCCGATCACGGTCTGGCTCAAGCTCGATTCGGGCATGCATCGGGTCGGACTGCACCCGGACGATTTCCAGCCGGCGTATCGTCGCCTGCTGGCCAGCGGCAACGTGGCGAAGATCGTGTTGATGAGCCACTTCGCCCGCGCCGATGAATTGCATGACCCCAGCAGCCTGCAACAATTAGCGGTGTTCGAGCAGACCCGCCAGGGCCTGATGGCAGAGGTCAGCCTGCGCAACTCGCCAGCGGTGCTGGGCTGGCCGCAGATTCCCAGCGACTGGGTGCGGCCCGGCATCATGCTGTACGGCGCGACCCCTTTCGAAGAAGCCAATGCCGTTGCCTCGCGCCTGCAACCGGTCATGACGCTGGAATCGAAAATCATCAGCGTGCGTGAGCTTCCCGCCGGCGAGCCCGTGGGCTATGGCGCGCGCTTTGTCACGGCGCAACCGACCCGGGTCGGCGTGGTCGCCATGGGGTACGCCGACGGCTACCCGCGCCAGGCGCCCAACGGCACGCCGGTGCTGGTGGATGGGCAGCGTAGCCAACTGGTCGGGCGGGTATCGATGGACATGCTGGCCGTGGACTTGACCCATATTCCCCAAGCCGGGCTTGGCTCAACCGTGGAGCTGTGGGGCAAGAATGTCTTCGCCAGTGACGTTGCGAAGGCTGCCGACATGATTCCCTACCAGATTTTCTGCAATCTGCGACGGGTGCCAAGGCTCTATTCCGAGGGCTGACACCCAGCGTGACCTACCGAAAGTCGCTTCACCGCACAGGATTCGGGCCAAGGTGTTGTAAATACTGAACGCTGTCGCCATGATAACGCTCACTTTACACATAACCTGATTCCCTGGAGGCTCCAGCATTGGACGTCGGTGAACGACTGCAATCCATTCGTAAACTCAAAGGCCTTTCCCAGCGTGAACTCGCCAAGCGCGCGGGCGTCACCAACAGCACCATTTCGATGATCGAGAAGAACAGTGTGAGCCCCTCGATCAGCTCGCTGCGCAAGGTCCTTGGCGGGATTCCCATGTCCATGGTCGAGTTTTTCTCCGAAGAAATCCTCCAGGAGAAACCGACCCAGATCGTCTACAAAGCCAACGAACTGATCGACATCTCCGATGGCGCCGTGACCATGAAGCTGGTGGGCAGGGCGCATCCGAGCCGGGCGATTGCCTTTCTGAACGAAATCTATCCGCCCGGCGCCGATACCGGTGACGAGATGCTTACCCACGAAGGCGAAGAGACCGGAATCCTGGTGGAAGGGCGGCTGGAATTGGTGGTCGGCGCCGAAACCTTCGTGCTGGAGGCGGGCGACAGCTACTATTTCGAAAGTACCAAGCCCCATCGTTTCCGTAATCCGTTCGACGTGCCGGCGCGACTGATCAGCGCAGCCACACCGGCCAATTTCTAGACGAAGAGGCGCCGAACCCGCAGGGCAAAGGCGCTCGAAGGTCGGGCTGTCATGACAAACAAGACCCTTGCGACTTTGGGGTTGTTTCGGAGTGACAGGCTTACCGCTATACTTGCGCCCGCCTGCAAACCGTGGCCGCAGGCGTGACTAGCCACCATTGAGGGTGTACGCGTGAACCTAATTATGAAAATGCTGGCTGCACCAGCAACCGTATTGGCCCTGTGGGCTGCGAGCGCTCAAGCGGCGCCGACCGATGATATCGCCAAGCGCCTTGAACCCGTCGGCCAGGTTTGCGTCCAGGGCAAGGAATGCAAGGGCATGGAAGTGGCTGCCGCGGCGGGTGGCGCTGGCGGTGCCAAGGCGCCAAAAGACGTTATCGCCAAACATTGCAATGCTTGCCACGGTACCGGCCTGCTGGGCGCTCCGAAAATCGGCGACAAGGCTGCCTGGAAAGAACGCGCCGACCACCAGGGCGGCCTTGACGGCATCCTGGCGAAGGCCATTACCGGGATCAATTCCATGCCGCCTAAAGGCACCTGCGCCGATTGCACCGATGATGAACTCAAAGGCGCCATCAAAGAGATGTCCGGCCTGTAATACGCGTTCATCTTCCGAAAAAAAGCCGCTTACGAGCGGCTTTTTTGTGCCTGGGATTTTTTCCGGACTGGTCATCGCAACCAAGACCCGGCAAGCTCGGTCCAACCCACATTCATGGAATGTCCCGGAGGTTCGGATGGTGCAGTTGTGTTCAATCGAACAGGCGGTGGATGACGTACTCGAGCGTCTGCCCGCGCATATCCACCTCGGCATGCCCCTGGGGCTGGGCAAGCCCAACCTGTTCGCCAACGCGCTTTACCAGCGCATTGCGCAAATGCCCGAGCGCCAGCTGACCCTTTACACAGCACTGAGCCTGGGTCGGCCGAACCTGGGCGACGGGTTGCAGAAGCGCTTTCTCGAGCCCTTTGTCGAACGGGTCTTCGGTGATTATCCAGAACTCGATTACCTCGCCGATCTGCAGCGCGACAGCCTGCCGGCCAATATCCGCGTCCAGCAATTCTTCATGCAGCCTGGCAGCCTTCTGCACAGCGCGTCGGCCCAGCAGGACTATGTCAGCAGCAACTACAGCCACGCGGCCCGGGACATCAACGGGGCAGGGTTGAACCTGATCGCGCAACTGGTGGCGAGCGACCCGGAACATCCGGATCGCTTGAGCCTGAGCTGCAACCCGGACATCACCCTGGACCTGTTGCCGATGATCGCCAAGCGGCGGGAGGCGGGGGAAACCATCCTCATGGTGGGCCAGGTCCATAGCGACTTGCCCTACATGCCCGGGGATGCGGAAATCGGCATCGATGGCTTCGACCTGCTGATCGACGAGAAGGACAGCCACACGTTGTTTTCCACGCCGAACATGCCGGTGGGTTTCCAGGACCACCTGATCGGCCTGCACGCCAGCACCCTGGTACGCGATGGCGGGACGCTGCAGATCGGCATCGGCTCCATGGGCGATGCGTTGACGGCGGCGCTGTTGGCGCGCCAGGCCGATAACGCCGGTTACCAGGCCCTGCTGGCGGACGTGAACCTCAGCCAGTGGGCGCAGTTGATCGAGCGCGAGGGCGGCGTCGAGCCGTTTGCCAAAGGGCTGTACGGTTGCAGTGAAATGTTCGTCAACGGTTTGCTGGTGTTGGCGGAGGCCGGGATTATCCGGCGCAAGGTCTATCCCGACGAACCGACCCAGGAACGGGCCATTGCCGGAACCCTCGACGAGGCGGCGCAGCCCGACGGCATTTGCATCCATGGTGGGTTTTTCCTCGGTCCGCGCAGTTTTTACGAACGCCTGAGGGAGTTGCCGCAGAGCCGTCTACTCGAATTCAACATGACCCGCATCAGCTACATCAACGAGCTGTACGGTCAGGAGCAGCTCAAGCGCTTGCAGCGCCTCGATGCACGCTTCATCAACACGGTCTTCACCATGACCCTGATGGGCGCCGGAGTGGCGGACCAGTTGGAAGATGGGCGGGTGCTCAGCGGTGTGGGTGGGCAGTACAACTTCGTCGCCCAGGGGCATGCGCTGGAAGGGGCGCGCTCGATCCTGCTGTTGCGCAGCTGGCGGGAATCGGGCGGGGTGGTCAGTTCGAATATCGTCTGGGAATACGGCCATTGCACGATTCCCCGGCACCTGCGAGACATCGTGGTGACCGAGTACGGCATCGCCGACCTGCGGGGCAAGACCGACGCCGCGGTGATCGAGGCGTTGCTGAACATCAGCGATTCACGCTTCCAGCCCGGGCTGATCGAGCAGGCGCAGAATGCCGGCAAGTTGCCGAAGGATTTTCGACTTGATCCACGGTTCGCCGACAACACCTCGGAACGTTTGCAGGCGATCCAGGCGCGGCATCCCAACCTTTTTCCGGAATACCCGCTGGGCTGTGATTTCGACGGGATCGAGCGGGACTTGTTGCGGGCGCTGAACTGGCTGAAGAGCAAATTCAAGCTCACCGAGATTCTCGACCTGGGCAAGGCCGCCCTGGATGCGCCGGAGCCCTGGGAATATGCCGGGCATCTGGAGCGAATGCAGTTGACGGATCCCGAGGGGCTGAAGGAAGAGTTGTATCAGCGGCTGTTGCTGGCGGGGCTCAAGGCGACTGCGCAACAACAACCAACCTGAAACCCCTGTGGGAGCGAGCTTGCTCGCGATGGCGGTGTATCTGTTACCTAAAGGTGTCTGACAGACTGCTATCGCGAGCAAGCTCGCTCCCACAGGGGACACAGGGATCAATCGATAAAGGTCACAACCCCGCCCGCCAGCGACTTCACCCGAGCCAACGATTCGACGCGATAGCCCTGGGCATCCAATTCCGCGCGGCCGCCCTGAAATGATTTCTCGATCACGATCCCCAGCCCGGCAACAGTGGCACCCGCCTGCTTGATGATGGAAATCAGCGCCTGGGAGGCTTTGCCGTTGGCCAGGAAGTCATCGATGATCAGCACGCGGTCGCTGCTGGTCAGGTGGCGCGGGCTGATGGCGACGGTGTTTTCGGTCTTCTTGGTGAACGAATACACGGTGGCCGACAGCAGGTTTTCCGTCAGGGTCAGGGACTGTTGCTTGCGGGCGAAGATCACCGGCACGCCAAGGTTCAGCCCGGTCATGATCGCCGGGGCAATGCCCGAGGCTTCGATGGTGACGATTTTGGTGATGCCCGAATCCATGAACAGCGCGGCGAATTCGTCGCCGATCAGCTTCATCAACTGCGGGTCGATCTGGTGGTTGAGAAACGCATCGACCTTCAGGACCTGGTCGGACAGCACGATGCCTAGCTCGCGGATTTTCTGGTGCAGGGCTTCCATGAAGCCTCCTCTGATGACGCGTTCAGCGCCTGAAGTCGTTGAGAAAAAATAGTCTAGCGCTTCAACATCGCGCGTATATCCGCCAGGGCATTGTTGCCGCGAACGGCTTTGACTTCCGTCGGCGTGTCGTCGTTGCCTTCCCAGGCCAGGTCGTCCGGCGGCAGCTCATCGAGAAAGCGGCTCGGGGCGCAGTCGATCACTTCGCCGTACTGCTTGCGCTTGGCGGCGAAGGTGAAGGCTAGCGTCTGGCGCGCCCGGGTGATGCCAACGTAGGCCAGTCGCCGTTCTTCTTCAATGGTGTCGGCCTCGATGCTGGAGCGGTGGGGCAGGATTTCTTCTTCCATCCCCATGATGAACACATAGGGAAACTCCAGGCCCTTGGAGGCGTGCAGCGTCATCATCTGCACCCCTTCGGCGCCTTCTTCCTCTTCCTGCTGGCGTTCAAGCATGTCCCGCAGCACGAGCTTGCCGATGGCGTCCTCGACGGTCATGTCACCGTCTTCGTCTTTTTCCAAGGTGTTCTTCAACGCCTCGATCAGGAACCAGACGTTGCTCATGCGGTAGTCGGCGGCCTTGTCGCTGGAGCTGTTGGTGCGCAGCCAATTCTCGTAGTCGATGTCCATGACCATGCTGCGCAGCGCCGCAATCGGATCTTCCCCGGCGCACTGTTCGCGGACCTTGTCCATGAAACGCTTGAAACGTGCCAGGCGGTCGGTGAAGCGGCTGTCCAAGTGCTCGCCCAGGCCGATTTCGTCCGTGGCGGCGTACATCGAGATCTTGCGCTCGGTGGCGTAGTTGCCGAGTTTCTCCAGGGTGGTCGAGCCGATTTCCCGGCGCGGCACGTTGATCACCCGCAGGAAGGCGTTGTCGTCGTCCGGGTTCACGATCAGGCGGAAGTAGGCCATCAGGTCCTTCACTTCCTGGCGGCCGAAAAAGCTGTTGCCCCCCGACAGGCGATAGGGAACCTGGTGATGCTGCAGTTTCAGTTCGATCAGCTTGGCCTGGTAGTTGCCGCGGTACAGGATCGCAAAATCGCTGTACGGCCGGTCGGTGCGCAGGTGCAGGCTGAGGATTTCCATGGCCACGCGCTCGGCTTCGGCGTCTTCGTTGCGGCAACGGATCACGCGGATTTCGTCGCCGTGGCCCATCTCGCTCCACAGTTGCTTTTCGAACTCGTGGGGGTTGTTGGAAATCAGCACGTTGGCGCAGCGCAGGATGCGGCTGGTGGAGCGGTAGTTCTGCTCCAGCATCACCACTTTGAGCGACGGGTAGTCTTCCTTGAGCAACATCAGGTTTTCCGGCCGCGCGCCGCGCCAGGCATAGATCGACTGGTCGTCGTCGCCCACCACGGTGAACTGGTTGCGTTTGCCGATCAGCAACTTCACCAGCAGATACTGGCTGGCGTTGGTGTCCTGGTATTCGTCCACCAGCAGGTAGCGGACCTTGTTCTGCCATTTTTCGAGAATGTCGGCGTGGTCCTGGAACAGCTTGACCGGCAGCAGGATCAGGTCGTCGAAGTCCACCGCGTTGAACGCCTTGAGCGTGCGCTGGTAATGGGCGTAGACGATGGCGGCAGTCTGCTCCTTGGGGTTGCGGGCGTTTTCCAGGGCTTCGGGCGGCAGGACCAGGTCGTTTTTCCAGGCGCCGATCATGTTCTTGATCTCGTCGACGCCGTCGTCGCCCGAGTACTCCTTCTGCATGATGTCCGTCATCAGCGCCTTGACGTCGGTCTCGTCGAAAATCGAGAAGCCCGGCTTGTAGCCCAGCCGCGCATGTTCCTTGCGGATGATGTTCAGGCCCAGGTTGTGGAAGGTGCAGACGGTCAGGCCGCGGCCTTCGCCGGCGCGCAACAGGCCACCGACCCGCTCCTTCATTTCCCGGGCGGCCTTGTTGGTGAAGGTCATGGCGACGATGTACTGGGCGCGGATGCCGCAGTTCTGGATCAAATGCGCGATCTTGCGGGTGATCACGCTGGTCTTGCCGGAGCCTGCACCGGCGAGCACCAAAAGAGGGCCGCCGACATAGTTCACGGCTTCTTGCTGCCGGGGATTGAGTCGGGACATGACAGAGTCAGGGAGTCGTTTGCGAAATGGGCCGGCATTTTAACAGGCTCTGAGAATTGTGCTGCCCTGTCCGACTTGTGACGCTGCCCATCATCTCCATTTGCCGCTTTTGTCACTTTCCCTCAGGATGCGGACAGAATTTAGGTCTAACGTTCGTTTTTGGATGAATAAACGCTCAAAAGCGGGTGTTTGAGAACCGTTGGCATTGGTGATTGCCCTTCGGCGAGTCATAATGCCCCGCGCCTACCACCTTGCAGAGTCTAGGGAGTCAGCTTGTCTACGCCTGTCGAACCCTTGCGTTTGCTGTTGTTGGCCGAAACGCCTGAGTGGTCTGCGATATTGCGCGAGTGCCTGGCGCCCATGGGCGCCTCGGTCGTGTTGATCAGCGCTCCAAGCTGGGAATCGGTCAGCAGCCTGTTCGAAGACAACCGCAACGCGGTCCTGCTGACTGTTGCGTCCCTGCAGCCGGCGCCCGGTCGCTGTCGTCTGCCGACGGTCCTTTTGCTGGAGCATGAGCCTTCGACTTCCCCGGATGGTGTCAGCGACTGGTTGGTGCGTGATGTCCTTGACGAGGCGACGTTGCGCCGTTGCCTGCGCCATGTGCGCGAGCGGGGGGTGCTGGAAAATACCCTGCAACGACTCGCCGAACAGGACCCGTTGACCGGCATCGCCAACCGTCAGGGTTTCCAGACCCTGCTGGCGGCGCGCCTGGCTGAAAACGAAGGACGTGGCCTGGCGCTCGGTCACCTGGACCTCGATAATTTTCGTCACGCCAACGATGCCCTCGGCCACCAGGCCGGCGACCGGCTGATCCTGCAAGTGGTCTCGCGGCTCAAGGGCTCGCTTGAGGCCGGTGATCAACTGGC
This sequence comes from Pseudomonas sp. T1.Ur, assembly GCF_023516725.1. Taxonomy (NCBI): domain Bacteria; kingdom Pseudomonadati; phylum Pseudomonadota; class Gammaproteobacteria; order Pseudomonadales; family Pseudomonadaceae; genus Pseudomonas; species Pseudomonas sp. T1.Ur. The sequence goes on from NZ_JAMGSN010000001.1 coordinate 5,848,815, forward strand.
GCGGCTGGGCAGCGACGAGTTCGCCCTGCTGATCGATACCCGCCGTGCACCCCAGCGCGCGGAATGGATGGCCGAACGCATCACCGAGGCCATGGCCGAACCCTACTGGGTGGATGGCGAAAGCCTATTGATCGGGTGCAGCCTGGGTATCGCCCATGCTCGAGCCCAGGCCGGTGCCGATCCCTTGATGTGGCACGCCCACATCGCCATGCAGCAAGCCAAGAGCACACAAGGCTGCACGTTTCATATCTTCAATGAACGCATCAATCGCAATGCCCGCAGCCTCGCCGACCTGGAAAGCGAACTGCGCCGGGCGCTGCGCCGCGATGAACTGGAGTTGCACTATCAGCCCCGGCTGAATCTCGATGGCGGCCATATCGTCGGCCTCGAAGCGCTGGTGCGCTGGCGTCACGGCGAGCGTGGCCTGCTGCCACCGAGTGAGTTCGTGCCGCTGGCCGAGCAAAGCGGCCTCATCGTGCCGTTGGGCTACTGGGTGATCTCCAGGGCCCTGCGGGACATGCAGGATCTGCGCGAACGCGGGCTGGCGCCGCTGCACATGGCGATCAACCTGTCATTCCGGCAGTTCCAGGACAGCCAGCTGCTGCCGACCCTGAGTCGATTGATTGCCGAGCGGGGCGTCGAGGCCCAGTGGCTGGAGTTCGAACTCACCGAAACCGCCGTCATGCGCCGCAGCGAACTGGTCAAGCAGACCATGGATGCGCTGGGGCGCCTGGGGGTACGGTTTTCCCTCGACGACTTCGGCACCGGGTTCTCATCGTTCGTGCACCTCAACAGCCTGCCGATCGCCTTGCTCAAGATCGACAAGAGCTTCGTCGGCGGCATGGAGCAGCGCGAAGAGAACCGCAAGCTGGTGCATGCGATGATCAACCTGGCCCATAACCTCAACCTGGAAGTGGTCGCCGAAGGTGTGGAAACCGCTGAACAACTGGACCTGCTGCGTGGCTTCGGTTGCGATCAGGTGCAGGGGTTCCTGATCAGCAAGCCGTTGCCGCTGGTGGAGTTGGTTGAGTATCTGATGTTCGAGGGTGATCAGCAGTCCACGCACGAAATCGTGGTCTGACTCCTTTCCCTTGTGGGAGCGAGCTTGCTCGCGATAGCGGTGTGTCAGTCAAAATCGATGTGACTGAATCACCGCCATCGCGAGCAAGCTCGCTCCCACAGGGGGATGAGTTTCATTTGGCCGGGATGGCTTCGAAACCGGGCTGCCCCGGTTCCCGGCGAATCATCCGCTTCATCTTCCATTCGAACGCCAGCGTCAGGCTCACCGCCGCGCAGGCCAGCCCCAAGGCCAGGCCCCACCAGACGCCAGTCGGCCCCCAGTGCAAATGGAACGCCATCCACCACGCGGCTGGCGCGCCAATCAGCCAATAGCAACCCAGGCCCACCAGGAACGTAGTCTTGGCGTCTTTCAGTCCGCGGATGCAACCCATGGCAATGGTTTGCGTGCCGTCGAACAGTTCGAACCAGGCGGCCACGGCCAGCAGGCTCACCGCCAGGTCGATCACTTCGCGGAACGCCGGGTCGTTGTGGTCCAGGAACAAACCGATCAGTTGGTGAGGCAGCAACCAGAACACCATGGCGAACGCCAGCATCGCCGCCGCGCCGAAGCCAATCCCGACTCGCCCGGCCAGTCGCGCCATTGGCAGCTGGCCGGCGCCGTAGTGCTGGCCGATGCGCATGGTGATGGCGTACGACATGCCCGCCGGCACCATGAATGCCACCGAGACGATTTGCAGTGCGATCTGATGGGCCGCCAGTGGCGTGCTGCCCATGGTGCCCATGCAGAGGGCGGCGAACGCGAACAGCCCGACTTCCACCGCGTAGGTACCGCCAATGGGCAGGCCGAGGCGCCACAATTCCTTGAGGTACTGGCGATTAGGCCGTGACAGGCCAGCGAGCAACGGATACGCCCGGTAGGCCGGGTGCCGATGGATGTGCCACGCCAGCGCCAGGGCCATGCTGTTGGCAACGATTGCCGTCACCAGGCCGATCCCCATCAAGCCGAGTTTCGGCAAGCCGAACATGCCAGTAATGAGCGCGTAGTTGAGCAGGAAGTTGGCCACCGTGCCACCGAGGCTGATCACCATGACCGGCGTGGCCCGGCCGATTGCGCTGGTGAAACCGCGCAGGGCCATGAAACTGAGGTAGCCGGGCAGGGCGAACGGCAGCGCCAGCAGGAACTGTCCGGCGGACAACACATTGGTTTCGGTCTGGCCGAACATCAGCAGCACCGGCTTGAGGTTCCATAGCAGCAGGCCCGCCATCAGTGCCATCAGCCAGGCCAACCACAAACCGGCCTGGGTCAGCCGGGTGGCGCCTTCGATGTCGCCCGCGCCCTGGCGGATCGCGACCAGGGTGCCCACCGCCGCGATCACGCCGATGCAGAAAATCGAGACGAATGAATAAGTCGCGGCCCCGAGTCCCCCGCCGGCGAGGGCTTCAGGGCTCAGGCGTGCCATCATCACGGTGTCGGTGAGGACCATCAGCATGTGCGCCAACTGCGAAGCTATCAACGGCCCCGCCAGCCGCAGGATGGCCCAGAGTTCGGTACGCGCTGGATGCTGCATGATCATCACGCTCCATGTTCAACAAGGCAGTAAAGCGTTGATTCTCGGCGCTCGCCGTGGTTTGCACAAAAGGATAAATACGATTGCTGGCATGATTAAAACTCATGCTGGAGCGATCTTCTGATAGGGTTTCGTACATCGCTATAGGAGCTTTCCCGATGTCTCGTCGTCTTCCTCCTCTTTATGCATTGCGGGCATTCGAAGCGGCGGCGCGATACAGCTCGTTTACCCGGGCCGCCGAAGAGCTGTCGATTACCCAGAGTGCGGTGAGCCGACACATCCGCACGCTCGAAGATCATTTTGCCTGCCGGCTGTTCCAGCGCAGCGGCCGCAACCTGCAGTTGACCGAAGCGGCGCGCCTGCTGCTGCCGGGCGTGCGGGAAGGCTTCATGGCCCTTGAGCGGGCTTGTCATACGTTGCACGGTGATGACGGCATCTTGCGCATGAAGGCGCCATCGACCCTGACCATGCGCTGGCTGCTGGCACGGTTGAGTCGTTTCCGGCATCTGCAGCCTGGCAACGAGGTGCAATTGACCAGTGCCTGGATGGACATCGACTCGGTGGATTTCAACACCGAACCCTTCGATTGCGCGGTACTGCTGGGTAACGGGCACTTCCCTGGGGATTGGGAGGCCAGTTTGTTGTTCCCCGAGGAATTGATCCCGGTGGGCGCACCGAACCTCTTGAACGATCAGCCTTGGGACGTGGCGCGCCTGGCCAGCGCGGAACTGCTGCACCCCACGCCAGATCGCCGGGACTGGCGCAATTGGTTGCAGCGCATGGGCCTGGCCGACAAGGTCTCGCTCAAGGGCGGCCAGGTCTTCGACACGTTGGAACTGGGCATGATCGCGGCGGCCCGTGGTTATGGCGTGTCCATGGGCGACCTGTTGATGGTGGCCGAAGACGTCGCCCAGGGGCGCTTGAGCCTGCCATGGCCGACGGCGGTCGCCAGCGGCGAGCACTACTATCTGGTCTGGCCGAAAACCCGGTCGGGCGGTGAACGCTTGCGTCGGCTCAGCGATTTTCTCCAGGGCGAGGTCAAGGCCATGCAGCTACCCGACGTGGAGCGCCTGGGCTGAATCGTTGAAGCCTTGGCGCCGGTTGTTTGGCATTTATCCTTCCGGATCGCTCAAGTATTAGGGTTTGCTGCCGAATCCGTGGACATAGAACCTTCGTTCAGAAAGGGCCAATTCATACCTTAACGAATAAGATGCCGAGCGTGCGACGTGATCAGGACGATCCGGTCTCTCGGCCAGGAGCCGTCATGTCTCAACCCCGTGCCCGGATCGCCTCACAGCTTGGCCTTGCCCTAGCCGTGATATTGGCGGTCGTGATTTCCGGCAGTACCGTCTTCGCCTTGCGTTCGCTGGACGCCGCCAACCTTTCGACCCGTGAAGAGCATCTGGCCAGCGAAGCGCGCCTGATGGCCGACCAGCTCAATACATTCCACGGCACCTTGCGCGAGAGCACGCAGCGGTTGGCCGGTCTGTTCGAAAAGCGCTTCAGCGCGGGCTTGAGCGTACATGCGGACCAACCCGTGACGGTGGCGGGCGTGCAGACGCCGGGCTTGAGCCTGGGCGGCGAAGTGTTGAACAACAACTTCAAGGAAGTGGACGACTTCAAGACGATGACCGCCGGGGTGGCCACGGTGTTCGTGCGCAGCGGCGACGACTTCATCCGCGTCAGCACGTCGTTGACCAAGCAGGACGGCACGCGCGCGATCGGCACCGTGCTTGACCGCGCCGGCCCGGCTTATGGCCCGGTCATGGCGGGCCAGAGCTACATCGGCCGTGCCTTGCTGTTCGGACGCTACTACATGTCGCAATACACGCCCGTGCGCGACAGCAGCGGCAAGATCATTGCCGTGTTGTACGTAGGCTTCGACTACACCGACGCGCAAAACGCCCAGTTCGAAAACCTCAAGCGCTTCCGTATCGGCCAGACCGGTTCCCTGGCGTTGCTGGACGAGCAAAGCAAATGGCTGGTGCCGCCAGCGGGCGTGCAGGCGCTGGACAAGGCCACCGCGACCATCACCCATTTGGTCAAGAAACCAGGCAAAGGCGCGTTCTGGGAAGACACCGCAGAAGATTTCTACAGCGTTGCCGTGCCGTTTGAAGGTGGGCCGTGGGCGGTCGTGGCGAGCATGCCGAAAGCCGAGATTCGCGCCGTGACCTGGAGCGTCGGTACGCAACTGGCAATTGGCAGCTTGCTGGCGATGTTGTTGGCGGTCGGCTCGGCGATGTGGTTGTTGCGCAGCAAACTGGCGCCGCTCGGGGATCTGGTGCGCCAGGCCGAAGCGCTGGGAGCCGGCGACTTGAGCGTGCGCCTGAACGTGTCGAGCCATGATGAAATCGGCCAACTGGCCCGTGCCTTCAACCAGATGAGCCAGGCCTTGTCGACCATGGTCGAGCACATCCGCAAAGCGTCGCAGGAGGTCAACAGCCGTGCCCAAGCGTTGTCGGGCTTGTCCAGCGGCGCTTATGAGGGAATGGAGCAGCAGTCCGGTGAAATCACCAGCATGGCAGGCGCCGTTGAAGAGTTCAGCGCCACGTCCCTGAACATTGCCGACAACATGGGCAATACCCAGCGCCTGGCCCAGGAAAACGCCCAGCAAACCAAGATCGGCCGCACGTCGATGGACGAGGCCTCATCGTCCCTGGAACAGATCGCCGGCGCGCTGAACAGCACGGCCACGGTCATCAACACCCTGGGCCAGCGTTCCCAGGAAATCGGCGGCATCGTTGGCGTCATCACCTCCATCGCCGAGCAGACCAACCTGTTGGCCCTGAACGCCGCCATCGAAGCCGCCCGCGCGGGTGAGCAGGGCCGTGGTTTCGCCGTGGTGGCCGATGAAGTGCGCAGCCTGGCCTCCCGTACTCGGCAGGCGACCGATGAAATTTCCGGGATGATCCAGAGCATCCAGCAGGAAACCGGCAACGCCATCAGCACCATGGAACAAGGCAACCTGTTGATGCAGGAAGGTCTGTCGCGCAACGCCAATGTCGCCTCGGCCCTGGCGCGTATCGATGAGCAAAGCCGCTCCGCCGGCCAGCAATTCGCGGCAATCACCACCGCCACCCAAGAACAGAGCAGCACCGCGACCCTGCTCAGCAGCAACCTGCAAAGCATTGCCATGGCCAACACCGAACAAAGGGAAGTGGTCTCGAACCTGGCGATCACTGCCAAGGAACTGGAAAAACTGGCGCAGGACCTGCGCAAAGAGGTTGATCGGTTCCGCTGAAGCGTCCCGTCACGGGCGAGCTGACCCGAGCCCCGTGGCGAGGAAGCTTGCTCCGCTGGCTGGTGGTAGGCGCTGCCGAAGGCTCGGGCCGCGTTCGGACGATCTTTGATCTTGACTACGGGCCCTGGAAAGATCGCAGCCTCGCTTCGCTCGGCAGCTCCTACAGTGCAGGCCAGCGGGAGCAAGCGCCCTCGCCACATGTTCTGGCTCACCCCTACTTGAACCTCATGCTTGTTCTTTTACAGAGAATTGCTGTTTTTAAGCTTGCTGAAACGTTTCTTCAAGTCTATAAAAACCGCACAACTCCAATAAAAGGTCACGTCCATGACTCCGCTCAAACTCCTCGTTACCCTTGGCGCCCTGGGCGCTGCCTCCCATGCCCTGGCTTGGGATTACGTCCTATTGGATACCGATAAGGCGGCCCAACCCTGGAAAATCACCAGCGAACAGCTAGGCGTGAAAACCGGCAAGCCGTTCTCCGTGACGATGCGCACCCTGCACGGCGGTCGGCAGGAAGGCGTCAGCATCGTCGACATCGACAACGGCTCCCTGAAGCTCTCGGTCGTTCCGACCCGAGGCATGAACGTGCTGCAGGCTTCTGTCGGCAATGTGCGCATGGGTTGGGATTCGCCGGTCAAGGAAGTGGTCAATCCAGCTTTCATCGAACTCAACGGCCGCGGCGGCCTGGGCTGGCTGGAAGGTTTCAATGAACTCGTCACGCGCTGTGGCTACGAATGGGTTGGCCACCCGGGCATGGACAACGGCGAGCTGCTGACCCTGCATGGTCGCGCTGCCAATATCCCAGCCAACAAGGTCACCCTGCACATCGATGAAAAACCGCCCTACGCCATCACCCTGCGAGGCGAGTTGAAGGAGCAGGCGTTCAAGAAAGTCGATTTCTCGGTCCAGACCGAATTGGTCACCGAGCCTGGCAGCGTGACTTTCGCCCTCAACGACACGCTGACCAACAACGGCGACTACCCGAAGGAATACCAGGCGCTCTACCACAGCAATTTCAGCACCCCCTTCCTGGAACAGGGCGCGCGTTTCGCAGCGCCGGTCAAGCAAGTCTCGCCATTCAATGACAAGGCCAAGGGCGACCTGAAGGATTGGACGACCTATCGAGCCCCAACCAAGGATTACGACGAAACCGTCTACAACGTCGTGCCTTACGGCGATGCCAAGGGCGACACGTTGACGGTGCTGCACAACAAGGCCGGCAGCCTTGGCGTCTCGGTGGGCTTCAACACGGCCACGCTCCCGGTATTTTCCCTGTGGAAAAACACCGATACCCAAGGCCAGGGCTACGTGACCGGGCTTGAGCCGGGCACCAGCTTTTCCTACAACCGCCACTACCAGCGCCCGCTGGGCCTGGTGCCGACCATCGCGCCGAAAGAGCGCAAGCAGTTCCAGATCCACTACAGCCTCCTGGCGGACAAGGCGGCGGTGGACAAGGCCCTCAAGCGTATCGACGACATCCAAGGCGATCGCAAAACCGAAGTGCGGGATACGCCGTTGGTGGACCTGAGCAAACCCTAAGCTGTTTCAGGCCGTGGTCGGTCGATACTGCAGCGCTTCGGCCAGGTGTTCCCGGCTGATCCGCTGCACATGCTCCAGGTCGGCCAGGGTCCGGGCGACCTTGAGCAGACGGTGGGCGGCCCGCAGCGACAGGGTCAGTCGTTCGCAGGCAGTCTCCAGCCAGGCTTCGTCGGCGGTGGACAGTTTGCAATGCTGGCGCAAGCCTGGCAGGTCCAGGAACGCGTTGGCACAACCCTGGCGTATTTGCTGGCGCTCCCGGGCTTCGGCCACCCGCTCGGCCGCGGTGGCCGTGTCGCCACCGGGTTCGCCTTTCGGATTCAGCGCCGTGGCCTCCCGTGCAACGGTCAGGTGCAGGTCGATGCGATCAAGCAAGGGGCCGGACAGTTTATTGCGGTAGCGCTGCACCATGTCGGGCGTGCAGGCGCAACGGCCGCTGGGCTCGCCGAGGTATCCACAGGGGCAGGGATTCATCGCCGCCACCAACTGGAAGCGCGCCGGAAAGCGCACGCGGTCCCGGGCCCGGGAGATCACGATGTGACCGGACTCCAGCGGTTCCCTCAGCACTTCCAGCACCTTGCGGTCGAACTCCGGCAGCTCATCCAGGAACAGGACACCATGGTGGGCGAGGGTGATTTCCCCCGGTTGAGGCTTGGATCCGCCTCCCACCAGCGCCGGGCCTGAGGCCGAGTGGTGTGGCTGGCGAAACGGACGTTGCGGCCAATGGCTCAGCGGCACGCAACTGGCCACCGACTGGATGGCTGCGACCTCCAGGGCCTCGCTTTCGGCCAGTGGCGGCAACAGCCCTGGCAAACGGCTCGCCAGCAGGGTCTTGCCGGTGCCCGGTGGGCCGCTGAACAACAGGTTATGAGCGCCCGCTGCCGCGATCAGTAGCGCACGCTTGGCACCTGCCTGCCCTTGGACTTCGCTGAGATCGGGGTACGGCCTGCTGGCCGAGAGCAGCCCGTTGGAGGCAAAGGGCTCGACAGGCGTGTGGCCGTTGAAATGCGCCACCGCTTCGAGCAGATGATCCACGGCGATCACTTTGAGCCCCGATGCCAGGCAGGCTTCCTCGGCATTCGCTCGCGGCACCACCAGCATCCGCCCGGCCGCGCGTGCCGCCAATGCCGCCGGCAAAACGCCGCGTACCGGCCGCACGGCGCCGGATAAAGCCAGCTCGCCGAGGCATTCCACGTCGTCCAGCATCAGCGTTGGCACCTGCACGCTGGCGGACAGGATGCCGAGGGCAATCGCCAGGTCGAACCGCCCGCCGTCCTTGGGCAGGTCCGCCGGTGCCAGGTTAAGGGTGATGCGTCGTGCCGGAAAATTGAGCCCCGAATTGATGATCGCGCTGCGCACCCGGTCCTTGCTTTCCTTCACTGCTGCCTCCGGCAGACCGACCATCGTCAGCGACGGCAAGCCATTGGCCAGATGAACTTCAACGGTAACGGCGGGAGCCTCCACCCCCACCTGGGCGCGGCTGTGGACAATGGCGAGCGACATGAAGCGGTCCTTGAGACGAATAGGGTGCCGCGTCCTGCGGCTCCTGAAGACTAGTCGGGGAAACCAGCACATGAGCGGCCATTCGAAGGGGAAATCTTCGCAGGATATTACCGAGGCGCCGGCGCCATCCCAGGATGAGCGTGGCCCGGGCGAGGCCTCTGCTAAGCTGGATTTTGTCTGATCGGCACCGGGCGGGATCAACGCACAGAGAGGATGTGACCCATGGACGACCTGTTGGCGTTGTTGACCGACAAGCGCTTCATGCCCCACGGGCATTGCTACATGTGGCGGCCGGATCTGTTGTGGACCAACGTGATCGCCGATGGCTTGATCACCCTGAGCTATATCTCCATTCCCTTTACGCTCATCTACTTCATCAACAAGCGCAAGGACGTCCCTTTCGATTGGATGCTGGCGGCTTTCGGTGTGTTCATCCTGGCCTGCGGAACCAGCCATGTCATGGAAATCCTGACCATTTGGCAGCCTTACTACTGGTTGTCGGCGCTGGTGAAGGTGATCACCGCCATCGCCTCGGTGATTACCGCGATCCTGTTGATCAGGCTGGTGCCCGCTGCCTTGAAGATTCCCAGCCCGCAGCAATTGGCCAGGGTCAACGACGAGCTGCGCGAGGCGCAGGCCGAACTGGTCACGACGGCGCGCCGCGCGGGCATGGCGGAAATCGCGACCAACGTGCTGCACAACGTCGGTAACGTGCTCAACAGTGTCAATGTCTCCGCCCAGGTCCTGTATGACAAGGTCCATTCTTCCAAGGGGCCGGGCGTCGCCAAGGTCGTCCAGTTGATGAAGGAGCATCCCGATGACTTGGGCGATTTCATCAGCAGTGACCCGAAAGGCCGCGCGCTGCCGGACTATCTCGGCAAGTTGGCCGAGGCACTGGCCATCGAACAGCAGGCCATGATCGCCGAGTTGGCGCAGTTGACCCGCAGAATCGACCACATCAAGGAAATCGTCGCGACCCAGCAGTCCTACGCCGGTAATTCCAGTGTCCTGGAACCGGGCATGCTGCGTGAGTTGGTGGAGGATGTGGTGCGCATCAGCGGGGTGTCCCTGGTGCGGCACAAGGTGACGCTGGTCCAGGAACTTGACGATGTGCCGATGATGCCGCTGGACAAGCACAAGGTCCTGCAGATCCTGGTCAACCTGATAAACAACGCCAAGCAGGCGCTTGTCCCGGTCACGGATCGGTCGCCGCACATCACGTTACGCCTGAAGGCGGTTGACGACGCCCGTGTGCGAATCGAGGTGGAGGACAACGGCGAAGGCATTACCGAGGGCAACCTTGCCCGGGTGTTCGAGCATGGCTTCACCACGCGTGCCGACGGTCATGGTTTTGGCCTGCACAGCTGCATCCTGGCCGCCCATGAGATGGGCGGCGACCTGACGGTGCGCAGCGCGGGGGAGGGCAAGGGGGCGCTTTTCATCCTGGAGTTGCCGATCACGCCGGTCCCCGGGCAATCGCGAAAGGTTGCCCAAGGCTGAGGTCGCTTACGGCGACGTCGAAGCCAGTCGCTCTTCCAGCTCGGCCACTTTTGCCTCGAGGCTTTCCAACCTGGCCCGTGTACGCGCCAGCACGACCATCTGGCTGTCGAATTCCTCCCGGCTGACCAGGTCCAGCTTGCTGAAGCCGCTTTGCAGCAGGGCCTTGAACTGGCTTTCGATTTCGCTTTTGGGCAGCGGCGTGTCGCCACTCAACAAACGGGAGGCATGGCCGCTCAGGGCGTCGAGGAGGTCTTTGGGCGCAAGCATGGCAGGGTGTCCTGGAAAACAATGGCGGGCAGTGTATCACGCAGTGTCTATAGTCAATTCGCCAGGCAGGGATGCACGCTTTTCGCGCACGGGGCCGGGCGCTGTCGCACCGTTGTTGTGCGTATCGTTGCGCTGGGTGGCGTGACACCGGCTCATGCAGCGGGTAAGGGATTGAAATCAGGAGGGTTGGGCACAGATGGCAAGGTTTCTGCTTAGAGGCTGATGACCCATGCACTGATGCAGTCGCTGTGACGAATGCAGTGCAGCAGGCGAAACGGGGAGTTTCGTCAGGATCGGTTAACTGGCACCTGTCGGGCAACTTGGGCCGACGACGCGTTACAAAGCCAGGCACTGCGCTTAGACTTGAGTCGGGTTTGTTTTCCTGGGGCAAGTCCACCAATTCGGGAGAAAGTTTCATGAAGCTAGTCACTGCCATCATCAAGCCGTTCAAGTTGGACGACGTGCGCGAGTCGTTGTCCGAGATCGGCGTGCAGGGCATTACCGTTACTGAGGTCAAAGGCTTCGGTCGGCAGAAAGGTCACACCGAGCTGTATCGCGGCGCGGAATACGTGGTCGATTTCCTGCCCAAGGTGAAGATCGATGTCGCCATTGACGACAAGGATCTTGACCGGGTGATCGAGGCAATCACCAAGGCCGCCAACACCGGCAAGATCGGTGACGGGAAGATCTTTGTGGTCAATCTGGAACAGGCTATCCGCATCCGTACCGGCGAAACCGATACCGACGCCATCTAAGCCGCCAAACCCAACGCCCCAGGAGAAAACAATATGACTCTGCGTAAATTCGCAGGGCTAGGAGCCCTGTTGTCCTTCGCAATGCCTGGCCTGGCCATGGCAGAAGAAGCGGCAGCCCCCGTCCTGAACTCCGGCGACACCGCCTGGATGCTGACGGCCACGATTCTTGTACTGTTCATGACCATTCCCGGCCTCGCCCTGTTCTACGGTGGCATGGTCCGGTCGAAAAACCTTCTTTCCGTGATGATGCAGTGCTTTGCCATTACCGGTCTGATCAGCGTCCTGTGGGTCATCTATGGCTACAGCATCGCGTTCGACACCACCGGCATGGAGCAGGGCGTCGTCAACTTCAATTCCTTCATTGGTGGTTTCGGCAAGGCGTTCCTGGCGGGGGTCACGCCAGCCAGCCTGACCGGCCCGGCGGCGCTGTTCCCTGAAGCGGTGTTCATCACCTTCCAGATGACCTTCGCCATCATCACCCCGGCCCTGATCGTCGGCGCGTTTGCCGAGCGGATGAAGTTCTCCGCCATGCTGATCTTCATGGGCGTGTGGTTCACCCTGGTGTATGCGCCGATTGCGCACATGGTCTGGTCCGGTAACGGCGGCCTGCTGTGGGACTGGGGCGTGCTGGACTTCGCTGGCGGCACCGTGGTGCACATCAACGCCGGTATCGCCGGCCTGGTGGCGTGCCTGGTGTTGGGCAAGCGCAAGGGCTTCCCGACCACGCCAATGGCGCCGCATAACCTGGGTTATACCCTGATGGGCGCGGCCATGCTGTGGGTCGGCTGGTTCGGCTTTAACGCCGGTTCCGCCGTTGCCGCCAACGGCACCGCCGGCATGGCGATGCTGGTCACCCAGATCGCTACCGCCGCGGCGGCGCTGGGCTGGATGTTTGCCGAGTGGATCACCCACGGCAAGCCAAGCGCACTGGGCATCGCCTCGGGTGTCGTGGCCGGCCTGGTCGCCATCACTCCCGCTGCTGGCACCGTGGGCCCGATGGGTGCCCTGGTTATCGGCCTGGCGGCCGGCGTGGTGTGCTTCTTCTGCGCCACCACCCTCAAGCGCAAACTCGGCTATGACGACTCCCTGGACGCCTTCGGCGTGCATGGCATCGGCGGTATCCTCGGCGCGATCCTGACCGGCGTGTTCGCCGCACCGGCCCTGGGTGGCTTCGGCACCGTGACCGATATCGGCGCGCAAGTGTGGGTTCAATTCAAGGGCGTGGCGTTCACCGTGGTCTACACCGCGATCGTCACCTTCATCATCCTCAAGGTACTGGACGCCGTCATGGGCCTGCGTGTCTCCGAGGAAGAAGAAGCCGTGGGCCTGGACCTGGCCCAGCACAACGAGCGCGGTTACAACCTGTAAGCAGCGCATAAAAAAAATGCCCGGTTCGCCGGGCATTTTTTTGTCTGGAATTTGTCATTGCTCACAGGGCGTGCTGGTTTTTCCGACGCCTTTTGTTGTGTATGCGACATGGGTTTTTCTACCGCCAAAGGCTTACATGGGGGCAAGAATATTAGGCCCTTTGTTTTTTCCCAGAGCGCGCTAGAATGCGCGCCGAACGTGCGGAGATCTGTATGTGGCAACAGACGTTGATAACCCTGCGGGCAAGGCCCCGGGGCTTTCATCTGGTGACAGACGAGTTGCTTGCCGGCCTGCCTGAACTCAAGGCGTGTCGTGTCGGTCTGTTGCATCTGTGGCTGCAGCACACCTCGGCCTCGTTGACCATCAACGAGAACGCCGATCCGGCGGTACGTCGAGACTTCGAACGATTTTTCAATCGGCTGATCCCACAAGGAACCGCCGACTATGAGCACAACGACGAAGGCCTGGACGACCTCCCGGCGCACTTCAAGGCCAGTGTGCTGGGGTGTCAGCTCAGCCTTCCGGTAACGGCGGGGCGGTTGGCATTGGGTACCTGGCAAGGTGTCTATTTGGGCGAACACCGTGATCATGGCGGTGCTCGTAAAGTCCTCGCCACCTTGCACGGTGAAGGGGCATGACCGCTGATTGCCGGCGGATGTTGAATTTTTTCTGGCAGCCTTCGACAGATGGCGAAGCTGGGCTATAACTAATCTGCTTTTCGCAAGTCATGAGGTAGAACATGAGCGACGATGATCTGGAAAACGACGACCTCGAAGTAGGTGATGAAGACGAGGCCGAAGAAGGCCTGGAAGCGGCGGCTGAAGACGTCGCTGACGACGACGGTGCCGATGTTCCGGTCCCGACTGCCAAAGGCAAGGCCAAGGCAGCGGTATCGGTCGACGAGTTGCCGAGCGTAGAGGCCAAGAACAAGGAGCGTGATGCGCTCGCCAAGGCCATGGAGGAATTCCTGGCCCGGGGCGGAAAGGTGCAGGAAGTGGAGGCCAACGTGGTCGCTGATCCGCCCAAGAAGCCTGACAACAAGTACGGCAGCCGCCCTATCTGAGTATCTGCCCTTGCTTGCTGAAAAAGCCCGCCGTCGCTGCGGGCTTTTTCATGGGTCGGATAAAAGCCCAGGGCATAACCCGGAAACCCGTGGCGAGGGAGCTTGCTCCCGCTGGCCTGCGAAGCGGGCCCCTGGCGTTTCTGCAGGCGGATCGTGTGGTCCGGTTAGCGGCTGCTGCGCCCGAAGCGTCGGACCGGCCGAGCGGGAGCAAGCTCCTCGCCATGGATTGGCCTGGGGATGGAGTGGGCTCAGTGCTGGCTATGCCACGCGGCCAACAACCCCGGCAGTTCGGTCAGGCTGCGGATCTCTGCGTCGGGGGCGTGATCGGCGTCCCAGGTCTTGCCCGTCGGGTTGAACCACACCGCGCGCAGGCCGGCCTGTTGGGCGCCGGCGATGTCGTCGCCCGGGTGATCGCCGATATGCACGGCGGTCTGCGCCGTTGCACCACCGCGCTGCAAGGCTTCGTGGAACAGCCGGGCGTCAGGCTTGGCGATGCCGATGTCTTCGGCGCACAAGGCAAACTTGAAGTAGTCGGCCAGCCCGAGGCGACGCACATCGGCATTGCCGTTGGTGACGACGCCAAGGGCGAACTGATTGGCAAGGATTTCCAGGGTCGGCTCGACGTCGGGAAAGACTTCCAGTTGATGCCGGGCATGCAGGAATGCCTCGAATCCCTGGTCTGCCAACTCCGAGGCTCGCCACTGGTCATAACCGGCGTCTTGCAGCGCCCGGAACAGCACGCGCCGGCGCAGTGCACTGATGCGGTGCTTGAGGTTGGGTTCTTCGCTGAGCACTTGCGCGCGGATCGCCCACAGGCGCTCCACCGGGAAATCGCCCAGGTCGGGCGCGTTGTCGGTCAGCCATTGGCGTAGGACGGCTTCGGCGCTGGCGATCACCGGCGCGGTGTCCCACAGCGTGTCGTCCAGGTCGAAAGTGATGAGCTCGATGGTCATGATTCGTCGCCCTTGATGCGTTTGGCCCTGGGGTGGGCACTGTCATAGACCGTCGCCAGGTGCTGGAAATCCAGGTGGGTGTAGATCTGGGTGGTCTTGATGTCCGAGTGGCCGAGCAGCTCCTGGACGGCGCGCAGGTCCTGGGAGGATTCCAGCAGATGGCTGGCGAAGGAATGCCTGAGCATGTGCGGGTGCAGGTTCTGCCCCAGCTCACGTTCGCCGGCGGCCTTGACCCGCAGCTGGATGGTCCGCGGGCCCAGGCGTCGGCCCTGCTGGCTGATGAACACCGCGTCATCGACCGGATTGGCCAGTGCTCGCAGCGGCAACCACAATTCCAAGGCTTCGCGGGCTTTGCGGCCGATGGGTAGCAGGCGGGTCTTGCTGCCCTTGCCGAGCACCTGGACCATGCCGTCGGCCAAGTCCAGTTGGTCCAGGTTCAGCCCCGTCAGCTCGGAAAGCCGCAAGCCGGAGGAATAGAAGAGTTCGAGGATTGCCTGGTCCCGTCGCGCCATGAAGTCATCCTCGACGGCGCCGTCCAGCAATTGCAGGGCGCGGTCGGTGTCGAGGGTCTTTGGCAGGCGGCGTTCGCCTTTGGGCGGTGCCAGGCCAGTGGCCGGGTCGTGATCGCACAGGCCTTCGCGGTTCAGGTAGTGGTACAGGCCCCGCACCGCCGACAACAGTCGCGCCAGGCTGCGGGAGGATTGCCCCTGCTGGTGCAGGCGGGCGACGAGGCTGCGCAGGCGCTGGATGTCGAGGCTCGACCAGGTGTCGATGTCCTGCTTCTGGCACCAGCCGAGCACTTTTTCCAGGTCACGGCGGTAGGCCGACAAGGTGTGAGGCGACACCTGGCGCTCACTGCGCAGGTGTTCGCAGTAAGCGTCCAGCTGCCGTTCCATCATCAGCGTACCGAGCGCAGCGAACCGGCGACCCGTGGCAGCACCCGACCGGTGACTTCGGCGATGTAGCTCAGGAACAGCGTGCCCACCGAACTCTTGTAGTGCTGCGGATCGCGGCTGGCGATGGCCAAGACGCCGTGGACGCCCTGGTGAGCGATGGCCACGACAGCGGTGGAACCGATCTGCTTGCGTTGCTCCTCACCGAACAGGAAGTCCAGCTCGTGCTCGCGCAGGCTGCCGCTGACGCTTTTGTTCTCCGTGAGCAGGCCGCCGATGGCTGTCTGCGCGTCGGCGTGGGTGACCCAGCGGCCCACCGGCATGGCGTTGTCGCCAAACAGGATCAGGCTGACGAAGGGCACCTGGAAATCCTGGCGCAGGCTGTCCTCGACGCTCATCACCACGTCTTCCAGGGTGCTGGCATCCATCAGTGCAAGAATCAGCCGCCGGGTCTTGTCGAAGAGCCGATCGTTGTCCCGGGCGACGTCCATCAGGTGGGAGAGGCGATGGCGCATTTCGATGTTGCGCTCACGCAGGATCTTCATCTGGTGCTCGACCAGCGACACGGTATCGCCGCGCCGGTGGGGGATCCGCATCGTGGCAAGCAGGTCTTCATGCTCGACGAAGAAGTCCGGATGCGCCTCCAGGTACGCGGCCACGGCCGCAGCGTCTGAAGGACTCGGGGTTTCGTCGGGCTGTTGGGCTGGAACCTTTGGCTTGTCGGTCATGGGTTTGGCTCACTCAAAGACGAACTTGTCCTTCGTATACGCGTACTGCCGGGCCGGTCATCATGACCGGTTCGCCAGGGCCTGCCCACTCGATGGACAGGCGCCCGCCGGGCAGGTCGATCAACAGGGGCGAATCCATCCACCCCTGGCTGATCGCAGCGACGGCCGCGGCACAGGCGCCGGTGCCGCAGGCCTGGGTTTCCCCGGCGCCGCGTTCCCAGACGCGCAGTTGGGCGCGGTGGCGGTCGATGACCTGCAGGAAACCCACGTTTACCCGTGCCGGAAAGCGCGGATGGTTTTCGATCTTCGGCCCCAGCGCATGCACGGGGGCGCTGTTGATGTCGTCCACGCGCAGCACCGCATGGGGATTGCCCATGGACACCGCTGCCAGTTCCACTGGCGTGCCGTCGACATCAACGGTGTAGTTCAGGGCCTGGGCCGGCGCCTGGAACGGAATGTCCGCCGGTACCAGGCGTGGAGCACCCATGTTGACGCCGATCTGGCCGTCGCTGCGCACATCGAGTTCGATGATGCCGCTCTTGGTCTCGACGCGAATCTGCCGCTTGGCGGTCAGGCGCTTGTCCAGCACGAACCGGGCAAAGCAGCGCGCGCCGTTGCCGCACTGTTCCACTTCAGAACCGTCGGCGTTGAAGATCCGGTAGCGGAAATCCACGTCCGGGTTGTTGGGCGCCTCGACGATCAGCAACTGGTCGAAACCGATACCGGTGTGCCGATCACCCCATTGCTTGGCGTGCTTGGGCAGAATGTGCGCGTGCTGGCTGACCAGGTCGAGGACCATGAAGTCATTGCCCAGGCCGTGCATCTTGGTAAAACGCAGCAGCATGGTATTACTCCGGCAGCAGGCTTTCGCCGGCAAACAGCTCGGCTACCGTCTCGCGGCGGCGTACTTCGAATGCCTGATCACCGTCCACCAGCACCTCGGCGCAGCGGCCACGGGTGTTGTAGTTGGAGCTCATGACAAACCCGTAGGCGCCCGCCGAATGCACGGCCAGCAGATCGCCTTCTTCCAGCGCCAGCTCACGACCCTTGGCGAGAAAGTCGCCGGTTTCGCAGATCGGTCCGACGATGTCGTAGCTGCGGGCTTCGCTGTCACGTGGGCGCACGGCGGTGACGTCCATCCAGGCCTGGTACAGCGCCGGACGGATCAGGTCGTTCATGGCCGCATCGACGATGGCGAAATCCTTGTGTTCGGTGTGCTTGAGGTACTCGACCTGGGTCAGCAGCACGCCGGCGTTGGCGACGATGTAGCGGCCCGGCTCGAACATCAACGCCAGGTCGCGGCCGTCGAGGCGTTCGCGCACGGTCTTGATGTAGTCGGCCACCAACGGCGGCTCTTCATCGCGATAGCGCACGCCGACACCACCCCCCAGGTCGATATGACGCAGGTAGATGCCGCAGTCGCCGAGGCGATCGACCAGTGCCAGCAGGCGGTCGAGGGCATCGATGAAGGGTTCGAGGGTGGTCAGTTGCGAGCCGATGTGGCAATCGACGCCCAGCACTTCCAGGTTTGGCAGTTGGGCGGCGCGCACGTACACGTCCTCGGCGTCGGCAATGGCGATGCCGAACTTGTTTTCCTTCAGGCCGGTGGAAATGTACGGATGGGTGCCGGCGTCGACGTCCGGGTTCACGCGCAGGGAAACCGGCGCGCGAACGCCCAGCTCGGCGGCGACGACTTGCAGGCGTTCCAGCTCATCGGTGGATTCGATGTTGAAGCAGTGCACGCCGACTTCCAGGGCGCGACGCATGTCTTCGCGGGTCTTGCCGACGCCGGAGAACACGATCTTGTCAGCGCTGCCGCCAGCGGCCAGCACACGCTCCAGCTCGCCACCGGACACGATGTCGAAGCCGGCGCCCAGGCGTGCCAGGACGTTGAGCACGCCCAGGTTCGAGTTGGCTTTTACAGCGAAGCACACCAGGTGCGGCATGCCGTCGAGGGCATCGGCGAACGTCCGGTACTGGGCTTCGATGTGGGCACGGGAATAGACGTAGGTCGGCGTGCCGAAACGTTCGGCGATCGCAGACAGGGCGACCCCTTCCGCGAACAGCTCCCCGCCACGGTAGTTAAAAGCGTCCATGGCGTTCCCTTAGTAGGTGGTCTGGGTGTCGTGCGTGTGGGATTTGGATTGCGACGACTTGGCCTGCTCTTCAGGGGACTTGCTGTCATCAGGCAGGTACAGCGGACCTTTTTGACCACAGGCTGTCACAAGGCAGGCAACCGCGACGAGCGCAGCAAGGGAAGAGATCAGGCGCTTCATGGCGAAATCCTTGAAAATGCGTTAATTGCGCCGGAGTATACCGGCCACCCGACAGCTTGCCTATGCAACGGGGCGCCCGTCCGGCGGGCCTTGGGCTCCAGCGGCGCCCATTTGGTGAACAATGTTCAGCACCCACGGGCCCTTGGTCGTTATCCTTTGCATTCAGCCGGGCGCGTCCGTATCTTGCGGCGCTTGAGCCCGATCAGACATTTTTGAGGTTGCCGCAATGAGTTTGTCCGAAGCCCGTTTCCACGATCTGGTCGATGCGACCCAGCAAACGCTGGAGGATATCTTCGAAGAAAGCGACCTGGACATCGACCTTGAAATGTCCGCCGGCGTGCTGACCGTCAAGTTCGAAAACGGTACCCAGCTGATTTTCAGCCGCCAGGAGCCGTTGCGACAGTTGTGGCTGGCGGCGGTGTCCGGCGGCTTCCACTTCGACTACGACGAGGAAAGCGAGCGCTGGATGTGCGACAAGAGTGAAGAGCAATTGGGCGAGATGCTTGAACGCATCGTCAAGCAGCAAGCCGGTGTGGAATTCGATTTCGAAGGGCTGTGACCGCGTGAGCCAGACCGTCCCGGCGCGGCCGCCCAAGCCGCTCTACAGCAACGTCAGCCCGGCCGTGCCGTCGCCGTGCACCAGCGTGTGCAAGCTCGATGAGCACAAGGTCTGCCTCGGCTGTTTCCGGCATGTGGAGGATATTCGCGAGTGGCGCTCGGCCGACGATGAGCGTCGGCGGGTGATTTGTGCCGAGGCGCTCAAGCGCCGATCCCCGTAGGAGCTGCCGCAGGCTGCGATCTTTTGATCTTGGGCTTTCGTTTTAGATTCAGCTGCCCGGATAAAGATCGCAGCCTCGCTGCGCTCGTCAGCTCCTACGGGCAAGATCGCAGCCTCGTTGCACTCGTCAGCTCCTACGGGCAAGATCGCAGCCTCGCTGCGCTCGTCAGCTCCTACGGGCAAGATCGCGGCCTCGTTGCACTCGTCAGCTCCTACTGGTAGTGTCCAGCAACGCCTCATCTCATCGAGGCGCGTGAAAACCCCGTCTTTATGTGGCGGGGTTTTGCTTTTTTCGCGCAGAAGAAAGGAGTCTGCCTGGACCATGACCGCACCTTCCATCACCCTGACTCGCCTGGACGTACAGCGTCTGGAGCGCTTGATCGACAGCCTGGATGAAACGCTGCCAGGCGTGGTCGCCTTGCAAACCGAACTGGATCGCGCCGAAACCCTGGTGGGACACGATGAAGTGCCTGCCGATGTCGTGACCATGAATTCGCGGGTGCACTGCCGCGAGGAAAGCAGCGGCAAGGATTATCACCTGACGTTGGTGTATCCACAGGACGCCAATGCGGATGAGGGCAGGATTTCGATCCTCGCGCCGGTGGGCAGCGCCTTGCTGGGCTTGAAGGTCGGGCAGCACATCGACTGGCCGGCCCCAGGCGGCAAGACGCTGAAACTGACCTTGCTGGAAGTCGAGTCGCAGCCGGTCAATGGCGGCGACTGCGCGTTCTGACCCCGTCTCAGACCTGGTTCAGCGCCTCGTTCAGCGCGCGTTCCAGGTCCGCCTTGTAGCGCAGGAACAAATTGCTTGAGCAAGCGCTGTCACCCACCAGGCCCGAGAGGTCCAGGTCGGTGATGTAGCAGCGATAGCGCTCGGCCTCGCGGCGCTGGCCGACAATTTCCCTGGCGACCACGCGGAACAATTGGTCGCCATGTTCCAGCTCCGAAAATTCGCGCTGATCGCAATAGAGGGTGACGTGCACCTGGCCGTGCGCGGCTTTGCCGATGATCGCCTGTACGTCATAGAACGACTTGTTGACCGGCGTTTGCGGCGATTGCCGTGATTCGACACGCCGGGCCCGTCCGCTGCCAGAAGGCAAGAGTTGGTAATAGAGGATTTCCAAGGGCAGGGGCTGCGCCCCGTCCATCGGCAACAAGGCATCGCGGCGGTAAAGCACCGATTGCAGGAATCGCTGCAGCGGCACCAGCAGGCTTTGTTCATCGTGGAATGGCAAACGTTGCTGCCACAACGCATTGAACTCGTCGAGCACGTACAGCTCGGCTTCTTCTTCATAAACCCGGTAGAACACCTGGATGCACTCGGGCTGGCCCATGGGCAGGATCAGCGCTACGTCGTGATCTTCCAGCGCCATCGCGTCCAAGTGCAGCGGGCTATAGGCCGTCAATTCTTCGCCCAGATAATCCATCAGCGCCGACAGGCTGCCGAGCGCCACGTGGTTGACCTGGCCCGGCACCAATTCCAGCACGTGGTAGTGCTGCTGGACCTGAAGCAGGTAGCGATAGTTGAGTCTGCTCAGCAGCAACGTTTGGGCCGTCTCGATAACTTCCTCGACCCGTCGCGCGATGAACTGCGCGCGGTTGTGGCAGAAACAGCGGACCTGCAAGCGTGGCTGGTGCCGTGTCGCCGGCAGATCGTTGAGGTAATCGCGCAAACAGTCGAGCAACGCATGCTCGCCGTCGAAGCGGGTGACCAGCACTTCATTCCAGCTATTGAGCGTGACCTGGTCGAGGGTCAGCACCAGGTTCTCCCGCACCCCGGCATAGCTCAGGGAATCGGTGCGCTCGGTGGTCATCAGGATGTTCAGGTCGCGATGGTGCTTGAGCGGGTCGACGCCGACGTTCACCAGGATCAGCACTTCACTGGGGACGCTGGCATGCAGCAACTGCTCTTCGTCGACTGTGGCCAGGGGCAGGGCGATGGCCTGTTGCAGGCTGCCCAGCAGGTTGAACAGTTCAAACTCGCTCAGGTCGCTTTCGCCGGGGTGCAGCGCCAGGCGCGTGCTGCTGTCGATCACGCCGTTGCGATGGCACCAGGTGAGCAATTCAAGCAATTCGCGGCTGCGCTTGATGGGGGCGAAGTTTTCCCATTCCAGAGCGTTCAGGCTGCCGTTGTACAAGCCCCACTGGTTCTGTCCCGGTTCTTTCTTGTTCGGTGACTGGACCAGTGTCAGGGTATCTTCGGCCAGGTCCGGGGCGATGCCTGGATTGATGAATTCGACCTTGTCGGCCTTGCGCTCGAACGCGGCGTAGAGTCGCCGGCCCAGGACATTCAGGTCGCGCTTGTTGATCAGGCTGACGGTTTTTTCGGTGCGGGCGAACTGGGTCAGGAAGCGATAGCTGTAGGTCAGCTCGCCGACCAATGCGCGTCGCTCATTGCTGACCTGGCGCACCTTCCATTGGCTGCGGCTGTCCAGCAGGGCGAGTTGGCGTTGATCCCAGCCCCACTCACGGGCCAGGCGTTCCAGCAGGTTGCGCTGCCAGCCGCTGCTGCGAACCGGGCCAGTGAGCTTGCGATTGACCTTGAGGTACAGCGCACGCCGGATCAGCTCAAGGCGCTCGGGTTCGCCACGGACGTTGAGGTATTCCTCGATCCGGCGATAAACCACCATGTACGGGTCCAGTTCGTCCAGGTCCAGGCGGTTGGCAAATACGGCCTGCTTGAAGCGCAGGCTCAGGCAGCGCACCGTTGGGTGTTCGCTGGCATAGACCTCGGTGAGCAGGAGCTTGAGCACGGACTTGTAGGGCGACTCGATGCCCTTGAACAACTGCCAGAGCCCGGCGCCGATGAATTCTCCCGGCGGGATGTAGGCCAGGTGTCCCAAGTCCAGGGTTTCGTCTGCACGAATGAAACGCTTGGATATCAGCGTATGGGTGTATTGCTCATAGTTTTCTTCTTCGTAGACCGGCACCAGCCACCAGATCGGCGTACGCCCGGCCAGCCAGATCGCGGTGCGGTAGAACTCGTCCAGCAGCAGATAGTGTTGTGTGGTGCCGCAGTCATCGGAACTGAGCTGATTGTCCCGTTCGCCCCGGACGAATCGCGCCGGGTCGATGAGGAAAAAGTGCGCTTCGGCGCCCTGGGTCGCAGCCCAGATTTCCAGCAACTGGCATTTCTTGCGCAGCTCGGCCAGCTCATCGTCGCTCAGGTCCGGCCCGTGGCACACCCACACGTCCATATCGCTCTGGTCGGCCTGGGCCAGGGTGCCAAGGCTGCCCATCAGGAACAGGCCAAGGATCGGCCGTGGTGGGTTGCTGCCATGGCGCGGCTTGTAGGAAAACGACCGGGTCAGGCGTTGGGCTTCGGCGAGGACGTTGGCGTCGGGTTCGTAATTCGATAATCCGGCGGGCGTGCTCCCCGAGACGTAGCCGGGCAGCAGCGGATGATTGACATGAAAAAACAGTGGAAGCAGCGTCAACACGCCTTGCTGGCGGGTCGACAGACCTTCCAGGGCACGCTCCATGCGTACGGAGTTGAGCTTGAGAAAACGCGCGCGCAACTGGCTCAGGACCTTGCGGTCGATTCCCTCGTCCAGATCGGGGCGTATTTCGTGATTGCGGGTCATGTCAGCTCAAACCGGCTCGCGGCGTCGAACGTGGGGAACAACACAGGTGATGGCAGGTTAGCGCCCGTCTCTTGGAATTCTTGAGCTGGAAATGATTTGGAAATCAGGATTTTTACGCAAGAAGCCTGTACGCCTGCGGAAATCCCGATGAAGGGGATTTCCGTGGGCGGGGAGAGATCAGGCGGTTTCTTCGGCGCGGAGTATTGTCAGGACAGTTTGCACATTTTGCGCGGCATCACGCCCCAGGCTGGTCAGGTAGCCGCCATCGGGTTGGTCTATCAAGTCTTTTTCAAACAGCCGTTGGGCAGCGGCGATAGCTTTGGGGGCAGCGGTCTGATGAATTTTCAGGCCTTCCTGGGAACTGTCCAGGTTGAAGAGTGCAAGGATTTCCAGTTCGGCAACCAGCTCAGGGGTAAGCGACATAAGGACTCCAGACTTTCTAGGAATTTGGACGACAGCGTCACTAAGGTGAGCGCACTTGGCCGAGCTGTCCAGTGTCAGTGTCATGCTTTTTCGTTTGGAGCGCTTCTGCGTGGCGAGGGAGCTTGCTCCCGCTCGGCCGTAGGAGCTGCCGAGCGAAGCGAGGCTGCGATCTTTCCCAAGACACTTGAGTTCCACGCGAAAGATCAAAAGCAAAAAGATCGTCCGAACGCGGCCCGAGCCTTCGCCAGCTCCTACAGAGTCCAGCGGGAGCAAGCTCCCTCGCCACAGGGCCGCCGCGCCTGTCGGTTCAGTTCTTTTCCGGCGGCAACTCGGGGAGCGCGCGCAACGCGGCTTCGTACCACTCGGTATCGAACGGGCGGTCTTCTTCCAGGATCGCGTCGATTTCCACCGCCAGCACGTGGGCCATCAGGTTAAGGATTTCTTCGCGTTCATAACCCACCAGGGTCAGCTTGTTGAACGTGGCCTTGGCCGCTGGCGGGTTGTCGCTTTCGATCTGGTTCTCGATGGCCTGGATCAGCGTGTTCTCGACGAATTCTTCTTCGTCATTGTCGATGTCAGTCGGCTCGCTCATGGCAGGCTCCTTGGGGAAAGGGCGCCAGTTTACCTGCATTCACCGGTGTGATGCGCCTGGCGCGAAATGCGTCGGCGGGCTATAACCCAAGGCTGCCAACCCCGTACGGCCTGGAGGCTATGGAATGCTTAAGCTTTATGGTTTTTGTGTCAGCAATTATTACAACATGGTCAAGCTGGCGCTGCTGGAGAAGGGGCTGCACTTTGAAGAGGTCCCGTTCGTGGGGGCCCAGACTCCCGAAGCGCTGGCCATCAGCCCTCGCGGCAAAGTGCCGGTGCTGAAGACCGAGCAGGGATTTATCAACGAAACCAGCGTGATCCTCGAATACCTCGAGCAAACCCAGCCAGGCAAGGCCTTGTTGCCCGCCGATCCGTTCGAGCGCGCCCAGGTATTGGCCTTGTGCCGTGAGATCGAGCTGTACATCGAGCTGCCTGGACGTGCCTGCTACGCCGAGGCTTTTTTCGGCATGCCGGTGCCGGATGCGGTCAAGGAGAAGGCCAAGGGTGAATTGCTGCTGGGGTTCGCTTCCCTCGGCCGGCACGGAAAATTCTCGCCGTACGTGGCGGGGGAAACCCTGAGCGTTGCCGACTTGTACTTCTACTACAGCCTGTCGCTGGTCTTGCAGGTGGGCAAGAAAGTCTTCGATATCGACCTGCTGGCCGATATGCCAAAGGCGAAGGCCTTGATGGAGCTGATGGGACAGAACCCGCACGTGCAGCGGATAGCGGCGGACAGGGAGGCAGAGATGCCGGCGTTCCTGGCTAGGATCGCTGCCAAGAAGTGATACGTTTGCTGCTCTGAAGGGCGCTATCGCGAGCAAGCTCGCTCCCACAGTTGGATCTCCAATGTTCGCAATTATGCGTCTACCGAAGATCTACTGTGGGAGCGAGCTTGCTCGCGATGCTTTTGGCTTTGAGCTGTTAGCGGCTGGCAAGCAGCGCCTGGCCACGCACCACGGCTGCCTTGACCTGCGCCGGCGCGGTGCCGCCGATGTGGTCGCGGGCATTGACCGAGCCTTCGAGGGTCAGCACGGCAAACACGTCCTGCTCGATCTGGTCGCTGAACTGGCGCAGTTCGTCCAGGCTCATTTCCGCCAGGTCCTTGCCGGTGTCGACGCCGTACTTCACGGCATGGCCAACGATTTCATGGCAGTCGCGAAATGGCAGGCCACGGCGCACCAGGTAGTCCGCCAGGTCGGTGGCGGTGGAGAAACCGCGCAGGGCCGCTTCGCGCATGACCGCATGCTTGGGCCTGATGGCCGGGATCATGTCGGCGAAAGCCCGCAGCGAATCGCGCAAGGTGTCGGCCGCGTCGAACAGCGGTTCCTTGTCTTCCTGGTTGTCCTTGTTGTAGGCCAGCGGCTGGCCTTTCATCAGGGTCAACAGGCCCATCAGCGCGCCGAATACCCGGCCGCTCTTGCCTCGTACCAATTCCGGTACGTCAGGGTTTTTCTTTTGCGGCATGATCGAGCTGCCGGTGCAGAAGCGATCCGGCAAATCGATGAATTGGAATTGCGCACTGGTCCACAGCACCAGCTCTTCGGAGAAGCGCGACAGGTGCATCATGGCAATGCTCGCGGCAGCGCAGAATTCGATGGCGAAATCGCGGTCCGAGACGTTATCCAGCGAGTTCCCGCCCACGGCATCGAAGCCCAGCAGTTGCGCGGTGTACTCACGGTCGATCGGGTAGGTGGTGCCGGCCAGCGCGGCGCTGCCCAGGGGCATGCGGTTGGTGCGCTTGCGGCAATCGACCAGGCGCTCGTAGTCGCGGCTGAGCATCTCGAACCAGGCCAGCATGTGATGCCCAAACGTTACAGGTTGCGCGGTTTGCAGGTGCGTGAAGCCGGGCATGATGCTCTCGGCCTCGCGCTCGGCTTGTTCCAGCAGGCCTTTTTGCAGGCGGGTGATCTCGGCCAGGATCAGGTCGATTTCATCGCGCAGCCACAGGCGGATGTCGGTGGCGACCTGGTCGTTGCGGCTGCGGCCGGTGTGCAGCTTCTTGCCGGTCACGCCAATGCGGTCGGTCAGGCGCGCCTCGATGTTCATGTGCACGTCTTCCAGATCGACACGCCAGTCGAACTGGCCGGCCTCGATCTCGCCCTGGATGGTCTTCAGGCCATCAATGATGCTGTCGCGCTCGGCATCGGTCAGCACGCCGACCTTGGCCAGCATGGTGGCGTGGGCGATGGAGCCCATGATGTCGTGGCGATACAGGCGCTGGTCGAAGTTGACGGAGGCGGTGAAGCGGGCGACGAAGGCGTCGACGGGTTCACTGAAGCGGCCGCCCCAGGACTGATTGGTCTTGTCAGTGCTCATGAATTCGCTCGTGATCGGCTGGAAAAAAGTAGCGGTTGAAGGCTGTGGCGGATGATAGCAGGGTTGCCGGGGCTGGCGCTGGCAGTGGTCGCGAGGTTTTTCGCAGCGAACGCCAACGGATCCAAAGGGTTTTTCGCACAACGATATTTTTCGATTGAGCAATATCGTCGCGGCAACCGTCTACAGTGGACGGTAAGGCTTTGCTTTTTCACCTGGACGCATCGGATGCACCAAGTAAGGGGGTGTGCATATTGGTCAAATCGAGTGTTAACAAACCCTGTGGCGACGCTGTGCGACAACAGGCCTCGAGCATCGGTCGGCAAGCGCTGGTAAAGATAGGCAACCGCCTCGCGGCACTTTTTGGCCCTCGGACGAGTCTTAGCGTGGATCGCGGTGACGGATGTCACTTCCCCTGTCTACGCTATCCTTGTGCGAGACTCACGCAGGAATCCAGCGCAATATGAATGTCCTGATCGTTGACGACGAACCACTGGCCCGCGAGCGCCTGAGCCGATTGCTCGGTGAACTCGAGGGTTACAGTGTCCTGGAGCCGAGCGCCACCAATGGCGAAGAGGCATTGGCCCTTATTGACAGCCACAAGCCGGATATCGTGCTGCTCGACATTCGCATGCCTGGCCTGGACGGCTTGCAGGTCGCGGCGAAGCTGTGCGAGCGCGAGTCCCCGCCCGCGGTGGTGTTCTGCACCACTCGGGACGACTTTCCCCCCGAAGTGTTGCAGGCTGGTGCCGTGGGCTACCTGATCAAGCCTGTTTCCGTCGAGGCTCTGGAGGAGGCACTGCGCAAGGCAGAGCGGCCGAACCGCACGCAACTGGCGGCGCTTACCCGTCCGGCCGCCGAAAGTGGCAGCGGTCCTCGCAGCCATATCAGTGCGCGGACGCGCAAGGGGATCGAACTCATCCCGTTGAACCAAGTGGTCTATTTCATTGCGGATCATAAATACGTGACGTTGCGCCACGAAAGCGGCGAAGTGCTGCTGGACGAGCCACTCAAGGCCCTCGAGGACGAGTTCGGCGAACGGTTCGTGCGCATTCACCGCAACGCGTTGGTGGCGCGCGAACGCATCGAGCGGTTGCAGCGCACACCCCATGGGCATTTCCAGTTGTACCTCAAGGGGCTTAACGGCGATGCGCTGATTGTCAGCCGCCGGCATGTCGCGGGTGTGCGCAAGATGATGCAGCAGCTTTAGCACGACGCCTCGATGGGTTCTGTTTCCAGGATTGGCGGCCAGGGAGGCCCCGGCGTCGTGATTCAAATCAAAGCGGATTTGGCTGAGCTGTTATTATCTGCCGTATCTTTTAAGTACGGATTGATCCATGTCCCCTCGCGAGATCCGCATCGCCACCCGTAAAAGCGCCTTGGCCCTCTGGCAGGCCGAATACGTCAAAGCCCGCCTCGAAGCGGCCCATCCCGGTTTGATCGTGACGCTGGTGCCGATGGTCAGCCGCGGGGACAAGCTGCTGGATTCGCCACTGTCGAAGATCGGGGGCAAGGGCTTGTTCGTCAAGGAGCTGGAAACGGCCTTGCTGGACAACGAAGCCGATATCGCCGTGCATTCGATGAAGGACGTACCCATGGATTTCCCCCTGGGCCTGGGTCTTTTCTGTATCTGCGAACGGGAAGACCCGCGCGATGCGTTCGTCTCCAATTCCTATGTCAGCCTTGATGCGCTGCCCGCCGGGAGTGTGGTCGGCACTTCCAGCCTGCGTCGCCAGGCACAGCTGCTGACCCGTCGTCCCGATCTTCAGATCCGTTTCCTGCGCGGCAACGTCAACACCCGCCTGGCGAAGCTCGATGCCGGCGAGTACGACGCGATCATCCTCGCCGCCGCTGGTTTGATCCGCTTGGGGTTCGAAGACCGCATCGCCTCGGCCATCAGTGTCGATGACAGCTTGCCGGCTGGCGGGCAGGGGGCGGTAGGGATCGAGTGCCGCAGCGCCGACGACGCAATCCATGCCCTGCTGGCGCCACTGCACCACGAAGACACCGCCATCCGGGTGTTCGCCGAACGTGCCCTCAACAAACATCTGAATGGCGGGTGCCAGGTGCCGATTGCCTGCTATGCCGTGCTCGAAGGCGAGCAAGTCTGGTTGCGTGGCCTGGTCGGCGATCCGAACGGCGGCACGCTGCTCAGCGCTGAAGCCCGGGCGCCGCGGCGCGATGCCGAGGCGCTGGGTGTGCGGGTCGCCGAAGACCTGCTGAGCCAAGGCGCTGACGACATCCTCAAAAAAGTCTACGGCGAGGCAGGCCCCGCGTGACAGGTTGGCGCCTGCTGCTTACCCGTCCCTCGGACGAGTCGCGCGCGCTGGCGGCTGTCCTGGCGGATGCCGGTGTCTACAGCAGCAGCCTGCCGTTGCTGGATATCGAGCCGATCCCCCTTTCAGTGGCCGGGCAGGCGACCCTCCAGGCCTTGGATCAATATTGTGCCGTGATCGTGGTCAGCAAACCCGCTGCACGGTTGTGCGTGGAACTGCTGCGCCAATATTGGCCGCAACCCCCGGACCAACCATGGTTCAGCGTGGGGGCCGCGACCGGCCAGATTCTTGCCGACGCCGGCCTTGGCGTGTCTTATCCCGATAATGGCGACGACAGCGAGGCCTTGCTTGAGCTTGCGGCGTTGCGCCAGGCTATCGACCGACCTGACCCACGCGTCTTGATCGTGCGCGGTGAAGGCGGGCGCGGTTTGCTGGCAGAGCGTTTGCGCGAGCAAGGTGCTAGTGTCGATTACCTGGAGCTGTACCGGCGCGGCCTGCCGCAATATGGCCAGGACGCTTTGCCGGCGAAGGTCGAAGCGGAACGCTTGAACGCCCTGGTGGTCAGCAGTGGGCAGAGCTTCGAGCATCTGCACCGCTTGGCCGGTGAAGCGTGGCCCGCCCTGGCGCGGCTACCGTTGTTCGTGCCAAGCCCCAGGGTCGCCGAGATGGCGCGTGCCGCCGGGGCTCGGACAGTTGTGGATTGCCGTGGCGCCAGTGCCGCGGCTTTGCTGGCGGCGTTACGGGAACAATCCGTGCCGTTTTCTAATGCAAAGGATGGACACGTGAGCGAAACAGCCTTGCCAAAAGATCAAGATCAGCCAGCGCTCGATGCTCCGCTCGACGCCAAGGCGCCGATAGCGCCGCGTCGCGGAAACGGACTGGCGATTGTCGCGCTGTTGTTGGGGGCCGCCGGCGTGGCGGTGGGTGGCTGGGGCGTGTGGCAAGTGCGCCACTTGCAAGCCAACACCCAGCAGCAGTCCGCCCAGGTCCAGACGCTCAATGACCAGGCCCAGAGCCTCAAGCTCAATGAGCAACGCCTGAGTGAGCGCTTGGAGCAGTTGCCCCCGGCGGAAGAACTGGAAGAGCGGCGCCGCCAGGTCGCGCAGTTGCAGGGCGATCAGCAGCGCTTGAACCAGCGCCTGGAAACCGTGCTCGGTGCCAGCCGCAAGGATTGGCGCCTGGCCGAAGCCGAACACCTGTTGCGCCTGGCCAGCCTGCGCCTGTCCGCTCTGCAAGACATCAGCAGCGCCCAGGCATTGGTGCAGGGCGCGGATGAAATCCTGCGCGAGCAAAACGATCCGGGATCGTTCGCCGCACGCGAGCAACTGGCCAAGACTCTCGCCGCGCTGCGCAGCACCGAACAGCCGGATCGCACCGGCCTGTTTCTCCAGTTGGGTGCCTTGCGTGACCAGGTACTGCAGCTCTCAGAAGTGGCGCCCGAGTACAAGGATCGCGGTGAATCCCTGTTGGGCCTGACCGCCGATGGCGATGGTGCCAGCCGTTGGGCGCAGTGGTGGGATCAGATCTCCCGCTACATCCGCATCGATTTCAACGCCGATGAAAACGTTCGCCCACTCCTGGCCGGGCAGAGCCTGATGCAGGTGCGCCTGGCCTTGAGCCTGGCGCTGGAGCAGGCGCAATGGGCCGCGCTCAACGGCCAGGCGCCGGTCTACACCCAGGCGTTGGCCGAGGCGCGGGATGTGCTCAAGAACAACTTCAACCAGGACAACCCGCAAAGCAGGATCATGCTCGAGCGCGTCGTCGAGCTGAGCAAGTCGCCGGTGACCGTGGTCACGCCGGACCTGACCGGGACGTTGAGTGCGGTCCAGGCCTACCTCGAACGTCGCAACGTGAATGCCGAAGATTCCGTCAAGCCGATGCCCAAGGCGGGCGGGGAGGAGACCACGCCATGAAACGCCTCTACGTGATTCTGTTCGTGGTCATCGCTGTCGCCGCCGTGCTGGGCGTGGCGATTGCCGAGCATTCGGGTTACGTGCTCGTGGCGTACAAGAACTTTCGTTACGAAGCCGGTCTCTGGGTCACCCTCGCATTGCTGGCTGTGCTCTGGCTGGCATGGCGAGGTGTGAGCGCCTTGATCGGGCTGGTCACCACGTCCACTGGCGTGGTCAATCCGTGGTCGCGCCGCAACCGCAGTCGTCGCGTGCAAGTCGCCATCGAACACGGCCAGTTGGACCTGGCTGAAGGTCGCTGGGCCAGTGCCCAGCGGCACCTGCATCGTGCGGCCGAAGCCGAGCGCCAACCCTTGTTGTATTACCTCGGTGCCGCCCGTGCGGCCAACGAACAAGGTCTTTATGAGCAAAGCGACAGTTTGCTGGAGCGAGCCCTGGAGCGTCAGCCCCAGGCGGAACTGGCCATCGCGCTGACGCACGCTCAGTTGCAGACGGACCGGGGCGACACCGACGGTGCCTTGGATACGCTGCAAGCCATGCATGAACGCCATCCGCATAACGTGCAGGTCTTGCGCCAGTTGCAGCGCTTGCACCAACAGCGGGGTGACTGGTCGGCGGTGATCAGGCTATTGCCTGGGTTGCGCAAGGACAAGGTCCTGCCCGCCGCCGAACTGGCCGAGCTGGAGCGTCGTGCCTGGGGCGAAAACCTCACCCTGGCGGCACACCGCGAAGCCGATGGCAGCGTCGGCTTGCAGTCCCTCAACCGCGCCTGGCAACAATTGAGTTCCGCACAACGGCAGGAGCCGGCACTGGTGTTGGCTTATGCCGAACAGCTCCGGCAGCTGGGCGCCCAAGTAGAAGCGGAAGACGTGTTGCGCACCGCCCTCAAGCGCCAGTACGACAGTCACCTGGCACGCTTGTACGGCTTGGTTCGCGGTGCGGATCCAACCCGTCAATTGCAGGCGGCAGAGGGCTGGCTCAAGGAGCATCCGACGGACCCAAGCCTGCTGTTGACGTTGGGGCGCCTGTGTCTGCAAAACAGTTTATGGGGCAAGGCACGGGATTACCTGGAAAGCAGCTTGCGGGCCCAGCGCAACCCCGAGGCTTGCGCCGAGCTTGCGCGGTTGCTGGCGCAGCTGGGGGATGCGGAGCGTAGCAACCAGCTCTTCCAGGAGGGGTTGGGGTTGTTGGACGAGCGTTTGCTTGCAGCACCCCTGCCAGTTCCGGCGCAGGTCGTTTAAGCAGCAATCTAGCCGCTGTAGCGACGGTATTGTGATGCCTTCGGTAAAGTCCTACAGCTAACTGCGCCAAGTCTCGTTGTGTCTGTCGGGAATTCCCTACACCTTTGGTGAAGTGTCCGCACGGGCCTGCCTTGAAAGGCCCGACGGCTTTCCTCTACCGTAACAGCTTGTCTCTTCTGCTACGGAACCGCCATGTCTTTGGCCAGCTCACGCTTCTTGTTTCTCATGGCTTCCATTGCCGCAGCCTTGGCTCTGGGCATCGCCAGTTACCTCGAATACGCGGTCGGCCTGACACCGTGCAGCTTGTGCATTTTGCAGCGGTTATGCCTGATGATCTTCCTGGTGAATTGCCTTGGGGCCTGCGTGCACGGACCGGGCCGAAAGGGCAGCGTTGTCTACGCCACCGCAGGGGTGGTATTCGCGTCCGCAGGCTTGATGCTGGCGTGGCGTCAGGTCTTGGTGCAGGGCGCTTCGGTTGAGTATTTGCCTGACTGCGTTGCCCGCTTGAAGGGAGCGGATTCGTGGTGGCATGCGATGAGCCATGTGCTCGAGGGCGCTATCGACTGCACAAGTGTCACTTGGACGTTATTCGATCTGAGCCTGCCCGAGTGGAGCCTGCTGTTTTTTCTTGCCCTGGCCATTTCGATGGCCTACCAACTGTTGCGCCTGGCCTGGGATGCCCTGGTCCGCCCTTTCAGCGACCAGACGTCGCAGTTGGTCAGGGTGCTGGATTAAACACTTGTATGAACTTTATCTCCTGCGTACCTTGAAGCGGTTGTCGTGCGGGCATAATCTGGCCCGCACGTATCATTGGAATTGTGCCACTCGATCATGTTGTGCCTGGCGTGTCCCTGGTCATCCAGGTGTGTTCCAGGCTGCGAGGGGCATGACTCAGAAGGGAAGAAATCACCATGCTCGAAAGTTGTCAGAATGCTCAGGAACGCTGGGGTGGGGTGCATCTGCTGATCGACCGCTGGTTGCAGGAGCGTCACGAACTGGTTCGGGCCTATGATGCTCTTGGCGGCAAGCCCGAAGCGTTGAGTGAAAGCCGCAAGCCGTTGCAGGAGTTTTGTGGCGTGCTGGTGGACTATGTCTCTGCCGGTCATTTCGAGATATACGAACAACTGACGAGCGAGGCCAAGGCCTTCAACGACAAGCGCGGCCTGGAATTGGCCGACACGATTTATCCGCGCATCGACGTCATCACCGAAAAATTGCTGGCCTTCAATGATCTCTGCGACGAAGGCAAATGCGTGGCGGAAAAATTCAAGGAGCTGGGTGGCTTGCTCCACGAGCGTTTCGAGCTGGAAGACTGCCTGATCGAAGTGTTGCACAACGCCCATAAGGAAGAGGCTGCGGTCCAGGCTTGAGGGATTCGCGGTAAACGAAAAACGGTGCGCATTGCGCACCGTTTTTTTTTTGCTGTGCGCCCAGCATGGGCGCAATCTTGTGGGTGAAAGTCCCACCGTGAGCTGACCACAGCGAACGAAGTGAAGCGCAACTGCATGAGGGCGACCGAGTGTGGGGAGGAAGCGTGAATCGAAACCGCGAGCCGATGAACAAGAACTGGATATAAGGCGATGCTGACCAGGGCGAGCGAGCTGCAAATCGCGAAGCTCTTGTGGTCAAAGGGCGGCAGCGTAAATTCGGCGGTTGTGCGGGGAAGGATTGCGTTCTTACCTGGGGAGATCTCGCCTTGTGCCTGAAAGGGCGACGGTGAAAAAAACCGGAGCGAGAAGTCAGCAGAGGCCGTAGTAGTCTTTTTTGACGAAGGGCCGAACGAGAGAAAGCGTTATAGGCCATGTTGATGCGAGAAACCGGAAGTCAGAAGCCTGCCAAACGCGGGGCGGATGTGAGGACGCGAGCGGTGAAGCCGTGAGAAGCCCCATCAGCGACGAGGTCAATTGCCCGCAAAATGAAACCGACAACGCAGGGCAAGGGCTGCTGGAACGGGCCTTTGCGAGAGCAAACCTGAAACGAGCCTGGAAACGAGTCAGGGCTAACAAAGGGGCGGCAGGAGTCGACGGTTTGGACATTGAACAGACCGCGAAACTTTTGCAGACCCGATGGCCTGTGATCTGTGAACAGCTTCTCTCAGGCGTCTACCGGCCCAGTCCGGTACGACGCGCGGTCATCCCCAAGCCTGACGGCGGCGAACGCGAGTTGGGCATTCCAACGGTCACCGACCGGTTGATCCAACAAGCATTGCTGCAAGTCCTGCAGCCACTGCTCGATCCAACCTTCAGTGAACACAGCTACGGTTTTCGTCCGGGGCGCAGTGCGCAGGACGCCATTTTGGCGGCTCAGCGACATGTGTCTTCGGGACGCAAAGTGGTAGTGGATGTTGATTTGGAGAAGTTCTTCGACCGGGTCGACCACGACATTTTGATTGATCGTTTATGCAAGCGGATTGCGGATCGGGCGGCTATCCGGCTGATTCGGGCGTATCTGGATGCGGGAACGCAGATCAATGGAGTAGTCGAGAAAAGCCGCTGCGGGGCGCCGCAAGGCGGTCCGCTGTCGCCGCTGTTGGCGAATGTGCTGCTGGACGAAGTGGATCGAGAGCTTGAACGTCGGGGCCATTGTTTCGTGCGTTATGCCGATGATGCGAATGTGTACGTTCGCAGCAAGAAGACTGGGCAGCGAGTGATGGTCCTGCTGAAGCGTCTGTATGAAAAACTGCACTTGAGTGTCAACGAGAGCAAGAGTGCGGTGGCGAGTGCATTTGGTCGCAAGTTTCTGGGCTATGCCTTTTGGGCGTCACCCAAAGGCGTCAAGAGAACGGTGTCGGTCAAGGCGCGCAAGCAGTTCAAGCAGCGAATACGCGTGCTCACCCGTCGCTCAGGGGGACGCAGCATGGGGCAGGTTGTCGAAAACTTACGTCCTTATCTCTTGGGCTGGAAAGCTTATTTTGGGTTATCGCAAACACCGAAGGTCTGGCGAGAGCTGGACGAATGGATACGACACCGACTGCGAGCGATCCAGCTTAAGCAATGGAGGCGTGGACCGACGATCTATCGCGAACTGCGGGCTCTGGGGGCCAGTGCTCAAACCGCACGGAAAGTGGCGGCTAACTCATGTAGTTGGTGGCGTAACAGCCGCTTTGAGCTTAATCGAGTGCTGGATGTGGCCTGGTTCGACAGGCTGGGTCTGGTGCGACTCTCATAACCTCAATCTCTCGAACCGCCCGGTGCGGACCCGCATGCCGGGTGGTGTGGCAGGGGAGCGGCCTGTGAAAAGGCCGACCCCTATGCCGATTCAGGTCGTCGCGCCGAGCAATTCGATTTCAAACACCAGTGGCGTGAAAGGCGGAATCACATCCCCTGCGCCTTCGGCACCGTAGGCCAGCGCCGACGGAATCACCAACCGCCATTTCGCACCCACCGGCATCTGCGGCAGCGCGCTGCGCCAGCCGTCGATCACGCTATCGAGGTTGAACCACTGCGCTTGATGGTTGGAATCGAATACGGTGCCGTCCGGCAACCGACCGACATACAGCACCTGGACCTTGCCGTGAGGGCCGGCTTTGCTGCCGTTGCCGGGCTTGAGTTCGGTCAGCAGGATCCCATCCGGCAGTTGTTGCACGCCCGGCCGGCTTTTTTCATCGTTGAGAAATTTCTGCTCGGTCTTCAACGCCACTTGGGTTTCGGGTGATGCCGATTGCGCGGTCAGTTGCGCCTGATGTTCGGCGAGGATCTGTTCGATGCGCTCGTCCTTCAGGGCCAGCGGTTTACCGAGGTAGGCCTGTTGCAGGCCTTCGACCAAGGCCCGTATCTGCAAGTCGGGCACGTCTTGGCGCAAGCGTTCGCCAAGGCTCGCGCCGAGGCTGTAGGCCAGGTCGTGGGCATCGTTTGCGTTGGTTTTCTCCGTGGCCTGCGCCATAGGGAAGACCAAGCAAAAGAGTAGAAAAAGGTGACGCGACATGTGTGCTTGCTCCGGCCTCGATTCGAGGGATTATGCCAGTGTCGATATCTGTGGAAGCGCATGGTCGTGGCAATGCCGCAGAAGATTTTTTGCGACTTGCAACGCAACGCCATGTGTAGTGTCAACATGCCCTAGCGGCGGTTGCAGCAGAGGTCTAGTATGAGCCGCACTCACGTCAGTCAGGAGGTAAACCATGTCGGCCACCAAGAAGCCTGTAAACACTCCGTTGCACTTGCTCCAACAACTGTCGGGCAGCTTGCTCGAGCATCTGGAAAATGCCTGCTCCCAAGCCCTGGCTGATGCTGAAAAATTGCTCGCCAAGCTGGAAAAACAACGCGGCAAGGCGCAGGAAAAACTGCACAAGTCGCGCACCAAACTGCAAGACGCGGCAACCGCTGGCAAGGCCAAGGCGCAAGCCAAGGCAAAAGACGCCGTGAAAGAACTCGAAGACCTGCTCGACTCCCTGAAGGATCGCCAATCCGAAACCCGCGCCTACATCCTGCAGCTCAAGCGTGACGCACAGGAAAGCCTGAAGCTGGCCCAGGGTGTCGGTCGCGTCCAGGAAGCCGTAGGCAAGGCACTGAGCCTTCGTGCTGCGAAGCCTGCCGCTGTATCGGCCAAGAAACCCGTGGCTAAACCTGCCGCTGCAAAAACGCCAGCCAAGGCGCCCGTCAAGCCAGCCGCCAAGGCTGGGGCAAAAGCTGCCAGCAAGCCAGCTGCCAAACCTGCTGCTAAAAAACCGGTGGCTGCCAGTGCAGTAAAACCAGCGGCGAGCAAGGCGGCTGCCAAGCCTGCTGCGAAAGCCACGGCTGCGAAACCTGCTGTCGCCAAACCCGCTGCAAAAGTCGCCGCCAAGCCCGTCGCGACGAAGACCGCCGCTGCCAAACCTGCCACTAAAGCCGTTGCCAAACCAGCCGCTGCGAAGCCTGCAGTCGCCAAGCCAACTGCGGCAAAAACCGCTGCGGCCAAACCAGCGGCCAAACCAGCGACCAAGCCTGCAGCGAAATCGGCAGCCAAGCCAGCTGCAGCCAAAGCGCCTGCCAAGGTTGCGGCGAAACCTGCGGCGAAACCTGCAGCAGCCAAACCTGCAGCCGCCAAACCTGCGGCGGCCAAACCAGTAACGGCCAAGCCGGCCGCTGCCAAACCCGCCACCAAACCAGCAGCGACCAAGCCCGCCGTGAAAAAGCCTGCCGCTGCAAAACCAGCGACTGCTCCGGTTGCCAAGCCTGCCGCGCCAGCGCCTGCCCCTACGGCGACGCCCGCGCCAACGGCCAGCACCCCGGCACCGGCTGTGAATCCGAGCGTTACCGCGGCATCGGGCAGCACTCCACCCCGCGCTTCCTAAGTGTCGGACACCGCGACGCGCAGCTGATGCAGCGCGTCGTGGTGAAGGCGGCCGGCGCTTCCCGCCACGCTTTGCAACCATTGACCCGCGCCCGCGTGTCGTTCCTTCGGCCAGCCCTTGGTCACTGTCTCCAATTGCTCGAGTAGTTGCCGCTCGGCTTCCAACTCCAGTCGCTTGATCTGCTCGCGCAGGCCATTCAGCCTTGCATCCTCCCGGGCAGCCTCTTTCCATTGAATGCGCAGCGCACGCAATGGCTGTACGACCTGTTCATCCCACGGCTCCGCCAGGTTCCGAAGTTGCTCCAGCCGCTGTTCATCGAACGTCACGCCACGCTGTTCCAGCCACAGCCCGCAGAGCACCAGGCAGACGTTTGCGCCGGCTGCCTGTAGCGCCAGGCACGCGGGCTCCACGCCAGGCTTGGCGTAGAGGTCGAGGGAAAAGCTCCACAGATCAGAGGACATCGTGCTACTCGCGCCAGTTGCGAGCGAAGCTGGTAGACTCCGCCGCCATTATGATTCGACTTCAGAACCTGACTTTACAGCGTGGCCCGCAACGTCTGCTAGAAGACGCCGAGCTGACCCTGCACGCCGGCCACAAAGCCGGCCTCATCGGTGCCAACGGCGCCGGCAAATCGAGCCTGTTCGCCTTGTTGCGTGGCGAGTTGCACCCGGACTCCGGTGACTGCTTCCTGCCGGCCGATTGGCGCATCGCCCACATGCGCCAGGAGGTCGATACCCTCGAACGCCTGGCGGTGGATTACGTGCTCGACGGCGACGTGCGCCTGCGTCAGGTCCAGCGTGACCTGGCCGCAGCCGAAGCCGCGCATGATGGCGCCGCCCAAGCCCGCCTGCACGCCGAGCTCGACAGTGCCGACGGTTACACTGCCGACGCCCGCGCTCGTAAATTGCTGGCCGGCCTGGGCTTCACCAACGAACAGATGGACCGTCAGGTCGGTGATTTCTCCGGCGGCTGGCGGATGCGCCTGAACCTGGCGCAAGCCCTGATGTGCCCATCGGACTTGCTGTTGCTCGACGAGCCGACCAACCACTTGGATCTCGACGCCATCATCTGGCTCGAAGACTGGCTCAAGGGCTATCCCGGCACGCTGCTGCTGATCTCCCACGACCGGGATTTCCTCGACGCCGTGGTCGATCACGTCGCCCATGTCGACCAGCGTAAGCTCACCCTGTATCGCGGCGGCTACAGTGCCTTCGAGCGGGCTCGGGCCGAGCGCCTGGCGCAGCAGCAACAAGCCTACGAGAAGCAGCAGGCGCAGCGCGCGCACATGGAAAGCTACATCGCCCGCTTCAAGGCCCAGGCTACCAAGGCTCGCCAGGCGCAGAGCCGGATCAAGGCACTGGAGCGGATGGAAGAGCTGTCGGCGGCCCATGTCGATTCGCCATTCGATTTTGTCTTCCGCGAGTCGTCGAAGATCTCCAGCCCACTGATCGACCTGTCCGATGCGCGACTGGGCTATGGCGACAAAACCGTGCTGGAGAAGGTCAAGTTGCAACTGACGCCCGGCGCGCGGATCGGTCTGCTGGGGCCTAACGGTGCCGGTAAGTCGACCTTGATCAAGAATCTGTCCGGCGAGCTTGAGCCCTTGGCCGGGCGCCTGACACGCGGTGAAAACACCGTGGTCGGTTATTTCGCCCAGCATCAATTGGACTCCCTTGATGCGAAGGCCAGCCCATTGCTGCATCTGCAGCGCCTGGCCCCGAACGAACGCGAACAGACACTGCGGGATTTCCTCGGCGGCTTTGATTTCCGCGGGGCGCGTATCGACGAGCCGGTGCTGAACTTCTCCGGTGGTGAAAAGGCTCGCCTGGCGCTGGCGTTGATCGCCTGGGGCCGGCCGAACCTGTTGCTGCTCGACGAACCGACCAACCACCTGGACCTGGAAATGCGCCTGGCCCTGACCATGGCTTTGCAGGAGTTCAGCGGCGCCGTGCTGGTGGTGTCCCACGACCGGCATTTGCTCAAGAGCACCACTGACAACTTCTTCCTGGTCGCGGACGGTAAGGTTGAAGAGTTCGACGGCGACCTTGAAGACTATGCGCGCTGGCTGGTGGACTATCGCCAGCGCAACGCACCGGTCAGCACCACGCCGGTCAATCCGGACAAGACCGACAAGAAGGCCCAGCGCCAGGCCGCCGCGGCGTTGCGCCAGCAACTGGCGCCACACAAGCGCGAGGCCGACAAGCTCGAGGCCGAGTTGGGCAAGCTCCATGAAAAACTGCAGAAAATCGAAACCAGCCTGGGTGACAGTGGTCTCTACGAGGCAGCGCGCAAAGATGAGCTGCGTGACTTGCTGGCCGAGCAGGCCAAGCTGAAGGTTCGGGAAGCGGAGCTTGAGGAGGCGTGGATGCAAGCCTTGGAGTTGCTGGAAAACTTGCAAGCGGAGCTGGAGGCGCTGTCCTGATGGAAGCGTTGTCCTTGCCCATACCCGTCATGTGGATCGAGCCGATCTGGCTCGGCGTGCAAGTCCTGCTGATCTTGCTGGTAGGTTACGTGGCCCAGCGTTTCGTGGCGCGTGCGCTCACGGGCCTGGGTGAGCGCTACCCGCTGCCGCCCCAGTTGGTCATCATCCTGCGCGGTGTGCTGCGCTGGTTGATCATGGGCAGCGCCGTGCTGGTGGCACTGGAGCGCCTGGGCGTTTCGGCCACGGTTCTGTGGACGGCGCTGTCGGGGTTCGTTGCCGTGGCGGCGGTGGCCTTCTTCGCCATCTGGAGCGTGTTGTCGAACCTGCTGTGCGCCATTCTGATCTACACCGTCGGGCCGTTCCGCCTCGGTGACGTGGTCGAGCTGGTCGAAGCCACCGACAAGCCAGGCATCAAGGGCCGGGTGGTGGCGATCAATCTGCTCTACACGACGTTGATCGAACCCGAGGAGCTCGGGACCGGAAGCTCAATGGTGCAAGTGCCCAATACGTTGTTCTTCCAGCGCTCGGTCCGTCGTTGGCGCGGCAGCGAGGCGTTTCCGGTTGGCGGGTTCGTCGAATAGCCTTATTTGCTGGCGCACGAAAAAATCGGTGGTTATCCCAACGGCGGCGCATTAGCTTATTCGTTTCGACGGATCCGAGCTGAGGTGTGCAATGTTGCTAGAAACGTGGCTGGCGTTCTTCGCCGCTTGTTGGGTTATCAGTCTGTCACCGGGCGCCGGGGCCATTGCCTCGATGTCCAGTGGCCTGCAGTACGGCTTCTGGCGTGGCTACTGGAACGCCTTGGGCCTGCAATTGGGCCTGGCGTTGCAGATCGCGATCGTCGCGGCAGGCGTCGGCGCGATCCTTACCGCTTCGGCCACCGCGTTTTACGCCATCAAATGGTTCGGCGTGGCCTACCTGGTCTACCTGGGTGTCAAGCAATGGCGGGCGATCCCCGGTGATCTCAGCGACGATGCAGCCGTTCGGCCCATCGGCAAGCCGCTGGCACTGGTGTTCCGCGGTTTCCTGGTGAACATCAGCAACCCCAAGGCCCTGGTGTTCATGCTCGCGGTGCTGCCGCAATTCATCGATCCCCACGCCCCCCTGGTCAAGCAGTACCTGATCCTGGGCGTGACAATGGTTTGCGTCGACCTGATTGTCATGGCCGGGTACACCGGGCTGGCGTCCAGGGTGTTGCGCCTGTTGCGGACCCCTAAGCAGCAACGGCGGATGAACCGGACCTTTGCCGGGCTGTTCATTGGCGCGGCGGGTTTGCTGGCGACGATTCGCAAGGCTGCGGTGTAGGTAAAAGCTTTGTCGAAGGTTTTCCGTGGCGAGGGAGCTTGCTCCCGCTCGGTTGCGTAGCGACCGCAAAATCCTGGGGCTGCTACGCACCCCAACGGGGCGGTGCGACGTTTCGCTGAATCCCCTCGCCACAGAAAGCACCCTCCCAAGGATATTGATCAGCGCAGGATCACCGGCGCCGTATCCCTCGGCAGGTTGTTGCGCTGCACAGGTTCGCCGGCCTGTTCATGGATCGGGCCGCCGAGCTGTTCGCTCAACTGCTGCGCCACGTCTTCCCCCAGCGCCTTGGACACTTCGCGTACGACCCGTGGACGATTGAGGCTGATGTGCACGTCCCGGTGGTTCATCAGCTTGGTGTCCTGGCCTTCGCCCATGGCGGTAAAGGCCGAGGTGATTTCAAAGGTCTTGGTATTGATCAGGCTGAAATCCGCCACCAGCGTCAGGGCAAGCACCGCCGAGTAGCTGTCGGCAGTGCCCAGCGCGTTGATGTCGCGGGTGAAGTCGATGTCCGACACGGTGCCGAACAGCACGTAGTCGGCGCCCTTGAAATTCCCCGCCTTGATCCGCTTGATCACGTCGTAGACGTCGCCCTTCGACGATGCGGTATACGGCGTGCCCTGCACCAACTGGAACATCCCGCTGCGCAGGATCTCGCCTTTGATATCACCGGTGAACTTGCGCAGCTCGCCCTGCTCGATGTAGCTGCTGGTGGCCTCCATTTCGTCGTAGCTCGACGAAGCGCTGGCGGCGTATCCGTTCGCCTGGAAATTGTTCTGGGCCGAAACCGTGTGGATGTATTCCTCCACACGTTCCTGGTACGCCAGGTCGGTCACCGCGACTCTTGGGGCCGCTTGCGCGGTGAATGCGCAAGCCAGGGCCATCATGCCGATCCATGTGCGCATGGCTTATCGCTCCGTGGTCTTGCGGATTTCTTTTTCGTCCATCCATTCGGCCAGGCCACTTTCGACGTCGATCAGTTGCAGGCTGAATTTGTAGAAGACGTCCTTGTAGTCTTCGCTGCGCTTGACGATGGAGCTGATGGAGCCCTCGATGCGGTATTTGGCCGCGATCATGTTGCCGGTCTTGGCCACGGTGCTCTTTTTGTACAAGCCACTCTGGTTCTGCAACTTGAGCTGGTCGACCTGGCTGTCCATGGCGTTGTTGTCGCTGGCAAAACGCGCCGCGCCAGTCTTCATCAGCTGGGTCTTGATGCTGGTGGTGATTTCACGGGTGTCGATGTACTCGCTGGTCTTGTTCTTCACGTCATAGACCTGAACCACCGGGCGACCCTGCAGGACGCCGGATTGGGCGAGGGAGCGGGTCATCGATTCGGCGATCATCTGCAGGTCGGTGGAGCCGAATTCATTGGTGACGGTTTCCACGGCCTTGGTGTCGCCATAGCTGATGCTCTTGTTGCCCAGTACCGGCGAGTTGTTGGCGCAGCCGCTGACGAGCAGGGCGGCGAGGGCGAGGGAGGAGATGCGTAGGAACATTGGGTGCTCTCAAATAAAAGTTGTTTTGTGGCGAGGGGATTTAGCGAAACGTCGCACCGCCTCGCTGGGCTGTGCACTGTAGGAGCTGCCGAAGGCTCGGGCCGCGTTCGGACGATCTTTTGATCTTTCGCCTGCGACTCAAGTGTCTGGGGAAAGATCGCAGCCTCGTTGCACTCGTCAGCTCCTACACTGTGCTTACATCAGCTCCTATGGCCCGGGCTCAAGGGGTATTGATTTCCAATCGGAAATCCACGGCCTTGGGCGTTGGGGCGATGGCTGGCAGGAAACGGGTCTGTTCGCCGTACAGGGTCAGGCTTTTCCAGCTTTCCTCTTCAGCGATCGGGAAGCCTTCCGGCCCCAGCCAGGCAAAGCGGTAGTACATGTTCTTGTTGTTGAAGCTGGTATTGCTCAACTGCACGTTGACGGTCAGGTAGCCGTTTTCCCGGGCGACGCGCATGGCGCCGACCACGATGTTCTTGGTCTTGCCCATCGCCACGACCTTGCTGGCGGCGCTGCCCGGCTCCGGTGGCGGTGGGGTGGCGCAGCCGGCCAGCAAGGCCAGGGCGCCGACGGCGATCAGTTTTAAACGCATGTGAACAAGACTCCGTTCTTAAGGTTGCTTGAGGGCAATGGCGGTGGGATTGGCGCTCGGGATGACCTGGGCCGCCAGGCCGCCGGCGAAAACCTGGTTGCCCACCGCTCGCAGGGTGATGACCTGGTAACGCTGATCGACCTTGACCTTCACCACCGAGCCGCCAACTGCGCTGGGCAGCGTGACCTGATGCTCACCTTTCTTCAGGCGCAGCCGCACCACTTGGGTGTAGTCCGGCAGGGTGCGCCAGGTCCGGGTATCGGCCCCTTCGAGCACGGCCGAGGTAATGCCCACGGCCAGGCCGGCCAAGGGGTTGGTTTCGTTGATTTGTTTCTGCGCCACGCCACGGCTCACCGCACGCACGGTTGTGCGCAGGATGATCCCCGGCATGTCATCACGCAGGGCGCGGCGGGACATGGCGGTGGTGCTGTTGAGCTGGGTCAGGTCCAGTTGACGGCCGTCGACGCCGATCTGGGCGAAGGTCGCGGTGGAGGTGTCCGGCTTGATCAACGGGAACGACAGCGGCGTGATCACCACGTTGCCGCTGATGGGCAAGGGCAGCGGGATGCGGATCGAATCCCGGGAGGGCGCCAGGCCGCTCTGCACCACGATCAGGATATCGCTGTCGTCGCCCTTGGCGGCAGGCTTGTCCAGATTGAGCAGGGCCTGCTCCAGCAACGGGGTATTGGGACGCAGCTCGGCGGCTTTGCGATAACCCGGCGCAGCCAGGTCTTTCTCGCCCAAGGCCTCATAGACGAAGCCCGCCAGGTAGTGGCTGAACGCGCTCTGGTAGCTGTTCTTCAGGCTGACCACTTCCGGTGCGTCCAGGCTGGCGACCGGATAACCCTCGAGGTCCTTGTATTTGGTCTTGACCCCTTGCTTCTCGGCGTCTTCCTCGCGCTTGAGGTATTCCTTGTCGCGCAGGTCGGCAATCACCGCTTCGCGCTCGTGGGTCTTCTTGATTTGCGTCCGCGCGCCGTCGAAATCATTCACGGCCAGCAGGTTCAGGGCCATCTGCGTGGTGAGCATGACCTTTTCATAGTCATAGCCCTCGTAGCGCCGGACCTTGTCGTTGACCAGGAAGCTGCCGAACTGCGCGAGGTACTTGGCGGTGTCGAGCTTGACCGCGTCTTCCCATTGTCCGACCTGTTGGTCAGCGCTGGTCCAGGCCGTCTGGCTGCCGGACAGATCACCCTTGGCCCGCAGCAGCTCACCCTTTTCGAAGAAATAGAGCAGGTCTTTGTCCTGGCTGGCGTTGTTCTTTTCCAACAGGGTCAATGCGGCGTCGACGTTGCCGGAGGCCAGTTGCTGATTGGTCTGGGCCAGCTCACTGTCGTAGTTGCGGAAGGCCGAACAGCCGGACAGCAAGGTGATCGCACCAAGGGCGACCGAAAAAACGGCACGGGATGCCATGAACATT
Source organism: Pseudomonas sp. T1.Ur (assembly GCF_023516725.1). Classification (NCBI taxonomy): domain Bacteria; kingdom Pseudomonadati; phylum Pseudomonadota; class Gammaproteobacteria; order Pseudomonadales; family Pseudomonadaceae; genus Pseudomonas; species Pseudomonas sp. T1.Ur. The sequence continues at coordinate 5,893,103 of NZ_JAMGSN010000001.1, forward strand.
TCTTCCCTGAATAGCAGCCTGGGTGTGCGGGTCGGGCTGAGGCGATCCACGGACAGGCCTTGGGGGGCGCCGTCGGTTCCTCGGTGCGAGGAGCGCTTATGCCATCTGTTGATAAGAAGGCGGCGCATTATAAACAGCGCTTCGGTCGGAGTAGTGGCTTTTTAATTCCTAAATGATGTTTTTGTGATGTCACCTCCAAAGCGTGAATATCCGATGAAAAAGCGTTGCTTGAACACATAGGCACTTGAGCCAAGCGCATTGGAAGTGAACAATGTGTTACTTCTTATTTCCAATCGAGAGTCATTCATGACTGCCCCGTTTCGTTTCCTGGCCTGGCTGATGCTGCCGTTGCTGGCGCTGTCCAGTGCCAACTTGCTGGCCGATACCGTCGAAGGCGCTCCCAAGGCGCTGCATCTGCTGGATTACATCGGGGCGGATTACCCGGCGGCTGTCGAGGCGGGGAAGGTCATCGACGATTCCGAATACCGCGAGCAACTGGAATTCACCGGGGTGTTGGCAGGGTTGGTTGCCGAATTGCCAGCCAAGCCTGAAAAAGCTGAACTGGCTCAAGGTGTCGATACCTTGCGCAAGGCGATTACCGCGCGCCAGGAGGGCGGCGACGTGGCTCGCATGGCGCGGCAATTGGGCGCAAGGCTCGCGGTCGCGTACGAAGTCAGCCAGGCGCCGATCATTACGCCGGACCCGACACGCGGCGCGCCGCTGTATGCGCAGAATTGCTCGGTCTGTCACGGAGACAGCGGTGCCGGCGATGGCCCGGCGGGCGTTGGCCTGGAGCCGCCGCCGTCGAACCTGCGTGACGGCCAGCGTCTTGATCGGCTGAGCCTCTATGCGATCTACAACACCTTGGGCATGGGTATCGAGGGCACGGACATGCCAGCGTTTGCCGATCAACTCGATGATCGGCAACGCTGGGACCTGGCCACCTACATCGCCAGTTTCAGCGCCGACCCAGCCGCGGCTAAGAGCGACGTGACGTACAACCTCGCCGATCTCGCCCGGCAGACCCCGGCTGAAGTCCTGGCTGCCCAGGGCCCTGCCGCGGCTGCGACGTTCCGTGCCCAACGCGCCCAACCGCCACAAGTGCAGCGCGGTCCGGGGCAGTTGCTCGACTACACCGCCGCCACGTTGGATAAAAGCATCGCGGCGTACCGTGCTGGCGATCATGACCAAGCCTATGACCTGTCGGTAGCGGCCTATCTGGAAGGTTTCGAGCTGGTGGAGAGCTCGCTCGATAACGTCGACCCCACTGTGCGCAAGGACACCGAAAAGGCCCTGATGGCGTTCCGTCAGTCCTTGCAGGACGGCTTGCCGGTGGCGCAGGCCGAACAGCGCCTGGACGCGGCCAAGGCGAAATTGAAAGAGTCCGCGGGCCTGTTGGGTGGCGATGGCTTGAGTTGGTCGCTGAGCTATATCTCCGGCTTGCTGATTCTGCTGCGCGAAGGCCTCGAAGCGATTCTGGTGCTGGCGGCGATCCTGGCGTTCTTGCGCAATACCGGCCAGCAATCGGCGGTTCGCAGCGTCAACATCGGTTGGGGATTGGCTTTGCTTGCCGGTCTGGCGACGTGGGGGGTGGCCGCGTATGTGATTGATGTCAGCGGCGCACAGCGGGAATTGCTCGAAGGCGCGACGGCGCTGTTCGCCAGTGTCATGGTGCTGTGGCTGGGTGTGTGGATGCATGATCGACGCCACGCAGCGGCCTGGCAGGATTACATCAAGAGCAGCCTGGTGGGCGGTGGTGGCCGTTTCGGTTTTGCGATCCTGGCGTTTTTCTCGGTCTACCGCGAATTGTTCGAGGTGATCCTGTTCTACGAGACCCTGTGGCTGCAGGCCGGTCCCGCCGGGCACAACGCGGTGCTGGCCGGCGGCGCGTCGGCGCTGGTATTGCTGGTGGGGTTGGCCTGGGTGATCTTGCGCGGCTCGGCGAAACTGCCGCTCGCGCTGTTTTTCAGCATCAACGCCGCGTTGCTGTGTGCGCTGTCGGTGGTGTTCGCCGGCCATGGTGTGAAGGCATTGCAGGAAGCCGGCATCTTTGGCACGCGGCCGGTGGCGTTCTTCGACTTCGATTGGCTGGGCATTCATGCCGACGCTTATTCGCTGGCGGCCCAGGCGGTGGCGATCACCGCGATCGTTGTGCTGTACGGGCGCAGCTGGGTGGTGGAGAAACGTCGGGTCCAGGTTTCCTGAAGCCCTTTCGCCAGCAGGCGCGCTCCCACAGGAGGTAGGCTGTCCTTTGTGGGAGCGAGCCTGCTCGCGAAGCTTTCAAAGAGGAACAACCCTGATGCGCGTATGGATCGATGCAGACGCCTGCCCCAAGGCGGCGAAGGAGCTGGTGGTCAAGTTCGCCTTGAAGCGCCAGTTCGAAGTGGTGCTGGTGGCCGGGCAACCGCAGATCAAGCCAGGCCTCGCCCTGGTGAAACTGATCGTGGTGCCGAGCGGTCCTGATGCGGCGGATGATTACCTGGTGGAGCATGCCATGCCCGGTGAGTTGGTCATCTGCAGCGACGTGCCACTGGCCGACCGCCTGGTGAAGAAGGGCGTCGCCGCCCTGGACCCCAGGGGCAAGGAGTTCGACGCGCAGAACATGGGCGATCGACTGGCGGTGCGCAATCTGTTCACCGACTTGCGTGAGCAGGGCCATATGGGCGGCGGGCCGGCGGCGTACAGCGAGCGGGACAAGCAAGGGTTTGCCAATGCGCTGGATCGGATCCTGACGCGGTTGGCTCGCTTGTCCTGATTCTCGTGGATCCCCTGTGGGAGCGAGCTTGCTCGCGATAGCGGTGTGTCAGCCAATACACGTGTGACTGATCGGATGCTATCGCGAGCAAGCTCCCACACAGGAAAGTGGAAATGGGGTCAGGCATCGTTCTCGTGCGTCAACTCCAACACCCGGTCCACCAGCTTGTTGATGCCCGACGCCGCTTCACTGATGTTCTTGGCCAGCATGTAGGCGGGTGTGCTGACCAGTTTGCGCGCGGTGTCCTCGACGATATCGGTGACCAGGCATTCCTCGTGATTTCCGCCCATCTTGGTCACGGCAGCGGCCGTGTCGGCATCGGTGCCGATGGTGCAGTTCACTCCCGGGCCATAGATCTTCGCCGCCAGGGCGGGGGAGATACACATCAGTCCCACCGGTTTCCCAGCCTCGGCAAAGGCTTCGGTCAACGCCAGGACTTCCGGCTGGACGGTGCATCCGGGACCCTCGACAGCGAAATTGGACAGGTTTTTTGCCGATCCGAAACCGCCGGGCACGATCAGCGCGTCAAAGTCTTCGGCCTTGGCTTCGCGCAGGTCTTTTACATCGCCTCGGGCGATGCGCGCGGATTCCACTAGCACGTTGCGGCTTTCGGGCATTTCTTCGCCGGTCAGATGGTTGATGACATGCAATTGGGCAATGTTTGGCGCAAAGCATTGAACCTGCGCGCCGCGCTGGTCGAGACGCAACAGAGTGATCACGCTTTCGTGGATCTCTGCGCCGTCATACACGCCACAGCCGGAAAGGATCACTGCAACTTTTTTGCTCATGGGCTTTTCTCCAGATTCATGGCGTTAAATGTCTACTAATTTGTCACTCGTTGCCATAGGGGGAACCGGCGGCTACACCTAATCTGCCGACTTCTCCCGCCTTGCCTGCCCAGGTCGCGTCATGAATTTCATCCTGTATGCCGTGCCGTTTTTCTTCGTGCTGATTGCCGTCGAGTTGCTCGCCGATCACTGGCGTGGCGTGAGCCACTACCGCGTGGCGGATGCGATCAACAGTTTGAGTACCGGGGTGCTTTCGACCACGACAGGCCTGCTCACCAAAGGCGTTGGACTGGTGACCTACGCCTTTGCGTTGGAACACTTGGCAATTATCGAGTTGCCTGCCGATAACGCCTGGACCTGGGTGTTCGCCTTCGTGTCCTACGACTTCTGTTATTACTGGCTGCACCGCATGGGGCACGAGCGCAACATTCTCTGGGCGGCTCATTCGGTGCATCACCAGAGCGAGGACTACAACCTCTCCACCGCGCTGCGCCAGACCAGCACCGGTTTCCTGCTGAGCTGGATTTTCTATCTGCCGCTGGCGGTCCTGGGCGTGCCGCTGGTGGTGTTCGTCAGCGTCGCGGCGCTGAATCTGCTTTACCAGTTCTGGGTCCACACCCAGCACATTTCCAAGCTCGGCTGGCTGGAGTGGTGCTTCGTCACGCCGTCCAATCATCGTGCCCACCATGCACAGAACCCTCTCTACATGGATCGCAACTACGGCGGGGTGTTCATTATTTGGGACCGTCTGTTTGGCACCTTCCAGGAAGAGGATGATCGAGAACCGGTGATCTTTGGCGTGACCACGCCCCTGGCGAGCTGGAATCCGTTGTGGGCCAACCTGCAGTTTTATGCGCAACTGTGGGCCGATGCGCGGCGGGCGGGGCGTTGGTGGGACAAGCTGCGGATCTGGTTCATGCCCACCGGTTGGCGTCCGGCGGATGTCGCGGCCAGGTACCCGCTGAACAAGCCGGACCTGGGCCAGTTCCGCAAATTCGAAGCGCTGCTGGAACCTCGCAAGCAGGGATATGTGGCGCTGCAGTTCTGCGTCTACATCGCCTTGGGCAGCTATTTGATGAACCTTGAACACAGCCTGCCGGTCGCCGCCCTGATACTGGGTGGGGGCGCGGTGGCGTTCGGTCTGTTCGTGTTGGGCGTGGCCCTGGAGAATCGCCCTTGGGCGCTGAAGCTGGAACTGCTGCGGCTGGCTTCGAGCCTGCCGCTGGTGTGGCTGGCACCGATGACCGGGCTTTGGCCGGGCAGTCCGCTGGCCTGGGTGGGGGTGTCCTGCTATTGCCTGCTCAGCGGTATCGGGCTGTATTGCTGCCGCAGCCGGTCTACTCGTTTGGCGTCGTAGGTGCGCCGGACCTGCTCTGTTCCTGGCGCTCGGCTTCCAGGACCTTCCTGGCCAGCCGCGCATTCTTGATGCGCCGACGCAGCCACAAGCCCAAGCCCAGCAACAGCAGGGCACCGAGCACCCACAATTCGTATTTCTTGATGCTACCCAGCATGCCTTCGAGCACCGCGCCGAAGTGGTACGCGGCGGCGGCCAGCGCCGTGGCCCAGATGGCCGCCCCGATGCCATTGAGCAGCAAGTAGCGGCCTGGCGGATAGCCCGACAGCCCGATGGCCACCGGCATCACCGTGCGCAGGCCGTAGACGAAGCGAAAGCTCAGCACCCAAATGTCCGGATGCTTGCGGATGTGTTCCAGCGCCCGATCGCCCATCAACTGCCAGCGCGGCTTGCGCGCCAACAGCTTGCGTCCGTGCTTGCGCCCCAGGAAATACCACAGCTGATCGCCCGCGTAGCTGCCGCAAAACGCCACGACCACCACCAGGTTGATGTCCATGTAGCCACGGAACGCCAGGAAACCTGCGAGCACGAGGATGGTTTCGCCTTCGAAGAACGTCCCGATAAAGAGAGCAAAGTAGCCGAAGTCATGCAGAAATTGTTGGAGCATTGTCTGGGTGCTGGCGAAATGAACGCGCAGCCTAACCCTTCAGGCACATTCAGGAAAGTATCGAAATGTGTCTCGACGTTAACATTTCCTACAGAAGACAATGACTGCGACTACCGGTCACGCTTACGCACAACTGTCATACGTTCGTCATAATGGCCGCTTATAACTGTCACGCTCGCCCGTCTGCGGGCTCAGGAGTCTGCCGTGAGCTTTACCCCTGCCAATCGTCTGTTTCCCGCCACCCGTCTGCGTCGCAACCGCCGCGATGAATTCTCTCGCCGGTTGGTGCGTGAAAACGTCCTGACAACCAACGACCTGATCCTGCCAGTGTTCGTGCTGGACGGGGAGAATCGTCGTGAAGCGGTGGCTTCGATGCCCGGCGTGGAACGCTTGACCATCGACCTGCTGCTTGAAGCCGCGGCCGAGTGGGTCGAGCTGGGGATTCCGGCGTTGGCGCTGTTTCCGGTCACGCCACCCGAGCTCAAGTCCCTGGACGCCGCCGAAGCCTGGAATCCGCAGGGCATCGCCCAACGCGCGACCCGTGCCCTGCGCGAGCGTTTCCCCGAACTGGGCGTGATCACTGACGTTGCCCTGGACCCCTTTACCACCCATGGCCAGGACGGCATTCTCGACGAAGAAGGCTACGTGCAGAACGACGTCACCGTCGATGCGCTGGTCCGCCAAGCGCTGTCCCACGCCGAGGCTGGCGCGCAGGTGGTGGCGCCGTCCGACATGATGGACGGCCGCATCCAGGCAATCCGCGAAGCCCTGGAAGTGGCCGGGTATGTGAACGTGCGCATCATGGCCTACTCGGCCAAGTACGCCAGTGCCTATTACGGGCCATTCCGCGACGCGGTCGGCTCGGCCCTGAACCTGGGCAAGGCCAACAAGGCCTCCTATCAGATGGACCCGGCCAACGGCCATGAAGCCCTGCACGAAGTGGCCGCTGACTTGTCAGAAGGGGCAGACATGGTCATGGTCAAGCCGGGGATGCCTTATCTGGACATTCTTTATCGGGTCAAGGATGAGTTCAAAGTGCCGACCTTTGTTTATCAGGTCAGCGGCGAATACGCGATGCACATGGCCGCGATACAGAACGGCTGGTTGAACGAAGGGGTGATTCTCGAGTCCCTGACCGCTTTCAAACGCGCGGGCGCTGATGGCATCCTGACTTACTTTGCCGTGCGCGCCGCCCAATTGCTTCGAGAGCAGAAATAGCCTCCCAGGAACTTGCGATGAATACCGAAGGACTCACAGAAGTTGCCGTAAAAGACGCCCAGCCCGTGGTCGAGCAGGTCGCCGAAACGCCGCCAGAGCTGGAGCCGACTCCACCGGCCGTGCCTGAGGCGGCCCCAGCGCCAGCGATTGCAATCCCCAACCTGGATGACAGCAGCCTGTACATCCACCGCGAGCTGTCGCAACTGCAATTCAACATCCGCGTGCTGGAACAGGCGCTGGACGAGTCCTATCCGCTGCTGGAGCGGCTGAAATTCCTGCTGATTTTCTCCAGCAACCTGGACGAGTTCTTCGAAATTCGCGTCGCCGGCCTGAAGAAACAGATCACCTTCGCTCGCGAGCAGGCCGGTGCCGACGGCCTGCAACCGCACCAGGCCCTGGCCCGCATCAGCGAACTGGTCCACGGTCATGTGGACCGGCAGTACGCGATCCTCAACGACATCCTGTTGCCGGAGCTGGAAAAGCACCAGGTGCGCTTCATCCGTCGCCGCTATTGGACCACCAAGCTCAAGACCTGGGTGCGCCGCTATTTCCGCGACGAGATCGCGCCGATCATCACCCCGATCGGCCTCGACCCGACGCACCCGTTCCCGCTGCTGGTGAACAAGAGCCTGAACTTCATCGTCGAGCTGGAAGGCATCGACGCCTTTGGCCGCGATTCCGGCCTGGCGATCATTCCAGCGCCGCGCCTGTTGCCGCGGATCATCCGTGTGCCCGAAGACGTCGGCGGCCCGGGCGACAACTATGTGTTCCTGTCGTCGATGATCCATGCTCACGCCGATGACCTGTTCCAAGGCATGAAAGTGAAGGGCTGCTACCAGTTCCGCCTGACGCGTAACGCCGACCTGTCGGTGGACACCGAGGACGTCGAAGACCTGGCCCGCGCCCTGCGCGGCGAGCTGTTCTCCCGTCGCTATGGCGATGCGGTACGCCTGGAAGTGGCCGATACGTGCCCCAAACACCTGTCCGACTACCTGCTCAAGCAATTCAACCTGCATGAGACCGAGTTGTACCAGGTCAATGGCCCGGTGAACCTGACGCGCCTGTTCAGCATCACCGGCCTGGACAGCCATCCGGAGCTGCAATACACGCCGTTCACCCCGCAGATCCCGAAACTGCTGCAAAACAGCGAGAACATTTTCAGCGTGGTCAGCAAGCAGGACATCTTGCTGCTGCACCCCTTCGAGTCGTTCACGCCGGTGGTCGACTTGCTGCGCCAGGCTGCCAAGGACCCCCATGTATTGGCGGTGCGCCAGACCCTGTACCGCAGCGGCGCCAACTCGGAAATCGTCGATGCGCTGGTGGATGCGGCGCGAAACGGCAAGGAGGTCACGGCGGTGATCGAGCTGCGCGCACGCTTCGATGAGGAATCCAACCTGCAATTGGCCAGCCGCCTGCAAGCGGCCGGCGCGGTGGTGATCTACGGCGTGGTCGGCTTCAAGACCCACGCCAAGATGATGCTGATCCTGCGCCGTGAGGCCGGCGAGATCGTGCGGTACGCCCACTTGGGCACCGGCAACTATCACGCCGCCAACGCCCGTCTCTACACCGACTACAGCCTGCTCACTTCCGACGATGCCCTGTGTGAAGACGTCGGCAAGTTGTTCAGCCAGTTGATCGGCATGGGCAAGACGTTGCGCATGAAGAAGCTGCTGCACGCGCCGTTCACCCTGAAAAAGGGCATGCTCGACATGATCGCCCGGGAGACGCAATTCGCCCTGGACGGCAAGCCGGCGCACATCATCGCCAAGTTCAACTCGCTGACCGATCCGAAGATCATCCGTGCGTTGTACAAGGCCAGCCAGTCGGGCGTGCGCATCGACCTGGTGGTGCGCGGCATGTGCTGCCTGCGGCCAGGCATCCCGGGGGTGTCCCACAACATCCACGTCCGCTCGATCATCGGGCGGTTCCTGGAACACACGCGGGTGTTCTACTTCCTCAACGGTGGCGAGGAGCAGATGTTCCTGTCCAGTGCCGACTGGATGGAGCGCAACCTCGACAAGCGGGTCGAGACCTGCTTCCCAGTGGAAGGCAAGAAGCTGATCCTGCGGGTCAAGAAAGAGCTGGAGAGTTACCTCACCGACAACACCCACAGTTGGAGTTTGCAGTCGGATGGCCGCTACATCCGCAACACCCCGACCGGCAACCAGAACCCGCGCAGCGCCCAGGCGACCTTGCTGGAGCGTTTGAGCAGCCCGGTGCTGGCGGTTCGTTAAGGTCTGCAGCGGGGCGCTTGCTCCCACTGGCTGCACTGTAGGAGCTGCCGAAGGCTGCGATCTTTTGATCTTTCGCTTGAGACTCAAGTGTCAGGGGAAAGATCGCAGCCTCGCTTCGCTCGGCAGCTCCTACAGGTCCAGCGCAAGCAAGCGGGATTGCAGAGCCACCGGCAAGCAATCAGCGAATGTTCAGCACGATTCCCACCCGGGTCAGCCATTCCGCTTCCTGGGCGAAGTCGGCCTGGGTCAGTTGGTTCTCTTCCAACCAACCGTCAGGGAACATCACATCCAACTGGTCGCCGTCGGCACGCAGGGCCACCTGGGGCATTTCCTGGGTGCCACGGATGTGGTGGAACAGGATCGCAAAGCGCAGCAGCACGCACAGGCGAATCAGCTTGATGCCGTCGTCGCCGAATTCGGCGAATTTATCCTTCGGAATATTGCGTCGATGGCCGCGTACCAGTAGCGCGAGCATTTGCTGGTCTTCGCGGGAAAAGCCCGCCAGGTCCGAGTGCTCGATCAGGTAGGCGCCGTGCTTGTGATAGTGATAGTGGGCGATGTCCAGGCCCACCTCATGCACCTTGGCCGCCCAGCCCAGCAGTTCACGCCAGACGCCGTCGTTCAGGTCCCAATCGTCGGCCACCTGGTCGAAGGCATGCAGCGCCTTGCGCTCGACCCGTACGGCTTGTTCCTGGTCGACGTGATAACGCTCCATGAGCGAGCCCAGGGTGCGCTCGCGCACGTCTTCGTGATGATGACGACCCAGCAGGTCATACAGCACGCCTTCGCGCAGGGCGCCTTCGCAGTGATCCATGCGTTGCAGTTCGAGTGCGTCGAAAATCGCCTCGAGGATCGCCAGGCCCGCCGGGAAAATCGCCCGGCGATCAGGCTTGATGCCGTCGAAATCGATCTTGTCCGATTCGCCGAGCTTGAACACCTTGCGCTTGAGCCAGGCCAGGCCCTCGGCGTTGACTTCACCGGTGCCATGGCCGCCAGCCTTGAGGGCCAGGCCAATGGCACGAATGGTCCCCGAGGAGCCGATGGCCTCATCCCAGGTCAGGCGATGCAGGGCGTGTTCGATGCTCATGATTTCCAGGCGCGCCGCCGTGTACGCCTGGGCATAGCGGGCCGGGGTGATCTTGCCGTCGCGGAAATAACGTTGGGTGTAGCTGACGCAGCCCATTTGCAGGCTTTCGCGCAGCAGCGGTTCGAAGCGCTGGCCGATGATGAACTCGGTACTGCCGCCTCCGATGTCCGCCACCAGGCGTTTGCCGGGGGTGTCGGCCAGGGTGTGGGAAACGCCGAGGTAGATCAGGCGCGCTTCTTCGCGGCCGGAGATGACTTCCACCGGATGGCCGAGGATCTCTTCGGCGCGGTGAATGAACTCGCCGCGGTTGCGCGCCTCGCGCAGGGCGTTGGTGCCGACGATCCGCACCGCCCCCAGGGGCATGCCGTTGATCAGTTGGGCAAAGCGCTTCAGGCAATCGAGCCCGCGTTGCATCGATTCTTCGCTGAGCTTGCGCTCTTCGTCGATGCCGGCGGCCAGTTGGACCTTCTCGCCGAGCCGCTCAAGAATGCGGATTTCCCCGTTCTGGGCCTTGGCGACGACCATGTGGAAGCTGTTGGAGCCCAGGTCAATGGCAGCGATCAGGGACAGATTCTTGGCTTGGGATGGCGGCATGGTCAAAAAGTCTCGGTCGATAACCTTGCCATCCTGCCACGATCGACCGCTTACGCCAACGCACCTGAACCAAACCCTTGAGCCAGAGCAGGCTGCGGGGTGCCCTTGTGGCGAGGAAGCTTGCTCCCGCTCGATTCTGTAGGAGCTGGCGAAGGCTCGGGCCGCGTTCGGACGATCTTTTGATCTTTCGCTCCAGACTCGATTGGCAGTGGAAAGATCGCAGCCTCGTTGCACTCGTCAGCTCCTACACAGCTACAGCGGGAGCAAGCGCCCTCGCCACAAGAGCGTTCATCGACCGTCAGGCCGGCTCGACCGTCCCGATGAAGTTCGCCAGTTCCGCTGTCTGCGGATCAGCGAACAACACCTTGGGATCGCCCACCTCGTGCACCTTGCCCTGGTGCATGAACACCAGCTTGTCGCCCACCTCCCGGGCGAAGCGCATTTCATGGGTGACCATGATCAGCGTCATGCCTTCCTTGGCCAGTTGACGCACCACGCTGAGCACTTCGTTGACCAGCTCCGGGTCCAGCGCCGAGGTGATTTCATCGCACAGCAACACTTTGGGCGACATCGCCAGGGCGCGGGCGATTGCTACCCGTTGCTGCTGGCCGCCGGACAAACGGTCAGGGAAGGCATCGAATTTTTCGCCAAGCCCGACCCGTTCCAGCATCTGCCGCGCCAGTTCGGCCGCCTTGGCCTTGGGCACTTTTTGCACAACCTGCGGCGCCAGCATCACGTTCTCGCCGACCGTCAGGTGCGGGAACAGGTTGAACTGCTGGAACACCATCCCGACTTTCTGTCGCAGGCTGCGCAGGTCGGCGCGGGCGGCATCGAGGTATTCGCCGTCGACTTCGATCACGCCATCATTGATCGATTCCAGGCCGTTGAGGGTGCGCAGCAGGGTGGATTTGCCCGAGCCGCTGCGGCCGATGATCGCCACCACCTGGCCTTCCTCGACGCTCAGGTCGATGCCTTTGAGCACGTGATGATCACCGTAGTATTTATGCAGGGCGGTAATTCTAAGCAGAGGCATGCAGTCTCCTTTCCAGGTAGCGCGCACTGAGGGACAAGGGGTAGCAGAGCAGGAAGTAGCCGAGGGCGACCAGGCCATACACCATGAACGGCTCGAACGTGGCGTTGGCGAGCATGCCGCCGGTCTTGGTCAGTTCGGTAAAGCCGATGATCGAGGTGACGGCCGTGCCCTTGACCACTTGCACGGAAAACCCCACCGTCGGCGCCACGGCAATGCGCAGGGCCTGGGGCAGGATCACGTAGCGCAACTGTTCCAGCGGGTTGAGGGCCAGGCTCGCCGAGGCTTCCCACTGGCCGTTGGAAATCGAGTCGACGCAGCCGCGCCAGATCTCCGCCAGGTAGGCGCTGGTAAACAGCGTCAGGGCAATCGCCGCGGCCATCCAGGGAGAAATCTCCACCCCGGCCAGCGCCACGCCGAAGAACACCAGGAACAGCTGCATCAACAGTGGCGTGCCTTGGAACAGCTCGATATACGTGCGGGCGATGTTGCGGGGCAGGGCGCGTTTGGATATGCGCAGCACCATCACCAACATGCCGATCACACCGCCGCCGATAAACGCCACCAGCGACAGCGCCAGGGTCCATTGCAGGCCGGTGAGCAGGTTGCGCACCACGTCCCAGAAGGTGAAATCGCTCATTGGCTGCTCCTGGCGATGTAGCGACGCCCGATCCAATTCAGGAACTGGCGGATCAACAGCGCCATGCACAGATAGATCAGCGTCGTCAGTGCGTAGGTTTCAAAGGCGCGGAAGTTGCGCGATTGAATGAAGTTGGCGGCGAAACTCAGCTCTTCGGTGGCAATCTGCGAACAGACCGCCGAGCCGAGCATCACAATGATGATCTGGCTGCTCAAGGCCGGCCAGACCTTGCCCAGCGCCGGCAGCAGCACCACGTGGCGGAACGCCTCGAAGCGACTCATCGCCAACGCCGCGGCCGCTTCCAGTTGGCCCCGCGGGATTGCCTGGATGCCGGCGCGGATGATCTCGGTGGAATACGCGCCCAGGTTGATCACCATCGCCAGCACCGCCGCCTGCCACTCGGAAATCTGCAAACCCAGGGACGGCAGGCCGAAGAAGATGAAAAACAACTGCACCAGGAACGGCGTGTTGCGGATCAACTCCACGTACACGCCAAAAATCGGCGCGAACGGACGGATATTCCAGGCCCGGACCACCGCCCCGACGATGCCAACGCCGACCCCGAGCAGCGCGCCAATGGCCGTCAGCTCGAGGGTGAACAGCGCACCGCGCAACAGCAGCTCGGTGTTTTGCACCACCGGCAGGAAATCGAACTGATAAGCCATGCTCAGCCTCTCAAGCGACGATCAAAGGTCGGCCGGCAGCGGCTGCTTGAGCCAGGCCTGGGAATTTTTCTCCAGGCTGCCATCGGTCTTGGCGGTGGCGAGGATCTGGTTGACCTTGTCCAGCAACGCCGGCTCGTTCTTGTTCACGCCCACGTACACCGGCGAATCCTTGAGTTTCACTTTCAACGCGGGGACGCGCTTGGGGTTGCGTTCGCTGATGGCGACCATCACCACGTTGCCGCTGGCGATCAGGTCCACCTGGCCGGCCAGGTAAGCGGCAATTGTCGAATTGTTGTCTTCGAAACGCTTGATGGTGACGCCTTCGGGGGCGACCTTGGTCAGCTCGATGTCTTCGATGGCGCCACGGGTGACGCTGATGGTCTTGCCCTTGAGGTCGTCCAGGCCGTTGATGGCGGCGTCGGGCGGGCCGAACACGGCCAGGTAGAACGGCGCGTAGGCGCTGGAAAAGTCGATGACCTTTTCGCGCTCCGGGTTCTTGCCCAGGCTGGAAATCACCAGGTCGACCTTGCCGGTGGTCAGGAAAGGGATGCGGTTGGTGCTGTTGACCGGCGTCAGTTCAAGCTTGACCTTGAGCTGGTCGGCCAGCAGTTTCGCGGTGTCGATGTCCAGGCCGCGGGGCTTCATGTCCGGCCCTACGGAACCGAATGGCGGGAAGTCCTGGGGCACCGCGACCTTGAGCGTGCCGCGCTTGACCACATCCTCCAGGCCATCGGCGTGGGCAGGCAGCTGGGTGAGCATCAGGCTGGCAAACAGAGCAGTGAGCAGAACGCTGCAACGCTGGATCATGGCGAATCTCCGCAATCGGTGATGTGATTTCTGCGTTCGGACAGAGCACAGGCCATGCCAAGCAGCCGTTTGTCCTCCGGAAGCCACGGGTTTGCTGGTGGGGCGCGGTCTTACTGGTCTGAACAGTTGGGCCGCGTTTCGCACCTTTATCGGGCGTCGGCATTTGCCGCCGAACCCTGCTGGGGCACGACTTGCCGGGCACGGCGAATAGCATTACAACTAGCCGCTCACTGGCCCGGTTTGTCTGAAAAATCATGAATTCCATTGCTCGTGCCGTTCCTGAAGTGGCATTGCAAGCCATCCGTAAACTGATCGCCGACGAGGGCTTCGGCCCGGGGGATGCGCTGCCCTCGCAGCGCGATCTGGCGGTGCAACTGGGCGTAAGCCGGGCGTCCCTGCGTGAGGCGCTGTCATCGCTGAGCGCCCTGGGGATGATCAGTGTGCAGCCGGGCCGGGGGGTATTCGTGCAATCGGCCGCGCAAGAACCGCGCAGCGACTCGACACCGGGTTGGCCCTTCGCCGCCCAGGCCTCGCCTGTGGATATCTTTCAATTACGCTACGCCCTCGAGGGTTTCGCGGCGGGTTTGGCGGCCGTGACGTTGAGCACCGATGAACTCGATGCATTGGACGACAACGTCGAGGCCATGCGCCGTGAACTGAAGGCCGGAGACTTCGACGCGGCGGCCCAGCTGGATTTCGAATTTCATCGACGCATCCTGCTGGCCAGCGGCAACCAGGCCATGCTGAGCATTCTCACCGCCAGCGCCGACATCTTCCTGGAGAGCCAGAAGCTACCGTTCATCAGGGCGGAGCGGGCGATGGAGACTTGGCAGGAACACCGCAAGATCCTTCGCGCGTTGGCCCGCCGAGCCTCGGCCCCCGCACAAAAAGCCATGCAGGAACATGTACGTAACGCTGCGCTGCGTACCGGCATTTGCTTTGTCGCGCCTGCTGGCCCATGACGCCGGCGATACCCAAAGCCATCGACCGTCATAGCGAGACTCAATCAACTGCGGCTTCCTGAACCTGGGAAGGGCAGCTATGATGGGCCACGTTTTTTTGCTGATTACCCCGGAGATTTCCATGAGCAGCGATCTGATCAAACACGTTAGCGACGCTAGCTTCGAAGCTGACGTACTCAAGGCCGAAGGCGCAGTGCTGGTCGACTATTGGGCTGAGTGGTGCGGTCCTTGCAAAATGATCGCTCCGGTCCTGGACGAGATTGCCGAGACCTACAAGGGCAAGCTGACCGTTGCCAAGCTGAACATCGACGAAAACCAGGAAACCCCGGCCAAGCACGGCGTGCGCGGTATCCCGACCCTGATGTTGTTCAAGAACGGCAATGTCGAGGCCACCAAGGTCGGCGCGCTGTCGAAGTCGCAACTGGCGGCATTCCTCGACGCCAACATCTAAGCGTCGAATGTCCTGCCAAAAGCCCCGCAAATTGCGGGGCTTTTTCGTTATTCGGGGCTAGACGCTCGTAAATCGAGGTGTTACATTCGGCCCCGCAATGGTTTCTCCATTGCCCCCTGCAAGCCGTCGCCGACGCTCTCCTTTCGAACAAGTACGCGATCCTGTCGCCTTCTCCGCGGCGCGGCCTCATTAAGCCAAAAGCTTAATTTCCCCCCTCCATAAATGATTACGTCATTCCTATATGAATCTGACTGAACTCAAGCAAAAGCCGATTACCGAACTGCTCGAATTGGCCGAACAGATGGGCATAGAAAATATGGCCCGTTCGCGCAAGCAGGACGTGATTTTCTCCCTGCTCAAGAAGCACGCGAAAAGCGGCGAGGAAATCTCCGGTGATGGCGTGCTGGAGATTCTCCAGGACGGCTTCGGCTTCCTTCGCTCCGCAGACGCTTCCTATCTCGCCGGCCCAGACGATATCTACGTCTCGCCGAGCCAGATCCGTCGCTTCAACTTGCGCACCGGTGACACCATCGTTGGCAAGATCCGCCCTCCGAAGGAAGGCGAGCGTTACTTCGCGCTGCTCAAGGTCGACACGATCAACTTCGATCGTCCGGAAAACGCGAAGAACAAGATTCTCTTCGAGAACCTGACCCCGCTGTTCCCGACCGTGCGCATGAAGATGGAAGCCGGCAACGGTTCCACCGAAGACCTCACCGGTCGTGTCATCGACCTGTGCGCACCCATCGGCAAAGGCCAGCGTGGCTTGATCGTGGCACCGCCGAAAGCGGGCAAGACGATCATGCTGCAGAACATCGCGGCCAACATCGCCCGTAACAACCCTGAAGTTCACCTGATCGTGCTGTTGATCGACGAACGCCCGGAAGAAGTGACCGAGATGCAGCGCACCGTGCGCGGCGAAGTAGTCGCCTCGACCTTCGACGAACCGCCAACCCGCCACGTGCAGGTTGCCGAAATGGTGATCGAGAAGGCCAAGCGCCTGGTCGAGCACAAGAAGGACGTGGTGATCCTGCTCGACTCCATCACCCGTCTGGCCCGTGCCTACAACACCGTGATCCCGAGCTCCGGCAAGGTGCTGACCGGTGGTGTCGATGCCCATGCCCTGGAGAAGCCGAAGCGTTTCTTCGGCGCTGCACGGAACATCGAGGAAGGCGGTTCGCTGACCATCATTGCTACCGCGCTGGTTGAAACCGGTTCGAAGATGGACGAAGTGATCTACGAAGAGTTCAAGGGTACTGGCAACATGGAACTGCCCCTGGACCGTCGCATTGCCGAGAAGCGCGTATTCCCGGCCATCAACATCAACCGTTCCGGCACCCGTCGCGAAGAGTTGCTGACCGCCGACGACGAGCTGCAGCGCATGTGGATCCTGCGCAAGCTGCTGCATCCAATGGATGAAGTCGCTGCCATCGAGTTCCTGGTCGACAAGCTGAAAACGACCAAGACCAACGACGAGTTCTTCCTGTCGATGAAGCGCAAGTAACACGAAGCTACGCATAAAAAGGGCGCCCCGCACAGGGCGCCCTTTTTTTCGGCTGAATGTATCAAAATGGACAACTTTCCAAGACCAGCAGTGTCCTTGCTGTTGACGTCTGTACTTCAAACGACAAGGAGCGTTATGCACACGTTTGGCAATCGCCGTGACATCGATGGCTTGAGGGCCCTGGCCGTTATCCCGGTGGTACTGTTTCACTTCGGCTTCAGCACGTTCAGTGGCGGCTTTGTCGGGGTCGATGTCTTCTTCGTCATCTCCGGATTCTTGATAACCGGCATCCTGTTTCGCGAGATCAGTGCGCAGCGCTTCAGCTTCGTCGATTTCTGGGCCCGACGTGCGCGCCGCATCCTCCCAGCCTTGAGCCTGGTGCTGTTGGTGACGTTAGCCTTGGGCTGGTTGTTGCTGACCGCCAAGGATTTTTCGGAGCTTGGCCGAACGGTTCGTTACCAGTCGCTGTTCATTTCGAACATCTTGTTCATGCGTGAGGACGGTTACTTCGAGCCAGCGTCGGATCTGAAACCGCTGCTTCATACCTGGTCCTTGGCCGTCGAAGAGCAGTACTACATTTTCTTCCCGTTGCTGATGGTGTTGTTGATGCGCCATGTTCGTCATTGGCGCTGGATGCTGTTTGCCGTATTGCTGATTTCCTTCGGGCTGAACGTCGCTTATATCGACCGCAAACCTGACGTGGCTTTTTTTTCGTTGCCGACACGCGCTTGGGAGCTGTTGTGCGGTGCGATGCTTGCGGTATTGCCAAAGCCGAGACACATCGCGAAGCCGTGGGTCTGTCACTTGGCGGGCGTGGCCGGGTTGGCAGCGGTGCTGGCGGCGGTGTTCACTTTTGACAGGGCCACGACGTTTCCAGGTTGGGCTGCTTTACTGCCGGTCCTCGGCGCCACTGCGCTGATATGGTCCGGGGGGCAGGGTTCGAGCTGGGTCGCCCGACTGCTCGGTACCAGGGTGCTCGTCTGGATTGGCTTGATTTCCTATTCCCTTTACTTGTGGCATTGGCCGGTCTACGTCTACGCCAATGCCGTTTCCATCGACGGTATCGGGCATTTGGAAGCTGTGGGCTGGATCCTGCTGGCGTTGGGTCTTGCCTGGCTGAGCTGGCGTTTCGTAGAGCTTCCGTTTCGTGAGAAGCGCGTGTTGCCTGGGCGCAAGCCGGTGTTGGTGGGCGGTTTGTTGGCCATGGTCGCCCTGGCGGTGACAGGTTCGGTGGTGCGCTCGGCGGATGGCTTTCCCCAGCGCCTTACCGGCAAGGCATTGGAGTATGCGCAAGCACGGGATTGGAAGGCTGGGCAGATGGAATGCATGCTCGTGACTTCTGACAAGAACCTGGACAAGGCCTGCCTGGTTGGCGAGAGCAAAGAGGTGCCGGCAACCCAACTGTTTTGGGGCGATAGCCACGCCGCTGCGTTGTTGCCGGCGATTGAAGGCAATGCCACGCGTGAAGGGCGCCCGGTTTGGCTTTACAGCATGAGCGCTTGCCCGCCAATCGTCAGCGATGACTTGCGCCAGCGCTGCAGGGACTTCAACGAAAAGACCATGGAACAGGTTCGTCACCTGCAGATCAAGGATGTGGTGCTGGCTTCCAATTGGAGTCTGTACGTCTACGGTCGTGAGGACGGCGACAAGAAGGTATTGCTCAACGCCTCCGACAACACGGCCGAAGCCGAGGCGCGTATGGCTGCGGCGCTCAAGGCTCGGGTGGCGATGTTGAGGGCGGCGGGCGTACGGGTGTGGTTGTTCAAGGAAGTGCCCCTGCAGCGCAAGGGCGCTATCAGCAGATTGACGAGCCTGGCCCGGGCTGGGCGTTCAGCTGAAGGGTTGGGTCGCCCACTTGAGGAGCACTTGGCCCGTCAACATTTCCTCAGTGCCTTGTTTGACTCGATGAGTAGCGCCGATCCCGGTGTGCATGTCATTGACCCGACCCCGTTGATGTGTGCGGGACAGGTCTGCAGCATTGAGGTCAACGGTTACTCGCAGTACAAGGACGAGGACCATCTGTCTGATCTCGGTAGTGCCCGGCTGAGCCCCCTGTTTGCCCCGGTGTTGTTGGGAGCAACCGGCAATTGATCACTGCTGCGCACGCACGGGCTGCTGTTTGGGCGTTAGAGCAGGTAGGATGTACGCCTATTTTCGGGGTGGCATCTCAATGAAATTCAAGGATCTTCGGGATTTCGTGCAGCAGCTTGAACAGCGCGGCGAGTTGAAACGCATTCAGGTTCCTGTCTCTCCAGTGCTGGAGATGACGGAAATCTGTGACCGCACGCTTCGGGCCAAAGGCCCGGCGCTGCTGTTCGAAAACCCGACGGGTTATGACATTCCGGTACTGGGCAACCTGTTCGGCACACCGGAGCGGGTAGCCTTGGGCATGGGCGCGGACGCCGTCAGCGAGCTGCGCGAAATCGGCAAGCTGCTGGCGTTCCTCAAGGAACCCGAGCCGCCGAAGGGCCTGAAGGACGCCTGGTCCAAGCTGCCGATTTTCCGCAAGATCATTTCCATGGCGCCGAAAGTCGTCAAGGACGCGATCTGCCAGGAAGTGGTGATCGAGGGCGACGATGTCGACCTGGCCATGCTCCCGGTGCAGACCTGCTGGCCGGGCGATGTCGGGCCGCTGATCACCTGGGGCCTGACCGTCACCAAGGGCCCGAACAAGGACCGCCAGAACCTGGGTATATACCGTCAGCAGGTGATCGGCCGTAACAAGGTCATCATGCGCTGGCTGAGCCATCGGGGCGGCGCGCTGGATTACCGTGAGTGGTGTGAAAAACACCCTGGCCAGCCGTTCCCGGTGTCCGTGGCCCTCGGCGCGGACCCCGCCACGATCCTCGGCGCGGTCACGCCGGTGCCCGATAGTCTTTCCGAATATGCATTTGCCGGCCTGTTGCGCGGCAACCGTACCGAGCTGGTGAAGTGCCGTGGCAATGACCTGCAAGTGCCGGCCACCGCCGAGATCATTCTTGAAGGTGTGATCCATCCCGGCGAAATGGCCGATGAAGGTCCCTACGGCGACCACACCGGTTACTACAACGAGGTGGACAGCTTCCCGGTGTTCACCGTCGAGCGCATCACCCATCGCATCAAGCCGATCTACCACAGCACCTACACCGGTCGTCCACCTGATGAGCCGGCCATTCTTGGCGTGGCGCTGAACGAAGTGTTCGTGCCGATCCTGCAAAAGCAGTTTCCGGAAATCACCGATTTCTATCTTCCACCCGAAGGTTGCTCGTACCGCATGGCCGTGGTGACCATGAAGAAGTCGTATCCGGGGCATGCCAAGCGAGTCATGTTGGGCGTCTGGTCGTTTTTACGACAGTTCATGTACACCAAGTTCGTTATTGTCACTGACGACGACATCAACGCACGGGACTGGAACGACGTGATCTGGGCCATCACCACGCGCATGGACCCCAAGCGCGACACGGTGATGATCGAGAACACGCCGATCGACTACCTCGACTTCGCCTCGCCGGTGTCTGGCCTGGGGTCGAAGATGGGGCTCGATGCCACGCATAAATGGCCCGGTGAGACCACCCGTGAGTGGGGCCGGGTTATCGTCAAGGATGAAGCCGTTACCCAACGGATCGATGCCATCTGGAATCAGTTAGGAATAGATTGATGCGTGTAACCTTGCAGCCTTCCGGTGCGGTGCTGGAGATAGAGCCGGCCGAGCGGATACTCGATGGCGCGCGGCGCCTGGGTTACGAATGCCCACAGAGCTGCCGCAACGGCAACTGCCACGTTTGTGGCGCGTTGTTGGTGGAAGGTCGCGTGGAGCAGGCCGGTGAAGTGCGTGACCACGGTGAGGTCTTTACCTGCATCGCCGAACCTC
This sequence comes from Pseudomonas sp. T1.Ur, assembly GCF_023516725.1. Classification (NCBI taxonomy): domain Bacteria; kingdom Pseudomonadati; phylum Pseudomonadota; class Gammaproteobacteria; order Pseudomonadales; family Pseudomonadaceae; genus Pseudomonas; species Pseudomonas sp. T1.Ur. The sequence continues at coordinate 5,913,646 of NZ_JAMGSN010000001.1, forward strand.
TGGAGGACTGCGTGCTGCTGTGGGATGGCGTGTTGTCGCCGGGTGAGCTGCCGGTGCGCACGCTCGCATGCCAGGTGATCGAGTGCGCCGAGGTGGGTGGCGATGTCTGGCGGGTGCGCTTGCGAGCGCCGGCGGGTAAACCTCCGCGCTATCACGCCGGGCAATACCTGATGATCGAGCGGGAGAACGGTGAGAAGTCGGCGTTCTCCCTGGCCTCGGCGCCGCACTCGGGGCGCGACCTGCAATTGCATGTGCTGGTGCGCGAAAACAGTGCGCAAACGCTTTTGGAACAACTGCAGCGCAACCCCAATGTGCGCATCGAGATGCCATTCGGCGATACCCATTTGTCCGAACTCCCGGATGGCCCGCTGGTGTTGATTGCCGCCGGCACCGGAATGGCGCAGATGCACAGTCTGATCGAGCACTGCCGCGCCCAGGGCTTCAAGCACCCGGTGCATCTGTACTGGGGCGTGCGGCGGCCGGAAGATTTCTATGAAATCGAACACTGGGATGAGTGGAAGAAGCTGCCAAACCTGTATCTGCACAAAGTCGTCAGCGATCTTTGTGGTTGGGAGGGGCGCTGCGGCATGCTCCACGAGGCGGTGTGCGAGGACATCAGCGATCTCTCCGGCGTCTACGTCTACGCCAGCGGCTCGCCGGCCATGATCTACGCCACGCTCGATGCGCTGGTGGAAGCCGGCATGGACGCCCATCAGATGCGCGCCGATGTGTTCGCGTATGCGCCGCGGGCTTGAACCCACCTAGCCTTGAGCTGTGCCGTTGTGCCGAGGGAGCTTGCTCCCGCTCGGTTGCGCCTTGTAGGAGCTGCCGAAGGCTGCGATCTTTTGATCTTTTGATCTTTTGATCTTTTGATCTTTCGCTTAAGACTCAATTGGCCGTGAAAAGATCGCAGCCTCGCTTCGCTCGGCAGCTCCTACACAGCTCCTACACAGCTCCTACAGACCCAGCGGGAGCAAGCTCCCTCGCCACAAAAGCCCATATCCAGCCGATATAACTTCCTATATTGCGTTTCGGTATTTAGCTGGCGGGCCAGATACCGATAACGTATATACAGACGCAATGGCATTTAACTTGCCTTGATCCCCACAAACGTCAACGCAATGACGCTCTTTTGTCCCGCGAGGAGCCAACCGCTAACGGCCATGACCGCTATCGAATCCGCCATAAGCTGCGCCCTGTACCCGCCCCGGCTCGAGCTGGGTGCCCAACTGACCCGTGAACAATTGCTCGCCTCGATGCGATCGACCATGAGCCTTCACCAGGGCGGCCCGGTCTGGCTGTTCGCCTACGGTTCGTTGATCTGGCGTCCGGAGTGCACGGCGGTGGAGCGGATGCGTGGCCGGGTCCATGGTTATCATCGCGGCTTGTATCTATGGTCCCACGAACACCGGGGCACCCCGGAATTGCCAGGTTTGGTGTTTGGGTTGGATCGCGGCGGGTCCTGCAGCGGATTCGCCTACCGGTTGCCGGAGGAGAACCTCGAGGATTCGCTATTCGCCCTGTGGCAGCGCGAGATGCCAGTCCCTTCTTATCGTCCGCACTGGCTGACGTGCCGTCTCGAGGATGGCAATCGGGTACAAGCCTTGGGCTTCGTGTTGGAGCGACACCTGCCCAGCTATGCCGGCAACCTGCCGGACCATGTGCTGAGCCAAGTGTTCGAAAGCGCTTGCGGGCGTTATGGCACGACTCGCGATTATGTCGAGCAGACCATTAACGCCCTGCGCAGCCACGCCATGCCAGATCGGAACCTGGAGGCGCGGCTCAAGCGCTGCCAATCAGCTCTGGATCAGGCGACTGCTTCGCGGCTCTGACTGGCGATCTGCTTGTGCCACAGGGTTGGCGCGAGGAACGCCATCGCCAGCAGGCAGGCGCCGATCAGCAGCACGAAGCCGCCGTTCCAGCCAAAGTGGTCCACGGTGTAGCCCATGGCGGCACTGGCCGCGACCGAACCACCCAGATACCCGAACAGACCGGTGAAGCCCGCAGCGGTACCGGCGGCTTTCTTCGGTGCCAGTTCCAATGCCTGCAAACCGATCAGCATCACCGGGCCATAGATCAGGAAGCCGATGGAAACCAGGGCAATCATATCTACGGTCGGGTTGCCGGCCGGGTTCAGCCAGTAAACCAGCGTCGCCACGGTCACCAGGGCCATGAACACCATGCCGGTCAGGCCACGGTTGCCACGGAAGATCTTGTCGGACATCCAGCCGCACAACAGCGTGCCCGGAATACCGGCCCACTCGTAGAAGAAATAGGCCCAGGAGCTCTTGTCCACGGTGAAGCCCTTGGCTTCCTTGAGGTAGGTCGGCGCCCAGTCCAGCACGCCGTAGCGCAGCAGGTAGACGAAGACGTTGGCCATGGCGATGTACCAGAGCATCTTGTTGCGCAGCACGTACTTGACGAAGATTTCCTTGGCGCTGAATTCGTTCTCGTGGCTGGCGTCGTAGCCTTCCGGGTAGTCGTTCTTGTATTTCTCGATTGGTGGCAGGCCCACCGATTGCGGGGTGTCGCGCATGGTTGCGAAGGCAAACACCGCAACGGCGAGCGCTACGGTAGCGGGTACATAGAATGCCGCGTGCCAGTCGTTGAACCAGGCCATGCCCAGCAGGAACAGCGGGCCGATCAGGCCGCCGCCCACGTTGTGCGCGACGTTCCACACCGATACCACGCCGCCGCGTTCCTTCTGCGACCACCAGTGCACCATGGTCCGTCCGCTCGGCGGCCAACCCATGCCTTGGGCCCAGCCGTTGATGAACAGCAGGATGAACATGATCGTCACGCTGGAGGTTGCCCAGGGCGCGAAACCGAAAATGAACATCACCCCGGCTGATACCAGCAAGCCGAACGGTAGGAAGTAGCGCGGGTTGGAGCGGTCGGACACCAGGCCCATCAAGAACTTCGACAAGCCATAGGCAATGGCAATGGCCGACATGGCCAAGCCAAGCTGGCCGCGGGTGTAACCCTCGTCGATGAGATACGGCATCGCCAGGGAGAAATTCTTGCGCAGCAGGTAATAACCGGCATAGCCGATGAAAATCCCGGCGAAGATCTGCCAGCGCAGGCGTCGGTAGGTGCTGTCTATTTTTTCTTCAGGCAGGACTGCCTGGTGTGCAGCGGGTCGAAAGAAAGCAAACATTCAAGAGCTCCAGATTTCTTGTTTTGACTGCGGATGCGAATGTTACAGTTTCGTTACCGAAAATAGCATCGGTTCGCATCCGCAAAACAGCCGAAATGTTGGAGATTGCATGTTCTTTTATGAACATGTCGCCCAGATATAAATGGGCGACGGTATGGGGATGGCGCAAGCGGGTCGCAGGGTTTCGACCCGGTAAGGATAAACCGCCCAGGTAATGGATCAGCGAACCTGGACCACCACTTTCCCGACTGCCTTGCGCTGCCCCAGATCATTGATCGCCTGGGCGGCGTTGCTCAAGGGGTAAACCTGCGACACCAGCGGCTTGAGCTTGCCTTCGGCGAACCAGCCGAACAGTTGCTGGAAGTTGGCCGCGTTATCCTGGGGCTGGCGTTGGGCAAAGGAGCCCCAGAACACGCCGACCACCGAGGCACCCTTGAGCAAGGCCAGGTTTACCGGTAGCTCGGGGATGCGTCCGCTGGCGAAGCCGACCACCAGCAGCCGGCCATTCCAGGCGATAGCGCGCACGGCCAGGTCGAACAGGTCGCCGCCCACCGGGTCGTAGATCACGTCGGCGCCCTGGCCGTCGGTGAGGCGCTTGATTTCGTCCTTGAGGCTGGTTTCGGTGTAGTTGATCAGCTCGTCGGCGCCGGCGGCCTTGGCCACGGCAAGTTTTTCCGCGCTGCTGGCGGCGGCGATCACGCGAGCCCCCATGGCCTTGCCGATTTCCACCGCCGCCAGACCGACGCCGCCGGAAGCGCCGAGCACCAGCAAGGTCTCACCGGGCTGGAGGTTGGCCCGCTGCTTGAGGGCGTGCATCGACGTGCCATAAGTCATGCTGAACGCGGCAGCCGTGTTGAAATCCATGGACAAAGGAATCGGCAATACGTTGTAGCCCGCAACCGCCACCTGTTCGGCGAAGCTGCCCCAGCCGGTCAGTGCCATGACCCGGTCACCGACTTTCAAGTGACTGACTTTCTCGCCCACCTCGCTGATGATGCCTGCCGCTTCGCCGCCGGGAGAAAACGGGAAGGGCGGCTTGAACTGATATTTGCCTTCGATGATCAGCGTGTCAGGAAAATTCACCCCGGCGGCGTGCACATCCAGCAGCACTTCGTTCTTTTTCACGACGGGGCTGGCGACGTCTTCCAGCACCAGCGATTCGGCGGGACCGAATTCTTTGCACAGCACGGCTTTCATCAGGGCTATTCCTTTGGGAGTGATGGCCGATAAGTGTAGGTGTGGGAGTCAATGGGTCAACGAGCATGTCCCGCCCTGATAGCCGGCCATAAGCTTGTGCTTGGACGGCGGGTCGGTATGCTGGGCCGCAAACCGGATGAGGAGTCGATTGTGAAAGCGTGGATCATGTTGATGCTGGCCCTGTCGCTGCCAGCGGCAGTGATGGCCGAAGAGGGCAAGGAAGCCAAGGAAGGCGAGGCGCCGAAAGTCAGTTACATCACCCTGAGCCCTCCCTTCGTGGGGAATTATGGGCTGGACGGTACAGCCAAGCTGAAGGTCTACAAGGCCGACGTCGCCCTGCGCGTAACCGGTGACGCCGCCGCTGCAGCGGTGAAGGCTAACGAGCCGTTGATTCGCAACCAGTTGGTGGCGCTGTTCGCCCAGCAGACGACCGAGACCATGAACAACCTTGAAGCCAAGGAGAAGCTGCGTCAGGAAGCGTTGAAGCAAACCCAGCAGGTGATGAATGACGAGACCGGCAAGCCGATGGTTGAGGATCTGTTGTTCAACAACCTGATCATTCAATAAGTATTGCGGCGACTAGGCGGGCCCTTTCGCGAGCAGGCTCGCACCCCCAGGCATTGTGTGATCGGCGAAATCCACTGTGGGAACGAGCTTGCTCGCGAAGGCGGTTGACCAGCCGCCCTATTTCTCAGGGCTTCAGCGCAACCACCGCCGCCCATTGCTCCGCCGTTACTGGCATCACCGAAAGTCGCGAGCCTTTTTGCACCAGCGGCATTTCAGCCAGGGCCGTCTGTTGCTTGAGGTAGTCGAGCTTGAGTACGCGCTGGAATGTCTCGACATGGGCTACGTCGATGGCGGTCCAGGGATTTTTTTCCGGGCTGGCCTTGGCGTCGAAGTAATGACTGTCAGGCTCTAGGGCCGTGGGATCGGGATAGGCAGCCTTGATGATTTTGCCAATCCCGGCGATGCCTGGCTCCGGGCAACTGGAATGGTAGAAAAAGAACGTATCGCCCACCGCCATGGCCCGCAGGAAATTGCGCGCCTGGTAGTTGCGAACGCCGTCCCAGCGCGCTTGGCCGAGCTTTTCCAAGCCCTGGATGGACAATTCGTCGGGCTCGGATTTCATCAGCCAATGGGCCATGGTTTCTACTCCTGGGCGATGTGGATAAAAATAGTTCAGCGATTTTATGACAAACCGACAGTCGGTTGACGCCAGAGTTTGCGTGTGGGTCCGGGTTGCCGCAAAATGCCGGCCTTCCAAGCTTGACGCTGCTGCACGGCCAATAAGAAAACCGCTGCTGTCATCGTGTGTGATATGCCTTGAGGGGGGCAATCGATGAAACGCAAACCGGATTTGTTGTGGATACTGGTCATTCTGTTCGGCCTGGGTGTCGTGACCACGGGTTACGCCCAAAGCCTGTGGGCCAACAAGACCGATGCGCCGGTGGAAATCACCCAGCCCGCGCCATCGCTCAAGCGCTGAGCCCGCTTTCCAGGCGCCGCTGTCCGCGGCGTCTATCCCGCGATATACCATCGCCTGTCGCTGACCGTTCCTTGCAGCGGCACGTCCCAGCTTGCCTGCGCCAATCGTTCGACCTTCTGGCATTCATGGGCCAGCCCCAACAGCGTCGGCTTGCGCCACTGTCTACGTCGTGCCAGGTACGCCAGGCTGCGGTCATAAAAGCCGCCGCCCATGCCCAGCCGGCCTCCGGCGTCATCGAATCCCACCAACGGCAACAACACCAGGTCCAGCGTCCAGACCTTGCGCTGCCGGGCGATGTTCTTGCGCGGTTCCGGGATACGAAAGCGGTTGGGCTGCATCTTTTCGCCGGCGTGAATGCGCTGGAACACCATCTTGGTTTGCGGCCAGGGGCTCAGTACCGGCAGGTACGTCGCCTTGCCCCGACGCTGGGCGGCGCGCAGCAACAGGCGCGGGTCGATCTCGCCGTCGTTGGGCAGATATAGCGCAATGTGCTTCGCACGGCGAAACAGTGGATGCTGGGCCAGTTGTCTGTAGAGCCCGCGGGCGGCTTCCCGCTGCTGGGCCGGCGTCAGGGCACGACGGGCCTGGCGCAGCAGGCGTCGGAGTTGCGGGCGAGGCAGCAGCGCAGGTTCTGTCATATCGAGGCTTCACGAGGCGGTGTCATCACCACAGCGTAACCGCAAACGATCGGACCAGAAATGGCGAAAGCCAGAAACGACAATGCCAGTCATGATGACTGGCATTGTGTCGAGAATCAGGCTCCCCGGATGAACCGCTGTCGGCTTAGCCCTTGAACCCGAAAGTTCAAGGTGGAAGTTGCAGGAGGCGTTAAGGCTTTCCGTCAAGCGGACATGCACACCGGCCCCAACGTGCAACCCCCGTGGTTGTGCGTATCGGCTCAGGGACATCACCAACTGGCAAGCACCCCAGGGAGTGTCGCAAGTATACCCCAGGCAGCCTCGCGAATCAGCCCTTGCTGACGTCCGGATCAGTGGCCAGCACCAAATCCACCCGTTCCAGCAGGTCGCGCACCTGTTCACGGGTCGAGCCGCTGACCTGTAGGTCGGGCGTATCCTGGCGGTGCAGCAGGTCGTGGGTGATGTTCAAGGCGGCCATCACGGCGATGCGGTCGGCGCCGATGACTTTGCCGCTGCTGCGGATCTCGCGCATCTTGCCGTCCAGGTAACGGGCGGCGCTCACCAGGTTGCTGCGCTCTTCCTGGGGGCAGATGATCGAATATTCTTTATCGAGGATCTGCACGGTGACGCTATTGCTTGAACTCATGAGTCTTGCTCCAGGGCCTTGAGGCGCGAAATCATCGATTCGACCTTACGCCGGGCGATTTCGTTTTTTTCAATGAGGTGCGCGCGTTCCTCGCGCCAGGTTTTTTCCTGAGCTAATAAGAGTCCGTTTTGGCTCTTAAGTTGCTCGACCCGTTCAATTAGCAGTTCGAGTCTGGCCATCAGCGCTTGCAGGTCGGTGTCTTCCATTGTGTCCACTGAGGATTGTGTCTGATGGGGAATAAGGGTCGCACAGCCTTTAATGGTCTTGGCGAGTCTGTCGATGTAGGATACAAGGCCTCCATTCTAGACATAGCGCCGTCTGGCGCCTAGCTGCCCATGCCCATTCAGAATTCCCCGTATCAAGCATTCGCCACCCTGCTGAGCACCAGCGGTCATCCTGTCTCGCCTGCCGAACTGCATGGCTTGCTGCTCGGTCGCAGCTGTGCCGGCGCCGGTTTCGACGCCGATGGCTGGCTGGCCGACGCCGCCGAGTTGCTCGAAGGCGAGCCTGCCGACAACGTGCGCAACGCGCTCATCGGCCTGCAGGAAATGGTCAAGGGTGAGCTGACCAGCGATGACATGACCGTCGTCCTGCTCCTGCCGACCGACGATGCGCCGTTGAGCGAGCGCGCCGCCGCGCTGGGCCAGTGGTGCCAGGGCTTCCTCGCCGGTTTCGGCCTGACCCGCCGCGAATACGCCCTGAGCGACGAAGCCAAGGAAGTCCTGCAAGACCTGGCGGCCATCTCTCAGGTCCAGGATGCCCTGGAGGAATCCGACGACGGCGAAAGCGACTATATGGAAGTGATGGAATACCTGCGGGTCGCGCCACTGCTACTGTTTACCGAGACCAAGAAAACCGCTGAGCCGGCTGCCAAGCCGTCCTTGCACTGATCGCTTGAAAGGGAACACCGTCTGCCCATGATTCATATCCCGAAATCGGAATACAGCCGTCGCCGCAAGGCCTTGATGGCGCAGATGGAACCCAACAGCATCGCAATCCTGCCCGCCGCCGCCGTTGCGATCCGCAACCGCGACGTCGAGCATGTCTATCGCCAGGACAGCGATTTCCAATACCTCAGCGGCTTTCCCGAGCCGCAGGCGGTCATTGTGCTGATGCCCGGCCGGGCCCATGGCGAGTACGTCCTCTTCTGCCGCGAGCGCAACGCCGAGCGTGAGCTTTGGGATGGACTGCGCGCCGGCCAGGAGGGCGCAATCCGCGACTACGGCGCCGACGACGCATTCCCTATCACCGACATCGACGACATCCTGCCGGGCCTGATCGAAGGCCGCGACCGGGTGTACTCGGCCATGGGCAGCAACCCTGAATTCGACCGGCACCTGATGGAGTGGATCAATGTGATCCGTTCCAAGGCCAACCTCGGCGCCCAGCCGCCGAACGAATTCGTTGCCCTGGATCATCTGCTGCACGACATGCGCCTGTATAAATCGGCGGCGGAAGTGAAAGTGATGCGCGAAGCGGCCCGGATTTCCACCCAGGCGCATATACGGGCGATGCAAGCGGCACGGCCCGGGCTGTATGAGTTCAGCCTGGAAGCCGAGCTCGATTACGAATTCCGCAAGGGCGGCGCAAAAATGCCGGCCTACGGCTCCATCGTCGCGGCGGGGCGCAACAGCTGCATCCTGCACTACCAGCAGAACGACGCGCTGCTCAAGGACGGCGACCTGGTGTTGATCGATGCCGGTTGTGAGATCGATTGCTACGCCAGCGACATCACCCGCACCTGGCCGGTGAGCGGCAAGTTTTCGCCCGAGCAGAAGGCGATCTACGAAGTGGTGCTGGCCGCCCAGGAAGCGGCGTTCGCTGAAATCGCGCCGGACAAGCACTGGAACCAGGCCCATGAAGCGACGGTCCGGGTCATTACCGAAGGGCTGGTGCGCCTGGGCTTGCTTGAGGGCGACGTGGATGAGTTGATTGCCAGCGAAGCCTATCGGGCGTTCTACATGCATCGCGCCGGCCATTGGCTGGGCATGGATGTGCATGATGTGGGCGAATACCGCGTCGGTGGCGAATGGCGGGTATTGGAAGCAGGCATGACGTTGACGGTGGAGCCGGGCATCTATATCTCGCCGGACAACCGCGGCGTAGCGAAAAAATGGCGCGGCATTGGCGTGCGCATCGAGGATGACGTGGTAGTGACCAAGACCGGTTGTGAAGTCCTGACCCGTGGCTTGCCCAGAACGGTCGCAGACATCGAGGCCCTGATGGCCGCTGCACGGACCCAGGCAGCATGAGCCGGGTCAATGTGGCAATCGTCGGCGGCGGCCTGGTCGGCGCGAGCCTTGCGCTCGCGTTGCAGGCCGGTGCAAAGGCGCGAGGCTGGAAGATCATGCTGATCGAGCCCTTTGCGCCAGGCGATACCTGGCAGCCGAGCTATGACGCGCGGTCCTCGGCGCTGTCATTCGGCGCCCGGCAGATCTATCAACGCTTGGGCCTGTGGCAGGAGATTTCCCGCCGCGCCGAGCCGATCAAGCAGATCCACGTGTCCGACCGCGGGCGGTTTTCCACGGCGCGGCTGTCCGCGATGGAAGAGGGCGTGCCGGCCCTCGGCTACGTCGTGGAAAATGCCTGGCTCGGCCAGTGCCTGTGGCAAGGCCTGGACAAGGAGGTCGTCAGCTGGCGGTGCCCTGCGCAGGTCACTCGGATGGAGCCGCAAGTCGAGGGTTATCGCCTGACCCTCGACGACGAAACCGTTCTCGAGTGCGACCTGGCGGTGCTCGCCGACGGTGGTCGTTCCGGCCTGCGGGAGCAGTTGGGTGTCGGTGTGCGCAACCGACCTTATGACCAGAGCGCGTTGATCGCCAATGTCACACCGGGCGAAGCCCATAACGGCATGGCGTTCGAACGGTTTACCGATGACGGTCCGATGGCCCTGTTGCCGCTCCCGGAGAATCGCTGTGCGTTGGTCTGGACCCGGCAGGGGATGGATGCGCAACGCCTGGCGGCATTGGACGAGCGCAGCTTCCTCGGTGAATTGCAGGAGGTGTTTGGCTATCGGTTGGGCGCACTCAAGCAGGTCGGCGCGCGGCACCTCTATCCGTTGGCGCTGGTGGAGGCTGAAGAACAGGTCCGTCCGCACCTGGTGATCCTGGGCAATGCCGCCCATAGCCTGCACCCGATCGCCGGGCAGGGGTTCAACCTGTCCCTGCGCGATGCGCAAGCCCTGGCCGATGCGTTGCTGGAAAGCGACAGCACGCCTGGTGATTTCGCCGTGCTGCAGGCCTATCGTGAGCGCCAGCGGATGGACCAGGCCCTGACCGTGGGATTCTCGGACCAGGTGACGCGCTTGTTCGCCAGCGATCTGCCGTTGGTGTCCGTGGGTCGCAATCTGGGCCTGTTGGGCCTTGATCTGTTGCCGCCGGCCAAACGCTGGTTCGCTCGCCAGGCCATGGGCCTGGGAACCCGTCCCGATGCGTGAGCCGGGGCATTTTTTTCACGGGCGGCTCATGTCGCCAGCTACACAGGCTTAAAGCATGGAATTGCGTGCAGATCTGCTGATTGTCGGCGCCGGTATGGTCGGCAGCGCCCTGGCGCTGGCGTTGCAGGGCAGTGGCCTGCAAGTGCTGTTGCTCGACGGCAGCCCGATGAGCGTCAAGCCCTTTGATCCACAGGCTTGCTTCGAACCGAGGGTCAGCGCCTTGTCGGCGGCCAGCCAGCGGATTCTCGAACGCCTTGGCGTCTGGGACGGCATCACCGGACGGCGCGCCAGCCTGTACACCGACATGCACGTCTGGGATGGCAGCGGCACCGGGCAGATTCATTTTTCTGCCGCCAGCCTGCATGCCGAAGTGCTGGGGCATATCGTCGAGAACCGCGTCGTGCAGGATGCCTTGCTGGACAGGTTGCACGACTGCGACCTGGGCTTGCTGGCCAATGCGCGTCTGGAGCAGATGCGCCGCTCCGGTGATGACTGGCTGCTTACTCTCGCTGACGGCCGAACCTTGCGGGCACCGCTGGTGATCGCTGCCGACGGCGCGAATTCTGCCGTGCGTCGCCTGACAGGTGTCGCCACGCGTGAATGGGATTATCTGCACCACGCCATCGTGACCAGCGTGCGCACCGCCAAGCCTCATCGACTGACGGCCTGGCAACGTTTTACCGACAACGGCCCGCTGGCCTTCCTGCCGCTTGCGCGCGACGGCCAGCAGGATTGGTGTTCGATCGTCTGGTCCACGACCCCCGGCGAGGCGCAGCGCTTGATGGCGCTCGATGACGCTGGATTCCGCAACGAACTGGAGCGCGCCTTCGAAGGTCAGCTCGGCACGATAGTCGATGCCGACCCGCGCCTGTGCGTGCCGCTGCGCCAACGCCACGCCAAGCGCTACGTGGCCGAGGGGCTGGCACTGATTGGCGACGCGGCCCATACGATCCATCCGTTGGCCGGGCAGGGGGTGAACCTCGGCTTCCTTGACGCCGCCATGCTGGCCGAAGTGCTATTGCAGGCGGCGGGGCGCGGTGAGCGGTTGGCGGACGTGAAAGTATTGAGCCGCTACGAACGCAGGCGCATGCCTCACAACCTGGCGCTGATGGCGGCGATGGAGGGCTTCGAGCGGTTGTTCCAGGCGGATCCGCTGCCGGTGCGCTGGTTGCGCAATACCGGATTGAAACTGGTGGATCAGATGCCTGAGGCCAAGGCATTGTTCGTGCGCGAGGCGCTGGGGTTGATCGGGGATTTGCCGGAGTTGGCCAAGGCTTGAGACCCCTCCCCATAGGGTCAGGTTGAAACAGGTCAATGTGGGCGCGAGCCTGCTCGCGAAAAGGGCGGAACCATCCCCGCTATGCAACATTTGGAAATGTGTCCGGCAACTGTTCGATTGAGCTGCCAAATGTGAGTCCTTATCATTTGCGCTCGTTCACAAATCAGAGACCGCTCCCATGTCGGCAACCAAACGCCTGCTGTCCGTCCTCGCCTTGGCCCTGATCGGCACTACCGCCGCTCAAGCCGCCGATGAGGTGGTGGTCTATTCCTCGCGCATCGATGAGTTGATCAAACCGGTTTTCGACGCGTACACCAAAAAGACCGGCGTGGCGGTGAAGTTCATCACCGACAAGGAAGCGCCGCTGATGCAGCGGATCAAGGCCGAAGGCGCAAACGCCACCGCCGACCTGCTGCTCACCGTGGATGCCGGCAACCTGTGGCAAGCCGAGCAGATGGGCATTCTCCAGCCCTTCACCTCGCCGGTCATCGACGCCAACATCCCGCCTCAATACCGCGCCTCTTCCCACGCCTGGACAGGCCTGAGCCTGCGGGCGCGGACCATTGCCTATTCCACTGACCGGGTCAAACCGGGCGAGTTGACCACTTATGAGGCCCTGGCGGGCAAGGAATGGGAAGGCCGCTTGTGCCTGCGGACGTCGAAGAAGGTCTACAACCAGTCCCTGACCGCGACCCTGATCGAAACCCACGGGGCGGAAAAAACCGAGGAAATCCTCAAGGGCTGGGTGAGGAACCTGTCCACCGACGTGTTCTCCGACGACACCGCGCTGCTGGAAGCGATCAACGCGGGTCAATGCGACGTCGGCATCGTCAATACCTATTACTACGGTCGCCTGCACCAGCAGAAACCCGATTTGAAAGTGAAGCTGTTCTGGCCGAACCAGGCCGATCGCGGCGTGCACATCAACCTGTCGGGCATTGGCTTGACCCAGCACGCTCCGCATGCAGACGCCGCGAAGAAGCTTGTGGAGTGGATGACCACGCCAGAAGCACAAAGCATCTTTGCCGACATCAACCAGGAATTCCCGGCGAACCCGAAAGTGCAACCCTCCAAGGAAGTCGCCGCGTGGGGCACGTTCAAGGCCGACACCTTGCCGGTGGAAGTGGCGGGCAAGCGCCAGGCCGAAGCCATTCGCATGATGGATCGTGCTGGCTGGAATTGAGCGAGGGGGGGCTTGCTCCCACCAGGCCTGTAGGAGCTGGCAGGGACTGGTAGGAGCTGGTAGGAGCTGGTAGGAGCTGTCGAGTGCAACGAGGCTGCGATCTTTTCCCCAGCCCCTTGAGTTTCAAGCGAAAGATCAAAAGATCAAAAGATCAAAAGATCAAAAGATCAAAAGATCAAAAGATCAAAAGATCAAAAGATCGCAGGCTTCGCCAGCTCCTACAGAGCCCAGCGGAAGCAAGCTCCCTCGCCACGTTACTGTTTGCCTAACGAGAACTTTCCTTGGCCCACCCCGCCCAACGCCGCTGGTATCCCCTGGTCTTCGCGGTCGCTGCGTTGGTCCTGCTGCCCTTGAGCGTGCTGCTGCTGTCCTGGCAAAGCATCGACCAGCAGATCTGGTCCCATCTTTGGGAAACCCAGATGCCGCGCCTGTTGGGCAATACCTTGACGCTGATCCTTGGCGTGGGCGTCGGCGTAACGCTGTTGGGCGTCAGCCTGGCCTGGCTCACAAGTCTTTGTGAGTTTCCCGGCCGGCGCTGGCTCGACTGGGCGTTGATGCTGCCGTTCGCGATTCCTGCCTATGTCCTGGCGTTTGTCTTTGTCGGCCTGCTGGATTTTGCCGGCCCCGTGCAGACGCTGATGCGTGAATGGTTCGGCAGCGGTCTGCGCCTGCCCCGGGTACGCTCCACTGGCGGGGTGATCCTGGTTCTGGTCCTGGTGTTCTACCCCTATGTCTATCTGCTCGCCCGAGGCGCCTTCCTGGCCCAGGGCAAAGGACTGATGGAAGCGGCCCGGGCGCTGGGACAGTCGCCATGGCAAGCGTTCTGGCGCGTGGCGCTGCCGATGGCGCGGCCGGCAATCGGCGCGGGCGTGGCGCTGGCCTTGATGGAAACCCTGGCGGACTTCGGCGCGGTGTCGGTGTTCAATTTCGACACGTTCACCACGGCGATCTACAAGACCTGGTATGGCTTTTTCAGCCTTTCCAGTGCGGCCCAGTTGGCCAGTCTCCTGCTGTTGGCGGTGATAATGGTGCTCTACGGTGAACGCCGTGCCCGGGGTGCCCTGCGAGCCGGCAACGAGCGACCTCGGGTCAAGGCGCTTTACCCTCTGCAAGGGCTCAAGGCGTTAGCGGCCAGCGGTTGGTGTTTCCTGGTGTTTGCCTGCGCTTTTGTCATTCCGGTGCTGCAACTGGTGGTGTGGTTCTGGCAACGCGGTCGTTTCGACCTGGACGAGCGTTATGCCGGGCTGATCGTCCATACCCTTTACCTGGGCGGCTTGGCTGCGCTGGTTACTGTATGTGTCGCCTTGCTGCTGGCCTTTGCCCGACGACTGGCGCCGACCCGCTCCATCCGTGCCGGTGTCGGCCTGGCGAACCTGGGCTATGCGTTGCCGGGCTCGGTGCTGGCGGTCTCGATCATGCTTGCGTTCAGCTATCTGGACCGTGAGTGGGTCATTCCGCTGTCGAACCTGTTCGGCGGTGCGGGCAAACCGCTGCTGCTGGGCAGTCTTTCGGCTCTGGTGTTGGCGTACCTGGTGCGTTTCCTGGCGGTGGCCTACGGTCCATTGGAAAGCAGCCTGGCGCGAATTCGTCCGTCCTTGCCCGAGGCCGCCCGAAGCCTCGGCGTCAGTGGACCACGATTGTTTTTCAAGGTGTATCTGCCGTTGCTGTTGCCGGGCACCCTGAGTGCGGCGCTGCTGGTATTCGTCGATGTGCTCAAGGAAATGCCGGCGACCTTGCTGATGCGCCCGTTCGGTTGGGACACCCTGGCGGTGCGGATCTTTGAAATGACCAGTGAGGGAGAATGGGCCAGGGCGGCGTTGCCGGCATTGACGCTGGTGTTGGTAGGGCTGTTACCGGTCATCGGATTGATACGACGTTCGGCCCATCGAAACCCCTAGCAGGCGATCTCAACTATTGAGCGTCCTCCTAGGTGTCAGTCCTACATCATGCGGATACAATGCGCGGCATTCGGTGCGGTCCGTCTGTCGGACCGGGTAGCTGGGAGCGTCAGAAAACTCTTCTTTTCAGATGCTCGTGCTGTGCAGTGCCCGTCCGCACCTTCGCCAAGCCCGGAAGGAGAAACCCATGGGACAGCGTACGCCTCTGTATGACCTTCATCTCGCCCTCGGTGCGAAGATGGTCGATTTTGGCGGTTGGGATATGCCTTTGCACTATGGCTCGCAAGTTGAAGAGCACCATCAGGTGCGTCGCGATTGCGGTGTGTTCGATGTATCCCACATGACCGTGATCGACGTTGCCGGTCCCCAAGCCAAAGCCTGGTTGCAGCGCTTGCTGGCCAACGATGTCGATCGCTTGCAGGACGCGGGCCGTGCGCTGTACAGCGCCATGCTCAATGAGCAGGGCGGCATTGTCGATGACATGATCATCTACCGGGTCGAGGACGGCTATCGGTTGGTCTTCAACGCTTCGACCCGCGATCAGGACCTGGCCTGGATGCAGGCGCAGCTCGGCGATTACGACGTGCAACTGCATGAGCGTCCAGAACTGGCGATGCTGGCGATCCAGGGGCCTCACGCCCGGCACAAGATCGCTGAACTGGTCACGCAATCTCGCGGCCAATTGATCCAGCAACTCAAGCCTTTCGAAGGTCGCGCCGACGGTGACTGGTTCATCGCTCGTACCGGCTATACCGGAGAAGACGGTCTGGAAATCGTTCTTCCGGCCCATGAAGCCCCAAGCTTTTTCAACGACCTGGTGGGCGCCGGTATCTCACCCATTGGCCTTGGCGCCCGCGACACCCTGCGCCTGGAAGCTGGTATGAACCTCTATGGCCAGGACATCCACCAGGATGTTTCGCCCTTGGCTTCGAACATGGCCTGGAGCATCGCCTGGGAGCCGGCCAGTCGCCAATTCATCGGCCGCGAAGCGCTGGAAGCCGAACTCGCTGCGGGCGTGCGGCACAAATTGGTGGGGTTGGTGCTTGAAGAACGCGGAGTCTTGCGCGCCCATCAAGTGGTTCGAATCGCAGATGTTGGCGAAGGGGAGATCACCAGTGGTAGTTTTTCTCCTACGCTTAGCAAGTCAATTGCCTTGGCTCGTGTCCCAATGGCCACCGCCGACCGTGCCGAGGTGGAAATTCGTGGCAAGTGGTACCCGGTACGGGTGGTCAAGCCGACCTTCGTCCGCTATGGCAAAACCCTGATCTAACCTTTTTACGGCGGGCCGCCGGCCGCTGACACTTCTCTTGAGGACACAGAATATGAGTGATATCCCTGCCGAACTGCGTTTCGCCGAAAGCCATGAGTGGGCGCGCCTGGAAGCCGACGGTACTGTCACCGTGGGCATCAGCGATCACGCGCAAGAAGCCTTGGGCGATGTGGTGTTTGTCGAGTTGCCGGAAATTGGCAAGGTGTTCGTGGCCGGTGATACAGCGGGTGTGGTGGAGTCGGTAAAGGCTGCCTCGGACATCTATTCGCCCGTGGCAGGTGAAGTCGTCGAAGTCAACGAAGCCCTGGGCAGCGAGCCGGAAGCATTGAACGACACGCCTTATGCCTCGTGGATTTTCAAGGTCAAGCCGTCCAATGCTGAGGCTGACCTGGCCAACTTGCTTGATGCGACGGGCTACAAGGCTGCTATCGGCGAATAACGCCTGTTACCTGTGGGAGCCCCGAAAGATTTTCCAGGCAAAAAAATGCCGCTCAATCGAGCGGCATTTTTATTGGCCGGGAATCAATGCTGGGCGACGGCGTTCTTCGCCAGGATCGCGTTGGCCAGTTCCATGTCGGTGGCCTGCAGGCCTGGGTTGTCGGCACGGACTTTCTGCATCGCGGCTTCCAGGTAAGGGCCACGGATGCTGCCGTCACTGGCGACGAAGCTGCCGGCGTCGTCCTGGGCGGCGACGATCAGCTTGTTATCCTTGAAGGTCAGGTAGGTGGATCCGGTGGTTGCACCGGACGAGATGACGTTACGCCAAAACGTGTCGGCCATTGCCGAGCCCACAGGAAGAGAAAGCAAGGCTAGGGTCGCGACAGCAAGTTTGAGACGCATGATAGGTGACTCCACTGGGTTAACTATGACGTTGGATTGTCGAGGGCTCGATTCAGTTCCATGACGCGTCACTCCGCCCGTTCAACCGTTAGCACCGTCCCCTCCTGCGTCACCACCCTGACCCGGGCGCCAACAGGCGAATCGGGTCCCTTCGCCAACCACACGCCGTCGGCCACCTTGATCTTGCCCCGCCCATCGACGATTGCCTCGTGGACCTGAAAGACCTTGCCGATCAGTTCCTGTCCGCGCAGGTTCAGGTGTGGCTGATCGCTCTGGCGCACGGCGCTGCGCTGGCGTCGCCACCAATACAGGGCTGTCGCGATGGCGAACAGGCCGAACAGCAGGAACTGCATCTCCCACGCCATCTGCGGGAGGATGAAGGCCAGCACACCGACCGCAGCGGCGGCCATGCCGATCCAGAGCAGATATCCGCCGGCGCCGAACACTTCCAGGATCAGCAGGATGACGCCCAGCGCCAGCCAGTCCCAATACGACATCTGTTGCAGGAAACCCCACATACGCGCGCCTCAGGCTTTCTTGCTGTCGAAGGTAGCCTTGACGATCTCGCCGATGCCGCCGACGGCGCCAATGACCTGGCTGGCCTCCAGCGGCATCAGGATCACCTTGCTGTTGTTGGCCGAGGCAAGTTTGCCGAGGGCATCGATGTATTTTTGCGCAACGAAGTAGTTCACGGCCTGGACGTTACCGTCGGCGATTGCCTGGGACACCACCTGGGTGGCCAGGGCTTCGGCTTGCGCCTGGCGTTCGCGGGCTTCCGACTCCAGGAACGCGGCCTGCCGACTGCCTTCGGCCTCGAGGATTTGCGCCTGTTTCTTGCCTTCGGCGGTAAGAATGGCCGACGCTCGCAGGCCTTCCGCTTCGAGGATCTGGGCTCGCTTGATCCGTTCGGCTTTCATCTGCCCGGACATGGCGGCCATCAGGTCGGCCGGTGGGCTGATGTCCTTGATCTCGATCCGGGTGATCTTGATGCCCCACGGCGCCGTGGCCTCATCCACGGTGCGCAGCAGTTTTTCGTTGATGCCGTCGCGTTGGCTGAGCATGGCGTCCAGTTCCATGGACCCCAGCACCGTGCGGATGTTGGTCTGCAACAGGTTGCGGATGGCGTGTTCGAGGTTGTTGACCTCGTAGGCGGCCTGGGCTGTGTTGACGACCTGGAAGAAACACACGGCGTCGATCTGTACCGTCGCGTTGTCGGCGGTAATGACTTCCTGGGGTGGAATATCCAGCACGCTTTCCATGACGTTGATCTTGCGCCCGATGCGGTCCATCACCGGAATGATGATGTTCAGGCCGGGCTTGAGCGTATTGGTGTAACGGCCAAAGCGCTCGACGGTCCATTGGTAGCCCTGGGGCACAACCTTGAACCCCATGAACAGGATGGCGACCACGAGGCCGATGAACAGTAAAAGTACGCTACCGATCTGCATGACGGTTCCCTGTGCGAATTGAAATGGACCAGCGAACCCTGAGTGTAGGGCAAGCGGTCATTATCTTCGCTACGGTCCGTTCCGGTTTGTTTGTGGGATATTTCTGCCTCTTGAGCCGGATGGTGCCTACTTCTGCTCGCTCTGTGGCGTTACCCGCAATACTTCCTCGACGGTGGTCAAGCCCGCCGCAACCTTTTGCGCGCCCGAGAGCCGCAGGCTGCGCATGCCTTCCTTGAACGCCTGGCGGCGTACGGCCAGCAAATCGGTGTCGGGGTGGATCAAGCCTTTGACGCTGTCGCTCAATTGCATGATTTCGTAGACCCCGGCACGCCCGCGATAGCCGGTGTCACGGCACTCCGAGCAACCGACCGCCCGTTGGGCATTGGTGGGCAAGGGTGCCTGCCAGGGGCGCGTCAGGGTTTGCCAGTCGTCTTCGTCCAGGGCCAACGGCGCCTTGCAATGCGGGCACAGCGTACGTACCAGGCGCTGGGCCATGACCCCGAGGACCGTGGCCTTGATCAGGTAATGCGGCACGCCAAGCTCCAGCAGGCGGCTGATGGCGCTCGGCGCATCGTTGGTGTGCAGGGTCGAGAGCACAAGGTGTCCGGTGAGCGCTGCCTGGATCGCCATCTCGGCGGTTTCCAGGTCGCGGATCTCGCCGATCATGATGATGTCCGGGTCCTGTCGCATCAGTGCGCGGACGCCGGCGGCAAACGACAGCTCGATATTGTGCTGGACCTGCATCTGGTTGAAGGACGACTCGACCATTTCAATCGGATCTTCGATGGTGCAGAGGTTCACTTCCGGTGTCGCCAGCTTCTTGAGCGTGGTGTAGAGGGTCGTGGTCTTGCCGGACCCGGTAGGCCCCGTGACCAGGATGATGCCGTTGGGCTGGCGCGTCATGTCCTGCCAGCGGCGCAGGTCGTCGGCGGAAAAACCGAGTTGGTCGAAATCCTTGAGCAGCACTTCCGGGTCGAAGATCCGCATGACCATTTTTTCGCCGAATGCCGTGGGCAAGGTCGACAGCCGCAACTCCACTTCGCCGCCGTCCGGGGTCTTGGTCTTGACGCGTCCGTCCTGGGGCTTGCGCTTTTCCGCGACGTTCATCCGACCCAGGCTCTTGAGGCGACTGATGATCGCCATCGTCACCTGCGGCGGGAACTGGTAGACGGTGTGCAGCACGCCGTCGATGCGAAAGCGCACGGTGCCCTGCTCGCGGCGGGGTTCGATGTGGATATCACTGGCGCGCTGCTGGAAGGCGTACTGGAACAGCCAGTCGACGATATTGACGATATGGGCGTCGTTGGCGTCCGGTTCCTGGTCGCTGGCGCCGAGATTGAGCAGTTGTTCGAAGTTGCTCAGGTTGCTCGGTTGCTGCTCGACCGTGGTAGCACCGCTGACCGACTTGGCCAGGCGGTAGAATTCCACGCTGAGGCGCTGGATATCCACCGGGTTGGCGACCACCCGCTTGACCGGCAACTTGAGCACGTGGGTCAGGTCCGCTTCCCAACTGCTGACGTAAGGCTGGGCGCTGGCAACGGTGACCGCGTCGCGATCGACCGCCACGGCGAGGATCTTGTGGCGCTGTGCAAAGGCGTAGGACATCAGGGGCGTAACGGCTGCCACGTTGATCTTCAACGGGTCGATGCGCATGTAGGGTTGGTCGGCCTGCTCGGCCAGCCATAGCGTCAGGTTCTCCAGATCCAGGCGCTTGCCGGGACGGCTCAGGTCGTCCAGGTGCTGGTTGGCAATGAATTCAAGCGGGTGCAACTGGCTGTTGGCGGTGTGGCGCCGACGCGCATTGAGTGCGGTTTCCGCTGAATCCTGGCTGATGATGCCTTGGGCGACCAGTTGGCGCAGCAGATCGTTAAGGTCCAGCCAGCGGTCCTGAGTGGCGTGTTTGGTGGACATGAGCGTTCGAATTCCTATTGGACAATTGCAGCAAAGCCGCGATACAGACACCTCGATGTCTTGGCCTGGTCTGCAAAAGAATAGTCGCGACGCTATGTACCGTTGGGCCACTACCCGACCAATGAGTTTCGAATTCTTGCCGCAGCGATCTCAATTCACTGCCTGGACCGATCCAGCCCGTGCAATTTCAACGTCTTGCATGTCTACCGAACTCACGCTGATCAAGTTACGTAATTTTTCCGCGATCACCTGGGCACGGTGCCAGCTCAGCCCGCCCATGAGGACCTCCATGGACAGTTGATCATGGTGGCGCTCCATATGGATTTTATCGGGTGTCAGGCCCTGCAAGGCGAACAGGTTGAGCACCCGGCAAGGCAGGTCCGGCTCGGCCTCGCCCAGCACTTGATATTCGACGCGACGATGAGGATTGGCGGTGTGCCAGACGTCGGCGCGCAGTGGGGGCGTGGCGGTGGATTCGAATGAGGGCATGGAACATCTCCTGGGTATGCGGAGAAATATTTACATGCGTCCCGAGGTATTTCTTATCTAAGATATGCCTTTATGCTGTTCTGGCGAATTACTCCAATCAATATCTGGCTTATTAAAGGTTTATTTATGCATAGCGAGCTGGACAGCTACGACCGCAGGATACTCGCACTGCTGCAAGAGGACGCTTCGCTGTCCAGCGCGCAGATTGCCGAGCAGGTAGGTTTGTCCCAATCGCCGTGCTGGCGACGGATCCAGCGGATGAAGGAGGAGGGCATCATTCGGGGACAGGTGACATTGCTGGATCGCAAGAAAATCGGCCTGAACACGCAGATATTCGCCGAAGTGAAGCTCAACGCCCACGGTCGTTCGAACTTCACCGAGTTCACCGAGGCGATCCGCGGCTTTCCCGAAGTCCTGGAGTGCTATGTGCTGATGGGGGCGGTGGACTTTCTGCTGCGTATCGTCACGGCGGACATCGAGGCGTATGAGCGGTTCTTCTTCGAGAAGCTGTCGATGGTGCCGGGGATCCAGGAGGTGAACTCGATCGTGGCGCTGTCGGAGATCAAGTCGACGACGAGTTTGCCGGTGGTGCGCTGAGCTTGTTTTTGCGATGTTTGGGCTGGCCTCATCGCGAGCAAGCTCGCTCCCACGGTTGATCTTCAGCGGCCACAAGATCTGTGTGCAACGCTGGACCGTTGTGGGAGCGAGCTTGCTCGCGATGGCGATCTTACAGGCGCAACAAAGTCTTCCACGCCCGATTCTGATACACCGCGATCGCCTGCTGCTTGCGCGCATCCAGAAGCTCGTCGGTGATCGGTTCGTTGGCCAGTTGCGCCAGCTTGTTCAATTCACCGTAGAGACGGTCCATTTCCGGAATGTCGAGGACGTGGCGGGCATGGTGCAGCCAGGCCTGGATCCGTTCGATGCGTGGCAATTGCTCGGCCAGGTCTTCCGGCTGTTGCTGGTAGCGTTGCAGCTGCAAAGACGAGGCTTCTTCGCTCAACAGGCGCGGCAACCAACTGCCCAGTTGCGCCGCGCCCTGGCGGTTGCCACGGGTGTTGCGGTCGGCGGCCCAGCTACGGGCCAGCAGCCAGCGCGAGGCTTCGAGGGAGAACAGGCCCCAGCGCGGGTCTTGCAGTTCTTCGAGGAACTGTTCCGGGGCCGCCTTGCGCACGTCTTCGTCTTCGATGCCGGCCTGGACCAGTGGGCGCCAGTCTTCCAGCAGCGCGTCCAGGGCAACGCGCAGATCATGAGTTGATTGACGCGGCGCGGCCTGGCCGAGGCTGCTGAGCAGCGCACGCAGTTCGGCGAGGTTGTCCACCCAGTCCTGCAGCAGGCGCCAATGGCCATTGAAACGGTATTGCTCGGCCAGCCGCTGGCTGCTGCCCAGCAAGTGCCAGCTCAAGGCGGCGAACGCGTCGTCCAGCGGAGTTTCGACAGTCAGTTGCGGGGCCGGAAGGCTCAGGGCATAGCTGCCCGCGTCGTGCAGGCGATAGCCCCGTTCGGCCTTGCTGATATCGCAGGGCATCAAGGGCAGGGTCGCGGCCAGCTCGGCGGCCAGCTCCAGCAGCGCGGCGGGTTCGCCTTCGCGCAGCTCCAGCTCCAGCTCGCAGATTTCTTCCTTCTGCTTGCCGACCACGACGTGGCCCAGGTCCAGCGCGGCCTCGATGACCACTTTGCTCTTGCCACGGCCCCAGGCGATTTCGGCGCGTTCGCGGACGAAGTCGGTGGTGAAGATCGCCTTGAGGGTTTTCTTGTCCAGTTCGGCCAGTGCCTCGGGCCAGCATTCGCCCTCGAGTTTCTTCAGGTCCAGCTTGGCCTTGGGCAGGTGCCAGTCGTACTCGTTGCGTTCGGACAGGCCGGCGACGCTCTGGCCACGGGTCTTGAGGGTCTGGATTACTTCTTCACCGTCGCGGCGCAGGCGCAGGGCGACCTTGGCCCGGGCGAGGTCACGCTCCGGCGTGTCGAAGTACTGGTTCATCAGTTCGTGGCGTTCCCAGCCACTCTTGTTGCGTTTTTTCAGCAGCGGATGCTCACGCAAGGCTGCCAGGGTCTCGCGGCTGACGCGGAGTTTGATTTCGGTTTCTTTCTGCATGGCCGGAAAATCCAGGGATCGGGTGCGCAGCCGGGGGGAGGTGTGGCTGCCAAGGTCGTGCAGTGTACAGGACTCATCCGTCCTACGTGTCGCGACGGTATAAGAGTGTCCTGTCTCACCCATACGTTCTTTTTGACGGTGTCTGTTGCCGTCATGCTGCGTTGCCGCTCCTCGCCATAGCGGGCTATGACTCGTCGCGGCGCCTTGCGTGACGACAACAGCCACTCGTCAAAAAAGAACGTATGGGTAAGACAGGACACTCGCTGTCGATGGTTCTATGATGGACTCCAATTTGTATGCCCCGGAGCCAGCGATGCCTTTGCCGTCCATGAAAGATCAGTTCGCTGCCCTGATCGCCGCCCCTTCGGTCAGTTGTACCCAGCCAAAGCTGGACCAGTCCAACCGTGCGGTGATCGAGCTGCTGGCGGGCTGGCTAACCGAGCTTGGGTTCTCCTGTGATATCCAGCAGGTGAGCCCGGGCAAATTCAATCTGTTGGCCAGCTTCGGCACAGGCCCTGGCGGGCTGGTGCTGGCTGGCCACAGCGACACGGTGCCGTTCGACGGTGCGTTGTGGCAGACCGATCCGCTGAAGCTCACCGAAGTCGACGGTCGTTGGGTGGGCCTGGGCAGTTGTGACATGAAGGGATTTTTCGCCTTGGCCATCGAAGCAGTCAAGCCGCTGCTGGACCAACCGTTCAAGCAGCCGCTGTTGATCCTCGCCACCTGCGACGAAGAAAGCTCCATGTCTGGCGCCCGCGCCTTGGCCGACGCCGGGCGGCCGTTGGGGCGTGCCGCGGTGATTGGCGAACCCACCGGCCTGCGGCCGATCCGCCTGCATAAAGGCGTGATGATGGAACGCATCGACATCCTCGGGCGCAGTGGCCATTCCTCCGATCCGAGCCTGGGCCACAGCGCCCTCGAAGCGATGCATGACGCCATGGGCGAGCTGCGTGGCCTGCGCCTGCAATGGCAGCGTGAATTCCGCAATCCGCAATTCACCGTGCCGCAACCGACCCTGAATTTCGGCTGCATTCACGGTGGCGACAACCCCAACCGGATCTGCGGCCAGTGTTCCATGGAATTCGATTTGCGGCCCTTGCCCGGCATGGATCCGCAAGTGCTGCGGGCCGCGATCCAGCAGAAGCTCGACCCGATTGCCGAGCGACACCAAGTGAAGATCGACTATGCGCCGCTGTTCCCCGAAGTGCCGCCATTCGAGCAGGTCGAGGATGCCGAACTGGTGCGCGTGGCCGAACGGCTTACCGGCCATCGTGCCGAAGCAGTGGCGTTCGGCACCGAAGCGCCTTATCTTCAGCGCCTTGGCTGCGAAACCCTGGTGCTCGGCCCTGGCGACATCGCCTGTGCCCACCAGCCGGGCGAATACCTTGAAATGTCACGTTTGCAGCCTACCGTGCAATTGCTCCGTCAGTTGATTGGGCACTACTGCCTGACGCCGGCCACGGCCGGTTAAATTGCCCCCTTGCGGGCCCGTATTCATCACATGAGGAGAGCGCGCGTGTCGCCAAGCCTGTTCCGACGATAACCACCAGCCCGCTGTGCGTTCTGTTTCGTCTTTTTTCGGCTGTTATTTATTACAGGTCAGGTTCATGCCCGAATACGTCAATTGGCTTCGCCACGCTTCGCCCTATATCAATGCCCACCGTGATTGCACCTTCGTCGTCATGCTGCCCGGAGATGGGGTTGAACACCCCAACTTCGGCAACATCGTTCATGACCTGGTGTTGCTGCACAGCCTCGGCGTGCGCCTGGTGCTGGTCCATGGTTCGCGCCCGCAGATCGAGACTCGCCTCGCGGCACAGGGCCTGACACCTCATTATCACCACGGCATGCGCATCACCGATGCCGCGACCCTGGAGTGCGTGATCGATGCGGTCGGCCAACTGCGCATCGCCATCGAGGCGCGCCTGTCCATGGACATGGCGTCTTCGCCCATGCAGGGCTCGCGGCTGCGGGTCGCCAGCGGCAACCTGGTCACCGCACGGCCGATCGGCGTCCTTGAAGGCGTTGATTATCACCACACCGGCGAAGTACGCCGGGTCGATCGCAAGGGCATCAACCGCCTGCTGGACGAGCGCTCCATCGTGCTGTTGTCGCCGCTGGGCTATTCGCCCACGGGGGAAATCTTCAACCTGGCCTGCGAGGATGTCGCCACCCGGGCGGCCATTGACCTGGCGGCTGACAAGTTGCTGCTTTTCGGCGCCGAACAGGGGCTGATCGATGAGCATGGACGCCTGGTTCGCGAGTTGCGTCCGCAGCAGGTTCCGGCCCACATGCAGCGACTGGGCAGCGACTACCAGGCCGAACTGCTCGACGCCGCGGCCCAGGCTTGCCGTGGTGGCGTCGCGCGCAGCCACATCGTCAGCTATGCCGAGAACGGTGCGCTGTTGGCCGAGTTGTTCACCCGCGATGGCAGCGGCACGCTGGTGGCCCAGGAGCAGTTCGAGGTGGTGCGCGAAGCAGCCATCGAGGACGTCGGTGGCTTGCTGGACCTCATCAGCCCGCTGGAGGAGCAGGGGATCCTGGTGCGTCGTTCCCGTGAAGTGCTGGAGCGTGAGATCGAACAGTTCAGCGTGGTCGAGCGCGAGGGCATGATCATTGCCTGCGCGGCGCTGTACCAGATCGCCGATTCGGACGCGGGTGAGCTGGCCTGCCTGGCGGTCAATCCGGAGTACCGCCATGGCGGGCGCGGTGATGAACTGCTGGAGCGAATCGAAACCCGTGCCCGTGCCCAGGGGCTCAAGACGCTGTTCGTGCTGACGACCCGGACCGCCCACTGGTTCCGCGAAAGGGGCTTCGAGCCCAGCAGCGTCGAGCGCCTGCCAGCGGCGCGGGCTTCGCTGTACAACTACCAGCGCAATTCGAAGATCTTCGAAAAATCCTTGTAAACGGCCATCAGAAATCTCCCATCGCCGCGATCTTCTTGATTTCAGACAATGAGCAGCTAGTCTGGAACGCGTCAAGATCGCGGCATGCGCGAGTTGTCATGAGCAGGATCGAAGGCGCAGGAGGCGCGGAATATATCTCGTCGCCAGGAATTCGCGGGGCTGGGTAAAAACCCCGACGAATAACCGTTCAGTTATCCCCTACGTCGCCGATAAGGCTTGTCACGGCTTGATGACGCTGTGATGGCACTCATATGTCAAAACGCACTGAAAACTGTTGAAACAATTCTTTTTGGATTTATAAAGAATCCTTTATTCTTCGGGCCGGTGTCGCGGGGTTAGACCATGGTCGTAGTCCGAAAGGGTTACGGTTGACTTGCCAGTCACGGTCTGGCGCTAATCGCGCATCCGCGGATTCCGGGCGTTCGATCCGGAGCCAAAGATAGACAAGAATTAGAAAACGAGAGGAGCGATGCATGAAGAAGTCCACCTTGGCCATGGCAGTGGCCCTTGGGGTAATGGCGCAGCAGGCAGGCGCCGCCGGTTTTATCGAAGACAGCAAGGCGTCTGTCAGTTCTCGCACGTTGTATTTCAACAACGACAACCATGAAACGGGCAGTGAAGACCTGCGCGAGACCGGCACCGGTCTGAAGTTCGACTACAAGTCTGGCTTCACGCAAGGTGTCGTGGGTTTCGGTATCGACGCTCAGGCACTGGTTGGTGTTCGCCTCGATGGTGGGAGAGGGCGTAACGCTGGTTCCTACATGCCAGCCGATACCGATGGTTCGGCTGTCCATGACTGGAGCCGTTTGTCCGGTAACGTAAAGGCGCTCTTCTCCAAGACCGAAGGTCACCTCGGTGGTGCCTTGGCGCCTAACCTGCCGATCCTGGTCGCCAACGACAGCCGTCTGCTGCCGCAGACCTTTGAAGGTGGCACCATCACCTCCAAGGAAATCGACAACGTCACGTTCAACGCCGGTCAGTTGGAACACGCCACGGGCCGTGCTTCGAGCAACAGCACCGGCCTGGCAGTGGCGGGCGGTACCCAGGACAGCAACCAGTTCCGTTACGCCGGTGCTGACTGGAAGGTCACCAAGGACCTGACCTTGCAGTACTACTACGCCAACCTGCAGGATTACTACAAGCAGCACTTCCTGGGCGCGGTACACGTTTTCCCGATCAGCGAAGGTCAATCCTTCAAGACCGACCTGCGTTACTTCGACAGCAGCTCCGATGGCCGTAACGGTGACTTGGGCTACCGCTTCAACAACAACGGTGGCTATGCCAAGAACCCGGGCGAGGTCGACAACAAGACCTGGAGCGCGATGTTCACGTACACCCTGGGCGGCAGTGCTTTCTTGCTGGGTCACCAACAAGTCGGTGATGACGGTGGTTTTGTCTACCTGAACCAGGGCAGCGTGGTTAACGACAACAATCGTCCTGAAGGTGCCGGTGGCGCAAGCTTCTACCTGTTCACCGACAGCATGATCAATGGGTTTGTCCGTGCCGGTGAAAACACCACCTTCGGTCAATACTCCTATGACTTCGCTTCCCTGGGCGTTCCAGGCCTGAAGGCCTCGGTTTCCTACCTGCGCGGCGATGACGTCAAAACCGCCAGCTCAACTGGAAGCGATTATTCCGAGTGGGAACGCGACATGCGTGTGGATTACGTCATCCAGCAGGGCGCGTTGAAAGGCTTCGGCACCACTGTGCGTCACGGTAGCTACCGCAGCAGCGGTGTTGGCGATGATCAGGATCAGACTCGCGTAATCTTCAACTACACTTACAACTTCATGTAAGACGTAGCGAAGTAAAAAAAGCCCCGCCCGGCATCACGCCGGGCGGGGCTTTTGCGTTTCGGGTATGTCGGATGGATCTCGCCCTTATCCCTTTGGCTCCGCTGCGTCCTTGCGCAGGATAAACGCACTGAACGCCAGAAAATCATCCAGATGCCCAGTGATGATCGCGACCATGATCGGCAGTTGAAGGGCCTGGTCGTCATGCACCGCGATGTTCCTGAACCCCACCATGTTCTTCAGGTTTTTCACCAGGCCTTCTTCGATCCAGCCGCCTTGAAAAAGCAACTCGAATGTATCGCGGGCACTTTGCGGGACACCCAATCGCTCACGGCGAATCAGGTGCTGCCCCATATCCAGCGCCGCTTCGCAGGCACGCTGGATGTTCAGGACGGCCGAATCCTGGCGAGTGAAATCTGTAGCAAAGGTAGCGGGGTCCTTCTCATATTCTTCTCGCACCCTGGCGACGCAACGCTCGATACTCGCTGCCTTGTTGATCAGTACGTCATCGGCCATACACGCTGCCTTGTTCCTGGATGTCGTTGAGCAATCCTGCGCGAGCCTCATCTAGAGCGGTCTTTTCGCTGAGGACGAAACACTCGAACAACCCTGCCTGTACATCTTTGGCCCAGAGTCTTCGGCCTCGGGTCACGATCTGGTACTGCATGACGGTGGTTGCCGCCCGTAGATCAATCAGATCCACCGGACTGCCCGCGATGTCCGCCAAATCGCCTGAAAGTTGCCACAACGACACCGGGTCCACCGTGCCTGACAACAGCACAGCCAAATCGACATCACTGTCAGGCCCGGCGGTCCCCTGGGCGTGGCTTCCGAACAGGTAAACCGCCAATAGGTCAGGCAGATGATTTTGCAAATGAGTCAACAAGGCTTGAGCGTTCATGCTGCCTATCCTAGCCGCTCGTCTCAAAATCGCGTCAATAATTTCCGTAATGTAGCTCCAAAACAAAAAAAGCCCCGCCCGGCATCACGCCGGGCGGGGCTTTTGCGTTTCGGGTCCGGCCCACCCCTGTAGCCTTTCCCGAACCTTCTCCTCTTTTCAGCAACTCGAGGCCTTCTCGAAACCTCGGGAATGATCTTGGGCCGGTATGCGTTACGGCGCTAGTGAACAGTTTTTTATATTTCCTAATGATCTAGATAAATGGGTATTCATTCTTTTTAAAGCAACGAAAAGCGGTGCACAGTTTGGGCTCAAAAAACCATCCAAGGAGCCCCATCATGAGCCTCAGACTCGGCGACATCGCCCCCGATTTCGAACAGGATTCCAGCGCCGGCAAGATTCGCTTCCACGAATGGCTCGGCGACAGCTGGGGCGTGCTGTTCTCCCATCCGGCGGATTTCACCCCGGTGTGCACCACCGAGCTGGGTCTCACCGCCAAGCTCAAGGATGAATTCGCCAAGCGCGGCGTCAAGGCCATCGCCCTGTCGGTGGACCCGGTGGACTCGCACCACAAATGGATCGAAGACATCAACGAAACCCAGAACGCCGTGGTCAATTTTCCGATCCTGGCCGATGCCGACCGCAAGGTGTCCGACCTGTACGACCTGATCCATCCCAACGCCAGCGACACCTTGACCGTGCGCTCATTGTTCGTGATCGACCCGAACAAGAAGATTCGCCTGACCATCACCTACCCGGCCAGCACCGGGCGCAACTTCAACGAAATCCTTCGAGTGATCGACTCGTTGCAACTGACCGACAACTATAAAGTTGCCACGCCCGCCAACTGGCAGGACGGTGATGAAGTGGTGATCGTGCCGTCGCTCAAGGATGAAGAAGAACTCAAGCAGCGCTTTCCCAAGGGCTACCGCGCAGTGAAGCCGTACCTGCGCCTCACGCCGCAGCCCAACCGCTGATGCAAAAACTGAGGTGACCGGAACCTGTGGGAGCGAGCTTGCTCGCGAAAGCGGTGTGTCAATCGTCACTGACGCTGGCAGGTCCGACGCCATCGCGAGCAAGCTCGCTCCCACAAGGTTGATATTTCTGTGTACCAAAGGGTTTGGCCGTTTCGACGGCCTTTTATTGCGCAGGGGAAAGCAGGATGCATATCTCTGTATCGAATAACTAAATGAATAAATATGATTTAAAGATATATAACCGCGCTGTTATGGTTGGCTCCATACCGCGAGATCGCCCACTGCGAATCGCAAGAGACTTTAAGGAATGGTTGGCATGTTGGTTGTCTCGCTCGGCGGCAGTCCCAGCCAGCGCTCCCGTTCTGGAGTGCTGTTGGAGCGCTCGCAACGTTGGTTGCAGCAACACGGTGTGGAAGTGGTGAGTTATCAGGTGCGTGATTTCCCCGCCGAGGATCTGCTCCATGCCCGCTTCGACAGTCCCAAGGTGGTGGACTTGCTCGCGCAGATCGAAAACGCGGACGGGCTGCTGATCGCCACGCCGGTCTACAAGGCGTCTTTTTCCGGTGCGTTGAAGACCGTGCTTGATCTGCTGCCGGAGCGGGCCCTGGCCCACAAGGTGGTGTTGCCCATGGCGACAGGCGGCAGCATCGCCCACATGTTGGCGGTGGACTACGCCCTGAAGCCGGTGCTGTCGGCGCTCAAGGCCCAGGAAATGCTCCATGGGATTTTCGCCGAAGACAGCCAGATCGCTTACGGCGAAGGCAGCGCCCAAGCGCAATTGACGCCGGCCTTGCAGCAGCGCCTGGACGAAGCGCTTGAACAGTTTCACAGCGCCATGGCCCGTCGGCCGAGGCCGCTGGACCCCCATGTATTGAACGAACGTTTATTGAGTGCTCGCTGGAGCATTTGACCCCGAACACCACTGATTCAACTCACCTTACTCAGCCGTCAACGGCCAAGCAGGTGCAGCCAAAACCCCACAGCAAAAAGGAGAGGCGCCATGCGCACTGTCATTTTGCGTCGCGGGCTGGTCGCTCTGTTTGCTGCGGCTGTGTCCTTCGGCGCCATCACCCAGGCTCAAGCCGAGACCTTGCGGATCGGTTACCAGAAGTACGGCACCCTGGTGCTGCTC
Source organism: Pseudomonas sp. T1.Ur (assembly GCF_023516725.1). Lineage (NCBI taxonomy): Bacteria > Pseudomonadati > Pseudomonadota > Gammaproteobacteria > Pseudomonadales > Pseudomonadaceae > Pseudomonas > Pseudomonas sp. T1.Ur. The sequence goes on from NZ_JAMGSN010000001.1 coordinate 5,944,325, forward strand.
AAGGCCAAGGGTTCGTTGGAAAAACGCCTCGCGGCCCAAGGCGTGGACGTGCAATGGACGGAGTTCCCCGGCGGCCCGCAATTGCTTGAAGGCTTGAACGTCGGCTCCATCGATTTTGGCGTGACCGGCGAAACCCCTCCGGTGTTTGCCCAGGCCGCAGGCGCCGACCTGCTCTATGTCGCCTACGAACCCCCGGCGCCCACCAGCGAGGCGATCCTCGTGCCGAAAGGCTCGGCCATCCAGTCGGTGCAGGACCTCAAGGGCAAGAAAGTCGCGCTGAACAAAGGCTCCAACGTCCACTATCTGCTGGTGCGGGCGCTGGAAGACGCCGGCCTCAAATATTCAGACATCCAGACGGTTTTCCTGCCACCGGCCGATGCCCGTGCGGCGTTCGAACGGGGCAGCGTGGATGCCTGGGTCATCTGGGATCCGTACCAGGCCGCGGCTGAACAGCAATTGCAGGCACGCACCCTGCGTGACGGCAAAGGCATCGTCGATAACCATCAGTTCTACCTCGCGACCCAACCCTATGCGCAGAAAAATCCCCAGGTGATCACGGCCCTGGTGGAGGAAGTGCGGGCGGTGGGGGAGTGGTCCAAGGCCAATCCTGAAGACGTGACCCAGCAGGTCTCGCCGCTGCTCGGGCTGCCGGCGGATATCACCCTGACGTCGGTGAAGCGCCAAGGCTACGGCGCGTTGTTCCTCACGCCGGAGGTCGTCGCGGCCCAGCAGAAAATCGCCGACAGCTTCTACCAACTCAAGTTGATTCCAAAGCCCTTGAGCATCAAGGACGTGATCTGGACGCCGCCGGCGGCCGTTGCGAACGCGCAGTAATTCGATCCCTTAGGAGACCACTCCATGAGCCTCAACATTTTCTGGTTCCTGCCTACCCACGGCGACGGCCATTACCTTGGCACCGCCGAAGGCGCCCGCGCCGTCGATCATGGTTACCTGCAGCAAATCGCCCAAGCGGCGGATCGGCTGGGTTTCGGCGGCGTATTGATTCCCACCGGGCGCTCCTGCGAAGACTCGTGGCTGGTGGCCGCTTCGCTGATACCGGTGACCCAACGCCTGAAATTCCTGGTTGCCCTGCGCCCCGGGATCATTTCCCCGACGGTGGCGGCGCGTCAGGCGGCGACGCTGGATCGGTTGTCCGGCGGGCGCGCGCTGTTCAACCTGGTGACCGGCGGCGACCCGGACGAACTGGCCGGCGATGGACTGTTCCTCGATCACGAACAGCGCTACCAGGCCTCGGTGGAGTTCACCCGCATCTGGCGACGGGTGCTGGAGGGTGAAACCGTGGATTACGACGGCGAGCACATCAGTGTGAAGGGCGCCAAGCTGCTCTATCCACCGATCCAGCAACCGCGCCCGCCGCTGTATTTTGGTGGCTCGTCGGAAGCGGCACAGGACCTGGCCGCCGAGCAGGTGGAAATGGTGCTGACCTGGGGCGAGCCGCCCGCAGCCGTCGCGCAGAAAATCGAGCAGGTCCGAATCAAGGCTGCGAAGCTTGGGCGAACCGTGCGCTTCGGCATTCGCCTGCATGTGATCGTGCGGGAAACCAACGCCGAAGCCTGGCAAGCGGCCGACCGCTTGATCTCCCACCTGGACGACGAAACCATCGCCCGCGCCCAGGCGTCCCTGGCACGTTTCGATTCGGTGGGCCAGCAACGCATGGCCGCGTTGCACGGCGGTCGCCGCGACAAGTTGGAAGTCAGCCCCAACCTGTGGGCCGGGGTCGGCCTGGTGCGTGGCGGTGCCGGTACGGCGCTGGTGGGCGATGGCCCGACCGTGGCCGCGCGGGTCAAGGAGTACGCCGACCTGGGCATCGACACGTTCATCTTCTCGGGTTATCCACACCTGGAAGAGTCCTATCGGGTGGCGGAGCTGTTGTTCCCGCACCTGGATGTGGAACGCCCGGAACTGCCGAAAAGCCAGGGTTACGTGAGTCCGTTCGGTGAGATGGTCGCCAACGACATCCTGCCCAAAGCCGCGTCCCAGAGCTGAGGCGGCCATGAAAAAAGTTATCCACAACCTGGCGCCGTGGGCGGTGCCGCTGCTGTTGCTGGCGGTGTGGCAATTGTCGGTATCGGCCGGCTGGCTGTCCACGCGGATCCTGCCGGCACCGGTCGCGGTGATCGAGGCTGGCGTGAGCCTGGTGCGCAGCGGTGAAATCTGGACGCATCTGGCAATCAGCGGTTGGCGCGCGGCGGTGGGCTTCCTCATTGGTGGTGGTATCGGGCTGGTGCTGGGCTTTATCACGGGCTTGTCGAAGTGGGGCGAGCGGTTGTTGGACAGCTCGGTGCAGATGGTGCGGAACGTGCCGCACCTGGCGCTGATTCCGTTGGTGATCCTGTGGTTCGGCATCGACGAGTCGGCAAAGATTTTCCTGGTGGCGCTGGGCACGCTGTTCCCCATCTACCTCAATACCTATCACGGCATTCGCAACGTCGACCCGGCGCTGGTGGAAATGTCTCGCAGCTACGGCTTGTCCGGTTTCAGCCTGTTTCGCCAGGTGATCCTGCCGGGTGCCTTGCCTTCGATCCTGGTGGGCGTGCGCTTTGCCCTGGGTTTCATGTGGCTGACGCTGATCGTGGCGGAAACCATCTCGGCCAGTTCCGGCATCGGTTATCTGGCGATGAATGCCCGGGAGTTCCTGCAAACCGACGTGGTGGTGCTGGCGATTCTTCTGTACGCCGTGCTCGGCAAATTGGCCGACCTCGCCGCCCGCGGCCTCGAACGGGTCTGGCTGCGCTGGCATCCGGCCTACCAAGTAAATAAGGGAGGTGCCGCATGACCGCCCAACAACCTCCACGCCTGCTGCGGGGCATTCCGCTGGCGGTGCGCAACCTGCAAAAAACGTTTGGCTCACGGCAGGTATTACGTGACATCGACCTGCATATCCCGGCTGGGCAGTTCGTCGCGGTAGTGGGACGCAGTGGCTGCGGTAAAAGCACCTTGCTGCGCTTGTTGGCCGGCCTCGACCAACCCACGGACGGCCAACTGCTGGCGGGTTCGGCACCGTTGAGTGCGGCGCAACAGGACACGCGGTTGATGTTCCAGGACGCGCGTTTATTGCCTTGGAAGAAGATCATCGACAACGTCGGCCTTGGTCTCAAGGGCAACTGGCGGCCGCAAGCCTTGCAGGCGCTCGATGCGGTGGGCCTGGCGGATCGCGCCCATGAATGGCCGGCGGCGTTGTCCGGCGGCCAGAAGCAGCGGGTGGCCCTGGCTCGGGCGCTGATCCACCAGCCACGCCTGCTGCTGCTCGACGAACCCTTGGGAGCGCTGGACGCCCTGACCCGGATCGAGATGCAGCAACTGATCGAGCGCCTGTGGCAGCAGCACGGCTTCACCGTGCTGCTGGTGACCCACGACGTCAGCGAAGCGGTGGCGATTGCCGACCGGGTGATCCTGATCGAAGACGGCCAGGTCGGCCTTGACCTCGCCATCGACCTGCCACGTCCCCGTGCTCGTGGCTCGCATCGCCTGGCGAGCCTGGAAACCGAAGTCCTCAACCGCGTGCTGTCCTTGCCCGGCCAACCGCCGGAACCCGAACCCGTTTCACCCTTGCCCACGCAGTTGCGTTGGGCGCAATGAAGCAGCTTCAAGCGGCAAGCTACCAGCCGCAAGAAGAAGCGCGGTGCTTTTACTTGCAGCTTGTAGCTCGAAGCTTGCAGCTCATTTCGACCCCAGGAGAAATCGTATGACTATCAAAGCCATCAACGTACGCAACCAGTTCAAAGGCACCATCAAGGAAATCGTCGAAGGCGACGTGCTGTCGGAAATCGACGTGCAGACGGCTTCTGGCATCGTCACCTCGGTCATTACCACCCGCTCGGTCAAGGAGCTGGAACTGGCGATCGGCAGCGAAGTGATTGCCTTCGTCAAATCAACGGAGGTGTCTATCGCCAAGTTGTGAGCGGTGTTTCACCCGCAGCCCCGGATGGCGTGAGCCCTTCGGGGCTTTTTTTGTGCTTTTAGGAGGCTTTAAAGGGATTTTAAATGCGCTTTATTTGTTATAAAGCGCTTTATAAGGATTGTTAATTGCGAATCTATCGGGCGCTTGGCGTATTAAGGGGTGCTATAGTGCCTCTTATTGGTTTTTAACGGCCTCAGGGCGCCTCTTATGAATAATTTTTTTCCTATCGATTGCGCCGATAACCTTCAGGCGATTGGCTCGTTGGTCAAAAGCAGGCGCTTGGGAAATCGGCAGCGACAAAAAGATCTCGCCGCATCATTGGCTATTTCCGAGCGAACGGTGCGCAAGATCGAAGCGGGCGATCCTTCCGTGGAGCTGCGGTCCTTCATGCTGGTTTTATGGCAGTTAGGATTGACCCAGGAAGTCTTCCAGAGCCGTCAACACATCGAGGCGTTGTCGGTTACTTCGGCTCAGGCATCACGCAACGCTCGCGTGCGACTGGCCAGCGCCAAGGGGGACTTCTGATGGCCCGCGCCTATATTTATGTGGAAGATCCCGAGACGGGCGAGGTCTTCACATTAGGGCGATTGAGCATCGAGGGCGAACGGGGTGAATTTGTCTACGATCCCGAGTACGTGGCGGGTCATAAATGGGTACCTGATCCCATTCGCTACCCGCTGCGCCCGCAACCCTTTACGGGCATTACCACCCATCGAGGTGTACCAGGTTTTATCAACGATGCGATGCCCGATGGGTGGGGTGAGCGGGTCTTGCGCGACCTTCACCGAAAGGACCTGGGGCCCGTCGATTATCTACTCAGATCGCCGAACAATGATCGCGCGGGTAACTTGATGGCCGGAGCGACTCGGCATCCATCCCCGGGCATCGGCCAGGAAGCGTTGCCAACCCTGAAAGGTCTGGCGGCTTTTATCGACGCTACCGAAGCCATCTTCGATAACCAACTGGATGAGGAGGCCATCAGGACTCTGCAACTGCGCAAGCAACGTTCCTCTCTGGGCGGTGCCAGGCCCAAGCGCACATTGCGGGATGGGGGCGTGTTGGTTCTTGCCAAGCCTCGTGACCGTTATGACACCTGCGATATTCCTGCGTTGGAACATGCCTGCATGACGTTCGCCGCGCTCAAAGGGTTTCGCGTTGCGCAGACAGCGCTTTATGCCGGTACCCCGTCAACGCTGCTGATAAAACGATTCGACCGGTTTTCGCTGGCCGAGGCGGGTCGCCGGATACCGATGCTGAGCGCGTTGACGTTGCTGGATGCCGATTGGCGCTCCAATGATCGAAGCGCCTGGGTCTATGCCGGGCTCGCCAACGAAATGAAGCGCCGTGGGGTTCCGGACGAGGATCTGCACGAGCTGTTCAAGCGCATGTGCTTCAACGCTTTGGTGGGCAATGACGATGACCATCCGAAAAACCACGCCGTCCTCTGGCTCAAGAGCTGCTGGCGACTGGCACCGATGTATGACGTGGTGCCCGGGCTGGACGGGTCATCGCCGCCTTATCTCTCGATGGCGGTCGGTCGCCACGGGCGAATCATCACGCGAGAAAACCTCCTCAGTCACAGTGTGCATTTCGCCCTGACGCCTGCGCAGGCGGCCCTAGTCCTCGACGAGGTGATCAGTTGGGAAGCTGAGCTCAAGGAGCATTACGCACGCCTGTTGGACAGCGTCGAGTTGGAGTTGGCCGTTGCCGCTATCGGTGCCCACCGCATGAAAAGCTGAGCGGCGCGTCAGGCGGCTTCGCGCTTGGGCAAATACGGTGGCAGATACAACCCCAGGTATGCATCGAACACCCGCATGCCTTCCTCGGCCATGCGCGGGGTGATCTCGCCGTGTTGTTGGACCGAGCGGGCGTAGACACGGTCGCCCAGTTCCATGGCCAGGGCGAACACGTCGACGTCAGTGGGCAGCGCCGGCAGCTGGAAATGACGGGCGAAGACCGTGTGCATCAGCTCGCCCAATTCCAGGTCGTGCTGGCGGTCGGCCTGGGTGACTTCGGTCAGGCCGTGCTGGGCCAGGATCAATTGCCGGGCGGCGGCGTCCTCGCTGTAGATCACCAGCATGCGTTGCTCCACGAGTCGCGACAGGTCGTGCCAGTGGCTCAGCGCGCCATGGTCGATCGGTGCTTGCAGGCAGGCGCGAAAGGCCGCGTGGACATCGGCGGTCAAGGCTTCGAGCAGGGCCGGGACGCTGGCAAAAAAATGATAGACGGAGGAGGGCGGGATCCCGGCGCGTTCGGCGACGCTGTAGATCGACAGGCTGGCCACGCCTTCGGCGGCAAGCAACGTACGGGCGGCATCGAGGATCGAGTCGATCCGGGCCTGGCTGCGTGCGCGGGGTTTGCGAGGGGGGGCGATGCGCGTCATGGACGTCTCCTGCGGGACTGGCGGGCATTGTACGCAGAGCGGGCGGATGGTCCATACCTCAGGGGTGAGAGGAGAGGATTTCCTGTGGCGAGGGGATTTATCCCCGCTGGGGTCTGTAGGAGCTGGCGAAGCCTCGGGCCGCGTTCGGACGATCTTTTTCCAGACTCAATGGCGGCGAAAAGATCGCGGCCTCGCTTCGCTCGTCAGCTCCTACAGATCCTGCGGGAGCAAGCGCCCTCGCCACGGGGGATAAGGGCATAAAAAAAACGCCGCAGGCCCTGAGGCTTGCGGCGTTTTTGCTCTACAGCAACCGCTTACACGGTATGCAGGTACCAGTTGTACTCAAGGTCGGAGATGGAATGTTCGAACTCTTCCAGTTCACTTTCCTTGCAGGCCACGAAGATATCGATGTATTTCGGATCGATGTACTTGGCCATGACTTCGCTGTCGTCCAGCTCGCGCAGGGCATCGCGCAGGTTGTTCGGCAGGCTTTGCTCGTTCTGCTCGTAGCTGTTGCCTTCGACCGGCGCGCCGGGCTCGATCTTGTTGACCAGGCCGTGGTGCACGCCCGCCAGTACGGCTGCCATCAGCAGGTACGGGTTGGCGTCGGCGCCGGCAACGCGGTGCTCCAGGCGCACCGCATCGGCCGAGCCGGTCGGCACGCGCAAGGCGACGGTGCGGTTGTCCAGGCCCCAGGTCGGCGAGTTCGGCACATAGAACTGTGCGCCGAAACGACGGTAGGAGTTGACGTTCGGGCAGAGAAAAGCCATCTGCGCGGGCAGGGTCTCGAGCACACCGCCGATCGCGTGACGCAGTGCGGCGTTCTGCTCGGGATCCTCGCTGGCAAAGATATTCTTGCCGTCTTTGTCCAGGATCGAAATGTGGACGTGCAAACCATTGCCTGCCTGGCCCGGGTACGGCTTGGCCATGAATGTGGTGTCCATTTCATGGTCGTAGGCGATGTTCTTGATCAACCGCTTGAGCAGGACCGCGTAGTCGCAAGCCTTGATCGGGTCGGCGACGTGGTGCAGGTTCACTTCGAACTGCGCCGGGGCACTTTCCTTGACGATGGCGTCGGCGGGAATGCCTTGCTCCTTGGCACCTTCCAGGATGTCCTGGAGGCAATCGACGTATTCGTCGAGGTCATCGATCAGGTAGACCTGTGTCGAATGCGGGCGTTTGCCGGAGATGGGCGAGCGGGGCGGTTGCGGGCGGCCATTCACGTTCTCCTGGTCGATCAGGTAGAACTCCAGCTCGAAAGCCGCGCAGATGGTCAGGCCCAGTTCATCGAACTTGGTCACGACCTGGCGCAGGACTTCACGCGGGTCGGCAAAGAAGGGTTCGCCTTCCAGTTCATGCATGGTCATCAGCAGTTGCGCGGTCGGGCGCTTCTGCCAGGGTTCGTTGCTCAGAGTGCCGGGGATGGGATAGCAGATGCGGTCGGCATCGCCGATGTCCAGGCCCAGGCCAGTGCTTTCCACTGTCGAGCCATTGATATCCAGGGCAAATAGAGAGGCCGGCAGGTTGATGCCTTTCTCGTAAACCTTGTGGAGGCTGGTGCGTTCGATGCGCTTGCCGCGCACCACACCATTCATATCCGCAATCAGAAGGTCAACGTACAGAACCTCAGGATGTTCCTTAAGGAACGCGTTCGCTTCGTTAAGCTGAACGGCACGCGGGGGTACCGACATGATGCAACACCTTTGTTGTTAAAAATATCAATCATTGATCTCTTCGAAAGCCAGTCAACCCGAACGGCATGCCGAAGTCAAGCAGGGCCTTTTTTGCCCTAAAAAAGCACCTGTGGGGCTTTTTTGAGGCAATTTGGGGCGTTTTTTTCCCTTTGAGGGGCTTGGCGCCCGCAGGCTTGAGCGGGCCGTGTTGTATTTTTTACGGGGGTGTTGTGTAAAAAAATGAACAAGGCTAAGCTCGATTCAAACCCATAACAGCAATAATACCGGGGTGCTTCATGTCTCGCCTGCCGTTAATCGGCGTCACCACCTGCTCCAGGCAGATCGGTTTGCATGCGTATCACACCACTGGCGACAAATATGCCCGGGCTGTCGCAACAGCCGCCAAGGGCTTGCCAGTGCTGATCCCCTCACTGGCGGATCTGTTCGCACCGTCCGATATTCTGGACGCCCTGGACGGTATTCTCTTTACCGGCTCTCCTTCCAATGTAGAACCTTTTCACTACCAAGGCCCGGCCAGCGCGCCAGGCACTGCTCATGATCCTGCACGTGACGCCATCACCCTTGCGCTGATCCGCGCCGCTGTCGACGCAGGCGTCCCGGTGCTGGGCATCTGCCGGGGCTTCCAGGAAATGAACGTAGCCTTTGGCGGCAGCCTGCATCAGAAAGTTCATGAAGTCGGAACCTTTATCGATCATCGTGAAGACGACACCCAACCGGTCGAGATCCAATACGGCCCCGCCCACGTCGTGCATATCCAGCCTGGGGGCGTCCTCGCGGGCCTGGGCCTGCCGCCGGAGATCGACGTCAATTCGATTCACAGCCAGGGCATCGAGCGCCTGGCACCGGGACTGCGGGCCGAAGCGCTGGCACCGGATGGCCTGATCGAGGCCGTCTCGGTTGTACAAGGCAAGGCTTTTGCTTTAGGTGTGCAATGGCACCCGGAATGGGCGGTAGGCTCTAATCCGTACTATCTTGCGATTTTCCAGGCATTTGGCGATGCCTGCCGAGCAAGGGCAACACAACGCGACGCCGATGCGTCAAACAACGCCTGACTTCTAATAGCAGCCAGGAAACTCACGCCTAGAGGCATTTATGAGTAACAACCTCGACCAGCTCACCGATTGGTTGAAAGACCACAAGATCACAGAAGTCGAATGCATGATTGGCGACCTGACCGGCATCACCCGGGGCAAGATCTCGCCGACCAACAAGTTCATTGCCGAAAAAGGCATGCGCCTGCCCGAGAGCGTCCTGCTCCAGACCGTAACGGGCGACTATGTCGAAGACGACATCTATTACGAACTGCTCGACCCGGCCGACATCGACATGATGTGCCGCCCGGACGAAAACGCAGTCTTCCTGGTGCCCTGGGCCATCGAGCCCACCGCCCAGGTGATCCATGATTCCTACGACAAGCAAGGCAACCCCATCGAACTGTCGCCGCGCAACGTATTGAAGAAGGTGCTCAAGCTCTACGCCGACAAGGGCTGGCAGCCGATTGTCGCGCCGGAAATGGAGTTCTACCTGACCAAGCGCAGCGACGACCCGGACTTTCCGCTGCAACCGCCGATCGGCCGCTCCGGCCGCCCGGAAACCGGTCGCCAATCGTTTTCGATCGAAGCGGCCAACGAATTCGACCCGCTGTTCGAAGACGTCTACGACTGGTGCGAATTGCAGGAACTGGACCTCGACACGCTGATTCACGAGGACGGCACCGCGCAGATGGAAATCAACTTCCGTCACGGCGATGCGCTGTCCCTGGCCGACCAGATCCTGGTGTTCAAGCGCACCATGCGCGAGGCGGCGCTCAAGCACGACGTGGCCGCCACGTTCATGGCCAAGCCCATGACCGGCGAGCCGGGCAGTGCGATGCACCTGCACCAGAGCATCATCGACAAGGAAACCGGCAAGAACGTCTTCTCCAACGAAGACGGGACCATGAGCGATCTGTTCCTGCACCACATCGGTGGCCTGCAGAAATTCATCCCCGAGCTGCTGCCGCTGTTCGCACCCAACGTCAATTCGTTCCGCCGCTTCCTGCCCGACACCTCGGCGCCGGTGAACGTGGAATGGGGCGAAGAGAACCGTACCGTGGGCCTGCGAGTGCCGGATGCCGGGCCGCAGAATCGTCGTGTGGAAAACCGCTTGCCAGGCGCCGACGCCAACCCGTACCTGGCGATTGCCGCCAGCCTGTTGTGCGGCTACATCGGCATGGTCGAAGGCATCAACCCGAGCGCCCCCGTGGTGGGTCGAGGGTACGAGCGCCGCAACTTGCGCCTGCCGCTGACCATCGAAGATGCCCTGGAGCGCATGGAAAACAGCACCACCATCGAGAAGTACCTGGGCAAGAAATTCATCACGGGCTACGTCGCGGTCAAGCGGGCCGAGCATGAAAACTTCAAGCGCGTCATCAGCTCGTGGGAGCGGGAATTCCTGCTCTTTGCCGTCTGATGCGCCGGGCGGGGCTGCCATAGGCCCCGCCCCCAATGGAATAAAGGAGAATTCGCATGACCCGCAACAACCCGCAAACCCGTGAATGGCAGGCCCTGAGCAACGACCATCACCTCGCACCCTTCAGCGATTTCAAACAGCTCAAAGAGAAAGGCCCGCGCATCATCACCCACGCCAAGGGCGTGTACCTCTGGGACAGTGAAGGCAACAAGATCCTCGACGGCATGGCCGGCCTCTGGTGCGTGGCCGTCGGCTATGGTCGCGATGAGCTGGCGGATGCCGCCAGCCAGCAGATGCGCGAGCTGCCGTACTACAACCTGTTCTTCCAGACCGCCCACCCGCCCGTGCTGGAATTGTCCAAGGCCATCGCCGACATCGCCCCGGAAGGCATGAACCACGTGTTCTTCACCGGCTCCGGCTCGGAAGGCAACGACACCATGTTGCGCATGGTCCGCCACTACTGGGCGATCAAGGGCCAGCCGAACAAGAAAGTCATCATCAGCCGCAAGAACGGCTATCACGGCTCGACCGTGGCCGGCGCCAGCCTGGGCGGCATGACCTACATGCACGAGCAGGGCGACCTGCCGATCCCGGGCATCGTCCACATCGCCCAGCCGTACTGGTTCGGCGAAGGCGGCGACATGAGCCCTGAAGAGTTCGGCATCTGGGCCGCCAACCAATTGGAAGAAAAGATCCTCGAAATCGGCGTCGACAACGTCGGTGCGTTCATTGCCGAGCCGATCCAGGGCGCGGGTGGGGTGATCGTGCCGCCGGACAGCTACTGGCCGCGCATGAAGGAAATCCTCGCCAAGTACGACATCCTGTTCGTGGCCGATGAAGTGATCTGCGGTTTCGGGCGCACCGGTGAGTGGTTCGGTACCGACTTCTACGGGTTGAAACCGCACATGATGACCATCGCCAAGGGCCTGACCTCCGGCTACATCCCCATGGGTGGCCTGATCGTGCGCGATGACGTGGTCGCGGTGCTCAACGAAGGCGGCGATTTCAACCACGGCTTCACCTACTCCGGTCATCCCGTGGCCGCTGCGGTGGCCCTGGAAAACATCCGCATCCTGCGTGAAGAAAAGATCATCGAGCGCGTCCACGGCGAAACGGCACCCTATTTGCAACAACGCCTGCGGGAACTGAACGATCATCCGCTGGTGGGTGAAGTGCGCGGTGTCGGTTTGTTGGGGGCGATCGAACTGGTCCAGGACAAGGCCACGCGCAAACGCTACGAAGGCAAGGGCGTGGGCATGATCTGCCGGCAGTTCTGCTTCGATAACGGGCTGATCATGCGCGCGGTGGGCGACACCATGATCATTGCGCCGCCGCTGGTGATCAGCAAGGCCGAGATCGACGAACTGGTGGCCAAGGCGCGGCAATGCCTGGACCTGACGCTCAGTGCGTTGCAGGGCTAAGTGCTAGGCTCTGAGCGAGGTGCCGGAACGGCCCTCGCCCAGCATGAACAAAAGGCTGGGCTTGTGTTGAAAGCCTGCCCTGTAACTTGCCAGACTACCGCTGCTGTTCAAGTTGCGCTGAACGTGGCTAAAAAGAATAACCGGAGCATCATCCATGAAGGCATTAGGTATGAAGATAGCTGGCAAGACCCTCCTCGCCATGTCCCTGGCGGGCCTGATGGCGGGCGCCGTCCAGGCGGACGATAAAGTGCTGCACGTCTATAACTGGTCCGACTACATCGCGCCGGACACGGTCGCCAAGTTCGAGAAAGAGACGGGGATCAAGGTCGTCTACGACGTGTTCGACAGCAACGAGACGCTGGAAGCCAAGTTGCTGGCCGGCAAGTCCGGCTATGACGTCGTAGTGCCGTCGAACAACTTCCTCGCCAAGCAGATCAAGGCCGGCGTCTACCAGGAACTGGACAAGTCCAAGCTGCCTAACTGGAAGAACCTGGACACCGACCTGCTCAAGGCCGTCGGCGATGCCAGCGACCAGGGCAACAAGCACGCCTTCCCTTACATGTGGGGCACCATCGGCATTGGCTACAACCCCGAGAAGGTCAAGGCCGCACTGGGCGTCGACAAGATCGATTCCTGGGACACCCTGCTCAAGCCCGAGAACATCGCCAAGCTCAAGGGCTGCGGCGTGAGCTTCCTCGATTCGCCAACGGAAATGATCCCGGTGGCCCTGCATTACCTCGGTTACCCGACCGACAGCCAGGACAAGAAACAACTGGCCGAAGCCGAAGCACTGTTCCTCAAGCTGCGCCCATCGATCGGTTACTTCCACTCTTCCAAATACATCTCGGACCTGGCCAACGGCAACATCTGCGTGGCCGTGGGCTACTCGGGTGATATCGAGCAATCGAAGAGCCGCGCTGCCGAAGCTGGCGGCAAGGTGAAAGTGGCCTACACCATTCCGAAGGAAGGTGCCGGTTCGTTCTATGACATGGTCGCCATTCCCAAGGATGCCGAAAACGTCGAGGCCGCCTACAAGTGGATGAACTTCATCATGCAGCCGGAAATCATGGCGGAGATCACCGACAACGTGCGCTTCCCTAACGGCAACAAGGCTGCCACCCCGCTGGTGGACAAGGAAATCTCCGGTGACCCGAGCATTTACCCATCGGACGAAGTGAAGGCCAAGCTGTACGCCATCAGCGACCTGCCGCCTGCGACCCAGCGGCTGCTGACCCGCAGCTGGACCAAGATCAAATCCGGTAAATAAGCCGGCTTGAAGCCGTCTCCCGTTGTCACGGTCATCGCGACGGCGACAACGGGAGCGATTAAATAATTAAAAGTTTTGCTGGATCGGTTTATCGAGGGTAAGTTGCGCGCCGGTTTTGTTGCAGGGCACTTCATTGGCCCGGTGACGGGGGCAACTTGGGCCCAACTATTTAAGAGGACCTCCACGTGCCTGTCTTTTCTTTGTTGCGCAACGCCTTGCTGGTCGGTGCCGGCCTGACACTCGCTGTCAGTGTCCAGGCGGCCTCCACCGTGCATATTTATAACTGGTCGGACTACATCGGCGAATCCACGCTGGCGGACTTCGAGAAAGCCTCCGGGATCAAGCCGGTCTATGACGTATTCGATTCCAACGAAACCCTGGAAGGCAAGTTGCTGGCCGGTCGTACCGGTTACGACGTGGTCGTGCCGTCCAACCATTTCCTGGGCAAGCAGATCAAGGCCGGGGCGTTCCAGAAGCTCGACAAGTCCCAGCTGACCCACTACGCCAACCTCGATCCGCTGCTGCTCAAGCGCCTGGAAAAGAACGACCCGGGCAACCAGTACGCCGTGCCTTACCTGTGGGGCACCAACGGCATCGGCTACAACGTCGAGAAAATCAAGGCCGTCCTGGGCGTCGACAAGATTGACTCGTGGGCCATGCTGTTCGAGCCGGAAAACATCAAGAAGCTCTCCAGCTGCGGCGTTTCGTTCCTCGATTCGGGCGACGAGATGATCCCGGCGATGCTCAACTACCTGGGCCTGGACCCCAACAGCCAGGACCCGGAAGACTACAAGAAGGCCGAGGCCCAGCTCCTCAAGATCCGGCCTTACGTGACCTACTTCAATTCCTCCAAGTACATCTCCGATCTGGCCAATGGCGAGATCTGTGTGGCCGCCGGGTTCTCCGGCGACATCTTCCAGGCCCGCTCCCGTGCCAGCGAAGCCGGCAAGGGCATCGAAATTGCCTATGTGATTCCCAAGGAAGGCGGCAACCTCTGGTTCGACATGCTGGCGATCCCGCGCGACGCCACCAACGTCAAGGAGGCTCATGCGTTCATCAACTACCTGCTCAAGCCTGAGGTGATCGCCCAGGTCAGCGACGTGGTCGGTTATGCCAACCCGAACCCCAAGGCTGGCGAACTGATGGACCAGAAAGTACGCACTGACGAAGCGGTTTATCCACCGCAAGCGGTCGTCGACAAGCTCTACGTCAACGCCGAGTTGCCGCCCAAGATCCAACGACTCATGACCCGCAGCTGGACCAAGGTCAAGTCGGGTAAATAGCGTTCAACGCTCTAACTTTCAGAAGGTTCGCCCGTCTTGGGCGAGCTGCAAATTTTGTGGGAGTTTCGTAAATGGCAGTTGCCTCCGGCGCCTATAAGAAAGCCCTCGAGGGCGACCAGACACCCAAGCAGGTGCTGGTCAAAATCGACCGGGTCACGAAGAAGTTCGACGAGACGATTGCCGTGGACGACGTGTCCCTGGAAATCAAGAAAGGCGAGATCTTTGCCTTGCTCGGCGGTTCGGGATCGGGCAAGTCCACCTTGCTGCGGATGCTGGCCGGTTTCGAGCGGCCCACCGAGGGACGGATTTTCCTCGATGGGGTGGACATCACCGACATGCCGCCCTATGAGCGGCCGATCAACATGATGTTCCAGTCCTACGCCTTGTTCCCGCACATGACCGTGGCACAGAACATCGCCTTCGGCCTGCAACAGGACAAGATCCCGAAAGCCGAGATCGATGCCCGCGTGGCCGAGATGCTCAAGCTGGTGCAGATGAGCCAGTACGCCAAGCGCAAGCCGCACCAGCTCTCCGGCGGCCAGCGTCAGCGCGTGGCCCTGGCCCGTTCCCTGGCGAAGCGGCCGAAGCTGCTGCTGCTCGATGAGCCGATGGGCGCCCTTGACAAGAAGCTGCGCTCGCAGATGCAACTCGAGCTGGTGGAAATCATCGAGCGGGTCGGCGTGACCTGCGTGATGGTGACCCACGACCAGGAAGAAGCCATGACCATGGCCGAGCGCATCGCGATCATGCACCTGGGCTGGATCGCCCAGATCGGCAGCCCGATCGACATCTACGAGACCCCGACCAGTCGCCTGGTCTGCGAATTCATCGGTAACGTCAACATCTTCGAGACCGAAGTGGTGGACGACGCCGAAGGCCACGCGGTGCTCACCTGCAAGGACCTGGACCGCAGCATCTACGTCGGCCACGGCATCAGCACCTCGGTGCAGGACAAGTCGGTGACCTACGCCATTCGCCCGGAAAAACTGCTGGTCACCTCCGAGCAGCCAACCTGCGAGCACAACTGGTCCAGCGGCAAGGTCCATGACATCGCCTACCTGGGCGGTCATTCGGTGTTCTACGTCGAATTGCCGAGCGGCAAGCTGGTGCAGTCCTTCGTGGCCAACGCCGAACGCCGTGGCCAACGTCCGACCTGGGGCGACCAGGTGTTCGTCTGGTGGGAAGACGACAGCGGCGTGGTGCTTCGCTCATGAACATGCGCAAATTCAAACGCCGACTCGCCCGAATAACGCCCGGTGGCCGCCAGATGGTCATCGGGGTGCCCTTCATCTGGTTGTTCCTGTTCTTCATGCTGCCGTTCTTCATCGTCTTGAAGATCAGCTTCGCCGAAGCCGACGTGGCGATTCCGCCGTACACCGAGATCTACAGCTACGTCGACCAGAAACTGCAGGTGCTGCTCAATCTCGCCAACTACGTGATGTTGAGCGAGGACGAGCTGTACATCGCCGCCTACCTTGGGTCGCTGAAAATGGCCCTGATCAGCACCACCTTGTGCCTGCTGATCGGCTATCCGATGGCCTACGGCATCGCCAACGCCCGCAAGGAGATGCAGACGGTGCTGGTGCTGCTGATCATGATGCCGACCTGGACCGCGATCCTGATCCGCGTCTACGCGTGGATGGGCATTCTCAGCAACAACGGCTTGCTCAACGGTTTCCTGATGAGCATGGGCTGGATCAGCGAGCCGCTGCAGATTCTCAACACCAACCTGGCGGTCTACATCGGTGTGGTCTATTCCTACCTGCCGTTCATGATCCTGCCGTTGTACGCCAACCTGGTCAAACACGACCCAAGCCTGCTGGAAGCCGCGTCCGACCTGGGCTCGAGCACCTTTAACAGCTTCTGGAAAATCACCGTGCCGCTGTCCAAGAACGGCATCGTGGCCGGCTGCATGCTGGTGTTCATCCCGGTGGTGGGCGAGTTCGTGATTCCGGAGCTGCTGGGCGGCCCGGAAACGCTGATGATCGGTAAAGTGCTGTGGCAGGAATTCTTCAACAACCGTGACTGGCCGGTGGCATCCGCCCTGGCGGTAGTGATGCTGGCGATCCTGATCGTGCCCATCATCCTGTTCAACCGCAGTCAGGCCAAGGAAATGGAGGGCAAGGAATGAAGCGCTTCAGTTTTTCAAGCCTGATGCTGGTGCTGGGGCTGTTGTTCATCTACGCACCGATGGTGATCCTGGTGATCTTCTCGTTCAACGCCTCGAAACTGGTGACGGTGTGGGGCGGCTGGTCGGTCAAGTGGTACGTCGGTCTGCTGGACAACACCCAACTGATGGGCTCGGTGGTGCGCTCGCTGGAGATCGCCTGCTACACCGCGATTGCTGCGGTAGCCCTGGGGACGCTGGCGGCCTTCGTGCTGACCCGTATCACCCACTTCAAGGGCCGCACGCTGTTCGGGGGCCTGGTCACCGCGCCATTGGTGATGCCGGAAGTGATCACCGGCCTGTCGTTGCTGCTGCTGTTCGTGGCCATGGCGCAGATGATCGGTTGGCCCCAGGAGCGTGGCATCGTCACGATCTGGATCGCCCACACGACGTTCTGCGCGGCCTATGTGGCGGTGGTGGTGTCGGCACGCTTGCGTGAGTTGGACCTGTCCATCGAAGAGGCGGCCATGGACCTCGGGGCGCGGCCGTGGAAGGTGTTCTTCCTGATCACCATCCCGATGATCGCACCGTCGCTGGCGGCGGGCGGCATGATGTCGTTCGCGCTGTCCCTCGACGACCTGGTATTGGCCAGCTTCGTCTCCGGCCCTGGTTCCACCACGTTGCCGATGGAAGTCTTCTCGGCGGTACGCCTGGGTGTGAAACCGGAAATCAATGCGGTGGCGAGCCTGATCCTGCTGGCGGTGTCCCTGGTGACGTTCCTGGTCTGGTACTTCAGCCGCCGCGCCGAGGAAAACCGCAAGCGGGCGATCCAGCAAGCCATCGAGGAAAGCGCCGCTGATTCCTGGAAACAACCGGAAGTCCGCCGGGCGGAGACCGCTTCGGCCTGAGATCGGCACAGAGCCAGGAGTGTGGGAGCGAGCTTGCTCGCGATAGCGGTGTGGCAGTCGACGCAGGTGTTGACGGTCAGTCCGCGTTCGTCGGATCGCCGCCCGGAGCAGGCTCGCTCCCACAGGTTTTTGTGGTGTCCATAAGTTCGTGGCCTGGTTCGGATCCTCCGCGGGAGCGAGCCTGCTCCGGGCGGTGATCCGACGAAGGCGCTGGTCAGGTTATTTTCTTCTCACTTCTTCAAGGCGTCATGGGCCTCCAGCGCCCGCAGGGAATAGATATAAGCCGCGCCGGCATTCAGCGAGACCGCCGTCGCCAGGGTGGCGGCGATTTCTTCGCGGGTTGCGCCGGCCTTGATCGCGGCGTCGGTGTGTACGCCGATGCAGCCGTCACAACGGGTGGTGATCGCCACGGCGATGGAGATCAGCTCGCGGGTCTTGGCATCGAGCACGTCGTTCTCGGCGGCGGCTTCATCCAGGGCCATGTAGGCCTTGACCATTTTCGGATTGCTTTTGCCCAAGGCGCCAAAGGCGCTCTTGATGGTAGGCAGCAGCTCGGACCAGTTATTGAACATTGCGTGGACTCCTTCGAGATAAACGGGTTTGGGCCCTTGTAGTCTTGACCATCCATGGCGATCGGGCCTGCTGGTGGTCGAAAAGATTTATTCCGCCCTGGCGGGTAGCAGCTTCAAGGTACCGCGGGTGTTGGCCGTGACCTCTTCTTCGGCCAGGTGCGCCTGGTGATACAGCCCCTCGATGTAGGCCTCGGCCTGGTCCTCGTAGTGCTTGTCGAACGGCACGCCGCTCTGGCCCACGGGATTGATGGTGACGCTGTGGGTCGGGTCGGCGAAGTCGATGACGCGCCGGGTGGAGGGACCATAGGTCACTGGCCAGGGCGCCGGACCGATCCTGGCCGAGAGGTTGTTCGGCACTTCATGGGTGCCGGGGGCGGCGAATGGGCCGACGTTGAAGATTCGGTCCAGCGGTTTCTGCTGGCCCAGCGGATGGCCGTGGGTCAGGGTGTGAGCCTGGCCCCACTGCCATTGGGTGGCGTCCTCTCCCAAGGTGGCCCTCAGGTGTACCAGGGCTCGGTGCCAGGCCTTGAAGACCACGTCGGCACGGGTTTCGGTGCCCAGCGTCGAGCGATCGTCCCACCATGGCGAATCCTTGGCGGCGGCCAGGCGGGGGAGTGCGGCGTCAATCACGCGGGTCGACAATGCGGTTTCGAAGAAGCTGTCCCCCAGTTCATCGCGCAGGGCAACGTCGGCCAGGTCGAACAGGAACTGGTTGAACAGCGTGGCGCTGACGGAATCCAGCGGGTAGTCGCCCTTCCAGTCAGCCAGTTGCTCCACCCACTTGCGTTCCTGCGGGTCGCTGACCGCTTCGCGCAGGATCGGCAACAAGGGCGCAAGCAGGCGCGGACCGTAGGCGGTGGTGGTGCCCAGTTGCAGTTTCTGGGTGGTCGGGAGGTCCCATTTGGCCTGCTTCTCGCTCAACTGTCGGTCGAGTTGCTGGCCGCGGTCGGCGAGGTTGTAGTAGCCGGGAATCTCGATCCCGTTGGGCGCCACCGGCTGGAAATTTGCCGAGAGGACGTAGCCCCGGGCCGGGTTCTCTTCCTGGGGATTGCTGCTGAACGGGTAGAAACCGTCTTTGTCCGCCTCGGCGCCACTGCCATCGAGAATGAAGCCGAGCTTCACGCCCGCCGGCCGCTTGGGCAACTGCGCGGCGGCCCACCAGCCAATATCACCCTTGGCATTGGCCCAGACCACATTCAGGCCGGGCGCGTGGATCTTGGCCGCCGCGCCGCGCGCCTTGGCCAAGGTGTCGGCGCGGTTGAGCTGGTAGAACGCTTCGAGGATCGGGTTGCGAGTTTCCAGGAACCCCCACCACATGGCGATTGGCGTCTTGCCGGCGTTGGCGCCGAGGGCATCGTTGACGATCGGTCCATGGGGCGATTGGCGCAGCACCAGCGTCACGGGCGCCTGGCCCTTGACCGCGATCTGCTGTTCGCTGCGGGTCATGTCCACCCACTGGTCGCGGTACCAGACCTGCTCGGGGTTGTCCGGGTTGACCTTCTCGGCGACCAGGTCCAGGTCGTCGTTCTGGAACATGGTGATGCTCCAGCCGAAATCCTTGTTCATGCCCAGCGAGGCAAATGGCATCAATGCCTGGTACTGGCCGTAGAGTTCGAACCCCGGCGCCGAGAGGTGCGCCTCGTACCACACCGACGGCGCGGAAAAGCGGATATGCGGATCGCCGGCCAGCAAGGGCTTGCCGCTGTGGGTGCGACTGCCGGAGACCGCCCAGGCGTTGCTGCCTTCGAATTGCGGTAGGCCGTTGTCGGCCAAGGCCTGCTCGCTGAGGCGTGCCAGGGCGTTGAGGTCTTTCCAATCGAGGGCGGTCAGGCTCGGGCCGCTTGCCGGACCCGGCTGCAGCACGCCCTGGGGCTGCCAGTCGAGGTCGAAGATGTTCAGGTAGTCGGTACCGAGCTGGTCGCGCACGTAGGTCAGCAAGGGTTCGGTGCGAAAGGCGGCGGCAAAGCTGTAGGCCATGTAGCCGACGATGCTGGCGGTGTCTTCGGCGGTGAACGGACGCTTGGGAATGCCCAGCACATCGAACTCCAGCGGCCGCGTGTGGGTTTGCTGATAGGCGTTGATGCCGTCCAGGTACGCCTGCGTCGCGATCCAGGCCGGCGATTGTCGATCCTGCTCGGCGACGTAGCGGGCGGCGCGCTCGCGAATGCGCAGGCTGCGCATCAGCTTGTCGGTGTCGAGCAGCTTTGGCCCGAGGATTTCCGCCAGTTCGCCCCGGGCGAGGCGACGCATGATCTCCATCTGGAACAGCCGGTCCTGGGCATGGACATAACCCAGGGCGCGGTAAAGGTCGGTTTCGTTCTCGGCGCGGATGTGCGGCACGCCACGCTCGTCATAGCGCACCGTCACCGAGCCTTGCAGGCCCTGCAACTGCACTGTGCCCTGGCGGGTCGGCTGCTTGCTGTAGAGGTAGCCGCCCGCGACGATGACGGCGGTGACGATCAGCGACAGGAAGGCGACGAGGGTGCGTTTCATGGTTGATCCTTATTCGAGTGGCAGCGGTCCCATGATCTTGCTGCTGATTCCCTGTTTAACATGCAACCGCGTCCTGGTGCATCGTTCCTCGGAGGGATTTTCCTTTCCATCAACCGAATCGCCCACGGCGAGGGCGCTTGGCCTGTAGGAGCTGGCGAAGCCTGCGATCTTGATCTTTCGCTCCAGATTCAATGGGTAGTGAAAAGATCGCAGCCTCGCTTCGCTCGGCAGCTCCTACAGGCCCAGTGGGAGCAAGCTTCCTTGCCACGGATGTGCAGCAAGGTTTCCTGATGTGGAGAGAAGTGAGTCGCGAGGGCTGGCCACAGGCGAATGCCTGTGGCCAGCGTGGCAGGAAGGATGCCGGACCGTCTGGCGATGGCCCGGCGGTTTTTCAGCTTGGTCGGGTGGTGGGCGTGGCGTCGGTGGACGGTCCGCCCTGGGGTCGCGCTTCGCCGCGCTCTGCCAGTTCCAGGCCGTCGCCGGCCTTTTTCGGCCTCGTTACCACGCCCTTGGCAAAGTCAGCGGTGATGTTCAGCGCGGAAAGGGTGCTTTGCGGAACCACCTGGGTCAGGCCTCGGGTGACGTGATAGACGTTCTCCAGGTTGCGGGTCAAGCCTTCCGGCTGGGTGTGGGGCAGGGTGTCGCGGTTGGGACTGGTAACGTTCTGCCACGGTACCTGCGCTCGCTTGGTCAGGTCGTCCGTGCCATCGCCCAATGCTTTATTTTCCAGCGGTGCCGCCACGCTGTTGGCGAAGAATGGGAGCAGTGTCAGGCCGGAGGAGAAGAAGGTCGTGACGATCTGCTCCATTTTTTCTTTGACTTCAGGATTTTCACCCACCGCGGCGGCGTCTCCGACCCCGGTGCGCATGGCGATCCCCGGACCGACACCGACGATTCGGTTGGTCAAGTCGCTGACATTGGCCATGCTGATCGGGTTGAGCTTGCCAGTCGCTTCGGCAAACGCCTTGGGCAGGAGCTCTTTCCACTCGCGGTTTTCCTTCGTGACGCGATAGGTGGGGATCTGCTCGTCGCCGTGGGTCTGGGCATATTTGGCCACCGCCTGGCCCCCGGCCATGAAGGTGCCGCCCACTGCCGAGGCGAGGCTGCGTGCCGCGATGCCGGAGGCGTTGACGGACGTGAACTGGTCTATCGTGTCCCGTACCGCATGGGCCGCGCCGAAGGCGAGGTAACCGGTGAAGTCGCCGCTCATGGTGCCGAAGTTGTTGGCGTTCTGTTTCAGTTTGAAATCGGCGCGTTTTTCGCTCTGTGTCGCGTCGAGGGTGTCACGTTGGGCGTTGGCAACCCGCCGCCCATTCACGGTGATGTCTTGCAAGGCCTTTGGGTATACCGCCAGCGGGTCGACCTTTTCCAGCCCCCGGCCGATGGTCTTGTCGACGACGACTTGGATAAACGGGCGCAGACCGTCGCTGATTACCTTGTGGGCGGTACCCAGGACGGTTGATGTCGCCGCCACATGTTTTCCGAAGGACTGATCCGCCATCGCCTCGTCGATTGCCGCGGTGCTGGCGCCGAAGTGCCCGGCAGACGCGAAGCCCTGGGGGATCCCCGCGTCGGCGAATACGGCCAGGCCCGTCACGAAGCCGCTGTGGGTCTTGAGTTCGGCCACGTAGTCCTGGCGTCCGACATTCTTCAGCGCGGTGTCCAGTACTTCGTTCTTCTTCGTGGCTTTTGCCAGTTCGCTTGTGGTGCCAGGTTTGTCGTCCTCTTTCTTGAGGAACTCGCCAAGCTCATCCCGGACCTCACGCAACTGGCTCAACTCGTCGTTCGCCTTGTCTCGGTCGGCCTGGGGCAGGCTCTCGTTGCTCGCCGCTTGTTGCGCGTGCTCGATGCGGGTGTCCATGAACGTGTTCAGCCGCTGGGGCATGTCTTGCGTCATGGCTTGCGTGACGCCTTTTGCATAACCCCGGAAGGCTTTATGGCTGCTCTCCAGCAGCTTGCGATCGTCTTCTCCCGGGGTTTGGTCGATCACTTCCTGGCACAGCGAGTGATAGGCGCCGAGGGTGTTACCGACGCGCTCGCAATGCTTGTCCCAGACTGCTTTGAAACCGCCGCTTTCTTCCCGATCGGCCTCGTTCTTTCCAAGGTACTCGTTGAAATCCTTGACGAATGCTTCGGTTTCTTCGCGGCCGGACAGCATTGGATGAGGCGTGCCGCCGAGTTCGGCAAGGTGCTTTTGTATGTCCTGATAGCCTGCATTGGGCGCGTAGTCCAACGCGGTACCTTCCAGAACCATCTGTTGGCGTGCATAGCCGATAGGGTTGCTATCAGCGTTTTCCTTGCCGAGTTTGTTGATCATCACTGTCAGGCGATGCTGCCTGGTCTTGAGCGTTTCCTGGGTCTTGTCGCTCGCTTTCCCTTCGAAGTGATAAGGCACCAGGGGAGTCGTGGAAGGACGCACCTGTGCGGCCAGGCTAGTGCCCACCGGCGTGATCCGATCATCCTGCTGCTGGGGCAATGGCGCCGAACTTGAGGTTCCGCCTACTGATACTGCTGGCATGTGATGTTCTCCTTTCCTAGATCGACAGGGCGTTGTTCAGCCCTGCGCTACGCGGGGTGGGTTTTTGCTGGGTGGTCTTGGCGGCTTGGCCCGGGCTGGTGCCGTCGAAGAAGTAGCCGTCCCGCCAGATCAGCGCCATGTCGGCGGCGCCGCCCATCAGTCCGAGCAGGCGCTCGGCGCTGAGGTTATCCAGGGGCACGTGGCCGATCAGGATCACCTGTTCGCTGTCGCGGTTGTACGACAGCGACGGGCAGAACGCGCCGCTCAGCAGGTACAGGTTGGTTTCCAGCAGCCGCTGCATGACTGCTTCGCGATTCGCCACGGGCAACGGCCCGAAGCCGCAGTAGATGAACACGTCTCCCTCGCCCACGCCGGGTGTGTGCTTGAGGGAAAAGTCGACTTCCTTGACCGACAGGTTTGCCTGTTCGTAGAACGCTGACGGGGTAGGGATCATCGTGAATTCGCAGAGCTGATCGATCAGCTTGCAATAGGTGGGTGACGCCATGATTGACCTCGCATTGTCATCCAGGCGCCGACGAGCGCCTGCTGCCCATCGTGAGTGACACCTGCGGCATTTCGGTTCCACTGCACCGCGTGGAACCGCTGGCAGCTGATCCGCCACCCAATGGCGCCACCTCATTCAAGGTTGACCGCCATGTCCCGATCACTTGCACTCACGCCGGCCCTTCGATTCGTCCCCAAAGGGTTGTCTCTGCTCGCCATGGGGACCTTGCTGTACGGGTGTCAGCACCTCGAACCGCAGCTGACCATCGGCGATCGTTTCGCCAACGAGCCGTACCGTGCCCAGTTGCGCTGGCTGGAACCGGCGCCCACCGACACGATCATCGAGATTGGCGAATCATCTCCGCAAAGCGGTGGCAGCCTGTGGGCACGGATGCGCCAGGGGTTTTCCCTGCAGGCCAAGACCCAAGGAGTGGCGCGCATCGACGAGCAACGCCGCTGGCTGATGGAGCGCCCGGCGTTCCTGACCCAGACCGGACGCGCCGGCAGTCGTTACTTGCACTTCATCGTCGGTGAGCTGAACAAGCGCAACATGCCGCTGGAGTTGGCGTTGCTGCCGGCGATCGAGAGCGGGTTCAACCCCAATGCGCAATCGCCTGCCCAGGCCTTGGGGCTCTGGCAATTCATTCCCGCCACCGGGCGTCGTTATCAATTGCAGCAACGGGGCGACTACGACGAGCGCCGGGACATTCCGTCGTCCACCCGGGCGGCCCTGGATTATCTGTCCTACCTGCACGACTACTTCGACGGCGACTGGCTGCTGGCGCTGGCCGCCTACAACGCCGGGGAAGGGCGGGTGCGCGACGCCATCACCCGGAACCGCGCCCGTGGCCTGGCGACCCATTACTGGAACCTGTCGTTGCCCGGAGAAACCCAGAACTACGTGCCACGGTTGCTGGCGTTGTCGCAATTGGTCAACGCGCCAGCGAGCTACGGCGTGAGCCTGGCGCCGATTGCCGACCAGCCGTACTTCCAGATGGTCGCGTTGGCGCAGCCGGTGGACCTGGCGCAACTGGCGCAGTTGTCGGGCGTCCATGAGCGCGAGTTGCGCATGCTCAATCCGGCCGGGCGCGGCCGGGTCAGGGGGCGCCTGCTGATGCCAGTGGAAGCGTCGCGCAGGTTGCTGGCACAGCCGGACATGATTGCCAAGGCGGCGCTGCCCCGGGTGGGCGGTAGTGAAGATTCGCCTGATACCGGAACAGCCGAGCCGCAGGTGGCAGAGGTGGCGGTGCCGCCTGGGGTGTGAGCGGGTTGGGGGCGATGGGATTCAAGCTCAAGAAGAAGATGAACTTGTGGCGAGGGGATTTATCCCCGCTGGGTTGCGAAGCGACCCCCGAGGCCTGCACCGCGGTATGTCTGGCGGTCGCATTCAACCTTTTGGGGCTGCTTCGCAACCCAGCGGGGATAAATCCCCTCGCCACAAGAAGAACCGGTGTCCTTGCCTTAGCTGATCTGCCGAGTGCTACAGACACCCCATCGCCACATTCGCCAGGCCGCGTGCGCGAGGGTCCATCAAGACGTAGGAGCCAATGGTGTTGCAGGCAAAGCCGAACGCCACGCCGCGCTCGGGGTCGGCAAAACCGATGGTGCCACCGGCGCCCATGTGGCCGAAGGCGTCGGGCCCCATGCCGTAGCTGCCGTTCGCCACGTCCGCCTGGTTGAGCATGATGCCCAGGCCGAACCGCGTCGGTGTCTGGATAGTCGGGTCATATTCGGCGCTGTGCTCGCGCAGCATTTCGTTGAGCAGCGGCGACTCCAGCAACCGCCCGTCCAGCAGGCCGGCATAGAACTCCGCCAGGCTGCGGGCGTTGCCGTGGCCGTTGGCCGCTGGCTGGGTCATGCGCTTCCAGCCTGGCTCGTTACTGCGCCCCAGCACCATCGGCGGGTTGGCGAAGGCCAGCGAGCTCATGGCTGTCGGCTCGGTGAGCACATACTGCAGGACTCGGCCAAAGGCTTCATCGTCGACCTCGTCCTTGGTGCGCGCCATGTAGGCGCAGCGAGCGATGGTCGCGTCGTCCAGGCCGATATGAAAATCCAGTCCGAGCGGCACCGCCACCCGCTGGTGGATGCTTTGCGCCGGGCTCAGGCCATCCACCCGGCGCAGCAATTCACCGAGAATCCAGCCGAACAGCAGGGGCGAATAGGTCTGTTGTTCCCCGGCATTGGCCCACGGCTGTTCCTCGGCGATCAGGTCGATCATGGTGTCCCAGTCGTAAAGGGTTTCCGGGGCGAGGGGCGTGCGCAGCGCCGGTAGTCCGGCGCGATGGCAGAGCACTTGGCGCACGGTCGTCGTTGCTTTACCGGCCTTGGCGAACTCGGGCCAGTAGCGGCAGACCGGCGCGTCCAGGTCCAGGCGTCCTTCGCCGACCAGTTGCATGATTGCCACGGCCGTGAAGGGCTTGGTGCAGGAGAACAGGTTGAGCAGGGTGTCGTGCCGCCAGTTTCTGTCCGGTTCCGGCCCGGCGATCCCGGCCCACAGGTCGATCACTGTTTCGCCGTCGATCTGGACGCACAGGGCGGCGCCGCGTTCGAAAGGGCTTTGCATCAGTCCGGTAAAGGCCGCTTTGACCGGTTCGAAGCGAGGGTCGCAGTGGCCGTGGAGGGTGGGTGAGTGTGTCATGTCAGTTCCACGCAGCGTTGGGGGTTTTCCTTGAGTGACGAGGGCTGGGGGAACGGTTCACTGACCGTGGCCTGGATTTGGTTGACCGGGGTATATATCCGTTTCTTTGGTAACGGCGGCTTATGGTTCCGCCCTTACGGCGGGTCACTTTTTTCAGACGCCAAAAAAGTAACCAAAAAGGCTTTGCCCCACCACTCGGTGCCTCGCCTAGGCTCGGCATGCCCTCACTCCGGCCTTGCTCCGTGGGCCCGCCGCGATGGGCCATCCATGGCCCTGCGCGGCTATCCCGGCATCCATGCCGGGATGCCCACTGCGCAAGACCTGCGTTCGGCCATCGTGGTTAACGGGGCCTGGCAGATCAAAAGCAAAAGCAAAAGCAAGGCGAGGCGAGGCGAGGCGGCCGTATAGCCGACCTGGCTCTGGTGGCACACCGCATTTCCCTTGTGGGAGCGAGCCTGCTCGCGAAGGCGGCCGTTCAGCTTGCATCGATAGCCACTGATCCACCGCCGTCGCGAGCAGCGTTTTTTCATAGGGATCTTTTTGGGTGCCCCCCGCCACTCAGGAGCAACGATGCCTGCCTCCGGAGAATGTCCATGCCCTACGAGCGAACCCTTGACCTGAACAGCGACGCCTTTCGCGGCGAGGCTTATCGGCATTATGCGGCGTTGCGCCAAGCGTCTCCGGTGTTCCTCAGCCAGCCCGACGGGCAGTTGCCGATGTGGTACGTCACCGGTGCCCGGGAGGTCGAGGAGGTGCTGTTGGACAGCGAGCGCTTCGCCCGCGATCCGTCACGAATCGATCCGCAGTTCGCGGCGATGCTGGGGGGCGAGCAATCCATCGCTTTTCTCAATGACCACATGCTTAACCGCGACGGAGAGCGTCATCGCCGGCTGCGTCGGCTGGTCAACAAGGCGTTCACCCTGAAGGCGGTGAACGCCATGCGGCCGCGTATCGAGCAGATCGCCGAGTCGCTGCTGAACGCCGTTGGGCCAAGCGGGCAAATGGACGTGGTGAGCCAATATGCCTTCCCGCTGTCGATCACCGTCATCGCCGAACTGCTCGGCGTGCCCGCCCAGGACCGAGACGATTTCCGCCGCTGGTCCCACGTGATCGTCCGGCAGGTGGGGCACGACCTGAGTGAACTGCAACGCTGCTACAACGAGTTCGCCGGCTATATGCTTGCCTTGATCGATCGGCGCCGGGCCTACCCGGCCGATGACCTGGTCTCGGCCCTGGCCCAGGTCGAGGAAGAGGGCCGCATGCTCAGCCGAAGCGAGTTGTGCAGCATGATTGCGCTGCTGATCATCGCCGGCCACGAAACGTCGGCGTCGATGATTGGCAATGCCGTGCACACGCTCGTTCAGCACCCCGAAGCGCTGGCCCGGTTGCGTGATGAGCCGGCTTTGATGCCCACGGCCGTCGAGGAGTTCTTGCGCTATGACTCGTCGGTGGAGCGGGCAATGGTCCGCTTCGTCACCCAAGACACGGAATTGGCCGGGCACCCTCTGCGACGTGGAGAATTTGTGGTGGCGGTGGTGGGCTCGGCCAATCGTGACGAGGCGATGTGCGCCGATCCTGAACGGCTGGATATCACCCGCCCGGCCTGTCCGCACATGTCGTTCGGCAAGGGCACGCACTATTGCCTGGGCGCATCGTTGGCCCGGCAGGAGTTGGAAATCGCCTTGAACACCTTGCTGCGGCGTTGCCCGGGCCTGCAATTGGCGGTTGATCCAGGTGCAGTGCGCTGGCGCTATGTGCCCAACTTCCGGGGGCCGGATGCGCTGCCGGTGCGCTGGTCGGTGGATTGAGCTCGCTGGGTTCCGTAGGCGCTGGCGAAGCCTGCGATCTTTTGATCTTTTGATCTTTTGATCTTTTGATCTTTCGCTTGAGATTTGGGTGTTTTGGGGAAAGATCGCAGCCTCGTTGCACTCGGCAGCTCCTACGCAGCTCCTACGCAGCTCCTGGAGCAGAGCCTCGGGCTGTGCAAGAAATGGCATTCGTACGAATGGGCGCAGGCTTGAGAAAGAGACGGCTCGCCCGACACGGTCGCCGGACGAGCCGTGACCTCACGCGGGGCTGGTCTCCAGGCTTTGCGTTGGCGTTGATGAGATGGTAGGTGCCGTGTCGATGGGCATCAGGTCCAACCCATAAAGCACCACATCCGCGCGCTTGTCGGCGAACCGGGCGATTCCCGGGAATCGTCCCCATTGCGTCGCGCCCAATCCTTGCACGCCACGTTTGCTCGCCTCGTTGTGCTCGATGATCCAGGCCACCAGTGTTTCGAAGCCGTACTGCTTGGCCAACACCACCGCTGCCTGGCCCAGGCGAATGCCGACGCCGCTGCCGATGTGATCGTTGCGCACGTAGATCGACACTTCGCCGGTCAACCGACAGGCCTGGGCCCCCCAGCAGAAGCGGTTGACGATCAACCAGGCGACCACTTCACCGCCACGTTCGAGCACGTAGATCGGATCACCTTCCTTGACGAAGCAATCGACGAAGAAGGTCATTTCCTTCAGGGAAAACGCTCTGAGCACGGGGGAACTGGTGCCGCCCAGAGCGCTTTCGTTGAAGATATCCGTCATCACCGGCAGGTCGTCGGGGGTATAGCGGCGCACGCCGCGTGGCAGGTCGGGTCGGCTGTTCAGGCGATTGTGGGTCATGGCCGGGCTTCTCCGTAGACGCTGCGCTTGAGTTGTTCACGGGCGCGAAACAGCCGCGAGCGTACGGTGCCGATGGGCACGCCCAGCCGTTCAGCGGCATCGCGGTAGCTGCTCTCGGTGTCCACGGCGGTCCACAGGGTTTCGCGCATGTCCTTGGGTAGCGCGTCCATGGCAGACAGCGTGCGGTCCAGCAGCCGGCGGTTGTCGCACAGTTCACTCAGGTCGATGTCTTCGTTGGATTCGTTGAAATCGCTTTCGTCGAACGTGCTCAGTGGCGGTTGCGCGTAGAAACGGCGGAAGTGATTGCGGATCAGGTTGAGGGCGATGCCGCACAGCCAGGTGTCCGGCTTGGCCAGTCCCTTGAACTTCTCCTGGTTGCGCCAGGCTTCCAGGTAAGTGAGTTGGATGATGTCGTCGGCGTCGTCCTGGTTGAGCACACGCTTTTGCACAAACAGGCGCAGCTTACGTTCCTCGCCGAAGCTGACGCCCGGCGTGGCTGGGCGTTTCGAGGAGGTTGGCGGGGGCAGCATGAGGTTCAGGCTGTTCATTGATAAATCCCTCTGGGTAGGTTCCATACGCCGATCCGTATGTCGGCGTACCCCCTTCAGCAGGACCTGTGCCAAGCCGCTTTCATAGCCTATCTAACTGATATTCAAAATAATTTTGTTAGTGCTAAAGCTCTATTTGTGCAAGCTCGTGCACGACTTCCAAAGAAATCACTGCATGAAATTGCACCGCGCGGACCGTCGAAAATCGGCATGCGGAAGGTGTCGCCGATGAGATCGAAAAAGGCCTGATCGGCCATGGAACCGAATGCGGGATCGGCGCCACCCACTGAGCGTCCGAAACCACGCTCCCGGTTTGTCATGAAAGTAGAAGCCCCGACCAATGCGCACATTGCCGTCAATCTCGCCCAGGCTGTTTCGGCGGTGGCGGGCATTGGCAGGCCTGTGGAATCGACGCAGGTCGCGCAGTCCAATTCGATGGAGGAGGTCGGCATGACCTTCAGTCATCACGTGGAACGCAACACCAAGGCGTTGAGCCAGCGGCGCATCCGCAACGCTCGCAGTGAGGTGGGTCGGACACGGGTCGAAACCCGCGAGCAGTTGGAGGAGTGGTACGACCAGCTCGGTCATCCAGGCAAGCAGAGCCTGAGTGCCATGGCGGCCCAGGCCGGTGTGCTGCTCATGGGCGAGCCGGTGTTGGAAGAGGTGGTGCAATCTACCGGCGGCGATCCGGCCCGGACTGACCTGATCCTGCAGCAAACGTTGCTGGACGCCGAGGCGCAAGGTCGCCTTGTCGAGGCCAAGCGCGCCCGCGACTACCTGCAACGCTTGCGCGAGCGTTACGGTGCGCAGATCCAGGCCGGCATGAACATCGCCGAGGCCCTGCGAGCCGCCGGTGGCGATCCTGAATTGCGCCAGGCGGTACGTCGCCTCTATTACGACACCGTGGTGCTCAAGCAATCGTTGCCGACCATGATGCAAGCGTTGCTTGGCCTGTTCGGCGAAACGGCATTTGTGTCCGGGCTGGACATGATGCGCCGCGCGCTGGCCGACGACATTGCCGCCCACGCGCCTTCGCGGCCTACGCCCTTGCTGCGCACCCTGCTGATCGGCCTGGCCGCCTCGACGCAACTGGGCAGCGTGCTGCAAAGCTGTCGCCGTCTGTTGGAGCAACTGGCCTACAGCTGCCCGGCCAGCCAGCTCACCGCCGTGTTGTTGTTGCAACGCATGCTGGGGTTTGTCAGCAGCGGCTTGTCTTCGGCGGAAGTACGGCGTATCGGCCGGGAATTGGGTGGGGACCAGGAGCGCGATCAACTGGTCTCCCTGAACGGCTTGTATCCCTTGCTCAAGCGCTTGCCGCTGGCGCTCTGGCGTGATGCGAAAAGCCGCCAGAACGCGTTGAAGAATCTGCTGGTGCTGCTCGATGAGCGCTCCCGGGGCGAGACCCGTGGACAGACCGCCGAACCGGTCATTGGAGCGCGGTCATGATTGCCCTGTTGAACAAGGTCGCCAACGCGGCGGTGCGGCGTATCGAGGTGGCCGGGGCGTTCGTGGTGCTCGGCATCGTGTTCATGCTGATCCTGCCGCTGCCGACCTCGGTGGTCGATGCGTTGATCGCCATCAATATCTGTATTTCCTGCCTGTTGATCGTGCTCTCGTTGTACCTGCCACGGCCGTTGGCGTTCTCCTCGTTTCCGGCGGTGCTGCTGCTGACCACGTTGTTCCGCTTGGCGTTGTCGGTGGCGACCACGCGGTTGATCCTGCTCCAGGGCGACGCCGGCCATATCGTCCAGGCGTTCGGCAATTTCGTGGTCGGGGGCAACCTGGCCGTCGGGCTGGTGATCTTCCTTATCCTCACGGTGGTCAACTTCCTGGTCATTACCAAGGGCTCGGAGCGGGTCGCCGAAGTGGCGGCGCGGTTCACCCTGGACGCCTTGCCGGGCAAGCAGATGTCCATCGACAGCGACCTGCGGGCCAACCTGATCGACGTCAGCGAAGCGCGCCGTCGTCGCGAGGAATTGAACAAGGAAAGCCAACTGTTCGGGGCGATGGACGGGGCGATGAAGTTCGTCAAGGGCGACGCCATCGCCGGCCTGGTGATCGTGGTGATCAACCTCATCGGCGGCTTTTCGGTCGGCATGGTCCAGCACGATATGAGCGCGTCCGAGTCGATGCACTTGTATGCCGTGCTGACCATCGGCGACGGCCTCATTGCGCAAATTCCGGCACTGCTGATTTCCCTCACCGCCGGCATGATCATCACCCGCGTATCGCCGGAAGGGCAGCCGGCGGGCAGCAGTGTCGGCAAGGAAATCGCCAAGCAGTTGACTGCCGAACCCAAGGCCTGGGTCATCGCTTCGGTGGGCATGCTCGGCTTCGCCGCGTTGCCCGGCATGCCGACGCTGGTGTTCATCGTCATTGCCGTGATCACCGGCACCGCGGGCATCGTCCAGCTGTATGGCCGTGCGCGACAGGCGCGCGAGGGCGAGCAGCCTCACGTCAGCGTCACACCGGAGCAGAATGGCGCCGAGGATTTGCGCAGCTTCGACCCGACCCGTGCCTATCTCTTGCAGTTCTCCAAGTCGATGGAAGGCAATCCCGCCGCCGACGAGGTCGTCCAGGCGATCCGCAAGAAACGCAACGCGCTGGTCGCCGGTTTTGGCCTGACCTTGCCGCCATTCGAGATCGAATACAGCGCGACCCTGGAGGACGACGAATTCCGCTTCTGCGTGCACGAAGTGCCGATGCTGCGCGCCACGTTTGGAGAGCGCGTGGCCGTCGCCCGCGGGCCGTTGCCGTTCGAACCGCAGGACGCCCGGGTCGGCAGCGAAGTACGCGACGAGCATCAATGGCTATGGCTGGCGCCCGGCGACCCGCTGCTGGCGGACGAGCGCGTGGAGGCAGTGCCGGCGGCCGAGTTGTTGGTGGAACGCATGAGCCGCGCCATGTTTGCCACCGGGCCGCAGTTCCTCGGCTTGCAGGAGAGCAAGTCGATTCTCAGCTGGCTCGAAGCCGGCCAACCAGAGCTGGTGCAAGAACTGCAAAGGACCATGCCCCTGGCCCGTTTCGCTGCCGTGCTGCAACGCCTGGCGGGCGAGGGCGTGCCGCTGCGGGCGGTGCGGCTGATCGCCGAATCGTTGATCGAGCACGGCCAGCACGAGCGTGACGTCGGCGCGCTGACCGACTACGCGCGCATCGCCTTGAAATCGCAGATCTATCACCAGTACCGCGATGAAAACGGGCTGCACGTCTGGCTGCTGACGCCGGAGACCGAAGGATTGCTGCGCGACGCGTTGCGCCAGACCCAGACCGAAACCTTCTTTGCCCTGGAGAGCGTGCATACCCGCGCCCTGGTCCTGCAACTGCGCGAAGGTTTCCCGCTGCGGGCCAAGCGGACGGCGGTGCTGTTGGTGGCCCAGGACTTGCGCGCGCCGCTGCGGGATCTGCTGCGCGACGAGTTCAACCACGTGCCGGTGCTGGCCTTCAGCGAGTTGCACAGCAATGCCCAGGTCACCGTGCTGGGGCGCTTTGATCTGGAGCAGGAAACCCTCCGGATCGAGGACGCCGCATGACGGGTTCTTGTGCTTGGCGCGCCAGTCGCGATGCCAGGCGTAGCGATGTGAAACCAGGCGCGTCCGATGGCCTGGCTGTGACAGTGGACGAGGGCCGTCCGTGCCCCGTCGTTCAAGCGGATTGCCGGCGCACTTCGGTCGCGCCTTGAGGAAATTGGCCATGTTCGAGCTTCGCGTATTGAGTGGTCTGCACCGGGGGGCGGCATTGCCGCTGGTGGGTGAGCAATGGGTCGTCGGGGCGGCGGAAGACGCTGACCTGGCGCTCTACGACCCAGGCATCTGTGGGCGTCACGCCGCCGTCAGCCTAGTCCAGGGCCAGTGGCTGCTGGCGTCGCTGGAGGGCGTGGTTTGCAACGGACAAGGCCAGCCTTGGGCCGCGACCGAGCCTTTGCCAGGCAATACACCTTTTTCCATCGCCGGCGTCTGGTTGTGCCTGGCCCCGGCCGATCAGCCTTGGCCTGAAGAAGCGGCACTGGATGACGCTGCGCACTTGACGGCGGACCGCGAAACCCAAAAGCCCGCGGCACGGCCGTCGTGGCCCAAGCGCCTGGGAATCGCTGCGGCGGTGATCACCGTCGCCTCCAGCGCGTGGGCCTTTACCAGCCAGCCGGCACCGACGGTAGCGCCCAGTGCGGCGCAGCAGCACAAGCCGGCCAAGGCTGAATTGAATACGCTGGAAGCGGTTCGCCTGGAGCTGGATCGCATGCTCCAGGAACGCGACCTGGATGCCAATGTCCGGGTCGAGGTCCAGGACGGTCGGCTGGTGCTGGTGGGCGAGCTGCCGCGTCAGCGCCTGGCGGTGGTCGAGCGGCTGATGGAGCGTTTCCACGCACGCTATGACACGTCGACCGAGATCACGGCCAACGTCAAGGAACGGCTGACGCAACTGCCGTTTCAGATCGCCCAGATTGTCGGCGGCAAGCGTGGTCACGTCGTCACTTCCGACGGACGCCGGCTGTTCCTCGGCGATCAGATCGACGGCCTGCGCCTGACCGCCATCGACAGCGGCAAAGTCACTTTCGAAGGCGAGCAGCGCTACGAGGTGACGTGGTGATGCACGCCGCCATCGCCCGATTGGAGACCTGGGAAGCCGGGCAGCGGGCACGCCTGCGCCGATTCGCGCCGGTCATGGTGCGCGGACGGGTGCAGCGGGTCAGCGGGATCTTGTTGCAATGCCGACTGCCGGGGGCGCAGATCGGTGACCTCTGCCAGGTCGAGCGTGACGGGCGCGAACCATTGCTCGCCGAGATCGTCGGCTTCGACCAGCACGACGCCTTGCTCAGCGCCCTGGGTGGCCTGGAAGGTGTTCGGGTCGGTGCGGCGGTGGAACCGCTGGGCATGCCGCATCGGGTGACCGTCGGGCCGCAGTTGCTGGGGCAGGTGCTGGATGGCTTTGGCCGCCCTCTGCTGGAAGGTGGCGTGGGGGCGTTCGCCGGGCCCCACGTGCTGGAGGCCTCGCAAGTGATCGGCGAAGCCCCGCCGCCGACGGCACGGCCGCGTATCCAGCGGCCGCTGATGACTGGCGTACGCGCCATCGACGGCGCGCTGACGCTTGGCGAAGGCCAGCGGGTCGGGTTGTTCGCCGGCGCCGGTTGCGGCAAGACCACCTTGTTGGCGGAGATCGCCCGCAACGTGGAATGTGATGTGATCGTTTTCGGCCTGATCGGCGAACGCGGGCGCGAACTGCGGGAATTCCTCGACCATGAACTGGATGATGAGCTGCGGGCCCGTGCGGTCCTGGTGTGCGCCACGTCCGACCGTTCCAGCATGGAGCGCGCCCGCGCTGCATTCACCGCCACGGCCCTGGCCGAGGGCTTTCGTGCCCGGGGCCAGCGGGTCCTGCTGCTCATCGATTCGCTGACCCGGTTCGCCCGCGCCCAACGGGAAATCGGCCTGGCGGCGGGCGAGCCATTGGGGCGCGGCGGCCTGCCCCCTTCGGTCTATAGCTTGTTGCCGCGCCTGGTGGAGCGGGCGGGGCTGAGCAATGACGGCGCGATCACCGCGCTCTACACCGTGCTCATCGAGCAGGACTCCATGAACGATCCGGTGGCGGACGAAGTCCGTTCGCTGCTCGATGGCCACATCGTCCTGTCGCGCAAACTTGCCGAGCGCGGTCACTACCCGGCCATCGACGTGCTTGCCAGCCTCTCGCGAACCTTGGCCAATGTGGCCGAGGCCGAGCACCTGCGCGCGGGCATCAATCTGCGCCGCTTGCTGTCGGCCTACGATCAGATCGAGCTGATGCTGCGCCTGGGCGAATACCAGGCCGGCGCGGACCCCTTGACCGACCTGGCGGTGGAATCACGCGGTGCCCTGGATGCATTCCTGCGCCAGGACCTGCGTGAGCCGGAGCCGTTTGCGTCGACGTTCGCCCACCTCCAGCAGTTGACCGCCTATGTCCCGGGCTGATCTGGACGCCCTTGCGCCGGTGCGTCGGCACCGCGAAGCGCAAGCCGAACGGGCCTGGCGCCAACAGCGCGACCTGTTGCGCGAGCGCGAGGCAGCGGTCGCCGCGGCGCGGGTGCGCTGGCAAGCCGCGAGCGAGCAGCAGGCGGCACAGCGCGAGGCGTTGTATGGCGAGCACCGTGGCCGCGCGCTAAGCGTCTGCGAACTCAATGCCTGGAGCACCGAGGAGCAACGCTTGATCGGCGAGCTGGCCGAGCAAGCGCAAGCCTTGCAGGCGCTCGACGACGAACAGGCGCAACAGGCACGCGCCACCGAAGCCGCCCAGCAGCGTTTGCAGGGGCGCAGGCGTGACCTGGAAAAGCTCGGCGCAATGATGGATTACCTGGTGGAGGCTCCCAGTGATGAATGAACGCTCTTTGCGCGGTGGACCGCCGCCCCACGGGGCCCCTGCGGCGGCCCCCGTTCGTCACGCACCCAATGCATACGAGCAACCGCTTGCCCAGGTGAGCCGGGCCAGTCGTCCAGTGGCGCGCGAGCCTTTGCCTGCCACCGGGCGCGACCCCGAGGTGACGGCAGAACGCAGCGACGGCTACTGGTTTCGCCAGTGGGTCGATGCGCCACGGGGCGGCTCCGAAGACGACATGGCGGGCACCGGCTCCCTATCGGGCTTGGTGAACCTGGAAGGCGGTGAAGTGGAGGCATTTGTCGATCAGCTCTCGCCACGCCTGCAGGCCACCCTCGACCAGCAACTGGACCTGCTGCTGCACCTTCCTCATCTGGGCCGGATCAGGGTGACTGCCCAGCGGTTGGGCGGGACGTCCGGCTGGGACATCGGCCTGAGCGGCGAAAGCGAAGAGACGCGCGCGCGGCTGTCGAGTCGAACCGGGCGCCTCGAAGAGGCACTGGCCCAGAGCCTGGGCCAACCGGTGGTGGTGCGCGTGACCCACGAAGACGAGGCGAGCGTGACATGAGCGTACAGGCATTGGCGCTGCCACCGATGAGCGGCGATGACGCCGTCGCCCGGCAGCGATTGGGAACGGGCGTCAGCTTGTCTTTCGAGGTGGCGGGCGAAACGGGCTTGCTGGAACTGACCCTGGGCAGCGGCGCCGTGGGAGGCGAGTCGTCTTTGCTCGAGTGCGCCCATGGCGTCCTGGCGCTTGACGAGCCGGGGCCGCTGCTCAGCTTGTTCGGCGAATGCCCGGTGGTCCTGCCGGGCGAGCCTGGGCCGGACGATGCCTGGTTCTGGGCGCTGTTCCAGCAAACCCTGAGCGAGCCGCTGCGCCAGGCATTCGGTTTTCTCAAGCCAACCACCGGGCCCGCGGTCCGGGGCATTCCCTGCCGGCTCGAAGCACGGCTGGGCGCGGCCCATGCGACGAGTCATCTGGAACTGGCCGGGCCGACCTTGCTGGGGTTGCTTCGCACGGCGCCTTGGCAGCGACGAGCAACACCTGCGGACGATCATTTTGCGCTGCACGTTCCATTGCTGCTGGGGCACCTGGTGCTGGCGGCCGGGCAGGTATCGGCGTTGCGCCCCGGTGATGTGTTGGTGCCGGAAACCGCCTTGTTCGACCCATCCGGCCAAGGGCTGGTTCGCCTCGGCCGGCACTGCCTGCGGGTCGGGGTGCAGAGCCGCTCCGCGCCGTTGCGCCTGACTTTGCTCGCTCTGGAGGAAACCGATATGAGCACCACCGCTGACACCGACATCCTGACCCCCGATTGGGACGATACCGCCCGCTACGAACCCGACGCCGAGGCGCCCGAGGCGATGGATTTCGCGGCGCCTGGCGATGCCGAGGCTGTAGCCGCAGAGACGCCGGTGCAGGCGCCAGTGGCCGGCGACGAGCGCTTCGACGACTTGCCCCTGGCGCTGACGATACGCTGCGGTCACTTGAGCCTGACCCTGGGCGAACTGCGCAACCTGGCGCCCGGCGCGGTGCTCCAGGTCCAAGGCGTGGCGCCGGGTGCGGCGGCGTTGTTCCATGGTGAACGGGCCTTGGCCCAGGGTGAACTGGTGGACGTCGAGGGTCGGCTCGGCCTGCAAGTCACTCGCGTGGATGTGGCTGGATGAGCTTCCAGGGGGTCGACCCCTTTCTGCTGGCGCTGTTCATCGGCGGGATCTCGTTGGTCCCGCTGCTGCTGATCATTTGCAGCGCCTTCCTCAAGATCGCCATCGTGCTGACCATCACCCGCAACGCCATCGGCGTACAGCAGGTGCCACCCAACATGGCGCTCTACGCCATTGCCCTGGCCGCGACGCTGTTCATCATGGCGCCGGTCGGTCACAACATCGGCGAACAACTGAAGGAACAACCGCTGGATTTCAGCAGCACCGAGGCGCTGCAGGGCTCTGCCTTGAACGCGGTCAAGCCGCTGCAAGCGTTCATGTCGCGCAATACCAACCCGGACATCCTCACCCACCTGCTGGAAAACACCCAGCGGATGTGGCCCAAGGAGCGCGCCGAGCAAGCCAGTCGCGACGACCTGATGCTGCTTATCCCGGCCTTCATGCTGTCTGAGCTCGAAGCCGGTTTCCAGATGGGGTTCCTGATCTACATCCCGTTCATCGTCATTGACCTGATCGTGTCCAACCTGCTGCTGGCGCTCGGCATGCAGATGGTCGCGCCGATGACCATTTCGTTGCCGCTCAAGCTGCTGATCTTCGTGCTCGTGCAAGGTTGGACGCAATTGCTCGACAGCCTTTTCTATTCCTATCTTTGAGGGCCTGCGATGGACGCGCTGACGTTGTTCAAGGAAGGCATGCTGCTGGTGGTGCTGTTGTCCGCGCCGCCCTTGATCGTCGCGGTGATCGTTGGCGTGCTGACCTCCCTGGTGCAGGCGTTGATGCAGATCCAGGACCAGACCTTGCCCTTCGGCATCAAGCTGGTGGCGGTGGGGCTGACCTTGCTGGTCACCGGGCGCTGGATTGGCGGCGAGCTGCTGGGGCTGTTGCGCCGGGCATTTGAAATGATGGCGAGCACCTGATGACGGCCCAGGCGTTCGTTCCGTATTTCGACTTGCTGCTGTCGATCGCCCTCGGCATGGCGCGCATTTATCCGGTGGCGTACCTGGTCCCGGTGTTCTGCTTCCAGCATCTGCGAGGCTTGCCGCGCCATGCCGTGGTGTTCGCCCTGGGCATGTTGCCCGCGCCGGGAATTCGCCAGGCGTTGATTGACGCACAGGCCGACTGGCTGACCCTCGGCGGGCTGATGTTCAAGGAGGTGCTGCTGGGCCTGCTGCTCGGTGTGCTGCTGGCGATGCCGTTCTGGCTCTACGAGTCGGTGGGGGCCTTGCTCGACAACCAGCGCGGCGCGCTCATCGGCGGGCAATTGAACCCGGCCCTCGGCACGGATACGACGCCCTTGGGCCATCTGTTCAAGGAAATGACCATCCTGTTGCTGGTCGCCACCTTGGGCATCGGCACGCTGACCCAGGTGATCTGGGACAGCTACCTGGTGTGGTCGCCCACGGTCTGGTTCCCGTTGCCCGGCGCGGATGGCTTTGGGGTCTTTCTCGGGCTGCTCGGCGAGATGTTCATGCACATGATGCTCTACGCGGCGCCCTTCATCGGCCTGCTGTTGCTGGTGGAGTTCGCCTTGGCCTTGCTCAGCCTGTACAGCCCGCAGTTGCAGGTATTCGTCCTCGCCATGCCGGCCAAGAGCCTGGTCGGCCTGGGCTTCCTGCTGTTCTACCTGCCCACGTTGTGGGACGCGATGACCGGCCGTCTCAGCCGGTACGGGGAAATCCGTCATCTGCTGCATCTGTTGGTGCCGGCGCCCTGAAGGAGGGTTTCGTTCATGAGCGAAGACAGCGGCGAAAAGACCAAGCAGGCGACACCGAAGAAAATCCGCGACGCGCGCAAGAGAGGCCAGGTCGGCCAGAGCCAGGATTTGAGCAGCCTGCTGGTGCTCACGGCAATCACCGAGGTGGCCTTGACCCAGGCCGACAGCAGCATGCAGGCGCTGGGCGACATGGTCGCGTTCCCGCTGCACCGGTTGGACGTCGACTTTGTGCGCGCCTTCGAGGAAACCCTGGCCCACGCCGGCGGCGTGTTGCTCAACTTCACCTTGATGACCGTGGGGTTGGCCATTGCCACCCGCCTGGTCGCTGGCTGGGTGCAGTTCGGCTTCCTGTTCGCGCCCGAGGCCCTTCAACCT
Organism: Pseudomonas sp. T1.Ur; assembly: GCF_023516725.1. Classification (NCBI taxonomy): domain Bacteria; kingdom Pseudomonadati; phylum Pseudomonadota; class Gammaproteobacteria; order Pseudomonadales; family Pseudomonadaceae; genus Pseudomonas; species Pseudomonas sp. T1.Ur. Next base: position 5,983,787 of record NZ_JAMGSN010000001.1, read on the forward strand.
GATCCGAATCGTCTGAACCCGCTGAACCAGGCCCAGCAGATGTTTTCCGGCCAGGCGCTGATTCAATTGTTCATGGGCCTGGTCAAGGCCGTGTTCATCGCCAGCGTGCTTTACCTGGTGACGATGCCGGCCCTCGGCGCGTTGATCAGCCTGGTCAATGGCGACCTGGACGGGTATTGGCGCGGGCTGGCCGGCCTGTTCCGGCACATCATGCACATCTGCCTGGGCGTGCTGCTGGTGCTGGCGATCCTTGATTTCGGCCTGCAGAAATACTTCTTCGCCAAGCGCCTGCGCATGAGCGAAGAAGAGGTGCGCAAAGAGTTCAAGGAAATGGAAGGCGACCCCCACGTCAAGATGCACCGCCGCAGCCTCGCGCGGCAGTTGATCGACCAGCCCGCCAGCCAGGAAACCAAGCCGGTGGAGGAGGCCGACATGCTGGTGGTCAACCCGACTCACTATGCCGTCGCGTTGTTCTATCGTCCCGAGCAGACGCCGTTGCCGCAGTTGATCACCAAAGGTGTCGATGCCGATGCCCGCGCGCTGATCGAGCGGGCCAAGGCTGCGCGCGTCCCGGTGATCCAGTGCATCTGGCTGGCGCGAACGATCTACCGCGAAGACGTTGGCGGTTATATCCCGAGGGAAACGCTCCAGGCCGTCGCGCACATCTATCGGGTGCTGCGCGAGCTGGACGACGAAGCCAAGGGCGACGTGATCGAAATACCGGAATTGAACCTGCGCTGAGGCCGATGGAACCGATGCATACGCGGGCGCCACTCAGGGAGTGAGTCGGACTCGCCCGGGCGATGCCGGCTTGCCAAACGTGCGCATTGCACGCCCATCGACTCGTGGAGGTTTTCCATGCCTGAACCCAATTCGCTGTCCAATGCCATAAGGGGCACCGGTGCCCTGCATGGCGCCGAAGGTTTGCACTCGTCGCGCTCACCCTCGTTGAGCCAGCAACCTCGCGACGCCCAGCAGCGCACCGGCACTCAAAGCCTGCACGCGCGTGGGCGTTCGTCTTCGACGCCGCCAACGGTGCACCAACGTGGCCGGACCCGCACACGGGGCGCGAACCGTACGGCGGCGCCGGACGATCGGCCGCTGGATGACCCGCAAAGTTCCAGTTCCACGACAGCACCCCGCACGCCCGACTCGTTCATGAGCGAGATGGAGACCCGCCAGAAGCAGTTGATGGAAAAGCAGTTCCAGCTGCAGATGGGGATGGAGGAGCGCCAGAGCGCCATGGTGCTGGTCAAAAGCTCCGCCGACATGGCCAAGCTGATGAGCGATACGGTGACGGAGGTGACCAAGGGCTTCATGGACAGCGCCAGGAAAGTCATGCAGGAGGGTGGCGAGGCGATGAAGCTTCGGTAAGGACCGCAATCACTCAGGAGAAACCGTGGCGAGGGGATAAATCCCCTCGCCACGTTCGTTGTCTAGACCAGCCGGGCACGGCTCGCGTTGAGCGAGGCTGGACGTGAAGCCGTGGGTGCTGCGGCCGGCATCCAGCGTGTACGCACCTCGCCGACCTGGCCGATGAAACCTACGACCCAATGGCAGAACTGCGCTTCATCGAGCATCGACAACGGGCAGTGGGCACACAAGCGAACGCTGCCCTTGTCGTCCAGGGCCAGCCAACTGCCGGCGAGCAAGTCCAATCGAAAGTTGAGCTCCAGCAAGCGCTTGTGCAGGCCGGGCATATGGGCTGGCACGTCGACCGCGCAGTGGAGGATGGCGAGATCGCCGTGTTCGGGCAGCTCGATGACCACGGCTTCGCGATTGCTCGCGTCATACAACGCACAGACGCCGCCCTCCAGCTGAAGATCCGCATGCAGATGTTCCGCGAGGGCCGCGATCAGGCGCTGGGCGATGGGTGGAGCGGTCATGGAAAATCTTCCTATGCAAATGATGATCGAATGTAGCGAGGGAGCCTGCTCCCGCCAGGCCCTGTAGGAGCTGGCGAAGCCTGCGATCTTCTGATCCTGATCCTGATCCTGATCCTGATCCTGATCCTTCGTTCGGGATTCAAGTGTCTTGGAAAAGATCGCAGCCTCGCTTCGCTCGGCAGCTCCTACACGGGAGCGAGCTCCCTCGCCACGGCTCACGGCGAATACTTAATAAGCCACCGAATAGTCATCGAGGTCTTCCAGGCCCAGCAGCGCCAACTGCCGGGACTGGATCTCGTCGAGCATTTGCGACGATATCGGTGATTGCGGCAGGGCTTGCCAAACCACCAATGCGCGCTGCGGATCAAGAAACAGGAACAGCTGCGCGTAGTCTCCCGGGTGGGCGAAACGTCGTTCGAGTGCGTGCTGCATCTGGTTCGCCCGCAGCGCCTGGCTGTGCACCTGCAAGGCGAGCCCCACGCTGTGGGGTTCACGTCGCAGGCAGAATTCGATGCCCGGGGCAATTTCCCAATACGTCGCGATGCCGGCGATGATGTTTTTCTGAAAAGCCTGGCGCGTGCTTACGCTGTGTACCGAAAAAGACATACCGTTTCAGTTCTCCAGTGGAACGACCGTGTGGTCGAGCGGGTGTTCGGGTGAACCCAGGCCGCCGCGCATGCCGGGCGACCACCAGATCACCAGCCGGCCGGTGTCGGGTTCGGCTCGGTCGCAGGCATCGCCCTGGCAGCCCCAGCGGCTTGCACAGCCGGCGAACACCGGCAGGCTCAGCAATAAGACGAGTAGCTTCAGCGTGCGACTCATGGCGTGGTCCTCGCACTGGTTTGCAGGAGAGAAGCGCGTCCGCCGCCTGGCGTGCGCTTGGGTTGTTTCATGACGACGAACACTTCCGTTTCTTCGCCCGGCTCCAGCCACACCTTCGGCCAGGCGGAAGCCGCCAGGGTCCAACGGGTGCTGCAGCTTGCCTCGTCGAAGCGCAGCCGATGACTGCCCTCGTTGCGCACCACGCCCACGGCGATGCCGTAGTCCGGGCCGGCGAACCATTGGGCTCTTGTGGCATCCAGGGACAAGCCGGGTTGCAAGGCACACAGCGTCTCGGGCGAGTAGGGGATCGAGGCGGCCTGCTTGAACGTCGCCGGGATATTGCCATCGGCCAGTTGCGCGAGGACATCGCTGACCTCGACGCGACCGACGGGGCGGGTGCCGTTGCGTCGCTCTTCCAGGCGCGCCATGGCGCTGTCCACTTGTTCACGGTCGAGTGCGGAGATGTAGCGAGCCGGGTCGACCTGGTCACCGATCAGGCGGGGCGTGAGGATGAACACCCGTTCGCGGCGACTGGTCTCGCGCGTGGTCGAGGAGAACAGCAGCGGTCCGATCAGGGGGATACGCCCCAGCCACGGCACCCGCTCAAGGTTGTCCCCGGTTTCTTCGGTATGAAAGCCGCCCACCACCAACGAGCGGCTTTCCCCCATCACTGCCTGGGTGCTGACCACGCCCCGGCGCACGCTGGGGGTCTGTTGGCCGACTTCCGAGGGTTCGATGCGACCGTCCTCGATGTCCAGGGACATCTGGATCTGGTTGCGGCCACCGGTCTCGATGGCGTGGGGCACCACTTGCAGGCTGGTGCCGGCCGTGATGGGCTCGACGGTGGCCACGCGTTCGCCGATGGCGGAGATGTATTCGGTCTTGCTGAAGTCGATGACCGCCGGTTGGTTTTCCAGGGTCAACACCGACGGATTGGCCACCACCGAGGCCAGGCCGCGACCTTCCAGGGCGCGCAGTTGCGCAGAGAAATCGCCGTAGTCCTGGATGAACACCGTCGAGCTGGCGCCGGGACGAATCATCGAGGCACCGCCAATCAGGTCGCCACTTTCAACGTTCCAGTTCGACGCCAGCTCGGCCAGTTGGGTGCGGTCGATGTCGAGGATGATCGCGTCAATCTCCACGAGCTTGCGCGGCACGTCTACATCTCGGATCAGCGGTGTGTAGATCTCCCGCCGTTTGGGTGAGTCGTAGATGAGCACCGCGTTGTTGCGCACGTCGGCTTCGACGCGGATCCGGCCCCGGCCGCCGGAACTTGTGTTGCCGCCGGGTTGCACGCGATGGGTGTTCGGCCGCCCCATCCCGTTCAACGCCAACTGCTCGATGTTGCCCATGCTCATGGACTGCTGGGCCTGCATGTTCTGGAACGCCGCTTGGGGCGAGGCCGCCTGCATCCCGCCCGAAACGGCGCTGCGGCTTTCCAGCAGGCCTTTGAGGATGGTCGCGACCCCGGGAATCACCAGCGTATCGCCCCGGTATTTGACGCTGCGGTCGGCGGCGGTGGCGTAGCGCAGCGGGAAGCTGATCACTTCCTGTTTCTCTTCAGGTGTCTTGCGTGCTTCGGCAAACTGCGCCACCAGGCGCACGTAGCGTTCCGGGCCGGAGACCAGGACCACGCCTTCGTCGGGCAACTCGCCCCAACCGAAGCGCGGGTCCAGCAGGCCGATGTCGATCAAGGCTTGCTTCATGTCCGGTGCCGCGTCGGCGGACACTTCCAGGCGCTTGGAGTCCTGGTTCTGCAACGGGCTGACGTACAGGGTGTTGCCGTACATGAACCACTGGAAGCGATTTTCCAGGCCGAGCCGATCGAGGAACGCCTGGGGACTTTCAGCGCGCATTCGACCGTCGACGGTGCCTTTCACGGTGCCGTCGAGCACCAGTTGCACGCCAAAGGTGTTGGCAAAGTCGCCGAGTACCTTGGGCAGTGGCGTGTTCTGGGCATCGTAGGCGTACGGCGTGTTCTTCCAGTCGGTCGGTACTGCCGCCTCTGTCGGCATGCCCGCGCCTAGCGCGCCGGCCAAGGCCAGGGCGAGCAACGAGGCTTTCGTCCAACGACGCGCGATCGACCGGCGAAGAACTGCCTTGCCGGCGGACAACGAAGGGTACGGTGCTAGCCACCTGTTAGGCATGGCGGATTCCTGTTCCGAGCAAGTGAAAATGCGAGGGACGTTGCGCGACGGCACGTGGGCTTTTATGAAGGGCCGACAGCCAGGTGTCCCGCTGGTTGAGCAAGGCTTCGAGGGTTTCGAGCAAATCGTCGAGGTGTGCGTCCTGGGCCAGGTGCGCCAGTAGCCATAACCGATCGTCCCGCGGCGAACGGGCCAGCGCACCGGGGAATCGCGAGAGGCTTGGGTGCGCCAGCCGCAGGACGTCTTCCAGGGATGCTTCGTTGCCCAGCGCGACATTCAACTCGACCGACACCAGCAAGCCGGCTTCGAGCGTGTTGAAAACCGCTTCGCCATCGTCGACGACCAGGGCGAAATGCTCGGGGCCATCGACGCTGGCGCGCCAGCGGGCGAGCTGTGTGCGCAGCTCATGGCATTGCATCGATGATCGCCTTGGCGAGGTTGTGGTGGGCGGTGGTTTGTTGGGTGGCGGCGTTCACCGCGACCGACATGCCGTTCATGCTGGTGAAGAACGAATGCATGTCGTCCAGTGATTGGCTCTCAGCGGCATTGATCGCCGCGTTGTTGACGTTATCGGTCGCGCGCTGGAAGTAGGTGTCGAGGCGGCGCTGCAAGGCATCGATAGAAGACATGGACGGTTCCTCCGAGATAGGCGTGTTCACCGGATGAGTGGTGGTTACGCCAGTGGCGGTTCCGCGAAAAGTGAGGAAAAAGATCGGCTGGCGAGAATGATCATGCTCCCGCTGGTTTTGTAGGAGCTGCCGAGCGAAGCGAGGCTGCGATCTTTTCACGGCTCATTGAAGCTTGAGCAAAAGATCAAAAGATCAAAAGATCAAAAGATCAAAAGATCAAAAGATCAAAAGATCAAAAGATCAAAAGATCAAAAGATCAAAAGATCAAAAGATCAAAAGATCAAAAGATCAAAAGATCAAAAGATCGCAGGCTTCGCCAGCTCCTACAAAGCCGAGCGGGAGCAAGCTCCCTCGCCACGGGATCGTGGTGCTACCGCTGCGGTTCAGGCAGGCGCAACGCTTCGACGGCCGTTTCCCAATCGAGCAGGAACGTCCCTCCCGGTGTTTCCAGCTTCAGCTGATGAACCTCCAAGTTGGCGTCCGCGACGGGTGTCCAAGGACGTTCGCCGGCCGCGCCCAGGCTTTGCGCCAGGCACGCCAGGTCATCGGGATGACAGCGAAGGGTGGCCTCGATGGGATCGTCCTGGCGGGCCGCCAACTGACGCACGAGCGCATCGATCCGTGCCTGCCCTGGGACATCGTCCAGCAGCGTCCCCAAGGCCTCATTGACTAATTGTGCGGCGCTGGTCTCGATCCGTTCCCACATGGCCTGGCGCTGGCTTTCCCAGGCGGCGAGCACGGTTTCGGCGTTCTCCCAGAATCGGGCTTGAGCCTCCATCACTGCCGCGTCGGCCTGTTCGGCGGCGTGTGCGATCAACTGCGCGGCCTGTGCCTGGGCTTTTTCGAGTACCGCCTGGGCACGGCCACAATCGACCAGGGTTTCGTAAGGGATGTAAGGCTGTTGCAAGCCTTGACCTTCGGGGCGTAGTTCAAGCGAGCGCCGGGCGAGCATCGTGCATCTCCGTTTGGGTGGTCGCTGGCGCCAGGCTTTGCTCGGCTTTCCAGCAGGCGGACTGCCAGAGCGTGTTGAGCTTGGCGGCGGGCGGCTGTGGGAAGGGCTGCGATTCGAGGGCGATAATCCTGTTGCGCGGGAAGGCCAGGCGCACCCGTTCCCAGGTCCGCTCTCCCAGCCAGGCGCGCAGCAGTGCGAGGGAATCCTGGCCCTGTTCGAGCCAATGGCCGGGACGCAATGCCTTGGCGGTGCGCTCGCACCAGGCCTGATCCTGTGGGGAAAGCTCATCGGACACCGTTAACGGCGAACAAGTGTTGGCCACCAATTGGCAAGCAAGGTGCAGGGTCCGGGGCGTGCCGCAACACAGCGAAAGCACCGAAGGATTGGGCGATGGCGGTGTGCAAGGCGTGATGCCGAAGCGGCGCGCCAGTGCGGCATGATGCCCTCGCGCCAAGGCGTCCATGTGGGCTGCGGACAACAGGCGAAGCGCCGGCGGATACCAGTCCCGATCGGCCTCGCGCCACGCAAGACTCCACCAGCGAACCCAGTCGAGCGTCGCGTTCATGCCGCCGTCCCGTTGCTGTCAGGCTTGGCCCCCGGGGTCTTCACTGCAAACAGGGGCGGTGTCGCGCCGCTCGGTTGCGGCGCTTGCGCTCCCGCCTTGCGATCGAGAAAACGCGGCAACACCAGCACGCCGTTGCGCCACAACCGATAGACGCCGTACAAGACGCCGGCCAGGAGCGCGAGCAACGTAACGCTGGCCGCAACGGTCACCGCTCGCCAATAACCGACGTCTTCGGCCTGCATCAGGAACGGTCCGAAATAAGCCATCTTGCGCCGTTCCTGATAAGCCGCGGCGGGGACGAAGACCACCGACAGCTTGGCCGGGTTCTGGGCCGCGTCGGCCATGCCGGGGATCCCGCTGGCGACCAGGTTGCGCACGCGCGGCGTGATGCTGTCGGGGTCCAGGGCGCTGGTGTGCTTGATGAACACCGAGGCCGATGCCGGTTGGACCGGCTCGCCAGGCGCGACCCGTTCCGGCAGGACCACGTGGACCCGGGCGAGCACCACGCCATCGATTTGCGACAGCGTTGATTCGAGCTCCTGGGACAGTGCGTAGATGTAGCGGGCGCGCTCTTCCATCGGCGTTGAAATCACCCCTTCCTTGCGGAAGATCTCCCCCAGGCTGGAGCGCGACCGGCGTGGCAGGCCGGCCGCTTCCAGCACCTGCACGGCGCTGTTCATGTCGGCCGGCTCGACCAGTACGGTCAGCCCGTCCTTGTCGACCTGCTTGCTGGCCTCGACATTCTTGTTCGCCAGTTCGGCGATCACTTCATTGGCATCCTGCTCGGAGAGATGACTGTGCAGCGCGGTCCTTTCGTCGCAACCGGCGAGCAACAGGCACAGCACTAAAGATGAGAATGCGCGCATGAACATGACCGGCTTCCCTTTACTGGAGATTGGTGAGCTTCTCGATGGCCTGGGAGCCCTTGCTGACGATCTTCGCGGTCATCAGGCTCTCCAGGTGGAAGGACGACAGCGACCGGTTCGACTGCAACATGTCCTGCGGATCGGCGGTGCGGATGGCCTTGAGCATGTCGCGGTTGGCGCGATCATCCAGGCGCTGCAACTCGCCGGAGCGGCTGGACAGCGAATCGATGATCCTCGCCGCGACATTGTTTTCGCTGTCAGGGACTGGGGGCTTCTCGTGCATTTGCGCGTTGAACCAGCTGACATCGCTGGTCTCGGCTCGCGCGTGGGGGCTGCTGCCAGGCTTGGCAGCGGTGGAGGCAACGCTGGTCGTGTCGATGGCTTGGATGGTCATGGATTTTCTCCAATTTCAGGGTGGGCTTCAGGCGTACATCAGCTTCAAGACATTGCGAGCGCTACCGGTGACGCTCAGGTGAAACTCGATTTCTTCCCGGCTGCGTCGACCACGGCGCTGCAGCGGGGCATGCTGGCCGGCCAGGCGGGCCAGGGCGAGGTCCAGTTCTTCCAGGGCGAGTTGGAACAACCGCGTCTCGCCGGCGTCCAGCCATGCGCCACAGGCAATACGTTCGGTCCACGTCCACTTCTGTGCATCGAGGCTCGCCGGTGGCGGATATCGTCCCGGATGCTGGTCCATGAATGCCGCGACCTCGAACAACAGGTCCAGGTCGTCTTGCTCATAACGCGCCAGGCCTTCGTCTTCGTCGACGTCCAGCAGCGTCAGCAGTTTCCTGCGGCCCAGCACCGCGATGATCTTGAGCAGCAGCGCCAGGCTCGTGTCATGCCGACTGCGCCGCGTGGCGTGGTCGCCCTCCATTTCCCAGGCGCCGAACAGCGCGCCACAGAACGGGTTGTTGGCGTTGCCGAAATCGCTCTGGCTGTCGACATCGTTGTCGCCGATGGGCTGCCGGCGATGGGCAAGCATCTGCGCCAGGTCGTTGAACAGGTCTTCGTTGGAATAGGCGTCATCGATGTCCACGTCGAGCGTGGAGCCGGTGCCGCCGTTGATCTCTTCAAGAATGTCTTCGAGCACCAGGTGCAGAGGCGCTTCGGTCTCTGCCGCCAGTCTGTCCTGTGGGCTGGGCAGGCCTGGCCGGGACTGGCCGCCTGTCGAGCCGTGCTCGTTGCCCCATTGCACGAGCGATTCGCGCAGCCGGTTGCCCGCCCCCGGAAGCGCCAGATGTTCGGCGAGCAGATTCGCCAGGCCCGCCGAAGTCGAGGTGGGGCGCTGCGTCGTGTCGTCGCGGGGCAAGTCCCTGGGAACGTGAAGGCTGTCGGGCGAATGGATCTGCATAGGGCCTCCTCTCATCGCACGTGAGGTTCCCCGCCGGAGCGGGGCTGGAGCGAGAGGGTCAGAATCGTATGTTTTTCGACGCCTCCCCCATGGCGGTGATGGCCTTGGTCGCGCTGTCCATCGACTCCGCTGAAATGGCATTCATGGTGTCGGCGACCAGTTTCTTCTGGTCGAATTGGGATTTCATGGTCGTCATCGCCGCCGACGTGGCGTCCATCTGCTGCATGGCAGCCATGGAGGCGGCGAGAGAAGCTCCACCGAAACTCATAGTCGTATCTCCGGATTGTGGAATGGCGAGACGATCGTGAACGTCTCGACGGTTAAGTGGCGACCGCTGCGCAAACGGTTCCACCGATCCACTCAACTCGACGAGATTTGCAGGCACTTCATCCGGTAATACAGCGTGCGCCGGGCGATGCCCAGTTCGGCGATGACTTTGTCGATGCAGTGATGGTGACGGCGCATGCAGTCTTCGATGAGGATCTTTTCGAACTGCTGCAGGTGTTCCTTCAGCTTGAGCGTCGAGCTGTTGTGCTCCAGCTGCTCGGCGCGGGGCAGTGCCGGGAGGCCGAGTACGTAGCGCTTGGCGGCCGATTGCAGCTCGCGAATGTTTCCGGGCCAGGCGTAGCCGAGCAACTGGCGCAACAGTGCGGGTGACGGCGCGACATAGGGGCGGTCAAGCGCTTGGGCTTCGCGGCGCACAAGTGTCTGGAACAGCGGCACGATGCGCTCCTTGCGGCTGCGCAGCGGCGGCAACTTGAGGCTGATGATGTTCAGGCGGAAATAGAGATCCCGGCGAAATTCGCCGCGTTCGACCATGTCCGCCAATGGGCTTTGGGCCGAGGCGATCACCCGCATGTCCACCGGGATGTTCTGGGTCGAGCCCAGCCGCTGCACCGTCCTCGACTCCAGGACACGCAGCAGCTTGGCTTGCAGCCCCAGCGGCATGCTGTCGATTTCATCCAGGTACAGGGTGCCGTTGTGCGCGGCTTCGACGAACCCGGCGCGATTCTGGCTGGCCCCGGTGAATGCCCCGGTATTGGCCCCGAAGAGCTGGCTCTCCGCCAGGGATTCGGGGATGGCGGCGCAATTGATGGCGACGAATTTTCCGGAACGGCCGGACAGGCTGTGGATCTTTTCCGCCAGGGTGTCCTTGCCAGTGCCGGTTTCGCCGCGCAACAGCACATCGACCCCTAGCGGGGCCACGCACTGGGCAAACGCCTCAAGGTTGAGAGCATCCTCTTTGGTGGAAGTGGAAAGTGCAGCGCATAGCAACTTTTGCATCACTGACGATTCCATTTTTTGTTTGGTTTAGGAGGGTCGACAAGTAAAACGATGAAAAGGCGTGTACAACTTCCTCGATATATAGCGCCGCCGCGCAACCGACTAGGTGATCAACAATCTGCTGTACGGGTTTAGAGAAGCGTTTAAAGAAAAGTTCACGTTGCGGCGGCGGTTGTTAAACGATTCAGCTCAACGGTCCGAAGGCCTCGAAAACCCCTGATCAACCCGGCTGGCCTGGGGCTTGAAGGCAAAAATGAGGCGCATCGGGCGCGCTGGGAGAAATTGGATCCGACAAACGGTTCAGCTGAAACCGTCACTTTGAGCAAGCGCTCTAAAACAGAGTAAACGCTCAACTTTGCGCGGCGAGGGTGGGCTATTGTCAATACGTATCGTAGTTTGATTAGATCAATGCGAAGTCGACCACGGGCAATAACAGCCGACCGCGAGGGTATGCGTCGCGTTAACTTCCCGGTTAACACTTAGTGCTTCGAGAATCGGTTCGATAAAACTGTTGCTTGAGTTGCACGTCAGGCCCTCGCTGTAAGGGCCGAAATACGCCAGCTTGCCAGCGCGGTCCCAGATCGCCACCGCGGGACTGGCGGGAATCTGCCCCGAACCGGGCAACGCGGCCAGGGGCTTGAGGTGGGTCAGGTGGGTGGGTAGGTGGCCTTGGCTACCGGTTTTCTGAACCGCATAGAACTCGACCCCTTGAGGGGCGTATTTGTCGATCAGCTCGGAAAGGTGCTGCTGGTTGCCGACGTTGCACGGGCAGGCCGGATCCCAGAAATGCACCAGGCGGATCGCGCCGGGGCCGGCCAGGTCGGGCGGCAGGCGCAGAGGATCGCCGGAAAACACCGCAGTATGTTGGCTGAATGCCCTGAGGAAGCGCCCCTGGAACCAGTCGTAGGCGAACCACAGCACGGCGGCGCACCCGAGGGCGATGAGGCTGGCAAGCAAGGTCGTGCGGTGGGACGAGCGCATGGAGTCGATCCTCTGAAGCGGCGTAGCTTGCCATGCCTGGCGCGACAGATGAATATCGCAGGCTCAGAAAGCCTGTTTCGCGCGATGCGCTTTTGCCTGGACTCTTGATGCCTGCCTCTTTCGACCCCGATCAGCTGCGCGCCAGCCTGCAACCGCTGGCGCAATGGCAGCCCCTTTCTGCGCAAGCGCAGGCTTATCAGCGCTTCTATGGGCTGGATTTCCCGACACGTACCTTGCGCCGAGGCCTGGGGCGCTTCGAGCGCGCCGGGTATGAACTGGTGGGGCAAGTGTGGTGGCCGGAAAAAGCCGTGGCGACCTTGTTCCTCTTCCACGGCTATTACGACCATATGGGGCTGTATCGGCACCTGATCGAGTGGGCACTGGATCAGCAATTCGTCGTCATCAGTTGCGACTTGCCGGGCCATGGCCTGTCAGGTGGAGAGCGCGCCAGCATCGGCGATTTCGCTGACTACCAGGCGACGCTGCAAGGCCTGCTGGCCGAAGCCGGAACGCTGGATTTGCCGCAACCCTGGCACCTGTGCGGACAAAGCACTGGCGGGGCGATCGTGGTGGACCATGTGCTCAACCAGGGCGCGCAAAGTCCGGCCCAGGGCCAGGTCATCCTGTTGTCGCCCCTGGTGCGGCCTCGGGCCTGGGGCTGGTCACGCCTCAGTTATTACCTGCTCAAGCCGTTCGTGACCGGCATTGCCCGGCGCTTCAGCGAGAACTCCACCGATCCGGATTTCCTGCCATTCCTGCAGGCTGACCCGCTGCAACCGCTGCGCCTGCCCACCGCATGGGTCGGCGCATTGGCGCAATGGATCAAACGTATCGAGGCGGCGCCGAGCAGCTCGCGCCAGCCGCTGATCGTGCAGGGGCAGGCAGACATGACGGTGGATTGGCGGCACAACCTGCAGGTGTTGCGCGGTAAGTTCGATCGACCGCAAGTCTTGATGCTGCCCGAAGGACGGCATCACCTGGCGAACGAGGCGCTGGAGATTCGGCAGGAGTTGTTTGCGTTCTTGACCAAGCGGATGAGCCGGATCCGGCGGTGATTGGGCTACAGTCAATCGCGAGCAAGCTCGCTCCCACAATGGAACTGTGCATTCAGTCCCTGTGGGAGCGAGCTTGCTCGCGATAGCGATTTTGAATCCCTACTGCCCCAGGTTCTGCCCCACCGCCAACCCCGCCCGAATCGCCGCCAAGGCGGCCTGGTAATACGCCCGCCCCTCGGCCGACTCGGCGAAGGTGGAAAACTCTTCCAGCTCGGTGTCGCTCAGGTCGCGGTAGACGTACAGCAGCGTGTTGTTCAGGTCCGCGCCAATCTGGTCCATCAGGCGCTGGCGTTGGCCGTTGAGCATGCCTTGGGCCTGGCCACCGCCGAGCAGGCCGGGAATCATCGAGCTCAGGCTGTCGGCGGCCACGCCGGCGATCGCCAGGCTGACTTCGGCGCCCGCTTCACGGGCGGGCAGGGCCTGGGCCAGGTGGCCGATGAGCAGCAGGCGATTGTCGCTGGCTTGCATCTTCGGCAGGCCCTTGGCGTTTTTCGCCAATTGATCGCGGCGGGTGGCAAGCAGTTCGGCGGCGACGACTTTGCGGCCCAGCGGCGTCTGGAAAAAGCTCAGGGCAGGGTTCGGATCGGCAAGTGCCTTGCGCAGTTGGGCCTCGGCCCGTTGATCCATGGCCTGGGGCGCGAAGCGTTGATTGCTGTTGTTCACCAGCGCCTGGAACACCGCCGGCGGCAGGCTGCTCTGGTACCGCTGCTGCGCGGCGCTCAAGGCGTCATTGAAATGCGCCCGCTGTTCCGGCCAGCCGGCGACCTTGTACAACTGGTCGTAGCTGTCTGCCCAGGCGGGCAAAACGCAGAACATCAACAGTGAGAAAAGCAAACGGCGCATAGGGACTCCTGTCAGCAGCGGACTATTCTCCGTGGGGTACGGGAACTTGTCGAGAATTCGTATCAAGTTCGTACGGCGGTGCTATCTGGCGTGGCTGAACTGCTGCGCGGCGCTGTCGGTTTTGCAGGCACAGGAATACTATGCGCGCCATGCAAATACCTTCTGATCATCCGTTGCTGTTACGTATCGTCGACGACCTGGCCGAGCGCGGCTGGTCGCAGCAGAACATCTTCCTGCCGGATGCGCTGACGCGTGCCCTGGCGGCTGAATGCCGCCAGCGTGCCGTTGAAGGTGAACTGGCCCCGGCCGCCGTCGGGCGTGGGCCTTTTTCCGAGATTCGAGAGGGTATCCGGGGTGATCGCATCCAGTGGATCGAGCCTGGCCAGGTCGATGCCTGCGATCGGTACCTGGCGCTGATGGACAGCCTGCGCGAGGCCTTGAACCGTGGGCTGTTCCTGGGGCTGGAGGATTTTGAAAGCCACTTTGCCCTGTATCCGCCGGGTGCGTTCTATCTCAAGCACGTCGACCGATTCCGCGATGATGACCGGCGCATGGTCTCGGCGGTGCTCTATCTCAACGACGCCTGGTTGCCGGAACACGGCGGTCAATTGCGCATGTACCTGGATGACGGCGTGGAGCATGACGTGGTGCCCACGGGCGGCTGCCTGGTGGTGTTTCTCTCCGGGGACATCCCCCATGAAGTCCTGCCGGCCACCCGTGATCGCCTGTCGTTGACCGGTTGGTTCCGACGTCGCGGCAACGAGTTGTTCTGATCATGGAAAAGATCCTCGTCAGTCGCTGCCTGCTCGGTCACCGCGTACGCTACGACGGTGGCGCCAGTGGTCCGTTCGATCAGCTCCAGCAATGGCTCGACGAGGGCCGGATCGTGCCCCTGTGCCCGGAAGTCGCCGGCGGCTTGCCCACGCCCCGGGCGGCGGCGGAGATTCCTGGCGGGCAAGGCGCGCAAGTGCTCGATGGCGACGCGACGGTGATTACCACCGACGGCGAGGACGTGACCGTGCAGTTTCTGTCCGGTGCGCATCAGGCATTGGATCTGGTGCGCGAACACGGCATCCGGATCGCTGTGCTCAAGGCCAACAGCCCGTCTTGCGGCAACCTGCTGACTTATGACGGCACGTTCAGTGGTGTGAAGGTGCCGGGCGAAGGCGTGACGGCGGCGTTGCTCAGGCGTAATGGCGTTCAGGTGTTCAGCGAGTTGGAGTTGGCCGAAGCCGCGGCAGCCTTGGCAACCTTTGAAGCGTTGATACGCGAATAACGGCCACCTACTAATTTTTCCATCCTTTGAGAGCGAAGAATCCTACGAGTCTGGGTGAAAGGTTCCGTGGTGGTTCCCTTGTTTCCCCGGTAGCGTCTGCGGACCTCAATCGGAAAGGGAATTCTCCATGCGTTATCTACAAGTCACCGCTCAGGATCGTCTGCGCAACGGTAAGGCCGATACTGTTTTCCTGCATTTCTCCCAGGCAGTCGAGCCTGGCGTGCGCCCCACACTTTCCAACACAGCCTTCGCCCTGGATATCGACGGTGACGGCAAGGTTGATTACAAAATGGGCGACGTCACCAACAACGGACAAGAAAACACAGTCGACGAACGCTTGCTGGAAAGCTTCGCCAATCATTACCTCCTGCTGAACTGGTTCAATCGTGGCGCGGTCTGGAGGCGTTACCTGCGGGTCTTCTGCAAGGATTTCTACGCCGACGGTACGCCAGATACCGTGCGTCTGGAGCTCCACGAGGGCGGCGCCGTCACCAGCGAGCGCAGTCTCGTGTCCTGGCACGCCGCCTATGATTTCGACAATGACGGCAAGCTGGAGTGGAACATACACCACGATGTGAACCAGGACGGGGTGATCGACCGTGTAGATGATCGATTGGTCCAGCGTCTGGCTGATACCTTCCTTCAATTCAACTGGAAGTGATCGGCCAGGACGACTAGAGCTGGGACGCCAGGGTCAGGATCTGTTCCTGTCGTTCGGCTTGGCTCAGTCGTGGATCAGGATTGAGCGAGGACCACTGCGGATACGCCCGGGCCTTGCCCAACGCCTCGGGCAGCTTGCCTTCGCGCCAGGTCTTGTCCTGGGGCGAGTCGATGCGGATGCTGTCCATCGCCGCGTGGCCGCGCTGGTTGATGGCTTGCAACAGCTGCCGTTGGCGCAGGGCCAGCAGTCGCAGCACGCTGTCGTCCACCGTCAATTCACGCTGGCCCTTGAGCTTGCCCATCAGCCGATTGCCATAGCTGCGGGCCGTTTGCAGCGCGCCGCCGGCAATCGCCCCTGCCAAGGCGGCGGCACCAAGGGTCAGGCCCCCGACCAGCAGGTCCACGCCGGCACCTGCCGCCGCGCCGGCCGCGATCCCGCCACCGACCCGCACGCCCAATTGCCTGAGTGTGTCGGGGTTGAACAGATCATCACCCCAGCGGCCGTCCAGCAGTGGCAGATCGCTGGCGGCTGCGTCCTGGGGGCGAAAGGCGTAGAGCTTGAGCAAAGCTTCGACGCAGCGTTGCTCGCGCTGGCGAACAGCGTCGCGCAATTGGCTGATGGCCTGGCGTTCCACATCGGCATCGCTGGCCACGCTGCGTCGGCAGGCGGCGCAGTCGATCAGCAGTTCAGCGATCAGGCGCTTTGCACTCTGCTGGCGCGCCTGGCGCTGGGCCTGTTGATCGGCGATCAGGCGCTCCAGTTGTTCGCGCGCGTTTTCCAGCAGCAGTGCCAGGCTTTCATACAGGCGCCGTTCGCCATCTTCGGGCGGGGCAACGCTGTCAAAGCGCACCAGCGCATGCAATCCCAATCGCGCCAGGGCTTCGCGCCACTCAGGCTCGCGATGATGGGCGCTGCTGACGAAGTTGAGCACCGGCAGCAACGGTTTGCCGCAACTGGCGAGCACTTCCAGTTCATCGCGATATTTGGCCAGCACCGGTTCGCGGGCATCGATCACGTAGAGCCCGGCATCGCTGGCGAGCAGTTGCCGCAACACCTTGGCTTCCTGTTCGAAGCGTTGCCGAGCCTCGCTGCCGTCGAGGAAGCGCGCAAGCCGCGCCGGGCCGTCCAGGCGTTCACCGGGACGTTCGAGACGTTCGAGGTAATCGAGCAGGGCGATGGCGTCTTCCAGCCCCGGCGTGTCGTACAGTTCCAACAGCGCCTGCCCATCCACCGACAGGCGAGCGCCTTCGACATGACGGGTGGTGCTCGGGCGGTGGGAAACCTCGCCGAAGCCGACGTCGCGGGTCAAGGTCCGCAGCAAGGAGGTCTTGCCGACATTGGTGTGGCCGACCACCGCGAGCTTCAGAGGCTTGAAGGATTCAGTCATGGCCGGTCTCCAGCCAGTTCATCGGGGCGCAGTCGGCGAACGGCAGTTGCAGTTGTTGCAGCGCGTTGTGCCAGTCCCCCAGGCGCTCGGCATCCAGGGCTTCGCCGGGCGGCGCCTGCAGCAGCCAGACGCGGGTGGCGCTGGCGCTGCGGGCCAGTTCGGCAATCAACGCCAGGCTGCCGCGGTCTGGCGAGCGCCGTGGATCACAGGCAATCGCCAGGCGCGCGGGAGGAAAGCGCGACAGTTGTTCCAGGAGTTTGTGGCGAGACTCGCGACTGTCGAGGATGCCGGCGTTTTTAACGGAATCGGGCAGCTTCGGCGGCCAGGGCCGTTCGTCCAACTCGATCGCCACCAGCAACGCGCCGTTACTTTCCATTGCGCCGAGGGGGCTGTCGATTCGGTGCAGTTGCGCGGGCGCGGCATCGTTGACCCCCAGGCGTTCGCTGCTGGGCATCAACCGCTCGCGCAGCTGCGCGTAGCCAGGCAGGTTCAAGTCCAGGTGAAGGCTGGCGCGGCCACGACGCCAACGCCACAGGCACAGCAGCGCCAGGCATAGGCGTGGCAGTCCGCCGTAGACCAGCAGGACGCCGACCAACCAGCCGGCCCAGGCCTGGCGGGCGCTCTCGATATTCAACGCGGCGTCGCCGCTGGCGCGGATCATCTCGACGGTCGGCACGCTGAAGCCCAGCAGGGTCGGCAGTGCACCAAGGGCCTGGGTCATGGCGACAAAGGTCTCGCCACCGAGAATCGTGGTCTCCCAGACGAAGCCATAGCGCCGGGTCGCCATCAGCAGCAAGACGATGACCAACGCGCTGAGCATCGCCAACAGCCATAAACCGTTGACCAGCGCGCCGAGTGCCCAGCGGTTGAGCCGGTGCCGTTGCAACAGCAGCAACAAGGCTGGCGCCAGTTGGGCTGCCTTGGCATCGCGGGCGAGTTTTTCGCTGAGCCACAGCCAAAGGCGTCCCAGCGTGGCGCCTTGTTCCCCGGTGAATATCAAGCCCAGGGCCCAGCCGATGAGCAGAATCAGATTCAGCCCCAACAGACTGCCCAAGGCCCAGAAGACATTGACCGGCGCACGCCCATCGCCGAGCGCGGCAAACCCCAGGCCGGCGCCACTGATGATGGCGAGCACCGCCAATACCACCAGTGCCAGGCGCGCCCCTTGCAGCCAATGGCGCAGGGCTTGGGTAAGGCCATCGCGGTCGGCCAGCCAGCGGGCGCGGTGGCGGATGCGGGTGGATAAATCGCCTCCTGCCGCGCGGGCCAGGCGATTGGCTTCCTGGTCCTCGAGCGGGCCGGCGTGTTCTTCACGCAGGCGTATCGTCTCGGTCAACCAGAGGTTCTGCAGTTCTGTCACGGGGGCTTCCGTTGCTCGAATGAGCAAAGAGCATAACCGCTGTGGCGCCGGTCCGGGCCTCTGGTATCCTCGCGGTCATGAAAAAAACACTTCCCCTAAGCCTGATCGCAGCCCTCGGTGAAAACCGCGTGATCGGCGTCGACAACAGCATGCCCTGGCACTTGCCGGGGGATTTCAAATACTTCAAGGCCACCACCCTGGGCAAGCCGATCATCATGGGCCGCAAGACCTGGGATTCCCTGGGTCGGCCGCTGCCGGGTCGCTTGAACATCGTGGTCAGCCGCCAGCCCGGCCTGGTGTTGGACGGCGCGGAGGTTTATTCCACGCTTGAGGCCGCCGTTGAACGGGCCGAAGCCTGGGCGTTGGAACAGGGTGTGGATGAGTTGATGCTGATCGGCGGGGCCCAGCTCTATGCGCAGGCGCTGGACCAGGCCGATCGACTGTACCTGACCCGCGTGGCGCTGAGCCCGGAAGGGGATGCGTGGTTCCCGGCATTCGATTCGAGCCAATGGACGCGGGTGTCGAACCAGCCGAACCCGGCCGAAGGGGACAAGCCGGCCTACAGTTTCGAAGTCTGGGAAAAGCGCTAAAAGCATCGCGGGCAAGCTCGCTCCCACATTGGATTTTTGGCGAACATGAAATTTGTGTTCAGTGCTGATCCCTGTGGGAGCGAGCTCGCTCGCGAAGGCAATCTATCTGGCGCCGCCGAATCAAGCGTGCACCAACTCCCCATGCTCCTGCGCATCGAGCAGCGCCTTGTCAGTCTGCTGCATCGCCTGGCTGGTGATCGCCCCGGCGGTGATCGAACCACTGACGTTCAACGCGGTGCGGCCCATGTCGATCAGCGGCTCCACCGAGATCAGCAGCGCCACCAGCGAGACCGGCAGGCCCATGGCCGGAAGCACGATCAGCGCGGCAAACGTCGCGCCGCCACCGACCCCGGCCACCCCGGCCGAGCTCAACGTCACGATGGCGACCAGCGTTGCGATCCACACGGGGTCCAGCGGGTTGATGCCCACCGTCGGCGCGACCATCACCGCCAACATCGCCGGATAGAGCCCGGCGCAGCCGTTCTGGCCGATGGTGGCGCCGAACGAGGCGCTGAAGCTGGCGATCGCACGGGGAATGCCGAGGCGGCTGGTCTGAACTTCGATGCTCAACGGAATGGTCGCGGCGCTGGAGCGGCTGGTGAAGGCGAACGTCAGCACCGGCCAGATCTTGCGGAAGAAGCGCAACGGATTGATCCCGGCGGCCGATACCAGCAGGCCATGGACCACGAACATCAAGCCCAGCCCCAGGTACGACACCACTACGAAGCTGCCGAGCTTGATGATGTCCTGCAGGTTGGAGCCGGCGACCACTTTGGTCATCAATGCCAATACGCCGTACGGCGTCAGTTTCATCACCAGGCGCACCAGGCGCGTCACCCAGCCTTGCAAGGTGTCGATGGCATTGATCACTTTCTGGCCTTTCTCGGCGTCATCCTTGAGCAACTGCAACGCCGCGACACCCAGGAACGCGGCGAAAATCACCACGCTGATGATCGACGTCGGCTTCGCTCGTGCCAGGTCGGCAAACGGGTTCTGCGGAATGAACGAAAGCAACAGTTGCGGGATATTCAGGTCGGCGACCTTGCCGGCATAGTCGCTCTGGATCACTTGCAGGCGCGCCAGTTCCTGGGTGCCGGCCACCAGGCCCTCGGCGGTCAGGCCGAACAGGTTGGTCAGGCCGATGCCGATCAGTGCCGCGATGGCGGTGGTGAACAGCAGCGTGCCGATTGTCAGGACGCTGATCTTGCCCAGGGACGAGGCGTCATGCAGTCGCGCCACGGCGCTGAGGATCGAGGCGAAGACCAGCGGGATCACGATCATTTGCAGCAACTGCACGTAGCCGTTGCCCACCAGGTCGAACCAGCCGATCGAGGCCTTGAGCACCGGGTTGCCTGCGCCGTAGATCGTATGCAAGGCGATGCCGAACACCACGCCCAGCACCAGCGCCAGCAATACCTTTTTTGCCAGGCTCCAGGTGCCGTGGCGGGTTTGCGCCAGGCCGAACAGCAGCCCAATGAACACCAACAGATTGAGTATCAGCGGCACATTCATGAAATAGCTCCGATAAGACTTTGCCAGCCGCCAAGCGCCGCGACTGTGAGCCGAAAAGCCTAACAGTCTGAAAACTAAAGAATTAATACTAAAAAAGAATGTTGACTGTCGCTTTTGGAATAAGCCACTGGCGCTCAGGGACATGCCGCTGCCGTTATCGAGACGCAAGCGGTCGCCCACAGGCGAGATCTGTCACAGGCATTTGTTAGCGTCGAACTCTTATCAAATGGGAGTAATGCCGATGAAGCTCGTACCTCACTTGCTCGCTGTCGCTTTAGGCCTGAGCCTCGCCGGCCAAGCGCTCGCCACCGATCTCAAGCACTGGCCGGCGGAACAGGCCAAGGCCTTGGAGGCCATGATTGCGGCCAATGCCAACAAGGGTAACTACGCGGTGTTCGACATGGACAACACCAGTTACCGCTATGACCTCGAAGAGTCGTTGTTGCCGTTCATGGAGAACAAGGGGCTCATTACTCGGGAAAAACTCGATCCATCCTTGAAGCTGATGCCGTTCAAGGACACCGCGGATCACAAGGAAAGCCTGTTCAGCTATTACTATCGCCTGTGCGAAGTGGACGACATGGTCTGCTACCCGTGGGTGGCACAGGTGTTCTCCGGGTTCACGCTCAAGGAGCTTAAGGGCTACGTCGACGAATTGATGGCTTCCGGCAAGCCGGTGCCGACCACCTATTACGATGGCGACAAGGTAGTCCAATACAACGTCAACCCACCGAAAGTCTTCACCGGCCAGGCCGAGCTGTACAACAAGCTGATGGAAAACGGCATCGAGGTCTATGTCATGACCGCCGCTTCCGAGGAACTGGTGCGCATGGTCGCCTCGGATCCTAAGTACGGCTACAACCTCAAGCCGCAGAACGTGATCGGCGTGACCACGCTGCTCAAGGACCGCAAGACCGGTGAACTGACCACGGCACGCAAGCAGATCACTGCCGGCAAGTATGACGAAAAGGCCAACCTGGGCTTGGAATACACGCCCTATCTATGGACCCCGGCGACCTGGATGGCTGGCAAGCATGCCGCGATCCTGACCTACATCGACGAATGGAAAAAACCGGTTCTGGTGGCTGGCGATACGCCGAGCAGCGACGGCTACATGCTGTTCCACGATGTGGACGTGGCCAAGGGCGGCATCCACTTGTGGGTCAACCGCAAGGACAAGTACATGACTCAGATCAACGGCATGATGGCCAAGCACGCCGCGGCCCAGGCCAAGGAAGGATTGCCAGTGACGGCGGACAAGAACTGGGTGATCGTCAAGCCCGAAGATATCCAATAAACCCTGTCCCCACGGTCATACCAAGGAACCCCGTGGCGAGGGCGCTTGCTCCCGCTGGGCTGCCCTGTAGGAGCTGACGAGTGCAACGAGGCTGCGATCTTTCCCAAGACACTTGAGTTCCACGCGAAAGATCAAAATCAAAAGATCGTCCGAACGCGGCCCGAGCCTTCGCCAGCTCCTACAGAGTCCAGCGGGAGCAAGCTCCCTCGCCACGAAGATCACTTGGCTCAACGGGCCGAACTGAAGCCCAAAAAAATGCCCCGCACTTGGCGGGGCATTTTTGTTTGCGGCTCGGGGCGCTTACAACCCGTCAAGCATCGCCTTGTTGCGCACCGCGCCCTTGTCGGCGCTGGTGGCCAGCAAGGCGTAGGCCTTCAGGGCCGTGGTGACTTTGCGCGGACGCACTTCCACCGGTTTCCAGCCTTTCTTGTCCTGTTCGATGCGGCGTTCGGCCAGTTCCTCGTCGCTGATCAGCAGGTTGATCGAGCGGTTTGGAATGTCGATCAGGACCTTGTCGCCATCGCGCACCAGGCCAATGGCGCCGCCAGCCGCCGCTTCCGGCGAGGCGTGGCCGATGGACAGGCCCGAGGTGCCGCCGGAGAAACGCCCGTCGGTCAGCAGGGCGCAGGCTTTGCCCAGGCCCTTGGATTTCAGGTAGGAGGTTGGGTAGAGCATTTCCTGCATGCCCGGGCCGCCCTTCGGACCTTCATAACGGATGATCACGATATCGCCGGCCTTCACTTCATCGGCCAGGATGCCGCGCACGGCGCTGTCCTGGCTTTCGAAGATCTTGGCGTTGCCTTCGAATACATGGATCGACTCGTCGACGCCGGCGGTTTTCACCACGCAGCCGTCCAGGGCGATGTTGCCGTACAGCACGGCCAGGCCGCCTTCCTTGGAGTAGGCGTGCTCGACGCTGCGGATGCAGCCGTTTTCACGGTCGTCGTCCAGGGTCTCCCAGCGGGTCGACTGGCTGAACGCGGTTTGCGTCGGGATGCCTGCCGGGCCGGCCTTGAAGAAGTGATGCACGGCTTCATCGGTGGTCTGGGTGATGTCCCATTTGACGATGGCCTCGGCCATGGTCTTGCTGTGCACGGTCGGCAGGTCGGTGTGCAACAGGCCGCCACGGGCCAGGGAGCCGAGGATGCTGAAGATCCCGCCGGCACGGTGCACGTCTTCCATGTGGTACTTCTGGATGTTCGGCGCGACCTTGCACAGTTGCGGCACGTGACGGGACAGGCGGTCGATGTCGCGCAGGTCGAAATCGATCTCGGCTTCCTGGGCAGCGGCGAGCAAGTGCAGGATGGTGTTGGTGGAACCGCCCATGGCGATGTCCAGGGTCATGGCGTTTTCGAACGCCTGGAAGTTGGCGATGTTGCGCGGCAACACCGACTCGTCGTTCTCGCCGTAGTAGCGCTTGCACAGCTCGACGATGGTCCGGCCAGCCTGCAGGAACAGCTGTTCGCGATCGCTGTGGGTGGCGAGGGTCGAACCGTTGCCTGGCAATGCCAGGCCCAGGGCTTCGGTCAGGCAGTTCATCGAGTTGGCGGTGAACATGCCGGAGCACGAACCGCAGGTCGGGCACGCGCTGCGCTCGTACTCGGCAACCTTCTCGTCGGAGGCGCTGGAGTCGGCGGCGATCACCATGGCATCGACCAGGTCCAGGCCGTGGCTGGCGAGCTTGGTCTTGCCGGCTTCCATCGGGCCGCCGGAGACGAAGATCACCGGGATGTTCAGGCGCAGGGCGGCCATGAGCATGCCTGGGGTGATCTTGTCGCAGTTGGAAATGCACACGATGGCGTCGGCGCAGTGGGCGTTGACCATGTATTCCACGGAGTCGGCGATGATCTCGCGGCTCGGCAGCGAATAGAGCATGCCGTCGTGGCCCATGGCGATGCCGTCGTCCACGGCAATGGTGTTGAATTCCTTGGCAACGCCGCCGACACGTTCGATTTCACGGGCAACCAGTTGGCCGAGGTCCTTGAGGTGGACGTGGCCCGGTACGAACTGGGTGAAGGAGTTGGCAATGGCGATGATCGGCTTCTTGAAGTCGTCATCCTTCATCCCCGTGGCGCGCCACAAGGCACGGGCGCCGGCCATGTTGCGGCCATGGGTGGATGTTTTCGAGCGGTAATCAGGCATGGAGCACTCCGGGCGGCTAATCAAAATATCAAAGGGGAAGTGAGCTTCTGTTGACCTCTGGAACACTCGGGATTGGCGGTGTGTCCGGAAGTGGCCGATGACTTTGCAGGATCGCTGCGCGCCTCGGCATGAGCTCATAAACCCGCCGGGGATGAATGGCGATGAATGCCACGATTCTACACCGCTGGCGTCAGGATGAAATGACGCAAAGCGCTGATCGGGCGCCAATGTCGTGCGCGGGATGACGACTGGCAGGGTTCAGCGGGCCAACAACGCCTTGCCACGCTGCCGCACCAGGGCATTGAGGGCCAGCCCCAGCAGGCTGAGCAGGACCAGGCACAGGGCCAGGGTGAGCTGGAGGTCCAGCGGGGTGAGGCTGATCGCGGCGCTGGCCAGGCCGCCGACGATGAAGATCAGCACGCTGCCGGCCGAAGCGGATGTGCCGGCCTGCCCGGGAAATCTATTCATGGCTTGGGTGTGGGCGGCGGCGCGGGCAATGGTCGTTCCGGTGGTACAGACGATCATGGGCAGCAACAGAGTAGTGACTGACAAGCCCAGGTGATTGGCGAGTCCCAGCATCAGCAGGCCTGCGACGAGGATCAGGCCCAGGCCCGTGATGATCTGCGCCTGTGGATCGATTCGATTGCTCAGCACGGACGCCACCGCGCCCCCGCCGATATAGGCCAGCCCATAGCCCAGCAGCGCCAGGGAAAAAGCCTCGGGAGAGAGGTGCAACTGGTCGATCAGGACCAGCGGTGAAATGACGATAAACGAAAAATGACAGGCAAAAGCCAGCGCCGAGGTTAACCAATAGGCCATGAAATTGAAGTCGCAGCAGACCTTTCGATAGGCGGCGATGAAATCCAGGCGCCTGGGCGGGCTGCCTGCCACAGAGCGTTGAAGTAAACGACTGGCGCCGATGAATGCGCCGATTGCCAAGGCGATGAACACCAGGAAACTGCCACGCCAGCCCATCCAGCTTTGCAACCCGGTGCCGGCCAGTGGCGAAACGGAAATGAAAATCCCCCCGCAGGTGACCAGGAAGATCCGCAATCGCTGCTGTTCCTGGCCGGTGAAGAGGTCCTGGATCAGCGCTTGGGACAGCACGAAAAAGCCACACCCCAAGGCCTGGACAATACGGGACAGCAAAAAAGACCAGTAACCGTCGGCAAGCACGCAACCTGTTGCTCCAGCGGCTGAAACGGTAATCCCGATCAGCAGCAGTTTTTTTCGCCCCATGACGTCGGAAAGCGGACCGACCAGCAGTTGCGAAAGGGCGATACCCACCGCGAACAGGCTGACGGACAGGGCAATGTCCGACGATGGACGTTCAAAATGCTCGGACAGGGCAGGGAACGAAGGCAGCACGACATCGATTGGAAAGACACCGAGCAGTGTCAGCGTCAGCAACAAGCCGACAGTGGCCGGCTTGCGGGCCGCCAGGCGGTTTTGCGGATCAGTCATGAGGCGTTCCAAGGCTTACCTGAAGGGCCTTTCAATCCTAGTGCGTCGTGGCCGTCGGTTACGGGGAGATTGAGTAGGACGGTTCTGATAATTGCGTGGGGGCGTTCCTACACACTTATTCGGACGCGCAAAAAAAATCGCAGCCAAGGCTGCGATCTGGTTGCCAGTCGGGGGCACAGCGCTACGGCACTGGCCCCGCCCGGCCTCAGCTGTTAGGCAACAACCGGCAAGTGATGCTCTTGATGTAGCGGGTTTCGGCGATTGCCGGGTGCACCGGATGGTCTGGTCCCTGGCCGCCGCGTTCGAGCAGTTGGATGTTGCGGTCCAGGTGACGGGCGCTGGTCAGCAGGATGTTCTGCAGGTCGTCTTCGGGCAGGTGCATCGAGCACGAAGCGCTGACCAGGATGCCGTCCTTGGTGAGCAGGCGCATGGCTTGCTCGTTCAGGCGGCGGTAGGCGCCTTCGCCGTTCTTCATGTCTTTCTTGCGTTTGATGAACGCCGGCGGGTCGGCCACGATCACGTCGAAGCGTTCTTCGCTGGCCTTCAGTTCTTTGAGGGCTTCGAACACGTCACCTTCGATGCAGGTCATTTTTTCGGCGACACCATTCAGTGCGGCGTTGCGCTCGACACCGTCGAGGGCAAAGGCCGAAGCATCGACGCAGAACACTTCACTGGCGCCGAACGCCGCGGCTTGCACGCCCCAGCCGCCGATGTAGCTGTACAGGTCCAGTACACGCTTGCCTTTGGCGTACGGCGCCAGGCGTGCGCGGTTCATGCGGTGGTCGTAGAACCAGCCGGTTTTCTGGCCTTGAATGACTGGCGCTTCGAATTTCACGCCGTTCTCTTCGAGGGCGACCCATTCCGGCACCAGGCCGAACACGGTCTCGACGTAGCGTTCCAGGCCTTCGGCGTCACGAGCGGCGGAATCGTTCTTGAACAGGATGCCGCTGGGCTTGAGCACTTGGGTCAGCGCGGCGATCACGTCGTCTTTGTGGGTTTCCATGGTGGCGGAGGCGATCTGCACCACCAGGATATCGCCGAAGCGGTCGACCACCAGGCCCGGCAGAAGATCGGAGTCACCGTAGACCAGGCGGTAGAAAGGCTTGTCGAACAGCCGCTCGCGCAAGGACAACGCCACGTTGAGGCGATGCACCAGCAGGGACTTGTCCAGCGGCAGCTTCGCATCGCGGGACAGCAGGCGCGCGCAGATCAGGTTGTTGGGACTCATCGCGACGATGCCCAGCGGCTTGCCACCCGCGGCTTCGAGGATTGCCTGGTCGCCGGCCTTGAAGCCGTGCAGCGGGGTGGCGGCCACGTCGATTTCGTTACTGTAGACCCACAAGTGGCCGGCGCGCAGGCGACGGTCGGCGTTGGCTTTGAGGCGCAGGCTAGGCAGGGACATGACGTCGCTCCGGAAAAAAGAGCGGGAGTATACCGTGTTGCAACCATCGCGGGGCTTGTGGTGGACATGCGGCGAGGGCGCACACTCTCCCTGGCCGCAGGCACTGTATAGGCGCTGCGTAGGAGCTGCGTAGGAGCTGCCGAGTGCAACGAGGCTGCGATCTTTCCACTGCCCATTGAGTCCCGAGCGAAAAATCAAAATCAAAAGATCGCAGGCTTCGCCAGCTCCTACAGCGCAACAGATGCAACAGATGCAACAGATGCAACAGATGCAACAAATGCAACAGATGCAACAGATGCAACAGGCTTTACGCGGACAACGCGCTGATCAGCTCGCGATTGAACGCCGGGATGTCGTCGGGCTGGCGGCTGCTGATCCAGGTTCCGTCCTTGACCACTTCCTGGTCGACCCAGTTCGCGCCGGCGTTGACCAGGTCGTCCTTGAGGGTCTTGTAGCTGGTCATGGTCTTGCCCTTGACCAATCCGCTCGACACCAGCAACCAGCCGCCGTGGCAGATTACCGCGATGGGTTTGCCCACCGCGTCGAAGCCCTTGACCAGGTTCTGGGCGTCGGTGTCGATGCGGATGGTGTCGGAGTTCTGCACGCCGCCGGGCAGCACCACGGCATCGTATTGGTCGATATTGGCGGCCTTGAAGGTCAGGTCGACCTTGAAGTCGTCGGCCGGCTTGTCATGGTTCCAGCCTTTGACCTGGCCTTCGCTGGCCGAGACGATTTCCACCTTGGCCCCGGCCTGCTCCAGCGCCTGCTTGGGGCCGGTCAGTTCGGCCTGTTCGAAACCGTTTGTCACCAGGATGGCCACGCGTTTGTCATTCAGGGAGCCAGGCATGAAAAATCCCTCAAGCTGAGTGGGTGGGCTGCCGACCTAAGCCTGTATGCAGGCTTGGCTGTCGGCTCTACAGAATCCGAAGCCGAGGCTTTAATGAAAGTTCCGCCGAGCTACCCGGCGGTGTATCGGATTGCGCTTTAAGCGTTAGAATCCCTGCCTGGCCCAGAGTGCATACCCATGTCCCAAGAGCTTTCCGCCGAACAGATCCAACAGTCCCTGCAGGGCATCAGTGTCCCGCCCCAGCCGCAAATCATGGTGGATTTGCAGATGGAGCAGTACATGCCCGACCCGGACCTTGAGACCATCGCCAAGCTGATTTCCCAGGACCCGGGGCTCTCGGGGGCCTTGCTCAAGATCGTCAATTCGCCGTATTACGGCTTGAGCAACAAGATCACCTCGATCCAGCGCGCGGTGAACCTGCTGGGCAGCCGTTCGATCATCAACCTGATCAATGCGCAGTCCATCAAGGGCGAATTGCACGATGACACGATCGTCACCTTGAATCGTTTCTGGGATACCGCCCAGGATGTGGCGATGACCTGCCTGACCCTCGCCAAGCGCGTCGGCCTGCAGAACGGTGACGAAGCCTATGCCCTGGGCTTGTTCCATGATTGCGGCATACCGCTGATGCTCAAGCAATTCCCCACGTACATGAGCGTGCTGGAGGAGGCTTACGCCAATGCCAGCGCCGAGTGCCGGGTGGTCGATACCGAGAACCGCGTGTTCAACACCAACCATGCGGTGGTCGGTTATTACACGTCCAAATCCTGGCGCCTGCCGGATCACGTCAGCCAGGCCATCGCCAATCACCACAACGCCCTGGCGATCTTCAGTGACGAAACGTCGCGCAATAACAGCCAGCTGAAGAACCTGCTGGCGATCCTCAAGATGTCGGAGAACATCTGCGCCTCCCATCGCGTGTTGGGCAACCAGGCCGACGATCACGAGTGGGACTGCGTCGGGCCGCTGGTGCTCGATTACATCGGGTTGTCGGAATATGACTTCCAGACCCAGAAACAGGAAATCCGCGACCTGGCCACTCGTTGAGTGCCACTGTTCGCCTGATTCGAGAGCCCCATGCCAGAACTGCCGGAAGTCGAAACCACCCGCCGAGGCATCGCGCCCCATCTTGAAGGCCAACGGGTCAGTCGCGTAGTGGTCCGTGACCGCCGCCTGCGCTGGCCGATCCCGGAAGATCTCGACGTGCGGCTCTCGGGCCAGCGCATCGTGCAGGTGGAGCGCCGGGCCAAGTATTTGTTGATCAATGCCGAGGTGGGCACGTTGATCAGCCACCTGGGCATGTCCGGCAACTTGCGCCTGGTTGAGGTCGGCATGCCGGCCGCCAAGCACGAGCATGTCGACATCGAGCTGGAGTCCGGCCTGGCCTTGCGCTACACCGATCCTCGCCGTTTCGGCGCGATGCTCTGGAGTCTTGACCCGCTCAACCATGAGCTGTTGATTCGCCTCGGCCCCGAGCCCTTGACCGACCTGTTCGATGGCGAACGGCTTTTCCAGCTGTCGCGCGGGCGTTCGATGGCGGTCAAGCCGTTCATCATGGACAACGCGGTGGTGGTGGGCGTGGGCAATATCTACGCGACCGAAGCGCTGTTCGCCGCCGGGATCGACCCGCGTCGCGAAGCGGGAGGCATCTCGCGGGCGCGCTATTTGAAACTGGCGATCGAGATCAAGCGCATCCTTGCCCATGCCATCGAGCGCGGCGGCACCACGCTGCGGGACTTCATCGGCGGGGATGGCCAGCCGGGCTATTTCCAGCAGGAGCTGTTCGTCTACGGCCGGGGTGGGGCGTTGTGCAAAGTCTGTGGCACGGGACTGCGGGAAATCCGCCTGGGCCAGCGCGCCAGTGTCTGGTGTCCACGCTGCCAGAGATGATTTGTCCTACGGTCTATAGTCAGTTATCAGACTGTTTAGCCGAAGGATGGCCTCATGAATCTGTTTCGACCTATCGTTCTGGCGCTCTCGCTGGGTGCCAGTTTGCCTGCCTTTGCGAACACCGAGAGCGGTGACCCGCGCTACACCATCCAGAATCCGCCGGCCTACGCCATGATCGGCGATTTGCTGATAGCACGTCCGTTGTTGCTGGCTGCCACCGTGATGGGTGCCGGGGCGTTTGTCGTGTCGTTGCCTTTTACCGCGCTGGGCGGTGGGGTTGGCGATGCGGGGAAGGCGCTGGTGGTGGATCCGGCGAAGGCTACCTTCGTGCGGTGCCTGGGGTGTATCGGGGAGGGGTTTGAGCGGCAGGAGTGATGCCTTCAGCGCGGCTGATGGCCTCATCGCGAGCAAGCTCGCTCCCACAGGGATCTGCTGTGTCTGCACCCTGGGCGGCTGAAGCAGGCCACTTGTGGGAGCGAGCTTGCTCGCGATGGGGCCTGCAGGGCCGCCAAAAAACTCAAGCCTTGCCAGTAATCTTGCGATATTTCGCCATCAACTGCTCTTCCGTCTCCGGATGCGCCTCGTCCAACGGGATGCAATCCACCGGGCAGACTTGCTGGCACTGGGGTTCGTCGTAATGGCCGACGCATTGGGTGCACAGGTTCGGGTCGATGACGTAGATCTCTTCGCCTTGGGAAATGGCTTCGTTCGGGCATTCGGGTTCGCAGACGTCGCAATTGATGCAGTCGTCGGTGATGATCAGGGACATGCAGGCTCCTGCCGGGGCATTGGGCCCGGGCATCTGAAAACGTATGGGCGCAATTGTGCCGCATTGGCGAGCGCAGTGCACGCGGGCGCGATGGACTGCGCCCTGCTGCGAGGCGACTCGCAGCGCCGGCAGGTTATTTCTTGAAACGCAGGGTCAGCGCGTCGGCCACGGCCGGATGGACAAACTTGGTAATGTCGCCACCCAACGCTGCGATTTCCCGAACCAGCGTCGAGGAAATGAAGGAATAGCGTTCCGACGGCGTCAGGAACAGGCTTTCGACGTCCGGTGCCAGTTGCCGGTTCATGTTCGCCAGCTGGAATTCGTATTCGAAGTCCGAGACCGCGCGCAGGCCGCGCAGGAACACGTTGGCGTTCTTTTCCTTGGCGAAGTGCGCCAGCAGCGTCGAGAAGCCGACCACCTCCACGTTGGGCAGGTGCTTGGTGACCTCGCGGGCCAGTTCCACACGTTGTTCCAGCGGGAACAGCGGGTTTTTCTTCGGGCTGGCGGCGACGGCAATGATCACATGGTCGAACAGGCGCGAGGCGCGTTCGACCAGATCGCCATGGCCCTTGGTAATAGGGTCGAAGGTACCTGGGTACAACACTCGGTTCATCGCGTCGTCCTGGCGGGAGTGCGTTGGGGAGTCGGATGGTATCGCAGCCTTCCCGGTCGGCCAAGTCGGCTGTTGCGTAGAAACGAACTATAGACGCTGCGAATAATGCATATTTTCATGACTTTTTCAGGCGTTCGGCTAGATTCGACGCCAGTTTCGCCGTCAGCCCATACACCGACAACTGTGGATTGGCGCCGATGCTGGTGGGGAACAGCGAGCCGTCGTGGATCGACAGGTTGTCCAGTTGGTGGTGACGGCCAAGGCTGTCGGCCACGGCTGAGCCTGGATCTTCGCCCATGGCACAGCCGCCCATGACATGGGCGCTGCCCAGGCGCGTGCGGTAGAGGGCGAGGTCGAGCCCGTCGATCATCACCCGTGCCTCAGCCAGGCTTTTCACGTAGTGGGCATCGCTGTGCATCGGCATGACGGCCCTGGCCCCGCCGGCAAACTGAATCTCGGCCATGCTGTGGAACGCTCGGCGCAGGCCGTCCCAGGCATAGGGCGAAACCTGATAGTCGAGCACCGGCGTGCCGTCGCTGCGCAGCTCGACGGCACCACCGGGACTGTCGGGATGAAAGCCATCACGCAGCAGCGCCAGCATGGCGTGGGTGTGGGGCAGGTGCGCCATGTGCGCGGCATTTTCCTTGCCGAAGCCTCCCAGCAACGTGGCGGCGAGCGCGGGATGCAAGGGAGGTACCTCAAGCTTGTAGGACATTTTGCCGGTGATACCGTCCTGCCATTGGAAGTGATCGGAGTAAATCGATTGGGGCGCGCCGTAGAACGGATTGATGACTTCATCGAACTGGCCGGCCGACATGTTCACCAAATGCAGGAACGTACGCTTGCCCAGGCGCCCGTGAGGGTCCGGCGCATCGGAGCGCAGCAACAGGGCGGGGCTGTTGATGCCGCCGCCGGCAAGCACGTAGTGCCGGGCCTTGACGGTGATGCGTCGCCCGGTCGGCGCTACGCAACGCTCGTCCATGGCCTGGCATTCGAGGCTGACGACGGTGTCGTTCTTGATCGTCAGACGCTCGGCTCGCGCCAGGTAAAGCAGCGCGCCACCCTTGTCCAGCGTGGCCGGTATCGTGGTGACGAGCATCGACTGCTTGGCGTTGGTCGGGCAGCCC
Source organism: Pseudomonas sp. T1.Ur (assembly GCF_023516725.1). Taxonomy (NCBI): domain Bacteria; kingdom Pseudomonadati; phylum Pseudomonadota; class Gammaproteobacteria; order Pseudomonadales; family Pseudomonadaceae; genus Pseudomonas; species Pseudomonas sp. T1.Ur. Next base: position 6,015,505 of record NZ_JAMGSN010000001.1, read on the forward strand.
ATGCCGCAATAACCCAGGTTCCAGCAACCGCGCACGTTGCGCGGGATGACGTGCCAGCTGTAGCCCAATTGCTCGCAGCCCTTGCGAATCACGTCGTTGTTGGCGTTGGGTGGCATCAGCCAGGGCGCCACACCGAGGCGCTGCTCCATGCGTTCGAACCAAGGCGCCATCTCGGCGGCACTGTGACCCTTGACGTTGTGCTCGGCGGCCCAGTGCTCAAGGGTTTGCGTAGGCGTGCGAAAGCTCGATGTCCAGTTGACCAGGGTCGTGCCGCCCACCGCCCGCCCCTGGAGAATGGTAATGGCGCCGTCCTTGCTCATGCGCCCGAGGCCCTCCTGGTACAGGCTGGTATAGGCCTGGTCCTCGCGCAGCTTGAAGTCGTGGCTGGTCTTGAGCGGGCCTTCCTCGATCAGCAGCACCTTGTAGCCGGCAGCACTGAGAATCTCCGCCGTGGTACCGCCGCCGGCGCCGCTGCCGATGATCGCCACATCGGCTTCCAGCGTGAGGTCCTCGGCCAGTTGCGCGCCGTTGTAGGTGTTCCAGCCACGGGCGAGGCCTTCGCGAAATGGATCGGGTACGGGCATGCCAGGGTTCCCTTGTTGTCATGGATTGCGAGGAAGATCCCGGTGGGAGCGAGCCTGCTCGCGAACGCGTCGGATCAGTTGCGGTGTGTCAGCTGACACACCGCTATCGCGAGCAGGCTCGCTCCCACAGTATTCGCTTGGTTTTCAAACCACTGGCGGCCCTGGGTATCCGCAATGGCCCCAGGATTCCGGGCAGCTGTACCAAGCCATCATCACCATTTGCAGCAATGAGCCGTGACCTTGGCGCAACAAGCTCAGCGAGCTGTTTTCCCACCGTGCCAGAAACGCTTGGATGTCCTCGGCGCTGGCGTTTTCCCACGCACCCCAGATCCCGGTCAGTGGTCCGCGAGTGATACCCAGCGTGAGCACATCGAAGAGCTGGCGCGTGAGTTTGAGCATGGACGGGGACAGGTGCGCCAGGCCGCGATCCAGGCTCTGCAACGTGGCTTGGGCGGCGGCGTCGAGCGTTTGCGCCGTCACGGCGCCGTTCAGCATCACCGCAATGACCGCACGCAAAAATGGCAGGTCACTGTCACGCAATGCCACCAGGCCGCTGGCCGGCTGGCTGGTGGAGCAACCGCTCAACGTGGCCCCCAATCCGACCGTGGCGAGAAACGCGCCGGCGCCGAGGCTCAAGTGCAGCAAGCCCCGCCGCGACAGGGTGGGCGTATCGGTCAGGCTTGGGTTCATTCTTGTTATTCCCCTGGGAGGCTCTGTCAGCGGATGAACAGCTTCTGGATCAGTTTCTGCAAAGGCTTGCCGTAGGGGGGATAGATCAGTTTCGCGGCGTTGAATCGCTGCTTCACCAGCACGCCCTTGGCCTTGCTGAAGGTCAGGAACCCCTCGTGTCCGTGATAGTGCCCCATCCCCGAGGCACCAATGCCGCCGAAAGGCATGTCGTCCTGGGCCACGTGCAACAGGGTGTCGTTCAGGCAGACGCCGCCGGAATGGGTTTCGGTCAGTACGCGATCCTGCTCGGCCTTGTTGTAGCCGAAATAGTAGAGCGCCAGCGGGCGAGGTCGCTGATTGATGTAGGCAAACGCCTGGTTCAAATCTGCATAAGGCACGATCGGCAGCAGCGGGCCGAAGATCTCGTCCTGCATGACGGTCATGTCATCCGTGACGTTGAGCAGCAGACTATGGGCCATGCGTCGTCCCTGGCCCTGGTCGAACAGCTCGATCAGCAAGGCGCCTTTGCTGGTGGCATCGCTGATGTAGCCGTTGAGCCGTGCCAGTTGTCGCTCGTTGATGATGGCGGTGTAGTCCGGGTTGTCAGCCAGCGTCGGATAAAAACCACGGACCGCCTCACGATACGCCTCGACGAATGCCCCGACGCGGTTCTGCGGCACCAGCACGTAGTCGGGCGCGACACAGGTCTGTCCGGCATTGAGGGTCTTGCCGAAGGCGATGCGTTGGGCGGCGTCCTTGAGTGGGACATCCTCGGACACGATGGCGGGGGACTTGCCACCCAGCTCAAGGGTAACGGGGGTGAGGTTTTCAGCAGCGGCACGCATCACATGCTTGCCGATGCTGGTGGCGCCGGTAAACAACAGGTGGTCGAAGGGCAGCCGGGAGAACGCAACGCCGACGTCCGCTTCGCCCAGCACGACGCACACCAGGTCCTGGGGAAAGATCCGGGCCAGCAGTTGCTTGAGCAGCAAGCCGGTGGCAGGCGTCGACTCGCTGAGCTTGAGCATCACTCGGTTGCCCGCCGACAGCGCCCCCACCAACGGTCCGATCGCCAGGAACAGCGGATAGTTCCAAGGCACGATGACCCCGACAACGCCCAGCGGCTGGTAGACGACCTTGGCCGACGCCGGCTGGAACGCCACGCCGACCTTGCGTCGGGAGGGTTTCATCCAGCCCTTCAGGTGCCGGCTGGCGTAATGGATGCCATGCAGGCTCGGCATCAGCTCGGCGAGCAGCGTTTCGTCTGGGCTGCGGTGGCTGAAGTCCTGGCTGATCGCATTGATCAACGCCTGCCGTTCATGGCTCAACAGTTCGCGCAATGCCTTGAGCCATTGCAGGCGCTGTCCAGCCGGTGGCATCGGATGGGCTGCGTAGGCCAGGCGCTGGGCATCGAACGATGCCCGGAGCTCTTCCAGTTGCTGTTGGGACTCGTGCAGGTAAGCAACGTCGGCGGGCATGGTGGGCACCGGATTTATTATTGGAGTCGGTGCTTTCTAGAGCTAATGCTCTAGAAAGTCAAATGAGGACCTGTAAAATTGCTTGGGTTTTATCCCGTGACCGATAGGTCGTAAGATGCCTCCCACTGACTTTTGAATTAAAGCCCAAGCCATGGCCCCACGAATAAAAACCAGCGAGCGCATCGTGCAGAACAGCCTGGAGTTGTTCAATCGGCAGGGCGAGCGCAGTGTCAGCACCAATCACATTGCTGCCCACATGGACATGTCCCCGGGCAACCTCTATTACCATTTCCCCAACAAGCAGGCGATCATCGCCGTGCTGTTCAGCGAATACGAAAACCTGGTGGACAGCTTCCTGCGCCCGCCCCAGGGCCGCGCGGCCACGGTGGACGACAAGCGCTTCTATCTGCAGGAACTGCTCTCGGCGATGTGGCGCTACCGTTTCTTGCATCGGGACCTGGAGCATCTGCTCGACAGTGACGCGGAACTGGCGGCCCGCTATCGACGGTTCTCCCAGCGCTGCCTGATCCATGGCACCGCGATCTACGAAGGCTTCGTCGCTGCCGGTATCCTGAAGATGGACCGGGTGCAGATCGAATCCCTGACCCTCAATGCCTGGATTATCCTGACCTCCTGGGTACGTTTCCTCTGCACGACCCGGGAAAACTCCAGCCATCTGAGCGAGCAGGCGATCAAGCGCGGTGTCTATCAAGTGCTGGTGCTGGAGGCGGGTTTTGTGACCGACGAGGCCCGTGAAGCGGTGGATGATCTGTTCAAAGAGTTTTATGTCCCGCTGGCCCAGACCCTTGAGGAGGGGCAGTAGGTTCGGCCCTCCCTTGTTTCAATCACAGGAGCTCACCATGCCCATCGCGCAACTTATCAGCCCCCAGGCCCTTGAACAGAGGCGGTCGCAACCCGGGTTGGTCATCCTCGATTGTCGTTTTGCCCTGGATGATCCGGACTATGGCCAGCGCAGTTACGCCGAGGGCCATATTGCCGGTGCATCGTTCGCGGACCTGGAGCGGGATTTGAGCGGGCCGGTCCTCAAGGGTGTGACCGGGCGCCACCCTTTGCCCGGTCCTGACGCCTTGATCGCGCGCCTCCGGGCCTGGGGCATCAACAACGACAGTGACATCGTGCTGTATGACGATGGCCCCGGTGCCTATGCCGCCCGGGCCTGGTGGCTGCTGGCTTGGCTGGGCAAGCGGGACGGCGTCCATCTCCTCGACGGAGGGCTCAAGGCCTGGCACGCGGCCGGCTTGCCCCTGAGCCTGGATCCGCCTGCCACGGTGCCCGGGACCTTCAGTGGCACGCCGGATGCGGATTTGCTGGTCGATGCCAGCACGTTGCAGCAACGCCTTGGCCAGCCTGGCATGACCTTGCTGGATGCACGAGCGCTGCCACGGTTCAAGGGGGAAGTCGAGCCGATCGACCCGGTGGCCGGACACATCCCGGGGGCACAATGCGCAGCCTTCACCGACAACCTCGGCGCGGATGGGCGGTTCCTGCCGGTCGACCAGCTCAAGCAACGCTTCGCCGAAAAACTGGGCGATCGCTCGCCGACCGGGCTGGTGGCCTACTGCGGCTCTGGCGTGACGGCGTGCCATAACCTGTTTGCCTTGAGCCTGGCGGGGTATCCCTTGGGGCAGTTGTACGCGGGCTCGTGGAGTGAGTGGATCAATGATCCCCAGCGCGGTGTGGCGAAGGGCGAATAGCAGCTGTCCAGAGCCATCGCGAGCGACCTCGCTCCCACATGGGATCCGCGCCAGGTGGCGAATTCATGGACACCACAAAAACCTGTGGGAGCGAGCCTGCTCGCGAAGGCGGCCTGACAGCCCGTATCTGCATCGCCTGCCACGCCGCTATCGCGAGCAAGCTCACTCCCACATGGGCCTTGGGCAGATTCGTGTCTTAGTCACCCGCGACCCAGGCTGGCCAGCCAATCCGGAATGCGCCGTTCCAGGTAATACCCTGGACACCGCAAGGTGCCATCGACAAACCCCACATGCCCACCCCTGGCGTGCAGCTCAAATTGGGTCGAGGCGGATAACTCGCCGGGTTCGGGCAGGCTGTGGGGAAACACGAACGGATCGTCGGCGGCCTGGATAACCAGGGTCGGCGTGCTGATATCCGCCAGGAAGTAACGGCTGGAGGCGCGACGGTAATAATCCGCGGCGTCGGAAAACCCATGCAGGGGCGCCGTTACCCGGCCATCGAAATCCCAGAAGGTGCGCATGTTCTCCAGCGGGCCAAGCGCCGCCAGGGTTGCCAGGCCCTCATGACGTCCGTCGTGCAGGAACTGGCGTTGCTTGTTGCGTACGTAGGCCACCATTTGCCGCATAAAGTGCGCCTGGTAGAACTTGGAAAATCCCTGGCCGATGCGATCGGCGCACTGGTCGAGGCGAAACGGCACCGAGACCGCCGCCGCGCCTTGCAACTGGCTGCGGCTACCGGTTTCCCCCAAGTGCTTGAGCAACACATTGCCGCCCAGTGAATAACCCACTGCAAACAATGGCGCCAAGGGTCGCCGGGCTCGCAGATGAGCAAGGGCGGCTGCCAAGTCTTCGCTGACGCCAGAGTGATAGCTGCGGGGTAACAGGTTCGGCTCGCCCGAGCAGCCGCGCCAGTTCAAGGCTGCACTGGCCCAGCCCTGGCGATCGAGAGCCTGCTGCAAACCGGCCACGTAAGGCGAGTTGGAAGAGCCCGTCAACCCATGAAGCACCAGTACCAATGGCGCTTCGGCGCTGTGGGGGCCGTACCAGTCGAGATCGAGGAAATCGCCATCCTCGAGCCACAAGCGCTCGCGTTGACGAGCGATGTGCGTGGTCTTGCGCCACAAGGGGCCCCACAAGGTTTGCAGGTGTGGATTGCCGAGCCCCGGAGCCGGGGCGAAACGTTCAGATGCGGCGGACATCATTATTATTCTCGATGCACTGGTCAGCCGTTCAGCCAATGTCCTTTGTCAGACGCTGCCACAAGGCGTAATACACCCGTCCGGATTTCTGCTCGCGGTGCAAGCGCCAGTTGCCCGGCAAGCCCAGGGTGGACGGGGCGGTTTCGCTTTCAGTGTAGATCCAGGCATCCTCGGCCAGCCACTGACGTTCCTCGAGCAAGGCGCAGACCGCCGGCAACAGGTTCTGGTTGAAAGGCGGGTCGAGAAACACCAGGTCGAAGGCCGTCGCCGGTTGGCTGTCGAGGTAGCGCAACGCATCGGCGGTTTGCACCTGGCCAACGGTGCAACGCAGGGTCCCCAGGTGTTCCTTCAGGCTGGAAACCGCCACGTTGCTGGCGTCCAGCGCCTGGCCCATGGCGGCGCCACGGGACAGCGCCTCGAGAAACAGCGCGCCGCTGCCGGCAAACGGGTCGAGCACCTTTGCGCCCGCCACGTAAGGGGCGAGCCAGTTGAATAGGGTTTCCCGCACCCGGTCCGGGGTCGGCCGCAGGCCAGGGGCATCGGGGAAGCTCAGGCGCCGGCTGCGCCATTCGCCGCCAATGATGCGCAACTGGTTCACGCCGTTGTGCGCGGGTTTCTTGCTGGGATTGGATGGGCGGGCCATTAATGCTCCGGGACCCCGAGCGGCTGCTCGGCAGGTTTGTCAGTGGGGGCCGGCAACGGCTTTTGCGGCACGCTCGGGCCAGCGGTGACGATGACCATCTTGTCGGTGCTCAAATGTTTGTTCAGTGCGGTCTTCACCTGCTCGACCGTCAGTTCCTGGGTCTGACGCATGAAGTCTTCCAGGTAGCTCAGCGGCAGGTCATAGAAGCCCATGGCGCCGAGCTGGCCGACAATATCGGCATTGCTGGCGGTGGACAGTGGGAAGCTGCCGGCCAGTTCGCGCTTGGCGTCTTCGAGTTCCTTCTGGGTCGGGCCATTCTTGAGGTAATCGGCGAACACGTCCTGAACCAGCTTCAAAGTGCCCTCGCTCATCTCCGCACGGGTTTGCAGGTTGATCATGAACGGGCCACGGGCTTGCATCGCCGTGAAGCCGGAGTAGACGCCATAGGTCAGGCCGCGCTTCTCGCGCACCTCCGTCATTAACCGCGTACCGAAACCACCCCCACCGAGGATCTGGTTGCCGAGGGTAACGGCCGCATAATCCGGGTCGTCGCGATCGATGCCCAATTGCGCGAGCATCAGGTTGGTCTGCTTGGACGGGAATTCGATATGGCCGATGCTTGCCCTCGGCTCCGCCGGTGCCGGGGTCTTCGCCAGGGCCGGACCTTTGGGCAGCGCGGCGGACACCTGGCTGGCAACCGCTTCGGCCTCGGCGCGGGACAAATCACCCACCAGCGCAATCACGGCGTTACCGGCGGCATAGGCCTTGGCATGGAAGGCCCGGGCCTGGGCCAGGGTGATCGGCGGAATGCTGTCGGCGGTGCCGTCGCTGGAATGGGCATACGGATGCTCGCCGTACAGGCGCTTCATCAGCTCCAGGCCCGCCAATTTGCCGGGATTCTGCTTCTGGTACTCGAAGCCGTCGAGCATCTGGTTTTTGATCCGGGCGAAGGAGTCGGCGGGGAAGGTCGGTTTGCCGACCACTTCGGCGAACAGCTCCAAGGCCGGCTCACGCTTGTCCGCTGCGCTGAGGCTGCGCAGAGACGCCACGGCCATGTCCCGGTAGGCGCCGTTGCCGAAGTCCGCACCCAGGCTTTCGAACCCTTGGGCAATGGCGCTGACGTCCTTGCCGGCGACGCCTTCGTTGAGCATGGCATTGGTCAGCAGGGCGAGGCCGGGGGCGTCGCCATCCTGGCTGCTGCCGGCGGCGAAGGTCAGGCGCAGGTCGAACATCGGCAGCTCCCGGGCTTCGACGAACAGCACCTTGGCGCCCTCGGCGGTTTTCCAGGTCTGCACGTCAAGCTGGCGCCGACTGGGCGCCTTGTCGTTCAGTTCGGCCAGGGATTGCAGTTTGCTGCTGGACTTGGCCTTGTCCAATGCCTGGCTGGCCTTGGGGGCGCTTGAAGGTGCCAGGTAAAAGGCCAGGGCGCCGACCAGGGCGATCAAGACCAGGCCGATCAGCACCAGGCGCGATGATTTGCGCTCACTCATGAGCTTTCTCCTCGGGCAGGATGTGCGCAACGCTCAGGCGCGAGCGGGTGAAATACAGCTGGGCTGCCTTTTGGATGTCCTGCGGGGTCACGCTTTGCAGTTCGGCAAGTTCGCTGTCCATCAGCTTCCAGGACAAGCCGACGGTTTCCAGCTGGCCGATGGCGGTGGCCTGGCTGGTGATCGAGTCGCGCTCGTACACCAGGCCGGCGATGACCTGGGCGCGGACGCGTTCCAGCTCCTCGGCGGTCGGTGCGGTGGTTTTCAGCTGTTCAAGCAAGCGCCACAAGCCGGCTTCGGCCTGGGCGAGGGTCTTGTTTTTCTGCGTGTTGGGCGTTGCCGACAAGGTGAACAGCGTGTCGCCGCGGGTAAAGGCGTCGTAGTTCGACGAGCCACCGGACACCAATTCTTCGCCGCGCTCCAGCTGGGTCGGGATCCGACCGCTGTAGCCGCCGTCCAGCAGGGCCGAGATCAGCCGCAGCGCGTTAACCGATGCCTTGTCCGTCGCGGTGGCGATGCTTGGCACATTGAAGGCCAGCATCACGCTCGGCAGTTGGGTCTGCACATGCAGGGTGATCTGGCGCTCGCCGGGTTCGGCCAGCTCCAGGGGGATTTTCGCGACCGGCACCGGGCGCCGGGCAATCGGCCCGAAATAACGCTGGGCCAGGGATTTGACCTCGTCTGGCGTCACGTCGCCGACCACCACCAGCGTGGCGTTGTTCGGGGTGTACCAGGACTCGTACCAGTGGCGCAGCTCCTCGACAGTCATCCGATCCAGATCGGCCATCCAGCCGATCGTCGGCGTGTGGTAGCCGCTGGCCGGGTACGCCATGGCCTTGAAGCGTTCGAAGGCCTTGGACATCGGCTTGTCATCGGTGCGCATGCGGCGCTCTTCCTTGATGACTTCGATCTCGCGGCTGAACTCTTCTGGCGGCAGGCGCAGGCTGGCCATGCGGTCGGCTTCCAGTTCGAAGGCCACGCCCAGGCGATCGCGCGCCAGTACTTGGTAATAGGCGGTGAAATCGTCGCTGGTGAAGGCATTTTCTTCGGCACCGAGGTCGCGCAGGATCAGCGACGCCTCGCCGGGTCCGACTTTCTCGCTGCCCTTGAACATCATGTGTTCCAGGGCATGGGACAAACCGGTCTGGCCCGGTGTTTCGTAGCTGGAACCGACCTTGTACCAGACCTGGGATACCACCACCGGCGCGCGATGGTCTTCGCGAACGACGACCTTCAGGCCGTTGTCGAGGGTAAATTCGTGGGTGGGTTGTGGATCGGCAGCCAAGGCTGGAAAAGGCAGGCAGACCGTGCCGAGCAGCAGGCCAGCGGCGCAGCGGGCAAGAGCATTCATTCGTGTTTAAACCTGTTGGGCTGCCTGCCGGGTCTTAGCCGCAGCAGGCGAGGAGGTGCTAGGATAACGGTCCGTTTTACTGGCGGCCACGCCTATCGGGTCTTTTATCGGCCCAAGGTTGTCTGGGTTCTGGGCATTAACGTTGGTTTTTTTCGTGGATCCCCGCGTTTTCGCCGATGATGCCGTACCAGTCCTTCGAAAAAATTGACCAAGAGGTGTCCTGGCGACATTTCGACAATCTGTTGCGCGTGAACAAGCTGGATGAAACGCAGTCTGTTCAGCATCGAATATTTATCACCGAGGCGCCCTCGTGGCGCGTCGCTACCGTGAGATAGCCGTCCTCCATGTTTGGTTCCAACGACGACAAGAAGACCCCAGCTGCGGCTGGCGAGAAAAAAAGCCTGTTCGGATGGCTGCGCAAGAAACCGCAGGAAACCGCTGCCGAACAGCCACAACCGCAGCCCGAGCCCGCCGAAGCCCCGGCGGCCGAAGAGGCCGCGCCCATTGTCCTGCCGATTGCCGAACCGGTATTGCAGCCGGCCGAGCATGAAGCCGAGCCAGTGGTTGAGCCGGTGCTCGAGCAACCCTTGACCCCGCCCGCCGGACAGACGCCCTGGCTGACCCTGCCCGTGGCGGAAGAGCCGGTCGCGCTGGTGGAGGACGCCCAGGCGCCCCACGTCACCCCGCCAATTCCCGCCCCGACGCAACCGGAGGAAACACCGAGCGCCGTGGTCGTGGCTCCGGTTCCAGAACTTGTACCAGAGCCAGCAGAGGTTCCGGTCCCGGCCGAACCGCCGCGGCCCGCCGAAGAGAGCAAGGTCGGCTTCTTTGCCCGCTTGAAGCAGGGCCTGTCCAAGACCAGCGCCAGCATCGGCGAGGGCATGGCCAGCCTGTTCCTGGGCAAGAAAGTCATCGATGATGAGTTGCTGGAAGACATCGAGACCCGCCTGTTGACCGCCGATGTCGGCGTCGAGGCCACTTCCGTGATCATCCAGAGCCTGACCCAGAAGGTCGCGCGCAAACAGCTGACCGATGCCGATGCACTGTACAAATCCCTGCAAGGCGAACTGACCAACCTGCTCAAGCCAGTGGAAAAACCGCTGGTGGTGGCCTCGCAGAACAAGCCGTTCGTGATTTTGGTCGTGGGCGTCAACGGTGCCGGCAAGACCACCACCATCGGCAAGCTGGCGAAGAAGCTGCAACTCGAAGGCAAGAAGGTCATGCTCGCCGCCGGCGATACCTTCCGCGCTGCTGCCGTCGAACAGCTGCAAGTGTGGGGCGAACGCAACAAGATCCCCGTGATCGCCCAGCACACCGGTGCCGATTCCGCTTCGGTGATCTTCGACGCCGTGCAGGCCGCCAAGGCCCGTGGCATCGATGTGCTGATCGCCGACACGGCCGGTCGCCTGCACACCAAAGACAACCTGATGGAAGAATTGAAGAAGGTCCGCCGGGTGATCGGCAAGCTCGACGCCGATGCGCCTCACGAGGTCCTGCTGGTGCTCGACGCCGGTACCGGCCAGAACGCCATCAGCCAGGCCAAGCAATTCAACCAGACCGTCGAACTGACGGGGTTGGCCCTGACCAAGCTCGACGGCACCGCCAAGGGCGGGGTGATTTTCGCCCTGGCCAAGCAGTTCGGCCTGCCGATTCGCTACATCGGCGTGGGCGAAGGCATTGACGATTTGCGCACCTTTGAAGCCGAGCCTTTTGTCCAGGCACTGTTTGCCGAGCGGGAGCATTCATGATTCGTTTCGAACAGGTCGGTAAACGCTATCCGAACGGTCACGTCGGCTTGCATGAGCTGAGCTTTCGGGTCCGTCGGGGCGAGTTTCTGTTTGTCACCGGCCATTCCGGCGCCGGTAAAAGCACCTTGCTTCGCCTGCTGCTGGCGATGGAGCGGCCCACCACCGGCAAGCTGCTGTTGGCTGGTCAGGACCTGAGCACCATCAGCAACGCCCAGATTCCCTTCTTGCGCCGCCAGATCGGCGTGGTATTCCAGAATCACCAGTTGTTGTTCGACCGCACGGTGTTCAACAACGTCGCGCTGCCGTTGCAGATCCTTGGGTTGTCCAAGGCCGAGATCAACAAGCGCGTGGATTCGGCCCTGGAGCGTGTGGCCCTGTCGGACAAGACCGACCTTTACCCAGGCGACCTGTCCACCGGCCAGCAGCAGCGCGTGGGTATCGCCCGCGCCATTGTCCACCGTCCGGCCTTGCTGCTGGCGGATGAACCCACCGGTAACCTCGACCCGCGACTGGCGGCGGAGATCATGGGCGTATTCGAAGACATCAACCGTCTGGGCACCAGCGTACTGATCGCCAGTCACGACCTGGCCCTGATCGCACGCATGCGTCATCGCATGCTCACCTTGCAACGCGGCCGCCTGATCGGTGACGGGGAGGCAGGTGTATGAGCGCAACCCGAAGCCCTAAAGTGGCCGAGCGTGTGGCACCCAAGGCCTCCGATCCGCAGCCGCCGAAAAAGAAACGCGACGATGACGACGGTCCGGATTTCGCCACGCTGCTGCATGCCTGGATCGAAAGCCATCGCGCCAGCCTGCTCGATAGCCTTCGGCGCCTGGGCAAACAGCCCATCGGCAGTTTCTTTACCTGCATGGTCATGGCAGTGGCCTTGAGCCTGCCCATGGGCCTGTCATTACTGCTGAATAATGTCGAACGCCTGGGTGGGTCCTGGCAGCGTGCGGCGCAGATCTCCCTTTATTTGCAACTGGATGCGACGCCAGGCGAAGGCGAGGCTTTGCGTGAGCAGATCAAGGCCATGCCGGGCGTGGCCGATGCCGAGTACGTGGGGCGCGAACAGGCGCTTGAGGAGTTCCAGCAGCAATCCGGCCTGGGCGAAGCCCTCAAGGAACTGCCGGAAAACCCGCTGCCGGGCGTGGTGCTGGTAACGCCGAATGAGGTCGACAAGCCCACCCTTGAAGCATTAAGACAAAGACTTTCCGAATTGCCCAAGGTACAGCAGGCGCAACTTGATTTAGTCTGGGTCGAGCGTCTTGCGGCGATACTCAAGCTCGGCGACCGGTTTGTCTTCGGCCTGACGGTGCTGTTGGTTTCCGCATTACTTTTGGTGATAGGCAATACCATTCGTCTTCATATTGAAAACCGCCGCACCGAGATAGAAGTGATTAAACTCGTCGGCGGTACGGACAGTTATGTACGCAGGCCCTTCCTTTATATGGGGGCGCTGTATGGCTTCGGTGCCGGGATCCTGTCCTGGGGCGTATTGGCGTTCGGCCTGGATTGGCTGAACGATGCGGTAGTGGGTCTGGCCGGTTTGTACGGCAGCGATTTCTCGCTGGCCGGTGTGCCAGTCGCCGACGGTCTGTCGCTCTTGCTTGGCGCGGTGCTGTTGGGTTATATCGGTGCATGGATTGCGGTAGCACGCCACCTGCGTGAGCTTGCTCCAAAATAGTGTTTTTTGCGCGTATTGACCTTTCAGTTTTTGTGGGAACTTGTCCTACGGTTCCCGGTCAATTTTCGCAGTGCTGAACTGCACGAGTTATGTGAGTCGGAGGTTTTTTCGTATGACCACTTCTTTGCAACCTGCTTATGCGCTAGTCCCGGGTGCAAACCTAGAGGCCTATGTGCACACGGTGAACAGCATTCCATTGCTGTCGCCTGAGCAGGAGCGTGAACTGGCCGAGAGTCTCTATTATGAGCAGGATCTTGAGGCGGCTCGGCAGATGGTGCTCGCCCACCTGCGTTTTGTCGTACATATCGCCCGCAGCTATTCCGGCTACGGGCTGGCCCAGGCCGACCTGATCCAGGAAGGCAACGTTGGCCTGATGAAGGCAGTCAAGCGTTTCAACCCGGAAATGGGGGTACGCCTGGTGTCGTTTGCGGTGCACTGGATCAAGGCGGAAATCCACGAATTCATCCTGCGCAACTGGCGCATCGTGAAAGTCGCGACCACCAAGGCCCAGCGCAAGCTGTTCTTCAACCTGCGCAGCCAGAAGAAGCGCCTGGCCTGGCTGAGCAACGAGGAAGTCCATCGCGTAGCCGAAAGCCTTGGCGTAGAGCCTCGTGAGGTGCGCGAAATGGAAAGCCGCCTGACTGGCCACGACATGGCCTTCGACCCAGCCGCGGAAGCGGACGACGACAGTGCTTTCCAATCGCCGGCCAACTATCTGGAAGACCACCGGTACGACCCGGCGCGTCAACTGGAAGACGCCGACTGGAGTGACAACTCCAACACCAACCTGCACGAAGCCCTGGAAGTGCTGGACGAGCGCAGCCGCGACATCCTCTACCAGCGCTGGCTGGCTGAGGAAAAAGCCACGCTGCACGACCTGGCGCAGAAGTACAACGTGTCGGCCGAGCGGATTCGCCAGCTTGAGAAGAGCGCGATGAACAAGCTCAAGGTGTCGATTGCGGCTTGACCTGCGATAACGGCCACAAACAAAACGCCCCGACCAGTGATGATCGGGGCGTTTTTTGTTTGTGCGCGGTGTTGGATTCGACCCGGGTCCCTTGTGGAAGCGAGCTTGCTCGCGATGGCGGTGGGTCAGTCGACATCTCTACTGAGTGCTCAATTGTCATCGCGAGCAAGCTCGCTCCCACAGTTGAGTATGGGTGCCTTGGCTACTGCGCCCAAGGCGCCCGCCGCGCATGATCGAGTTCCAGCAAATAACCGTCGCCCCCCAGCTGGCTCATCTGCTGACGAATCCAACCCGCCCGCCGTAGCACATAGGGGCTCGGTCGGCTGGCGCTCCATTTGCGCGGGTTGGGCAGCACCGCCGCCAACAAGCTGGCCTGTTGCCGGGACAAGGCGCCGGCGCTGGTGCGGAAGTGATGCCGCGCCGCCGCTTCCGCACCGAACACACCGTCATCCCACTCGACGCTGTTTAGGTACACCTCGAGGATCCGCTGCTTGGGCCAGAACACTTCGATCAGCGCGGTGAACCAGGCCTCCAGGCCTTTGCGCAGCCAACTGCGGCCCGACCACAGGAATAGATTCTTGGAGACTTGCTGGCTGAGGGTGCTGGCGCCGCGAATCGAACCGCCGCGTCCGTTATGGGCGAACGCAGCCTGGATCGCGCCGATGTCGAAGCCCCAATGCTCGGGGAATTTCTGATCTTCGCCGGCAATCACCGCCACCTTGAGGTTGTCGGAAATCTGGTCCCAGGGTTGCCAGTCGCGCTGCAGGTCGATGGGTTCGCCATCGAACCAGGATTCAACCTTGCGTTCGATCATCAGCGCGGTGAACGGCGGCGGCACCACGCGAAACAGCAGCACCAGCACAACGCTGCCGACGGCGAACCAGAGCAGGGCTTTTAGGAATCGTCGAAACAATGTACGCAGCATAGAGATGGCTTGGCCGAACCCGTCGAGCGGGCCATTATACAGACCCTGCCCACCGAGTCTGATTGGAGTTCCCATGTTGCGTAGCTTTCTGATGCTGGCGGCTTTTTTCGGCTTCACCGGCGTGGCGCTGGGGGCGTTTGCCGCCCATGGCCTGAAAAACCGCCTGAGCGCCGACTACCTGGCGATTTTCCACACCGGCGTCACCTACCAATTGATCCACACCTTGGCGCTGCTGGGCGTTGCGCTGCTGGCCACGCACATTCCCGGTCGCATCGTCACCTGGGCCGGGGTTTCATTTGTAATCGGCATCCTGCTGTTCTCCGGCAGCCTTTATTTGCTGACCCTCACCGGCGTCAGCAAGCTGGGCATCATCACGCCCCTGGGCGGCGTGGCCTTCCTGATCGGCTGGTTGTGCCTGGGCATCGCGGCCTGGCGCCTGCAACTTGCCGCATGAAGCTTGAAGCTGACCAAGGGACTTGGGTCACCCAGACTGATCGGGCTAGAATGCCAGCCCCTAAAAAGTGATGGCGGCATCCGGCATGCGCATTCAGTTGAACGGCGAACCCCTTGAACTGCCCGACGGTGAAACCGTTGCGGCCCTGCTGACCCGTCTGGGACTCGCCGGACGTCGCGTCGCGGTGGAACTCAATCTGGATATCGTCCCGCGCAGCCAGCACGCCGAAACCACCTTGAACGACGGTGATAGCGTCGAAGTGGTTCACGCCATCGGCGGCGGCTAACCCAAATGCTGTGAAAACTGCTGCGCTCGGAAATACTGCGTTAAAAACAGGCTCGGAATGCTCATTTACAACCCGTAAACCCCGCATCCTCGCCTGTTTTTGCCTTGTCTTTCCTTCGCTCGCGACGTTTTCACAGCATTTGGCCGATAAGCATTTCGCAAGAACCTCACCCCTACAGAGGATTTCCCATGAGCATCGTTCGTAGCGACAAGCCCTTCGTCCTGGCCGGTCGTACCTACCAGTCGCGCTTGCTGGTAGGCACCGGCAAGTACCGCGACATGGAAGAGACCCGCCTGGCCATCGAAGCCTCGGGCGCCGAGATCGTGACCGTCGCCGTGCGCCGGACCAACATCGGCCAGAACCCGGGCGAACCGAACCTGCTGGATATCCTGCCGCCGGATCGCTACACCATCCTGCCGAACACCGCCGGTTGCTTCGACGCCGTCGAGGCCGTGCGCACCTGCCGCCTGGCCCGTGAGCTGCTCGATGGTCATAACCTGGTGAAGCTGGAAGTGCTGGCGGACCAGAAAACCCTGTTCCCCAACGTGATCGAAACCCTCAAGGCTGCGGAGACGCTGGTCAAGGAAGGTTTCGATGTGATGGTCTACACCAGCGATGACCCGATCATCGCCCGTCAACTGGCGGAAATCGGCTGCATCGCGGTCATGCCGCTGGCCGGCCTGATTGGCACCGGCCTGGGGATCTGCAACCCATACAACCTGCAGATCATCCTCGAAGAAGCCAAGATCCCGGTGTTGGTGGATGCCGGTGTCGGTACCGCCTCCGACGCCACTATCGCCATGGAGCTGGGTTGCGAAGCGGTGCTGATGAACTCGGCCATCGCCCATGCCCAACAACCGATCCTGATGGCCGAAGCCATGAAGCACGCCATCGTCGCCGGCCGCCTGGCCTACCTCGCGGGCCGCATGCCGAAAAAACTCTACGCCAGCGCGTCTTCGCCGCTGGATGGTCTGATCAAGTAAGAGCCATTGATGACTGAATCGAACGACACGCCTGTCCTCCCGGAAGAAGGCGAAGAGCGCCAACACCGCCGCATCAAGAGTTTCGTGATGCGCGCCGGGCGCATGACTGAAGGCCAGCAACGCGGCCTGGAGCAGGGCGCGCCGCTTTACGTCCTGCCCTTGGCCGATGCCCCGGTGGATTTTGACCAGGTCTTCGGCCGTTCGGCGCCGCGCTCGCTGGAAATCGGCTTTGGCATGGGCCATTCGTTGCTGGAGATGGCTGCTGCTTCGCCGGAACAGGACTTCATCGGGGTGGAAGTACACCGCCCGGGCGTCGGAGCATTGCTCAACGGAGTGTTGACCCAAGGCCTGACCAACCTGCGGGTCTACGATTGCGACGCCATTGAAGTGCTCAATCGCTGCATCGCCGACAACAGCCTCGATCGGCTGATGCTGTTTTTCCCGGATCCGTGGCACAAAAGTCGTCACCACAAGCGGCGGATCGTCCAGGCGTCGTTCGCTGAGCTGGTGCGCAGCAAATTGAAGGTCGGCGGTGTGTTGCACATGGCCACCGACTGGGAGCCCTACGCCGAATACATGCTGGAAGTGATGAACGTCGCCCCGGGTTATCGCAACCTGGCCGAAGACGGCAAGTGCGTACCGCGCCCGGCCGAACGGCCGATCACCAAGTTCGAACGCCGTGGCGAACGGCTTGGGCATGGGGTTTGGGATTTGAAGTTCGAGAAGTTGGCGTAAACACCAGAAGACCCATGGTGAAATGGGACCCCCTGTGGGAGCGAGCTTGCTCGCGATGAGGGCATGACATTCAACATCAATGTTGACTGTTACACCGCCATCGCGAGCAAGCTCGCTCCCACAGTTGTTTTTGGTTGCGGCTGGCTCAGCGCCGATCCGCCACCACGCCAATCAACACCAGCACCACCAGCAACACCGGCGCCAGGCTGTAGTTGTTGAACTGGCTCAAGCCCCGGACGATCCACGGGGTGGCGTAGATCAGCGCGGCGCCGCTGCCGATCATGCACAGCAGGGCAATCAGCGGGACGCGCAACGCGCCGGCGATGCTGCCCAGGCGTTGTTCGACCCAGCCCTTGATATCGGCACCAAACAGCACCAGCAAGCAGCCTACCAATGCCAGGGAAATTTCCGACAAGTTACTGCGGCTCCAGCGGGACACGGTGGCGAGCAGGTCGAGTACCAGATCCATTCGATTTCCTTGTGTTGATCAGCTCAGAAATTTCTGCAGCAAGTCGTTGAGAAACAGCTGTCCGCGCTCGGTCGCCGCCAGACGTGACGGTTCGACCTGCAACAACCCACTTTGTTCTGCCTCGCGCCGGCCTTCGGCCAGGCTTTCCAGGGGCAGGCCGGTGCGCTCCGGATAAAGTTGCGCCGCTACACCTTCGGTGAGCCGCAGGGCGTTCATCAGGAACTCGAAAGGCAGTTCTTCGTTGGCGAGGTTCTTTTCGCCGGCCAGGAAGCGCTTGGCCGGGTTGAGGTAGTCCTTGGGCAGGCGGGTCTTCCAGGTGCGCACGATGCGCCCGTCCGGATGGCTGAGCTTGCCGTGGGCCCCGGCGCCGATGCCGATGAAGTCGCCGAAGCTCCAATAGTTGAGGTTGTGCCGCGCCGCTCGACCGGGCTGGGCATACGCCGAGACTTCGTACTGGGCGTAGCCGTGCTCGGCCAGCAGCGCTTGCCCGGCTTCCTGGATGTCCCACAGCGTGTCGTCTTCCGGCAAGGTTGGCGGCTGGTTCCAGAACACGGTATTCGGCTCCAGCGTCAGCTGATACCAGGACAAATGAGTGGGCTTCAGCGCAATGGCCTGGCGCAGATCGCCCAAGGCGTCTTCGAGGGACTGGTCAGGCAAGCCGTGCATCAAGTCGAGGTTGAAGTTATCGAACCCGGCCTGACGGGCCATGCCAGCGGCGCGCACCGCCTCGTCACCGTTGTGGATCCGGCCCAGCGCTTCGAGCTTGGCCTGCTGGAAACTCTGGATGCCTATGGAGAGGCGGTTGATACCCAGCGCCCGGTAGGCGACGAATTTCTCTTGCTCGAACGTACCGGGGTTGGCTTCCAGGGTGATTTCAATGTCCGACGCGAAGGGAATGCGTGCTTCGACACCTTGAAGCAACCGCCCCAAGGCCTGGGCGCTGAACAGACTTGGCGTGCCGCCGCCGAAAAATATCGAGCTCAGTTCACGACCATGAACCGCGTGCAGATCCTGGTCGAGATCGTCCAGCAAGGCGTCGACATACGCTTCTTCCGGCAACTGCGGGCTGGCGGTGTGGGAGTTGAAATCGCAATACGGACATTTGCGCACACACCACGGGATATGGACGTACAACGCCAGGGGCGGCAGCACCGGCAGTGGCGCCCGAGGGGTTTGCGCGCCGCCGTGGATCAGCGGTGCGGGGGCGTCGATGGTCATTGCAGGCCCAGGCGTTGGCGCAGCAGGGCCATGGCGCGGGCGCGGTGGCTCAGTTGGTTCTTTTCGACCGGTCCCAGCTCGGCGCTGGAGCAACTGCGCTCCGGCACCCAGAACAATGGGTCGTAGCCGAAACCGTGCTCGCCGCTGGCTTCGGTGAGGATGCGTCCATGCCACAGGCCTTCGCAGAGGATCGGCAGCGGGTCATCGGCATGGCGCACCAGCGCCAGCACACAGACGAACTGCGCGCCGCGCTCGGCTTCAGGAACATCCTTGAGGGCTTCGAGCAGCTTGGCGTTGTTCGCCGCGTCACCCTTGCCATCGGCGTAACGGGCCGAATAGATGCCCGGCGCGCCGCCGAGGAAATCCACCGCCAGGCCGGAGTCGTCGGCCAGTGCCGGCAGGCCGGAGATGCGCGCGGCGTTGCGGGCCTTGAGAATGGCGTTCTCGACGAACGACAGGCCGGTCTCTTCCGGTTCCACCTGGCTGAACTCGCCGATCGAACGCAATTGCACCGACCCGCCGAGCATCGCCTGGAGTTCCTTGAGTTTGCCGGCGTTGTGGCTGGCCAGCACGAGTTGGGTGAGCTTGATCATTGGCCCGGGAACAGTTCCTGGTTGAAGTTGAGGGTGTTGATCTTGTCGCCGATCTGCACCTTGATTTCAAAGGTGCGGGTTTCCTGCTGGTCCACCGGGTATTGGGCGACGTAATAAATCGCGCCTGGCTCAGTGATCTGGCGGAAGCTGAGCGGGACCGTCTTGCTGGTCAGGTCCTTGACCGTGCCGCTGACCTGGACGATCAGCGGCTTGCCATCCTTGATCACCGAGACATTGATCACGCCCTGGTTCTTGCTGCGGATCAGCTCGGCGCCCTTGGCGATGTCGGGGGTGAGGAAGGTGGAGTTGAAGGTGTTGTAGTGTACGGTGACGTCACCGAACACTTCCTTGCGCTCGCCCTTGATGACATCGGCGGCCATGACGCCGACGCTTAGGCAGGCGGTGATGAGAAACAACCCTAGACGTTTCATGTCGTGCTCCTGGGAAGGCCGGTGTTCACACCGCGACCTGATGATCGGCGAGGCCTGGGCTGCTGACCCGATAAATGCCTATCTCACCTAACAGATTAGGCCATAGCTTGCTGGCCCACCCGTGCCGGTGCTGCTGATCCACGGCCAGGCGATCGATGACCTTGGCTTCACGCTCGCGGCACAGTTCTTCGAAATCCTCGAAGGTGCAGAAATGGATGTTCGGCGTGTTGTACCAGGTGTAGGGCAGGAATTCCGACACCGGCATCCGCCCCTTGCTCGCCAGGTACCAGCGGCACCGCCAGTGACCGAAGTTGGGAAAGGTAATGATGCACTGGCGCCCGACGCGCAGCATTTCGTCGAGGATCTTGTCCGGGTAATGCACGGCTTGCAGGGCCTGGGTCATGACCACGATGTCGAAGCTGTTGCTGGCGAAGTTGCCCAGGCCCTTGTCCAGGTCCTGCTCGATGACGTTGATGCCCTTGGCCACGCATTCGGCGATGTTGTCCGGGTCATTTTCCAGCCCGTAGCCCGTCACTTGCTTGTTGTCCCGCAGCCAGGTCAGCAATTCGCCGTTGCCGCAGCCCAGGTCGAGCACGCGGCTGCCGGCGGGGATCCATTCCTGGATGATGTCCAGATCGGCTCTCATGGCGTCCTCACAGCGTAATACGGTTCATGTAGTTGCCGAACGCCTGCAGGTAGCGCGGGATCGGAATCAGAAAGGCATCGTGGCCCTGGGGCGCGTCGATTTCCAGGTAGCAGACGTCCTTGCGCGCGGCCATCAGCGCGTCCACCAGCTCCCGCGAGCGGGCCGGGGAGAAGCGCCAATCGGTGGTGAACGACATCACGCAGAACTTGGCGGTGGCGTTGGCGAAGGTTTTCGCCAGGTTATCGTCGAAGTTCGCCGCCGGATCGAAGTAGTCCAGCGCCTTGGTCATCAGCAGGTAGGTGTTGGCGTCGAAGCGTCCGGAGAACTCTTCACCCTGGTAGCGCAGGTAGCTCTCGACCTGGAACTCGACGCTGTGGAAGTCGTAGTTGAGCTTCTCGCTCTTGAGGCCACGACCGAATTTCTCGCCCATGGAATCGTCGGACAGGTAGGTGATGTGCCCGACCATCCGCGCCAGCATCAGCCCGCGCTTGGGGATCACGCCGTGTTCCTGGAACGAACCGCCGTGGAATTCGGGGTCGGTGAGGATCGCCTGGCGCGCCACTTCGTTGAAGGCGATGTTCTGCGCCGACAGCTT
The DNA here is from genome assembly GCF_023516725.1 of Pseudomonas sp. T1.Ur. Classification (NCBI taxonomy): domain Bacteria; kingdom Pseudomonadati; phylum Pseudomonadota; class Gammaproteobacteria; order Pseudomonadales; family Pseudomonadaceae; genus Pseudomonas; species Pseudomonas sp. T1.Ur. The sequence continues at coordinate 6,036,368 of NZ_JAMGSN010000001.1, forward strand.
GGGTGCCGAGGCAATTGCCAGGCAGTGGCGTACGCGGTCCGGGTAGGTGATGGTCCATTGCAGCGCCTGCATGCCGCCCAGGCTGCCGCCGATCACCGCTGCCCATTGGGCGATGCCGAGACGGTCTGCCAGGCGCGCCTGGCTGTGGACCCAGTCTTCCACGGTCAACACCGGGAAATCGGCGCCGAAAGGCTTGCCGGTGTCGGGGTTGATACTGCTGGGGCCGGTGGAACCATTGCAACCGCCGAGGTTGTTCAGGCTGACGACGAAGAACTGGTTGGTGTCGATGGGCTTGCCGGGGCCGATGCAACTGTCCCACCAGCCGGGCTTGCGGTCATCGACGCTGTGGTAGCCGGCGGCGTGGTGATGCCCCGACAAGGCGTGGCAGATCAGCACGGCGTTGCTCGCCGTGGCATTGAGGGTGCCGTAGGTTTCGTAGATCAGGTCATAGGCTGGCAACGAACGGCCGCAGGCCAGGGCCAGGGGCTCGCTGAAATGCGCCATTTGCGGCGTCACCAGACCAACGGAATCGGGGGGAAAGGCAGCTGGCATCGACCCTGCTCGCGTTGAAATGAGGCGTAAGTCTAAAGACCGCTGGGGTTAGCGGCAAGCAAAGGCCCGCGCTGATTGTTCGCTGATGCAAACCCTGTGGCGACTGGATCTATCTGTGGCGAGGGAGCTCGCTCCCGCTGGCCGGGCTGGCGCTCCAGCGCGAAGCGCCCCCCGTAGGAGCTGTGTAGGCGCTGTGTAGGCGCTGCGTAGGAGCTGCCGAGTGCAACGAGGCTGCGATCTTTCCCCTGACAATTGAGTCGTGAGCGAAAGATTAAGATCAAGATCAAGATCAAGATCAAGATCAAGATCAAGATCAAGATCAAGATCAAGATCAAGATCAAAAGATCGCAGGCTTCGCCAGCTCCTACAGAGCACAGCGGGAGCAAGCTCCCTCGCCACAGGAAAAGCTGCAGCGTGCTTTAGATCAGCACCCGCAGAATCTCCGGCATCATGGTCATCGCCGCCAGGTTGTTGATCACCAGCATGTCGAGCAGCTTGAGCACCATGAACGCCAGGATCGGCGAGATATCCAGGCCGCCGAGGTTCGGCACGATGCGACGGAACGGCGCCAGGGCCGGCTCGCAGATCTGGTTCACCAGTTCGGCGCCCGGGTTGTGGCTGCCCGGTGCGACCCAGGACAGGATCACGCTGATGATCAAGGCGAAGAAGAATATCTTCAGGAACAGCGCGGTGACGCCGATGATCGACCAGATCAGTAGTTGCAGCGGGTTGCCGGTGGTGCCGTAGGTCAACAGCAGGGTCAGCGCCATCAGTGCCAACTGCACCAGGATCGCCAACACCAGCGAGGACATGTCCAGGCCGAACAGGCTCGGGATGATCCGGCGCAACGGCTTGAGCAGCGGCTGGGTAGCCTTGACCACGAACTGGCACAGCGGGTTGTAGAAGTTGGCGCGCACCAGTTGCAGCACAAAGCGCATCAGCACGATCAGCAGGTACAGGCTGCCGAGGGTTTGCAGGACATAGACCGCTGCAGTGTTCAATCCAATCATGAATGGCTCCTTATTGGCCCAATTGTTCGGCCATTTCGGCCGAGCGGTGCGCGGCGGCGCCGAGTGCTTTTTCCACCAGGGCTTCGAAGCCCCCGGCCTGGAACGATTTGATGGCCGCTTCGGTGGTGCCGGCCGGAGACGTCACGCGACGGCGCAGCTCGGCCGCATCGACGTCACTGGACACCGCCATGTGGGCAGCGCCGAGGGCCGTCTGCAAGGTCAGCTGGGCGGCGGTCTCGCGGGGCAGGCCGAGTTTCTCGCCGGCGGCGGTCATGGCTTCGATCAGCAGGAAAAAATACGCCGGGCCCGAGCCGGAGACGGCGGTGACGGCATCCAGTTGCTGCTCGGTCTCCAGCCACAGCGCCAGGCCGACGGCCGATAGCAGTTCTTCGGCCTGCTGGCGCTGTCCGGCGCTCACTTGGCCGGTCGCATACAGACCGCTGACACCCTGGCGCAGCAGGGCTGGGGTGTTGGGCATGCAGCGCACGATCGGCTGGGCACCGAGCCAGTTGTTCATGCTCGCGCAGGTAATGCCTGCGGCAATCGACACCACCAGTTGATGAGGCTTGAGATTCGGGCGAAGGGCTTCGCAGACGGTCTTCATCGCTTGCGGCTTGACCGCCAGCACAATGACGTCCACGCCGTCGATGGCCTGGGCATTGTCGGCGAAGGTTTCGATGCCGTGCTCGGCGCTGACCCGCTTGCGAGTCTCTTCACCCGGATCGCTGGCGCGAATCATGGATGCGTCCAGGCCCTTGGCCCGCAGGCCGCCGATCAGGCTGGCGGCCATGTTGCCGGCGCCGATAAAGGCAATACGCGTGTTGCTCATGACAGGTCCTTATAAAGAGATGAATGGATCAGCTGGGTGTTTGACCGTAGTCGCGAGCGCCAAACAATGCAGTACCGATGCGCACCCAGGTGGCGCCTTGGGTGATGGCGGATTCGAGGTCGTGGCTCATGCCCATGGATAACGTATCCAGGGGCAGGTCCAGGCTGGCTTGCAGGCGCTGGACGGCCGCAAACGCCGCATCCTGCTCGGCGCGATCGTCGGTCGGTTCGGGAATGGCCATCAACCCGCGCAACGTGAGACGTGGCAATGCGGCGATGGCCTTGGCGAGGGCTGGCAGGTCCGTCGGTGTGCAACCGGATTTACTGGCTTCGCCGCTGACGTTGACCTGGATGCAGATGTTCAGCGGCGGCAGCTCGGCCGGGCGCTGCTCGGACAGGCGTTGGGCAATTTTCAGGCGATCCACGGAGTGCACCCAGTCGAAATGTTCGGCAATAGCGCGCGTCTTGTTCGATTGAATGGGGCCGATGAAGTGCCAGATCAAGGGCAGGTCGGTCAGTTCCGCCTGCTTGCCAAGCGCTTCTTGCAGGTAGTTCTCGCCGAAGTCCCTGAGGCCGGCGGCATAGGCTTCGCGCAGGGCCTGGGCGGGCTTGGTCTTGCTCACTGCCAGCAGCTGGACGCTGTCTGCGGCACGCTGGGCGGCTTGCTCCGCCGCATGGATGCGCGATCTAACCTGAGCAATGTTGTCTGCTATCGTGGTCATAAAGAAAGGCCAGCGGGTCTGAGGTTCGCGGCATTCTACTGGAATTGAGGAGCGCTATGGATATCACTGAACTGTTGGCCTTCAGCGCCAAACAGGGGGCGTCGGACCTGCACCTGTCCGCCGGGCTGCCGCCGATGATCCGTGTCGACGGCGATGTGCGCCGGATAAACCTGCCGGCACTGGACCATAAACAGGTTCATGAGCTGATCTACGACATCATGAACGACCGGCAACGAGTGGATTACGAGAAATTTCTGGAAACGGATTTCTCCTTCGACGTGCCGGGTGTGGCGCGGTTCAGGGTCAACGCCTTCAATCAGAATCGCGGCGCCGGGGCGGTGTTCCGGACCATCCCGTCGAAAGTCCTGACCATGGAAGACCTGGGCATGGGCGAGGTGTTCCGCAAGATCACCGAGGCCCCACGCGGGCTCGTGCTGGTGACCGGGCCTACAGGTTCAGGCAAGTCCACGACCCTGGCGGCGATGATCGATTACTTGAATAGCCACAAGCACCATCACATCCTTACCATCGAGGACCCGATCGAGTTCGTCCATGAGCCGCGCAAATGCCTGATCAACCAACGCGAGGTGCACCGTGACACCCAGGGGTTCTCAACGGCCCTGCGCTCGGCCCTGCGGGAAGACCCGGATGTGATCCTGGTGGGGGAAATGCGTGACCTGGAAACCATCCGCCTGGCGCTGACCGCTGCGGAAACCGGGCATTTGGTATTCGGCACGCTGCACACGACTTCCGCAGCGAAGACCATTGACCGGGTGGTGGACGTGTTCCCGGGCGATGAGAAGTCCATGGTGCGTTCGATGCTGTCGGAGTCGCTGCAGGCGGTGATCTCCCAGACGCTGGTCAAGAAGATCGGCGGCGGGCGGGTCGCGGCGCACGAAATCATGCTCGGCACCTCGGCGATCCGCAATCTCATTCGGGAAGACAAGATCGCGCAGATGTATTCGTCGATCCAGACCGGCGGCTCGCTGGGGATGCAGACGCTGGACATGTGCCTGAAGGACCTGGTGAACAAGGGGCTGATCAGCCGCGAACATGCGCGGGAACGGGCGCGTACGCCGGATAATTTCTAGGGCAGGAGGCAGTACCGCTTTTTTAGCGAGGGAGCTTGCTCCCGCAGGGTGGGCACTGTAGGAGCTGCCGAAGGCTGCGATCTTCTTGAAACTCAAGCGTCAGAGGAAAGATCGCAGCCTCGCTTCGCTCGGCAGCTCCTACAGGCCCAGCGGGAGCAAGCTCCCTCGCCACAGGCGGTGATCAGCGCTGAACCACGCGCAGCGCGCCCGGTTCTTTCGGCAGGACACGCTTGGCAACCACGTAGTGGGTGTCCCAGTACGGCTTGTTCAGCGTGTCGATGGTCACCGACTTGCCCCGCCGTGGCGCGTGGATGAAGCGGTCGTTGCCCAGGTAGATCGCCACGTGGTTGACCCGGCGGCTCTTGAGCTTGAAGAAAATCAGGTCGCCCGGCTTGAGGTCCTTGCGCTCGACTTTCTCGCCATGACCGGCAGCCATTGCATTGGAAGTGCGAGGCAGGTCGAACGTGGCGTCGTTGAAGGCGTACTTCACCAAACCGCTGCAATCGAAACCTTTGCTTGGGCTACTGCCGCCCCAGCGGTAAGGTGTGCCCAGTACATTCACGGCGCGGCTCAACACGTTGCTGCTCGCTTTGGTCGCCATGGGCGGAACCAGCTTGCTGTTGGCCGTGCTCAGGCGTGGTGTGCCTGGGTTGTTTTTGCTCCCTGGAGCAGAAACATGGGATTTCGGGGTGTAGCCGTTGACGTTGGGAAGACGTTGCTCACGATTGGTGGCGTGGGCGGCCAGTGGCAATAATAGGCAGATGGTCAGCCATGTCTTGAAAAATGGACGCATTAGGCAAGGCTCATAAAGGTTAGCGCGCAACTTTATAACAGCTTTTTTTGCCGTTTTGAGGCCGTTTGTCGTTCCGGAACCCGTCCTGAACCCCGCACAATTGCGACAATTGACCCGATTGTCCGACAAGACCCCCGTAACACGGGCGTTTCACAGGTCCGAGTCGCTCAGGACCGCTTGTCGGCGAGACACGCAAAAGTCACAAAAAGTCCGAACAAATTTTTCTATCGAGGCAAAAGAGGCCATTCATGAACAGCTATCAGCAGGACGCAACCCGCGACACGCACAGCAAAGTGGTCGGGTATCTGCTCTGGATTCTCGGCTTCACCGGTGCGCACCGTTTCTATTACGGCAAGCCGGTGACCGGCACGATCTGGTTCTTCACCTTCGGTTTGCTGGGCATCGGTTGGCTGATCGACTTGTTCCTGATCCCGGCCATGGACCGCGAAGCGGATCTGCGTTTCACCCCGGGACCTATCGAATACACCGTGGCGTGGATTCTGCTGACGTTCCTCGGTGTCTTCGGCGTGCATCGCATGTATCAAGGAAAGTGGCTCAGCGGGATCATCTACCTGCTGACCGGCGGGGTGTTTTTCCTGGGCGTGCTGTATGACTTCTGGACGCTGAACGACCAGGTGTCGATTCGTAATGCGCAGAAGCGTGGGGCTTTTCAGTAAGACAGACCGAGTCGCCTGCATCGCGAGCAAGCTCGCTCCCACATTGGCTCGGAGGTGTTCACATATCCTGTGTTCACCGAAGATCCCCTGTGGGAGCGAGCTTGCTCGCGATAGGAGCGGCGCGGTTTTTCAGGCCTGGTGGGTAATCCGCCCATCCATCAGCGTATAGCGCACCACGCCCGGCAGGCTGTGACCGAGGAACGGGCAGTTGTCGCCCTTGGAACGCCAGGCTTCGCCGGCCACGGTGGACGCGGCGGGGTCGAACAGCACCAGGTCCGCCGCCGCACCCACGGCCAGTTTCCCGACCGGCAACTGCAAGGCCTGGGCCGGGCCGTTGCTCAAGCGCGCCAGCAAGGTTGGCAAGTCCAGCAGGCCGTCTTCCACCAGCGTCATGGCCAGCGGCAACAGCAGTTCGACACTGCTGATGCCCGGCTCGGTGGCCCCGAAGGGTGCCAGCTTGGCGTCGCGCTCGTGGGGCTGGTGATGGCTGGAGATGGCCGAGATCACCCCGGACTTCACCGCCTCGCGCAAGCCCTCGCGGTCGGCGCGGGTGCGCAGCGGCGGCTGGACGTGATAGACGCTGTTGAAGTCAATCAGCGCTTCGTCGGTCAGGATCAACTGATACAGCGCCACGTCGGCGGTGACCGGCAAGCCACGGGCCTGGGCCTGTGCGATCAGCGCCGCACCACGGGCGCTGGTCAGTTGGCTGAAATGCGCGCGCACGCCGCTTTGTTCCACCAGCAGCAGGTCCCGGGCCAGGGCCACGGTCTCGGCCGTTTCCGGGATGCCCGGCAGGCCGAGGAAGCTCGCGGTCGGCCCTTCATGGGCGAGACCGCCTTCGGCCAGGTCGTGATCCTGGGAATTGAAGATGACGGTCAGGCCGAAAGTCGCCGCATATTCCAGTGCGCGACACAGCGTACGGGTGTTGCGGAAGCTGTTCAGGCCATTGCCGAACGCCACGCACCCGGCGTCACGCAGGGCAATCAGCTCGGCCAGTTGCTCGCCGTCGAGGCCTTTGCTCAGTGCACCGATTGGAAAGACCTTGGTGTTGCCGGCTTCGCGGGCGCGGTCGAGGATCAGTTCGGCCACGGCCGAGGTGTCCAGCACCGGTTTGGTCTGCGGTGGGCAGCACAGGCTGGTCACACCGCCGGCGGCGGCGGCGCGGGTTTCGCTGGCGATGCTGCCTTTGCGGCTGTAGCCCGGTTCGCGCAGGGCGACGTTGAGGTCGACCAGGCCAGGGGCGGCGACCAGGCCTTGGGCGTCGAGGGTCTCGACCGCCGCGAAGCCTGCCGGCGCCGCGCCAAGGGCGACGATCTTGCAGGCATCGATATGAATGTCGGTCACTTGATCCAGGCCGCTGGCCGGATCGATCACGCGTGCGCCGAGAATGCTGAGCTTCACTGGGCGTTCTCCTGGTCGAATTGGCGCTGGGCCGTTTGCCCGCTCATGGCCATGGACAGCACGGCCATGCGGATGGCGATGCCGTAGGTCACTTGGTTGAGGATCACCGAATGCGGCCCGTCGGCCACCGCGGATTCGATCTCCACGCCGCGGTTGATCGGCCCCGGGTGCATGACGATGGCATCCGGCTTGGCCCCGGCCAGGCGCGCGGTGGTCAAGCCGAACAAGCGGTAGAACTCGCCTTCGCTGGGCAGCAGGCCGCCGGTCATGCGTTCGCGTTGCAGGCGCAGCATGATCACCACGTCCACATCCTTCAGGCCTTCGGTCATGTCGGTGTAGACCTTCACGCCGTATTGCTCGACCCCGATGGGCAGCAGGGTTTTCGGCGCGATCACGCGAATGTCCGGGCAGCCGAGAGTCTTGAGGGCCAGCATGTTCGAGCGGGCCACCCGCGAGTGCAGGATGTCGCCGACGATGGCCACCGACAGGTTCTCGAAGCTGCCTTTGTGCCGACGGATGGTCAGCATGTCGAGCATGCCCTGGGTCGGGTGCGCGTGCCGGCCGTCGCCGCCGTTGATGATCGCGACTTGCGGGCAGACGTGTTCGGCAATGAAGTGTGCGGCGCCGGAATCACCGTGGCGCACGACGAACATGTCGGCGGCCATGGCTTCGAGGTTGCGCAAGGTGTCGAGCAGGGTTTCACCCTTGCTCGCCGAGGACGTGGAGACGTTGAGGGTGATCACGTCCGCCGACAGGCGCTGGGCCGCCAGTTCGAAGGTGGTGCGGGTGCGGGTGGAGTTTTCGAAGAACACATTGCACACGGTCTTGCCGCGCAGCAACGGGACTTTCTTCACCGCCCGGGCGCCGACTTCGAGGAATGAGTCGGCGGTGTCGAGGATTTCCGTCAGCAGCTCGCGGCGCAGGCCGTCGAGGGACAGGAAGTGCCGCAGCTGGCCCTGATCGTTGAGCTGCAGCGGGCGCTTGGTTTCGAGAGGCGTCATCGCGATGGACTCTTACAAGGGCTGTTAAAGGGCAAGGTCTTGCAGTTCGAGTTGCAGCGGCGACGGCCCGGAGAGCTTGACCCGCTCATGGGCGGCCAGCGTCAGTGTCGCGCCGACCACGTTCGGCCGGATCGGTAGCTCGGCGGCGTCCAGGTCCAGCAGGCACACCAGCGTCACGCTGGCCGGGCGGCCGTAGTCGAACAGTTCGTTCATGGCGGCGCGGATGGTCCGGCCGCTCATCAGCACGTCGTCGATCAGCACCAGGTGCTGGCCTTCGATCTCGAATGGCAGGGCCGAGGGGCGCACTTGCGGGTGCAGGCCGTTCTGGCTGAAGTCATCGCGGTAGAAGGACACGTCCAGGGTGCCCAGCGGCGAATCGCTGCCCAGTTCATCGAGCAAGGCCTGGGCAACCCAGACGCCGCCAGTGCGGATGCCGATGTAGCGCGGTTCGCTGACGCCGCGTTGTTCCAGGTGGGCTGTGAGACGAATCGCCATCTGGCTGATCAGTTCGGCAGGATTGGGCAGGCTCATGCTGGCTCCTTCAGTTTCCGGGTCGGTGTTCGTGACTCGGTTTATCGCTAAAAGAAAGCGCCTTGGCGGCGCTTTCAAAAAAATCAGGTTTCGAACAGGGCGGCGTTGGCGTCGAGCCAGCCTTGCAGCAGCAGGGCGGCGGCGATGGCGTCCACCGGATTGTCGCGGTAACTGCCTTTCTGTCCACCGCGCACCAGGCGCTCGCCCTTGGCCTCGAAGGTGGTCAGGCGCTCGTCATGGGTATAAAAGGGCAGGTTGTAGCGGCCGTTGAGCCGGCGGGCGAACTTTTCGGCGCGCAGGCACATGTCGCTGGGCGTGCCGTCCATGTTCAGCGGCAGGCCGACCACCACGGCGTCGGGTTTCCACTCCTTGATCAGTGCCTCGACCTGGTTCCAGTCCGGCACGCCATTCTGCGCCTTCAAGGTGCACAGCTCGCGGGCCTGGCCGGTAATGACCTGGCCGACCGCCACGCCGATCTGTTTGGTGCCGTAATCGAAGCCCAGCAGCAAGCGCAGGGCCATCAGGCGTGTCCTGCCTGGCTGGTGAGCAGGCTGAGGTTGACCCCCAGCCGGCTGGCCGCCGCTTCCAGGCGCAGTTCGCTGCTGGTGTTGAAGAGGATGTCGGCGTCGAACGGGCAGGTCAGCCAGGCGTTGTCGGCCAGTTCGGCTTCCAGTTGCCCGGGTTCCCAGCCGGCATAGCCGAGGGCAATCAGGCTTTTTTCCGGGCCGACGCCGTCGGCGATGGCGAACAGCACGTCCTGGGAGGTGGACAGCGATACGCCATCCAGATCGACGGTGGCCTGGAATTTGGGGCCCGACGGGTGAAGCACGAAGCCACGATCGGTCTGCACCGGGCCGCCGATGAAAATCGGCACATGCTGGCACAGCAGTGGCGGCTCGACCTCGGGGCGCAACTGCTCAAGGATGTCCGCCAGGTTCAGCTCTTGCGGGCGGTTGACCACCAATCCCATGGCCCCGTTCGCCGTGTGCTCGACGATGTAGGTCAAGGTGTGGGCAAAGTTCGGATCGGCCATGTGCGGCATGGCGATCAGGAAATGATGCTTGAGGTAGGTGGGGCTGACGTTTTTCATAGGCGCTAGTGTGGCGGGGCAGGGCCGAACTGACAAGCCGGGAAATGCTTGGGGCTGTCACCAACCCCCTGTGGGAGCGAGCTTGCTCGCGATGCGGTGTGCCAGTCGCCATCCATGTTGAATGATCCATTGCTATCGCGAGCAAGCTCGCTCCCACAGGGTATTGATACCGTCTGCAGGTCAGTTACTGGACAGCCGATCACCCCGGGCGAATTTCCAGGTGCGGATGATTTCCAGGCGGTCGATGTCCGACAGGTCGCCGGTGAACGGCGCGAACGGCGCGGCCAGGCGCACGATCCGCTGGGCGGCCTGGTCCAGCAGGGGCTGGCCGGAGGATTCGAGCACCAGCACCTCGTACAGCGAGCCGTCGCGGTTGATCGAGACCATTAGCCGCAGGTTGCCGTAGATCTGCTTGCGCCGGGCTTCCTCGGGGTAATTGAGATTGCCGATGCGCTCGACCTTCTTGCGCCACTCGTCCTTGTACCAGGCACCCTTGTCGCGCATGGTCGAAGCGGCACTGAGGCGGTGGATGCGCGGGCGCTTGGCGTACAGCTGTTGCTCCTGGGCCAGCTCGGCTTCCAGGCTGGCGATGTCGCTGGAAAGCTGTGAACTGTCGAAGGTCGGCTCCGGTGCCTTGGGCTTCGGATCGGGCTTGACCTCTTCCTTGACCGGGGCCTTTTTCGGCTTCGGCGCCACGGTGGTCACGGCAGCCTTGGGCGCCGTTTCCTGGACCTCCGGCTTGGCGGCCGGCGGTGGCGTGATCTTTTGGACTTTGTTGTCCTGGAACGGCGCGATCTCGGTGGTCTTGGGGGTCGCTTTCTTTTCCAGGGTGCCGCTGCCTTGCTGGTTTTCCTGGGCGAGAAAGTCGGCCTTCCTGGGCTTGGTCTCGCTCTTGAACGTCGCCAGGGTGATTTCCAGGGTCTGGCTGATCTGCTTGGGTTCGACCGTGGCAAACCCGACGCCCAGCAGCACGGCCAAGTGGATCAGCGCCGCCAGGAACAGGGTAAAACCGAGACGATCAGCCGGGCGCACGCCACGATGGGCGAGCTCTAGGGGCAGATCGGGCGGCATCTTAGCTACAGGCTTCAAGCTTCAAGCTCCAAGTCAGGCTGCACGCTGCATCAAACTTGCCGCTTGAGGCTTGCCGCTTGCAGCTTTTTGTCGATGGCCTCCATCAGCATGCCGCCGATGTCGGTGCCGAAGGCATTGTCGATCTCGCGGATGCAGGTCGGGCTGGTGACGTTGATTTCCGTCAGGTGCTCGCCGATCACGTCCAGGCCGACGAACAGCAGGCCTTTTTCCCGTAGTGTCGGGCCGACCTGGGCGGCGATCCAGCGGTCCTTGTCGGTCAGCGGACGGGCTTCGCCACGACCGCCGGCCGCCAGGTTGCCACGGGTTTCGCCGGCGGCCGGGATGCGCGCCAGGCAATAATCCACGGGCTCGCCGTCGATCATCAGGATGCGTTTGTCGCCGTCGACGATGGCCGGCAGGTAGCCCTGGATCATGATCTGCTGCTTGCCATGCAAGGTCAGGGTTTCCAGGATCACCGACAGGTTCGGGTGGCCGGCGGTGTGGCGGAAGATCGAAGAACCGCCCATGCCGTCCAGCGGCTTGAGGATCACGTCGCCGTGATGGTCGGCGAATTCACGCAACACGTCCGGACGACGGCTGACGATTGTCGGCGGCGTGCATTGCGGGAACAGCGTGGCGAACAGCTTTTCGTTGCAGTCGCGCAGGCTCTGCGGCTTGTTGACCACCAGCACGCCGGCGCTTTCAGCCTGTTCCAGGAGATAGGTGGAATACACGAATTCCATGTCGAACGGCGGATCCTTGCGCATCAGGATCACGTCCAGGTCGCTCAGCAGTGCATCGCTTTCCTCGCCCAGTTCGAACCATTTCTCCGGGTTGGCGAAGACTTTCAGTGGTTTCATCCGCGCCCGGGCCTGGCCTTCGGCCTGGTAGAGGTCGCGCTGCTCCATGTAGAACAGTTCCCAGCCGCGCTTCTGAGCGGCCAGCAGCATGGCCAGCGAGCTATCCTTCTTGTAGGAAATGCTGGCGATTGGGTCCATGACAATGCCGACGCGTACGCTCATGGCTTGGTTCCTCATAATTTCGATGGGCACAAATGGCGTGAAAAAGTGGCGTCAGAGTGGCGCCCGGAAGATTGGCGGTCAAGGAAAAACCACCGTGCCGAGCGGCTGATAGATCGGCGATGGAGACTGTGCTAAAAAGGCTGCCATGTGACGTGCGGGCCTTGAACATCAAGGGTTTGCGCTGTCGTTCACACTTACGCGTTAAAAACCGGTTCGCAGTGGCAATGGCAGAGCAATTTACGCAGCAGCAACCCAGCGCCTTGAAGGTCATGGTCATCGACGACTCGAAGACCATCCGCCGCACCGCCGAAACCCTGCTGCGCAACGTCGGTTGCGAGGTGATCACGGCGGTCGACGGCTTCGATGCGCTGGCCAAGATCGTCGACCATCATCCAGGCATTATCTTTGTCGACATCATGATGCCGCGCCTGGACGGTTACCAGACCTGCGCCCTGATCAAGAACAACGGGGCCTTCAAGGCGACGCCAGTGATCATGCTGTCGTCCCGCGATGGCCTGTTCGACAAGGCCAAGGGGCGCATCGTCGGCTCCGATCAGTTTCTGACCAAGCCTTTCAGCAAGGAAGAATTGCTGGGCGCGATACAGGCCCATGTCCCGGGCTTTTCCGCTGTCCAGCCGCACCAGGCACACTCATGACGCTCGGCCTGCGGGCCGAGGTCTACAGAAAATGGGGAACACCATGGCACGAGTTCTGATCGTCGATGATTCGCCGACTGAAATGTACAAACTGACCGGCATGCTGGAAAAGCACGGTCATCAGGTTCTCAAGGCTGAGAACGGCGCCGATGGCGTGGCACTGGCCCGCCAGGAAAAACCCGACGCGGTATTGATGGACATCGTCATGCCCGGCCTCAACGGGTTCCAGGCCACTCGCCAACTGACCAAGGACCCGGACACCGGGCACATTCCGGTGATCATCATCACCACCAAGGACCAGGAAACCGACAAGGTCTGGGGCACCCGCCAAGGCGCGAGGGATTACCTGACCAAACCGGTGGATGAAGACACCCTGATCGCAACCCTGAACAAAGTACTGGGTTGAACGCACGGCCATGAGCCAATCCCTGACCGCTTTCGAGCTGTTGCTGCGGATCGATCGGCGCTGTCGGTTGCTGGGCGCGGACCTGCCGTCCCAACCGGTCCATCGCGACACCTGGAGCGGCATCGGCTTTCGCCTGGGCGAACACTGGTTCGTGGCGCCCATGGGTGAAGTCAGCGAAGTGCTGCACGAGCCGCGCCACACGCCATTGCCCGGGGTCAAGCCATGGGTTCGCGGAGTGGCTAACCTGCGCGGGCGTTTGCTGCCGTTGATGGATCTGTGCGGCTTCTTCGGCCATGAACTGTCCAGCGTGCGCAAGCAGCGGCGGGTGCTGGTGGTGGACCATGACGAGGTGTTCGCCGGTTTGCTGGTGGACGAAGTGCTCGGCCTGCAGCATTTTGCCCGGGACAGCCTGGAGTCGGCCTCGGCGAACGACCTCAATGGTCCGGAAGCGGCCTTCGTCCAGGGCCGGTTCGAGGGCGAGCGGCAGTGGCAGGTGTTCAGCCCATTTGCCCTGGCGCGATCGCCGGGGTTCATGGATGTGGCGGTTTAGGTGACAGCACAACTCAGGGTAGGAGCTGCCGAAGGCTGCGATCTTTTGATCTTTTCAACAGACAGATTGCTTTGACGTAGGCCTCAAGATCAAAAGATCGCAGCCTACGGCAGCTCCTACGGGGAATCGAGTCGGGCTTGGGATTGTGGATAGATTGGGCAGCACAGGCGAGAACCGATGATCAAAGCAAAAACAGGCAAGCCACTGGAAGCGTCGCGCAGTCGTTCGCAGATCATCGTGCTGTTCGTCGCGTTGATTGTCTTCATCATGCTGTTGTTCGCCAACTTCGCGTACCTCAACATCCAGTCCACCTATGACAAGCAATACATCGGCCACGCCGGGGAGCTGCGGGTGTTGTCCCAGCGCATCGCCAAGAACGCCACCGAGGCCGCCGCCGGCAAGGCCGCCGCGTTCAAATTGCTGAGCGATGCGCGCAATGATTTCGCCCAGCGCTGGGGTTACCTGAAGCAGGGCGACCCGGTCACCGGCCTGCCGCCTGCGCCCGCCACCCTGCGTCCGCAGATGCGCGCCGTGCAGTTGGACTGGGAGCGCCTGCTCAAGAACACCGATGCCATTCTTTCCAGCGAACAAACCGTCTTGTCGCTGCATCAGGTCGCGGCGACGCTGGCCGAAACCGTGCCGCAACTGCAAGTCGAGTACGAGAAAGTCGTCGAAATCCTCCTGCAACGGGGGGCGCCGGCCCCCCAGGTGGCCATGGCGCAGCGCCAGTCGCTGCTGGCCGAGCGGATTCTCGGCGCGGTGAATACCGTGTTGGCGGGGGATGAGAACGCCAGCCAGGCCGCCGACACGTTCGGTCGTGATGCCGCGCGTTTCGGCCAGGTGCTCAACGGCATGCTGCAAGGCGACCCGACCTTGAAGATTTCCCAGGTACAGGACCGCGATGCCCGGGCGCGCCTGAGCGAGATCAGCGAGCTGTTCGAGTTCGTCTCGGGCTCTGTGGATGAAATCCTCGAGACCTCCCCGGAACTGTTCAAGGTCCGCGAATCGGCGGGCAACATTTTCAACCTGTCGCAAACCCTGCTGGATGAAGCTTCGCACCTGGCTTCGGCGTTCGAAAACCTGGCGGGCGGACGGTCCGTCAACACCATTGGCGGCTATGTGCTGGGCCTGCTGGCGCTGATGTCGATCATCCTCATCGGCCTGGTGATGGTCCGCGAGACCAACCGCCAATTGCGCGAAACGGCGGAAAAGAACGAGCGCAACCAGAACGCGATCATGCGCTTGCTGGACGAAATCGAAGACCTGGCCGACGGCGACCTGACCGTCACCGCCTCAGTCACCGAGGATTTCACCGGGACCATCGCCGATTCCATCAATTATTCGGTGGACCAGCTGCGCGATCTGGTGGCGACGATCAACCTCACTGCCGGCCAGGTGGCCGCCGCGGTGCAGGAAACCCAGGCCACGGCGATGCACCTGGCCCAGGCGTCCGAACACCAGGCCCAGCAAATTTCCGAAGCGTCGACTTCAATCAATGAAATGGCCCAGTCCATCGACCAGGTGTCGGCCAATGCCGCCGAGTCGTCGGCGGTGGCCGAGCGTTCCGTGGAGATCGCCAACAAGGGCAACGAGGTGGTGCACAACACCATTCATGGCATGGACAACATTCGCGAGCAGATCCAGGACACCGCCAAGCGCATCAAGCGCCTGGGCGAGTCGTCCCAGGAAATTGGCGACATCGTCAGCCTGATCGACGACATCGCCGACCAGACCAACATCCTGGCTCTCAACGCCGCGATCCAGGCGTCCATGGCCGGCGATGCCGGGCGCGGGTTTGCGGTGGTGGCCGATGAAGTGCAGCGGCTGGCGGAGCGCTCCTCGGCCGCGACGCGGCAGATCGAGACCCTGGTGCGGGCGATCCAGGCCGATACCAACGAGGCCGTGATTTCCATGGAACAGACCACCACCGAAGTGGTGCGCGGCGCCCGGCTGGCCCAGGATGCCGGCGTGGCCCTGGAAGAAATCGAAGGCGTGTCCAAGACCCTGGCGGCGTTGATCCAGAGCATTTCCAACGCGGCGCAGCAACAGACCACCTCGGCCGGGCAGATATCCTTGACCATGAACGTGATCCAGCAAATCACCTCGCAAACGTCCTCGGGCTCGACGGCCACGGCAGAGAGCATCGGCAACCTGGCGAAGATGGCCAGCCAACTGCGCCGCTCGGTGTCAGGGTTCACCTTGCCGGCGGTGCCGGTGGTGGATGAGGACAAGGCGTGACTGACTGGCTCTGTCGGGTGGCGAAGATCATTTGTGGCGAGGGAGCTTGCTCCCGCTTGACCGGGCTGGCGCTCCAGTGCGCGGCGCTCACAAAGTTCTTGGGGCCGCTGCGCCCGAAGCGTCGGACCGTCCCAGCGGGAGCAAGCTCCCTCGCCACAAAAGCTCACATGCTCAGGTTGATTTGGAGTGGTTATGGGTGATCGGCACGACTATGTGGCCCTGGAATGGGTCAGGGGCGAGATTGCCGAAACGCTGAAGCAGGCCCACCTGGCCCTCAACCGGCTGGTGGACGATCCGCAGGCAGCGGATGCCCTCGGCCAGTGCCTGGCCTGCATCCATCAAGTCCATGGCGGCCTGCAGATGGTCGAGTTCTATGGCGCGGCGTTGCTCGCCGAAGAAATGGAGCAACTGTGCATCGCCTTGCAGGACAACCGTATCGGCCACCGCGACGAGGCCATCAGCCTGTTGCGCCAGGCGCTGGGCCAACTGCCGACTTACCTTGAGCGCGTCCACGGTGCCCGCCGCGACCTGCCGTTGGTGGTACTGCCGTTGATCAACGACTTGCGCAGCGCCCGGGGTGAAGGCCTGTTGTCCGAGACCCGCCTGTTCAGCCCGGAACTGCCAGACATCGCGCCGCTCGACGATGACGCCTTGAAGCGGCTCGAACCGGCCGACCTGCCGAACACCTTGCGCAAATTGCGCCAGAGCCTGCAAGTCGCGCTGGCGGGATTGCTGCGTGAGCAGGACGACGTCACCCATCTCGGTTACCTGGCCAAGGTCTTCCATCGTCTCGAAGCACTGTGCGCCGGAGCGCCGCTCAATGCGTTGTGGCAGGTCGCCTCGGCGCTGGTCGAAGGCATGCGGGACGGGCGTATCGCCAACAGCCCGGCGCTGCGCAGCCTGTTCAAGGATGCCGACAAGGAACTCAAGCGCTTGCTGGAACAAGGCATCTCCGGCATCAATCAGCCGGCCCCGCCACACCTGCTCAAGAGTCTGTTGTTCTATATTGCCAAGGCCGAACATCCCAGCGGGCAGATGCAGATCATGAAAGAACGCTACTCACTGGACGATGCGCTGCCCGACAGCGCCATGGTCGACGAAGAACGCGCGCGCCTGGCCGGGCCCGATCGCGATGCCATGCGCTCGGTCCTTGCCGCACTGTGCGAGGAGCTGGTGCGGGTCAAGGAGCGCCTGGACCTGTTCGTGCGCAGCGATCGCCAGCATGCCTCGGAACTGGACAGCCTGCTGGCGCCCTTGCGGCAAATCGCTGACACGTTGGCGGTGCTGGGGTTTGGCCAACCGCGCAAAGTCATCATCGATCAGCTGGCCGTGGTGCTGAGCCTCGCCCAGGGCCAGCGCGCGCCTGACGATGCGACGCTGATGGACGTCGCCGGTGCCTTGCTCTACGTCGAGGCGACGCTGGCCGGCATGGTTGGCACCGTCGAACCTGAAAGCCGCGAAGACAACCACCTGCCGACGATCGACCTGACCCAGATCCATCAGATCGTCATCAAGGAAGCCCACACCTGCCTGCAACAGGCCAAGGACATGATCGTCGACTACATCGACGCCGACTGGAACAGCGCGCAGCTCACGGAAATGCCCGCGCTGCTGACCCAGGTACGCGGCGCGCTGGCGATGATTCCGTTGAGCCGTGCCGCCAGGCTGGTGGAGGCGTGCAACGAATTCATCCGCGAGCACCTGCTGCTTGAACATGCCCAGCCAGGGTGGGAGGAGCTCGATCATTTGGCCGATGTGATCAGCGGGCTGGAATATTACCTGGAGCGCTTGGGCGAAGACCCGCTGAAGCCCGCCGAGAGCCTGTTGGACGGGGTCGAGCACAGCCTGGGCGTCCTCGGTTATTTCCCTGACGAAGCTCGCGTCCCCTTGCTCGATGACGTGCTGAGCCCCAACGAAGCCCAGGTCATGCAGGATTTGCAGGAACTGGACGATCCGCAGACCGTGCAGTCGTTGGCTGAAGTCCTGGCCAACCCGGTCTCGGCGGTCAACCCGCCGGCGAGGAACATGCCGGGTAGCCTGTTGCCGCCCCCCGTGGATGAAAGCCCGGTGGACGATGAACTGCGCGAGGTGTTCCTCGAGGAGACCGATGAAGTTCTGGATGTCCTGCATGAATACCTGCCGCGCTGGACGACCGACCCCGACGACCACGGCGCCCTGACAGAACTGCGGCGGGCTTTCCATACCCTCAAGGGCAGCGGCCGGATGGTCCGGGCGCTGGTGTTGGGGGAATTGGCCTGGGCAGTGGAAAACCTGCTCAACCGCGTGCTGGAACGCAGCGTCGAGCCGGGCGCTTCGGTGCGGCAGCTGGTTGACGAGACGGTGCAATTGCTGCCGGGGCTGGTCGCTGAGTTCGCTGCTCATCACCAGCGCCAGCGTGACGATGTCGACCGCCTGGCCGCTCGCGCCCACGGGCTCGCCAAGGGCGGCGATGCCGAGGAGGACGACGAACAGGACGTGGCGGCGCTTGACCCGCTGTTGCTGAAGATCTTCGACAACGAAGCCCAGGGGCACCTCGCCGCGCTCAATCGCTTCCTCGACCAGGCCGCCGAACACCTTCCACTGCAGGCCAACGACGAACTGCAACGTGCCTTGCACACGCTCAAGGGCAGCGCCTCCATGGCTGGCGTGCTGCCCATTGCCGAGCTCGCCGGCGCGTTGGACGAACTGGCCCGGGAATACAAGGCGCATTTGATCGCCCTGGACCTGGATGAGGTGGAGCTGCTGCTCGAAGGCGAAGGGCTGTTGCGACGAGGGCTGCGTCAACTGCACAGCGAGCCGCTGGCGCCGATCCCCGGCGCCGCCGACCTGATCCAGCGCGCCCAGGTGCTGATGACCGAGCGCCTGCAAGCGGTCCTTGGCACACCGGACCAAGGCGCGCGGACCAAGCGTGATCCGCAGTTGATCAACAACTTCCTCGCCCAGGGCATGGACATCCTGCTGGATGCTGAAAACCTGCTGCAGCGCTGGCAACAGCATCCTGGCGAAGGCCAGGAGCTCAGCGCGTTGCTCGACGAATTGACCACCCTGGGCGAAGGCGCGCACCTGGCCGACCTGCACCCGGTGGATGAACTTTGCGAAGCCTTGCTCGACCTTTACGGCGCGGTCGAAGAAAGCAGCCTGGCGGTCAGCGACGCATTTTTCCAGGAAGCGCAACGCGCCCATGAAGCGTTGATCGACATGCTCGACGAACTGGCGGCCGGGCAGGAAGTGCATTCGCAACCCGAGCGGGTGCAGGCTCTTCGCACGCTGCTCCAGGAAAGTCTCGACCCGGCCGCCACGGGGCTGATTCGCAGCGACGGCAGTCGCACCCTGAGCATTCGCGAGCTGGGCCAGGCGACGGCCGAAATGGAACAGGGCGCGAGCACCCATGCCACCGTGGACGATGACATCGCTTCGATCTTCCTCGAAGAAGCGCAGGACATCCTCGAAAGCGCCGCCCACGCCCTGCAACGCTGGCTGGCGGACCCGGACAACGGCGCGCCACTGTCATCGCTGCAGCGAGATTTGCATACCCTCAAGGGCGGCGCGCGCATGGCCGATATCCGGCCGGTGAGTGATCTGGCCCAGGAACTGGAAAATCTCTATGAGGGGTTGGTGGACCGCCGCTACAGCTACAGCGAGGCGCTGGCGCAGTTGCTCAACAACAGTCACGAGCGTCTCGACCTGCTGCTCGGGCAGTTGCAGCAAGGACAGCCGCTGGGCGACCCCGTTGCGCTGATCGATGCCCTGCACCGGTTCCGCCAGGACAAGCCGAATACCATCGAGCTGCCGCCGTCCCATCAAGGTGACGCCGCGGGCCATGACCCCGAGCTCCTGGAAATATTCCTCGAAGAGGGCTTCGACATCCTCGACAGTTCCGGCGCGGCGTTGCTGCGCTGGCAGGAGGATCCGGCGAACCGCCAGGCCGTGGAAACCCTGTTGCGCGACCTGCATACCCTCAAGGGCGGCGCACGAATGGTCGAAATCGCGCCCATCGGCGACCTCGCCCATGAGCTGGAAAACCTCTATGAAGGGTTGTCGACAGGACTGCTGCAGCCGAGCCCGGCGCTGTTTACCCTGGTGCAGGGCGGCCATGACCGTCTGGCCCAAATGCTCGACGCCGTTCGCGCTGGCCAGCCGTGCCCGCCCGGTGACCGGCTGATTGCGCGGATCCAGGCGGTCAACCATCCACAGGCGAGCGAGGCGTCAGAAGACGCTGCCGCGCCGCCAATCGCCCCATCGCCAACGCCGCCTGCGCGACCCGAACCCGCTACGCCGAGCGACGGCGCGGACATGGTCAAGGTGTCCGCCGAACTGCTCGATGACCTGGTGAACCTGGCCGGGGAAACTTCGATCTTCCGAGGGCGCATCGAACAACAGGTCAACGACGCGCGCGTGGCGCTGGGCGAGATGGAAACCACCATCGAGCGCATGCGCGATCAGTTGCGGCGCCTGGATACCGAAACCCAGGGACGGATCCTCAGTCGTCAACAAGTGGACGCCGAGCGCCTGGGCTACGAAGAGTTCGATCCGCTGGAAATGGATCGCCATTCGCAACTGCAGCAATTGTCCCGGGCATTGTTCGAGTCGGCCTCGGACTTGCTCGATCTCAAGGAAACCCTCGACCGCAGCAATCACGACGCGGAAAACCTGCTGCAACAGCAAGGGCGCATCAACACCGAGCTGCAGGAAGGCCTGGTGCGTACGCGCATGGTGCCGTTCGAGCGCATGCTGCCGCGCCTCAAGCGCATCGTCCGGCAAGTGGCGCAGGAATTGGGCAAGGACGTCGAGTTCGTGGTCGACAATGCCGAGGGCGAGATGGACCGCAACGTGCTCGAACGCATGGCCGCGCCTCTGGAACACATGCTGCGCAACGCCGTCGACCATGGCCTGGAGCCGGCTGACGTGCGCATCGCCGCCGGCAAGCCGGCCCGTGGGCGCATCAGCCTCGACTTGTCCCGGGAGGGCGGCGACATCATTTTCGACATCCGTGACGATGGCGCCGGGGTGCCATTGGACGCGGTGCGACGCAAGGCGATCAAACGGGGCCTGCTGGCGCCTGACAGCGACATCAGTGACCGTGACGTGTTGCAGTTTATCCTCCAGCCAGGCTTTTCCACGGCGCAAAAGATCACCCAGATTTCCGGGCGTGGCGTGGGCATGGACGTGGTCCACGAGGAAGTGCGGCAACTGGGCGGGAGCATGTCCATCGACTCCACGCCAGGGCAGGGTGTGCATTTCCGCATCCGCCTGCCGTTCACCGTGGCGGTCAACCGCGCGCTGATGGTGCAGTGCCACGAAGACCAATACGCCATTCCGCTGAACACCATCGAGAGCATCGTCCGGGTGCTGCCCGCCGAACTGGATGGCTATTACCAGCTCGATCCGCCGACCTACACCTACGCCGGGCAACGCTACGAGCTGTGTTACCTGGGCGAGCTGCTGAAAACCGGTGCCCGGCCGAAACTGCTGGGCCAGAGCCAGCCTTTGCCGGTGTTGCTGGTGCAGTGCAACGAACGGCATGTCGCGGTTCAGGTCGACGCCACCACCGGCACCCGGGAGATCGTGGTCAAGAGCCTCGGCCCGCAATTTTCGGCGGTGCGCGGCCTGTCCGGGGCAACGATCCTGGGGGACGGGCGAGTGGTGCTGATTCTCGACCTGCTGGCACCGATCCGCGCCTTGCCCCACCAGGTCCCGCGTCGCGAAGTGCCGGCTGAAGGCGAGGGCGAACCGCAACGGCCGCTGCTGGTGCTGGTGGTGGACGACTCGGTGACGGTGCGCAAGGTCACCAGCCGTTTGCTCGAACGCCACGGCATGCACGTCCTCACCGCCAAGGATGGCGTGGACGCCATGGCCTTGTTGGCCGAACACTCGCCGGACCTGATGCTGCTCGACATCGAGATGCCGCGCATGGACGGCTTCGAAGTCGCCACGCAAGTGCGCAACGACCCACGCCTGGCGCACTTGCCGATCATCATGATCACCTCCCGCACCGGCGAGAAACACCGCGACCGCGCCATGGCCATCGGCGTCAATGACTACCTGGGCAAGCCGTACCAGGAATCGGTGCTGCTCGACAGCATCGCGTACTGGAGCAAGACCCATGCATGACTTTCACCCTCGTACCAGCCACCTTACCGGGCTGTTGCTGCCATTGGCCGATCGTCATCTGATCTTGCCCAACGTGGCGGTGGCCGAGCTGATCGACTACCAGCGCAGCGCCTTCGATATGGACACGCCACCGTGGTTCCTGGGCTGGGTAAGCTGGCGCGAGCGAAAAATCCCGTTGCTGAGCTTCGAGTCGGCCTGCGGCCAGAAAACCGTCATCGGCGAGCGCGCCCGCATCGTCGTGCTCAACGCGCTGGGCGGGCGGCCGGAGCTGCGCTTCATGGCCCTGCTGGTCCAAGGCATCCCCCGCTCCTGCAAGCTCGACAGCCAGTTGAGCTACGTCGACGTGCCGCTGTGCGGGCTGGAGCAGGCGGCGGTGCAGGTCGGGGAACATGTGGCGAAAGTGCCGGATTTGCTGGCGATGGAGGAGTTGGTGATTGCGGCGGGGTTGGTCGGCAACTGAGTCCAGACTGGGGGCTTCCACGGGTAGGCCCTCATCCGGATGTCGCAAGCCGTGGCGAGGGAGCTTGCTTCGCTGGGTCGCGCCCGTAGGAGCTGTCGAGTGCAACGAGGCTGCGACCTTTCCCCAGACAATTGAATCTCAAGCGAAAGATCAAAAAATCGTCCGAACGCGGCCCGAGCCTTCGGCAGCTCCCACGGCGCAGCCGAGCGGGAGCGAGCTCCCTCGCCACAGAAGCATTGTCCGCTGCGCCATTCAACCATTACGCCCACCGTAACGATCCGCCATCGGGCTTGATTGATGTCCGCGCCACAACACTCCTAATGTGACCCCCACGACAGCGAACCCGTGGAGTGGTCATGACAACAACAATATCCCCCGACTCGCGATGGACGCGGCGGCGCAGCGAAAAACAGCGGCGCCTGGCGTTGGTCGAGGGCCTTGCCGATGGCGTGGTGTTGCCCACCGATAAAATCGTCGCGGCGCTGGAGGCCTTGATCCTGCCCGGCGACCGCGTGGTGTTGGAGGGCAATAACCAGAAGCAGGCGGATTTCCTTTCCCGCTCCCTCGCCAAGGCCGATCCTGCAACGCTGCACGATCTGCACATGATCATGCCCAGTGTCGGTCGTTCCGAGCACCTGGACCTGTTCGAACGCGGCATCGCCCGCAAGCTCGATTTCTCCTTCGCCGGCACCCAGAGCCTGCGCATCAGCCAATTGCTGGAAGACGGCCTGTTGGAAATCGGCGCGATCCACACCTACATCGAGCTCTATGCCCGGCTGGTGGTGGATCTGATTCCCAACGTCGTGCTCTCGGCCGGTTTCATGGCCGACCGCGCCGGCAATATCTACACCGGCCCGAGCACCGAGGACACGCCCGCGCTGATCGAGCCGGCGGCGTTCAGCGATGGCATCGTCATCGTCCAGGTCAACCAGTTGGTGGATGACGTCAGCGACCTGCCGCGTGTGGATATCCCGGCGTCCTGGGTGGATTTCGTGGTGGTGGCCGACAAGCCGTTCTACATCGAGCCGCTGTTCACCCGCGACCCGCGTCATATCAAGCCGGTGCATGTGCTGATGGCGATGATGGCGATCCGCGGGATCTACGAAAAACACAACGTCCAGTCCCTCAACCACGGTATTGGTTTCAATACCGCCGCCATCGAATTGATCCTGCCGACCTACGGCGAATCCCTTGGCCTGAAAGGCAAGATCTGCCGCAACTGGACCCTCAACCCGCACCCGACGCTGATCCCGGCCATCGAAAGTGGCTGGGTCGAAAGCGTGCATTGCTTCGGCACCGAATTGGGCATGGAAAACTACATTGCCGCTCGGCCGGATGTGTTCTTCACCGGCCATGACGGCTCGCTGCGCTCCAACCGCATGGTCTGCCAACTGGCCGGGCAGTACGCGGTGGACCTGTTCATCGGCGCCACCCTGCAAGTGGACGGCGACGGTCATTCCTCCACCGTGACCCGTGGCCGCCTCGCTGGCTTCGGCGGCGCGCCGAACATGGGCCACGACCCGCGCGGTCGTCGTCACGGCACGCCGGCCTGGCTCGACATGCGTCACGGCGACGGCGAGGCGCCGTTGCTTGAACGCGGCAAGAAACTGGTGGTGCAGATGGTCGAGACGTTCCAGGAGGGTGGCAAGCCGACCTTCGTCGACACCCTCGACGCGGTGGACGTGGCAAAAAAAGCCGGCATGCCGCTGGCGCCGATCATGATCTACGGCGACGACGTCACCCACCTGCTGACCGAAGAAGGCATCGCCTACCTGTACAAGGCCCGTTCCCTCGAAGAGCGCCAGGCGATGATTGCCGCCGTGGCCGGGGTGACGGCCATCGGCTTGCGCCATGACCCGAAAGACACCGCGCGCATGCGCCGCGAAGGGCTGATCGCCTTGCCCGAAGACCTGGGTATTCGCCGCACCGACGCCACCCGCGAATTGCTCGCGGCCAAGAGCGTGGCCGATCTGGTGGAGTGGTCCGGTGGCCTCTACAACCCGCCCGCCAAGTTCAGGAGCTGGTAAATGCGCGTCCTCAACCTGCAACCCAAGCCAATCTCCCTGGCTGAACGCTTGGCCGACCTCGCGGTGGACGCGTTGATCGACGAGGCCGACCTCTCGCCCAAACCGGCGCTGGTGGACCGTCGCGGCAGCGGCGCCCACACCGATTTGCACCTGGGCCTGATGCACGCTTCGGCGTTGTCGCTGTGGCCGGCCTTCAAGGAAATGGCCGAGGCCGCCCTCGACTGCGGCGAAATCGGCCTGCCACTGCGCGAAGCCCTCGGCCGGATCGGCCGTGAAGGTGAAGCCGCCATGCGGGTGACCACGGGCGGCGTGAATACCCACCGTGGCGCGATCTGGGCCTTGGGCCTGTTGGTCGCGGCGGCGGCGCTGGAACCTGAATCGAGTGTTGCCAGTGCCGTCACTTTACGTGCCGCACGCCTGGCCTTGCTCAATGACCGTTTTGCACCGCAACCCCTGAGCCATGGCGCCCTGGTCGCCCAACGCTACGGCGTGCGCGGTGCCCGGGAGGAAGCGCAACTGGCGTTCCCGGCGGTGACCGGCCTGGGCCTGCCGCAACTCAAGCGCAGTCGCGCGGCGGGTGCGGGCGAACAGAACGCCCGGCTCGATGCCTTGTTGGCGATCATGACCAACCTGGCCGACACCTGCGTGCTCTACCGCGCTGGGGAAGCCGGTTTGCAGGCCATGCAGCACGGCGCCAAAGCGGTGCTCGACGCCGGTGGCAGTGCAAGCCTGGGCGGTCGCCGCCAACTGCACGCGCTGGATCAACAACTGATTACCTTGAACGCATCGCCCGGCGGCGCTGCCGACTTGCTCGCCGCCTGCCTGTTTCTCGACCGTATCGAACGCGGCGATGGCCTCTTCCCAGGAGCTTGCTGATGGAAACCTTATCCTTTGAATTCCCCGCCGGACAGCCGCCACGGGGCCGGGCGCTGGTGGGTTGCGTCGGCTCGGGCGACCTGGAAGTGCTGATCGAACCTGGACTGGCGGGCAAATTGACCATCCACGTGCAGACCTCGGTCAACGGCAGCGAGCAACGCTGGCAGCATTTGTTCACCCGCATGTTCGACGGCCAGACGCCGCCGGCAATGAGCATCGACATCCATGATTTCGGCGCCACCCCCGGCGTGGTGCGTCTGCGCCTGGAGCAAGGTTTCGAGGAGATCGGCCATGACTGACAGCGCAGCGTTGCTCAACAAGCACAGCTTCGTCGAACTCGGTGCCCGGCAACGGGCCAGGGCCTTGCTCGACGACGGTACGTTCCGCGAATTGCTCGACCCCTTCCAGCGCGTCATGTCGCCGTGGCTGCTGCGCCAGGGCGTGGTGCCGCAGAGCGACGACGGTGTGGTGATCGCCAAGGGCAACCTCGACGGTCTGCCGGTTGTCGTGGCTGCCATCGAAGGGGCGTTCCAGGGCGGCAGCCTCGGTGAAGTCGGCGGGGCAAAAATCGCCGGAGCATTGGAGCTGGCTGCCGAAGACAACCGCAAAGGCATTCCGACCCGCGCCGTGCTGCTGCTGGAAACCGGCGGCGTACGGTTGCAGGAAGCCAACCTCGGGCTCGCGGCGATTGCCGAGATTCACTCGGCGATTGTCGACCTGCGCCAATTCCAGCCGGTGGTGGGCGTGGTCGCCGGCAGCGTTGGCTGCTTTGGTGGCATGTCGATCGCTGCAGGGCTGTGCAGTTATCTGCTGGTGACCCAGGAAGCGCGGCTGGGGCTGAACGGCCCGCAAGTGATCGAGCAGGAAGCCGGGATCGACGAATACGACTCCCGCGACCGGCCCTTCATCTGGAGCCTGACCGGCGGCGAGCAGCGTTACGCCACCGGACTGGTGGACCGTTACGCTGCCGACGACGTCACGCAGATTCGTCGGCAGGTCAGCGAACTGTTGCACCTTGGGGTGCCCAGCGAACACCGCAGCGGTCAGGCCGAACTGTTCTTGCAACGCCTGGCTCGCTTGGACACCGACGTGCAAATCGAACCGGCAGCGGTTCGCCAGCTGTATCAGGGAGAACGTCCATGACTTCGTATTCATTGAGAGGCCTGCGCTGGTTCGAGGCCCTGAGCGGTGGCGCCGAGGCGTTGGCCGGCCTGCCGGCGTCGTTGAAAGTCGCCGATGTCCCGCTGGGCGGACAAACCGCGCGCCTGCTCGCCGTGGTGGCCGATCCCGACAACCGTTTTCCCCGGGCGCGCAACGGCGAGGTGGGTTTGCTCGAAGGCTGGGGCCTGGCCAAGGCAGTGGACGATGCCATCGAAGCCGACCGCAATGCGCCTCGCAAACGTGCGTTGATTGCCATTGTCGACGTGCCCAGCCAGGCTTACGGCCGCCGCGAAGAAGCCCTCGGGATTCATCAGGCGCTGGCCGGCGCGGCGGACAGTTATGCCCGTGCCCGATTGGCCGGGCATCCGGTGATTGGCTTGTTGGTGGGCAAGGCGATGTCCGGTGCGTTCCTCGCCCACGGCTACCAGGCCAACCGGCTGATCGCCCTGCGCGACCCGGGCGTGATGGTCCACGCCATGGGCAAGGCCTCGGCGGCGCGGGTGACCCTGCGCAGTGTCGAAGAACTCGAAGCCCTGGCCGCCAGCGTGCCGCCGATGGCCTATGACATCGACAGCTACGCCAGCCTGGGGCTGCTCTGGGAAACCTTGTCGGTGGAGCAGATCGAGCAGCCGACGGCGGCGGATCTGGGCCGGGTGATTGATTGCCTGCAACAAGCGATCAACGACGTGGCTGGCGGGCCTCGGGATCTGAGCAATCGCCTGGGCGCGGCCCATCGAGCCGCTTCGAGCACCGTGCGCCAATTGTTGAGGGCGCAGTGGTGAGTACGTTCCTGGCCCATGACCTGCTCTGGGGGATGACGGCCCTGCAGTTGCCTGCGGATGCGCCGGGCTGGGCTGTCGAGTCGCTCGACCTCGGGCAGCCGGTGGTGGTGCGTCGGGCGTTGTCCTCGCCTGGGCACGTCGCGGTGGGTGTACGCGGTCGCGCCCGGGAGCAGCGTTACGCCACATCGATGCCGGTGGTAGCGGTCCAGCGCCGGGTGCGCCCGGAGGACCTTTGCCAGGTCGAGTCGCCTCGCGACCTTCCGGCCTTGCACGCGCTGGCCCGGTTGCGGCCATTGCTCAATGCCAGTGGCTGGACCTGGGGCATCAGCGGCAGCGCCGGGTTCGAACTGGCCACGGGCGTCGAGGCACTGCATGAGCGCAGCGACCTGGATTTGATCCTGCGCACGCCGCATCGTCTGGGGCGCCTCCAGGCCAAGGAATTGCTGGCGCTGCTGGATGCTTCGGTCTGCGCCGTAGACATGCAATTGCAAACGCCTTGCGGCGCCGTCGCCCTGCGCGAGTGGGCGGGTTCGTCCCGTCGGGTCTTGCTCAAGGATGATGTCCAGGCCCGGCTGGTGAGCGATCCTTGGCAACCTTCGTTGGAGCGGGTCGCGTGAGCAGCCTCTTCGTCTTTCCCGGCCAGGGTGCGCAGCGCGTGGGCATGCTTCATGGCTTGGCGCCGCTGATCCTCGACGAGGCGGGGGATGTGCTGGGTGAAGATGTCTTGCGACTGGACAGCGCCGAGGCTTTGCAATCGACTCGCGCCGTGCAGCTGTGCCTGCTGATCGCTGGCGTGGCCGCGGCCCGTCGGTTGCTGGAACAGGCCCCCGCGCCGGATTACGTGGCGGGGCTGTCCATCGGCGCGTATCCGGCGGCGGTCGTGGCCGGTGCGCTGGACTTTGCGGATGCGCTGCGATTGGTCAGCTTGCGCGGCGAGCTGATGCAGCAGGCGTACCCGCAAGGCTATGGCATGACCGCGATCATCGGCCTGGACCTCGCCGCCGTGGAAACCTTGCTGGCCCGGGTGCACAGTGAAACAACGCCGGTGTACCTGGCCAATATCAACGCCGACAACCAGGTGGTCATTGCCGGCAGCGACGAAGCCATGGGCGTTGTTGCTGGGCTGGCTCGTAGCCAAGGCGCTGGCAAGGCCTGTCGATTGACGGTCAGCGTGCCGTCCCATTGCCCTTTGCTGGAGGCACCGGCCCGGACGTTGGCCGAAGCGTTTGCCGAGGTGCCGTTGAAAGCGCCATCCCTGGGGTATCTCAGCGGCAGCCGCGCCCGCCCGGTGATCAAGGCCGATGCGTTGCGCGACGACCTCGCGTTCAACATGTGCCGTGTCGTCGATTGGCGCGGCACGGTGCAGAGCGCCTACGAGCGTGGCGTACGCCTGCAAATCGAATTGCCGCCCGGCGCGGTGCTCACCGGGCTGGCGCGCCGGGCGTTCGAGCAAGGCACCGTCATGGCATTTGACGGCGCGCGGCTCGACACGCTGCAAGCGCTGCTGCATGAGGAGGGACTCCGCCAACCCTAGACACCGACTCAAGCTGGCGAAGCACAAAAACAACAACTTCGACGATGCATTTTGAGGATGACGACAATGATTATTTACGGTGTGGCGTTTCTGGCCTTTTGTACCCTGGCGGGTATTTTCATCGGTGAGCTGCTGGGCAAATTGATTGGCGTGCCCGCCAACGTCGGCGGCGTCGGCATTGCGATGCTGCTGTTGATCGGCCTGGGCAGTTACCTGAACAAGCGCGGCCTGTTCAAGGGCAAGTCCGAAGCCGGCGTGGAATTCTGGAGCGCCATCTATATCCCGATCGTGGTGGCGATGGCGGCGCAGCAAAACGTTTATGGCGCATTGAAGGGCGGGCCGATGGCGATCCTGGCCGGAACCCTGGCGGTAGTGATTGCCTTTGCGTTGGTGCCGGTGCTGGTGCGCATCGGCAACAAGGACCCTCAATCCAACGTGTCCGTGAAAACGGTAGGGTGACCGCCATGTACGAATCCATGATGAAAGTCATCACCGGCTACGGCCTGATCAGCGGTTTCGCCATTGTCGGCATCACGATGTGGGTGTCCTACTGGATCAGCAATACGTTCACCAAAGGTCGCTTGCACGGTTCGGCCATCGCCATCTTGCTGGGGCTGGTGCTCTCATACATCGGCGGGGCCATGACGGGCGGGCAGAAGGGTGTGGTGGACATTCCGTTGCTGTCCGGGATTGGTCTGCTGGGCGGTGCGATGCTGCGGGACTTCGCCATCGTCGCCACGGCGTTCGGCGTCAGTATCGAAGAACTCAAGCGCGCCGGTTTCGTGGGCGTGCTGGCCTTGTTCGTCGGGGTCGGGACTTCATTTATTGCCGGCGTCGGCGTGGCGATGGCCTTCGGTTATACCGATTCGGTGAGCCTGACCACCATCGGCGCCGGGGCGGTGACTTATATCGTCGGGCCGGTGACCGGGGCGGCGATTGGCGCCAGCTCCGAGGTGATGGCGCTGTCCATTGCCGCAGGGCTGATCAAGGCGATCCTGGTGATGGTGGCGACGCCGTTCGTGGCACCGTTCATTGGCCTCAACAACCCGCGTAGTGCGGTGATCTTCGGCGGGTTGATGGGCACGTCCAGCGGCGTGGCCGGTGGCTTGGCGGCGACCGATCCGAAGCTGGTGCCTTATGGTTGCCTGACGGCGGCGTTCTATACGGCGCTTGGGTGCTTGTTGGGGCCTTCGTTGTTGTTTCTGATCATGCGGGGGTTGATGGGGTAGGGCTTCAGTTATTCTTTGAATGGACTGGCATCATCGCGAGCAAGCTCGCTCCCACAGGGGATTTGTGAACACCGATCCAATGTGGGAGCGAGCTTGCTCGCGATGAAGGCTACTCGGTCTCAAGCCTGGCGATTGGCATACATCCGGCACTCCGCCAACAGCGCCAGCAGGTTCGGATCGCGCTCCTTGGCCTTGAGGAACACCACGCCGATGTGCTGCTGCAACCGGTACTTTTCCTGCAACGGGATCAGTTTCACCCGGTTTTCATACACCGCCGCGATCCTGCCCGGCAGCAGGGCATAGCCCACCCCGGAGCTGACCATGCTCAGCAGGGTGAAAATGTCATTCACCTGCATCGCCACCTTCGGCTCGAACCCCGCCTGCCTGAACACCCGATTGCCGTCCTGGTGCGTGGCGAAGCCCTGGGTCAGGGTGATGAAGGTTTCGTTGCGCACTTCGGCCAGGTCGACTTCGCTGCGCTGGGCGAAGGGTGAGTCGGCCGGCGTGGCAAGGAAGATGTCATCGGAAAACAGCTGGATCTGTTCGCAGTCCGGATCGTTGACGCTGTCGTCCAGCGACACCAGGATCGCATCGACTTCCATGTTCTTGAGCTTGTACAGGAGGTCGATGTTCGAACCCATGATCAGGTCGATATTGAGTTCGCTGCGGCGGATCTTCAGGCCCATGATCAACTGCGGCACGGTCTTGACCGTCAGCGAATACAGCGAGCCAAGCTTGAAGCGCTCGGCGGAAAAACCAGCCGCCTCGCGGGTCAGGCGCACGCTTTCGATCACGTCCTGGATCAGTTTCTGCGCTCGCTCTTCCAGCACATAGGCGCTTTCCAAGGGGGTGAGGTTGCGGCCCTCGTGCTTGAACAATGGGCAACGCAGGGCGCTCTCCAGCGAATGGATGGCCCGGTGCACGCTGACGTTGCTGGTCTGCAACTCGGCCGCCGCCCGCGCGAGGTTGCCGGTGCGCATGAAGGCCAGGAACACCTCGAGTTTCTTCAGGGTCAATTCTTCGTCGATCAGCATGGGGGCGGACTCTTATTCGTATGGGCTGATTGTGCCCCATGTCTTCCTGGCGACGCGATTTATGTGGCTGGAGAGCTTTTGTGGCGAGGGAGCTTGCTCCCGCTGGGTTGCGCAGCAGCCCCAAGGATTTTGTGAGCGCTGCGCACTCAAGTGGGAGCAAGCTCCCTCGCCACGGGTTTGTGTCTAGCACGGGTACAAACCATTGCACTTTCCAGCGCCAAGCCTGAGCCTTGGCGCCAGTTTCGGAATAGGGAGTGGGATTGGATGTATCACGGGGAACGACTCAACGCCTGGACGCACCTGGTGGGGGCGGTCGCGGCGTTTATCGGCGCGGTGTGGTTGCTGGTGATTGCCGGGATGGCGGGCGATCCCTGGAAGATCGTCAGCGTGGCGATCTACGGGTTCACCTTGCTGGTGCTGTACAGCGCCTCGACGGTCTATCACAGCGTGCGGGGGCGCAAAAAAGAAATCATGCAGAAGGTCGATCACTTTTCGATCTACCTGTTGATCGCCGGCAGCTACACGCCGTTCTGCCTGGTGACCCTGCGCGGGCCGTGGGGCTGGACCTTGTTCGGGATCGTCTGGGGGCTGGCCGTGATCGGCATCCTACAGGAAATCAAGCCACGCTCCGAAGCACGGATCCTGTCGATCGTCATTTATGCGGTGATGGGCTGGATCGTCCTGGTGGCGGTCAAGCCGTTGCTGGCGGCGCTGGGCAGCGCCGGGTTCGCCTGGCTGGCTTCGGGCGGCGTGCTTTACACGGTGGGCATCATTTTTTTCGCCCTCGACCAGCGCCTGCGCCATGCCCATGGCATCTGGCACCTGTTCGTCATCGCCGGCAGCCTGCTGCATTTCGTGGCGATCCTGTTCTACGTGCTTTGAGCACCTGCAAACAGACGATCCAGTTGCGCCTGGGCCTGGCTGGCGAAGATCTCCAGCAAGGCGCCCATCGTATGGGCCGGAGCCTCATTGGCCCGGGTCACCGCGTACAGGGAAATGGGCAGCGGTGGTGACAAGGGCCGGATGGCCGTGCGGGTGCGCGCAGCGCCCAAGGCCGTGAACGGGTCGATCACCGCCAGCCCGGCGCCGGATTCGACCATGGCCCGGGCCAGTGAATAGGTCTGCACGGAAATGCTCACGTGTGGCGGCGGTTCCACCGACTTGAGGTAGCCGTCCAGCCTGGCTGAGAGCGGGTCGGTGCTGGACAGGCCGATCAACGGCGCGCCGGCCAGGGCCTGCAACGGCATGGGCGTGCCGATCGCCGCCTCGGGCCAATGGCCGCTGGGTGCCAGGGCCACCAACACGCCGCTGGCCAGGGGCTGGGCCTTGAGGCCGGGGTGATCGGGCGGTTGCAGGGTCAGGGCGACGTCGATTTCGCGCATCAGCAGGTTCTGCGTCAGCTCGCGGCTGTGGGCGCTGGATAACTCGCAGACGATGTCCGGGTAACGTTGGGTCCATTGATGAATCGCCGTCGGCAGCAACGACAGCGCCAAGGCCGGCGTGGCGCCGATCCGCAGGCTGTGCCCCGGCTCGCGGCGCAGGCTCTGGGCCAGGCGCCGCACGCCTTGCAGGCTTTCGCTGACCTTGTCGACCTCGCGCTCCAACTCCAGCGCTTCGGGCGTGGCCTGCAACTTGCCGCGCACCCGCAGGAACAGCGCAAAGCCCAACTGCTGCTCGGCATGCTGCAACACCTTGGTCACCGCCGGCTGGGAGACATGCAACAACTGCGCGGCGCCGCTGATGGAGCCGGTCTGGCGAATCGCCTGGAAAATCTCGATATGACGAAGGCGCATGGCGAGCCCATAACCTTTGTTTATAGGAAACCCATCTTTATTCATTGTTCGAACGCTGTCATCCGATCCTAACCTTGGGCCATTCGAAACAGGTGTGAGACAGACATGGCTCAGCGGGTTTGCATCATCGGTGGCGGCGTGATCGGGCTGGCGACGGCTTATGCGCTGGTTCGCGAAGGCGTCGACGTCACGCTTGTCGAAGCTAGGGACGCGTTGGGCAGTGAAACCAGCTTCGCCAATGGCGGGCAATTGTCTTATCGCTACGTCACGCCGCTGGCGGATGCCGGGGTGCCGTGGCAGGCCCTGGGCTGGATGTTGCGCGCGGATTCGCCGCTGAAGTTGCGCCCGCGCCTCGACCCGGGCCAATGGCGTTGGATGGCGGCATTCATCGCGGCGTGCCGGACCTCGGTCAATCGCCGCAACGGTGAGCACCTGTTGCGCCTGGCGCTGTTGAGCCAGGCGACATTGCAGACTTGGCGCGAAGAGGATCGCCTCGACGGCTTCGACTGGCGGCGCAACGGCAAGTTGGTGACGTTTCGAAATGCCGGCCATTTCGAGCACGCCCGCCGGCGCCTGTCTGACCTTGATCATCAACAAGTACTGGGCCCCGAGGAGTGCGCCAGCTTGGAGCCGGCGCTGGCCGACGTGCCGTTCGTGGGCGGGATCCATACGCCGGACGAGGAGGCCGCCGATTGCCATGCCTTCTGCCTGCAATTGGCGGCGCGGCTGCGGGCTTCGGGGCGCTGCGAGTTTTTGCTAGGGCGTGCGGTGACCGCTATCCATCATGCCAACGGCACGGTGCAGGCAATCGACCTGGGCGGACATCGCCTGGGCGTAGACGCGTTGGTGATCGCCGCGGGTCATCGCAGCGCAGCGCTCGCATTGCCCGGGGTGCGATTGCCGCTGTACCCCCTCAAGGGCTACAGCCTGACGGTACCGATCGAGGCGCGACATCGGGCGCCGGAGCTGAGCATCACCGACTATGACCGCAAGGTGGTCTACGCTCGCATCGGTGACCAACTGAGGGTGGCGGCGATGGTCGACATTGTCGGGTTTGATCCGACACCGGACCCCAGGCGCCTGGCCCTTATCCGTCGCCAGGCGATGGACACCTTGCCGCTGGCCGGGAATTACGAACGCGCGACCGAGTGGGCGGGCATGCGTCCGGCCACGCCCAGCGGCGTGCCACTGATTGGCGCCACCGGCTACCGCAACCTGTGGCTCAACCTGGGCCATGGCGCCTTGGGCTTTACCCTGGCGTGCGGCAGCGGCCGCTTGCTCAGCGAGCTGATTCGCCAACGCACACCTTCCATCGACATGCGAGGCCTCGCGCCCCGCGCCGCCTGACCCACCCGCAACGGAGAATAACAATGCAAAAAATCACGTTGATCGGCTGCACCCTGAGCCTGCTGCTGAGTGCCCCGGCATTCGCCAATGAAGCGCCGCCGGCCGGCACCCTGGACAAGATCGCCAGCAGCAAGAGCATCACCCTGGGCTATCGCGACGCCTCGGTGCCGTTTTCCTACGTCGCGGACAACAGCGGCAAGCCGATGGGCTATTCGGTGGAGCTGGCGGGCAAGATCGTCGAGCGCATCCAGCAGCAACTGGCGTTGCCGCAACTGAATGTGAAGTACAACCTGGTGACTTCCCAGACCCGCATCCCGCTGGTGCAGAACGGCACCGTGGACTTGGAATGCGGTTCCACCGGCGTGACCGCCGAGCGGCAGAAGCAAGTGGCGTTTTCCTACGGTTTCATTTACGTGAAGGGTCAGTTGCTGACCGCCAAGGACAGCGGCATCCACAGCTTCGCCGACCTGCGTGGCAAGAACGTGGTGACCACCGCTGGCACGACCAATGAGCGGTTCCTGAAGAGCTACAACCAGGACAACAAGCTCGACATGTTCGTCATCAGCGCCAAGGATCACGGCGAAGCCTTCCAGATGCTCGAGACCGGGCGGGCGGCGGCGTTCTACATGGACGACGCACTGCTGTACGGCGAGCGGGCCAAGGCGCGCGATCCGCATAAATGGGTCGTGGTCGGGGAAGAGCAGTCGCGGGAAATCTACAGCTGCATGGTGCGCAAGGACGATCCGCAATTCCTCGCGCTGGTCAACGCGACCCTGGCGGACCTGTACACGTCAGGGGAGATCAACGCGATCTACGAGCGTTGGTTCCAGCAGCCGATCCCGCCCAAGGGCTTGAACCTGGAATTCCCGATGACCAGCGAGTTGAAGGCGATCATTGCCAAGCCGACGAGTGAGCCGGTGCAGTGATCGCGCTGCACCGATGATTCCTGTGGGAGCGAGCTTGCTCGCGATAGTGGTGGTCAGCCTGTGCAAGTGTCGACTGATTCACCGCAATCGCGAGCAAGCTCGCTCCCACAGTGGATCTTCAGTGGTCGCCGAGCCTCAGAAATCCCCCCACAACTGCTGCGCCACCGCCAACGCCACCACCGGCGCGGTTTCGGTACGCAGCACGCGGGGGCCGAGGCGGGCGGCGTGGTAGCCGGCGGTCTTGGCCTGCTCGACTTCGGCATCCGACAACCCGCCCTCGGGACCGATCAGGAACGCCAGGGTCGAAGGCTTGGCATGGCTGACCAGTGGATCGGCCACCGGGTGCAGCACCAGCTTCAATTCGGCCTCGGCCTGCTTCAACCAGTCGGCCAGCAACAGTGGCGGATGGATCACCGGCACGGTGGAGCGCCCACATTGCTCGCAGGCGCTGATCGCCACCTGGCGCCAATGCAGCAGGCGCTTGTCGGCGCGCTCGTCCTTGAGACGTACTTCGCAGCGCTCGGTGAAGATCGGCGTGATCTCGCTGGCCCCCAGCTCGGTAGCCTTCTGGATCGCCCAGTCCATGCGCTCGCCCCGGGACAGACCCTGGCCGAGGTGAATGCGCAGCGGCGATTCAGGCTGTCCGGCAAACTGCTCGTCGAGTTGCACGCGCACGCGTTTCTTCCCGACCTCGGCCAGGGTGCCGCGAAACTCCTGGCCGGAACCGTCGAACACTTGCACCGCATCGCCCTCGGCCATGCGCAGCACCCGGCCAATGTAGTGGGCCTGGGCTTCGGGCAATTCGTGATCGCCGAGGCCCAGGGGGGTGTCGATGAAGAAGCGGGACAGTCTCATGCTAAATCTCTGGAAAAATTAAAGGTGTAGAAGCTGTATAGGAGCTGTGTAGGAGCGTGTAGGAGCTGCCGAGTAAAACGAGGCTGCGATCTTTCCCCTGGCGCCTGAGCCCCAAGTAAAAGATCAAAAGATCGCAGGCTTCGCCAGCTCCTACAGAGTCCAGCGTAGCGGCCCCATTGTTTGCGGTTGCTGCGCAATCGAGCGGGAGCAAGCTCCCTCGCCACAGAGAAATCTGTCGTCAGCCCGGATCGCGATAGCCCGGATGGAAGTCCTTCGGCACTGCCACGCTGACCTTGTCCCGGGTGGCGATGTCGATGCCTTCGCTGGCCACTTCAGCCAGGAAATCGATCTGTTCCGGCGTGATGACATACGGCGGCAGGAAATACACCACGCTGCCCAGCGGCCGCAGCAACGCGCCGCGCTCCAAGGCATGCTGGAACACCGCCAGGCCACGGCGTTCATGCCACGGATAAGCGGTTTTGCTGGCCTTGTCCTTGACCATCTCGATGGCCAGCACCATGCCGGTCTGGCGCACTTCGGCCACGTTCGGGTGATCGGCCAGGTGCGCGGTGGCGCTCGCCATGCGCTGGGCCAAGGCCTTGTTGGTTTCGATGACGTTGTCTTCTTCGAAAATATCCAGCGTCGCCAAGGCCGCCGCGCAGGCCAACGGGTTGCCGGTGTAGCTGTGGGAATGGAGGAAGGCGCGCAGGGTCGGGTAGTCGTCGTAGAACGCGCTGTACACCTCGTCGGTGGTCATGCACGCCGCCAGCGGCAGGTAGCCGCCGGTCAGGGCCTTGGACAGGCAGAGGAAATCCGGTGTGATACCGGCCTGTTCACAGGCAAACATCGTCCCGGTGCGGCCGAAGCCGACGGCGATTTCGTCGTGGATCAGGTGCACGCCATAGCGATCGCAGGCCTCGCGCAGCAGCTTCAGGTACACCGGGTGATACATGCGCATGCCGCCCGCGCCCTGGATCAGCGGCTCGACGATCACCGCCGCCACCGTGTCGTGGTGTTCGGCGAGGGTCTGCTCCATGGCGGCGAACATATTGCGCGAATGCTCTTCCCAGCCCATGCCTTCGGGGCGGTGATAACAGTCGGGGCTCGGCACCTTGATCGTGTCCAGCAGCAACGCCTTGTAGGTTTCGGTGAACAACGGCACGTCGCCCACCGACATCGCGGCGATGGTTTCGCCGTGGTAACTGTTGTTCAGGGTGACAAAGCGTTTCTTGTCTGGCTGGCCGCGATTGATCCAGTAATGAAAGCTCATCTTCATTGCCACTTCGATGCACGACGAGCCGTTATCGGCGTAGAAGCACCGGGTCAGGCCGTCGGGCGTCATCTTCACCAGGCGCTCGGACAGCTCGATCACCGGTTGGTGGCTGAAGCCGGCGAGGATCACATGCTCCAACTGATCGACCTGATCCTTGATGCGCTGGTTGATGCGTGGGTTGGCATGGCCGAATACGTTGACCCACCACGAACTCACCGCGTCGAGGTAGCGCTTGCCTTCGAAGTCTTCCAGCCACACGCCTTCGCCGCGCTTGATAGGGATCAGCGGCAGCTGTTCGTGATCTTTCATCTGGGTGCAGGGGTGCCACAGTACCGCGAGATCGCGTTGCATCCACTGGTTATTCAGGCCCATGTACAGTCTCCTCGAGGCGGCTCGCGGCGGGCGCGGGCAAAACAATCGCGCAAGCCTATGCAATGGCGGCCCGGCGGACAACCCATTGTGTCGTTGTCGCTACTTTGAGCCAGGCGATAGACGTCGCTGGCGGCCTTTTGATGGCTGACGTATTCTTCGCGGTTCCTGAGCCGACTGGCTCGAAAGACCGAGAGCCGACTGGCTCGAAAAATCGAAAATTCTTACGCTTTATTCCGGAGTTCGCTGAATGTCTGCTGGTTGGCTGCGCGCCTGTGCGCTGGTGATGATAGGGCTGTTCAGCGTTTCGGCGCTGGCCAAGGACAAGCAACCGACGGCCATCGTCATTGGCGGTGGGCTGGCCGGACTGACGGCGGCCTATGAGCTGCAGAACAAGGGCTGGGCCGTGACCCTGCTGGAAGCCAAGCCGAGCCTGGGCGGCCGTTCGGGCATGGCCACCAGTGAGTGGATCGGCAACGAAAAGACTCAGCCTGTGCTGAATAAATACGTTTCGACGTTCAAGCTGAGCACCACCCCGGCACCGGAATTCGTGCGTACCCCGAGTTACCTGATCGACGGCACTTATTTCACCGCCGCTGACCTGGCGACCAAGCAGCCCGCCACCGCCGAAGCGCTCAAGCGCTACGAGACCACCCTGGACGAGTTGGCACGCTCCATCGACGATCCGCTGAACCCGGCGGCCACCAGCACGCTGCATGCGCTCGACCAGATCACCGTGTCCAACTGGCTCGATCGCCTGCAACTGCCTGCCACCGCGCGGCAATTGGTCAACCAGGAAATTCGTACGCGCTACGACGAACCGTCGCGCCTCTCTCTGCTGTATTTCGCCCAGCAGAACCGCGTCTATCGCGGCGTGTCCGACCGTGACCTGCGCGCCTCGCGCCTGCTCGGTGGCAGCCCGGTGTTGGCCCAGGCATTCGTCAAGCAACTGAAAACCATCAAGACCGGCTCCCCGGTCTCGGCCATTTCCCAGGACAAGGACGGCGTCACCGTCAAGGTCGGCAGCGTCGGTTACCAGGCTGACTATGTCGTGCTGGCGGTGCCGTTGCGGGCACTGAACAAAATCCAATTGACCCCGGCCCTGGATGCCCAGCACCAAGGCGCGATCAAAGGCACCAACTACGGCTGGCGCGACCAGATCATGCTCAAGTTCAAGACCCCGGTCTGGGACAGCAAGGCGCGCATGTCGGGCGAGATCTACAGCAACACCGGCCTGGGCATGATGTGGATCGAGCCGGCCATGAAGGGCGGGGCCAACGTGGTCATCAACCTGTCCGGCGACAATGCCCGGGTGATGCAGGCTTTTGGCGACAAGCAGATGGTCGACCAGGTGCTGATCCGCCTGCATGCGTTTTATCCGCAGGCCCGTGGTGCGTTCACCGGTTATGAAATCCGTCGCTACAGCACCGATCCGTCCATGGGCGGCGCGTACCTGGCGTTCGGTCCGGGCCAGATCAGCAAATACTGGCGCCTGTGGGAAAAGCCCTTGCAGCGTGTAGCCTTTGCCGGCGAACACACCGACGCCATGTACCCAGGCACGCTGGAAGGCGCGCTGCGCAGTGGCCAACGTGCCGCCAGCCAGGTTGAAGACCTGGCCGCAGGCAAATCCTTCGAACCACCGAAGGTCGCCCCGGCCGCAGCGGCTGCCGCTGGCGCGGTGGCGGCGAAGAAGGGCAACTTCTTCACCAACCTGTTCGGTGGCTCGGATGACGACAAGAAGCCGGAGCCGGTCAAGGCCCCCGAGCCGGTAGCCCCGCCTCCAGCGCCCGCACCTGCTCCAGCGCCGGCCCCGGTAGAACCACCCGCGCCGGCCCCGGCGAAAGTCGAGCCGGCCAAGAAAGCGGCGGCCAAGCCAGCGGCGAAAAAACCGGCCGCCAAGACCCCGGCTAAAAAAGCCCCGGCCAAGGCACCGGCGAAAAAGGTTGAGCCGACGAAGAAACCGGTGGCCAAGCCGGCGACGACTGAAACCCAGGCTCAGTAACGTTCAGGCGTAAAAACGCGGCCCACGGGCCGCGTTTTTTTTCAGGCTCATTCAAGAGAAGCGATGGCCCCGTGGCGAGGGAGCTTGCTCCCGCTCGGCTGCGAAGCAGTCGTGGATTGGAGGGTGCGGTGTGCCTGATAATCTGCACTCGACGGGTTTTGGGGCCGCTTCGCCCGAAGCGTCGGACCGTCCCAGCGGGAGCAAGCTCCCTCGCCACGGGTTTATCGAAGCCCTCAGGTGAACAGCACTCGCTATGAGTCCATTTCACCTTGCGGACCATGCCCGCTTCCCCTCGCCACCACGCAACGCATCCGCTTTAATCTTTCCTTAACCCGCCCCCTCCAGATTGATGATCGTATTTCTCGATATTTCAAAGCGAAAATTTCCGCTTTAAATCGATAGATAACTCGCTAGTCTTGGTCAAAGTTTTTACAGGATATGAGCAATGCAGCTACGCAACTCTTCTTCTCGCTATGGCTGGGTCAGCATCGTTTCGCATTGGGCCGTTGCCCTGGCGGTGTACGGGTTGTTTGCGCTGGGCCTGTGGATGGTCGGGTTGGACTACTACAGTTCCTGGCGCAAAGACGCGCCGGAGCTGCACAAGAGCATCGGCCTGGTGCTGTTGGCGGTAATGGTGCTGCGAGTGCTCTGGCGTTTTGTCAGCCCGCCGCCACCGACCCTGGAAACCTACGGGCGACTGACTCGTGTAGGCGCCAAGCTTGGCCATAGCGCACTGTATCTCGGGCTGTTCGCCGTGATGATCGCCGGCTACCTGATTTCCACCGCAGACGGTGTCGGGATCTCGGTGTTTGGTCTGTTTGACGTACCCGCGCTGGTGTCCGGACTGCCCGACCAGGCAGACGTCGCCGGCCAGATCCACCTGTACCTCGCATGGGCGCTGGTAATTTTTTCCGGCCTCCATGCGTTGGCAGCATTGAAACACCACTTTATCGACCGTGACGCGACCCTCAAGCGCATGCTGGGGCGCCAAGCCTGATGTTCAACCTCGACTCCAAAGGAATAGAAAGCATGTTGAAAAAGACGCTCGCCGCCCTGGCAATCGGTTCTGCCCTGCTGTCCGCCGGCCAGGCCATGGCTGCCGACTACGTGGTCGACAAGGAAGGCCAGCACGCCTTCGTTGATTTCAAGATCAGCCACCTGGGCTACAGCTACATCACCGGTACCTTCAAGGACATCGACGGCAAGTTCAGCTTCGACGCCGCCAAGCCTGAAGCCAGCAAGATCGAGTTCAACGTCAACACCGCCAGCGTGTTTACCAACCACGCCGAGCGCGACAAGCACATCGCCAGCGCTGATTTCCTGAACGCCAGCAAATTCGGCAAGGCCACCTTCGTGTCCACCAGCGTCAAGTCCACCGGCGCAAACACCGCCGATGTGACCGGTGACCTGACCCTGCTGGGCGTGACCAAGCCGGTCGTGGTCAAGGCTACTTTCCTGGGCGAAGGCAAGGATCCATGGGGCGGCTACCGTGCCGGCTTCGAAGGCACTACCACCATCAAGCGTTCCGACTTTGGCAAGCAGAAAGACCTGGGTCCAAAATCCGATGTGGTCGAGCTGTACGTTTCGTTTGAAGGTGTCAAAGCGAAGTAACGTTCGCGCCTGACAAAAAACGCCCCTGGTCTTGCGGCCAGGGGCGTTTTTTATTGCACCGAATTTGGGCATACAAAGGCCCCTGTGGGAGCGAGCTTGCCCGCGATAGCGATGCTCCAGTCAACATCAATGTGACGGGACTGCCGCGATCGCGAGCAAGCTCGCTCCCACATTTGGTCTTGCTTCGGGCCAAAAAAAGCCCCGGGTCGCGAGACCAGGGGCTTTTTAACAGCTTCGAAAACTCAGCGATTGCGTGTCAGCAAGGCCGGTTTTTCGCCACGCGGACGGCTTGGCAGTTGATCCAGCTGTTCAGGCGTCGGGAAACGATCGGTTTTCGATTCCTTGTGGATGATTTTCGGCTGGTTGCCACGCGGGTTCTGCACCGCGGGCTCCTGGCGAGCCTGGTCGTCGCCACGGGCTGGGCGTCGTGGACGGGAGTCTTCACGACGGGCCTGGCCGTCACGTGGCGCACCGTTGCGCGGGCCGTTGCGCTTGGCCGGTGGGGTGCCGGTGGACGAGCCGTTGCTGTTGCGCGGTCCGTTCTGGCGACCTTGTGGCTGACCACCGCGTGGTGCGCCTGAACCTGCGCCTTGTGCCGGGGCGCCTGGGCGGCGACCGCGGCCTGCGGCCGGCTTCTGCTGGGGTACGTAGTCGACGCGGTTGCCGAAATTGTCGATATCGTCGTCCAGGAACTCGTCCGGGGCGCGATCAGCCGGGCCGCGATCGGCGGCGGCGCGAGGTGCCGGGCGCTGCTGCTCGCGGGCTGGGGAGCCTTCGCGGGGTTTCTGCTCGCGGGCCGGGCGTTCGCCGCGACCGTTGCTGGCCGGCTTTTCCTTGCCCTTGTCCTTGCCTTTGTCCTTGCGACCACCACCGCTGCCATTCGGGCCATCGCCACGCGGGCCTCGTGGATTACGCGGGTTGCGCACGTCCGGACGCTCGCGCACTTCAGGCTTCTCGGCCTCGATCGTGCTGGCATCGAAGCCCATCAGGTCGCCGTCGGGAATCTTCTGCTTGGTCATGCGCTCAATGCTCTTGAGCAGCTTTTCCTCGTCCGGCGCGACCAGGGAAATCGCTTCGCCCGAACGACCGGCCCGGCCAGTACGGCCGATGCGGTGGACATAGTCTTCATCGACGTTCGGCAACTCGAAGTTGACGACGTGGGGCAACTGGTCGATGTCCAGGCCGCGGGCGGCGATGTCGGTGGCCACCAGGATGCGCACTTCGCCAGCCTTGAAGTCAGCCAAGGCCTTGGTACGAGCGTTCTGGCTCTTGTTGCCATGGATCGCCACGGCGGGCAGGCCGTGTTTGTCCAGGTACTCGGCCAGGCGGTTGGCGCCATGCTTGGTGCGGGTGAAAACCAGGACCTGTTCCCAGGCGCCCGTGGTGATCAGGTGCGCCAGCAGGGCACGCTTGTGGCTGGCAGGAAGGCGGAATACGCGTTGTTCAATGCGCTCGACCGTGGTGTTCGGCGGCGTGACTTCGATGCGTTCCGGGTTGTGCAACAGCTTGCCGGCCAGGTCGGTGATGTCCTTGGAGAAGGTCGCCGAAAACAGCAGGTTCTGGCGCTTGGCTGGAAGGCGGGCCAGGACTTTCTTCACATCATGGACAAAACCCATGTCGAGCATGCGGTCGGCTTCGTCCAGCACGAGGATTTCCACGTGGGACAGATCGACGCTGCCTTGCCCGGCGAGGTCCAGCAGGCGACCGGGGCAGGCCACCAGCACGTCGACGCCGCGCGCCATGGCCTGGACCTGCGGGTTCATGCCGACACCGCCAAAAATGCAGGCACTGACGAATTTCAGGTCGCGAGCGTAGACCTTGAAGCTCTCGTGCACCTGGGCCGCCAGTTCGCGGGTAGGCGTCAGGACCAGTACGCGCGGTTGGCGCGGGCCATGACGCTGGGATTTGTCCGGGTGACCGTTCGGGAACAGCCGCTCCAGGATTGGAAGGGCGAAACCGCCGGTCTTGCCCGTACCTGTCTGTGCGGCGACCATCAGGTCGCGACCTTGCAACACGGCGGGGATGGCCCGCTGTTGCACCGGGGTAGGCTGGGTGTAGCCGGCGGCTTCGATGGCGCCGACTAAAGCCTCGGAGAGACCGAGGGAAGCAAAGGACATGAGTAATCCTGTTTTTAGTGAGGGCCTGGCCCAATGGGATAGTCTTGCCTGGCGTGAATGCGGTCGATCAGAGACCTCATCCCGTCCGGTCCTGCCGGGTCTGGAAGACAAGTCCGGACAGGGCTCGCGCGGGCTGGAAGCTGCGCTGTAGCGGTGTCGGGATGCCTTTTGCAAGACCGGGCGTCCGGGCGTGAGCCTGGCGGGAAGGCCGGAGTATAACAGAGCAATCGCCTTGCGCTGCTTTCCTGCTGCTCAACGGCGTATTTCAGCGTGGCACGGTGTCGCGCGGCGCAACGTTGGCAGTGGTGCCCGCGCCATATCGAGCGCTCAGTTCGGCGTAGGCCGGCTCATGCTTGAAACGCTTGAGTTCAGCGCCGAAGCGTTGCACGAGCAAATCCATGCCGGCCTTGCGCCGTACCGCCAGGTATTGGCTTTGACGGCTGACGACCAAAGGGTTCTCCGTGATCTGGTCGCCTAGTTGCAGCGCCTTGAGTACATGTCGGCCCACCCGGCGGTCGGTAATGAGCAGGTCGATCCGACCCAATTGCAATTTGCCGAAGTTGGCTTCGTGAGTGGGCGCAGTCTCCCGTTTGAATCGGGACGATTCCCTGAAGGCCTCGCTATACAGATAGCCTGGCGAGGTCCCCACGGTCAGTCCATCGAGTTCATCGAGCGTACGAAATGGATGAGGCCGGGCATTGGCATAGAACATCACAAACTCGACGTCCGACAGCGGTTCGCTGGGGTAAAGCAGCAGGGCGTCGCGCTCGTCGCTGTGGAAGATGTCCAGCGCACCGTCCGCCAACCCTTGTTCCAGCATCGCCAGGCAGCGC
This sequence comes from Pseudomonas sp. T1.Ur, assembly GCF_023516725.1. Taxonomy (NCBI): domain Bacteria; kingdom Pseudomonadati; phylum Pseudomonadota; class Gammaproteobacteria; order Pseudomonadales; family Pseudomonadaceae; genus Pseudomonas; species Pseudomonas sp. T1.Ur. The sequence goes on from NZ_JAMGSN010000001.1 coordinate 6,080,347, forward strand.
TTCCAGGGCAGCAGTTGCCATTCGACGTCGATGCCCAGGCGCTTGAAGACGATGGCTGTTGTTTCATAGTCCAAGCCGAGGATCTTGCCGTTTTCCTCGTAGACATAGGGGGCCCAGGGTTCGGTGACAATGCGCAACTTCTCGGCCTGGGCAGCGAAGCTCAGGCACAAGAGAAAAAGTGTCGTTAAACGGGCGATTACAGGCATGACCGGAGGTTACGACGAGAGCCTGTCAAATAGCTAGAGCGCTCTGGCACGCGGGCTGGGGGCTTCGCTTGGACTGGACCAAAAAAGGCCCTGGTTGTGCCAGGGCCTTTGCGTATATCACCTCAAGTTGGCTTTAACGCGGCAGCTTGAGATTGTTCCACACCGCGAGGCTAGGCTCTGCCTGGTTCAGGGTATAGAAGTGCAGCCCCGGTGCGCCGCCTTGTAGCAAGCGTTCACACATCTGCGTGATGACCTCTTCACCGAAGCGCTGGATGCTGGCGGTGTCGTCGCCGTAGGCTTCCAGTTGCTTGCGGATCCAGCGCGGGATCTCCGCGCCGCAGGCATCAGAGAAGCGTGCCAGCTTGCTGTAGTTGGTGATTGGCATGATTCCCGGCACTACCGGAATCTCGACGCCCATCTGGCGAACGCGTTCGACAAAATAGAAATAGCTGTCGGCGTTGAAGAAATACTGGGTGATTGCGCTGCTGGCGCCGGCGTTGGCCTTGCGCACGAAGTTGCGCAAATCATCTTCGAAATTGCGCGCCTGGGGGTGCATCTCCGGATAAGCGGCGATTTCAATGTGAAAGTGCTCGCCGGTTTCTTCGCGAATGAACTCAACCAGCTCATTGGCGTGGCGCAGCTCGCCGCTGGCCATGCCCATGCCCGACGGCAGGTCGCCGCGCAGGGCTACGATGCGCTTGATCCCTGCGGCCTTGTATTGGGCCAGCAGGCTGCGCAGGTCGTCCTTGCTGTCACCCACGCAGGACAAGTGCGGCGCGGCCGGGACTTTGACTTCGCTTTCGAGCTGCAGCACGGTATTCAGCGTACGGTCACGGGTCGAACCGCCGGCGCCGTAGGTGCAGGAGAAAAAATCAGGGTTGTAGCTTGCCAGCTGGCGAGCAGTGGCGATCAGCTTTTCATGCCCAGCATCGGTCTTCGTCGGGAAGAACTCGAAGCTGTAGCGACGGTCTTGGGACATGGTCGGGGCTCCCAGCGGCAAGCTGCAAGCCATAAGCTGCAAGAGGGCGGTGCGCCGAATTCCAGTGCTTATAAGCTTGCAGCTCGCGGCTGCGTAATTGCGATAAAGAAGTAAGCCCCAAGCCTCAAATCGCAAGTAAACAACCTGCTCTTACTTGCCGCTTGAAGCTCAAGGCTTGCAGCTGCTGTCAATACCTATAAGCGTGCGGCTTGAACGGACCTTCGACGGTAACGCCGATGTAGTCAGCCTGTTGCTTGGTCAGCTTGGTGACCACGCCGCCGAAACCGCGGACCATTTCCAGGGCCACTTCTTCGTCGAGTTTCTTCGGCAATACTTCCACGGTCAGGCGCTCGGCTTTCTGGGCTGGCGACAGGTCGGCATATTTCTGGCCGAACAGGAAGATCTGGGCCAGGACCTGGTTGGCGAACGAACCGTCCATGATGCGGCTCGGGTGACCGGTGGCATTGCCCAGGTTAACCAGGCGGCCTTCGGCCAGCAGGATCAGGTAGTCGTCGTTCTGTGGGTCGAAGCTGCCAGCGCCAGTGCGGTGAACCTTGTGGACCTGTGGCTTCACTTCTTCCCATGCCCAGTTCTTGCGCATGAAAGCGGTGTCGATTTCATTGTCGAAGTGACCAATGTTGCAGACCACGGCGCGCTTTTTCAGGGCCTTGAGCATGTTGGCATCGCAGACATTGACGTTGCCGGTGGTGGTCACGATCAGGTCGATCTTGCCCAGCAGGGCCTTGTCGATGCTGCCCTCGGTGCCGTCGTTGATCCCGTCGATGAACGGCGAAACCAGCTCGAAGCCGTCCATGCAGGCTTGCATGGCGCAGATCGGGTCGACTTCGGAGACCTTGACGATCATGCCTTCCTGGCGCAGGGACTGGGCCGAACCCTTGCCCACGTCACCGTAGCCGATCACCAGCGCCTGCTTGCCCGACAACAGGTGGTCGGTGCCGCGCTTGATGGCGTCGTTGAGGCTGTGACGGCAGCCGTACTTGTTGTCGTTCTTGCTCTTGGTCACCGAGTCGTTGACGTTGATGGCCGGGATCTTCAGCTCGCCCTTGGCCAGCATGTCCAGCAGACGGTGTACGCCGGTGGTGGTTTCTTCGGTCACGCCGTGGACCTTGTCCAGTACGGCCGGGTATTTCTTGTGCAGCAGCTCGGTCAGGTCGCCGCCGTCGTCGAGGATCATGTTGGTGTCCCATGGCTGGCCATCCTTGAGGATGGTCTGCTCCAGGCACCACTCGTACTCTTGCTCGGTCTCGCCTTTCCAGGCGAACACCGGGATACCGGCAGCGGCGATGGCGGCAGCGGCCTGGTCCTGGGTCGAGAAAATGTTGCAGGACGACCAGCGCACTTCGGCACCCAGGGCAACCAGGGTTTCGATCAGCACGGCGGTCTGGATGGTCATGTGGATGCAGCCGAGGATTTTTGCGCCTTTCAATGGCTGTTCGCCAGAGTATTTGCGACGCAGGCCCATCAGGGCTGGCATTTCGGATTCGGCGATGATGATTTCGCGACGGCCCCAGGCAGCCAGGGACATGTCGGCGACTTTGTAGTCGGTAAAATCGGCAGGCGTGATAACAGCGCTCATGAAGAGTCTCCATTCGTAATGTATGCGAATGGGCGCCGTTGTGCGTTTAGTGCCTGTACGAGGAGCCCCGTACGGGCAACGCCCCATCCGAGCCTGACAGGTCGAGCCTGCTGCAGCGCCCCTCGGACAGGTGGCGGGAGCGGCCCAAAGCGTGGGCCGATGAAACGGGGGCGATTATAGCTGGCTTTGACTGGATAGTTGCAAGGGGGCAGCGACAAGCTGCAAGCTGTAAGCCGCAAGTTAAAAGCGCAAATGCTCTTTTCTTGCCGCTTGAAGCTTAAAGCTTGCCGCTCAGGAGCCATCATGAATTTCCACACCCGCAAATGGGTCAAGCCCGAAGACCTCAATCCCAACGGCACACTGTTCGGCGGCAGCCTGTTGCGCTGGATCGACGAAGAGGCGGCCATCTATGCCATCGTCCAACTGGGTAACCAGCGCGTGGTCACCAAGTACATCTCGGAAATCAATTTCGTCAGTGCTTCGCGCCAGGGCGACATCATTGAACTGGGCATCACCGCCACCGAGTTCGGTCGCACCTCCATCACCCTGACGTGCGAAGTGCGCAACAAGATCACCCGCAAGAGCATCCTGACCGTGGAGAAGATGGTCTTCGTCAACCTCGGCGAAGACGGCCTGCCCGCGCCTCACGGGCGGACCGAGATCAAATACGTCAAGGATCAGTTCAAGGATGCTGTCGTCGAGTGAGATCGGCGGCGCTGCTATCGCGAGCAAGCTCGCTCCCACAAGGGGCCCGGGGTGATCACCCGATTTGTGTTCACCGCCGTCCCCCTGTGGGAGCGAGCCTGCTCGCGATAGCGGTTTCAGGCTGAGGTCACTGAACAGCGCGGATCGCCGCGTGTCGTAGGTACATCACGCCACCGGTTCAGGAGCTGTATGGACACCCATGAAGAAGGCAAGACCCCTGACCTTTCAGCCCAGGAACAGCACGAAGTCGACCGCAACCAGCCCCCGCGGGCTGCGGTGCTGCACGAAATCATCCGCACCCAGGGCAATCAGGAGCTGGAGCGCAGTATCGCCGCGCTCTGGTGGTCGGCCCTGGCGGCGGGTTTAACCATGGGCCTGTCGCTGATGGCGATGGGGTTGCTCAACTCCCGGCTGCCGGACCACGAAGGCTTCAAGGTGATCGCCAGTTTCGGTTACTGCGCCGGCTTTCTTGCGGTGATCCTGGCCCGCCAGCAACTGTTCACAGAAAACACCCTGACCGCCGTGCTGCCGATCATGAGCAACCCCACGCTGGGTAACTTCGGCCGGCTGTTGCGGCTCTGGGGCGTGGTGCTGGTGGGCAACCTGTGCGGCACCTTGCTGGTGGCCTACGTGATGTTGCACTTGCCGATCTTCGATCAGCGCACCGACCAGGCTTTCCTGGAAATCGGCCGCAAGGTCATGGAAAACGACACCGGCCAGATGTTCGCCAAGGGCATCATTTCCGGCTGGATGATCGCCACCATGGTCTGGATGATCCCGTCCATGGAAAGCGCCAAGATGTGGATCATTATCTTGATCACCTACCTCATGGCGCTTGGGGATTTCACCCACATCGTCGTCGGTTCGGCCGAAGTGTCGTACCTGGTGTTCGCCGGCCAGTTGTCCTGGGAGGACTTCTGGATGGTGTTTGCCGGGCCGACGTTGGCAGGCAACATCGTCGGTGGAAGTTTTATCTTTGCGTTGATCAGCCATGCACAGATTCGCAGTGAGGTTGGCCTGCCCAAAGACAAACCATCCGCTGCGCCTGCGCAGCGCAGCGACTCCGAGTAGGCAGGAGCCTGATCCCAGGCTCTCAGGCCTGAGCGGTGGTTATTTGAATTGCATGTTGCGCAGGGTCTCGCGAGTTTGTGACTTGGGATTGAGCATCCCCGTGTAGCGCGACTTGTAGTTCGCGATAACCCGCTCAAGCGAGTCATTGAACGCCTGGTGGCTGCGAGCCTCCTTCAGGTCTCGAATGGTACCTTGGATCAGTTTGATGTTCGCATCGGGCTGGCCGCCGAAAAAAAGCGCGGGATTGAGCGCGTGCTGCACGACGTTATGGATGCGCGTGGCAAGGTCGTGCAGGTGCATTTTCTCGACAGCGTGACCGGTCACCTCGGAAATGGCGCTGGGCGCGCCTCTGTCCCACTCGGCGGCGGCCTGGAGGAACTGCATGAAGTCCGGGTCATTGCCGTGATTGAGGCGTTTTGCCAGCCATTCCAGCCTGCCGGACTGGTCCGCAAGCTGATCGAGGGTCCAGATGGCCATGTGCATCTGTGGGGTAGGTTCAAGTTTGGTGGATGCCTTGTTGGCCTCTTGGATCGCTTCCTTCAATTGCGTCAACGCCCGTTGTGCGTGGTGCCTGAAGGTGATCGCCTCGGCGCAGGTTTCGTCGTCCTCCAGTTCTATGCTCAGTTGCTCGAACTCTTTGTCGCCCAACGCCAGCAGGGCGTCCTCGATCGAGGCAAACGAAAAGGTTTGTTGAGTGGCGTTGTGCTCTTTCAGGTGGGTTTGGACTTTCTTGCGCAGTTCATCCTGGAGATGATCCTTGATCTCCTTGGACATGCTGAAGTTGACTGTCCCGCTCAACAGGCCGCTGTAATCACCTTTATTGGATTTCAGCGGCACGACGACGGTCTGGTCGGCAAAGCGCTTCAGTTGTTCGGCATTCCATACAGAGCTGGCCGTATGGGGTGCATCGAGAAATCTGTCGATCAGGGCCGTGACGCCCGTGCCTCGCTGGTTTTGCTGGTTCGATTCTTCCGCCTCGAATACCAGAATCAAAGACTCGCTGTCCGGGATCGGGCTCATGGAGGTCGCCGGCTTATAGATGTCAGGTACCGGTGTGTTGTTCAGGATGCCGCCATCGGCACATGCCGTGGTTTCAATGCGTTTCTCGTCGTTCTGTTGGAAGGGTAGTCCTTGCTGCGTCAGCTTGCTGAACACCACCGGCAGCGACGCGGAGATATGCGCGGCCACGGCAATGTCCATGTCAGGCGTGGTTTGCTCGCTGAACACCACTAATTGCGTGCCTTCCTCGAACATGCCGGTGCCGGTGATTTCCACGGTCTTGATCTGTAGGATTTCTTTGCTCAGGACGGCCAGGTCGGCGAAGGTGACGTATTGGTTCTTTTCCACATTGGCTACGGCTTGTTGTGCCTCTTTGGAAAGAGGTTCCGGGTGATCTTTGCAGCGTTGCAGAAGCGCCTTGCAGGATTCCTCCCGAATCAAGTTCTCCAGCGGCATCCCCTTGGAACCCAGGCGCGGCAACAGATCACACAGCAATTGCGCCAGCGGAACGTTTTTCAGTTTTTCGCCCAGCTTCGACGAGACATTCTGGAGTGCTTTGACGATAACGTTGGTGCTGTCGAGCAAGGACGTGAGGGGAATATCGTCAAGGATCTGGTCGAAACGCGCATGACTCATGCCGCTGGCGAGTACGGCGGCCGAGATGGCCCCCGCAGAGGAGCCTGAAATCGTTCTGATATTGTCCATGAGGCCGTTGGCTTCGAGGGTTTTGAGGAGTCCGGAATAGGCCACTCCCTTGGCGCCACCGCCACTGAGGATCAGGTCGCTAATGGTAGGGCGATTCATAGTGACTTCGATGCTACCGTCGCCATGTCGAATGATGGATATAGACCGGTCTGTAGCGCGGTCAACCAGTAGGCGGGCATCTCCGGGATTCGCCTGTTTTACGGTATGGTCGCTGTTCTTGGAAAAGCTAAGGGAGAGAGATTGTTGCGAGATTGGGCCTAGCATTCTGGTCGTCCTTGTACTTGGGGGGACCGAACTCTAAGCAAAATTACCCGGCTGATTGCCTTGCGACTCAAATGGACATACATCCGTCGGCTGCAAACTGCCCTCGGCGGATTTCAATGGCAAGCGCTCTGGAACAAGGCTTTTGGAGGATAGGTAAAAACAGCCCGCATGAATGGGGAAAATTTCGCAATGAACGCGTCGCCCATTCACTCATGGGCAGGGCCGATTTCCCAGCCTCTCAAACAACGACGGCCGCCAGGCGTCGTTGCCGATGGATAAAGAACAAGGCGGTCAATACCGTGAGGCCGCTGACGAATGCCCCGGTCCACGGCAAATCCGCCAGGTCGGCACCACTGGCGACGACCAACCCACCCATCCACGCCCCGGCCGCGTTGCCGAGGTTGAAGGCACTCTGGTTCAGGGTCGAGCCGAGGTTCGGCGCCTCAAAGGCCTGGTCTATGATCAGCAGTTGCAGGATCGGGCACAGGGCAAAGGCGAAGATGCCCCACAGCACCAAGGTGATCGCCGCCGGAATCACCGACTGGCTGGTCTGGCTGAACGCGGCCAGCACCAGCACCACGGCCAGGGCCATGCCCACCAGCGAAGGCAGCAGGCGTCGGTCCGCCAGGCGCCCGCCGAGGAAACTGCCTGCTGTCAGGCCCACACCGAACAACAGCAGCATGACGGTGATGCCGTGGGGGCTGACACCGGTGATGTCCTGAAGAATCGGCGCGATGTAGGTGAACACGCTGAACAAGCTGGTGGAGGCCAGTACGCTCATGCCCAGGGCCAGCAACACGTTGACCTTGCCCAGCACCTTGAATTCGCTGGCCAGGTTGGCCCTCTCCATGGGGATTTCCTTGGGCAGCCAGACCCATTGGGCGATGGCGGCGATCACGCCGATCACCGATACCGCCCAGAACGTCGAACGCCAGCCGGCGTATTGCCCCAAAGCCGTGCCCAGCGGTACGCCCAGCACGTTTGCCAGGGTCAGGCCGGTGAACATCATGGCAATCGCCTGGGCCCGTTTGTTCGGCGCCACCAACCCGGCCGCCACCACCGAACCGATGCCAAAGAACGCTCCGTGGCACAGCGCAGTAATGACCCGGGCGGCCATCAGCGTGGTGTAGTTCGGGGCCAGGGCACACAGCACATTGCCGAGGATGAACATCAGCGTCATGCCCAGCAACGTGGCCTTGCGCGGCATGTTCGCGGTGCCGATCGCCAGGATCGGCGCGCCAAATACCACCCCCAGGGCATAACCGGTGATCAACAGCCCGGCCTGGGGAATGCTCACGGCCAGGTCCCGGGCGACATCGGGCAGCAGCCCCATGATGACGAATTCAGTCGTGCCGATGCCGAAAGCGGCGACGGCCAAAGCAAGCAAAGCAAGTGGCATGCGCAAGGTCTCTGTCTGTAGTCTTGACGCTCGGATCAGGCATACGCATGCCGGCGCCTTGGTTCGATTGAACGGGCGGCAGGCAGAATTATTGGTATTGATCTATGCGCAACTGAAGTGCGGCGTGGTCGGTTTGCAGTATAAACGATAGCGGATCAATTCATGAGTCTTACTGAGCGTAGGAGCTGTAGGAGCTGTAGGAGCTGTAGGAGCTGTCGAGTGCAACGAGGCTGCGATCTTTTGATCTTTCACTCCAGACTCAATTGTCAGTGGAAAGATCGCAGCCTCGTTGCACTCGACAGCTCCTACGGCTCCTACGGCTCCTACGGGGCGGTGGGACAAGACAAGGAGCGTGCCGTGCTGGCAACGGTGTTGGTATTGGTCGCGGCGCTGTTGCATGCGGCATGGAATACGCTGATCAAGTTCAGCGGCGAGCGGTGGCTGGTGGTGGCGTGCATGGACACTGTCGCGTTGCTGTTCGTGGCATTGGCGGTGGGCTTCGTGGAATGGCCGCCGCTGGAAATCTGGCCATGGATCCTGGCGTCGGCTGCATTCGAACTGTTGTACCGCTATTTGCTGATCCAGGCTTATCGGGTCGGTGACCTGGGCCTGGTCTATCCCTTGATGCGCGGCCTCTCTCCGCTCGTGGTGCTGGCCCTGACGCTGATGTTTGCCGGTGAAGTCCTGACGACGCAACAGATCATCGGCATCCTGCTGATACCGTTCGGCATGCTGTGCCTGTTGTGGCAGGGCGGTGGTGGCGAGCGGCTGCCCTGGTCGATGCTGCCGGTGGTCGCGCTGATCGGCCTGTGCATCGGCGGCTACACCTTCATCGATGGCCAGGCCCTGCGCCGCTGGCCTCATCCGCTGGATTACCTGGTCTGGATCACGCTGCTCAGTGCCTGGCCGTTTCCTCTGTTGGCGCTGGTCGGCAAACGACCGGCGTTCATGCTGTTCTGGCGTGAACAGTGGCGCTTGGGGCTGGCGGTCGGGTTCTGTGTATTGTTCAGCTACGCTCTGGTGCTGTGGGCGATGCAACTGGGCTCGATCGCCGAAGCGGCGGCGCTGCGGGAGATCAGCGTGATGCTGGTGGTGCTCTTCGGCATGCGCTACCTGAAAGAACCTTTCGGCCGGCCGCGACTCTTAGCCTGCGGGCTGGTGCTGGTTGGCATGCTGGTCATGAAATTCTAAGCAATGGCCGACTCTCGATTCTCTATAAAACTCAAAAAGGAAAATGCGGTATGACGGTTGCCCTGTGGTGTGTTTTGATCGCTTTCATCCTGCCTTACCTGTGTATCGGCATCGCCAAGGCGGGTGGAAGATACAGGCTGCAGGATAACCACGACCCCCGGGACTTTCTCGACTCACTTGAAGGCGCTCCCCGGCGTGCCTATGCCGCGCAATTGAACAGTTTCGAGATCGCCCCGTTCTTTGCCGCAGCGGTGATCGTCGCGCACCTGGCCGGTAACGCCGAACTGGTGACGATCAACGTGCTGGCGGTACTGTTCATCACCAGTCGCCTGCTCTACATCATTTGCTATCTGGCGGACTGGGCGATCCTGCGTTCGCTGGTGTGGTTCGTGGGGGTGGGGTTGGTGCTGAGTTTCTTTTTTGTTTCGGTCTGAATCTGGCTGGTGAATTTCTGGCGTCTGTGCGGGCCTCTTCGCGAGCAAGCTCGCTCCCACAGTTGATCTGGGTGAATACCTATTTTGTGTACACACCCGATCCAAAGTGGGGGCGAGCCTGCTCGCGATTGGGATTCTAGGGATTGGCGGTAACGGCGTTCGCCACCTGCGGCACTTGCGGCAACGCCATGCCCTTGGGCCAGAGCATCCAGATCTGCCCCTGTTGCTTCATGTCCCCGGCCAGTTGCCCGGCCGTTTCGCCCGTGCCCCAGAACAAGTCGGCCCTTACTTCGCCGGCAATGGCCCCGCCCGTATCCTGGGCGGCGACGGGGCGGTTCAAGGCGCTGCCGTCGGGGCGTGTGGTGGACAGCCACAACAGGCTGCCCAACGGAATGACCTTGCGATCTACCGCTACGCTGTAGCCGGCGGTGAGCGGTACGTTCAACGAGCCTCGCGGGCCTTCGTTGCTGTCGGGGTTGCGGTTGAAGAACACATAGCTGGGGTTGCTGCCCAGCAATTCAGGAATGCGGTGGGGGTTGGCCTTGGCCCAGGCGCTGATGGTGCCCATGGTCACGTCTTCCTTTTTCAGCTCCCCCTGTTCAACCAACCAGCGGCCAATGGGCCGATACGGGTGGCCGTTCTGGTCGGCATAGCCGATGCGCACCTGGCGGCCGTCATCAAGCCGAATGCGTCCCGAACCCTGGATCTGCAGGAATTGCAGGTTCATCGGGTCCGTCAGCCAGGCGATAACCGGCGCCTTCACGCCCTTGGTTTCGATGGTGGCGGCGTCGTCGTAAGGCTTGAGCACCCGGCCTTCGAGGCGACCGCGCAGGCGCTTGCCCTTCAGCTCCGGATAAATGCTGTCCAGGGACACGATGATCATGTCGTCCGGTACGCCATAGACCGGAATATTCGCCTTCGCGGTCTGGGTGAGGCTGCCGGGGTAGACCGGCTCGTAGTAGCCGGTAATCAGGCCGTTGGGGCTGTTATCGCCCGAGCGCAGGCCATAGACGTCCAGGTTCTGCTTCAAGAAATTGCGCACGGCCTTTGCGGTTTGCGGCACATTGGCGGCAGCCGCGCAGGTTGGGCCCCAGGTTGCGTCTGCCTTGAGCCGGGTGCAAGCGCTGCGCCAGGCACCGAAGCCGGCCAGCAGGTCTTCATCGGATACCGCTGGCAGCGCATCCCAAGGGGCACTGGCATAAGTCGCGACGGCGTGCGTCTGGGGCTCTTCGACTTTTTCGCCGCGATTGCAGCCAGCCAGTAGCGCAATCAGCGGTAGGGTCAGTGCCAGGCCTTTGTGCCAGGGCTTGGTGCGGCTGTTCATGAAGATTTCCTTGTGGTTTCCCAGCGTTTTCAGGCGCTCGACAACCCGTAATGTTGATAGGGCCATTGGCCTTTGCCGATGACCCGAGGATACTGGCGGCCGTTTCCTGCCCCGAGGCCGAGATGTTTGTAAAACGATTTTCCGTGACCGTACTGGCCTGCTTGCTGCTGTCCGCTTGCGGCGGTGTCGATCCCAATTCTCCCCTGGGCCAGCGCAAGGCGATTTTCAAGCAGATGCTCAAGACCAACGAAGACTTGGGCGGCATGCTGCGCGGCCGCGTCCCGTTCGATGGCGCGCGTTTTGCCGAGGGTGCGGTAAAGCTGGATCAACTGTCCCGCGAGCCCTGGAAGCACTTTCCGCCAGTACGTGAAGCAGACCATACCAGCGCCACGGATGAGGTTTGGAAAAAACAGGCGCGCTTCCAGGAGCTGGCCCGTAACCTTGAGGCGGCGACCGGTGAATTGGTCACCGGAAGCCAAGTCCAGCCCTACAAGGCCAGCTATCTGGGCCCCGTGGTGCAAAAGGTCGAAGATGCGTGCAGTGCCTGTCATAAAGAGTTTCGGGATCATTGATGGTGGAGCAGCTGCAAGCTGAAAGCTGCAAGTGTGGCGCTTTGAACTTGCAGCTTGCAGCTAGAAACTTGCAGCTAGGCCCTACTTATCCAACTCATCCACGGCTTCCTGCAATTCCTTGCGGGACGCTGCCAGTTTGTCCTTGCGCTTGTTGATTCTTTCCGCGTCGCCTTTTTTCATCGCCTTGTCCAGGTCGGCCTGGCGACGACTGACTTCATGCTTGGCTTCGAGCACTTTGTTCTCGCGCTCCTTGCGCAGGGAGGCATCCGTGCAATGGGTCGTGACTTCGTCCAGTGCCGTTTCGAGGCCCGCCTGCTGTTCCTGGTTGCCCCGTGATTTGGCCAGTTCGATCTGATTGATGATGCCTTGGCGTTTGGCTGCGCAACCGGTGAGCTCCGGGGTTTGCTCGTCCGCCGATGAAAAGGTGGCCATGGCGCTGCATAGCACCAGCAGGGCAACAGAAGGCAGGAAATTCATAACAACTCCATAAAACTCGCGGGCGGTCGGTACAGATGCGCAGTTGGAACGCGTAGTCGCCCCTTGGGTTCAACCGTGGGGGGCGGATTAAAAACCATCGACCCCGGCGGTGCGTAATATCTCACTCAAGGCCAGCACCTGCGGGTCGCGAAAAAAAGCGCTCAGTTGCGCGGCGCGTCCCGGCCCGATGCCGGCTTCGGCTTGCCATTGTTCAGTGCTGCGTTCGGCCAGCGCCTGCCACGGCCCGTCCAGCCGCGCATTGGCAGTGGGCGGCAGGCCAAGGGCCTTTAGCCATTGACGAAAGGGCCGCTGCCGGGCGCTGTCGAGGCTGGCAAGCAGGCGGGCGCTGTTGCGCTCGCCGAAGCCGGCCATGGTAGCAAGCTCGGCGGCATCGAGGGTCAACCAATCCAGCAATCCGTCGAGTCGACCAGCGGCCAGGAGCTTTTCCCAGGTGCCGGGACCGACATGGGGCAGGGCGAGGCCATTCTTGCCGCTGAGCCAGTTCAGTCGCGCGAGGAATTGGCTCTCACAGCCGGGCGTCGGTCGCCAGCAGCTCAGGAAATGATGGTCGGCTGCGGCGGGCGCGTTGACTTCCTGGCGTTCGAGGCTGCGAAGGACGACCTCATCGAGGCGCGGGATGGTTAACCCGGCCAGGCTGATGGCGACCCGGTCGCCGGGTCGGATATCCATCTCTTCCCAGCGCTTGAGGGAGCTGACGCTCACCCGGCGAATCCATCGATCGTCGAGTCGGATGCGTTCAAGTTCCAGTACGGGGGTGATGCGTCCCGTGCGACCGATCTTGAAGTTGATCTTGCGGACTTCGGCCATGGCTTGGGCGTACGGGTATTTCCAGGCCACGCTCCAGAACGGTGCCCGGGCCTGCCAACGATCGGCCGGAGGGCGGCGGCTCTGGCGCAAGACGATCCCGTCGCTGGCGAATGGCAGCGGGGTGCGATACCAATGGTCACGCCACCGTTCGGCATCGGCGAGGTCCCGGACAGGTTGGTTGTAGTCGAGGGTGCCCGCGAAGCCCAGCTCATCCAGCGCGGCCATCCGCTCGGTCAGGGTGGCTGGCCCTTCAGGCCAGTCCCAGACAAACAGGCCCGTATCAATCCCGTCCTGCGTCGTCAGGTTGCTGCGGGCCATCAAGCCCGCCATGGTCCCGCGGGCGTTTACGCTGCCACGGTCGGCCTGGACATGGGCCTCCTGGCGCCAGTACAACTCGCCCTGGACGACCAGGTCCACAGGCTGGCGCAGTCGCTGGGGAATGGCGCGGATCTTTCGCGAGTTAATGGTCCAGTCGTGCCCCAGGACGCCGTCACCGCGACTGATCGCCTGATACAGATGGCCCTTTCGATACACCAGCGTCACCGCCACGCCATCGACCTTCGGTTGGGCCCAGACGTCTTTTCGACCGCGCAGCCACGCACCGACGGCATCGGCATCCTTGAGTTTCTCCAGGCCGGTATGGACGACCGGGTGCCGCACCGTTCCGCCCGCTGAGCGCAGGGGATTATCGATTGCCGGAAGACTGAAGCAACTGCGCCACTGGCTCAACTGCGTGCGGGACTGATCGTAGAGTTCGTCGGCCACCTGGGATTGGCCGAGGCGGTGATAGCTGTCGTCCCATGTGTCGATTTGCTGTTGCAGCGCAGCGACTTCGGCGTGGGCACGCTCCGTGGGCCAGTCGGGACAAGGTGTGGCCATTGCGGGTATGGCGATGAATATCAGGCAGGCGATTGCATACAAAGACGGTGGCATCGAAGCATCCTTGCTGGGTTGGGTCCCTGAAGGCTAGCCACTGCGCGAAAAGTCGCGAGACCCATAGCGTTACCGGGTTTTGCGAAGCTGAAGGCGAAGGGCCGACGGTACAGTCCCGGCCGATCTGGCTGCGCAACTGTCCCTTGAACCCATCGATGAGCGGTGCACAATGGACGCTCGATCCGCTCTGCCAAGAGTGCAACCGATGGACCTGACGACCCTCGCTGTCTTCATCCCGGCCTGCTTCGCGCTGAACATGGCGCCGGGCCCGAACAACCTGCTGTCGATCAGCAACGCCTCGCGTTATGGCTTCGTCCGGGCGTGCAGTGGCGGTATCGGTCGACTGGTGGCCTTTGCCATCATGATTGCCCTGGCGGCGGTGGGGCTGACGGCGGTGCTGCACACCTCGGAACTGTTGTTCCTGGGCATCAAGCTGGTTGGCGCTGGCTATCTTTTCTACCTCGCCGTGCAGTTGTGGCGCGCGCAGCCTGAAACCAGTGGCGAGGCGACGAGCGTTTCCATGAGCATGGCCAGCCTGGCGCGCCAGGAGTTCCTGGTGGCGATCGGCAATCCGAAGGCGATCCTGTTGTTTACCGCGTTCCTGCCGCAATTCGTCGACCGTACAGGCACCGTCACTCAACAATTCGCCGTGCTGGGTGGTTTGTTCCTGGCACTGGAGTGCATCGCCATCGGCTTGTATTGCTACATGGGTATTTACGCGCGACGGCTGTTCGCCCGACCGAGTGGCAAGCGCCTGTTCAATCGGATGTGTGCGGGGCTGCTGGCCAGTGCGGCTTCGTTTTTGCTGGTGGCACGGCGGGCTTGAATATTGCGCTAAGCCTTTGTGGCGAGGGAGCTTGCCCCCGCTGGGGGGCGTTGTAGGAGCTGTCGAGTGCAACGAGGCTGCGATTTTTCTCCGGACACTTGAGTCTCAAGCGAAAGATCAAAAGATCGTCCGAACGCGGCCCGAGTCTTCGGCAGCTCCTACAGAGCCCAGCGGGAGCAAGCCCTCGCCACAGGCTTTGGTGGTGATCTTCAAGGCATGAAAAAGCCCCTGGCGAGCGAGTCGCCAGGGGCTTTTCTCTACACGCCGGTATTACAGGCCGGCAGCGGCGCGCAGGGCGTCGGCGCGGTCGGTTTTTTCCCAGGTGAACGTGGTGAAGGTGTCGTCGCCCACGGTCTTGGTCTGCGGCGTGCGACCGAAGTGGCCGTAGGCTGCGGTGTCCTGGTACATCGGGTGCAGCAGGTCAAGCATGGTGGTGATCGCGTATGGGCGCAGGTCGAACACTTCACGCACCAGCTGGATGATCTTGTCGTCGCCAATCTTGCCGGTGCCGAAAGTGTTCAGCGAAATCGACGTAGGCTGGGCGACGCCGATGGCGTAGGACACCTGGATCTCGCAACGCTCGGCCAGGCCGGCGGCAACGATGTTCTTGGCGACATAACGGCCGGCGTACGCCGCCGAACGGTCAACCTTGGACGGATCCTTGCCGGAGAACGCGCCGCCGCCGTGACGGGCCATGCCGCCGTAGCTGTCGACGATGATCTTGCGACCGGTCAGGCCGCAGTCGCCCACAGGGCCGCCAATGATGAATTGGCCGGTAGGGTTGATGTGGAACTGGGTGTCCTTGGACAGCAATTCGGCAGGCAGCACGTGCTTGACGATCAGCTCCATCACGCCTTCGCGCAGGTCTTTATAGGAGACTTCCGGGTTGTGCTGGGTCGACAGCACGACGGCGTCGATGCCAACGACCTTGCCGCCTTCATAACGGCAGGTCACTTGCGACTTGGCGTCCGGGCGCAGCCAAGGCAGCAGGCCGGATTTGCGGGCCTCGGCCTGACGCTGGACCAGCTGGTGCGAGAAGGTGATCGGTGCCGGCATCAATACGTCGGTTTCGTTGCTGGCGTAGCCGAACATCAGGCCTTGGTCGCCAGCGCCCTGATCTTCCGGCTTGGCGCGGTCAACGCCCTGGTTGATGTCCGGGGACTGCTTGCCGATGATGTTCATCACGCCGCAGGTCGCGCCGTCGAAGCCGACGTCGGAGCTGTTGTAGCCGATGCCGAGGATCACGTCGCGAACGATCTGTTCCAGGTCGACCCAGGCCGAGGTGGTGACTTCGCCGGCGATGATCGCCACGCCCGTTTTCACCAGAGTCTCGCACGCCACGCGGGCGAACTTGTCTTCAGCAATGATGGCGTCCAGCACCGCATCAGAAATCTGGTCGGCGATTTTGTCCGGATGCCCTTCAGACACGGACTCGGAGGTGAAAAGGGAGTATTCGCTCATCTCGATGTTTTCCTACAAGTTACCGATGGTGAGTGTCGCCAGCCGGCCGCTGAAAATGGCGGACCTGAATCTGGAAACCATTACGTAAGCCTACATAGAGGCTTTCCCCGGGCACGAGGCCCGCAGCGGTGGCCCAACGGGCCAGGTCGTCCTGTTCAAACCCCAGCCAGAGATCTCCGCAGGCCTCCTTGGCCCAACTCTGGTTGTGGCTGCATAACTCTGTCACCAACAGGCTACCGCCCGGTTGCAGCAGGTTGGCCATGTGCTTGAGCGCGTCGGCCGGTGCGGCAAAATGGTGAAGCACCATGTTCAATACAACGCAATCGGCCCGCAGGCTGACGCCGTTCAGGGCATCGGCCAGTTGCAGGCTGACATTAGCCAGGGATTCGCGTTCGCACACCTGGCGGGCCAGTTCGAGCATCGCCGGGCTGTTGTCCAGCGCGGTCACCTGATTGAAGCGCCGCGCCAGTTCCGGCAGGAAAGCGCCGTCGCCGGGGCCGACTTCTATCGCCGTGGCAGCTGGTCCGAAACTCAGTTTATCGAGCAGCGCCACCACACTGTCACGGTATTGCGGCAGCCCGGCGATCAAATCCTGCTGGGCGCGAAACTTCTCCGCCACCCGTGCGAAAAAATCCTGGCTGGCGGCGGCGCGTTGCCCGTGGACCTGGGCAATGCGGTCCTGCACATCCATCGGCAGGTCCAGCTCGTCCACTTCTTCGAGCAGCGCGGCGTGCAGCTTGCCACCCAGCAGCTCGGTGTGGGGCAGGGCGCGCCGATAGAAAATTGCGTTGCCTTCGCGACGTGTCGCCACCAGGTCGGCCTGGGCCAGTACCTTGAGGTGATGACTCATGCCAGATTGGCCGATGCCGAAGATCTGTGCCAGTTCCAGTACGCCGAACGAGTCGTTGGCCAGGGCGCGCAATACATTCAGGCGCAGCGGATCGCCGCCGGCCTTGCAAAGGGCCGCCAGCTCATCGCTGTCATCATGGCGAATGGAAGGCACGCGTAAATTCATAGGTCGGCAGTCTAGTGACGGGTCTGGCGCATCGCAAGGTCAATATCAAAAAGTTTTGATATTGCTCGATAAATGGCACTTCCAGCTGCGTGCTTGACTCTACCCACCATCAGCGGAAAGGTTTCACCTGGCCAATGCGACTTTATCCACCGCAAAATCGCCTTTGGACGAGTATCTGATTGCCCCGGGGCGGGTGGGTGAGGGAAAATGCTCGCCTTTTTTCAGTTTCGTTATTCAAAACCCAGGAGATCAGCGATGCCCAGCCGTCGTGAGCGTGCCAATGCCATTCGTGCCCTCAGCATGGATGCCGTGCAAAAAGCCAACAGCGGCCATCCCGGCGCCCCCATGGGTATGGCGGATATCGCCGAGGTGCTGTGGCGCGACTACCTCAAGCACAACCCGAGCAACCCTTCGTTCGCCGACCGTGACCGCTTCGTGCTGTCCAACGGCCACGGCTCGATGTTGATCTACTCGTTGCTGCACCTGACCGGTTATGACTTGTCGATCGATGACCTGAAGAACTTCCGCCAACTGCACAGCCGCACTCCGGGCCACCCGGAATACGGCTACACCCCTGGCGTGGAAACCACCACCGGCCCGCTGGGCCAAGGCCTGGCCAACGCCGTGGGCTTCGCCCTGGCGGAAAAAGTCCTGGCCGCGCAGTTCAACCGCCCGGGCCACAACGTTGTCGACCACCACACCTACGTTTTCCTGGGTGATGGCTGCATGATGGAAGGCATTTCCCATGAAGTCGCGTCCCTGGCCGGCACCCTGGGCCTGGACAAGCTGATCGCTTTCTACGATGACAACGGCATCTCCATCGACGGCGAAGTCGAAGGCTGGTTCACCGACGACACGCCCAAGCGCTTCGAAGCCTACAACTGGCTGGTGATCCGCAACGTCGACGGTCACGACCCGGAAGAAATCAAGATCGCCATCGAGACTGCCCGCAAGAGCGCTCAGCCAACCCTGATCTGCTGCAAGACCACCATCGGTTTTGGTTCGCCGAACAAGCAAGGCAAGGAAGACTGTCACGGCGCGCCATTGGGTGCCGAGGAAATCGCCCTGACCCGTGCCGCGCTGAAGTGGGAACACGGTCCGTTCGAAATCCCGGCCGACATCTATGCCGAATGGGACGCCAAGGAAAAAGGCCGCGCGGCCGAAGCCGAGTGGGACCAGCGCTTTGCTGCCTACTCCGCTGAATTCCCTGAGCAGGCCAACGAACTGGTGCGTCGCCTCAGCGGCGAGCTGCCGGCCGACTTCGCCGAGAAAGCCTCTGCCTACATCGCCGAGGTTGCCGCCAAGGGCGAAACCATCGCCAGCCGCAAGGCCAGCCAGAACACCCTGAATGCCTTCGGCCCGCTGCTGCCGGAACTGCTGGGCGGTTCGGCCGACCTGGCAGGCTCCAACCTGACCCTGTGGAAAGGTTGCAAAGGCGTGACGGCCGAAGACGCCAGCGGCAACTACATGTACTACGGCGTTCGCGAGTTCGGCATGAGCGCGATCATGAACGGCGTTGCCCTGCACGGCGGCCTGGTGCCTTACGGCGCGACCTTCCTGATGTTCATGGAATACGCTCGCAACGCCGTGCGCATGTCGGCCCTGATGAAAAAACGCGTGCTCTACGTGTTCACCCACGATTCCATCGGCCTGGGCGAAGACGGCCCGACTCACCAGCCGATCGAGCAACTGGCGAGCCTGCGCTGCACGCCGAACCTGGACACCTGGCGCCCATGCGACGCCGTGGAGTCGGCGGTGGCCTGGAAGTACGCCATCGAGCGCAACGATGGTCCATCGGCACTGATCTTCTCTCGCCAGAACCTGCAGCACCAAGTCCGTGATGCCGGCCAGATCGGCGACATCAGCCGTGGCGGCTATGTGCTCAAGGACTGCATCGGCGAACCTGAGCTGATCCTGATCGCCACCGGTTCGGAAGTCGGCCTGGCCGTCCAGGCCTACGACAAGCTGACCGAGCAAGGCCGCAACGTGCGCGTGGTGTCCATGCCATGCACCAGCGTGTTCGACGCCCAGGACGCCGGCTACAAGCAAGCGGTGTTGCCGCTGCAGGTCAGCGCGCGGATCGCCATTGAAGCCGCTCACGCCGATTACTGGTACAAGTACGTGGGCCTGGAAGGTCGCGTGATCGGCATGACCACCTACGGCGAATCGGCGCCTGCGCCAGCACTGTTCGAGGAGTTTGGCTTCACCCTGGAAAACATCCTGGGTCAGGCGGAAGAGCTGCTGGAAGACTAAGACACGACGCGGTGGTCGAGACCACCGCACTTCCTGTAGGCGCTGACGAGTGAAGCGAGGCTGCGATCTTTTGATCTTGATCTTTCGCTTGAGATTCAAGCGTCAGGGGAAAGATCGCAGCCTCGTTTCATTCGTCAGCTCCTACAGAGATTTGCGTGGTTAACACGAATTCGTTTCCCCGCGACTATCGAGAACCCCCATGCCCCAACCGCGTCCCTACAAAGTTGCACTCAACGGCTACGGCCGCATTGGCCGTTGCGTCTTCCGGGCGTTGTTCGAGCGAGGGGCGAAGGCCGGGTTCGAGATCGTGGCCATCAACGATCTGGCCGACATGGCCAGCATCGAATACCTGACACGCTTTGACTCCACCCATGGCCGGTTCCCCGGCGAAGTGCGGGTCGAGGGCGATTGTCTGCATATCAATGGCGACTGCGTGAAGGTCCTGCGCAGTGCTACCCCCGAAGGCATCGATTGGGCGTCCCTGGGCGTCGACCTGGTGCTTGAATGCTCCGGCGCCTACAACACCCGCG
Organism: Pseudomonas sp. T1.Ur; assembly: GCF_023516725.1. Classification (NCBI taxonomy): domain Bacteria; kingdom Pseudomonadati; phylum Pseudomonadota; class Gammaproteobacteria; order Pseudomonadales; family Pseudomonadaceae; genus Pseudomonas; species Pseudomonas sp. T1.Ur. The sequence continues at coordinate 6,100,116 of NZ_JAMGSN010000001.1, forward strand.
ACGACGGTCAGCGTTTCATCGCCGCGGGCGCGCCACGGGTGCTGTTTTCCCAGCCGATGGCCAGCGAGGCGGACGTCGACGCCACCATCGTCTACGGCGTGAACCAGGATTGCCTGACCGGTGAAGAGCTCCTGGTGTCCAACGCGTCCTGCACCACCAACTGCGGCGTGCCGCTGTTGCGCCTGCTGGACCAGGCCATTGGCCTGGAATACGTGTCCATCACCACGATCCACTCGGCAATGAACGACCAGCCGGTCATCGACGCCTATCACCACGAGGACTTGCGCCGCACTCGCTCGGCGTTCCAATCGGTGATTCCGGTGTCCACTGGTCTGGCGCGTGGCATTGAACGGCTGTTGCCGGAACTTGCCGGGCGAATTCAGGCCAAAGCCGTGCGGGTGCCGACGGTAAACGTGTCTTGCCTCGACATCACGATGCAGACCGTGAGCGATACCGACGCCACCGAGGTCAACCGGATCCTGCGCGAAGCCGCCACCAGCGGTCCGCTCAAAGGCCTCCTGGCTTATACCGAGTTGCCTCACGCCAGTTGTGATTTCAACCACGACCCGCATTCGGCCATCGTCGATGCCAGCCAGACCCGCGTTTCCGGACCGAGGCTTGTGAACATCCTGGCCTGGTTCGACAACGAATGGGGTTTTGCCAATCGAATGCTGGACGTTGCCGAGCACTACCTGCAAACCGCTTCCAATAAACCTGCTCTCTAAACAGTTACCCAGGAATTGCGACCCATGACCGTGTTGAAGATGTCCGACCTCGATCTGCAAGGTAAGCGCGTATTGATCCGCGAAGACCTCAACGTCCCCGTCAAGGACGGTGTTGTCACCAGCGACGCGCGCATCCTGGCCTCGCTGCCGACCATCAAGCTGGCCCTGGAAAAAGGCGCGGCCGTGATGGTCTGCTCGCACCTGGGCCGTCCGACCGAAGGCGAATTCTCGGCGGAAAACAGCCTCAAGCCTGTCGCCGACTACCTGAGCAAAGCCCTGGGCCGTGACGTGCCGCTGGTCGCCGATTACCTGGGTGGTATCGACGTCAAGGCTGGCGACGTCGTGCTGTTCGAAAACGTGCGCTTCAACAAAGGCGAGAAAAAGAACGCCGACGAACTGGCCCAGCAATACGCCGCCTTGTGCGACGTGTTCGTGATGGACGCCTTCGGCACCGCCCACCGCGCCGAGGGTTCGACCCATGGCGTGGCGAAGTTCGCCAAGGTTGCTGCCGCAGGTCCACTGCTGGCCGCCGAACTCGATGCGCTGGGCAAGGCCCTGGGTTCTCCGGCCCAGCCGATGGCCGCTATCGTCGCCGGCTCCAAGGTGTCGACCAAGCTCGACGTACTCAACAGCCTGAGCCAAGTCTGCAATCAGTTGATCGTCGGTGGCGGCATCGCCAACACCTTCCTCGCTGCGGCCGGCCATCCGGTTGGCAAGTCGCTGTACGAGCCGGACCTGCTGGACACCGCCCGTGAAATCGCCGCCAAGGTCAGCGTGCCGCTGCCGGTGGACGTGGTGGTCGCCAAGGAATTTGCCGAAAGCGCCACCGCCACCGTGAAGCTGATCGCCGACGTGGCCGAAGACGACATGATCCTCGACATTGGCCCGCAAACGGCGGCCAATTTCGCTGAACTGCTGAAATCTTCCCAGACCATCCTGTGGAACGGTCCAGTTGGGGTATTCGAGTTCGACCAGTTCGGCAACGGCACAAAGGTACTGGCCCAGGCCATTGCCGAGAGCGCTGCGTTTTCCATCGCCGGCGGTGGCGATACCCTGGCGGCCATCGATAAATATGGCGTGGCCGAGCAGATCTCCTACATTTCTACCGGCGGTGGTGCGTTCCTCGAATTCGTCGAAGGCAAAGTGTTGCCAGCCGTGGAAGTCCTGGAAAGCCGGGCCAAGGCCTGAGGCAGCGTTGACCAGGCAAAGGAGTGTTCCAATGGTCAAGACGTTCATGGCGCTGATGGCTGCGACGTTGCTGGCGGCCTGTTCCAGCAGCCCGAAAGCCACGGCGCCGGACAATGCGGCGCCAACGCCCGAGGATGGCTGCTACCAGGCTGACTGGCAGGCCGAGACCAACCCGGTGCTGAACAAGCGTTCCGGGCCGGACGGCCTGGATAAATACGAGACGCAAGCGCCGGTCAAGGAACATGGTTGCCCTTGACGGGTCAGACTCTTTAACTCATGGCGGGCGGCCTGTGCCGCCCGTCGAGGAACACGGATGAAAGGCTTTGTCGCCGTCATGGCGTTGGCATTGTTGGCCGGTTGCTCGCAACTGGGTTTTCTGCAGTCGTCCGAACCCGTTGCAGAGGGCTGGACGAGTTGGACGTGTGACAGCGAGGCCAAGGTGCTCTGGCGTTACACCGATACAGCGCGCAAGGCCGTCGATGTCCGCCTGGGCGGTGCCGAGAAGGTTTATCGGCTCAAGCTGGAGCCGGGTGCCGAAGGTTCGCTGTACAGCGATGACATGCTGGCGTTTCACATCAAGGGTGAGGAAGGCCTGGTGTATTGGGTCGCCACCAATGATCTGATTGGGCGTGGTTGTAGGGCGCAATGACAGGATTGATCTGATTCACCGAGATCTGAATGTGGAAGCAGATCCAGTGTGGGAGCGAGCTTGCTCGCGATAGCGGCCTATCAGGCAACAGTGATGTTGAATGTGTCGCCCTCATCGCGAGCAAGCTCGCTCCCACAGGGAACGCGTCAATATTTGGATTTAGCGATACCGAACAGGCGGCTCGGGCCAACCCCGATCCGCAATGACTTGAATAGCCGCCGCCGCTCCGGCAGGCTGGCACGATTAACGACCCTCGACCGGGAGAGATACACACAATGGCACTTATCAGCATGCGTCAGATGCTGGACCACGCAGCCGAGTTCGGCTACGGCGTCCCAGCCTTTAACGTCAACAACCTTGAGCAGATGCGCGCCATCATGGAAGCCGCTGACAAGACTGACTCCCCGGTGATCGTCCAGGCTTCGGCCGGTGCCCGCAAATACGCCGGCGCGCCGTTCCTGCGCCACCTGATCCTGGCGGCAATCGAAGAATTCCCGCACATCCCGGTGTGCATGCACCAGGACCACGGCACTAGCCCTGACGTCTGCCAGCGCTCGATCCAACTGGGTTTCAGCTCGGTAATGATGGACGGCTCCCTGGGCGAAGACGGCAAGACCCCGACCGACTACGAGTACAACGTGCGCGTCACCCAGCAGACCGTCGCCATGGCCCACGCCTGCGGCGTCTCGGTGGAAGGCGAACTGGGTTGCCTGGGCTCGCTGGAAACCGGCATGGCGGGTGAAGAAGACGGTATCGGTGCCGAAGGCGTGCTGGACCACAGCCAGATGCTGACCGACCCGGAAGAAGCCGCCGACTTCGTCAAGAAAACCCAAGTCGACGCCCTGGCCATCGCCATCGGCACCAGCCACGGCGCGTACAAGTTCACCAAGCCGCCCACCGGCGACGTGCTGGCCATCGACCGCATCAAGGAAATCCACAAGCGCATCCCCAACACCCACCTGGTGATGCACGGCTCGTCCTCGGTACCGCAGGAGTGGCTGGCGATCATCAACCAGTACGGCGGCGACATCAAGGAAACCTACGGCGTGCCGGTTGAAGAAATCGTCGAAGGCATCAAGTACGGCGTGCGCAAGGTCAACATCGACACTGACCTGCGCCTGGCGTCCACCGGTGCCATGCGTCGTCTGATGGCGACCAACCCGAGCGAGTTTGATCCGCGCAAGTTCTTCGGTGCGACCGTGACGGCGATGCGTGATGTGTGTATCGCCCGTTATGAGGCGTTTGGTACGGCGGGGAATGCTTCGAAGATCAAGCCGATCTCTCTGGAAGCGATGTATCAGCGGTATTTGAAGGGTGAGTTGAACGCTAAGGTTAATTGATGTTTTAGCGTTGTGAGAAAACCCGCAGTGATGCGGGTTTTTTTATGTTTGGGGTTTGGGTGTATATCCGTTTTTGTAGGTAACGGCTGCTTATGGTTTCGCTTTATCGGATATACACAAAGATCTTGGTAGCGCTGTGTCGGTCGACATCCATGCTGCTGACCCGGCGCTATCGCGAGCAAGCTCGCTCCCACAGGGGATCATCTTCCACCGGGAGGGTTTTATTGGTCTTCGAGGCCGCGCTGTTCAATGACGCCGAACACGTCGGTGACGTCCTGGACGAGGATCCGGGCGACATTGGTGAGAGTATTGAAATCGTCAGCAGCCGAGTCGCGCAAGGTGGCGCAGGCCATGAGTGTCAGGTAGTCGAGCGTGGCATGCAAGCGTTCGCTGGCGCAGGCGTGGAGCTCGGTCAGTGGGACGGTTTTATCGATGAACAGGACGGGCTGGGTGGTGGCGATCGGGGTGAGCGGAGTGAAGCGAGTGGGCAATTGTTCGGCTTTCATGACAAACCTCTAACTCAAATAGATATTTGCCACCGTTCGCTGCGAAACAAATTGGGTGGCAGCCATGTGCGGGTTCGCAGACCGAGGAGTTAGAGAAACCCGGCAGACCCGAAGATCTCCCACACACAGCCGCCATGAAAAGCCGAGGTAGGCGGGATAGGCCTACATCGATTTCTGACGGTCGTGATTCTAACCCACCAGGGCTGCGAAACCCCTGCCCACCGACCAAAGCCAGCAGACCCCCGAACTATAGAGCAGATTCCCAACGCCAAAATCTCCCCTGTAGGACGCACCGGCCCCTGTGGCGAAGGAGCTTGCTCCCGCTCGGGGGCACAGCCGCCGTAAAAACCGGCAAATGCGGTAGGTCTGGAGGAAAGAGGGGCCGCTTCACGCCCAGCGGGAGCAAGCTCCCTCGCCACGGGGCGTAAATTCCTACGAGAATTTCGGAAGCGGAATTTCAAGCATCGTTATTTCTGTCGAGTACGCTAAGCGCCCCCCTGCTGCCGTCAGATGAAGTGCGGTGTGTTGACTTGAAATGTCCGTTAGAGTGGACATAATCTTATTTACCTATTAAAAAGTCCCTTATGGTGGACATTATGCTTATCCTGAATCCTTCTGCCTTAGGCGAGAGAGTACGTACGCTGCGCCGTGCCAAGGGCTATAGCCAACAGCAGCTCGCCGAAAGAGCCAGCTGCAACCGCAAGACCGTTATCGATCTTGAAGCGGGTGAGAATGTGGCCGTCTACACCTTGTTTCGGGTCGTATCGGCGCTGGGAATGGCCTTGGAAATCGTTGATAAACGCATCGACCTCAAATCCCTGGCTGAGCTGGTGGAGCATGATGAGTAGAGTCAAGCTGCTTAATGTCATGACACCACAAGGCTATAGCGGTGACTTGTCCAAAGGTTCGCAGTTCTCGTTTGCGTATGCCAGTGCCGAGGCGCCTCGGGAGGTCTCGCTGGTCATGCCCTATGACCCAACGCCGTCAGTCAGCAATATCCTTCATCCGATATTCGACATGAATGTGCCTGAGGGTTTTCTGGCGGACCAGATCAAGCGTCGGATGGCCAGGCATATGCAGGTCGATGACATGCGCCTGCTGTCGGTAATAGGCGGCAATCAAATCGGGCGACTCAGCTATATGAATCCAGTCGAGGCTTCGGTGCCGGTTCGTGCTCAGGTTGGACTGCAGGAAATTCTTTCGGCGGATATTTCACAAAGCGTTTTTGATTTTCTGGTCGATACGTATTTCGAGTCGGGTATTTCGGGTGTACAGCCCAAGGTACTCGTACCTGACTTGGACAAGCTGACAGGGGGTCGAAAGACCCTACTCAGCTCCGATCTGATCGTTAAATCCGGTGCCGAGGAGTATGCCCATCTGGCGCAAAATGAATTCCTTTGCTTGGAGGCGGCTCGCCTGGCAGGGCTTGAAACACCACCATTCTGGCTCTCGGAAAATGGCGAGTTGTTTGTCATGGAGAGGTTCGACCTGACCCCGTCCGGACGGCTGGGGTTCGAAGACATGGCAGTGTTGCTCAGCCTGCACAAAGATCCCCACGACAACTACAAATACTCCCAGAGCTACGAAATCCTCGCCGCAGTAGTGGAGCAGGTATGCCGTCATGCTGAACCGGTTCGCGAGTTGGAGCGCTTTTTTTCTTCGGTTTGCCTTTCGGTCATGGTGCGTAACGGTGATGCCCATCTAAAAAATTTTGGTGTTATCTATACGCATCCCGACGCGCTGGAAAGCGTGCGGTTGGCGCCGGTTTTCGATGTCACCACGACCACGGTTTATGAGCATTACAACCCCAAGTCTGGACGCTCACTGGTAGATCGCACATTGGCAATCAAGATGAACAAGGCAAAAACATATCCGGATCGCAAGCAGTTGATCGAGTTTGGCCGTAAGCATTGCAAAGTTGATAAGCCCGCTTTGATCATCGAGCGAATCGCCGATGCCATGAGCCAGGCGTTGGCGAGCAGCGGGCATCGAATTGATGGCGAGTTGCTGGAGGGTATGCGAAGGGAGTGGGACGCGGGTCGGCTTGCCGCACTTCATGATTCGGCTCCGTTGCGGTTCAGGGGGAAGCCATTGGCACAAAAATGAAGCCGAGGCTGGTCGCAAGGATGCTGGACGCACTGGCCCCCGTGGCGAGGGAGCTTGCTCCCGCTCGGGGGCGCAGCCGCCGTAAAACCGGCAAATGCGGTAGGTCTGGAGGAAAGAGGGGCCGCTTCGCAGCCCAGCGGGAGCAAGCTCCCTCGCCGCGGGACGTAAATTCCTACGAGATTTTCAGAAGCAGAAAATCAGGTGTTGTGATCGATATCCAGCACGCTGAACGTCACCTTGCCACCTTCGCTGGTATAGCCCGTGTTGTCCTGCACATACACCCCGGCCTTGAAGTACAACGGCTTGTCGCGCCAGGCGCGACCGACGGTGGTGTACCAGCTGTTACCCGCCGCGGTAATGCCCAGGTCGCCGGTACGATCCAGGTGGATCCGGTAGGAGAAGGAGCGGTTGAGTTTCACCCCCGTAGCGACCGTGATGACCCGGCCTTCGCTGTCATCGGGACGCATGCGGACCTTGGCGACGATGTTGCCGGTGGCGCTGGAGTCGCTGTATTGGTATTCCAGCTTGACCATGGGCTTGCTGCTGTCCTTGGCATGGATCTGACCAATCACGATCTTGCCGCTGCTGGGCACCTGATTGACCACGAGGCTCGCCCGCAGCTGGTTGTCGGCGTCGGGGTAGACCCAGTTGCGCAGGGTGCCGTCCTTGTAGGTCTCGCGCAGTTCGCTGCGCGGGTAAATGGCATTCTCTGTCTTGGTGCCGGTCACCGGTGACCAGAAGTACACCGTGCTGCCTGAGGAGTTGAAATACTTGTCCTGGAACCCGTCCACCAAGCGAGGGGTTTCGATGGTTTTCGGCGGGCTGCCTTCGGGAATGCTCAGGTTCCAGGTTGCAAGATCGACCATGTTCGGATCCTTTCTGAGGAGAAGAAATGATTTACGCCACAGCCGGAGGCTCTAAGACGCGCTTTTTCCGACGCCAAGAAGGGGTGAGGACGAAGATTTGACACAGTCGTCCGGCGGAGGGTTGGCGTCAGCAGACCGTCAGAGTGGCGTTTTCCAGTTTTGTGCCCGAAAAAAAAGACCATTGGTCGATTATCCGGATCTTCTTGGGAACCTTATGGGGTGGCGATTTGGCACCCATGCCTGAATCAGCGCAAAAAAAAGCACCCGGAACCGGATGCCTTCTAAAGGGGAGGGCCGATAGCAGCGATCCGTGCTGCTCTGACGGCGGGAAGGGTGGGGCAATCAAAGGGTGGCGTGTTTGATTTCCAGCAGGCTGAACGTCACTTTTCCGCCTTCGGTGACATAGCCGGTGTTGTCCTGGACATAAACGCCGGCCTTGAAATACAGCGGCTTTACCTTCCAGCTCGGGTCGACGGTGGTACGCCAGTTGTAGCCCGCCGCGCTGATGCCGAGTGCGCCCTTGGGGCTCAGGTGGATCATGTAGGAAAAGCTGCGGTTCAGGGTCACGCCGGTGGCAATGGTGATCACCTGGCCCGTCTCGTCATCAGGTCGCATGCGCACCTTGGCGACGATGTTCCCGGTGGAGCTGTAGGCTTTGTATTGGTATTCCAGCTTCACCATCGGGCTGGTGCTGTCCTTGGTGTGAATCTGGCCAATCACGATCTTGCCGGTGCTGGGTACCTGATTGACGGTGATAGTGGCGCGCAGGGTGTTGTCCGCCGCCGGGTAAAGCCAATTGCGCAGGGTGCCGTCGGGATAGGTTTCGCGCAGTTCGCTGCGCGGGTAAATCGCGTTGGCCGTCTTGGTGCCGGTTACCGGAGCCCAGAAGAACACGGTGCCGGTTTCGGCGTTGAAATATTGATCCTTGAACCCTTGCGCCAGGCGAGGGGTTTCGATGGTCATCGCCGGGCTGCCTTCGGGGATGCTCAAATTCCAGGTGGTGAGATCGATCATGTTCAGGTCCTACGTTTCGGATGTAAAAGGGGTACGCCGTGGCGGGAGGCTTTAAACCGCCCTTTTAAGCGTCTCGAAACGCTGGGTAGGGGCATTTTGTTGTTGACCGATCGGCGAATGTTTGACGTCAATTGTCCGTCGAGTGGGTCATTGCAGTTTCTGTGCCTGAGGAGGGTGACCGTTAGTCGGCTATTTCGGGCTTTGTCTGGATGATGGCGCGATGACACCTACTGCTTTTCAAAATCCCGGTCTAGAGTGAGATCACTGTATGTTGTCCGCCTTGCTCCATAGCGCGGACATGGCGCCCCGATAAGAGAAGCAGCATGGAATGCGCGCAACCCCCGTTTGGCGAAGACAGCTCTGTCCTTTTGATCGTTGATGACTACCCCGAAAACCTGCTCAGCATGCGAGCGTTGCTGCAGCGTCAGGATTGGCAGGTGATGACCGCGTCCTCGGGGATCGAGGCGCTGAACCTGCTGCTCGAACATGACATCGACCTGGTGCTGCTGGATGTGCAGATGCCGGACATGGACGGTTTCGAAGTGGCGCGCCTGATGCGCGGCAGCCAGCGTACGCGGCTCACGCCGATCATTTTCCTCACCGCCAACGAGCAGTCCCAGGACGCCGTCATCAAGGGCTACGCCAGTGGCGCGGTGGATTACCTGTTCAAACCCTTCGACCCACAGATCCTCAAGCCCAAGGTCCAGGCGTTGCTCGAGCACCAGCGCAACCGCCGGGCCTTGCAGCGCCTGAGCCAGGATCTCGAAGCGGCCCGGGCCTTCAATGCCTCGGTGCTGGACAACGCCGCCGAAGGGATCCTGGTGGTGGATGAAAACGGCTGTATCCGTTTCGCCAACCCCTCGACGTGCCGTCTGCTCAATGCCACCGCCGACCAGTTGCAAGGCATGCCTTTCCTCGATTATCTGCAGAAGCCCCATATCCCTGAGTGGACGGACTCGGAGATCCATACCGCCTACCAGCGCGGCGAAACCTGGCGCCTGCACGATGCGGTGTTGCGCACCGCACCCGGCCAGCAGGTGTCGGTGGCCCTGTCCTGTGCGCCTCTGCCCTCGGAACAGAAGGCCATGGTGGTGACGCTCCAGGACATGTCGGTGGTCCGCCATTTGCACCAGCAGTTGGAGTTCCAGGCTGTGACTGACCCGCTGACCGGCTTGCTCAACCGCAGGGGGTTCTATCAGACGGCGGAAAACCTGCTGATGCGCAGCGAACGGCTGGAAAGCAACTGGGTGCTGCTGTACCTGGACCTCGACGGCTTCAAGCGCGTCAACGATTCGCTGGGCCACGATGCCGGCGACCGGGTGCTGCGCTGGGTCTCCGAGCAATTGAAGGCCTGCCTGCGACCATTCGATATTCTCGCGCGGCTGGGCGGTGATGAGTTCACGGCCCTGCTGGACCTCGAAGTACCCGAGCAGGCTGCCAAGATCGCCGAGAAACTCATTGAACGGGTTTCGATCTGCCAGCAGATCGAAGGCATGGACGTGACGCTGGGGGCCAGCATCGGGATCGCAACTTACCCGGATTGCGGCTCCAACCTCGATGGCCTGCTGCGCGCTTCCGACATCGCGATGTACGAGGCCAAGCGCGCCGGCCGCCAGCAATATCGTTTTTATGACCACGAAATGAACGGTCGGGCCCGTTCACGGCTGATGCTCGAGGAAAGCGTGCGCTCGGCCATCGAAAACCGCGACTTCAATATGGTCTATCAACCCCAGGTCAGTATTCATGACGGACGCATTCGCGGGTTCGAGGCGCTGTTGCGTTGGCAGCACCCAAGCGTCGGCGATGTTCCGCCGGGCTTGTTCCTGCCGCTGTTGGAAGAGGCGCGGCTGATCAGCCGACTGGGCAGTTGGATCTACCACCGCAGCGCGGCCCAGCGCAAAGTCTGGGAGCGCTTGTTCGCCGAGGATCTGGTATTGGGCGTGAGCCTGAGCAGTACCCAGTTCGGCATGCCCAACCTGGTGACCGAGTTGCGCCAGGTCCTGGAGCGCCACGCCTTGAAGCCTCGGCAACTGGAGGTCGAGGTGACCGAGGATGCGCTGATGCGCAACCCGGACGAGACCCATAAGCAGCTGCGATTGCTGCGCCATCTGGGGGTGCGCGTGGCGCTGGATGACTTCGGTTCCGGGCCTTGCTCGTTGGCTCACCTGCGGGATCTGGAACTCGATACCCTCAAGCTCGACCGGCATTTGATCGCCCGCCTGCCAGGCTCGCCCCGGGATGCCGCGTTGGCTGCCTCGGTGATCGACCTGTGTCGGCAACTGGGTTTGCGAGTGATCGCCGAAGGGGTGGAGACCCGTGAGCAATATCAGTGGTTGCAGGCCCACGGATGCGAGTTCGTGCAGGGGTTTCTGGTGGCGCGCCCCTTGATGGCGGAAGACACCAACGCCTTCGCCAAGCCCTTCGACTGGAGCGCGGTCATCGCCTGAATTCGTTACACTGGCGGCCTTTTGTGATGGTGTGGCCGCCCGATGACTGCGCTCAAATACCTCCAGGCGTACCCCGCCGCCTTGCAAGCCCAGGTGCAGCAATTGATCGCCGAGGATCGGCTGGGCGATTACCTGCGCCAGCGCTATCCCGACCGGCATCCGATCCAGAGCGATAAGGCGTTGTACGCCTACGCGCTGGAACTCAAGCAGCAATACCTGCGTAACGCGCCGGCCATCGACAAGGTGCTGTTCGACAATCGCCTGGACCTGACGCATCGTGCACTGGGCCTGCATACAGCCGTGTCGCGCGTGCAAGGTGGCAAGCTCAAGGCCAAGAAGGAAATCCGCATCGCATCGTTGTTCAAGGAGGCGGCGCCCGAGTTCCTGAAGATGATCGTGGTTCACGAGCTGGCCCACTTCAAGGAGTCGGACCACAACAAGGCGTTCTATCAGCTGTGCGAGCACATGCTGCCGGGTTATCACCAGTTGGAATTCGACCTGCGGGTGTACCTGACCTGGCGGGACCTGCAACAAGACAAGGAATGATCGGATGGACGTCAGCAAGACCAAGAGCAGCTTCTATCGTCGCTTGTACGTGGCTTACCTGATCGACAGCGGCCTGGCCAGTAACGTGCCGGCCCTTACCGAAGTCACCGGCATGCCTCGGCGTACGGCCCAGGACACCGTCGCGGCGCTGGCGGACCTGGATATCCTGTGTGAGTTCGAGCAAGAAGAAGGCGCGCGCAACCATGCCGGGCGGTATCGGATTCGCGATTGGGGGGCGATTGAGCGGGGATGGATCGAGCAGAACCTGGAGCGGATCAAGGCTGTACTTGAGTATCCGTAGGCGCTGACGAGTGCAACGAGGCTGCGATCTTCCCACTGACAATGGAATCGAGCGTGAAGGATCAAGATCAAAGGATCGCAGCCTGAGGCAGCTCCTACGGACGATGCATACCGATATGCGGAATCCCATCTTCCAGATACTCGACACCTACCACTTCAAACCCATACCGTCCGTAATACCCCCGCAGATGCGCCTGGGCCGACAATGAAATCGATGTGCCGGGCCAATGCTGTTCGGCCTGCGCGAGCGCATGTTCCATCAGCTCATGACCTAGCCCCTGGCCGCGAGCTTCTGGCGCAATCACCACCCGGCCAATTACCACATCGCTGTTCTGCGAGTGGGGATCGAGCAAACGAAGGTAAGCGATCAGGTGATTGTCCCGCCAAGCCATCAAGTGGCACGTGTCGCCTTCCAGATCGAGTCCATCCACGTCCGGGTAGGCGCAGCTCTGCTCGACCACGAACACGTCGGCGCGCAATTTTAGAATGGCGTACAGCTGCTCCTTGCTCAGGTCGCTGTGATGTTTGCAGACCCAGTCGATATCCATTTTCTGAATTTCCTTGAATGCCTGATGCCGATATTAGGCGTCCTCACGTCGGAAGTCTCTTTTCGATTGATCGGAAAATCTGTGATAAAGACCAAAATGCCATCATGGATGTGTCGCGGTCTTGTCTTCTTTGTGTAATCTTCGATTCAGCCCTGCGCAGCGGTTTCGATGAGCTAACGTTAGGACCGGACGTCTGCGGATGTCCTTTGGATTTCGGCTAAAAACAAACCGGGCTTGAACCCGTCAAGGATGTTTGGCATGCCGCGATTGCATCGAGCTCTTGCTTTGGTCGGACTGCTGTTGCTGAGCCACAGCGTCTGCGCGCAGAAGTTGCGCCTGGTGGCCGATGCCTGGCCCCCTTTCACCGATTCGACCTTGGTCAACGGCGGCCTGGCGACCGATATCGTCACGACGGCCCTGGCGCGGGCGGGCTATGCCAGTGACTTCGAGCAGGTGCCCTGGGCACGGGCGATGCTGGGCATCAGTGAAGGGCGCTACGACGTGCTGATCAACGCCTGGTACGCCGAAGAACGCACCCATGTGGGACAGTTCTCGGCCGAATACTTGCTCAACCGCGTGCGCTTCATCAAGCGCAAGGACGCGGACATCGAGTTCGATAATCTGCAGCAGTTATATGCCTACCCCATCGCCGTGGTGCGTGGCTACGCCTATGCCAAGGCGTTCGACGAGGATGCACAGATGCAGAAGATCCCTGTGCACAACTTTGCGATGGCCGTGCGCATGCTGGCTGCCGACCGGGTGAAACTGACCTTGGAAGATGAGTACGTCGCCCGTTACTACCTGGCTCGGGAATCCCCGAAGGTGCGCAACGCCGTGGAGTTCCTGCCCAAGCCCCTGAGCGAAAACAGCCTGCACATATTGGTCAGCCTGAAGAACCCCGAGCACGAGCAGATCGTAGCCGGGTTCGATCGCGAGATTGCGGCGATGAGGGCGGATGGGAGTTATGAGCGGCTATTGAAGGCGCATGGGATGTAGAGCAGGAGCAGCTTCAAGCTTCAAGCTTCAAGCTTCACGCCCGGCGTCACGAACTTATAGCCTTGACTTGCAGCTTGCAGCTTGCAGCTTGCAGCTTGCAGCTTGCAGCCGGCCGTCAGGCCTTCATCAAATGCGCCGCCAACGTGCGCAACGGCCCCAGCTGGCGGCAGATCAAGGCCAGTTGAGTCTGCACCAGCCGCTGCCCTTCGTCGATTTCGTCGGGCATCTGCTCAAGCTCGCTGGCCAGGGCTTCCTCTTCGTCACTCTGGATGGCAATCGACTGTTTGCTCGCCAGGCCTTGGGCGATTTCATCGATGCTGGACGCCAGTTTTACGCCCGCGCCGTCGATCAGGTATTCGCGCACTTCCGTTGGCAATTCCGTGCCCCGGTGGGCGCCCAGGCCTGACAGGTAGCTGAGCAACGTGTGGGACAACACCAGGAAGCGGAATCCGACGTCGGCCTCCTTACGGAAATGCCCAGGCTCCATCAGCATGTTCGCCAGCGTGGTGGACAGCGCCGCATCGGCGTTATGGGCGTTGCGGCGGGCCAGGCGATAGGCCAGGTCGTCACTTTTGCCGGCCGCGTATTGCTGCATGATCTGGCGCAGGTAGATGCTGTTGCAGGTGAGCGTGTTGGCAAGCACTTTGTTCAGTCGCCGGCCCTGCCAGTCGGGCAGGAACAGGAACACTGCCAGCCCGGCGATCAGGCTGCCTACCAAGGTATCGAATAGCCGTGGCAGCAGCAGGCCGTAGCCGTCGCCGACCTGGTTGAAGCAGAACAGCACCATGATGGTGATGGCTGCGGTCGCCAGGGTATAGCGGGTGGTGCGGTTGGTGAAGAAGATGACCCCGGCGACGATGGCGAAGCACGATTGCACCAGGGGATTCGGGAACAGATCAAACAGCGCCCAGGACACTGTCAGGCCAATCGCGGTGCCAATGATCCGCTGGCCGAGCTTGCGCCGGGTGGCGCCGTAGTTGGGTTGGCAAACGAACAGCGTGGTCAGGACGATCCAGTAACCCTGGGACGGGTGGATCAGGTGCACCATGGCGTAGCCCACGCTCAAGGCCAACGGTAATCGCAACGCGTGACGAAACAGCAGCGAGGTGGGCGTGAGCTGGGTACGCAGGCGTACCCAGACGTCCTTGAGGTTGCGTGGTGAGCGGTCCAGGAGGCTGCTGTCGGTGGCGTCGGCCAACGCGTCGGGATTGCTCGCATCGCTGAGCAGGCGGTCCATCGTGCCAAGGTTCACCGACAATGCGCGCAGCGAACGCAGCAAGCCGCGCCACGCCGGGTTGCTCTGGATGCGCAAATGTTCGAGGGACGCGTGCAGGTCGTTCAACGCCTCGGCAAAGCTGTCGTCATAGACGAACGGCTGGCGCAGCTGGATCGACTCCGCCAGAGCCTGGCAGGCTTTGCCCTGCTGGCGCAGCAGGCGCTGGCAGCGAAACAGCACATCGCTGTGAAAGAAGGCTTCGGCCAGCGCGTTATAGGGGTAATGGGAAGAGCTCGCGCGTTCGTGGATGTCCTGGGCGAGAAAATACAGCTTCAGGTAGCGGCTGACTTTCGAGCCGGGTCGGCCGTTGCCGACGCGGTGCAGGATGATTTCCTTGGCGCTGTTGAGCGCGGCGACGACCCGGCCGTTCTGCTGGGCCAGTTCCAGGCGTCGCGCCTCGACGTCCAGTTGGCGGATCGGTTCGAGCAACGACGACTTGAGCTTCAGGTAACGCCCCAATTCGCGAAACAGCCGCGCCAGGCTTTGCTGCACCGGTTGGTTGGAAAACAGCGCGTGCCAGAGGACCGAGAGCAGGCCATACCACGCGGCACCGGCCACCAGCAGTGAAGGTTCGTGCCAGAAGTCGGTCACCGCGCCGCCGCGCTGGTCCACGCCGATGATGGTGTAGACCGAGAGAATCAAGGTGGCCGAGGCGATCGCGCCGTAGCGTTCGCCCAAGGCGCCAAGCATGGTCAGGCCAAAGGCAGCCAGGGCCAGGGCGACAATGAACAGGACGGGGTAGGGAAACAGCAACTCCACCGACAGTGCAGCAACGGTGAAGCACACCAGCGTCACGACCAGGGCGTTGAGGCGGCCTTGCCAACTGTCATCGGTCTCGGCCAGGGCGCTGGCGATGATGCCCAGGAACAGGGGAATCAGCAGCCCCATTTCATCCAGATACCAGCACAGCCCCATGCTGCCGGTCAGGGCGATGAACACCCGCACGCTATAACTGAACTTGTCCAGCGCCCAAAGGCGCCGCAGGGATTGGCTAAACGAGGTCGATGACATGAAGTGCAAGGGCCTGACGGGCAATGACGCTAAATTGAGGCAGTAATGACGCCGATGCAATGGCGGCGATCACATCTGACAGCAAAAAGTGTTCCGGAAGCCGCCACCAGACCCTGTGGGAGCGAGCCTGCTCGCGAAGGCCTGGAGCTGCCGAGCGAAGCGAGGCTGCGATCTTTCCCCAGACACTTGAGTCTCAAGCGAAAGATCAAAAGATCGTCCGAACGCGGCCCGAGCCTTCGGCAGCTCCTACAGAGCCAGCGGGAGCAAGCTCCCTCGCCACAAAAGCAGGTACAACATGGGGCGGGGTCAGACGTACTGCGCCGCCGCATACCCCGAAGCCCAGGCCCACTGGAAGTTGAACCCGCCCAGGTGCCCGGTGACGTCCAGCACTTCGCCAATGAAGTACAGCCCGGGGCTCTTCAACGATTCCATGGTCTTGGACGAGACTTCCCGGGTATCGACGCCACCCAGCGTGACTTCGGCGGTGCGGTAGCCTTCGGTACCGGCAGGGACGACGTTCCAGCTCGCCAGTTTCTCGGCAATGTCCGCCAGCTCGGCGTGGGTGTATTGCTTCATGGGTTTGGAGACGAACCAGGTGTCGGCCAGCAGGTTGGCCATTTTCTTGGTGAACAGCTCGCCCAGCAGCGTTTTCAATTCGCTGTTGGGGCGTTCGGCTTGTTGCTGCTGCAGCCATTGCGGCACGTCGTGGTCGGGCAACAGGTTGATCTGCACCGTGTCCCCTGGTTCCCAGAACGAGGAAATCTGCAGGATCGCCGGGCCGCTCAGGCCGCGGTGGGTGAACAGGATGTTCTCGCGAAAACCCTGGCTATTGCAGCTCACCAGGCAATCCACCGAGGTGCCCGACAGTTCGGTGCACAGCGTCTTGAGCTGGTCGGTAATGGTGAATGGCACCAGCCCGGCGCGGGTTGGCAGCAACTCATGGCCAAACTGCTTCGCCACCTGATAACCGAAGCCGGTTGCCCCGAGGGTCGGAATCGACAGCCCGCCGGTAGCAATGACCAGGGACTGGCAGGCGAGGGCGCCGAGGGTGGTTTGCAGCAGGTAGCCACCGTCGGTCTTTTCGATCTGCTCGATCGAGGTGTCCAGGTGCAGGTTGACGCCGGCCTGGTCGCATTCGTCCAGCAGCAGGCCGAGGATGTCGCTGGACTTGTTATCGCAGAACAATTGGCCGAGTTTTTTCTCGTGATAGGGCACGCCGTGCTTGGCCACCAGCGCGATGAAATCCCACTGGGTGTAGCGGGCTAGCGCCGATTTGCAGAAGTGCGGATTCTGCGAAAGGAAATTGCCTGGCTCGGTGTACATATTGGTGAAATTGCAGCGCCCGCCGCCCGACATGAGGATTTTCTTGCCGGCCTTGTTGGCGTGGTCCAGCAACATCACCTGCCGCCCGCGCGCGGCCGCGGTCAGCGCGCACATCAACCCCGCGGCGCCAGCGCCAATGATCACGACTTCGGTAGAGCGCAAAACGGTGTCCTCAATTTCGATGGTCGGCTGGGTATGGAGCTTTTGTGGCGAGGGAGCTTGCTCCCGCTGGGCTTTGTAGGAGCTGGCGAAGCCTGCGATCTTTCGCTCCCGACTCAATTGGCTGCGAAAAGATCGCAGCCTCGCTTCGCTCGGCAGCTCCTACAAGCCCAGCGGGAGCAAGCTCCCTCGCCACAGAGTGAATCAACTGGAATCAAAGGATCCGCACCCGCAACGACCGACCCTTGATCTTGCCGTCGTTCAAGCGCTGCAAGGCCTGTTTGGCGATCCCGCGTTCCACGGCCACGTAGGCCTGGAAATCGAAGATCGCGATCTTGCCGACCTGGGCGCCAGGGATGCCGGCGTCGCCGGTCAGGGCACCAAGGATGTCGCCGGGACGAACCTTGTCCTTGCGCCCGGCGCCGATGCACAGGGTGCTCATGGCCGGCAGCAACGGACCGCCGCCCTGGGGCTTGAGGTTATCCAGTTGGTCCCAGCTCAGCGGCGACTTCTGCAGTTGCTCGATAGCCTGGGCGCGGTGGGCTTCGGACGGCGCCACCAGGCTGATGGCGATGCCTTTCTCACCGGCGCGGCCGGTACGGCCGACACGGTGGATATGGATTTCCGAATCCCGGGCCAGTTCGACGTTGATCACCATGTCCAGGGCATCGATGTCCAGGCCGCGGGCCGCCACGTCGGTGGCCACCAGCACCGAGGTGCTGCGGTTGGCGAACATCGCCAGCACCTGGTCGCGGTCGCGTTGTTCAAGGTCGCCGTGCAGGCCGACGGCGGAGATGCCCTTGGCCGTCAGGTGGTCGACGGTTTCCTGGACCTGCTGCTTGGTGAAGCAGAACGCCACGCAAGAAGCCGGACGGAAATGCGCCAGGACCTTGACCACCGCGTCCATGCGTTCCTCCGGCGAGATTTCGTAGAAACGCTGCTCGATCTGCGCGTCGGAGTGCAGTGCTTCGGCCTTCACCTGCTGCGGGTCACGCATGAACTTGGAGGCTAGCTGCTTGATGCCCACCGGGTAGGTGGCGGAGAACAGCAGTGTCTGGCGGCGCTCCGGGGTCTGCTGGATGATGTCTTCGATGGCGTCGTAGAAGCCCATGTCGAGCATGCGGTCGGCTTCGTCGAGAATCAGTGTGTTCAAGCCGTCGAGCACCAGCGAGCCCTTGCGCAGGTGCTGCTGGATGCGCCCCGGCGTGCCGACGATGATGTGGGCACCGTGTTCGAGGGAAGCGATCTGCGGGCCGAAGGACACGCCGCCGCACAGGGTCAGGACCTTGATGTTGTCTTCGGCGCGGGCCAGGCGGCGGATTTCCTTGGCAACCTGGTCGGCCAGCTCGCGGGTCGGGCACATCACCAGGGCCTGGCAGCCAAAATAGCGCGGGTTGATCGGGTTCAGCAGACCGATGCCGAAGGCGGCAGTCTTGCCGCTGCCGGTCTTGGCCTGGGCGATCAGGTCCATGCCCTTGAGGATCACCGGCAAGCTTTGCGCCTGGATCGGCGTCATCTGGGCATAACCGAGTGATTCGAGGTTAGCCAGCATGGCGGCGGACAGCGGCAAAGTATTAAAAGCGGTGGCAATGGTGGTCACGGGACTGGCCTGCAAAACAAAATGTCGCGCAGTGTAGCAGCCTCGTGCCACTTTCTTCGAAAGATCTGGACGAGCTGTGGCGCAGTTCCGAAGTGGGCGAATTCCCTGTGGCGAGCGAGCTTGCTCCCGCTGGGCTCCGTAGGAGCTGGCGAAGCCTGCGATCTTTTGATCTTGATCTTGATCTTGATCTTGATCTTGATCTTGATCTTGATCTTGATCTTGATCTTGATCTTGATCTTGATCTTGATCTTGATCTTGATCTTGATCTTGATCTTGATCTTTCGCTCTTGACTCAATGGGCAGGGGAAAGATCGCAGCCTCGTTGCACTCGGCAGCTCCTACGCAGCTCCTACGCAGTTCCTACACAGTGCCAACTCCGGCGGGAGCAGGTTCCCCCCGTTAATGCTCGATATGCTCATCCGGCCGTTTGACCCGCCGCCCATCCTGCTTCGACAACTGGGAAAAAATCGTCGCCGCGAGCATCGCCATGATGCCCACCGTCACGAAGGTCAACTGGAATGCGCCCAGCACCGTGTCCACGCCATCGTTGCCAACCTGGGCCGTGAAGCCGCCAAGTAGCGCGCCGGCGCAAGCCACGCCCAGGCTCAGGGACAGTTGCGCCACCACCGACAACAAGCTGTTGCCGCTGCTGGCGCTGGCGTCGTCCAGGTCGATCAGCGTCACGGTGTTCATCGCGGTGAATTGCAGCGAGTTGATCGCCCCCAGCACCGCCAGATGCGCCAGCAACAGCCAGTACGGCGTCTGCTCGCTAACCAGGCCCATGCTCGCCAGCATCACGCCCAGTGCCAGCGTGTTGCCGGTAAGGATGATGCGATAGCCGAAGCGTTCGATCAGCGGCCGGGCCACGGATTTGGCGACCATCGCCGCGGCCGCCAGTGGCAGCATGCTCATTCCCGCCTGGGACGGCGAATAACCCAGGGCGACTTGCAACAGCAATGGCACCAGGAACGGCAGGGCGCCGCTGCCCAGGCGGGCGAACAGGTTGCCGAGGATGCCCACCGCGAAAGTCCGGGTCTTGAACAGTGACGGTGGGAACAGCGCGTTCTCGACGTGCCCGGCCCGCAACCAGTACGCCGCCAGGCAGGCCATGCCGCCGAACAGCAGCAACATTACGCGCAGGTGCGGCAGGTGCAATTCACCCAGGCCTTCCATGGCAATGGTGATCAGCACCATCGCCGCGCCAAACAGCAAAAAGCCCAAGCCATCGAAACGCGTGCGCTCGGTGCCGCGCAGGTCTGGAATGAACTTCCAGACTGCATAACAGCCGATCACACCCACCGGCAGGTTGATGATGAAGATCCAGTGCCAGGTCATGTATTCCACCATCCAGCCGCCCATGGTCGGACCGATCAGCGGGCCGAGCAGCCCGGGGATGGTGATGAAGCCCATGATCCGCACCAGTTCCGAGCGTGGATAGGCCCGCAATACCACCAACCTGCCCACCGGCAGCATCAACGCCCCGCCCAGGCCTTGGACGACACGGGCGCCGACCAGCATGCTCAACGAACTGGACAAGGCGCAGAGCAAGGAGCCGAAGCTGAACAACAGGATCGCACCGAAGAAAATCTTCTTGGTGCCGAAGCGGTCGGCGATCCAGCCCGACGCCGGGATCAGCAGCGCCACGGTGAGCATGTAGGCAATGATCACACCCTGCATGCGCAGCGGGTTTTCCGCCAGGTCACTGGCCATGGCGGGCAGGGCGGTGTTGAGGATGGTCCCGTCGAGGGACTGCATGAAAAAGGCAATCGCCACGACCCACGGGAGCCAGCGGGCGGTGACGGCGTCAAGCGGGGCGCGGTTGGGCATGGGACCTCTTGTTTGGAGTGTTGATCAGGAACAGGTGGTGCTGTTGTGGCGAGGGGATTTATCCCCGCTGGGCTGCGAAGCAGCCCTTGGAACTATCACCTAGGTGTATCAGGAAGGTTGTATTTGGCTTCCTTTTGGGGGCGCTTCGCGCCCCAGCGGGGATAAATCCCCTCGCCACAAGTAATCCCTTTACAGGTTTGCGTAGGGTCGGATTTACAGGGTCAAGGTCAACCGCTTGACCAACGCCCCCGGCAACAACATCGAGGCCGTGGCCCGTTGGCTGTAGGTGCTGGCCGAAAGCAGAAGTTCCCGCTCCCGGGTCAGCGCTTCGAGCTGCGAGCCCAGCAGGCTGTAGACGCTGTCGTCGAAACGCATGGTGCTGACCGGTGCCTGGATCTGGCCGTTCTCGACCCAGAACGTGGCGAAGCGGGTCATGCCGGTCAAGCGTGCCGCCGGTTGGTCCGAGTAGTTCAGGTACCACAGGTTGCTGATGTACAAGCCAGTGCCGAGCTCCTCAAGAATGTGCCGCTGCTCGAGATGGCCTTCTTTCATGTCCAGCGCCGTGGGGTATTCGTAGCTGCTGGCGCCATTGGCGGTGAGGCCATATTCGGCGGCGCTGCGGGAGTTGACCAGCCGTGCATTGGCCGTGCCCTTGGCAATCAGCGTCAAGTCGTCGCGGGGATAACCTTCGTCGGAAAACGCCGGGCTCAAGGAACCGCTGACCTGTTCGGTCAGCCACACGTTGGGGCTGAAGTGGGCTTCGCCGGCGTAGAACTTCTGCAGCGGGCTTTGCTTGCTGGCAATTGCCCGGGCGGAAAAACCGCCCCAACTGAGCATGCCCATGATCTCTTCCAAGGCGGCCGGCGCCAGATAAGCGCGATATTCGCCGGGCGGCAGCGTGCGCTGCGGGCGGCCGAGAAATTCCAGTTGCTCGCGAGCCTGCTCGAAGCGCCGGGCGAATCCCTCGCTGCTCCATTCATGCCCGGCGTAGCTGGCCTTCACCGCCTGGCCGCTCTCATGGAACAGGCTGAAGTCGAAGTTGAAACTGTTGGCCTGGTGCCAGCCGAATGCGCCTGAAGAACTGGCGAAACCACGGCTGATGGGCCCCGCAGCATAGAACCCGACCAGATCCAGGCCTTCGGCTGCGCGGCTGATTTCAGCGACGGCCTGCTCCGTTTCGGGCAGTGGATGGGCCTGCACGTTGTCGCTGCGCCAGTGATTATGGTTGAGCAGCAGGTAGGGATCGGCAGGCAACAGCGGCAAGGTTTCGCGCAGTTGCCGTAGCCCTTCGGCCAAGCGTTGCAGGTCGGTCTCGGTGTCACCGGACAAGGTGATCTGCAAATCGGCATGACGGCCGTCGTTGATCAATTTGAAACTGACATTGGCCTGCTGCACCTGGCCGGCCTGGCGGACCTTGCCGTGGTTGAAGCGCACGAAGGCCGAAGACTCGGCGGCGTAGCCGAGGGTGAATTGCTCAGGTTCGTGCAACGCATCGCGCAGCCAATCGACCAACGCCTTGAACGTCCCCGCTTGATTGTTGACAGTGCCCATCAGGCGTCTCCCCCAAACACATCCACATGGCTGAACACACAGGCCGGCGACGCATGGCCGACGCGGATGACCTGGTTCGGTTCGCCCTTGCCGCAGTTCGGCGTGCCCAGGACCTGGGACGTGCTCGCATCGCCGACGGCCCTCAGGCTTTTCCAGAATTGCGCGGAAATGCCCCGGTAGTTGGGGTTCTTCACCACGCCCTTGAGCTCGCCGTTCTCGATCAACTGGCCCCATTCGCAGCCGAACTGGAATTTGTTCCGGGCATCGTCGATGGACCAGGACCGGTTGGTGCGCATCAGCACGCCGTGCTCGATACCCTGGATCAGTTGCTCCAGGGATTGGTCGCCGGGTTCGATGTTCAGGTTCGCCATGCGGTCGATGGGGGGCCGGTTCCAACCGCAGGCGCGGCTGTTGGCGACACCGTCGAGGCCTGCGCGGAACTGCGACAGCGCCCCGCCCAATGGACGCAACAGCAGCCCTTCACGAATCAGGAACTGCTTGCTGGCGGCGCTGCCGTCATCGTCATGGCTGTAGCTCGCCAGTTCTTCGGGAATGTCCGGGTCGAAGGTCACGTTCAATAGGCTGGAGCCGTATTGCAGGTGACCGAAATCGCTGGTCTTGACGAAGCTGGTGCCGGCGTAATTGCGCTCATCCCCGAGGATGCGGTCCAGCTCCAGCGGATGGCCGATGGATTCGTGAATCTGCAGCATCATCTGGTCGGGCATCAGCAGCAAGTCGCGTGGGCCTTGTGGCGTGTTGGGCGCCATCAGCAACTGCAAGGCCTGGTCGGCAATCCTCGGGCCGGCGCCGATCAGGCCGCAACGGCTGATCACATCGAAGCCGCCTTGCTGGCCGAAATTCTCCCGGCCCAGGGTGCGGGTCTGGCTGTCATGCCCGTCGAACGCGGTGACATCCAGGGCCGGGTAGATGAAGCGTTGGGCCTGGCGCAATTCAGCGCCGGCACTGTTGAGGTAGATCTGCTCGACCTGGGTCAGGCCGATGCTGGCCTGCCAGTTCACCAGCCGTTCGTCGGCGGGCACCGAAGCCGATTCGTCGCCGAGCAGTTGGTAGCAATCGCTCAGCGGAGGGAAGGCCTGGTCGAAATGTGGCGAGAAGTAGTCGGCGCGGTCGCTGGACACCGCTTGCTCGCGCAGGTCGAGCAGGGCGTGGGGCTTGAGCCGACGAGCGTGTTGCTCGGCGCGTTCCAGTGCCGCCTGCAGGCCTGCCTGGGACAGATCATTGGTGGCCGCGTAGGCCTCGACGCCGTTGACCCGCACGGTGAGCATCGCCCCTTCATCACGGTTGAGACTGGGCGGTTCGGCGACGTTCTTGCGCACCGACAGGTGCTGGCCGGACTCACGGACATAACGCAGGGAAAAGAATTCAGCGCCCGTGCGCAAGGCAGCAAACCGCTGCTTGAGCTGGGGATGGAAGTCGAACATGAAACCTCCTTGTCTGGAGTGGCGATGCAGCGAGGTGCGGCGCATTGACGCGGTGGCTCTAGAGTAGGCCTGGGGCGGGGGAGGGATCAAGAAGAGGTCGAACACGATACCTTGGCGCGGGAATAAACCCTCGCCAAAGGTATTTGTATGCTTGGTCGGTATCGAGGCTAATGGAGGTAAAGGAGCGCGGCGAGGTAAGCCAGCAGACAGGCGAAGAAACTGGGCAGTATTCTTTTTGTTTTTATGACCACGACAAAGGCTAACGACAACAGGACCAGTTTCACCCCATCGAGCGTCTGGAACTCCTGCACAAGGCTTAACGCATCGCGTTTATCGAAGGCGGTGTCATAGACGATGACGCCCAGCATCGCTTGTGCGCTGTAGCTGATGAACCGATACAACGACCCCTCTGTCTGCGTGAGTGCCGCGCTGTTCTTGAAGACAAACGGCAGGCCGCGAAAAGCGAAGGCGCAAAGCGCCGAAAAAATGATCAGGAGCCAGAGCGTCATGAGGATTTGGTCTCCCTGGCCTTGCGTCGGTTCTCCACCAGCACCATGGCGGCTCCGATGACAAACGGCGTCAGGAGCAGGCTGTAGTCCTTGAAGATCAGAACCAGCAATGGCGCGCCGATGAACCCTAGCCAATAGCTCGATACTTCGGTGTAATGAGGCCAGTGCTTCCCTGCCAGAGCCGTGAATTGGAGCGGCAGCAACATCGCCATGGCCGCATAGACGATCGGTGACGCGAGCTCTGCACCGACTATGAAACCGATACACGTGCAGATGATCGACACGACGAATATGGGCAGCCCGACACCGACCATGTAACTGAAGGGGTAGTCTTTTCGATGTTTCAGGCGGGTCATGAACGCCGTAAAGATCGACGGGGTGATCAGAATCAATGAGGCGGTGATTTTTGCGGTGGAGGTGTTTCTGATGTGCGGTGCTATCGCCGCCGAGAGCAAGACGAACCTGGCGTTGAGTACGATAATGATTGGAACCAGCAACCAGCCATCATGTGGGTTTTGCACGAGCAAAAACTGCAGTGGCGTGGAAAAAATCAATAACGTCGTCGCCAGGGTCTGGCTCCAGGACAGTGCTTGCGTGGCACCGAGGATACCAATCGATAAATACAGAAAAACGAACGCGATACCAAAGGTAATGGCATCGCGAGCGCCTTCTTTGAAGACCCTGCGCGGCAATGGGTTTGTCGGCTGTATATCGGCAGTCATGGGTTGTCCTCTATGACGCCAGGCTTTCGTCCAGCGGGTAATAGTATTTTCTGGGGCCTTTGCTGCGAAATAACAGGCGTGGTGTCGTGCTGAGGGTCGGTGTAGCCGAGTGTTTGCGAGCCGTGTCGACACTGATGTTTAGCGTCGGTCGGGCATGCAGGATCTTGTGGTTGGCCATGATCAGGAAGGTGCCCGTTTGCGCCGTAGATACGTGATGCCTGGCGTGGGCGATTCCGGCCCGCATTTTGTCCAGGACGTGTTGCCCACCATTGAGCGCGCGCATGCGTTCGCCGCAGTGCTGGTCAATACGAAAGTCCAGCGAAAACTGATAGCCGTAAAGTGGGTCATAAGTGACGATGTTGCGAATTCGTTCCTTGAAACCATTCACGTTTTTACCGGAAGTAAATATTGCTTGCATAGTGAGCAGCGTTTCCAGTTCGTCGTCACTGAGATTGTCGATCAGATCGCGAGGGAAGTAATAAGTCGTCGGTGTATGGGTAGTATCGCGACATACTGTCAACGCCAAATAATCAATATGCATATTTTCATACAGGTCGTCGGAGTGCGGCGTGATATCTCCGTAGCCATTACCCCATTCTTTGTATTGCTCTGCCGATGGTTTTAGATAGAGCGCCTTGTGCTCCTCATAGTCATATTTGATATCGGTCAGGTAGAACAGCTCTGCCAGCGCTTCGTGTGCGGCAAGTGCCAGCTTTGGGGAGTCCAGCCTGAAGATATTCTTGATGCATACCGCTGCCACACCTTCATCGGCCAGGCCTACCTTATCGAAGTACAACGTGTCTTCGCTGCGCAGGTAAGTTTGGAAAAAGCTCAGCAATTGAAATTTAAGTACATGGGTGGGTTGATGATTATTCCTCATCCACCATGATTCAATGGCACCGTTCAAGTAACCAAAGTCAAGGTTGATACAGGTTTCTTTATTTATCCGTTCACGAAAATCGTCGACGGCAGACGAAGCGTCGGCCGTATTTTTGGTCTTCAACTACTGCAATCCTGACTGTATTGATAAGGGCGCGGATAGTAGGGAGGGGCGGTCAACTTGGCAATTTTATATATGTTGCCGAATATTATCGCTGCTGGGTCGGGAGGGCGACCGGCGATTGAAAAAAACATGCACAAAAAACCGTCATTTAATGAGAGTTGGCGGTTTTTTGTGCATGTCGAATGTTACTAAGCAGAGTTGCTAACCTCACGCATTGGCTTGCCCTTGACCGGCGCATCACCGGCCACGTAGTACGGTGCGGTGCTGCGCGGCAATGGCTTGCGCCCACGGATCTTGTCGGCGATTTTCTCGGCCATCATGATCGTCGGCGCGTTGAGGTTGCCGGTGGTGATGATCGGCATGATCGAGGCGTCGACTACTCGCAGCCCTTCCATGCCATGCACGCGGCCTTCGCCGTCCACCACGGCCATGTCATCGGTGCCCATCTTGCACGAGCAGGACGGGTGGAACGCGGTTTCGGCGTGCTCGCGGATGAACTGGTCGAGTTGCTCGTCCGTCTGCACGTCGATGCCCGGGCTGATCTCGCGGCCACGGAAGGCATCGAGCGCCGGTTGTTGCATGATCTCGCGGGTCAGGCGGATGCCGTCGCGAAACTCTTGCCAGTCCTGCTCGGTGGCCATGTAGTTGAACAGGATGCTCGGGTGCTGGCGCGGGTCCTTGGACTTGGCCTGGATCCGACCACGGCTTGGCGAGCGCATGGAACCCATGTGCGCCTGGAAACCGTGCTCTTTCACGCCATTGCTGCCGTTGTAGTTAATCGCCACCGGCAGGAAGTGGTACTGGATGTTCGGCCATTCGAAATCCGGGCGGGTGCGGATGAAACCGCCGGCCTCGAACTGGTTGCTGGCGCCGATGCCGGTGCCGTTGAACAGCCACTCGGCACCGATGGCCGGCTGGTTGTACCAGAGCAGCGACGGGTACAGCGAGACCGGTTGCGTGCAGGCGTATTGCAGGTACAGCTCCAGGTGATCCTGCAGGTTTTCACCCACGCCCGGCAGGTCGTGGACCACCGTGATGTCGAGATTCTCCAGCAGCTTGGCCGGGCCAACGCCGGAACGCTGGAGGATCTGCGGCGAGGCGATGGCGCCGGAGCACAGCAGCACTTCCTTGCGGGCACGGGCTTCGACGCGCTCTTCAGCGGCGCCCACCAGGTAGCGCACGCCGACCGCACGCTTGCCTTCGAACAGGATCTTGTCGGTCAGGGCATGGGTAACGATCGTCAGTGTCGAGCGCTTCTTGGCGATGTCCAGGTAACCGCGGGCGGTACTGGCGCGCCGACCGTTGGGCGTGACGGTACGGTCCATCGGGCCGAAACCTTCCTGTTGGTAACCGTTGAGGTCGTCGGTACGCGGGTAACCAGCCTGCACGCCGGCTTCGACCATGGCGTGGAACAATGGGTTGTTGCCGGCCTTGGGCGTGGTCACGCTGACCGGGCCTTCGCCGCCGTGGTAATCGTTCGGGCCGATGTCACGGGTTTCGGCCTTGCGGAAATACGGCAGGCAATCGAGGTAGGTCCAGTCTTCCAGGCCGGGCAGCTTGGCCCAGTTGTCGTAGTCCAGGGCGTTGCCGCGGATGTAGCACATGCCGTTGATCAGCGAAGAACCGCCCAGGCCCTTGCCGCGACCGCACTCCATGCGGCGGCCGTTCATGTGCGGCTCCGGATCGGTTTCGTAGGCCCAGTTGTAGCGTCGGCCCTGGAGAGGAAATGCCAGGGCGGCGGGCATTTGTGTGCGGAAGTCGAGGCGATAGTCCGGGCCGCCGGCTTCGAGCAGCAGGACGGTGACGCCTTCGTCTTCGGTCAGGCGGGTGGCCAGGGTATTGCCGGCCGAGCCGGCACCGATGATGATGTAATCGAATTCTTGGGACATGAAATGCACCCTCTTTTTGAGTTGGGTTCAGGTCGCGTTCTGTGTAGGCGCTGTGTAGGAGCTGCCGAGTGAAACGAGGCTGCGATCTTTCCCCAGACAATTGAGTTCAGAGCGAAAGATCAGGATCAAAAGCTCGCAGGCTTCGCCAGCTCCTACAGAGCCCAGCGGGAGCAAGCTCCCTCGCCACAAAAGCCCCCAGCCTCAGGTCCGGTGTCAGATCAGAACACTGAGGCGTAATCGCCCATCTCGACCTGCACCGACTTGATGCGGGTGAAGTTGTTCAGCGAGCTGATCCCGTTCTCCCGGCCCACGCCCGATTGCTTGTAGCCACCGACCGGCATTTGCGCCGCCGATTCGCCCCAGGCGTTGATCCAGCAGATGCCCGCTTCGAGCTGGTGGATCACGCGGTGGGCGCGGTTGAGGTCGCGCGTCACCACGCCGGCGGCCAGGCCGAAGTCGGTGTCGTTGGCGCGGCGGATCACCTCTTCTTCGGTGTCATAGGTGAGGATGCTCATCACCGGGCCGAAGATTTCTTCACGCACGATGGTCATCTCATCGGTGCAGTCGGTGAACACGGTCGGGGCGACGAACGCGCCCTTGGCGAACTCGCCTTCGGTCAGGCGACCGCCGCCGCACAGCAAGCGCGCGCCTTCGGCTTTGCCTTTCTCGATGTAGCCCAGCACGCTTTCCATGTGGGCGAAGCTCACCAGCGGGCCGAAGTTGGTGTTTTCGTCTTCAGGGTTACCGACGCGGATGCGCGCCACGCGCTCGGCGATCTTGGCTTCGAAGGCAGCCTTCAGGTGGCTCGGCACGAACACCCGGGTGCCATTGGTGCAGACCTGACCGGAGCTGTAGAAGTTGGCCATCATCGCGGTGTCGGCGGCGCGATCCAGGTCGGCGTCGTCGAAGATGATCAGCGGCGACTTGCCGCCCAGTTCCATGGTCACGTCCTTGAGCGATGAGCTCGAAGCGCTGGCCATGACCTTCTTGCCGGTGTCGGTGCCGCCAGTGAAGGAGATCTTCTCGATGCGCGGGTGCTCGGTCAGCCAGGTGCCGACTTCGCGACCGCTGCCGGTCAGCACGTTGAACACGCCCGCTGGAACGCCGGCCTCGGTGTAGATTTCGGCCAGTTTCAGGGTGGTCAGCGAAGTGACTTCGCTTGGCTTGAAGATCATCGCGTTACCGGCAGCCAGGGCCGGGGCGGATTTCCACAGGGCGATCTGGATCGGGTAGTTCCACGCGCCGATACCGGCGACCACGCCCAGGGGCTCGCGGCGGGTGTACACGAAGGAAGTGGTGCGCAGTGGAACCTGCTCGCCTTCGATGGCCGGCACCAGGCCTGCGTAGTATTCCAGCACGTCGGCGCCGGTGACGATGTCGACGTATTTGGTTTCGGAGAACGATTTGCCGGTGTCCAGGGTTTCCAGGGCGGCCAGTTCATCGTTGCGCTCGCGCAGGATGTCCACGGCGCGGCGCAGGATGCGCGAGCGTTGCATGGCGGTCATGGCGGCCCAGACTTTCTGGCCTTTTTCGGCGCTGACCACGGCACGCTCGACGTCCTCGAACGTTGCGCGCTGCACCAGGGCGAGTACTTCACCGTTGGCCGGGTTGATGGCTTCGAAGGTGGCGTCGCCGCTGGCATCGCTGTACGCGCCATCGATGTAGAGTTTTTGCAGTTCGAAACGGGCCATAAAGTCCTCGCAAGTGCATAAGTGGTTGGCTGAGCACCGAGCGTGTCGTTCATAGCTGACTACGCGCTGCGGTGGCGGTTCAGGTGGCGAGCGATTCTGTGTGCTCTGGCATTCCTGACTTGGCCAGTTGGAAATCCATGTATTCGTAAGCGATCTGGTGTGCCTGGGCGGTATCGAACGCGTCTCCCGACAGCGCCCCGCGCAGCCACAAACCGTCAATCAGCGCGGCCAGGCCCCGTGCCGCGCTGCGCGCCTGGTCAACAGGCAACACGCGGCGGAACTGGCAACACAGGTTGGAATACAGACGGTGATCGTTGATCCGCTGCAACCTGTGCAAAGACGGGTGGTGCATGCTGGTGGCCCAGAAGGCCAACCAGGTTTTCATCGCCGGGCCATTGACCTGGCTGGCGTCGAAGTTGCCTTCGATGATCACCTTCAGGTGAGCTCGCGGGCTCGAGTCCGTCAGCGCTTGGCGACGCGCGGTGACGTTCTCGCTCAGGACACTCATCAGGTACTGCGCCGTGGCGGCGATCAGGCCATTCTTGTCCTGAAAGTAGTGACTGATGATGCCGTTCGAAACGCCGGCCAAACGGGCGATCAGCGCAATGCTGGCGTCCCCCATTCCGACCTGATCGACCGCCTGCAAAGTGGCTTCGATCAACTGCTGGCGGCGGATGGGTTGCATACCGACCTTGGGCATCTGCAAATCTCCTTAGGCCATCGGGCGGACGAGTTCGGTCCGCCTTCATGAGGGCCAGTCTATTTTGTTTTGATTGAACGTTCAATCAACAAAGAATAAGCTCTGCGACAATTCGTCGCGATTTACCGAAAATTCCTACGCGTAAATGGCGCGGAAGCGAGACATCAAGGACCCAAGACCCGCGCATGACGGGGGCGAGGGCTCCAAGGGTGTCTTTATAACACCCGCCGGTCGGCTGCCCACTCACCGATTGGTCGGGTATCGCGTTGCCTTGTCCTTCTCTCGCACTGCCTGGAGCATCCGTGCAATGAGTTCTGCCTTGCTAATAAAGACCCCACCGCAAAAGGTGACGGTCAACGGTTGGGTGTTCTACACCTCCACCGCGCTGATCCTGCTGCTCACCGCCATATTGATCATTGCGCCACAAGAGGCCGGCCGGTTGCTCGGCATTGCCCAGGCATGGCTGTCCCGCAGCTTCGGCTGGTACTACATGGTGGTGATCGCCGCCTACCTGGTGTTCGTGGTGGGCCTGGCGCTTTCCTCCTACGGCAAGCTCAAGCTGGGCAGCAAGCACGACACGCCGGACTTCAGCTACGGCGCCTGGGCCGGGATGCTGTTTTCGTCGGGCATCGGCATTTCCCTGCTGTATTTCGGCGCGTCCGAGCCGCTGGACCATTACTTCAACCCACCTGAGGGCGTGGCCGGCAGCCAGATGGCCGCGCGCCAGGCCGTGCAGTTGACGTTCTTGCACTGGGGCCTGCATGGCTGGGCGATCTATGCCCTGGTGGGCCTGGCCGTGGCGTATTTCGCCTACCGGCACAACCAACCGCTGGCGCTGCGCTCGGCCTTGTATCCATTGGTGGGCGAGCGCTGGGTCAAGGGCGCGGCGGGTCATGCAGTAGACGGTTTCGGCATGTTCGTCACGTTGCTGGGGCTGGTGACCAACCTGGGGATAGGTTCGCTGCAAGTCGCGTCCGGGCTGGAAAACCTGTTCGGCATCGAGCACAGCAACACCAACCTGCTGATCGTGATCATCGTGATGAGCACCGTGGCGACCATCGCCGCTGTCTCGGGCGTGGAAAACGGCATTCGCCGGCTGTCCAACCTGAACATCGTGTTGTTCAGCGGCTTGCTGATCTTCGTGTTGTTGTTCGGTCCGACCCTGCACCTGCTCAACGGTTTCGTGCAGAACGTCGGTGACTACCTCAACGGCGTGATTCTCAAGACGTTCGACCTGTATGTATATGTCGACGACAGCGCCAAGTCCGACCGCTGGCTGGGCCTGTGGACCCTGTTCTACTGGGCATGGTGGATTTCCTGGGCGCCTTTCGTCGGCATGTTCATCGCGCGGATTTCCCGTGGCCGTACCGTGCGCGAACTGGTGGCGGGCGTGTTGCTGATTCCCCTGGGCTTTACATTGGCGTGGCTGTCGATCTTCGGTAACTCGGCCCTGGACCTGGTGATGAACCAAGGGGCGGTGGAACTGGGCAAGACGGCGCTGACGCAGCCGTCCATGTCGATCTATCAACTGCTGGAATATTACCCGGCCTCGAAAGTCGTGATCGGCGTGTCGATCTTCGTCGGTTTCGTGTTGTTCCTGACCCCGGCTGACTCCGGCGCGGTGATGATGGCGAATCTTTCGTGCAAGGGCGGCAGTGTCGATGAAGATGCACCACACTGGTTGCGGATTTTCTGGTCGGTGGTCATCACACTGGTGACCGTTGGCCTGTTGTTCGCCGGTAACTTCGAGGCGATGCAGACCATGGTGGTGCTGGCCGGATTGCCGTTCTCGGTGGTGCTGGTGGTCTTCATGTTCGGGCTGCACAAGGCCATGCGCCAGGATGTGCAGGCCGAGCAGGAGCGGGCGGAGTTGGCGGCGCTGCGGGCCTATAGCTGACCCTCTGCCTGGCCCAGCTTTTGTGGCAGAGGGGCTTTTGTGGCGAGGGAGCTTGCTCCCGCTGGGCCTGTAGGAGCGGTGTAGAACCTGTGTAGGAGCTGCCGAGTGCAACGAGGCTGCGATCTTTTCCCCAGCCACTTGAATCCCAAGCGAAAGATAAAAAGATCGCAGGCTTCGCCAGCTCCTATAGAGTCGAGCGGGAGCAAGCTCCCTCGCCACGGGATAGGGTTTCAACGCTTGTCGTGCACACGCAAAAACGCCGCGATCATCTCGCGGCGTTTTTGTCTGCGTGGGGCTTAGCCCAGGTTCTTGCCGAGCAGTGCGTGGTACAGCTCGCTGTCACCGAGGATGCCGACGACTTTCTGGTTGTCATGCAGCACCAGCTTGTTGCCGGTCTGGTAGCGGATCTGCAAGGCGTCGCGCATGCCGATGTTCGAATCCACCAGCGTCGGGCGGCGGCCCAGGCCTTCGACGGCTTGGCCCGGCGCCCAGTTTTGCAGGTCCAGCACCGCGCCGTTCTGCCGGGCACCCTTGATGGTGTTGCCTTCGGCCAGGTCGAGCCAGGAGTCACCGCCCGGGTCCAGGCATACCGAACCGTTGATGCGCTTGCAGTTGTCCAGGGTGCGCATCAGGCTGCGACCGCAGAGGACGTTGAGCGGGTTGGTATGGGCAACGAACGTGCGCACATAGTCGTCCGCCGGGTTCAACACGATCTGTTCCGGCTTGCTGTATTGGATGATCCGGCCGTCTTTCATGATCGCGATACGGCTGCCCAGCTTCAGGGCTTCGTCGAGGTCGTGGCTGACGAACACGATGGTCTTGCTCAGCTTGCGTTGCAGCTCCAGCAGTTCGTCTTGCAGGCCTTGGCGGATCAGTGGGTCGAGGGCCGAGAACGGTTCGTCCATCAACAGGATGTCGGCGTCCATCGCCAGGGCGCGGGCCAGGCCGACCCGTTGCTGCATGCCACCGGACAATTCGTCGGGCTTCTTGTTGCGCCACTGGGTCAGGCCCACCAGCTCAAGCTTCTCATCCACCAGCTTCTTGCGTTCCTTCTCCGGTCGGCCCTGCATTTCCAGGCCGAAACTGATGTTCTCGCGCACCGTCAGCCAAGGCATCAGGGCGAACTTCTGGAACACCATGGCGATGCGCTTGGTGCGCATCATCTTCAGTTCGGCGGGGCTGCAGGAGGCGATGTCGATCTGGCGGCCTTCGTGCTCGACGAACAGCTTGCCGCGACTCACGGTGTTCAAGCCGTTGATGCAACGCAGCAGGCTGGATTTGCCGGAACCGGACAGGCCCATCAACACGCAGATCTCGCCTTTTTCGATGTCGAGGCTGGCCTTTTCCACGCCGACGATCTGCCCGGTCTTCTTCAGGATTTCGTTGCGGGTCATGCCCTTGTCGAGCAGCTTGAGGGCTTCGCGTGGATCTTTGGCAAAGATCACGTCGACCTCTTCGAAGCGGATTATGCTCATGCGTCACCCCCTACTTTGGCGTCGGGTTGTTTGCAGATTCGGTCGAGCATGATCGCCAGCAATACGATCGCGAGGCCGGCTTCGAAGCCCAGGGCGATATCAGCGGTGTTCAGTGCGTTGACCACGGGTTTGCCCAGGCCGTCGGCGCCCACCAGTGCCGCGATTACCACCATCGACAACGACAGCATGATGCACTGGGTGATACCGGCCGCGATGCTCGGCATCGCATGGGGCAGTTCAATGCGCGACAGGAGCTGGCGACGGGAGCAGCCGAAGGCTTTGCCGGCGTCCATCAGTTCGTCCGGTACGTCGCGGATGCCCAGGTAGGTCAGGCGGATGGGCGCGGCAATCGCGAACACCACCGTGGAGATCAGGCCCGGGACCACACCCAGACCGAAAAGGGTCAGGGTAGGAATGAGGTAAACGAAGGTCGGTACGGTCTGCATCAGATCGAGCACCGGACGCATCATCGTGTAGAACATCGGCTTGTGCGCGGCAACAATGCCCAGCGGCACGCCGATCAGTACGCAGACCAGGGTCGCGAACAGCACCTGGGCGAGGGTCTCCATGGTCTCTTGCCAGTAACCCAGGTTGAGGATCAGCAAGAAGGACGCGATGACGAAAACGGTCAGGCCCCATTTGCGCTGGATGAAGTGCGCCAGTAGCGCGATGAGGCCGATAAGCACCAGTGGATTGAACCAGGTCAGCGCAAACGTCACGCCGTGAATCATCGTTTCCAGGAACAGCGCGATTGCGTCGAAAGTGTTGGCGCCGTTTTGCGTCAACCATTCGACAAAGCCCGCGATGTACTGGCCCAAGGGTATTTTCTGATCAATAAGCATGGTAGTGAACGTCCGCATGCAAGGGAATAAACAGCCCGGGCGAGCGAACCCGCCCGGCATAACATAAGCAGTTATTGCGCAAGCTTGGCTTTCACGGCGTCCAGGCCAGGTTTACCGTCAATGGTGGTCACGCCAGCGAGCCAGGTATCGAGCACCTGTGGATTTTTCTTCAGCCAGGCCTTGGCGGCGGCCTCGGGTTTCATCTTGTCGTCCAGCACATTGCCCATCAGCGTACTTTCCATGTCGACGGTGAATTCCAGGTTCTTCAACAGTTGGCCGACGTTGCTGCATTCCTGGCTGTAGCCCTTGCGGGTGTTGGTCGCCACGGTGGCGGCACCGAAATCCGGGCCGAAGAAGTCGTCGCCCCCGGTCAGGTATTGGATCTTGAAGCGGGTATTCATCGGGTGCGGCGCCCAGCCGAGGAACACCACGTCGGTCCCGCGCTTGGAGGCACGATCGACCTGGGAGAGCATGCCGGCCTCACTGGACTCGACGACCTTGAAGCCCGCGTCCTTCAGGCCGAAGGCGTTCTTCTCGATCATGCTCTGGATCAGGCGGTTGCCGTCGTTGCCCGGTTCGATCCCGTAGATCTTGCCGTCGAGCTCTTTCTTGAATTTAGGGATGTCGGCGAAATCGTGCAGGCCTTTGTCATACAAGGCCTGGGGAACGGCGAGGGTGTATTTGGCACCCTTGAGGTTGGTGCGCACGGTTTCCACGGTGCCGGCTTCGCGATAGGCCTTGATGTCGTTTTCCATGGTCGGCATCCAGTTGCCGAGGAACACGTCCATGTTCTTGCCATCGGCCAGGGACTTGTAGGTCACCGGCACCGAAATCATCGTGGTCTTGGTCTTGTAGCCGAGGGCATCGAGCACCACGCTGGTGGTGGCGGTGGTTACGGTGATGTCGGTCCAGCCGACATCGGAGAAGTTGACGGTGCTGCATTGAGCGGGCTCTGCAGCGTTGGCCAGCATTGGAAGACTCAGCATGGCGGCCAACAACAACGGCTTGGAACCTTTCATGGGTGGACTCCTGGTGTTTTATTGGCAGTGTCCGGTCGGGACAACCGCGCTTTTTTGCTTTTTTTAAGTTGCGGTTGGTGGCGCGTGAGCACGCTTTGTGACACGCGGCCTTGCAAACGAGCCGTAACCGATCATGTACCAGTGCAAATCCGACGCCTACAGGGTGAGTCGTATCCAGTACAGGGAGGGTCGCATCCAGTGTTGGTGACGTCGTTTACAGATTTTTTCGGCCCTCGGCTGGCTTCTGACACGCAAAAAAACGTCGTAAAACCTGGGCGACAAGGACGCGGCGCTGGTGGGCATGATTGCGTCGGTGTCAGACGTCGAAAGCCCATTCAAAAGCCGGATGATGCGGCCATCCCGGCGTTGAGCGTAGCAGCTCCGCCACCGGGCGCTCCTGCGCCCGGATGTGACCGTTCTGGAGATTCAAGGCAATGGCAATCAGCGTATTCGACCTGTTCAAGATTGGTATCGGCCCATCCAGTTCCCACACCGTGGGGCCCATGCGCGCTGCGGCGCTGTTTATTGAAGCGTTGCGCGCGAAGTCGCTGCTGCACGAGGTGCGCCGGGTCGAGGTGCAGCTGTTCGGTTCGTTGTCGGCCACCGGCATTGGCCACGGCAGCGATACCGCCACGATCATGGGGTTGATGGGTGAATGGCCCGACTCGATCGACCCGTCGCAAATCGGCGCGCGCATCGAACTGCTGCGCGAGACCGAGACCCTGTTGCTCGATGGTCGCCTGCCGGTGCCTTTCGTCTGGTCCCGGGACATGCGCCTGCTCGACGAAAACCTGCCGTTCCACCCCAACGCGATGACGCTGGTGGCCGAGGGCGACAACGGCGAGCTGCACCGCGACACCTACTATTCAGTCGGCGGCGGATTCGTCGTCGACCAGGCCCAGGCCTCCAGCGGCGTGATGGACCTGGACACCACCGAGTTGCCCTACGATTTTTCCAGCGCCGAAGAACTGCTCGGGTTGTGCCGCACGCACAATTTGCGGGTGGCTGAACTGATGATGGCCAACGAGAAGGTCTGGCGGTCGGAAGAGGAGATTCGCAGCGGCCTGATGAAGCTCTGGCGGGCCATGCAGAGTTGCGTGGAGCAGGGCCTCAAGCATGAAGGCATCCTGCCGGGCGGCTTGAATGTGCGTCGGCGGGCGGCCAAATTGCACCGCAGCCTGCAAGAGCTGAACAAACCGAACGTGATTGGCTCGACCCTGAGCGCCATGGAGTGGGTCAACCTGTTCGCCCTGGCAGTCAACGAGGAAAACGCCGCCGGTGGGCGCATGGTCACGGCGCCGACCAATGGCGCGGCGGGAATCATTCCAGCGGTGCTGCATTACTTCATGAAGTTCAGCGAGGCGGTCACCGACGCCAACGTCGTGGATTATTTCCTCGGCGCGGCGGCGGTGGGGATCCTGTGCAAGAAGAACGCCTCAATCTCGGGTGCCGAAGTGGGCTGCCAGGGTGAGGTCGGCTCGGCCTGCGCCATGGCGGCGGCGGGCCTGGCGGAAATCCTCGGGGCCACGCCGGAGCAATTGTGCAACGCCGCGGAAATCGGCCTGGAACACAACCTCGGCCTGACCTGCGACCCAGTCGGTGGCCTGGTGCAGGTGCCGTGCATCGAGCGCAACGCGATCGCCGCGGTGAAAGCCATCAACGCAGCACAAATGGCCTTGCGCGGTGATGGCCAGCATTTCATCTCCCTGGACCGGGTGATCCGCACCATGCGCGATACCGGTGCCGACATGCACGACAAATATAAAGAGACATCGCGGGGCGGGCTGGCGGTCAGTGCGGTGGAGTGCTGATTTGTAGGCGCTGCCGAGCGAAGCAAGGCTGCGATCTTGTCCCTGGCAATTGAATCTCAAGCGAAAGGTCAGCAGCAAAAGATCGCAGGCTCCTGGCGATGGTGTAGGAGCTGCCGAGTGCAACGAGGCTGCGATCCTGCTTCTGACAATTGAGTCGCAAGCGGACGATCAACATCAAAAGATCGCGGGCTTCGCCAGCTCCTACAGAGCATGAAAACCGCTCGTAAAATGAACACCGCTATAAAAACACGCCACCTTTTAGCGCGTCGCAAACAGATAAGGCGTGACTTGGCGGTCACGCCCTCGGGCGCCGCGCTACCGTCCGTCCCCGCGCTTGCGGTGACAACCATCGCGCAAACGGCGCAGCCCAGTTACCACAAGTGCTACCGATCTGCTCACAGCCCGCTGCGGCAGGCCCCTGCGGCCCTTGATGGCACTTATAACCCAGCCTCGACAGGCCCCTTATATAGACAGGCCGGCATGTCGTTTTCAGGAGTTATTGAACGCGTATTCAAATTTAGGCATGGCAATTGCTCTATCCCGATAAAGCCCCGTCTCACGCAAGAGAACGATGGGCAATAACAAGAGCCTCCGCCTGAGGCCATCACCCGCTTTGTGTGAGGAGATACCGCGATGACGACGTCCAACTCCGGGGCCCAACCCCAGAACCGTGCGCCTCAATCCATCGGCTTTCTGCTGCTGGACAATTTCACGCTGATTTCCCTGGCGTCCGCGGTGGAACCGCTACGCATGGCCAACCAACTGTCCGGTCGCGAGCTGTATCGCTGGACTACCCTGACCGTCGATGGCGGCCAGGTCTGGGCCAGTGACGGTTTGCAGATCACGCCGGACGCCTCTATGCACAAGGCGCCGCCCCTGGACACGGTCATCGTCTGCGGCGGCATCGGCATCCAACGCACGGTTACCCGTGAACATGTTTCCTGGCTGCAAAGCCAGGCCCGTCAGTCCCGTCGCCTTGGCGCGGTCTGCACCGGCAGTTGGGCCCTGGCCTGCGCCGGCCTGCTGGACGGTTTCGATTGCAGCGTGCACTGGGAATGCCTGGCGGCGATGCAGGAAGCCTTTCCACGGGTGTCAATGAGCACGCGGCTGTTCACCCTCGACCGCAACCGTTTCACCAGCTCCGGTGGCACCGCGCCGCTGGACATGATGCTGCACCTGATCAGTCGCGATCACGGTCGCGAGCTGTCGGCGGCAATCTCCGAGATGTTTGTCTACGAGCGTATCCGCAATGAGCAGGATCACCAGCGCGTGCCGCTCAAGCACATGCTGGGCACCAACCAGCCGAAGCTGCAGGAAATCGTCGCGCTGATGGAGGCCAACCTCGAAGAGCCGATCGACCTGGACGAACTGGCGGTGTACGTCGCCGTGTCCCGGCGCCAGCTGGAGCGCCTGTTCCAGAAGTACCTGCATTGCTCGCCGTCGCGCTATTACCTCAAGCTGCGACTGATTCGGGCGCGGCAACTGCTCAAGCAGACGCCGATGTCGATCATCGAAGTGGCCTCGGTGTGCGGCTTCGTCTCCACCCCGCACTTCTCCAAGTGCTACCGCGAGTACTTCGGCATTCCGCCACGGGATGAGCGCGTCGGTTCCAACACCACGCAACAGGTGGCGATGATGCCGTTGCCGCAGGCGCTGGTGCTGTCGCCGCTGTCCGGCCCGTTGTCGGCGCTGAGCCAGGCGCGCAATGAGTCGACGTTTGCCAGCGTGAGGCTCTAAGACCTCCGGCTTTTGTGGCGAGGGAGCTTGCTCCCGCTGGGCCTGCAGGCGCTGTGTAGGAGCTGCCGAGCGAAGCGAGGCTGCGATCTTTCTCCAGACACTTGAGTCTCAAGTGAAAGATTAAAAGATCGCAGGCTCCGCCAGCTCCTACAGAAACCAGGGTCAGCTATGGTTCTGCTGGTATTGCGTCAACGCTGGCAGCAGTTGCTTGTCGATCGCCTGGCGCACGGCCGGAAGGATGGTCGCGCTGCTGGTATACATCTCCTTGACCATCCGCCGCAGTTCATTGGCGCGAGCCCTGTCCAAGCCGCGCACGGCACACTCACAGGCCTGCTCGGCCGTCGAGCCGCTGGGAATCTGCAACCCCAGGGCCTTGAGATGGCCCAACAGGTCTTCCTGGTCGATCAAATCGGCGTACATCATGACGCTTTTCCTTGTTCAGGGATTGGGGTCGTGTCTCGATTCTGGTAGCCACCCGAAGCGGCGGCAAGGGCAAATCGTCGTTCTGTCATGAATGACTATGAGCGCGTCGTTTTCGGCTAACTCGCCGGGCCCTGGACTGGGCACACTGGCCCCAAGCTGAATCACGATGGTTTGGTCACCCTCGCGCAACAGCTCCTCCAGTAACGCTCCTGCCCCGATCCTGTCACGGCTTGATCGGGGATTTTTTTGTCTGTGTGAACCTGGGGAAAGTGCGTTGTTTGATCGGGCGCTATCGCGAGCAAGCTCGCTCCCACAGGGGGGCTGTGTCGTTCACAAAATCTGATGTGGGAGCGAGCTTGCTCGCGATGAACGATGACGCGGTTTACCTTTGCAACACCAGAATCCGCGACAACAGTTCATCCCGATCCACATAACACCCCTGGAAATGCCGCGCCCCGGTCGCCGGGTCGAAGGCGTTGCGCGCGTGGAGGGTGCGGCGGTTGTCGAAGCACCACAGTTGCCCGGGTTCGAGCCGCTGTACCAGGCGAAAGCGTGGTTCGCGGGTCAGCGCGATGAAGCGGCGATAGGCGCGATAGAGCCTGGGCATCTGCTCGACCGAGGTATCGAACGGCCCACGCAGGAAGTTCGCCATGCGGATTTCCGAGACTTGCCCGAGGGCGTCCAGGGCAATGATCGGCGCCAGGCAGCGGTAGTCGCTGTGGCGGTCCTTGTTGCGAAACTCCACCGGGGTCTGACACAGCGCATCGAAGGCTTCGGGATCTTCCTGGCGCAGCGCTTCGGCAATGGCGAAGCCGTCGACGAAAATACTTTCGCCACCCACGGCGTCGTTCACCAGGCAATGCAGGAACTGCAACCCCGGCTGCAACTCTCGTGTCGGCAGGTCGCTGTGCAATGGCAGGTTGAAAGCGGTGTAGGCGTTGCTGTCGGCGTCGGCCTTGGATTGCACGTTGAACAGCACACCGAAATTGCTCTCGCGAATGAAGGAAATGCGTTGGGCGATCTGTTTCAGCGAGCCGGGTTCGGTGGGCACGCCGCGTACTTGGGTCAGGCCGATGTCGCGTACCGCCAGCAGCCATTGCAGCAGCGCGCCGGCGTCCTCCATCAGTGCCTGGTAGTCGAACACCGGCAGTTGCAGGTCGTGCTGCCAGAGGTGTCGTTGCGGCTTGCTTGCCAGGCGCTCGGCCCTGGATTGCTCGTCATAGGCGTGGGCGCGCAGCCAGCCCGGGTCGAATTGGCTCTGGTGGCCGTCCTGCCAGGCCACGCACAGGCGCCCTTGATCATCGACGCGGATTTCACCGGGCGCCAAGTCTTCGGGCACATCGACGATTTCCAGGACTTGCTCACGGGTGACGCTGTAGACGCATTGCTGGCAAGGGCAGTTGTCGCGCAGCCACTGGAGATGAAAGGGGCTGAGGCGACCATCGGCCCAAGTGACGTGAACCCGATCGGCCAACGGTGTCGCAGCGGTCAACGCGTGGACCAGGGGATAGCTGCGGAAGTCGGCAATTGCGGCGGCGGTATGCATGGCGATCTCCTCGGGATTTTATCGGGCGGGGGGCAGTGCGATGACTCGACCGATATAGGCCGGCGTCGGCAAATCGGATTGGCTGTCGAGCAGGGCTTTGAGTGTGCCCAGGGTCTGTTCGGTGAACGGCGCGGAGCGTGGCCCCGCCAGATCGACGTGCAGCAGCATCTGCTCGTTGCCGGCCAGCTCTTTGTCGCCGCCCGCCAGGTGCAGGCTGTGATAGAGATGCAGGCGCTTGGCGTCGTGGCCAATGATGTGCGTGTGAACCTCGACATCGGCGCCG
Source organism: Pseudomonas sp. T1.Ur (assembly GCF_023516725.1). Classification (NCBI taxonomy): domain Bacteria; kingdom Pseudomonadati; phylum Pseudomonadota; class Gammaproteobacteria; order Pseudomonadales; family Pseudomonadaceae; genus Pseudomonas; species Pseudomonas sp. T1.Ur. The sequence continues at coordinate 6,141,083 of NZ_JAMGSN010000001.1, forward strand.
AGCTTCACTTCGTGCAGGTAGTTCAGGTGCAGCTCAAGGGTGAACAGGGAATGACCGCTGGCTTCGCGGTTCTGGCTGTCCAGGCCGAGGCGGTCCATCAGCGCGTCGGTGGCGTAGCTGAAGATCAGCAAGTAGAACGCGTCGCGCAAATGGCCGTTGTAGTCGACCCATTCGGGGAGGACGCGGGTTTGGTAGGTGGTGAGGGTGGGCATGTTGGACTCCACGGATCGTCGCTGATGTACACAATTGTGGCGAGGGAGCTTGCTCCCGCTGGACTGCGCTGTAGGAGCTGCCGAAGGCTGCGATCTTTTTATCTTTCGCTTGAGATTCAAGTGTCTGCGCAAAGATCGCAGCCTCGTTGCACTCGACAGCTCCTACGAGCCGAGCGGGAGCAAGCTCCCTCGCCACAAGAATGGTGTTATTCGCTAAAAGTCATTCCATGCTTTTCCTTGGTGGTCTTCACCGCCTCCAGCACCGCCATCAGGCAATCATCACGATAGCGTTCCAGCGCCGAAATGCTGTGGCGGCCCAATTGCTCGCTCGTTCCGTCCACCACATCGTCGATCAGCTTCTCGGTCAGTTCCGGTGCCGGCAGGTAGGTCCAGGGCAGTTGCAGCGCCGGGCCGAACTGGGCCATGAAGTGCCGCATCCCAGCGTCGCCGCCGGCCAGGGTGTAGGTCAGGAACGTGCCCATGAACGACCAGCGCAACCCGGCGCCAAAACGGATGGCATCGTCGATTTCCCCCGTGGTTGCCACGCCGTCGTTGACCAGGTGCAGCGCCTCGCGCCAGAGCGCTTCGAGCAGACGGTCAGCAATGAAGCCGGGCACTTCCTTGCGCACGTGGAGCGGCCGCATGCCGAGGGATTCATAAACTTGCATCGCTGCTTGAACGGCTTCGGGCGCAGTGTTTTTGCCGCCGACCACTTCCACCAGTGGCAACAGGTAGACCGGGTTGAACGGGTGCCCGACCACGCAGCGTTCCGGATGGGTCGAGCTTTCATAGAATTCACTCGGCAGCAGCCCCGACGTGCTGGAACCGATCAATGCGTTCGGCTTGGCGGCGGCGCTGATCTGGCTGTGCAGCTGGAGTTTGAGTTCCAGGCGCTCGGGCGCGCTTTCCTGGATGAAGTCGGCGTCACGCACGCATTCTTCGATGGTCGCGACAAAGCGCAGCCGATCCTGGGAGGCGCCAGGGACCAGGCCTTGTTTCTCCAGGGCGCCCCAGGCATTGGCGACGCGTTTGCGCAGCGCGGCTTCAGCGCCGGGCGCAGGGTCCCAGGCGACCACGTCGAGGCCATGGGCCAGGGCGCGACTGACCCAGCCGCTGCCGATGACGCCGCTGCCCAGGGCGGCGAAGGTTTTGATGTCGGTGATAAAGCTCATGGTGATGTCCTGAAAAGAGTGAAGATCACCTGTGGGAGCGAGCTTGCTCGCGATGGCGGCGGTACGGCCGACGCATCTTCGAAGACAGGACTATCGCTATCGCGAGCGAGCTCGCTCCCACAGGGTATGCGCAGGTTCGATTTAACCGCGCTGGACCAGGCCCATTTTCTTGCGGCCCTCAGCCGGGGTGAGCACCCGGGCCCCAAGGCGGCTGAGGATTTCGCCGGCGCGCTCCACCAATTGGCCGTTGGTGGCGAGCACGCCTTTGTCCAGCCAGAGGTTGTCTTCCAGCCCGACCCGGACGTTGCCCCCCAGCAGCACCGCCTGGGCCGCCATCGGCATTTGCATGCGGCCGATGCCGAAGCCGGCCCACACCGCATCGGCCGGCAGGTTGTCGACCATGGCTTTCATGGTGGTGGTGTCGGCCGGCGCGCCCCATGGGATGCCCAGGCAGAGCTGGAACAATGGGTTGTCCAGCAGGCCTTCCTTGATCAGTTGCTTGGCGAACCACAGGTGGCCGGTGTCGAAGATCTCCAGCTCGGCCTTGACCCCCAGCTCAGTGATGCGCTTGGCGCCGGCCCGCAGTTGCGCCGGGGTGGAGACGTAAATGGTGTCGCCGTCGCCGAAGTTCAGGGTGCCGCAATCCAGGGTGCAGATTTCCGGCAGCAATTCTTCGACGTGGGCCAGGCGGGTCAGCGGCCCCACCAGGTCGGTGTTGGGGCCAAACTCCATTGGGTTTTCGCCACCACCGATTTCCAGGTCGCCGCCCATGCCGGCGGTGAGGTTGACGATGATGTCCACGTCCGACTCGCGGATGCGCTCCATCACTTCGCGGTACAGCGCCACGTCGCGGCTGAACTTGCCGGTCTGCGGGTCGCGGACGTGGCAATGGACCACCGTGGCTCCGGCCTTTGCCGCCTCGACGGCAGCCGCCGCGATCTGTTTCGGGGTGACCGGCACGTGGGGGCTCTTGGCGGTCGTGTCGCCAGCACCGGTGAGTGCGCAGGTGATGATGACGTCGTGGTTCATGGTGCGGATTCCTTCAGGCGTGGTGGGTCACTGCGCAGTGAGTGGCCTGTGTGGCTAATTCGAGCATTCGAATTAACCGTACAGGCCACAAGTGCTGCGCAGATGGAGAGCGATTGATCAGTTACTGGTGAGTTTCAGGTTCTCGGCGGCGGGCTTGCCGTCGAAGGTGGTTACGCCTTCGAGCCAGCGCTGCTTGTCTTGCGGATGATCCTTGAGCCACTGCCGGGCCGATTCGAGCGGATCCTTGTGATCGAGCAGCGGCTGCATCATCCGGCTCTCGTCTTCGGCGGTGAAGGTCAGGTTGCTCAGCAGACGGCTGACGTTCGGGCATTGCTCGGCGTAGTTCGGTGCGGTGACGGTCCAGACGGTGGCCATGCCTTCGTTCGGGCCGAGGGCGTCTTCGCTGCCGGTGAGGTAGGTCATTTGCACGTTGACGTTCATCGGGTGCGGCGCCCAGCCGAAGAACACCACGGCTTCCTTGCGCCGCACGGCGCGGTCCACGGCGGCGAGCATGCCGGCCTCGCTGGATTCGACCAGTTGGAACTTGCCCAGGCCGAACTGGTTCTTGGCGATCATCGCCTTGATCTGGGTGTTGGCGCCGGAGCCGGGCTCGATGCCATAGATCTTGCCACCCAGCTCCTTCTCGAACTTGGCGATGTCGGCGAAGGTCTTCAGGCCCTTGTCGGCCAGGTAAGTCGGCACGGCCAGGGTGGCGCGGGCGTCCTGGAGGCTGGGCTGCTCCAGCACCTTGACCTGCTTGGCCTGGACGAACGGCGTGATGGTCTGGGTCATCAAGGGGTTCCAATAGCCCAGGAACAAGTCCAGGCGCTGGTCGCGGATACCGGCGAAGATGATTTGTTGGGACGCGCTGGTCTGTTTGGTCTTGTAGCCGAGGCCGTCGAGCATCACTTGGGTCAGGGCGCTGGTAGCGATGACGTCGGTCCAGTTGACCACGCCCAGGCGCACGTCCCGGCAGGCGGCGGGTTCGGCTGCCAGGGTGGCCGAGCTGAGGAAAGCGGTACCAGTGAGTGCAAGAACGCAGGAGCTGATCAGTCGTTTCATATCGGGTTCCTCGGCAGCTTGTTGTTATGGGTTCCGGCATCTGCGCGCCGGTGATGCCAAAGTACGCAGCCGGGGCTTGCTCAAGACGCACAGCGGCGACCTGCTCTTGCACTGCAGCGACCTGCGTACTTGAACGCCACGTGGAACTGGCGTATCAAGGTCCGCACGCTGCCCGCCAACCGAGTGCGCTCCATGTCCCAGGACTTCTATTTCTTGTTGATGCCGGGTTTCTCGGCCATCGGTTTCATTTCGGCCATCGAGCCGCTGCGGGTGGCCAATCGCTTCCGTGGCGAGCTGTATCGCTGGCATGTGTTGAGCGCCGATGGCGGGGCGGTGTTGGCGAGCAACGGCATGTCGGTCAACGCCGATGCCGCGCTGGAGCCGCTGAAAAAAGGCGCGACGTTATGGGTGGTGGCTGGGTTCGAACCGTTGAAATTCGTCACTCCGGTGTTGGAGCGCTGGCTGCACCGACTGGACAATGACGGCGTTATCCTGGGCGGGATCGATACCGGCAGCGTCGTCCTCGCGGACGCGGGATTGCTGGACGGGCATCGCGTCACCCTGCACTGGGAAGCGATCGAGGCGTTCAAGGAATCCTATCCACAGCTCAGCGTGACCCAGGAGCTCTTCGAGATCGACCGCCGCCGCATTACCTGCGCCGGCGGCACCGCATCCATCGACCTGATGCTCGACCTCATCGGCCAGGCCCACGGTTCGGCATTGGCGATCCAGGTCAGCGAACAATTCGTGCTCGGCCGCATCCGCCCGCGTAAAGACCACCAGCGCATGGAAGTCGCCAGCCGCTACGGCATCCGCAACAAGAAACTGGTGCATGTGATTGGCGAGATGGAAGCCCACAGCGAGCCACCCCTGACGACCTTGGCGCTGGCCGAATCGATCAATGTCACCCGCCGGCAGCTCGAACGCCTGTTCCGCCTGCACCTGAACGATACCCCCAGTGGCTTCTACCTGCGATTGCGCCTGGAAAAGGCCCGGCAACTGCTGCGCCAGACCGACATGAGTGTGCTGGAAGTGAGCATTGCCTGTGGATTTGAGTCGCCGTCGTACTTCACCCGCAGCTATCGGGCTCGGTTTGCTCGGTGTCCGCGGGAGGATCGGCGACGGCAGGGGGACGAGCGGGAGGTGGTTTGACAGGTTTTTATACTTAATTATACTCGCGACAATAAATTATACCTGTCGCCATAATTGAGTATAAAACCATGTCGAAGCACACCGGTTTTGTCTTCCGGCGTCCGGATCTGGCCCGCAACATTGTCGACGGGCTGATCGGCGCCGGGATCCAGGATTACACCTCAGGCCTGTTCCTGGCCGCGCCAAGGCGCACCGGAAAGAGTACTTTCCTGCGCGAAGACTTGATTCCTGAATGCGAGGCGCGAGGTTGGCTCGCGGTCTACGTCGATCTCTGGGCAAACAAGGAAAAGGACCCTGCCGAACTGATCGCCTCGGCCATCGCCGCCGCGTTGGTCCCTCATGAGAGAGGCATCCGCAAGCTCGCCAAGTCCATGGGCATCGACAAACTCAGCTTCCTGCGCACGTTGTCCTGGGATTTCAGCCAGCCGCAACTGCCCGAGGGGGCGACGCTGACCCAGGCGCTGGAACTGTTGCACCGTGCCGCCGATAAAACCGTGGTGCTGGTCATCGACGAAGCCCAGCATGCCTTGACCACCGAGGCCGGGGTCAACGCGATGTTCGGCCTCAAGGCTGCCCGTGATCAGCTCAACCAGGGGCGGGAGGGCGATACCAGCGGCCTGCGGTTGGTGTTCACCGGCTCCAACCGCGACAAGCTCGCCCACTTGGTGCTCAGCCGAAACCAACCCTTCTATGGGTCCAGCATCACGCCTTTCCCGTTGCTGGGCAAAGCCTTCACCCAAGCCTATACCGCCCATCTGAACGCGCACCTGGCCCAGACCAACCAGTTCAACGCCGATGATCTCGACCAGGCTTTTGAGCGGGTGGGACGCCGTCCAGAAATGCTGCGCAGTGTCATTGGGGAAATCGCGCTGGAGCTGGGTGAGGCGAGCCATTTGGGTGAGTTACTGCGCAACAGCGCCGAAACGCTGCGCGCCGGCGTCTGGACCGAGTTTGAAAGCGCCTGGAATGCCCTGACGGTGCCGCAACGTGCCGTGTTGCAGGTCATGGCCGAGCGCTCGCAAAACAACGAGCCTTTCGCGCCTTTTACCGACTCAACTTTGGAGGCGGTGGGCAAGGTGCTCAAGGGCATGGGAAGCGAAGTCGTGCCGGGTACCCAGACCATCCAATCGTGCATCGATGCGCTGCGTGAGAAAGAATTGGTGTGGAAATCCAATCGCGGTGGTTATGCGCTGGAGGACAAGGCGTTTGCGGAGTGGTTGAAGGGGTATCGCAAGCCGCTTTGAACTTGGAATGTAGCCCGTGGCGAGGGAGCTTGCTCCCGCTGGCGGCCCTGTAGAAGCCGTGCAGGAACTGTGTAGGAGCTCTGTAGGAGCTGTCGAGCGAAGCGAGGCTGCGATCTTTCCCCAGACACTTGAGTCTCAAGCGAAAGATCAAAAGATCAAAAGATCAAAGATCAAAAGATCGCAGGCTTCGCCAGCTCCTACAGCCGAGCGGGAGCAAGCTCCCTCGCCACGAGTACTGTGCTTGACAGGAGAAGGTCTATTTCTTCATCTGCGCCGAGCAGGGTAGAAGCCGTGCAGGAACTGTGTAGGAGCTCTGTAGGAGCTGTCGAGCGAAGCGAGGCTGCGATCTTTCCCCAGACACTTGAGTCTCAAGCGAAAGATCAAAAGATCAAAAGATCAAAAGATCAAAAGATCGCAGGCTTCGCCAGCTCCTACAGAGCCGAGCGGGAGCAAGCTCCCTCGCCACGGGTACTGTGCTTGACAGGAGAAGGTCTATTTCTTCATCAGCGCCGAGCAGGCTGCTTTAAAGGCCTCGTGCTGATACTTGTTCAGCGTCGCCGGCAGGGCGAAATCATGTTTCTTGCTCTGGGCGTTGATGGTCTGTGGCGACAGCAGCGTCACCTCGCAACCTTCCAGCAACTGGAATACCCCTTCGATCTTGAACGTGGTCGGCCCACCGGCGAACTCGCCTTTCTTGCTGCGCTTCTTGATGGCGATGCGCTCGATGCCGTTGTCCGTCACGAACGCCCGTACCTGGGCGGCGAAGGCCTTGACGTTCGCGGCTTGATCGTCATCGTCCAGAGCGATTTTCTTGATGTTCAATGCGACGTGGCTCAACGCCTGCTGGTCCAGCGAGGCAACGGCGATGATCGCTTCGCTGCCTTTGATTTCGATGCCGCACGTTTTCATGTGAATTCCTTTACTCATAATGCGAGCAGCTTACCGCGCCAAGTGGCTGCTGAAGCGTTACTCCTGTCCAATCGACTCCAAAAACTCCGACCGGTCATCGCTCACCTGGGCCATGCAGTCGTTTTCGGCGATCTTGTAGGCGTCGCTGCCGGGCTTGGCCGGGAAGGCGGCGATGGCGCAGTCGGCTTCGCGCTGTTTTTGCCAGAGTTGCTGGGCGGCCTTGATCTTGGCGGTGATGTCGTTGAGCTGGGCCTTGTCGCTGGCGTAGCGGGTCTGCAGGCGCTCGTTGAGGCTTTGCAGGTTTTCGTTGAGCAACTGTTCGGCAGCCTTTTTTCCATAAGCCGAGCAGGCCAGGGTCTGGACGTCGTTTTCAACTTCGTCGCAGGGGTTGGGCTCGGTGTCTTCGGTCGCGTGGGCGACGGTGCTGATCAATGCCAGGGCAAGAAGAATCGATTTCATCGGGTTGTCGCTCAAATCCAGTGAAAGCCAGTGGTGCCGCGGATTCTGGCGCAAGCGCCGGGTAAATAACAGATGGTCGGAGGGGGGCCGTCGCAGCCCATTGTCGCGGATTGACGCTTTCGGCAATTCCCCTGTCGTTTTTGCACCCGGTCGCCACCGCCCTCCGGCATATGCTGGCCCCAAAGCGCCGGCACACGATTCGGCGCATGAATCGCCAACAAGGGGACTGCCTGATGAGCCCAGCCGAATTGCACGCCGACAGCATCGTTATCGACGGGCTGATCATTGCCAAGTGGAACCGCGACCTGTTCGAAGACATGCGCAAGGGCGGCCTGACCGCAGCCAACTGCACCGTGTCGGTGTGGGAAGGTTTCCAGGCCACCATCAATAACATCGTTGCCAGCCAGAAACTGATCCGCGAGAACAGCGACCTGGTGATCCCGGTGAAGACCACCGCCGACATCCGTCGCGCCAAGGAACAGGGCAAGACCGGCATCATCTTCGGCTTCCAGAACGCCCATGCCTTCGAAGACCAGCTCGGCTACGTCGAGATCTTCAAGCAGCTCGGCGTCGGTGTGGTGCAGATGTGCTACAACACCCAGAACCTGGTGGGCACCGGTTGCTACGAGCGCGACGGCGGCTTGTCGGGCTTCGGCCGCGAGATCGTCGCCGAGATGAACCGCGTCGGCATCATGTGCGACCTGTCCCACGTCGGCTCCAAGACTTCCGAAGAAGTCATCCTCGAATCGAAGAAACCGGTCTGCTACTCCCACTGCCTGCCGTCCGGCCTGAAGGAACACCCGCGCAACAAATCCGATGAAGAGCTGAAGTTCATTGCCGACCACGGTGGTTTCGTCGGCGTGACCATGTTCGCGCCGTTCCTGGCCAAGGGCATCGATTCGACCATCGACGACTACGCCGAAGCCATCGAATACACCATGAACATCGTCGGCGAGGACGCCATCGGCATCGGCACCGACTTCACCCAGGGCCACGGCCAGGATTTCTTCGAAATGCTGACCCACGACAAGGGCTACGCCCGTCGTCTGACCAGCTTCGGCAAGATCATCAACCCCCTGGGCATCCGCACCGTGGGCGAGTTCCCGAACCTTACCGAAACGCTGCTCAAGCGCGGCCATCCTGAGCGGGTGGTGCGCAAGATCATGGGGGAAAACTGGGTGAGTGTTCTCAAGGACGTCTGGGGCGAATGAATAACTCTGGAGCCTACTCCGCTCGCCGATAGCTGCGTCAGGTCCTCGCGCCAAGCTCGCCGTACGTCCCGTACTGTCTCGCTTGTCGCTCCGGTCCTTCCTTGCTCTCGACGTGCTCGCTACGGCTCCAAAGTCATTCATACGGCTTGTTTATAAGAGCAAAGCAAAAGCATTGCTAAGCACTGACTACGAATTTTTTGGAGTTAACGTTTCATGGCCAAGATCGCCCCGCAACTGCCTATCGAAGTCGACAGCGAAACCGGTGTCTGGACGTCCGACGCCCTGCCGATGCTGTACGTGCCGCGTCACTTCTTCGTCAACAACCACATGGGCATCGAGGAAGTGCTGGGCGCCGACGCCTACGCCGAGATTCTCTACAAGGCCGGCTACAAATCCGCCTGGCACTGGTGTGAAAAAGAAGCCGAATGCCATGGCCTGGAAGGCGTCGCGGTGTTCGAGCACTACATGAAGCGCCTGTCCCAGCGTGGCTGGGGCCTGTTCAAGATCCAGGACATCGACCTGGACAAAGGCACCGCCAGCGTCAAGCTCGAACACTCGGCGTTCGTCTATGTGTACGGCAAGGTCGGGCGCAAGGTCGACTACATGTTCACTGGCTGGTTCGCCGGTGCCATGGACCAGATCCTCGCCGCTCGCGGCAGTTCGATCCGCACCGTGGCCGAGCAGGTCTACGGCGGTTCCGAAGAAGGCCACGACGACGGCCTGTTCATCGTCAAGCCGTTGTAAGTCGAGGATCGCGCCATGGCTTTTGAAGCAATGTTCCAGCCGATCCAGATCGGCAAGCTGACCATCCGCAACCGCGTGCTCAGCACCGCGCACGCCGAGGTCTATGCCACCGACGGCGGCATGACCACCGACCGGTACGTGAAGTATTACGAAGAGAAGGCCAAGGGCGGCATCGGCCTGGCGATCTGTGGTGGCTCGTCGGTGGTCGCCATCGACAGCCCGCAGGAATGGTGGAGCTCGGTGAACCTGTCCACCGACCGCATCATCCCGCATTTCCAGAACCTGGCCGACGCCATGCACAAGCATGGCGCCAAGATCATGATCCAGATTACCCACATGGGTCGTCGCTCGCGCTGGGACGGCTTCAACTGGCCGACCCTGATGTCGCCGTCCGGCGTGCGCGAGCCGGTGCACCGTGCGACCTGCAAGACCATCGAGCCGGAAGAAATCTGGCGGGTGATCGGCAACTATGCCAGCGCCGCCAAGCGCGCCAAGGCCGGAGGCCTGGACGGCGTCGAGCTGTCCGCCGTGCACCAGCACATGATCGACCAGTTCTGGAGCCCGCGGGTCAACAAGCGGACCGATGAATGGGGCGGCAGTTTCGAAGGCCGCATGAAGTTCGGCCTGGAAGTGCTGAAGGCCGTGCGCGCCGAAGTGGGCGACGATTTCTGCGTGGGCATGCGCCTGTGCGGCGACGAGTTCCACCCGGACGGCTTGTCCCACGAGGACATGAAGCAGATTGCCAAGTACTACGACGACACCGGCATGCTTGATTTCATCGGCGTGGTGGGTTCGGGGTGCGACACCCACAACACCCTGGCCAACGTCATCCCGAACATGAGTTATCCACCGGAGCCGTTCCTGCACCTGGCCGCCGGTATCAAGGAAGTGGTCAAGGTCCCGGTGCTGCACGCGCAGAACATCAAGGACCCGAACCAGGCCACGCGGATCCTGGAGGGCGGTTACGTGGACATGGTCGGCATGACCCGCGCCCACATCGCCGACCCGCACCTGATCGCCAAGATCAAGATGGGCCAGATCGACCAGATCAAGCAGTGCGTCGGCGCCAACTACTGCATCGACCGCCAGTACCAGGGCCTGGATGTGCTGTGCATCCAGAATGCCGCGACATCCCGTGAATACATGGGCGTGCCGCACATCATCGAGAAGTCCACCGGGCCCAAGCGCAAAGTCGTGGTGGTCGGTGCCGGCCCGGCCGGGATGGAAGCCGCGCGTGTGGCCGCCGAACGTGGCCACGACGTGACCCTGTTCGAGAAGAAGGAATTCATCGGCGGGCAGATCACCACCGCGTCGAAAGCCCCGCAACGGGACCAGATCGCCGGTATCACCCGCTGGTTCCAGCTGGAACTGGCGCGGCTGAAAGTCGACCTGCGCCTGGGCGTGGCGGCCGACGCGCCGACCATCATGGACCTGCGTCCGGACGTGGTGGTGCTGGCCGTTGGCGGCCATCCGAACCTGGAGCAGAACGAACACTGGGGTGCCGCCGAAGGGTTGGTGGTCAGCAGTTGGGACGTGCTCGACGGCAAGGTCGCGCCAGGCAAGAACGTGCTCGTCTACGACACCATTTGCGAGTTCACCGGCATGTCGGTGGCCGACTTCCTTGCCGACAAGGGCAGCCAGGTCGAGATCGTCACCGACGACATCAAGCCGGGCGTGGCCATTGGCGGGACTTCGTTCCCGACCTACTACCGCAGCATGTACCCCAAGGAAGTGATCATGACCGGGGACATGATGCTGGAGAAGGTCTATCGCGAAGGCGACAAGCTGGTGGCGGTACTGGAAAACGAATACACCGGTGCCAAGGAAGAACGCGTGGTCGACCAGGTGGTCGTGGAGAACGGCGTGCGGCCGGACGAAGAAATCTACTACGCGCTCAAGGAAGGTTCGCGCAACAAGGGCCAGATCGACGTCGAAGCCCTGTTCGCGATCAAGCCCCAGCCGTGCCTGGAGCAGAGCGGCGATGGCTACCTGCTGTTCCGCATCGGCGACTGCGTGGCCCAGCGTAATACCCACGCGGCCATCTACGACGCGCTTCGGCTGTGCAAGGATTTCTAACGGCTTGCACATGATCCTGTGGGAGCGAGCTTGCTCGCGAAAGCGGCGGGTCAGTCGATGCAAATGTGACTGACAGAATGCAATCGCGAGCAAGCTCGCTCCCACAGGCACCGAGTAAGGCATCTCGACCTGCAAGACCCTGAGGTCTTTGGGAGCAACACCTATGTTGAACACCCTTCTTCCAATCCTGCTGTTCGCAGCCCTGGGCCTCGCGGTCCTCGGCGCTTTGCGGCGGGTGAACATGTGGCGCCGGGGACGACCGGCCAAGGTCGACCTGATCGGTGGCCTCCTTGCCATGCCCAAGCGCTACATGGTGGACTTGCACCACGTGGTGGCGCGGGACAAGTACATCGCCAACACCCACGTCGCCACGGCGGGCGGGGCGGTGGCGTCGATTGTGTTGGCGATCCTGGTGCACGGTTTTGGCTTGCACAACCGCATCCTCGGTTACGCCCTGCTGCTGATGTCGGCGGTGATGTTCGTCGGCGCGATCTTCATGTACCTGCGTCGGCGCAACCCGCCAGCGCGTTTGTCGAAAGGCCCGTGGATGCGCCTGCCGAAAAGCCTGTTGGCCTTCTCGGCGTCGTTCTTCCTGGTGACGCTGCCGGTGGCGGGCATCCTGCCGGAAAACTTCGGTGGTTGGCTGGTGGCGGCGATCCTGGGTGTCGGCGTGCTGTGGGGCGTGTCGGAACTGTTCTTCGGCATGACCTGGGGCGGGCCGATGAAACACGCCTTCGCCGGTGCGCTGCACCTGGCCTGGCACCGCCGCGCAGAGCGCTTTGGTGGTGGCCGTTCCACGGGCTTGAAGCCGCTGGACCTGACTGACCCCGCCGCACCGCTGGGTGTGGAAAAACCCAAGGATTTCACCTGGAACCAACTGCTCGGCTTCGACGCTTGCGTGCAGTGCGGCAAGTGCGAAGCAGCCTGCCCGGCGTTCGCCGCCGGCCAGCCGCTGAACCCGAAGAAACTCATCCAGGACATGGTCGTCGGCCTGGCCGGCGGCACCGATGCGAAATTCGCCGGCAGTCCCTATCCAGGTAAACCGGTGGGCGAGCATGGCGGTAATCCGCACCAGCCGATCGTCAACGGCCTGGTGGACGCCGAGACCCTGTGGTCCTGCACCACGTGCCGGGCGTGCGTTGAAGAATGCCCGATGATGATCGAGCACGTCGATGCCATCGTCGACATGCGCCGCCACCTGACCCTGGAAAAAGGTGCGACGCCGAACAAGGGTGCCGAGGTGCTGGAAAACCTCATCGCCACTGACAACCCTGGCGGCTTCGCCCCGGGCGGACGGATGAACTGGGCGGCGGACTTGAACCTCAACCTGCTCAGCGAGAAGAAATCCACCGACGTGCTGTTCTGGGTCGGCGACGGCGCCTTCGACATGCGTAACCAGCGCACCCTGCGGGCATTCGTCAAAGTACTGAAGGCGGCGAAAATCGACTTCGCCGTGCTCGGCCTCGAAGAACGCGACAGCGGCGATGTGGCCCGGCGCCTGGGTGACGAAGCAACGTTCCAGCTGTTGGCCAAGCGCAATATCCAGACCCTGGCCAAATACAGCTTCAACCGCATCGTCACTTGCGACCCCCACAGCTTCCATGTGCTGAAAAACGAATACGGCGCCTTCGATGGCAACTACCTGGTGCAGCACCACAGCACCTACCTGGCGGAAATCATCGACGCCGGCGCGCTGAACCTCGGCCAGCACAAGGGCGACAGCGTGACCTATCACGACCCGTGCTACCTGGGCCGCTACAACGGCGAATACGAGGCACCGCGCCAAGTGCTGCGGGCGCTGGGCATCGAGGTCAAGGAAATGCAGCGTTCCGGTTTCCGTTCGCGTTGCTGCGGCGGTGGTGGCGGCGCGCCGATCACCGACATCCCGGGCAAGCAGCGCATCCCGGACATGCGCATGGACGATATCCGTGAAACCGGCGCCGAGCTGGTGGCCGTGGGTTGTCCACAGTGCACCGCGATGCTCGAAGGCGTGGTCGAGCCACGGCCGATGATCAAGGACATTGCCGAACTGGTGGCCGACGCGCTGCTTGAAGACGCGGCGCCGAGCAAGCCCGCGGCCCCGGCCAAACGTGAACCTGCGGAGGTGCATTAATGAGCGACATCATCCGCCGCGACCCTCGCGCCGAGTGGATCGCCCGCAACCGCCTGCACCCGCTGCACGCGGCCATGCAACCGGTGCAGCACAGCTGGATGGGGCCTAACGGCGTCATTCGCAAGAATGTGCATGGTGTCGGTTTCATCGGCCCCAACGGCATCAAGCGCATTGACCGCAGCGGCGCCCAGCAGGGCGGCGCAACCAAGCGTGCCGCGGCGACGGAAGTGCAACTGCCGCTGCATCAAGTCGTGCAACCGGCGTTCTACATCAGCGTTGTGCCGGACATGGTCGGTGGCCGCCTCAGCAGTCATGACCGTGACCTGCTGGGCCTGGCCCATCAACTCGCGGGTACCGACGGTGCAGTGCTGGCCGTGGTCTTCGGCGAGCACAAGGAAAGCGCTTTCGCCACCGCAGGCGTTGACCGCCTGCTGGTGCTCGATGGTGAAGAATTCAGCGGTTATGCACCGGAGCAACGGGTACAAGGCTTGCGGGCTGTGGATAACCAGTTCAACCCGCGCCATTGGCTGCTGCCTGACAGTCGCAGCGGCGGCGGTGAGCTGGGCCGCCGCTTCGCCGCTGCCTTGGGCGAACGCCCGGCCACACGGGTCTGGCAGGTCAAGGGCGAGGCGTGCATCGGCCGCGCCGGTGCGGGGCTGCAGGACCTCGCACGGCCATTGGCGCGGTTGATCCTGGCCGCTGCCGAATGCGCCGAGCCGGTCAGCGAAACCCGGCACGAAGCCTTGCCGGTGGAGTTATCCACAAGCGTGGCCCGCAGCTTGTCGCGGATCGAAGACCTCGGCGCGGTGGCGGTGGACCCCGGCGCGATTCCGATGGCCGAGGCCGAATTCATTTTCTCCGGCGGCAACGGCGTCAAGGACTGGGCACTTTTCCACAGGACGGCGGCGGCCTTGGGCGCTACCGAAGGCGCTTCGCGGGTGGCGGTGGACGATGGCTTCATGGCTCGCGATCGCCAGGTCGGTGCGTCCGGCACCTGGGTCACGGCACGGGTTTATGTCGCCGTGGGGATTTCCGGGGCGATCCAGCACCTGCAGGGCATTGGCGCCTGCGACAAGGTGGTGGCGATCAACCTCGATCCGGGTTGCGACATGATCAAGCGTGCGGACCTGTCGGTGATCGGTGACAGCGCGGCGATTCTCCAGGCCCTGATCGCGGCGGTAGAGGCTTACCGCAACGAAGCCAGGCGCGATGCGGCTTAAGCTAAGGAAACGTTCATGAGTACCCAAGTGATCAGCCTCGTCTCCATCGGCGCCCACCCGACTTCCGGCCGGCCACGGCGCGCCGAGCAAGACGCCCGCGCCGTGGAGCTGGGCCTGCAATTGGCCGGCAATGACCTGCAAGTGCTGCACGCCGGCGACGTGGCCGAACCGGCCCTGCGCGCTTACCTGGGCATGGGGCTGGATGAACTGCATGTGTTGGAGAACCCGAACGGGGCCGATGCGTTGCCGGCCCTGACCGACTATCTGCGTGACGCTGGTGCCCAAGTGGTGTTGACCGGTAGCCAGGCGGAAACCGGCGAAGGCTCGGGCATGCTGCCGTTCCTGCTGGCGGAGAATCTCGGTTGGCCGCTGGTGGTGGGGCTGGCCCAGGTCGAATCCATCGAAAACGGCGCGGCCCTGGTATTGCAAGCCTTGCCCCGTGGCCAGCGGCGACGGCTCAAGGTGCGCCTGCCATTTCTCGCCACTGTGGATAACGCCGCGCCCAAGCCTCGGCAAAGCGCCTACGGCCCGGCGCGGCGTGGGGCGTTGCACGCTGAGGAAGTCGAGATCATCGACGATGCGTTGCTGGCGGTGGCGACCCTGCAGCCGGCCAAGCCACGGCCCAAGCGCCTGAAAGTGATCAAGGCCAAGAGCGGCGCCGACCGCATGAAAGCCGCCACGGCCAAGGCCAGCGGCGGAGGCGGGCAAGTGCTCAAGGGCTTGAGCCCGGAGGCGGGGGCCGAGGCGATTCTCAAGCTGTTGGTGGAAGAAGGGGTGGTTCGCTAGACCCAGACTCACCTTGAATCCCTGTGGGAGCGAGCTTGCTCGCGATAGCGGTGGGTCAGCCAAGTTGAGATGGCTGGCAGAATGCAATCGCGAGCAAGCTCGCTCCCACAGGGGATTGGCGGTGCGCCTGTATGTTGTGCTAACCCATTAAGCGTTACTCACAATCCCTGTGCGCGCCTCTGTGGATAACCTGTTCGCCCCTCGCTACACCCCACGTCAATCAGGCTCTCCATCCCATCGATTAAAAAATAGCCAACCTAACCATCGGTTTTTATTGGCTTTTCTCTGTGAATAAAACCCAGAAGCGAGGAAAACTTGCCCCCAATCTCTGTTGGCGCTTCTGTGGATAAGATGTTCGCTCTCCGCTGCAAGCCAAGCGCTACGGTGCCTGCAAGGTATTGGTTAAATAATAGCCAAATTCGCCCCGGCCTCTTGAAAACATCCGGAAAACACTGATTTGGGAGGCGTTCGATAGGTTTTCCACAGAATCGTCAAAATTACCCCCAAACACTGTTGGCGCTTCTGTGGATAAGGTGTTCGCTCTGCTCTGCAGCCCTTTATATTCAAGCGTCTCAGCGGACTGATCAAAAAACACTCAAACCGTCAGGAAACCGTTGTCGTTGGATAAGTCACGGATTTTATTCACATCGGCGCTTACAAAATGTCTGACGGGGGCCTGTTTGTCCCCATTTGCTGTGGGTGTCCATGTGGATAAGTTGTTCGCGAAACCCTGTAAGCCACGGCGGGCTTAGCGCCAAACGCGATAGATCAAATTTCATACAGTTCTAAGGAACTGCCTTGACGTACAGGTGTCGCCTGTCTTCACTCAGGGCACAAGGACAGCGCGACTTTATCCATATCTGGTTCAGGGAGAACGCACGATGGATAGCAAGGCCCCCACCCCGTTACTCGCTTCAGCCCCGACGTGCATCCCGACGCCTCCCACCGCGCTGCCTCGACGTGTCCATCGTCGCGCAGCCAATCAGCGTGCGCGCCTATAACACCTGAGGTTTTCCCACCGACACCGTTGACTGCCGCTCCAACCCATACGGGATAGCGGCCAGGCGTTCGTGCGCCTGTGGATTTGCAGGCAACCGCAGAGTTGCCCCTTCTGCCTGAGAGGACTTGAACATGACACGGATCTCGACCCCCATCAGTGAAATCAAGGAACACTACGACGTTATCGTCATTGGTTCCGGCTACGGCGGCGGCATTGCCGCGTCACGCTTGTCCCGGGCCGGGCGCAAGGTCTGTCTGCTGGAGCGGGGTCGGGAGATCCAGCCCGGCGAGTATCCCAACACATTGCTCGCCGCCACCGAGGAATTGCAGGTGCACGATCCGGACGGTCACATCGGTTCGCGCACCGGGCTGTTCGACCTGCACGTCAACGCCCAGCAGAACGTAGTGGTCGGGTGTGGCCTGGGCGGCACGTCGCTGATCAATGCCAACGTCGCGTTGGAAGCCGAGCCCGGTGTGTTCGAAGATCCACGCTGGCCCCTGGCGATGCGCGAGCACAGCGACACGCTGCTCAAGGACGGCTATGCACGGGCCCGGGAGATGCTCAAGCCCAATCCCTATCCGGCGTCCTCGCCGAACCTGCCCAAGCTCGACGCCCACAAGAAGTCGGCGGATTACCTCAAGCAGGGCGCGCACTTCTACAAGCCACCGATCAACGTGACCTTCGACAAGCTGCCCAACAACCTCAACCACGTCGGCGTCGAACAACTGCCTTGCAACGGCTGTGGCGATTGCGTCTCGGGCTGTAACAACAAGGCCAAGAACACCACGCTGATGAACTACCTGCCGGACGCCTGGAACCACGGCGCGGAGATTTTCTGCCAGGCCGAGGTGCGGCACCTGGAGCGCGAAGGGGACGGCTGGATCGTGCATTTCCAGTACCTGGACAGCGGTCGCGAGATGTTTTCGGCGCCGACGCTTTTTGTCCGCGCGGACATCGTGGTGGTGTCCGCCGGCACCTTGGGTTCCACCGAAATCATGCTGCGCTCGCGGGACAAGGGGTTGTCGATGTCCGCCCAGTTGGGCGAGAACATGAGCGGCAACGGTGACATCCTCGGCTTCGGCCACAACTGTGACCAAGTCATCAATGGCATCGGTTTCGGCGCCCATTCGGCCAAGGAACTCGAGCCGGTGGGACCTTGCATTACCTCGGTGATCGACATGCGCACCGAAGGCGACTGGCGCAGCCGGATGGTGATCGAGGAGGGCTCGATCCCCGGAGCCCTAGGCCGGGCGATGGTGCCGAGCATGGCGGCGTTCGCCGAAATGATCGGCGTGCCCACCGACACCGGCTTCGGCGCCAGCCTCAAGTACAAGGGCCGCGAGGCGGAGAGTTTCCTGCGCGGGCCATATTACGGCGCGCTGCACAACATGCAGACCTACTTGATCATGAGCCATGACAACGGCAAGGGCCGCATGGTCCTCGACAACAAGGATCAGTTGCGCATCGACTGGCCCGGTGTCGGCGAGCAGGAAAACGTCACCCTCGGCAACGAACGGCTGCACCAGAGCACCAAGGCCTTGGGCGGGATCTGGGTCGAGAACCCGATCTGGACCAAACTGCTCAAGCACAGCATCGTCTCGGTCCATCCGCTGGGCGGCTGTGTGATGGGCGAAGACGCGGTCCAGGGCGTGGTCAACCACAAGGGCCAGGTGTTCAGTGGCGCCAGTGGCACCGACGTCTACCCGGGCCTGTACGTGACGGACGGCTCGGTGATCCCGACGTCCCTGGCGGTCAACCCGTTGTTGACCATTTCGGCGGTGAGTGAGCGCAACATGGGGCTGCTGGCGGCCGATCGCGGCTGGCTGATCGACTACACGCTGCCGTCGGCCCCGCGCAAACCGGTGGCGGCGCCGACACTCGGCGTGCAGTTCACCGAAACCATGAAGGGGTACTTCTCCACGGCGTTCACCCAGCCCCAAGGCACCGACCTCAATCTTTACGAAGCGGCGGCCAAGCGCGGCAAGGCCGATAACTCACCGATCGAATTCACCCTGACCATCACCGCCGCCGACCTCGATCGCCTGATCAAGGAACCGGAACACGCCGCGACCCTGGTGGGCACCCTCGATGCGCCGCTGTTGTCGTCCAAGCCGCTGGTTGCCAGCAACGGTGTGTTCAACCTGTTCGAGCAATACCAGGAACAGGTCGGCGTGCGCCATATGAACTACGACATGAAGCTGACCGCCGAAGACGGCAGCGACTACTTTTTCAGCGCCTTCAAGACCGTGCCCGAGGACAACGGCGTGCTGAACATCTGGCACGACACCAGCACGCTCTACGTCACGCTCTATCGCGGACCGGACAAGACCGGTGCAGTGCTCGGCTCTGGGGTGATGCATATCCTGCCGGCCGATTTTGCCAAGCAGATGACCACGATGAAGGTGCTCAACGCCCGCAATGAGCGCGAGCGGGTGGAGGCGCTGGCGCGGTTCGGCAAGTTCTTCGCCGGGATCCTGTGGGAGAGCTACGGCGGTGTCTTCGCCGGCGACGTCTACTTCAACCCGGACGCGCCGCCCCGCTTGAAACGGCCATTGGATGCGCCGGCCCCAGTCGTGCATTTCTTCCAGACCGAGGACAATGTCGAACTGCGCCTCACCCGTTACCAGGCTGGCAGCAAAGGTCCGGTGATGCTGGTCCATGGCCTGGGCGTGGGCTCGAATATCTTCTCCACCGACACCATCCACACCAACCTGCTGGAGTACCTCTGCAAACACGAATACGACGTCTGGCTGTTGGATCTTCGGGTGAGCATCCTGCTGCCGGCGAGCAAAAATGAATGGAACGGCGACCAGGTCGCCCAGTACGATTTCAAGGCCGCCATCGAGCAGATCCAACAGGCGACCCTGGCCCGTGACGTGCAGTGCGTGGTGCATTGCTACGGCGCGACGACCTTCTTCATGTCGATGCTCGCGGGGTTGCAGGGCGTGCGCTCGGTGGTC
This sequence comes from Pseudomonas sp. T1.Ur, assembly GCF_023516725.1. Classification (NCBI taxonomy): domain Bacteria; kingdom Pseudomonadati; phylum Pseudomonadota; class Gammaproteobacteria; order Pseudomonadales; family Pseudomonadaceae; genus Pseudomonas; species Pseudomonas sp. T1.Ur. The sequence goes on from NZ_JAMGSN010000001.1 coordinate 6,160,432, forward strand.
TGCTCGCAGATTGCCGCCGACACGGTGGTCGCCACCGCCACGGGACTGAAGGCCGGTTTGCACCTGCCGGGCATGCTCGACGCCATCGGCATCAAATCCATGACGGCCTACGCCGACACCAAGGAAAGCTGGTTCAACAAACTCTACGACAAGGCCCTCAACGGCTATGCCCGGATCGAGGCCCAGGGGTATTGCACCAACCCGGTCTGCCATCGCATTACGTTCATGTATGCGTCGCTGTACCGCCACGACACCCTCAACGAAACCTTGCACGATAACCTGCACGAGCTGTTCGGCGAGTCGAACATCCAGACTTTCGAGCACCTGGCGCTGATCGTGCGCAAGGGGCACCTGGTGGACTTCAAGGGCAACGATGTCTACATGCCGCATTTCGATCGATTGAAGTTGCCGATCTGCTTCATCAGCGGCGCCGACAACCAGTGCTACCTGCCGCAAAGCACCCTCAAGACCTACGAGCGATTGTGCGACCTGCATGGCCCGCAGCTGTTCAGCCGCCATGAAATACCCGGCTACGGCCACATCGATTGCATGTTCGGCAAGGATGCGGTGGTGGATGTGTATCCGATCATTCTTGAGCATCTGGAGAAGACTGCGCAGGGCTAGCTGATCGCCGTCCTTGGCCAGAGGTTGCTCCCGCCGGGCTCTGTAGGAGCTGCCGAAGGCTCGGGCCGCGTTCGGACGATCTTTTGATCTTTCGATCTTTCGCTTGGGATTCAAGTGTCTGGGGAAAGATCGCAGCCTCGCTTCGCTCGGCAGCTCCTACACAGAGTCCGGCGGGAGCAATCTCTGGCCACAAAGGTTTTGTGGTAAGTCAAGAATAAGGAAAAGGATGCCATGAACACTTACATCCGCTGGTTCCAGCGCGTCATCTGGATCGGAATCGTCATGAACATGGTCTTCGCGATCCCGGCGCTGTTCGCGCCGGCGTTGCTGACGTCCATGCTCGGCCTGCCGCCCGTGCTGTCCGATCCCTGGCTGGAGAACGCCGGCATGTTGCTGGTGGGGATCAGCCTGTTCTACATGCCCTCGGGCTTCAACGCGCCGCGTTTCGTGGTGCATTCGTGGTTGTGCGTGCTGTCGCGGCTGGTGGCGGTGGTGTTCTGGATCTACCTGATCAACACCAACAACCAGGGCTCGCTGTTCGTGCCGATGCTGATGGGCGACCTGACCATGTTCCTGGTCCTGGGCGGGCTGCTGTACCTCGGTAGCCCGGTGGCCAACCGTCCGCTGGCCTTGCTCTGCGCCGGTTGGCGCGAGTGGCGCGCCGGCTGGGCGCTGCGCTGGCAGAGCCACGGGTTCAAGGTCGGTACGTTGGTGGTGGTCGTGCTACTGGGTTTCATTGGCTACCAGACCTGGTACCAGATGATCCGGGAGGTGCCGCAGCCGGACTTCGCTTCCGACGAAGACCACTACAAATACGCCGCCATCGGCCTGGGCATCGAGGCGCGAATTCCGTACTACCTGTTCGCCGTGCTGCCGCAGATGTGCCCGGAAAAACTGCCCAAGCCGGGTGGCTACGAGGTGTTCGGTTTCCTCTATGAAAACGGCAAGGACCTGCCCATCGGCATGGCCAAGCGGCAACTCGGCTACCCCACGGTCGAGCCGAATTGCGCCCTGTGCCACACCGGTTCCTACCGGGCCAATGCCACTGACGTGGCGGTGCCAGTCGCTGCCGCGCCGGCCAATACCCTGCAACTGCAGGCTTTCCAGTGGTTCGCCTACGAATGTGCCAGCGACCCGAAATTCACCCCCGAGGCGGTGATGGCGGCGATCAACGGCAAGTTCCAGCTAGGGTTTTTCGAGAAGTTGTACAACCGCTACCTGATCATCCCGATGGCCAAGAGCGCGTTGCTCAAGCAGAAACAGGCCTACGCCTGGCAGAAACTGCGTCCGGCCCAGGGACCAGGGCGTACCGACACCTTCAACCCGACCAAGATGGTGGTGTTCGGCTTCCCGGATGACTCCACCATCGGCACCGTGGACCTGCCGCAAGTGTGGAACCAGAAACCTCGTGAATCCATGTACCTGCACTGGGACGGCAATAACAACAAGATCCACGAACGCAACTACGCGGCGGCCATGGCCGTGGGCGCGACGCCGGAGTCGGTGCTGCCGCCGAGTTTCAACCGGGTGACCAACTGGCTGCTGGGCCACAAGGCACCGGCCTGGCCGTTCGCCCTGGACCCGGCGAAAGTCGCCCAGGGCAAACCGATCTGGGAGCAGAACTGCGCCGGTTGCCATGATTTCGGCCGCAGCGACACCGGCCAGGTCACCACCAACATCGACCAGTTGGGCACCGACCCCCATCGGCTCAATTCCTTCACGACTGGCCTGGTGACGGCGTTCCATGGCTTCAAGAAACCACCGTTCGACTTTGGCGCCTACCGCAAGACCCAGAGCTACAGCAACACCCCCACCGACGGCATCTGGCTGCGCGCGCCGTACCTGCACAACGGCTCGGTGCCGACCCTGTGGGATCTGCTGCAAGCGCCGGAACAACGGCCGCAGGTGTTCTACACCGGCTCCGACATCTACGACCCGCAGAAGGTCGGTTTCGTCACCAGCGGCGCGCAGATGAAGGCGTCGGCGGATTTCAGATACGACACCCGCCTGGAAGGCAATCACAACGGCGGTCACCTGTACGGCACGCAGCTGTCGGACATCGACAAGCGGGCCCTGATCGAATTCATGAAGACCCTGTAGCCCGGGGCAAAACGAAGGAGCGTTCACATGTCATTACTGCACCATTGGGAACATGAGTTCGACAAGGTCAAGGTCCGCCTGCACGGGTTGGTCACGCGGCTGGAAATGTCCTGGAAGAAACTCGTCAACGACCTGGAGCCCGAGGAGTTCCAGGCCATTGTCAGATTGCTGGAACGAGGCCACGACCAGGCCCGTCATGTGATCGACCACGGTGATCTGCCGGACGACGAACCGGCCGTGCCGTGGGAGTTGGCCCACGGTTTGTCGATCCTGAAGATCGGCAACGCCACGCCGCTGCCGCAAAGCGAAGACGAGTTGCCGACCCGGGTGCTCAAGGACGGCACGTTATTGGGCTGTCGCAAATGGGAACTGTTGGACCTGCTGTGGAGCGAGGCGCTGCTCAAGTGGATCGAAAACCTGCGCCACCATGCGCCGTTCGCCACCACCCCGGCGTTGGTGAAAATGGACAACGACGTGGTGCTGGCCATCGCCGGCGACTGGGGGACGGGGCCGTTCGACAGCCACGCGCCCGCCGTGGCCGTCGCCAACCAGATGCAACTGGCCCTGGCCGATTTCACCATCCACCTGGGCGACGTGTATTACGCCGGTACCCATTCCCAGGAAGACGTCGACATGGTCGGCTGGCCGCAAGGCAAGCACGGCTCGTTCACGCTCAATTCCAACCATGAGATGTACAGCGGCGCCCATGGTTATTTCAAGGAACTGGCCAAGCGGTTCCCGGTGCAGCAGGGCACCAGTTACTTTGCGCTGTACAACGACGATTGGCTGGTGGTTGGCCTGGACAGCGCCTACGCCTCGGACGCCATGAACCTGTACATGGACGGCACCCTCAACACCCAGCAGATCGAGTGGATGAAAACCCTGCCCAAGCGCACGAAACTCATGGTCCTCAGTCATCACCAGGGCTTCGATATTTCCGGGCACAACAAGACTGCGCTCTACCAACCGGTCTGTGACGCCCTGGGGCGTGAGCCGGACTACTGGTATTGGGGCCATTTGCACAATGGCATCTGCTACGCGCCGCAAGGTGGGTTGCACGCGCGCTGCGCCGGGCATGGGGCGATTCCCTATGGCACCACCAGCGAGTTGAACGGGCACGCGCGGGTGCTGTGGTCGGAAACCCAATTGGCGGGCGACGAGGCGTATCCGGAGCGGGTGTTGAATGGCTATGTGAAGGTACAGTTGAAGGGAGAGGAGATTGTCGAGACGTTTTATGGGGAGGATGGGTCGGTGCGGTGGTCTTCAAAGTAATCGGGTGAATGTAAGGCAGCCTTCGCGAGCAGGCTCGCTCCCACAGGGTTTTGTGTTGTTGCTGTGCCGCATGTTCGCCGCGGATCCAGTGTGGGAGCGAGCTTGCTCGCGAAAGCGGTGGGTCAGTCAATGCAGGTGTTGATGGTGATACCGCCTTCGCGAGCAAGCTCGCTCCCACAGGGTTTTGTGTTGTTGCATGTGCAGCATGTCCGCCCCGGATCCAGTGTGGGAGCGAGCTTGCTCGCGAAAACGGTGGGTCAGTCAATGCAGGTGTTGGCTGTGGTTCCGCCTTCGCGAGCAGGCTCGCTCCCACAGGGTGTTGTGTTGTTGCATGTACCGCATGTCCGCCCCGGATCCAGTGTGGGAGCGAGCTTGCTCGCGAAAGCGGTGGGTCAGTCAATGAAGATGTTGGCTGTGATTCCGCCTTCGCGAGCAGGCTCGCGCACAAGGGACCTTCGGTGTGCCGGAGATCCTTTGTGGGGGCGTTTTTTTAATATCGAGAAAAAGATTCAGGCTGTACGCCGAGTTCTATCTTCCGGTTAATACGGTCCCGGTCCTCACGAGGAGGCCGGTTCATATCACGGAAGATAAAATGTCTGATTTAAAGAAAACTCCGAGGCTGTGGAGTCTATTGGGCGCCCTGTTGGTCACCGCGTCCCAGGCCTGCGCGGGCGAAACGGCGCCGGGCATCGATGACCTCGGCAAACCCTTCAACGAATACACCTGGGTGACCGCGCACAACGGCTACCTCGACAACATGCGCACGCAACTGGAACGAGGCGTGCGCGGCTTCATGCTGGACCTGCACCCCGGCAACCTGTCGGGAGAAGCCGATGTCTATCTGTGCCACGCCAGCGAGAAGGGGCGCTGCGATGTGCGTAACGACAAGGACTTTGTCGGCGCATTGAACGACGTGTTCCTGCCGTTCCTTCGCAGCAATCCCGAGGCTGTCGTCACCTTGCTGCTGGAAAACTACGTGGACCGGACCCGTCTGCAAAACGCGCTGGGTCGTGTGCCCGGTCTGGCGGATTGGGTGTTCGACCCCAATCCCTACGCCGAGGATCCCACCTGGCCGACCCTGGCCCAGATGATTGGCAGCGGCAGGCGCCTGGTCATCCTGACGGACCGGCACGCGGGACTGTATGAGATCGATGGAAAGCCCCTGCATCTGCTGCGTGACAAGCATTGGGAAAACCAGAATCACTGGGACCTGGGCGTCACGATCCTGGAGCATGAGTGGAGTTGCCCGTCTCGCTGGGAGCAGTACGACGCCCAGGTATGGGCGTCTGGATTTGGTCATTGGCCGAGGCTGTTTGTCATGAATCAGTTCCACACCTGGGGCGCGACGGTGGACCACGCGGGGGCTTTGGACAACAACCTGACCTGGCTTGAGCGACGCGTGGATAACCACTGCGCAGTAGCGATGGGCAAGCGCACCGCGCCGAATTTCCTGGCGATCAATTTCAACCGGGTCGGTGATGCGTTGTCCTACGCCGCTGCATTGACTCAGGGCGGGTTTTATTTTTATGAAGCGAATCAGGCCAGTCCAGATCAGGACACCACTTGCGTCATTCCCGCAGGCCGAAGCCAATACTTGAGATTGCCTGCGCGTGGTTGTGAGAACGATGAAGCGCGGTCGATGAAGTTGCGCGGTATTTCGGCGGGTACACGGGTTGTCGTCTACGACTCGCCCAGCGGTAGCGCCACGGACGACTATGCCGTCATCGATATCAAGCGCGATATCGGCCTCGACGAAGCGGTAACGGTGCGTACGTTCGAGCGCAATGAGGATAACGCCGATTTCAGGCTGGCTTACGTTCGCAACAACGGCCTGGATGGCAAGATTTCCCGGATTGTCATAGGCACGACGCCGCCGGATTCTGACGCGGTTATGTTGCGGTGAGGGCCGAGCCGTTATGACGGATGCAAAAACAAACCCCGCAGCATCGTTCGATGTCTGCGAGGCTTGTCGAGGGGCGACTCAGCCTTGTACCGGTACGCCCTTGAGGTACGGCGCCGGCTCGGCTCCCAGGTTGTTGAGCATGCGCTCGCTGTACCAATCGACGAAATTCACCACGCCGAACTCATAAGTCTTGGAGTACGGGCCTGGCTGGTAGGCGGTGGAGTTGATGCCGCGCTGGTTTTCTTCGGCCAGGCGACGGTCCTGGTCGTTGGTGGCGTCCCAGACCTGGCGCATGCGCTCCACGTCGTAGTCCACGCCTTCGACCGCGTCCTTGTGCACCAGCCACTTGGTGGTGACCATGGTTTCCTGGGCGCTGATCGGCCACACGGTGAAGACAATGATGTGGTCGCCCATGCAGTGGTTCCACGAGTGCGGCAGGTGCAGGATGCGCATCGAGCCCAGGTCCGGGTTCTTGATGCGGCCCATCAGCTTGGCGCAGCCTTGCTTGCCGTCCATGGTCATCGACACGGTGCCCTTGAGCAGCGGCATGCGCACGATGCGGTTGCGCAGGCCGAAACTGGCGTGGGCGTAAGGGATCTTCTCGGCTTCCCAGGCGGCGGCTGAGGCGGCCACGTGATCCTTGAACGCCTGGTCGGCGCGTGGGTCGGTGACGTCGTCCCATTCCAGGAGGGTCTTGAGCAATTCGGGGTGCGAGGCGTTGCAGTGGTAACACTCGCGGTTGTTTTCCAGCACCAGTTTCCAGTTGGCCTTTTCCATCAAGGTGGTTTGTACCGCCACCTTGGTGTTTTCCATGTCGTAGGGTTCCATGTAGTGGTTCAAGGTCGACAGGAAGTCATCGATCGCCGGCGGGTTCTCGGCCAGGCTGATGAAGATGTAGCCGCCGGCGGTCTTCACGTTCACCGGCTTGAGGCCGTACTGCTTCATGTCGAAGTCGGCGCCCATTTCGGTGCCGGCGAACAGCAGGCGGCCGTCCAGTTCGTAGGTCCACTGGTGGTAATGGCAGACCAGCTTGGCGACCTTGCCCTTGTCGCTGGTGCACAGCCGCGAACCGCGGTGGCGGCAGACGTTATGGAACGCATGCACCACGCCGTCGGCGCCGCGAATCACGATGATCGGGTTCTTGCCCACTTGCAGCGTCAGGTAGTTGCCCTTGGCCGGGATTTCGCAGGTCATGCCGGCGATCAACCATTCTTTCTGGAAGATTTCCTGCATGTCGATATCAAACAGGCGCTCATCACTGTAGAACGGTTGCGGCAGCGAAAAGGTGCGCTCGCGCTCTTGCAGCATCTGCGCGGTGGCCTTGCGTGCGGGTTCCAGCGGATCGCCCAGGCTCAGGGTAGTGGTGACGTCCATCGTTTTGTCCTCATGGTCCTCTACGTGACCATCAAAAAAGTGGCTGATCGGTTGTGCTACGCAAGGCAGAAAAATGTGTTTGTCTGTTGGGGCGAGTGTGGGGCCGCGCAGGGGCGCAACCTTATCCATGGGCGACATGGCCCAATCTGTTCCCGACGCGCAAGCCCCGGTCGTTGGGGGCTGGTCGCGATAAGTATGTGAATGTCGCAGATAGGTAAATGGTCACTCAGGTGCCTGCGCACAATCGCCCTCATGAAGGCCGACAGTCGGCCGTGGAGATCAGCATGTCCAATAATTTCCTGAACCCGGTCACGACCCAGACCTGGGCCAATGGCCGACATATCGTGCGTTGCGTCAAAGTCATCCAGGAAACCTGGGATGTGCGCACCTTCTGCTTTATGGCAGACCAGCCGATCATGTTCTTTTTCAAGCCAGGGCAGTTCGTCACCCTGGAGCTGGAAATCGAAGGCCAGCCGATCATGCGCTCCTACACCATCTCCAGCTCGCCGTCGGTGCCCTACAGTTTCTCTGTAACGATCAAGCGCGTGCCGGGGGGCAAGGTCTCCAACTGGCTGCACGACACCCTGCACGAGGGCCAGGAGCTGGCGGTGCACGGACCGGTGGGGTTGTTCAACGCCATCGATTTCCCAAGCCCGAAAGTGTTGTACCTCAGTGGCGGCGTGGGCATTACGCCGTGCATGTCCATGGCGCGCTGGTTCTACGACACCAACGCCAACGTCGACATGACCTTCATCCACAGCGCCCGTTCGCCCAAGGACATCATCTACCATCGCGAGCTGGAGCACATGGCGTCGCGAATCGACAACTTCAGCCTGCACCTGATCTGTGAAAAACATGGCCTGGGCGAGCCGTGGGCCGGGTATCGCGGTTACCTGAACCACAAGATGCTGGAACTGATGGTGCCCGACTTCCTCGAACGCGAGGTGTTCTGCTGCGGCCCGACCCCGTACATGACCGCGGTCAAGCGCCTGCTGGAAGCCGCTGGCTATGACATGAAGCGTTACCACGAGGAATCCTTCGGCGCCACGCCACCGGAAGCCCGCGCCGACGCGGTGGAGCAGGCCGAGCAGGCTGCCGACGCGCCAGAAGTCGATGCAGCGGACCTGCACCTGGTGGAGTTCACCTCATCGGGCAAGAGCATTCGCGTGGGGCCGGGAGAAACCGTACACGCCGCCGCCGCCAAGCTCGGCATGATGATCCCCAAGGCCTGCGGCATGGGCATCTGCGGCACCTGCAAGGTGCTGAAGCTGGGCGGGGAAGTGGAGATGGAGCACAACGGCGGGATTACTGAAGACGACGAGGCCGAGGGTTATATCCTGTCGTGCTGCAGCGTGCCGAAGGGGGATGTGCGGATCGAGTTTTGATTCGTTCGCTCAGGCAGGTCTAAATCCCTCTGTGCTGGAGGGATTTACTTGTATTTGGAGGGATTTATCTGTGGCGAGGGAGCTTGCTCCCGCTCGGCTGTGCGTAGGAGCTGCCGAGCAAAGCGAGGCTGCGATCTTTTGATCTTTTGATCTTTTGATCTTTCGCTTCAGACTCAATCTGGCTTGGAAAGATCGCAGCCTCGCTGCGCTCGGCAGCTCCTACGACAGGCCGGTCGTTGTTTCAGGCGCTCATCACTTCCCGAATATCCGCTGCCAATTCCCGCACCCGTGCTTCCTCGGTATCCCACGAGCACATGAAGCGTGCGCCGCCCTTGCCGATGAAAGTGTAGAAACGCCAGCCCTTGGCCGTCAGTGCGGCGATGGCCGGTTCCGAGAGTTGCAGGAACACGCCGTTGGCCTGGACCGGGAACATCAGTTCCACGCCGTCGATGTCACTGACCAGTTCTGCCAGCAATTGCGCGCAGCGGTTGGCGTGGCGGGCGTGCTTGAGCCACGCGTCGTCTTGCAGCAAGCCGACCCACGGCGCGGAGAGGAAGCGCATTTTCGAAGCCAGTTGTCCGGCCTGCTTGCAGCGGTAGTCGAAGTCTTCGGCCAGGTCGTGGTTGAAGAACAGGATGGCTTCACCCACCGCCATGCCGTTTTTAGTGCCGCCGAAGCACAGCACGTCGACGCCGGCTTTCCAGGTCAGGTCGGCCGGGGTGCAGCCAAGGAAGGCGCAGGCGTTGGAAAACCGCGCGCCGTCCATGTGCAGGTTCAGGCCAAGCTCCTTGCAGGTGGCGCTGATGGCGCGGATTTCATCCGGCGTGTAGACACTGCCGACTTCCGTGGCCTGGGTCAGGGTCACGACGCGCGGCTTGGGGTAGTGGATGTCCTGGCGCTTGAGGGCGACCTCGCGGATCGACTCGGGGGTCAGCTTGCCATTCTCGGTGCGCGCCACCAGCAGCTTGGAACCGTTGGAGAAGAATTCCGGTGCGCCGCATTCGTCGGTTTCGACGTGGGCGGTTTCCGAGCAGATCACGCTGTGATAACTCTGGCACAGCGACGAAAGGGCCAGGGAATTGGCAGCCGTGCCGTTGAACGCAAAGAACACTTCGCAGTCGGTTTCGAATAGCTCCCGAAAGCCATCTGCCGCGCGGTGGGTCCAATCGTCATCACCGTAGGCGCGCTGGTGGCCCTGGTTGGCTTCTTCCATGGCGGCCCAGGCTTCGGGGCAAATACCGGAATAGTTGTCGCTGGCGAATTGTTGGCTCTTGTCGGTCATGGCCTTGCTCCTTGAATAGAGAGTCCTGGGTAAGAGATCCCTGGCGGAATGCCCCGGATGAGGGGTTCCATGGTTCGGCGTGCTTGGGTCCACAACGCCGTGATCGATACTGGTGCGCACTTTACCCAAGATTAGCGGGGGAACACACCGGATGTTTCTGTCAGAAAAAGACCGAGTCATTGAGTCGACATGATCATGAGTCGACGTGATGGCGCCCTGGACTTGCTCAAATGGTTGGCACTGTTGTCGATGATTCTCGATCATCTGCGATATGTCGGTTTTTCCGTCGATTGGCTATACGTGCCGGGGCGGCTGGCGTTTCCGTGGTTTTGCCTGGCGATGGCGGCGAACCTGGCGCGTAGCAATGCCGGCACGGCTCCGTGGCGTTACTTGGGTTGGCTGTTGCTGTTCAGTGCCGTCAGCGAAATGCCTTATCGCTTGTTCATTCCCGACCCCATGACGCTGAACGTGATGCCGACACTGGTTCTCGGGTTGTTGGTGGCACGCGGTTGGCAGGGCCCGACCCTGGCGGCGCGATGCCTGGCTGCGACGGCATTGCTCCTGGCGGCACTGTTTTCGTCGAGGCTGATGTTCGGTTTCTTCGGCGTGCTGCTGCCGTTGGTGATGTTGCTGGTATTCAGGCGTTCGTTGTACCTGGCCTTGTTGCCGGGACTGGTCTGTGTCGCGGCCAACCAATGGCGGGTGTTGTACGGCGCGGCGTGGCTGGGGGATGCGGTGGCGTTGTGGGGGCTGGTGGCTTGCCTGGTCGCGCCATGGCTGGGGCTGGTGCTTTTGCGACAGGCGGGTCGTTTTCATCCAGTGCCCATGCGGCGCTGGGCCTATGCGCTGTATCCCGCGCACTTTTTGCTGTTGCTCGCGGTTCGCCAGATCGCCGCATAGCCGTTGTAGCGAGGGAGCTTGCTCCCGCTGGGCTGCGATCTTTTGATCTTTTGATCTTTTGATCTTTTGATCTTTCGCTTGAGACTCAAGTGTCTGGGGAAAGATCGCAGCCTCGTTTCACTCGGCAGCTCCTACATAGCTCCTACATAGCTCCTACGCAGTTCCCACACAGCCCAGCGGGAGCAAGCTCCCTCGCCACAGGGCCGGTGCTCCATTCCATTTGAGCGCATGTCGTAAACGCACCTTTGCGTGGCGTCCATAGGCATTTGACCTGCCTGCGCCGGCCATACCATCGCATCCAAAGGGCACGACCGAAACGGTCCGTGCCTCACCGAGACGAAAGGCGCACCGCCGCCGCTGGGAGAGACGCGATGTTCAGCAAGCAAGACCAAATCCAAGGCTACGATGATGCACTGCTGGCGGCGATGAATGCCGAGGAGCAACGCCAGGAAGATCACATCGAACTGATCGCGTCGGAGAACTACACCAGCAAGCGTGTGATGCAGGCCCAGGGCAGTGGCTTGACCAACAAATACGCCGAAGGCTATCCGGGCAAGCGCTACTACGGTGGCTGCGAGCACGTCGACAAGGTCGAGGCCCTGGCCATCGAGCGCGCCAAGCAGTTGTTCGGCGCCGATTACGCCAACGTCCAGCCGCACTCCGGTTCGTCGGCCAACAGCGCCGTGTACCTGGCCCTCCTGCAGGCTGGCGACACCATCCTGGGCATGAGCCTGGCCCACGGCGGTCACCTGACCCACGGTGCCAAAGTGTCGTCCTCGGGCAAACTCTATAACGCGGTGCAATACGGCATCGACACCACCACCGGCCTGATCGACTACGACGAAGTCGAGCGCCTGGCGGTCGAGCACAAGCCGAAGATGATCGTTGCCGGTTTCTCCGCTTACTCCAAGACCCTGGATTTCCCACGCTTCCGCCAGATCGCCGACAAGGTCGGTGCGCTGCTGTTCGTCGACATGGCCCACGTCGCTGGCCTGGTTGCCGCCGGCCTGTACCCGAACCCGCTGCCGTATGCCGACGTGGTCACCACCACCACCCACAAGACCCTGCGCGGTCCACGTGGCGGCCTGATCCTGGCCAAGTCCAACGAAGAGATCGAGAAGAAGCTCAACGCCGCGGTATTCCCCGGCGCCCAGGGCGGCCCGCTGATGCACGTCATCGCCGGCAAGGCGGTGTGCTTCAAGGAAGCGGCGGAGCCTGGCTTCAAGGCTTACCAGCAACAAGTGATCGACAACGCCCAGGCCATGGCTGGCGTGTTCATCAAGCGCGGCTACGATGTAGTGTCCGGCGGCACCGACAACCACCTGTTCCTGGTCAGCCTGATTCGCCAGGGCCTGACCGGCAAGGACGCCGACGCCGCCCTGGGCCGTGCCCACATCACCGTCAACAAGAACGCCGTGCCGAACGACCCGCAGTCGCCGTTCGTGACCTCGGGCCTGCGCATCGGCACCCCGGCGGTGACCACCCGTGGCTTCAAGGTGACCCAGTGCGTCACGCTGGCCGGCTGGATCTGCGACATTCTCGACAACCTCGGCGATGCCGATGTCGAGGCCAATGTCGCACAGCAAGTGGCGGCCCTGTGCGCGGACTTCCCGGTTTATCGCTGAGTCGGTTTTGGAGTAAATGACTATGCAACGCTATTCGGGCTTCGGCCTCTTCAAACACTCACTCAGCCATCATGAAAACTGGCAGCGGATGTGGCGCACGCCGACCCCGAAAAAGGTCTACGACGTGGTCATCGTCGGCGGTGGCGGGCATGGCCTCGCGACCGCCTACTACCTGGCCAAGGAACACGGCATCACCAACGTGGCCGTGGTCGAGAAGGGCTGGTTGGGCGGCGGCAACACCGCGCGCAACACCACCATCGTGCGCTCCAACTACCTGTGGGACGAATCGGCCCACCTGTACGAACACGCGATGAAACTCTGGGAAGGCTTGTCCCAGGACTTGAACTACAACGTGATGTTCTCCCAGCGTGGCGTCTACAACCTGTGCCACACCCTGCAGGACATCCGTGATTCCGAGCGCCGCGTCAGCGCCAACCGCCTGAACGGCGTGGACGGCGAGCTGCTCAACGCCAAGCAAGTGGCCGACGAGATCCCGTACCTGGATTGCTCGAAGAACACCCGCTACCCGGTGATGGGCGCCACCGTCCAGCGCCGCGGCGGCGTGGCCCGTCACGACGCCGTGGCCTGGGGCTTTGCCCGGGCGGCGGATGCCTTGGGCGTGGACCTGATCCAGCAGACCGAAGTGATCGGTTTCCGCAAGGAAAACGGCGTGTGCATCGGCGTGGAAACCAACAAGGGCTTCATCGGCGCCAAGCGCGTCGGCGTGGTGACGGCCGGTAACTCCGGGCACATGGCCAAGCTCGCCGGCTTCCGCCTGCCGATCGAATCCCACCCGCTGCAAGCGCTGGTGTCGGAGCCGATCAAGCCGATCATCGACAGCGTGATCATGTCCAACGCCGTGCACGGCTATATCAGCCAGTCCGACAAGGGCGACCTGGTGATCGGTGCCGGCATCGACGGCTACAACGGCTACGGCCAGCGTGGCTCGTACCCGGTGATCGAACACACGGTCCAGGCCATCGTCGAGATGTTCCCGGTGTTGTCCCGCGTGCGCATGAACCGCCAGTGGGGCGGCATCGTCGACACCACGCCGGACGCTTGCCCGATCATCTCCAAGACCCCGGTGCCGAACATGTTCTTCAACTGCGGTTGGGGCACCGGCGGCTTCAAGGCGACACCTGGCTCGGGCAACGTGTTTGCCGCGAGCCTGGCCAAGGGCGAAATGCACCCATTGGCCGCACCTTTCTCCATCGACCGTTTCCACAACGGTGCGTTGATCGATGAACACGGCGCTGCTGCGGTTGCCCACTAACAGGAGAAATCCCCATGTTGCATATCTTCTGTCCTCACTGCGGCGAACTGCGCTCCGAAGAGGAATTCCATGCATCCGGCCAGGCGCACATTCCGCGTCCACTGGATCCGAACGCCTGCACCGACGAGCAGTGGGGCGACTACATGTTCTTCCGCGACAACCCACGTGGCTTGCACCATGAACTGTGGGATCACGTCGCCGGTTGCCGCCAGTATTTCAACGCGACCCGTGACACCCTGACCTACGAGATTCTCGAAACCTACAAGATCGGCGAAAAGCCGCAGTTCACCGACAAGGCTGACAGTCCGAAAGCGGCTGCACAGGCTCTGGGAGAGAAGGTATGAGCCAGATCAATCGCCTGTCCAACGGCGGACGGATCGACCGCAACAAAGTGCTGACATTCACCTTCAACGGCCAGGCCTACAAAGGCTTCGAAGGCGACTCCCTGGCCGCCGCGCTGCTGGCCAACGGGGTCGACATCATCGGCCGCAGCTTCAAGTATTCCCGTCCGCGCGGCATCTTCGCCGCCGGCGCCGAAGAGCCGAACGCGGTGCTGCAGATCGGTGCCACCGAAGCCACGCAGATCCCGAACGTGCGCGCCACGCAACAGGCGCTGTATCAAGGTTTGGTCGCCACCAGCACCAACGGCTGGCCGAACGTGAACAACGACATGATGGGGATTCTCGGCAAGGTCGGCGGCAAGCTGATGCCGCCGGGCTTCTACTACAAAACCTTCATGTACCCGCAATCGTTCTGGATGACCTACGAGAAGTACATTCGCAAGGCCGCGGGCCTGGGTCGCTCGCCGACCGAGAACGATCCGGACACCTACGACTACATGAACCGTCACTGCGACGTGCTGATCGTCGGCGCCGGCCCTGCTGGCCTGGCTGCCGCGTTGGCGGCTGGCCGTAGCGGTGCCCGCGTGATCCTGGCCGATGAGCAGGAAGAGTTCGGCGGCAGCCTGCTCGACTCCCGCGAGAGCCTGGACGGCAAGCCGGCGACCGAATGGGTCGCTGCCGCGGTGGCTGAACTGCGCTCGATGCCCGAAGTGGTGTTGCTGTCTCGCGCCACGGTGAACGGTTATCACGACCATAACTTCCTGACCATCCACGAGCGCCTCACCGATCACCTCGGCGACCGTGCACCGATCGGCCAGGTCCGCCAGCGCATCAACCGCGTTCGCGCCAAGCGCGTGGTCCTGGCGACTGGTGCCTGCGAGCGCCCATTGGTCTATGGCAACAACGACGTGCCGGGCAACATGCTGGCTGGCGCGGTTTCCACCTACATCCGCCGCTACGGCGTGGCCCCGGGCAAGAAACTGGTCCTGAGCACCAACAATGACCACGCCTATCGCGTGGCCCTGGACTGGTTCGACGCCGGCCTGCAAGTGGTGGCCGTGGCCGACGCCCGCAGCAACCCACGGGGGGCGCTGGTGGAAGAAGCCCGCGCCAAGGGCATTCGCATCCTCACCGGCAGTGCCGTGATCGAGGCCCGGGGCAGCAAGCGCGTCACCGGGGCACGGGTTGCCGCGATCGACGTCCGTGCCCACAAAGTCACCAGCCCCGGCGAATGGCTGGACTGCGACCTGGTGGCCAGCTCCGGCGGCTACAGCCCGGTGGTCCACCTGGCTTCGCACCTGGGTGGCAAGCCGATCTGGCGTGAAGACATCCTCGGTTTCGTACCGGGCGAAGCCCCGCAAAAACGTGTCTGCGTCGGCGGTATCAACGGCGTCTATGGCCTCGGCGATAGCTTGGCCGACGGTTTCGAAGGCGGCGTGCGTGCGGCGAGCGAAGCCGGCTTCAAGGCCGTCGAGGGCGTGTTGCCCAAAGCGCTGAGCCGTCACGAAGAACCGACCCTGGCGCTGTTCCAGGTGCCCCACGAAAAAGCCACCGCCCGGGCGCCGAAGCAATTCGTCGACCTGCAAAACGACGTCACCGCCGCCGCCATCGAACTCGCCACCCGCGAAGGCTTCGAGTCGGTGGAACACGTCAAGCGCTACACCGCACTGGGCTTCGGCACCGACCAGGGCAAGCTGGGCAACGTCAACGGCCTGGCCATCGCGGCCCGTTCGCTGAACGTGAGCATCCCGCAGATGGGCACCACCATGTTCCGTCCGAACTACACGCCGGTGACGTTCGGCGCGGTGGCGGGCCGGCATTGTGGGCACATCTTCGAGCCGGTGCGTTTCACCGCGCTGCATGCCTGGCATGTGAAGAACGGTGCCGAGTTCGAAGACGTCGGCCAGTGGAAGCGCCCTTGGTACTTCCCGAGGAACGGCGAAGACATGCATGCCGCGGTCAAGCGCGAATGCCAGGCCGTGCGTGACAGCGTCGGCCTGCTGGACGCTTCGACCCTGGGCAAGATCGACATCCAGGGCCCGGATGCCCGCGAGTTCCTCAACCGCGTCTACACCAACGCCTGGACCAAGCTCGACGTGGGCAAGGCCCGCTACGGCCTGATGTGCAAGGAAGACGGCATGGTCTTCGACGACGGCGTAACGGCCTGTCTGGCGGACAACCACTTCCTGATGACCACCACCACCGGCGGCGCGGCGCGCGTGCTGCAATGGCTGGAGATCTATCACCAGACCGAATGGCCGGACCTGAAGGTGTACTTCACTTCGGTCACCGACCACTGGGCGACCATGACCCTGTCGGGGCCCAACAGCCGCAAGCTGCTCGGCGACGTCACCGACATCGACCTGGACAAGGACGCTTTCCCGTTCATGACCTGGAAGGAAGGCCTGGTGGGCGGCGTCCCGGCCCGGGTGTTCCGGATCTCGTTCACCGGTGAACTGTCGTACGAAATCAACGTGCAGGCCGACTACGCCATGGGCGTGCTCGAACAGATCGTCGAGGCCGGCAAGAAGTACAACCTGACCCCGTACGGCACCGAGACCATGCACGTATTGCGGGCCGAGAAGGGCTTCATCATCGTCGGCCAGGACACGGACGGCTCGATGACCCCGGACGACCTGAACATGGGCTGGTGCGTTGGCCGGACCAAGCCGTTCTCGTGGATAGGCTGGCGTGGCATGAACCGTGAAGATTGCGTGCGTGAAGACCGCAAGCAACTGGTGGGCCTCAAGCCGATCGACCCGAATGTCTGGCTGCCGGAAGGCGCGCAACTGGTGTTCAACCCGAAGCAGGCGATTCCGATGTCGATGGTCGGCCACGTGACCTCCAGCTATGCGCATAACTCCCTGGGTTATTCGTTTGCGATGGGCGTGGTCAAGGGCGGCTTGAAGCGCCTGGGCGAGCGAGTGTTCGCGCCATTGGCCGACGGCAGCGTGATCGAGGCAGAGATTGTTTCTTCGGTGTTCTTCGATCCGAAGGGGGATCGGCAGAATATCTAGTGGCTTGAGGTCCTGTGGGAGACCGGCGATACCGCGTCGGCTTCATCGCGAGCAAGCTCGCTCCCACAGTTGATCGTGTAACCCTTGTGGGAGCGAGCTTGCTCGCGATGACGGCCTGACGGCCACCGCAAGGGTTTGACTCAACAGCATTCAGACAGGTGCTCCATATGACCGCAGTCAACGTGTACCCACAACGCCCAACCACCGGGGCCAAGGCCGAGTCGTCGCTGCACCATGCCGACCTCGCCAGCCTGGTGGGCAAGGGCCGCAAGAACGCCGGCGTGACCGTGCGCGAGAAAAAACTCCTCGGCCACCTGACCCTTCGTGGCGATGGCCATGACCCGGCCTTCGCCGCCGGCGTGCACAAGGCCCTGGGCCTGGAATTGCCGGGCGCCCTGAGCGTCGTCGTCAAGGGCGAGACCAGTCTGCAATGGCTCGGCCCGGACGAATGGCTGCTGGTGGTGCCCACCGGCGAAGAGTTCGCCGCCGAGCAGAAGCTGCGCGAAGCCCTGGGCGACCTGCATATCCAGATCGTCAACGTCAGCGGCGGCCAGCAGATCCTCGAACTGTCCGGCCCGAACGTGCGCGACGTGCTGATGAAGTCCACCAGCTACGATGTTCACCCAAACAACTTTCCGGTAGGCAAGGCGGTGGGCACGGTGTTCGCCAAGTCGCAACTGGTGATCCGTCACACGGCTGAAGACACCTGGGAACTGGTGATCCGCCGCAGCTTCTCGGATTACTGGTGGCTGTGGTTGCAGGATGCCGCGGCTGAGTATGGCTTGAACGTGCAGGCATAAGGACTAAAGCCGACACGGCTCTTGTGGCGAGGGAGCTTGCTCCCGCTGGGCTCTGTAGGAGCTGCCGGAGGCTGCGATCTTTTGATCTTTCGCTTGGGATTCAAGTGTCCTTGGAAAGATCGCAGCCTCGTTTCACTCGACAGCTCCTACGTAGCTCCTACATAGCTCCTACGCAACCGAGCGGGAGCAAGCTCCCTCGCCACGGGTTTTGTGTCGCTTCGTTAAATTCGAACAGGAGTCACCGCAATGAGCCGCGCCCCAGACACATGGATCCTGACCGCCGACTGCCCCAGCGTACTCGGCACGGTGGATGCGGTGACCCGCTTTCTGTTCGAGCAGGGCTGCTACGTCACCGAGCACCACTCCTTCGACGACCGGCTCTCGGCGCGTTTCTTCATTCGCGTGGAGTTTCGCCAGCCCGACGGTTTTGACGAGCAGAACTTCCGTGCCGGCCTGGCCGAGCGCGCGCAAGCCTTCGGCATGGTCTTCGAACTCACGCCACCCAACTACCGGCCCAAAGTGGTGATCATGGTCTCCAAGGCCGATCATTGCCTCAACGATTTGCTCTACCGCCAGCGCATCGGCCAGTTGTCCATGGACGTGGTGGCTGTGGTCTCGAACCACCCCGACCTCAAGCCGCTGGCCGACTGGCACCAGATTCCCTACTACCATTTCCCCCTGGACCCGAACGACAAGCCGGCCCAGGAGCGGCAGGTGTGGCAAGTGATCGAAGACACCGGCGCCGAACTGGTGATCCTTGCCCGCTACATGCAAGTGCTGTCTCCGGAGCTGTGCCGCAAGCTCGACGGCAAGGCGATCAACATCCATCACTCGCTGCTGCCGGGCTTCAAGGGCGCCAAGCCGTATCACCAGGCCTACAACAAGGGGGTGAAGCTGGTAGGCGCCACGGCGCACTACATCAACAACGACCTGGACGAAGGGCCGATCATCGCCCAGGGCGTGGAGGTGGTGGACCACAGCCACTATCCCGAAGACCTGATCGCCAAGGGCCGGGATATCGAAGGGCTGACCTTGGCCCGGGCGGTGGGGTATCACATTGAGCGAAGGGTGTTCCTGAACGCCAATCGTACGGTCGTTCTCTAGTCCGTCATCGCGAGCAAGCTCGCTCCCACAGGATCTGTGCCGGTATACAAATATTAGTTACACCAAAAATCTTTGTGGGAGCGAGCTTGCTCGCGATGAGGCCCTCACAGACAACAAAGAAACAAAGAAACAAAGACACAAGCACTAACCCGAGCAATCAACGCGCTGCCTGCCTGGGCGGCGCAGTTTCATAAAAACAACAGCGAGGTGAAAGCATGTCCGGTAATCGTGGTGTCGTGTATCTCGGCAACGGCAAGGTCGAAGTACAGAAAATCGACTATCCAAAAATGCAGGACCCGCGCGGCAGGAAGATCGAGCACGGTGTCATCCTGCGCGTAGTCTCCACCAACATCTGCGGCTCCGACCAACACATGGTGCGCGGCCGCACCACCGCCCAGACCGGCCTGGTCCTGGGGCACGAAATCACCGGTGAAGTGATCGAGAAGGGCAGCGACGTCGAGAACCTGAAAATCGGCGACCTGGTCTCGGTACCGTTCAACGTGGCTTGCGGGCGCTGCCGTTCCTGCAAGGAAATGCACACGGGCGTCTGCCTGACCGTCAACCCGGCCCGTGCCGGCGGTGCCTACGGTTACGTCGACATGGGCGACTGGACCGGCGGCCAAGCCGAATATGTGTTGGTGCCGTACGCCGACTTCAACCTGTTGAAACTGCCGGACCGCGACAAGGCCATGGAAAAAATCCGTGACCTGACCTGCCTGTCCGACATCCTGCCCACCGGCTACCACGGCGCCGTCACCGCCGGCGTTGGCCCTGGCAGCACCGTCTACATCGCCGGTGCCGGCCCGGTTGGCCTGGCCGCTGCTGCTTCCGCTCGCTTGCTGGGCGCGGCAGTCGTGATCATTGGCGACGTCAACCCGGTTCGCCTGGCCCACGCCAAGGCCCAGGGTTTCGAAATTGCCGACCTGTCCCAGGACACCCCGCTGCACGAACAGATCGCCGCGCTGTTGGGCGAGCCTGAGGTCGATTGCGCGGTCGACGCCGTTGGCTTTGAAGCCCGCGGCCACGGTCATGACGGCGTCAAGCACGAAGCCCCGGCCACCGTGCTCAACTCGTTGATGGGCGTGGTCCGCGTCGCCGGCAAGATCGGCATCCCCGGTCTCTACGTCACCGAAGACCCGGGCGCCGTCGATGCAGCGGCCAAGATGGGCAGCCTGAGCATCCGCTTCGGCCTGGGCTGGGCCAAATCCCACAGCTTCCACACCGGCCAGACCCCGGTGATGAAGTACAACCGCCAACTGATGCAGGCGATCATGTGGGACCGCATCAACATTGCTGAAATCGTTGGCGTACAGGTGATCAGCCTGGATGATGCGCCGAAGGGTTATGGCGAGTTTGATGCGGGCGTGCCGAAGAAGTTTGTGATTGATCCGCATAAGTTGTTCAGTGCGGCGTAAGCGGTAAAGGGCAAGACGGGGAAAGGGCGACAGTGATGTCGCCCTTTTTTAATAATTTTTTCTCATGCATACCTGAGAGGCGAAATTTCTTTATTGGCGAATTTCCTGAATTTGGTCAATCGGCCCTTTGCGCCTGAAAGAACTATGGTGTTGGAATGAAATGTCTCCGTAGACATGGGGGCGAAAAGATTTTATTCCTTCGCTTTTACCCTCACCTCGATAGTAATCGACGTCGGGAACTTTTGAAGGCATGTCGGTTACGTATACCTTCAGTACGATTGATCGATTGTTTTTTCCAAGCAGCGCGCGAGCGTAATTTCCTGCGACCTCAGGATCTTTAGCGATGTAAAACCCTTCACCAAGCACCAAGTCTTCCAGTCTGCTGTTAGTCCCTTCATATCCTTCCTTAACCCCGCTTTTGAGCAGGCTTTGCGCGCTGTCTTCCGAGGTGCCGTGGAACCCCACCAAGTATTTTTTTCCGGTAGCCAAGGGTGTATCAGCTTTGCGGGGTGAGGCTTTTCTTAGGCCCAACAGATTTCTAAGGCCTTTAATAGGATTAAACCCTTTCGGGAAAAACGAAAGGTGGCCTGTCGGGTCCTGTCGATTGACCGGATCCCCTACGCAATACATATAGGCATTCAACCCACCCTCCCCAAACGGACTCAAACTGTCCGGGCTGTTAAACCGCATCAACACCGGATTGAACGCCCGATACCCGTTACCCAACAAATAATGCCCCGTCACCGGGTCCGGCCGTTCGCCGTTGAAGCCGAGCAGGCTGAGTAAGCCGTTTTCCGGGGCACGGTGGCCGTAGGGCGTATAGGCGAGGGGATGAGGCTGCGTGGCATCGAGCGCGTGCAGCACCGAGCGTTGCTGATCGGTGGCGAGCAAGGTGGTTTCGATACCGCCGTCCTGGCGCTCTTGTTGCGCCAGGAGTTGATCGCCCTGCTGGAAAATCGAGCGTTGTACCGAGCCTTGGATCTCGCTGGTCAGGCGCTCCTTCAGGTAGAACCGCTGGGTGCGGGCCTGGGCCGAGGGGGTGCAGTCGGCCAGGCGATCCAGTGGGTCGTATTGGTAGCGGCAGAGCAAGGTTTCATCTGGGGAGGACATGGGCTTTGCTCTGTGGACAATACAGATAGCACTATCATGTTCAGGGGGAAGGGCGGTTGTCTAGCTAGCAGAAGTGTTAGGTTTGGCTGCCCAAGTCGGCCACGCCCCAATGATGAAGTACTGATTCAGGAGATCATGTGGGGCCGTTGCTGACATCGTTGGTGTACGGGTGAACAGCCTGGACGACGCGCCGAAGGGGGATGGCGAGTTTGATGCGGGTGTGCCTAAGAAGTTTGTGATTGTCCGCATAAGTTGTTCTGCGGCGTAAAGCTGAAGGCAAGGTGATAAAAAGGCGACAGGATACCGCCTTTAATTGTGTGATTGTTGTAAAAAACAGTATGCTATCTTAAGTTTTCGACAAATATTTCATCTCGCAGGGAATCAATTAAACGGCAGAGGTACAGGTGCAAGGCCTAGTTTTCGTATGTGATCAATTGCCGGAGTGAGATCTTCAAACAATGGCCGGTAATGCCCAGACCTGTTATATATCACCATCTCACCCATGCTGCCGGTCATTAGTGTGCCAGCGCTAATTACTTTTTTGCTATCCAGAATTTCTGCTATTGACGGATGAGAAATATACATGGGCGTTCCTTTATCTCCAGAAATGGCTGTTGCCATTTGCCCTTGGTCATTTAGAACGAATTTTTGCTCAATACCTATACGGCCCGACATGATGTCAGACGCTTCGGTAATAATTTTTCTTGGTTCATTCCCCTTCGCCAAGTAGCTCGTATTTAATTGTTTTATTTCGGCTGCAAGAAAGTTGGATTTAGTATTTGCTAAAACCTTTGCTCCATTCTTAGTGGTTGGAGTAGCCTTGGCGCTGCTGAGGTTAATATTATATTTAGGGGTTGCTTGTGTTGATGTTGAACGCGCCGCTTTAGGCATTAACCGTCGAAGCCACCGGAAGAATGAAAAATGCCCCGTCGGATCCTGTCGGTTAATCGGATCCCCCACGCAATACGAATACGCATTCAACCCACCCTTCCCAAACGGACTCAAACTGTCCGGGCTGTTAAACCGCATCAACACCGGATTGAACGCCCGATACCCATTACCCAGCAAATAATGCCCCGTCACCGGGTCCGGCCGTTCGCCGTTGAAGCCGAGCAGGCTGAGTAAGCCGTTTTCCGGGGCACGGTGGCCGTAGGGCGTATAGGCGAGGGGGTGAGGCTGCGTGGCATCGAGCGCGCGCAGCACCGAGCGTTGCTGATCGGTGGCGAGCAAGGTGGTTTCGACGGCATCGTCCTGGCGTTGTTGTTGCGCCAGGAGTTGGTCGTCCTGTTGGAAAATCGAGCGTTGTACCGAGCCTTGGATTTCGCTGGTCAGGCGCTCTTTCAGGTAGAAGCGCTGGGTGCGGTCCTGAGACGAGGGTGTGCAATCGGCCAGTCGGTCCAGTGGGTCGTAATGATAGCCGCAGAGCAAGGTTTCAGTTGTGTAAGACATGGGCTTTGCTCTGTGGGGAATATAGATAGCGACATCATGTTCAGGGGGAAGGGCGGTTGTCTAGCTAGCAGAAGTGTTAGGTTTGGCTGCTCGAATCGGTCCGGCTAAATGGTGAAGTACGATGGTCCGTGGGGCGCAATCATCCTGTGGGTCCCATCAATATTACCGAAAATCGTTTGTATGCGGTGATCAGTACGCGTCGCGCCGAAAGGCCGGGGTCAGTTCAATGCCGGGTTGCCGAAGAAGTTCGTGATTGGTTCGCATAAATAAATTGTTCAGTGCTGTGTAGGTAATAAAGGGCAAGCCGGGAAAAAGGGCTGAAAAGACATTTTCCTTTTTTATGGGGCGTTCCTAATTGCTATGAATGTTTTTGGGCGATAGTTGAATAGGCGACCAAGATAACGATTTTTGACCACCATGTATTCTGTTACGGTGTTATCAATAGATCCGCTCGGTAGGGTTTTTTCAGGTGTCTGGGTTGGCCCAGTAAGGACTCGGCCCGAGAATGCTTTCACGGGTTTTCCAGTGAGCTCTGATAACGTTGAACCGAACGTCTTTTCGCCGTCGGCCGAAGAGCAAACAAGCGTCCGAATGCTGTCATATTTTTCAAGGTTAACTCGATTTTTAAGTCTGAAATGTAGTTGAGCGGGTGTAATGGATTTATCATTTGCGATGATGTACGGGAATTTTCCTTTTATGGGTGGGCCGCCATGGGCTACTACAGTTAAACGGTTCATGTTTTTTTTTGTCGTGTCCTCGAATATGGCAACGCCTTTTGCGATGCTTCGGTAGTTTTTTATAGGTTTTCTTGTGATGCCAAATAGTTTGTCGATATGACTTTTAAAGAGGCGCTGCAACGTTGCACTCAATAAGCTGAATGATATTTTTCCCGTTGGGTCTACCCGATTGACGGGATTTCCCAAACAATATGTATACGCATTCAACCCCCCCTCCCCAAACGGACTCCAACTATCCGGGCTGTTAAACCGCATCAACACCGGGTTAAACGCCCGATACCCATTACCCAGCAAATAATGCCCCGTCACCGGATCCGGCCGTTCGCCGTTGAAGCCGAGCAGGCTGAGTAAGCCGTTTTCCGGGGCACGGTGGCCGTAGGGCGTATAGGCGAGGGGGTGAGGCTGCGTGGCATCGAGCGCGCGCAGCACCGAGCGTTGCTGATCGGTGGCGAGCAAGGTGGTTTCGACGGCATCGTCCTGGCGTTGTTGTTGCGCAAGGAGTTGGTCGTCCTGTTGGAAAATCGAGCGTTGTACCGAGCCTTGGATTTCGCTGGTCAGGCGCTCTTTCAGGTAGAAGCGCTGGGTGCGGTCCTGAGACGAGGGTGTGCAATCGGCCAGTCGGTCCAGTGGGTCGTAATGATAGCCGCAGAGCAAGGTTTCAGTTGTGTAAGACATGGGCTTTGCTCTGTGGGGAATATAGATAGCGACATCATGTTCAGGGGGAAGGGCGGTTGTCTAGCTAGCAGAAGTGTTAGGTTTGGTTGTTAGGTGATGGAATGCAACCGCCAACTGATGCATGCGATCATGTGGGACCGTATCAACATCACTGAAATTGTGGGTGTGCAGGTGATCAGCCTGGATGACGCGCCGAAGGGGTGTGGCGAATTTGATGCGGGTGTGCCGAAGAAGTTTGTGATTGATCCGCATAAGTTGTTTAGTGCGGCGTAAGCGGTAAAGGGCAAGACGGAGAAAGGGGCGACAGTGATGTCGCCCCTTTCTAGGGGGCTCCAGTGGAAACGTAGCAACTAATAAAAAATTCGATTCCATTTTGCCTGGTAAGATAAAGTTTAAGTTTGATTGCGTATTTGTCGTGAGTGCTGCACTGCCCACTCGTAAGTGGGAGGGGCGCCAGGAGAGGTAAAAAAGTTCGATGTTGATTTGAAGGCGTCGTCAGTAATCTGCTTGATTTCCGTTTCATACATGTGCAGATTGGCTTTGTGGATCGTTCTACAGTTTAGTGTTATTTGAATGTTTTCCTGAAAATTATCTATTTTGGATGTGAGGTTGCTGGAGTTTTTTAGTTGTTGAGCTAAGAATCTTTCGGCTTTGATTGTTTTGTTGCTGTCTGTCCATAGTTTGAGTTCGAATTTGGATATGTACGGGGTTTCATGTTCCGGGCCTATAGGTCGTATTAAAAATTCCTCCGTAGGGGAATTGAATACATCTAAATTTTTTATGTGGGGCGATGCAGGAAGTGTTATGCCATGAATGTCTATAGTCGGAGCTGGATTCGGTCTTTTTATGATTTTTAAATGTCTTAGTGCAGGCTTTAAAAAGTTCGGTATATGTCCTGTCGGATCGCTTCGATTCACCGGGTCTCCAACGCAGTATGCATACGCATTCAATCCACCCTCCCCAAACGGACTCAAGCTGTCCGGGCTGTTAAACCGCATCAACACCGGATTGAACGCCCGATAACCATTGCCCAACAAATAATGCCCGTCACCGGATCCGGCCGTTCACCGTTGAAGCCGAGCAGGCTGAGTAAGCCGTTTTCCGGGGCACGGTGGCCGTAGGGCGTATAGGCGAGGGGGTGAGGCTGCGTGGCATCGAGCGCGCGCAGCACCGAGCGTTGCTGATCGGTGGCGAGCAAGGTGGTTTCGACGGCATCGTCCTGGCGTTGTTGTTGCGCAAGGAGTTGGTCGTCCTGTTGGTAAATCGAGCGTTGTACCGAGCCTTGGATTTCGCTGGTCAGGCGCTCTTTCAGGTAGAAGCGCTGGGTGCGGGCTTGGGTCGAGGGGGTGCAGTCGGCCAAGCGGTCCAGTGGGTCGTAGTGGTAGCGGCAGAGCAAGGTTTCGGTTGTATAAGACATGGGCTTTGCTCTGTGGGGAATACAGATAGCACTATCATGTTCAGGGAGAAGGGCGGGTGTCTAGCTAGCAGAAGTGTTAGGTTTGGGCTGCCCAAGTCGGCCACGCCCCAGTGATGAAGTACTGATTCAGGCCATCATGTGGGACCGTATCAACATCGCTGAAATCGTCGGCGTGCAGGTGATCAGCCTGGATGAAGCGCCGAAGGGGTATGGCGAATTTGATGCGGACGTGCCGAAGAAGTTTGTGATTGATCCGCATAAATTGTCTAGTGCGGCGTAAAGCTTGAAAAAAGGGCGACTTACATCGCCCTTTTTTTGTCTGTGTTATTGCGCCGGGCTCAGATTCCGTCCCTTATCGCTGCTGTGTAACTCGGAAGATCATCGGGACGAGGGGCGTTTAGAGCCTCCTCATAATTTGGAGGTGGAATCATTCCTTTGAGCTCACTGATTCGCTGCTCGTTCGCGTTGAGGCGGTGGACTACCTGAGCGTGAACTTCCGATGATGTAAGCAAACGACCATTATGAATGTCATTTAGAGCACCACGATCTATTGATACGATACTTTCCAATCGGGTAATTTCGCTTGCTGGGCCTTGATGTATGCGCGGCATGATATCGGCATGGCGAGTGCTAGGAGGGCTGTAGGGCGGAGGAGGAACAGTATTAGAAATACTTGGTGTCGGATTGTTAATATTGACTGCGGTTCTAACCACTGATGGCGGAGAAGACGCTGGGCTCATGACCCCAGCGGTTCTCAGAAGTCTCTTCAGCCACACCCAAGTGTGTCCTGTTGGATCATTCCGATTAACCGGATCCCCTACGCAATACACATAAGCATTCAACCCACCCTCCCCAAACGGACTCAAACTGTCCGGGCTGTTGAACCGCATCAGCACCGGATTGAATGCCCGATACCCATTGCCCAACAAATAATGCCCCGTCACCGGGTCCGGCCGTTCGCCGTTGAAGCCGAGCAGGCTGAGTAAGCCGTTTTGCGCAGGGCGATGACCGTAGGGCGTGTAGGCGAGGGGATGAGACTGTGTGGCATCCAGCGCGTGCAGCACTGAGCGTTGCTGATCGGTGGCGAGCAAGGTGGTTTCGACGGCGTCGTCCTGGTGCTCTTGTTGCGCCAGGAGTTGGGCTTCCTGTTGGAATATCGAGCGCCGTACCGAGCCTTGGATTTCGCTGGTCAGGCGGTCCTTCAGGTAGAAGCGCTGGGTGCGGGCCTGGGCCGAGGGGGTGCAATCGGCCAGGCGATCCAGTGGGTCGTAGTGGTAACGGCAGAGCAAGGTGTTATCTGGGGAGGACATGGGCTTTGCTCTGTGGGAAATACAGATAGCACTATCATGTTCAGGCAGAAGGAGGGTTGTCTAGCTAGCAGAAGTGTTAGGTTTGGCTGCCCAAGTCGGCGACGCCCCAGTGATGAAGACTGATGCAGGCGAACATGTGGGACCGCATCAACATCGCTGAAATCGTCGGCGTGCAGGTGATCAGCCTGGATGACGCGCCGAAGGGGTATGGCGAGTTTGATGTGGGCGTGCCGAAGAAGTTTGTGATTGATCCGCATAAGTTGTTTAGTGCGGCGTAAGGGCGTTTGGAGTGAGAGAAGGGCGACATGATGTCGCCCTTCTGATGACTGATCAGCTCTGAATCAAGGCATTCGTGTCGTATGCGTCCGGGCATCACATCTTGCGTGATTAAACCGGCTGCCACTTATGCGGCAGCAACTGATCGATCTCACTCGCCCGCTGCGTCGGCAAACGCATGAGGATATCCTTCAAGTAGGCATACGGATCATGGCCATTCAGCCGCGCAGACTGGATCAGACTCATGATCGCCGCCGCTCGTTTGCCGCTGCGCAGCGATCCAGCGAAGAGCCGGTTTTTGCGTCCCAGCGCCCATGGTCGGATCTGGTTCTCTGCCCAGTTATTGTCAATAGGTACCGCCCCATCCACTGAGGTAGCGCGACAGCGCTGCCCAGCGTTTCAGCCTGTAATCCAGTGCTCTGCAAATAGCCAAACCTTCAGGCACGAGGTCGCGCTGGGCGATCATCCAGGTATGCAGTCTATCCATCACCGGGACGGCTTTTTATTTGGGCTGGGTAAACGTTCACCTTATACGTTGTCGATAAGTCTCGCTCCCAGGCTTCCTCTGCGTAGCGCCTGTCCGGTTTTATAGAGACCATGGTCGTATACACCACTCAGCAAAGGCCCTCCAATACCATTGAAGGTAGCACCAACAAGGTTGGTAGGGGTTGGGTGCTCAACAAAGCTTCTTATCCACCCGTTAGCTGATTGGACATGGGCGAAGGTGTTGCTGAATTTTCCGGAGTTTACCTCTCGAACGATCTTTTCGTAATGAAGGGCTTGTGCCATGGAAAGATTTTCATCTCCATGGCTGGCCAAGTTTCGGTTAACAATTTTAAGTTTTTTAATGAAAGGTTCAGGGTTGGATATCGGCTTAACAATATTGTCCAAATATTGCCTTGCTGGCGACATTGTTTCAGCTGGGGCCGTTGTGTTTTTGTAGAGGGATTGAGCGGCTGTCTCGAATACGCCATTTATGAAACTCGATTTATTTGGCTTCGCAATGGGCGCTGCAATTTCAGTTGTTACTGTAGTTGTCGGGGCCTTGAAGTTGTCAAGGAGGCCAGCCAACTTTGAAAATAATGATATATGTCCCGTTGGATCCCCCCGGTTGACAGGGTCCCCCACGCAATAGACATAGGTATTCAACCCTCCCTCCCCAAACGGACTCAAACTGTCCGGGCTGTTAAACCGCATCAACACCGGATTGAACGCCCGATACCCATTACCCAACAAATAATGCCCCGTCACCGGGTCCGGCCGTTCGCCGTTGAAGCCGAGCAGGCTGAGTAAGCCGTTTTCCGGGGCACGGTGGCCGTAGGGCGTATAGGCGAGGGGATGAGGCTGCGTGGCATCGAGCGCGTGCAGCACCGAGCGTTGCTGATCGGTGGCGAGCAAGGTGGTTTCGATGCCGCCATCCTGGCGCTGTTGTTGCGCCAGGAGTTGGTCGTCCTGTTGGAAAATCGAGCGTTGTATCGAGCCTTGGATCTCGCTGGTCAGGCGCTCTTTCAGGTAGAAGCGCTGGGTGCGGGCTTGGGTCGAGGGTGTGCAGTCGGCCAGGCGGTCCAGTGGGTCGTATTGGTAGCGGCAGAGCAAGGTTTCATCTGTGGAGGACATGGACTTCGTTCTGTGGAAAATATAGATAGCAATATCATGTTCAGGTAAGAGGCCGGGCGTCTAGCTAGCACAAGTGTTAGGTTGGCCGCCCAGATCGGTCTCGCCCATGACAGCCGGCTGATGGGGCAAAGTGATGGCGCTTATTCGTCCTCGCTGATGACCTGAATATTGATTGCATAATATTGCCCGTCATCACCTAACATCAGCTCGTACGTCACCTTCTGTCCGGGTTTTATGGCCGGTCCGCCCTCTTTGGTTGGCAGGACGCTAAATAAAATGTCCTGCTTGTTGTTATCGGCTGATGTTAATCCAATGCCGCTCCCAACTGGGCCGTAACGCTTTACGGGTTGCTTATCCATGGCAAAACTCCACTGAAAGAGCTGGGCCTGCGGTCAGGGTGCGAGCTGTCGAAACGCGCTCGCACCGCCGCCATTTTTATACGATTTGAACGTTCTCGGCTTGCATACCTTTTTGCCCTTTGACGGCTTCATAGGTCACTTTCTGTCCTTCTTTCAGGGATTTGAAACCCTCGGCTTTTATCGCTTTGAAGTGAACGAAGAGATCATCCCCACCGTCATCCGGTGTGATAAATCCAAAGCCCTTTTCGTCGTTAAACCACTTAACTGTTCCCTGACTCATGTTTTTTTACCTGAATGAATGGTTGGTGCGGTAAGCGATGGGGGCGCTTGTATTTCTGTTGAAGCCAGCTTGAACTTAGCCGATTGAGAATGTTTGCCTACTGTCAGGGTTGACAGTAGTTGAGAGTTTTACGGAATAAATCATCGCCTCGTTATATTCAATCTTGGGCTTATTCAGGCGTCACTCTCGCGGCCTGCTTGCCTTTCTCGCCTGTCTCGACTTCAAAAGAAACAGTTTGCTCTCGTTTCAATGTTTTATAACCCTCGCCGGCGATGGCCGAATAATGAACGAACAATTCCTCGCCACCTTTGCCGCACGTGATGAAGCCATAGCCCTTTGCATCGTTAAACCACTTCACGGTTCCTTTGATTCGGTCGTTCATTTTTATTCTTCCTGCTTGCCCGAATGGAGAAAGGCACAGGGGCTGTGGTTTGCCCAGAGCCTTGTTTTTCGTTGTCACGGCTGCAGCTTAGAACTCGTATGAACAGCCGCCTACTGTCAACGTTGACAGTAGGCAATACCGAGAGGAAATAACGGCTTGGGCGTTGATAATCGGATGACGAGCGCTGCGGCCATGTCCTGGCTTGTGCATGCAAGCGGCAGCGATCATGCCCAGTTCATCCCAGCCATCAGGCAAGACGGGAATCGCCAGGAGCAGGGCGAAATCGTGGAGAACAACGGCGTCGGAACTGAGTTCCTCGCGAAAGGCGATGTTTTCCAACAGTTGGGTCACGGCGCGGATGCGGTAGGCGGCGGTTTCCTGGAGGACGTCGAGGGGGAGCGCCGGTTGTGGCTAAAGATTGCACGCGTCGGGCTGTGGACACTGTGTAGGCGCTGCCGAGTGAAACGAGGCTGCGATCTTTCCCCAAGCACTTGAGTCTCAAGCGAAAGATCAAAAGATCAAAAGATCAAAAGATCAAAAGATCAAAAGATCAAAAGATCAAAAGATCAAAAGATCAAAAGATCAAAAGATCAAAGATCGCAGGCTTCGCCAGCTCCTACGGGGCCGTTGCGGTCTCGATCCGTTCATAGAGTTCAGTAGTTGTAAGATTTTTAGTCGACGGTGATCGAGCGCCGGTTGTGGGCAGAGATTGCACGCGTCGGGCTGTGGACACTGTGTAGGAGCTGCCGAGTGAAACGAGGCTGCGATCTTTCCCCAGGCACTTGAGTCTCAAGCGAAAGATCAAAAGATCAAAAGATTAAAAGATCGCAGGCTTCGCCAGCTCCTACGGGGCCGTTGCGGTCTCGATCCGTTCATAGAGTTCAGTAGTTGTAAGATTTTTAGTCGACGGTGATCGAGCGCCGGTTGTGGGCAGAGATTGCACGCGTCGGGCTGTGGACACTGTGTAGGCGCTGCCGAGTGAAACGAGACTGCGATCTTTCCCCAGGCACTTGAGTCTCAAGCGAAAGATCAAAAGATCAAAAGATCAAAAGATCAAAAGATCAAAAGATTAAAAAATTAAAAGATTAAAAGATCGCAGGCTTCGCCAGCTCCTACGGGGCCGTTGCGGTCTCGACCCGTTCGCAGAATTCTGGGTAGAACCCTTTGGCGCTAGGACCTTGGCAATAGGCCTGCGCCTGGGCCAGGGCGTCGGCGCTGATTTTCAGGCTGCGGGGCATGCCGGCAAAGGTTTCGTAGCCGCCTTGTTGGGTCTTGATGGCGTCGAACCCTGGCATTTCATAGACCAATTCCACATCATCATCGGCAAGGATCCACGCCTTGACCGTCACTTGCGTGTACTGCTTGCCCCCCGGCGCGCCGTTGAGCGCCGCCAGGCCGTGGCCGACGACCCGCAGCATATGGGGGACCCAGGGCTCGCAGTTATCCGCGCAAGTGCCAGGACGGTAGTGCACGGTCAGCGCTTGCTGGTCGTGACTCACATCGGTCAGGGTCGGGTCGGAGCGCTTGATGCGGTGTTCAATGGTCAGCCATGTCTTTTGTTCTTCACTGGTGCCGTCGGCAAGTTCCGGGTTCAGCGGGCCGCGCTGGCATTCGTTGACGCCAAAGACAATGAGCATGCCTGTCAGGATGACCGCGAGGGTACCACCGCCAATTTTTACGTTCATGGGCAAACTCTGCTGGAGGAAGCCGCACTGTACGGTAATGGCGCAGGGGATGGCAGGGTGCTTCGAGCGGCTGTGCTGGAACAGTGACGCGGTTGCCGTGACCGATCAATAGACCAAGTTGAAGTAGTCGCTTTCCATTAATCTGCACATTCGTATGTCCGCGCTTTCGCAGCGATTGCTCACCCATTTTGACAATTTCGGTTTGAGGATCTGTTGATATCCCAACTTGAGGTTGATAGCGCCGTACCTGCATGTGATGGTCGCGCGGGAGGGTGTCTGCTCGTTCCCGTCGTCCTTATGAATCACGTACTCGGCGCCTTCGAATTGCAACGATACCGGGTCGACCACGTCCACCAGGCTTTCGCTTTTCCATTCGTGGTCGTCCTGTACATCGACGAAGAAAACGTCTTCCACCGATTCAATGTTTCTACGGATGTCAGTAACGGCGGGGCACGTTACTTCGCCAGCATGGACATGGCCGAGGATTAGCCAGAGCATCACCGCGCCTCCAGCCAGTATTTTTTGCATATGCCTGACTCCAGGGCTCAGTCCAACGATCGACGGCTTTGGTCGGGCGGGCTACTGTCAAGGTTCACAATGATTTATGTAAATTTAGAACTGTATAGGGATGTTTGGTAACTCTTTGCTATATAAAAAAGCGCGGTTTTCGTTAAATCAGACGTTTCTTACAGCTTTGGAAGATTTTTCTGTAGTGGCTATTGGCCGGTCATGTATTGCATTTAGGAACAAATTCCGTCCGCATCAGTCCAACACACGCTTTACGCCGCTCTTCCTGGGCGGCTTTTTGGTGCTCAAGAGGATGTCCCGGATGAAGGTTTCACGAGGTTTTGCACTGTCTTGGCTGCTGACACTGGCCGCCAGCCCGGCCTTCGCGCAGTTCAGCTTCAGCGATGCAGCCAGTGTGGTGTCGGCGATGCAAGGCCATTCAGGTCAGGAAGAGGGCGTCGTTGCCGCTGCGCCGAAAGCTGCCGGGCTGCTCAACACCTTGGGATCGGAACTCAAGATCACGCCGGAACAGGCCATCGGCGGTGCCGGCGCGATGCTGGGGCTGGCGAAGAATCGGCTCAGTGAGCCGCAGTTCGCCGAGTTGAGCAAAAGTGTGCCGGGGCTGGATCAGATCGCCGGCAACAGCGCTATAGGTGGGCTCAATGGCCTGAGTGGCTTGCTCGGTGGCGGGTCGGACAAGAATGCGCTGCTCGACGGCTTGCTGGGCAACGTCAAGGACACCGGCGACCTGAACAATGCCTTCAGTGCGCTGGGCATGGACAGCGGCATGATCGGTCAGTTTGCCCCGATCATCTTGCAATACCTCGGTCAACAGGGCGTGGCGGGTTCGTTGCTGCAGAATCTGGGGGGAATTTGGGGGAGTGGTGCGGGGGTTTGAGGGTGTGGCGACATCGAAAATCCGCCAGGCAACCATCATAATCTCAAGCTGAAGTAGTCGGTGTTCACTCGTCTGCAGGTGTTGGTGTCCCGGCTGGTGCAACGGTCGGACGCCGAGGGCAAAGATTAATAAGGAGCTTCGAAAGAGTTAAATCGGATGGTTTTCTGTTTTTCGTGAATGGCCTTTATGTAGATTAAAGGATAAGCGGGTTCTTTGATGATGATCTGAATATGGTCCTTTAATTCGGTATTTAACTCAGTGTTAAGGGTGTAATCCCTGCCAGGTTTTAGGGTGTTAAAATTTTTGGTATAAACACCAAACACTTGAGGGGTGCTAGTTTCTGCTCGCTTTGAAGACCTAGCCCATCCTGTCGCTGATTCGTAGTCTGGGGTTATATAAAAGCCTCTGCCACTATCGATACCATTTCTTGAACCTACGTATTGAGGATTTAAACCTTTCGTCAGGCTTGTTTCATGTTCTTTTGTTGAGCCGTGATACCCCATCAGTTCATCCCTTCCGCTCTGGTTGGAAGTGCTGTCGCCTGCTTTTCGCTCGGTAGCGAATAACGAATCTGACGGATCGGAGGGTCTTCTTGCCATCCGAGTGCCGTTGATTCTTTCTGGTAGCGGTGTTTGCACTTGCGTAGCGAAAATTCTAGCTGTCCTGATCGTTGGTCTTGGCGGAACAAGTGGGGCGGTGCTTAAAAGCTTCGAGAGCATATGGCCCGTTGGATCGTTCTGATTAATCGAATCCCCCTCGCAGTATCCGTAGGCATTCAATCCACCTTCCCCAAACGGGCTCAAACTATCCGGACTATTAAACCGCATCAACACCGGATTGAATGCCCGATACCCATTCCCCAACAAATAATGCCCCGTCACCGGGTCCGGCCGTTCGCCGTTAAACCCAAGCAAACTGAGCAAACCATTTTCCGCCGGGCGATGGCCGTAAGGGCTATAAGCAAGTGGATGAACCCGGTTCGCATCGAGCACATTCAACACCGACCGCCGCTGATCAGTCGCCAGCAGGTCGGTCTCCACCTTCATGTCCTCGCGCCGAAGTTGCGCCAACAACTGGTCGTCATGCTGAAAGACGCTCCGCTGCACCGCGCCCTGTATCTCCGTCGCCAAACGGCTCTTGCAGTAAAACCGCTGAATACCCACCTCAGCGCAAGGTGCGCAATCGACCAGGCGATCCAGCGGGTCGTAGCGGTAGCGGCACAATACGGTTTCACGAGGCGCAACAGGCATGCTCTGAACTCCGTGCAAGGACCAAAAAGCCGGGCCTCCAGCATCGGAGCTTTTTCAGCCGCTGCCTACTATCAGAACTGTTAGGTTTCACTCCTTTCGTTGCGCAATTGGGCGATGCGTCGGTCCTTTTCAGTCCAGAGCTGATTAACCCAATCCTGCACCTGCAGGCGAAATACCGGGTCGTTTTCGTAGTCGCCTTGCCACAGTGTGGGGGCCAATTCGCGGGTCTGGATGTCGATGATGACCCTGGGCACCGCGCCGCTGATCAAGTCCCAGAACCCGGGAATGCGTTGCTGCGGATAGACCACGGTCACGTCCAGCACCGCGTCCAGCTGCTCACCCATGGCCGCCAGCACGAACGCCACGCCACCGGCCTTGGGCTTGAGCAGGTGGGTGAAGGGGGATTGCTGTTGTTGGCTTTTGGCGGCAGTGAAGCGGGTACCTTCGAGGTAGTTGACCACGGTGACCGGTTGGCGCTTGAACAGCTCGCAGGCGGCCTTGGTGATTTCCAGGTCCTTGCCGGCCAGTTCCGGGTTTTTCGCCAGGAACGCCTTGGTGTAGCGCTTCATGAACGGGTAGTCCAGCGCCCACCAGGCCAACCCCAGGAACGGCACCCAGATCAGTTCCTTCTTGAGGAAGAACTTGAAGAACGGCGTACGCCGGTTGAGGGTCTGGACGAGAGCGGGGATGTCCACCCAGGATTGGTGGTTGCTGATCACCAGGTAAGACGTATCGCCGCGCAGGTCCGCGCCGCCGCGGATGTCCCAGCGGGTGGGGATGCACAGGGCGAAGATCAGCTTGTCGATCTCGGCCCAGGTCTCGGCGATCCACATCACCGCCCACGAGGCATAGTCGCGAAAGCGCCCGGGCAGGATCAGTTTGAGCAGGGCGAACACCATCAGCGGCCCGAACAGCACCAGGGTGTTGAGCAACAGCAGCAGGGTGACGAAACAGCCGGTGAGCAGGCGGCGCATAGATGACTCTTGCAAACAGGTGGGCGGGCCATGATAAGCAAGCTTCGGGCGGCAGGCCAAATCGGTGTGGACGAAAGTTTCACGTTGGCCAGGGTAGGTTGGGAGCGCTTTGTGTAGGAGCTGCCGAAGGCTGCGATCTTTTGATCTTTTGATCTTTTGATCTTTTGATCTTTTGATCTTTTGATCTTTCGCTTGAGATTCAAGTGTCCTTGAAAGATCGCAGCCTCGTTGCACTCGGCAGCTCCTACACAGCTCCTACACAGCTCCTACAGCGCTCCTACAAAGCTCCTACAGGGCCCACGGGAGCAATCCCTGGCCACAGCTGTGCGATCAACCGAACGAATTCACCAGCCACGGTCTAAAAAACCACGCCCACAATGGAAGCCCTAACTATATGAAATCAGTTCTAGCCCTGCTTTCCCTGGTGGCCCTTCCAGTACTGGCCGCCGAGCCGACCCTGTACGGGCGCTACGAATACATTGCGCTGCCGGAAATCGGTGGCGAAGTGCTCAAGGCCAAGATGGACACCGGCGCCCTGACCGCCTCGCTGTCAGCCAAGGACATCGAGACCTTTACCCGTGACGGCGATGATTGGGTGCGGTTCCGCCTGGCGACCAAGGATGCGAGCAACAAGGTCTATGAGCACAAGATCGCCCGCATCAGCAAGATCAAGACCCGTTCCGAGGAAGATGAAGAAGACGACGAAAAGATCGCGCCCACCAAGCGCCCGGTGGTCGATCTGGAGTTGTGCCTGGGTAACGTCAAGCGCACGGTCGAGGTCAACCTGACCGACCGCAGCAGTTTCAATTACCCCTTGTTGATTGGGGCCAAGGCGTTGCGTGAGTTTGGCGCGGCGGTGAACCCGGCGCGGCGGTTTACGGCGGATAAGCCGGATTGTTGATGGGGTCGCCAGAATGCGAGCGAGGCCCTGAGAAATGATCGATATTTCGGGACTTGGGCGACCTGATGTTGATGTTTTAGTGCGATGGACGTTATTGGCGGATTTCCTTGAGTAAATCAATGCCGGTAAAGTTTTTGATATATTCGGCGCGCTTGATATTGGCTAGGTAAACATCTTGATAGTCAGTTCTTTTGAGCGGCGTACTTGGGTTTTTTAAATTAAACGTTTTGATCTTGTGAGTATTGTTTGCTTTTTTAAAGTGGGCTATGGTTGCGTCAAAGTGGGCCGTGTCGAGTAGTGTGCTTCCGTTGATCTGGATTTCATGTTTAACGCTTGGGTCCGGGTATTTTTCAAAGCCATAACCTTGTTTTGCGAGTTCGTAAGCCTTTGAACTTTGCTCTAGATCGGTCATGTTGTCGTTTATGGTGTAGCTGTTTTGATTTTTTAAGAGTTTTTCGTTGGCGGTTATGGTGTGTGTTCTATTTTTTAATGAAGCATAATATTTTCTTTGACTGGTCCGCAGTGTCATAATCCTTCTATGACTTTTAGCTGATTTTGATATCGCCCCTGTAGGCGCAATCAAACTTTTAAGGAAATCATCGATCCCTGGTGTGATGAGTGACATGTTTACTGGGATTTTTATATGTCCTGTAGGGTCCGTCCAATTAATCGGATCTCCTACGCTATACCCGTAAGCATTCAACCCACCCTTTCCGAACGGACTCAAATTATCCGGACTATTAAACCGCATCAACACCGGATTGAACGCCCGATACCCATTGCCCAACAAATAATGCCCCGTCACCGGGTCCGGCCGTTCGCCGTTAAACCCAAGCAAACTGAGCAGCCCGTTTTCCGCCGGACGATGTCCATAAGGGCTATAGGCAAGTGGATGAATCCGGTTCGCATCAAGCACATTCAACACCGACCGCTGCTGGTCAGTCGCCAGCAGGGCGGTCTCCACCTTCGCATCCTCGCGCCGACGTTGCGCCAGTAGCTGATCGTCGTGCTGAAACACGCTACGTTGCACCGCCCCCTGTATCTCCGTCGCCAATCGGCTCTTGCAATAAAACCGCTGGATATCGATCTCAGCGCAAGGCGCGCAATCGACCAGGCGATCCAGCGGGTCGTAGCGGTAGCGGCACAATACGGTTTCGCGAGAGGCGGCCGGCATCGACTAATCTCCATCTGATGTCCAAAAAACCGGTCTTAAGCATCATCCGTTTTCCAACACTTGCCTACTATCAGAACGGTTAGTCCTGACCGCCAACACCTGACAAATTCGACTGCCGATTGACTCCCCCCAAACCTTGCGGCACCGTTCCGGCAACTTTACTGCCGGGCCCGCAAGCCATGCCTCATATCCTGATTGTCGAAGACGAAGCCGCCATCGCCGATACACTGGTGTTTGCCCTGCAAGGGGAGGGGTTTGACACCGCGTGGCTGAGCCTTGGTGCGGCGGCCCTCGAACACCAGAAAAACACCCCCGCGGACCTGATCATTCTCGATGTGGGCCTGCCGGATATCAGTGGATTCGAGACTTGTAAAAAACTCAGGCGTTTCAGCGACGTTCCGG
Source organism: Pseudomonas sp. T1.Ur (assembly GCF_023516725.1). NCBI lineage: Bacteria > Pseudomonadati > Pseudomonadota > Gammaproteobacteria > Pseudomonadales > Pseudomonadaceae > Pseudomonas > Pseudomonas sp. T1.Ur. Next base: position 6,198,250 of record NZ_JAMGSN010000001.1, read on the forward strand.
TCATCTTTCTGACAGCCCGGGATGGCGAGATCGACCGGATCGTGGGCCTGGAGATCGGTGCCGACGATTACGTGGTCAAGCCCTTCAGCCCCCGCGAGGTGGCGGCCAGGGTCCGGGCGATCCTCAAGCGCGTGGCGCCGCGTCCGGCGGCGGAGGTGGGCACGGCGCTGTTTCAGGTCGATGCCGACCGTGTGCAGATCAACTATCGCGGCACACCGCTGAACCTCACCCGTCACGAGTTCCGCCTGCTCAATTGCCTGCTGGAGCAACCTGAGCGGGTCTTCAGCCGCGAACAATTGCTCGATGCCCTGGGCGTGGCCAGCGATGCCGGCTACGAGCGCAGCATCGACAGCCACATCAAGAGCGTGCGCGCCAAGCTGCGCCTGGTCCGGGCCGAGGCCGAGCCGATCCAGACGCATCGGGGCCTGGGCTACAGCTACAGCCCGGGGCACAGCTGATGTCGCTGGGGATCCGGATTTTCCTGGTGTATGTGCTGTTTATCGCCTTGACCGGTTACTTCGTGCTCAACACGGTCATGGAGGAAATCCGCCCCGGCGTGCGCCAGTCCACCGAAGAAACCCTGGTGGACACGGCCAACCTGATGGCCGAGATCCTGCGGGACGATTTCAAGGCCGGCACCCTCAACCAGAATCGCTGGCCGCAGTTGCTCAAGGCCTACGGCGAGCGCCAGCCGGCGGCGACGATCTGGGGCTTGCCGAAAAACCAGGTCAGCCATCGCATCTATGTCACCGATGCCAACGGCATCGTGGTGCTCGACTCCAGTGGCGTGGCGGTGGGACAGGATTATTCGCGCTGGAACGACGTTTACCTGACGCTGCGCGGCCACTACGGCGCTCGCTCGACCCGCAGCGTTGCCGATGATCCGACGTCCTCGGTGATGCACGTCGGCGCGCCGATCCGCGACAACGGCCGCATCATTGGGGTCGTCACCGTCGCCAAGCCCAACAGTTCCTTGCAGCCTTATGTCGATCGCACCGAGCGGCGCCTGTTGATCTATGGCGCCGGCTTGGTCGCCCTGGGCTTGTTGCTGGGCGGCTTGTTGTCCTGGTGGCTCAGCGCGGCATTGCGGCGCTTGACGATCTACGCCCAGGCGGTCAGCCAGGGGCGGCGGGTGGAGGTGCCGCATTATCGCGGCGGCGAGTTCGAGCAACTGGCGGGCGCTGTGGAACACATGCGCACGCAACTGGAAGGCAAGGCTTACGTCGAGCGTTATGTGCATACGCTGACCCACGAGCTCAAAAGCCCGCTGGCGGCGATTCGCGGGGCCGCCGAGCTGCTGCAAAGCGACATGCCCGCCGCCCAGCACCAACGCTTCGTCAATAACATCGACAACGAAAGTGTGCGCATGCAGCAGTTGATCGAACGGTTGCTCAACCTGGCCCAGATCGAGCAGCGCCAGGGGTTGGAAGAAGAAGTCGCGGTGCCGCTGGCGGCGTTGACGGACGAGCTGCTAGAAGCGCGTGGCGGCTGGATTGAAAGTCGCCAGTTGACGGTTGAACAGCATATCGCTGCCGACCTGACGCTGACCGGTGAACCGTTCCTGTTGCGCCAGGCCTTGGGCAATCTGCTGGAAAACGCCCTGGATTTCACCCCCGTCAACGGTCGGCTACGTATCAGCGCCGAGCGCAACGGGAACCGCGTCGAGATCCGCCTGTTCAATCAGGGCGCGCCGATTCCCGACTACGCGCTGCCACGCCTGAGCGAGCGCTTCTACTCCCTGCCGCGCCCGGACAGCGGCCGCAAGAGCACTGGCCTGGGGCTCAACTTCGTGGAGGAAGTGGTGCAGTTGCATGGGGGGCAATTCAGTATTGGCAATGTCGAGGGTGGGGTTGAGGTGGTGCTGAGGTTGCCCTGAAACCCCATCTGCTATCTGATAAACACGACCCTTTGTGGGAGCGAGCTTGCTCGCGATAGCGGTGGATCAGCTTGTATTTATGTTGCCTGGAACCCCGCTATCGCGAGCAAGCTCGCTCCCACAGAGGTTCCTGGTTCTGGTTCTACACACAATCTCCACAATCGCTCCATAAGGCCAACACACAGCCACCCCAGACTCTCCCTCATTCGAACAGGGAGAGCCCCACATGAACCGCAGTCTCGCCATAAAACTGGGCATGATCGCCCTATTGATTCTCTTGTTGATGATCCCGTTGTTGATGATCAACGGGCTCATTGATGAGCGCCAGGAACTGCGTGACGGTGTGCTGCAGGACATCGCCCGCAGCTCCAGCTACAACCAGCAACTGATCGGGCCGATGATCGTGGTGCCGTTTCGCAAGAGCGTGAAGGTCTGGAATACCAACGAGAAGACCGGCGTGCGTTTCCTGGAAACCGTCGAGCGAGCAGGTGAGTTGTATTTTTTACCGGAGCAGTTTGAACTCGACGGCCAGATCCGTACCGAAACCCGTGCCCGGGGCATCTACGAAGCGCGCTTGTTCCATGCCGATAACCGGATCGATGGCCGCTTCAAGGTGCCTGAGCGCTATGGTGTCGCGGCCAAGGACTTTGCCGATTACCGCTTCGACGAGCCGTACCTGAGCGTCGGCATCAGCGACATTCGTGGCATCGAGAATGCGCTGACCCTCACGCTGAACCAGAAGACCGTTGATTTCCTGCCTGGCTCGCGCCTCAGCTGGTTGGGGCAGGGTGTGCACGTGCCGTTGCCGATGATCACTGCCCAGGGCAGCCCCGAGCTGACTTTCGGCTTCGACCTGCGCTTGCAAGGCACTGGCGACCTACAGATTCTTCCGGTGGGCAAGACTACCAAAGTGCACCTGTCCGCCGACTGGCCGCACCCCAGCTTCATCGGCAACTACTTGCCGGTCAATCGCGAGATAAACGAGCAGGGTTTCAATGCTGATTGGCAGACGTCGTTTTTCTCCACCAACCTCTTGGAGACGCTTCAAGCCTGCGTGCCCACCGATGGCTGTGAAGCGTTCCGCAGTCGTGCGTTCGGCGTGAGTTTCGTCGATCCGGTGGACCAGTACCTCAAGAGCGATCGAGCGATCAAATATGCGCTGCTGTTCATCGCGTTGACCTTCGCCGGGTTCTTTCTCTTCGAGGTGCTCAAGAGCCTGGCGGTGCACCCGGTCCAATATGCGTTGGTGGGCGTGGCCCTGGCGTTCTTCTATCTGTTGCTGCTGTCGCTGTCGGAACACATCGGCTTCACCTTGGCGTACCTGGTGTCGGCCAGTGCCTGCGTGGTGTTGATCGGATTCTACGTCTGCCATGTGCTCCGTAGCGTGGGCCACGGCCTGGGCTTTTCGGCGGGATTGGCGGGGCTGTATGGCTTGCTTTATGGCTTGTTGAGCGCCGAGGACTACGCACTGTTGATGGGATCGCTGCTGCTGTTCGGCCTGCTGGGCGTGTTCATGGTGCTGACCCGCAAGCTGGACTGGTACGGGGTGGGCGCGAAACCGGCGGCGGCGATGAGCTTCGATCTGGGAGAGGTGAAATGAGCCGGTCGCTGGGGTTGCGTGAGGATCAGCGAGAGAGAGAAAAGTTGGTGATGCTGATTACTGGGTTGTTTCCTCTGGATCCGGTGCGCTGCCATCGCGAGCAAGCTCGCTCCCACAGGGGATCCCGGTGGCCCAAACAAAGCAACCCAATGTGGGAGCGAGCTTGCTCGCGATGAGGCCGGATCAGCCAATACAGAACTAGACCCTGGGCACCGTCTCGGCCAGTGAAGGTCGCAGGCTCACCTCGGCAAACCACGCCGCCAGTTGTGGATTGGCCTTGCGCCATTCCAGGTCCGGGTGGCGCAGGTCCAGGTAACCCAGGGCGCAGGCGACGCTGATGGAAGCGATGTCGAAATGGCTCGCCAGTTCGGCAATCGCCTCGGCTTCGAGCATGGCCAGGGCGCGACGTATCTTGTCCCGTTGCGCATCGAGCCATTCGTCCCAGTGTTTTTCCACAGGGCGCAGCGCGGTCTCATAACGGATCATCACCGCCGCGTCCATGATCCCATCGGCCATTGAGGCCAGGGTCAGGCGCCGCCAGCGTGCCGCGCCATCCCGAGGGATCAGCGGGTTGCCGACGTGCTGGTGGTCGAGGTAATCGAGGATCACGCGGCTGTCATGGATCACTGTCCCGTTGGCCAGGCGCAGGGCCGGGATCTTGCTCAACGGGTTTTCATCGATCAACGCGCGGTCCGGCTTGACCGGCGTGAGCAGGCTCAGTTGCAACGCCACGCGGTCTTGCTGGCCAGTCTCGTGCAGCAGCACCAGGACCTTGCGGACAAAGGGCGAAGCAGGGTTGTGGAACAGCGTCATGTTGGGGGTGGACATGGTGACGTCTCGATCAGGGGGCGTGTTGCGCAGCATAGCGCGACCGAGACCAGGTGGCTCGGTCGCGCCGTGCATCAGGCTGCTGGTTGCAGCGCTTGCGCCTCGGGCTGCGGCGTAGTCGGCTGATGCTTGAGTTCTCGGGCAACGGTCCAGACGATAAACGCGGCAACCACGTCGAAGATCGCCAGCAGCACGAACAGCGGGCTGTAGCCGATCTTCGTCACCATGACGCCGAACAACAGCGTGAAGGCGGCAGCGCCCAGGTAACCGAACATCCCGCCCATGCCCGTCGCCGTGGCGACTTCGTTCTTGCCGAAGGAGTCGGAGGTAATGGCGTACAGCGCACCGGAGAGTGTCTGGTGGGCAAAACCGCCGACGCAGAGCAGGGCGATGGCCGTGTACGGACTGGCGACGAGGCCGATGCAGGCTGGGCCGATCATGCAGGAGGCGCCAAACAGCAGGACCATCTTGCGGGACGTGAACAGCGACACCTTGCAGTACTTATGGAAGAACGGGCTCAGGTAGCCACCCAATACGCAGCCAAGGTCGGCGGCCAGGAAGGGCAGCCAGGCAAACATCGCGATCTCCTTGATGTTCATGTGCCGCTCGGTCATCAAGTACAACGGAATCCAGGCGTTGAACGTCTGCCAGGCCGGCTCCGAGAGGATCCGGGCGCTGGCGATGGCGTAGAAGTTGCGGCTGGCGATGATGCGTTTCCAACTGCCTTTTTTCGGCGTCGGGTCCTGGAAGTGGGCTTCCTGTCCGCTGAGGATGTAATCGCGCTCGGCGTCGCCCAGGAGCTTCTGGTCACGCGGATGCTTGTAGAAGACCAGCCAGAGGAAAGTCCAGGCCACGCCCAGGCCGCCGACGATCAGGAACGCCAACTCCCAGCCGCTGTTCAGGATCGCCCAGACCACCAGCGGCGGCGCCAGCACGGCGCCGATCGACGAACCGATGTTGAACCAACCGATCGCCACCGAGCGTTCCTTGGCCGGGAACCATTCGGTGGAAGTCTTCACTGCGGCCGGCAACCCGGCGGCTTCCGTCAGGCCAAGCAGCCCGCGGAAAAACGCCAGGCCCTGCCAACCGGAGGCCATTGCCGCTGCGGCGCAAGCGATGGACCAGGCAAACGCGAATATGGCGAAGCCCATCTTGGTGCCGATGGCATCGATGATGTAGCCGGCCACCGGTTGCATCAATGCGTAACAGATCTGCCAGGCCACGACGATGTGGGAGTATTGCTCGGTGGAGATGCTCATTTCGCTCATCAGCGTCGGAGCGGCCACGGAAAGGGTGTTTCGAGCCAGGTAGTTGACCATCAGGCCGGCCGTGACCAGGCCGACCATCCACCAACGGATGCCTTTGATTTTCATCACTTCACCATCAATTATTTTTGGATTTGGTGTCTTCGGTGCAGCATGGCTGCGAGAGGACGTCAGCCGGCGACGGCGCGGGCGATATACGTCAGGAAGCGGCGAGAGGTGGAGATTTCGGAGGCTGATCGACTGCGGGTCATTTCGCCTTTCACTCGGATATTTGTTATTAGGATGCGTTGTAGGTTGTCGTACAACTTGCGCCTTTATAAGAGTGCAAGGATTAATTTGTCAACAAATATGTCAGAGATTGCCTGGCCGGAAACCATCGTCGTTGAGGTTGGCGTCGTATGACGTGGGCGGGGGGCGGGCGTCAGATCGATTCCTGACGCCTGTCTTCAGCGGCGGCGTGGGAGCAATCCCCATACCGCCAGCACGGAGGGTATCCCCAACCCGACCCAGCTCACGGCGTCCCACATGCCATCGCCGAGCAAGGCGCTGAACAATCCGGCGGCGCAAAGCACGCCGATTGCGCTGGGGATCCCGAATACCTTCCAGAAATTCGACTGCCGAGGCCTCACGACGTGACCTCCGCACCGACAGTCGCGCGCTTGGCGGCTTTACGTCGAACGATCCACAGGTAGACGCCGCTGCCCAGGACAATGATGGTCAGCACATCCAGGGTCGCCCAGAAGATTTGCATCGGCCGGCCGCCGTAGTCGCCGAAATGCAGTGGCAGGGACAAGCTCATCATGTCCATGTACCAGGGCCGTTCAGCCACGGCGGTGACGTCCAGGGTGCTGGCGTCGATCAGGACCGGCGTCAGCAAATGGGAGGTCAGGTGGGTGCTGCCTTTCATGAACACACTGTAATGGTGCTCGCTGGAAAACAGCGTGCCCGGGAAAGCGATGAAGCTCGGCTCCATGCCTGGCGCGACCGCCTTGGCAATGTCCAGCAAACGGGTTGCCGGGGCCAGTTCGGTCAGTGGCGGGGCGTTGCGATAGGGTTCGACCATGGCGCTGAGGCTGTCGTTGCGCCACGCGGCGATGATCAAGTCGGCGCAGGCTGCGATCACGCCAGTGACGCCAACGGTCAGTGCCCACACCAGCGTGACCACGCCAATCAGGTTGTGCAGGTCGAGCCAGCGCAGGCGTGTGGATTTGTCCTGGCGCACCGTGGCGAATGTCAGGCGTCGCATGAATGGCAAATACAGCACCACGCCGGAGACGATGGCGATCACGAACAGCAAACCCATGAACGCCAGCAGCAACTTGCCCGGCAAGCCGGCGAACATGTCGACGTGCAGGCGCAGCATGACCATCATGAAGCCGCCGTTGGCCGAGGGCATTTCCAGGGCTTCGCCGGTGCGGGCATCGAGCATGAAGGTGTGGGACGCGTTGGGTTCGGTGCCTGGCGTCGGCGCCATGATGGTGATGATGCCGTTGGGATCGTCCTCGTCCCAGCCAAAATACTGGACCACCTCGCCCGGGCGATGGGCCTTGGCTTTTTTCACCAGTTGGGCAAGGTCCAGCGGTGGCGTGCCGGCCGGCATTTCCCGAAATTCCGGGGCGTCGCCCAGCAGATGCTCGATTTCATGGTGGAAGATCAACGGCAGCCCGGTGATCGCCAGCATCAGCAGGAACACTGTGCAGATCAGGCTGGTCCAGGTGTGGACGAAGGACCAGCGGCGGATGGTTTTGCTTTTCATGATCGGTCCGAATGCATAAAGGGTGACGATGCTTGGAGTCATTCAGTCAGCAGTGAAACCTGTGGGGGCGAGCCTGCTCGCGAAAGCTGTGTTCCAGTCAACATCAATGTTGACTGTTACGCCGTCTTCGCGAGCAGGCTCGCTCCCACAGGGATTTCATCTGACTGATTGAGCTCAGTTGCAGGTGCCCTCAGAAAGGTTTACGCAAATGCTAACCGTTTACCATTTGTAATTCACGCTGGCGACGACGTTGCGTTGGTCGCCGTAGTAGCAGTAGGAGCCGTCACAAGTGGACAGGTAGTCCTTGTTGAGGAGGTTCTTCGCGTCCACCGCGACCGTGACGCCCTTGAGCGTCTTGTTCAAACGACCGAGGTCGTAATGGGCCGAAGCGTCATACACCGTGTAGGACCCGACATGCCCCCAATCGGTGTTGGTGGTGTTGCCGTAGGTATCGCCGACATAACGCACGCCGGCACCGACACCAAAACCGTCCAGCGGGCCGTTGTGCCAGGTGTAGTCGGCCCAAGCGGTGGCCTGGTGACGCGGTACCTGGGTCATGCGCTTGCCTTCTTCGGCCGCGGTGCCCTTGGTGATCTCGCTGTCGTTGTAGGTGTAGGAGCCGATCAGCTTCAGGTTATCGGTTACTTCGCCGGAGGCTTCCAGTTCGAGGCCGCGTACGCGCACCTCCCCGACTTGGCGGGTGATGTTGTTTTCGGTGACGGAGTTGTTTTTTTGCGTCAAGTCGAACACCGCGGCAGTCAGCAAGGTCTTGGTGCCGGGTGGCTGGTACTTGATACCCGCTTCGTACTGTTCGCCTTCGGTGGGCTTGAACGCCTGGGTGCTGTTGACGGTTGAACCCGCTGCCGCCTGGAACGATTGCGCGAAGGAAATATAAGGCGTCACACCGTTATCGAAGACATAGCTCAGCGCCGCGTTGCCGCTGAATTTCTTGTCGCGCAGGGTGTCGGTCGCGTTGTTCTGGTTGTGGAATTCAGTGCTGGTGTGAATCCAGTCTTCACGGCCGCCGAGGGTCAGGCGCCAGTTGTCCAGGGCAATCTGGTCCTGGACATACAGGCCAGTCTGCTTGGTCTTCTGGTTATAGTCGTACATGGTGAGGTACTGGACGTTAGAAAAGTCCTGCCCGTAGATCGGGTTGTGGATGTTGCTGTCGGGAACGCCATTGGAACCCCAGAGCCATTTTGAATTTGCATTGGAACGCTGATGGTCCAGACCCAGTAGCAAGGTGTGGCTCACCGCACCGGTCTGGAAATCGGCTTGAAAGTTGTTATCAACGGCGAACTGACTGACATCTTCGTTAACGATCCCGGCGCTGCGCTTGACTGTCCCGTCGGGACTCACTGCCTGATCAGGTGGGAACGTCCCCGCTGTAATTCCCTGGAACTCAAGATCGCTCTTGGTATAGCGCAGGTTCTGGCGGAACTGCCAGGTGTCGTTCAGGCGGGTTTCAAAGGCATAGCCCAACGCGTAATAAGTACGATCGTAGAATTCCCAGTCCGGATCGCCCAGGTTCTTGTGATGGGAAATCTTGCCCGCCGGCGAGGACAGCTTGGTGCCTTGCAATGGCAGGAATTGCCCGGTGATGCCGGTGTCGTCGCGGGTATATTGCGACAGGAAGGTCAGGCGCGTGTCGTCATTGATATTCCAGGTCAGGCTCGGGGCGATGTTGTAGCGCTTGTCCGGGATGTGATCGACCTGGGCGTTGCTGTCGCGCACGGTGCCGCTGAGTCGATACAGGAGCTGGCCTTCGTCGTCGACCTTGCCGGTGCTGTCGAAATTGATCTGCTTGTGCTCGTAGCTGCCGGCTTGCAATTCGACTTCATGGCTGCTTTCAGATTGTGGGCGACGGCTGACCATGTCGAGCATGCCGCCAGGCGGCGTCTGCCCGTAGACCGAGGAGGCCGGGCCACGCAGCACGGCGATGCGTTCAAGGTTCCAGGGTTCGATCTTCGGCGTGACGTAGTTGCCCTTGGGCAGCGGCAGGCCATCGAGGAATTGGGTCGGCACGAAGCCGCGCACCAGCAGCCAATCGTTACGTGAGTCCGAACCGTAGCCGCTGCTCTGCACGCCGGCGGTGTAGCGCAAGGCGTCGTTCAGGTTGAGGACGGAGCGTTCCTCCATCTGTTGGCGCGTGACCACCGAGACCGAGCGCGGCAGCTCGACAATCGGCGTATCCGTCTTGGTGCCAGCGGCGGTCCGAGTGGCGACGTAGCCATCAGTCGGCCCCCACGCCGTTTCGCTGATTCCCGCCCCGATCACGCTGGTTTCCGGCAAGACCATGACGCCTTCAGGCGCGGCCATCAGGCTGAAGGTGCCGGCGCTGCTTTGTTCCAATTGCAGACCGGTGCCCCGCAAGGCTTCGCGCAGCGCTCCCGTAGCATCGAACTGACCCTGGACCGGCGCCGAAGTCTTGCCGGAAGCCAGGGACGGATCCAGGCTCAGGGAGAGGCCGGCTTGGCTGGCGATCTGGGTCAGGGTGCTGGCTAATGGCGCAGCGGGCAGGTTGTAGGCGCGCAAGCTTGAGGCCTGCTCGGCGGCCAGCAGCGTGACGCTGGTCAACGGGGCGGCAAGGGCAATGGCAACGGCCAGCAGGCTGGGGCGCAACAGGGTCTCAAGTGGGCGGGACATACGGCGGCTCCTGAATGGAAATATTTCTCAATTGCCTGTGTGCCGGATGAAATCCAAAAAGTGATAGGGCTGGATGAAAATAATTTAGATTCAGATAAAGCTGACAAACCCTCTGTAGGAGCTGCCGAGCGAAGCGAGGCTGCGATCTTTCTTCACAGATTGAGTCTCAAGCGAAAGATCAAAAACAAAAGATCGTCCGAACGCGGCCCGAGCCTTCGGCAGCTCCTACAAAGGTGCACCGTGCACATCAGGGTTTCGGCGCAGCGCTTGGCCCCACCACCACCCACCAACGCGTGTGATGCTCGACCTGCACCGGCAAGGTCGGCAGCAGGGCGGTCAGGGCCAGGTCGGTATCGTGCAGCGGGAAACTGCCGGTGATCCGCAGGTCAGCCACTTGGGGCTCGACACCGAGATAACCACGTCGATAACGCCCCAGCTCCCGGACCAGGTCTTCAAGGCGCGCGTTATCCACCACCAGCATGCCGCGGATCCAGGCATCGGCGCCGGGCTTCAACGCCAAGGTTGGCCCGAGGCCATCCCGGCGCATCAGCACTTGCTGGCCTTCACGCAGGACCTGTTCTTCATGGGTGGCCTGCGGATGCGCCGCTACTGCGGATTTCAACACGCTCAGGCGCGTGCCCTGGTCTTCGAGCCTGACCAGGAAACGCGTGCCCAGCGCGCGCATGCTGCCTTCGCGCGTCTCGACGATGAAAGGACGCGGATCGTTATGGCCGGTTTCCACCAGGATCTCGCCTTCCTGCAAGACGATACGCCGCTGCTTGTCGTCGAAACGTACGTCCAGCGCACTGTGGGTGTTGAGGTTGATCAACGTGCCGTCCGCCAGGCGCAACGTGCGCTGTTCACCCGTGGCGGTACGCTGGTCGGCCAGCCAATAATCCAGGGGCAGGTAACGATCACCGGCGAACAGCGCCAAGCCGATGACTGCGACGAGACTGGCCAGGCCGCTGCCGACCTTGCGCAGGCGTCGGCGGATGCTGACCCGCGATTGCAGCAACACGGCGCGCGCCGGGCCGCTGGCGACGTTGAAGCGCTGGTCGAGCATGCCTAGCTGCCGCCAGGCCCGGGCGTGTTCTTCGTCGGCGGCATGCCATTGGGCAAATGCTTCGCGGTCCTCTGGGCTGCTCGAGTCCAAGGACAACTGCCAGGCGATGGCCGCGTCCAGAACCCGGGCCGAAACCGGTTTTCCGTGGGCCGTGGTCATGTCGGCTCACCATAAAGCGCGATGTAGCATTGCCGCATGCCTTGGGCCAGGTATTGCCGTACCCGTGGAACCGAAACCCCCAGGCGCTCGGCGATTTCAGCGTGGCCGAGGCCATCGAGGCGGTTATAGAAGAAGGCGGCGCGGGCCTTGCTGGACAACTTGCCCAGCAGGCGATCGATGTTCTTCAGGTCTTCGAGGATGAGTTGTTGCTCTTCTACCGATGGCTGCTCGTCTTCTGGAATCAGCATCAGTTCGGTCAGGTAGGCCTGTTCGAGGGCGGCCCGACGGAAGTAGTCGAACAACAGCCCCTTGGCGATCGCCACCAGAAACGCACGTGGTTCGCGGGGCGCCTTCAATTCCTCGCGACCCAGCAAGCGCACAAACGTGTCCTGGCTCAGGTCCTCGGCCCGCTGCGCGCAGGCCACGTTGCGCCGTAGCCATGCCAATAGCCAGCCGCGATGGTCACGGTACAACGCACCAACCAACTCACTATGAGGAGTAGTGCCCGGTCTCACAAGTACCGTTCCTTTTTGACGGTGTCTGCTGCCGTCATGCTGTGTTGCCGCTCCTCGCCATAGCGGGCTATGACTCGTCGCGGCGCCTTGCCTGACGACAGCAGCCACTCGTCAAAAAAGGGACGGTACTTGTGAGACCGGACACTAGGGACTGACGACACGGAACATCACCGACGTTTTAAGTAACGAGAATTGTTCGCGATTGTGGCAGAGGCGGGGCAGGGAAAGCAATTGGCGCTGGTCGGGGTATGCAATACCCCTGTGGGAGCGAGCTTGCTCGCGATAGCGGTGGGGCAGTCGCATTGGGGGTGACTGACATTGCGCCATCGCGAGCAAGCTCGCTCCCACAAAAGCTCCCCGAGGGCACGGGTCTGGATTAAAGCGAAGGCGCCTGCTGCCGCCGTTTCCATTGCCCGAGGCGTTGTTGCAAGGCGAGGGGGGTGTGGATTTCCTGCTGGCGGGCGCGGCTGAACAGGATCAGCGCCAGCTCCGCCGTGGCCAGGGCGTCGGCGCCGGCGTTGTGGCGATCGAAGACTTGCAGCTTGAACCAGTCGATCCACTCGTCCAGGCCGGACTTGCGCAGGTTGGCTTGCGGGCAAAGCATCGGCGCCAGGTCGGCGACATCCAGGAATGGATGTTGAAGCCGGTAGCCCAGGTAGTCTTTCATGGCGCGCCCCAGCATGTGGGAATCGAATGGCGCATGAAACGCCAGCAGCGGACTGTCGCCGACAAATTCCATGAACGCTAGCAAGGCTTCCGCCGGGTCGCTGCCGGCGGCGATGGCACTCGGCGCCAGGCCATGGATCAGCACGCTTGGCCCGAGCTTCTGTTTGTCGCATTGCAAGGTCCGTTCGAATTGCTGGCTGAAGTCGATGGCCCCGTCTTCGATCACCACCGCGCCGATGGACAGCACCTGGTCTTTGTTCAGGTTGAGGCCGGTGGTTTCCAGGTCGACCACCACCCAACGCTGTTCCCGCAAGATGCATTCAGCCAATGGGGCGGGGGCGGGCAGGTTGGCCAGGCGTTGCTGCAAGGCGTCGCAAAGCGTTGGCTGGACCGGGCGCAGCCAGGAAAACAGACTCACAGTTGATACCTCAACGTCAGGCTGCTTTGCAGGCGTTGGGCCTGGCGCAGGGATTCGCGCAGGATCCGCCGGTCCAGATGATTGAGGCTGTCGGGGTCGACACGGTTGGAATAAGGCAGGTTTTCCCGGGTCTGCAATTGATGTTGCTGCATCCGGGTCTGCTGGATGAAGTGGTAGGCCTCTTCATAAGCCGCGCCGTCCAGCGGTTCGATGACTTCCTTGACGACCAGTTGCCGCAAGCGTTCGAGGGTGTTGTTGGCCTCGATGCCGTTGGCCAAGGCCAGCAATCGAGCGCCGTCGACGAAAGGCGTCAGGCCTTGCACCTTCAGGTCGAGGGTGGCTTTTTCGCCGTTCTTTCTGCTCAGCACGAAATCCCGGAAGCGTCCAACGGGCGGGCGGTGGCGAAGGGCATTCTCGGCCATCATGCGCTGGAACAAGCGGTTGTCCGCCACGTGATCGAGAATCTGCTGGCGCAATTGCTCGCAGCCTTGTTCGTCGCCCCAGACCACCCTCAGGTCGAAATAGATGCTCGAGCCCAGCAGGTTCTCGGGCGTCGCTTCGCGAATGAAGGCCGCGAAGCGCCGTGCCCATTCAGCCCGGGACAGGCACAGCTCGGGGTTGCCGGCCATGATGTTGCCTTTGCACAAGGTGAAGCCGCACAGCGCCAGGCTCTGGTTGATCTGCTGGGCGATGGGCAGCAGCAGGCCACGGATCTGCGCAGCGTGGGCGGCATCGCGGGCTTCGAAAAGGATGCCGTTGTCCTGGTCGGTATGCAGGGTCTGCTCGCGGCGGCCTTCGCTGCCGAAACACAGCCAACTGAACGGCACGCCCGGGTCGCCTTTGTCGGCCAGGGTCAACTCAATGACCCGGCACACGGTGTGGTCGTTGAGCAAGGTGATGATGTGGGTGATCTGCGTTGACGACGCGCCGTGGGCCAGCATGCGCTCCACCAGTTGGCCGATCTCGCCGCGCAGCGTCACCAGGTTTTCCACCCGGGGGGCGTTGCGAATCGTCCGGGCCAGGTGCACCAGGTCGACGCGTTGCAGGGAAAACAGATCCCGCTCCGACACTACGCCACACAGGCGCTGGTCCTTGACCAGGCAGACATGGGCGATGTGGCGCTCGGTCATGGCTATCGCCGCGTCGAAGGCGCTGTGGTCGGGGGATAGGAAGAACGGCGCCTGGGTCATGTGCATCGCGATCGACTCGGAAAAGTCCCCGCTGCCGTCGGCCACGACTTGCCGCAAGTCGCGCAGGGTAAAAATCCCCATCGGCGCTTTTTGTTCATTGACCACGACGATGCTGCCGACCTGTTGTTCGTGCATCAGCTTCACGGCTTCGCGCAGCGGTGTTTCGGGGCTGCAACTGACCGGGTGACGCATCGCCAGCTCGCCCAGGCGCGTATTGAGGGAATATTGCGTGCCCAGGGTCTGCGCGGATTTTTGCTGCACTTGCTGGTTGACCTGGTCGAGCAGGCTGCTGACCCCGCGCAAGGCGAAATCGCGAAACGGGCCGGACAGGGCGAACAGCTTGATGAAGGCCAATTTGTTCAATTGCAGGCAGAACGTGTCCTCACCGGCCCGATGCTCGGTGCGGGTGGCTCGCTCGCCCAACAGCGCGGCGAGGGGAAAACATTCGCCCGTGGTGATTTCAAAAGTAGTCTCGGTGCCGCCCTTCGCCGAATGGGGCCGCTCGCCCACCACGCGGCCTTGCTTGACGATATAGAAGTGCTCTACCGGACCGTCCGCCGGCTTGATGATCGTTTCGCCCAGCGCGTAGAAACGCAGCAGGCATTGCTCCACCAGATAGGCCAGGTGGGCGTTTTCCATTTGGTTGAACGGGGGGAAGCGTTGCAGGAACTGCAATGTGCCCTGGATGTTCTGCAACACCGCGGTTTTCCCTGCCTGGATGAAGGCGTCCGCTTTTTTCATAACCATGGCGCAATCTTTTTCGAATTATTGTGGTCGGATCTGTTCGCCATGGTCGGCCTCTGAACGTGGGGTGCCCATTGGACGTAAGTCTAGGTCGCCGTCATCAGGCCGGAACTACGGAAATATCCTACGCTTCGCCTCGGAAAATTCTTCCCGGAATGCTCTTGGAAAAAAATCCGACGAAGTGCACATTGAAGCGCCGCAGAACGATGTCTGACCACTGTGCCAGGGGATCGATTCAAGGAACGTAGAGAGCATCATGTCCGACCACGATATTTTGAGTGACGCCGAGCGCGAGGCGCTGAGTGCCGTCATGCTGGAACCTGACCTGCCGCCGCAGCGTGTATTGATCGTCGATGACGACAAGGACGCCCGCGAGCTGCTGTCGGAGATCCTGGCATTGGACGGCATCCGCTGCATGACCGCCGCCAGTGGCGAAACTGCACTCAAGATGCTGGAGACCAAGCCGTCCATTGGCCTGCTCATCACCGACCTGCGCATGGGCAACGTCGATGGCCTGGAACTGGTACGCCTGGTGCGCGAGTCGGAGCGGGCCGCGTTGCCGATTATCATCGTGTCGGGCGACGCCGATGTGAAGGACGCCATCGAAGCCATGCACCTGAGCGTGGTGGACTTTTTGCTCAAGCCGATCGACACCGAAAAGCTGCTGGGGTTGGTCAAGCATGAGTTGGGGATGGATCTTTAGACCATCTTCTTCAATCGTGCCGAAGTGCTTTTGTGGCGAGGGAGCTTGCTCCCGCTCGACTGCGACTGTAGGAGCTGTCGAGCGCAGCGAGGCTGCGATCTTTCCCCAGGCGCTTGAATCACAAGCCAAGATCAAGGGATCGTCCGAACGCGGCCCGAGGCTTCGCCCGTTCCTACAGAGCCCAGCGGGAGCAAGCGCCCTCGCCACAAAGGCAGTTAGGTGTTGCAAATGAAAAAGCCCTGATTGAGAGATCAGGGCTTTTTTGTGATGCGCTGTCTACCGCTCAATCACAACCCATTGGCGGCCTTGAACTCGCGACGACGACGGTGCAGCACCGGCTCGGTGTAGCCATTCGGCTGCTGAGTGCCTTCGACCACCAACTCGACCGCCGCCTGGAAGGCGATGTTGCTGTCGAAGTCCGGCGCCAGCGGGCGGTACAGCGGGTCGCTGGCGTTCTGGCGGTCCACCACCGGCGCCATGCGCTTGAGGCTTTCCATCACCTGCTCCTGAGTGACGATGCCGTGGCGCAGCCAGTTGGCGATGTGCTGGCTGGAAATACGCAGCGTCGCCCGGTCTTCCATCAGGCCGATGTCGTTGATGTCCGGCACCTTGGAGCAACCCACGCCCTGGTCGATCCAACGCACTACGTAGCCGAGGATGCCCTGGGCGTTGTTGTCCAGTTCGTTCTTGATCTGCTCTGGCGTCCAGCTCGGGTTGACGGCCAGCGGGATGGTCAGGATGTCGTCCACCGAAGCGCGGGCGCGCTTGGCCAGTTCGGCCTGGCGGGCGAACACGTCGACCTTGTGATAATGCAGCGCGTGCAACGCGGCGGCGGTCGGCGACGGCACCCAGGCGGTATTGGCGCCGGCCATCGGGTGAGCGATTTTCTGTTCGAGCATCGCCGCCATCAGGTCCGGCATCGCCCACATGCCCTTGCCGATTTGCGCGCGGCCTTGCAGGCCAGTGCTCAGACCGATATCGACGTTCCAGTTTTCATAGGCGGCGATCCATTTCTCGGCTTTCATGTCGGCCTTGCGCACCATCGGGCCGGCTTCCATTGAGGTGTGGATTTCATCACCCGTACGATCGAGGAAGCCGGTGTTGATGAATACCACGCGCTCGCTGGCGGCCTTGATGCAAGCCTTGAGGTTGACCGTGGTACGGCGCTCCTCGTCCATGATCCCGACCTTGAGGGTGTTGCGCGGCAGGTTCAGCACGTCTTCGACACGACCGAACAGTTCGTTGGTGAACGCGGCTTCTTCGGGGCCGTGCATCTTCGGCTTGACGATATACACCGAGCCGGTGCGGCTGTTGCGGCGCGAGGTATTGCCGTTGAGGCTGTGGATCGCCGCCAGGCTGGTGACCAGGCCGTCGAGGATGCCTTCCGGCACTTCGTTGCCGTCCTTGTCGAGGATCGCGTCGATGGTCATCAGGTGGCCAACGTTGCGCACGAACAGCAGCGAGCGACCGTGCAGGGTCACGCTCGAACCATCGACAGCCGTGTAGACGCGGTCCGGGTTCATGGTCCGGGTGAAGGTCTGGCCGCCCTTGGCGACTTGTTCCGCCAGGTCGCCCTTCATCAGGCCCAGCCAGTTTCGATAGATCACCACCTTGTCATCGGCATCGACGGCGGCAACCGAATCTTCGCAGTCCATGATGGTGGTCAGCGCGGCCTCCATCAGGAGGTCTTTGACACCGGCGGCATCGGTCTGGCCGACCGGGGTGCTGGCGTCGATCTGGATTTCGAAGTGCAGGCCGTTGTGTTTCAGCAGCACGGCAGTCGGCGTCGAGGCATCGCCCTGGAAACCGATCAACTGGGCATCGTCGCGCAGACCGCTGTTGGTGCCGCCCTTGAGGGTGACCACCAGTTTGCCGTCAACGATTTTGTAGGCAGTGGAATCGACATGGGAGCCGGCCGCCAGCGGGGCCGCTTCGTCGAGGAAGGCACGGGCGAAGGCGATGACCTTGTCGCCGCGCACCTTGTTGTAGCCTTTGCCTTTTTCCGCGCCATCGGCTTCGCTGATGGCGTCGGTGCCGTACAACGCGTCATACAGTGAACCCCAGCGGGCGTTCGAGGCGTTGAGGGCGAAGCGGGCGTTCATCACCGGCACCACCAGTTGCGGGCCGGCCATGCGGGCGATTTCGTCATCGACGTTCTGGGTCGTGGCCTGGAAGTCCGCCGCTTCTGGCAGCAGGTATCCAATGTCTTGCAGGAAGGCTTTGTAAGCCACGGCGTCGTGGGCCTGGCCGGCACGTGCCTGGTGCCAGGCGTCGATCCGCGCCTGGAAATCGTCGCGTTTGGCGAGTAGGGCTTTGTTTTTCGGAGCCAGGTCATGAATGACCTTGTCGGCGCCGGCCCAGAATGCGTCGGCGGTGAGGCCGGTTCCGGGAATGGCTTCGTTATTCACGAAGTCGAACAGGACTTTGGCGACCTGCAGGCCACCGACTTGAACGTGTTCAGTCATTGCTTGCCTCACTCTGCTCAGCTATTTCGCTTTTCAGCTCTTCGATTTTGACAATGAAGCCTCGGGACATTTAAACCACAAACCCCTGAACCAGTACATGCCATCGCTGGCGGCTGGGTGATCAAGCCTTGCTGACGGGGCTTTACAGGGATGCGACCGGCCTGGGCAGACATCGGTGGAACATCACGCATTACGATTATGTAGTGCGCGCTGCGGCATACTACATGATCAATTGCGCTTGTGAAAATTAGACTAAATGCGTCGTTCTGCGACCGACTAAAGCAGTACGGTCACAGCGCGGAACGGGATGTTCTCAAAAAACAGATGGATTGTTCCAGATAAATCTACAATTCGTACACACGTCCATGGCAAGGGAGCTTGCTCCCGCCGTAGGAGCCGCCGAGCAAAGCGAGGCTGCGATCTTTTGATCTTTTGATCTTTTGATCTTTTGATCTTTTGATCTTTTGTCTTGTTGCTTGAGATTGAGGTGTCCGGCAAAAGATCGCAGCCTCGCTTTGCTCGGCAGCTCCTACGCGGTCCAGCGGGAGCAGGCTCCCTCGCCACGAAAGCGGCCGTGTGGACTTCCTGCCTTGCCTATACTGTCCGCTTCCCCAACAAGAGGACTGCGCCATGGACCACCTCGTCATCACTGTTTTCGCCCCGGACAAGCCCGGGCAGGTCGAGCGCATCGCCCAATGCATCGCCGAGCATGGCGGTAACTGGCTGGAGAGCCGCATGTCGCACCTGGCCGGTCAGTTTGCCGGGATCCTGCGCCTCAGCGCCCCGGCCGAGGCCCATGAAGAATTGATCGAAGCCTTGCAGGGATTGTCGGTCCACGGCATTCGCGTGCTGATCGCTGAAAGCGCCATTGAAGCATCCTGCACCTGGAAACCCATTGCCATGGAGCTGGTGGGCAACGATCGCCCCGGCATCGTGCGGGACATCACCCGGTTACTGAGCGAGCAGGGCGTCAATGTCGAGCGTCTGGTGACCCATGTCCGGCCCGCGCCCATGAGCAGTGAATTGCTGTTTCATGCCGAGGCGATCCTCGGGGTGCCCTTGACCCTGTCGCTTGAAACACTGCAGGCGCGCCTGGAGACCTTGGCCGATGAGTTGATGGTTGAGCTGAAACTCAGCGACGAAGCGTGACGAGGGTTATCCAAGGAAAACCTGCGCCTGCCTGTGGATAACCTGTAGAGACCCGGCCCCAGCCCAGGCCCGCCGGGGCTCAGCGGTCAATGATCAAAAAATCGCCAGTTTTCAATGGCTTGTGCACAAACGGCGGGGATCACGCTGTGGATAACCTTGGGAAGGAAACGCGCAGGCCACGCCGGACGTGGCCTGTGAACGATTGTGTGTTTTTTGATCAGTTGCGCCGGCGCATACTGATCACGGCATCGACGCTGTACACCGCCAGCCCGGCCCAGATAAAGATGAACGCCACCAAGGTGGACGACGACAGATGCTCACCGAACAGCAGCACCGCGAGCAGCAGCACGAGAGTCGGGGCGATGTATTGCAAGAAACCCAGCGCGGTATAGGGCAAATGCCGCGCCGCGGCGTTGAAGCATACCAGTGGGACCAGCGTCACCGGGCCGGCCGCCACCAGCCACCAGGCTTCGGAGGTGGTCCAGAACGCCGCTTGGGCGCTGGTGGCCGAGGGATTGAGCAGCAACCAGGCGATGGCGATCGGCACCAACATCCAGGTTTCCACCACCAGCCCGGGCAAGGCCTTGACCGGCGCCTGCTTGCGGATCAATCCGTAGAAGCCAAACGTCAGCGCCAGTGCCAGCGATACCCACGGCAGGCTGCCCACCTGCCAGACCTGCTGGGCCACGCCGAGTGCCGCCAACCCCACCGCCAGCCACTGCATGCGGCGCAGGCGCTCGCCGAGGATCAGCATGCCCAGCAACACGTTGACCAGCGGATTGATGTAGTAGCCCAGGCTGGCTTCGAGCATCCTGCCGTTGTTTACCGCCCAGACGTAGGTCAGCCAGTTGGCCGCGATCAACGTGCCGCTCAACGCCAGGATCGCCAGGCGACGGGGATTGTCCCGCAACTCGCGCCACCAGCCCGGGTGTTTCCAGACCATCAGCAACGCCGCACCGAACAGGGCGGACCACAGCACCCGGTGGATGATGATTTCCACCGACGGCACACTGGCGATGGCTTTGAAATAGATCGGGAACAGACCCCAGATGATGTAGGCACTCAGGCCCAGGATGTACCCGCGACGCGGGTTGGCGGCTTGCATGCAGAATCCTTGCTTAGGCAGCTAACAGAGGAGTGATTGTAAGGAGATTTGTCTGGTTGTGCTGTGAACCTTGTTAGGTCCCCTGTGGGAGCGAGCTTGCTCGCGATGGCGGTGGAACAGCCGCCATTTATATTGACTGATACAACGCTATCGCGATCAAGCTCGCTCCCACAGGGATTTCAGTGGCTGTTGGGGCCGAGCCCAATCAGAACAACTTCAACGGCTCTTCATTCAGCGCGGCCAATTGTTCGCGCAACGCCAATATCTGGTCGCCCCAGTAACGCTCACTGCCAAACCACGGGAAGCTTCGTGGAAACGCCGGGTCGTCCCAGCGGCGGGCCAGCCAGGCGCTGTAATGCATCAGGCGCAGGGCTCGCAGTGGTTCGATGAGGGCCAATTCCCGTGGATCGAAATCATGGAATTCCTGGTAACCGTCCATCAACTCCGACAGCTGGCCCAGGCATTCCTGGCGATCCCCTGCAAGCATCATCCACAGATCCTGCACCGCTGGCCCCATGCGGCAATCGTCCAGGTCAACGATGTGGAACACCTCGTCGCGGCACATCATGTTGCCGGGATGACAATCGCCGTGCATGCGGATGTTCTGGTGGGGCGTGGCGGCGTAGGCGTCCTCGACGCGCTTGAGCAAGTCCCTGGCGACCGATTCGTAGGCCGGCAATAGGCTGCGAGGGACGAAGCCGCTTTGCAGCACCGTGTCCAGCGAGTCGTGGCCGAAATTCTTCACGCCCAGCGCTTCACGGTGTTCGAACGGACGGGTCGCGCCAATCGCATGCAGGCGCCCGAGCAACTGGCCCAGGCGATAGAGCTGGTCGAGATTGCCCGGCTCCGGCGCGCGGCCGCCGCGGCGGGGAAACAGGGTGAAACGAAACCCGGCATGTTCGTGCAGGCTGGCGCCGTTATGGATCAACGGCGCCACCACCGGTACTTCACGGTCGGCCAGTTCGAAGGTGAATTGGTGTTCCTCCAGGATGGCTTCGTTGGTCCAGCGCTGGGGGCGATAGAACTTGGCGATCAGCGGCTCGGCGTCTTCGATGCCGACCTGATAGACGCGGTTTTCGTAGCTGTTGAGGGCCAGCACGCGGGCGTCGCTGAGGAAACCGATGCTTTCAACGGCATCGAGCACCAGGTCGGGCGTGAGGGTTTCGAACGGATGGGACATGCTGACTCCTGCGCAGCGGCAGGGCTGCCGCGTCCGGCCCAGCATGGTAGCGCAGACGGAGGCAGATAGGGGGTGGCTGTGCTGACGCTATCGTCGGATCGCCGCCCGGAGCAAGCTCGCTCCCACAGTGGATCTACGGTGTACCGTCTATCCTGTGGGAGCGAGCTTGCTCGCGATGAGGCCAGATCAGGCGCCGATAACGCCGCCGTCTTCGCGGGTAATCACCATCACTGAAGACCGCGGCTTGCCATTGGGCAGGTGCTCGGGGAAGGTCGAACCGCCGTTTTCACCCGGGTGCTGAATGCCCACGAACAGGGCCTTCTGGTCCGGTGCAAAACTGATCCCGGTCACTTCACAACCCACCGGCCCGACCATGAAACGGCGGATTTCGCCAGTGTCTGGGTCGGCGCAGAGCATCTGGTTGTTGCCCATGCCGGCGAAGTCTCCGGCGTTGCTGGAGTCGCCGTCGGTGAGGATCCACAGCCGGCCGGCCTTGTCGAAGCCCAGGCCGTCGGGGCTGTTGAACATGTTCTGTGCATTGACGTTGGATGAGCCGGCTTTCGGTGTACCGGCATGTACCGTCGGGTTGCCGGCGACCACGAACAGATCCCACTCGAAGGTGTTGGAGGCGTGGTCGTCGCGGTCGGTGCGCCAGCGCAGGATCTGCCCGTAGACGTTCTTGGCCCGAGGGTTTGGCCCGTCCACCGGTTGGCCATCTTCGCCGCGCTTGGCGTTGTTGGTCAGGGTGCAATAGACCTGGCCGTCTTTCGGGCTGACCACGATCCACTCAGGGCGGTCCATGCGAGTCGCGCCCACGGCACTGCCGGCCAGGCGCGCGTGGATCAGCACCTCGGCCTGGCCATTGAAACCCTTGCTGGCGTCGAGGCCGTTCTTGCCGTGGCTCAGCTCGATCCACTGGCCCTTGCCTTTCGGATGGTCCGGGTTGCCATCGCCGGCGTCGAAGCGCGCCACGTACAGGGTGCCATGGTCCAGCAAGTCGCGATTGGCCTTGGCGTTGCGGTGGTCGATGCGATCGCGGCTGATGAATTTATAAATGAATTCGCCGCGTTCGTCGTCGCCCATGTACACCACGGCGCGACCGTCATGGGTTTGTGCCAGGGCCGCGTTTTCGTGTTTGAAACGGCCCAGGGCGGTGCGTTTCACCGGAGTGGATTTTGGGTCGAACGGATCGATTTCCACCACCCAGCCATGGCGATTGAGTTCGTTGGGATTCTTCGCCAGGTCGAAGCGCGGGTCATGCGGGTGCCAGTTGATCTCGCGGCTGGTGACGGTAGCGCCGTAGCGCTTTTGCGCGTCATCGAATTTCAGGTCGGCCTTGCTGCTGCCGAAGCAGTCGGTGAAGTTTTCTTCACAGGTCAGGTAAGTGCCCCACGGCGTCATGCCATTGGCGCAGTTCTGAAAGGTGCCCAGCACTTTTTTACCGCTTTTGTCGGCGCTGGTTTTCACCCAGTCGTGACCGGCAGCCGGGCCGCTCAGGCGAATCGGCGTGTTGCCATGGATCCGGCGGTTGTAGCGAGAATCCTGGACGAATTGCCATTGACCGCGACGCCGCTCGATCTCGATCACCGACACGCCTTCACAGGCCTGGGCCTTGTGCACTTCTTCGGCCGATTGCGGCTGACCACCATGGGGGAAGAGATAGCGATAATTGGTGTATTCGTTGTTGATCGCCATCAGCGCGCGGTTTTCATCCCCAGGCATCGGGAACAGGCTCATGCCGTCGTTGTTGTCGCCAAATTGCATTTCCTGCGCGCGGGCGGTGCCGTTGCCGCTGGGGTCGAATGCCGGTGCATTTTTTTGCAATGGCTGGCCCCAACTGATCAACACCGAGGCTTTGTAGCCTGGCGCAAGGGTAATGGTGTCTGTCGTCGCGGCTGCGATGCCGTCGAAGCCCAGCATGCGTTTGTTGCCTTCGCTCACGGCGGCGGCCATGACGCTGCGGCTCAGCAGGTTGCCGCCCAGGAACATCGCCGCACCGCATAGGGCGCCAGCACCAATGAAGCGGCGACGGCTCAAGCCGACGATGTTTTCCAGGTCGGTGGATTGGTTATCTTCTAATAGGCTCATCATCAGGCTCCCTGCTGGTTTTGGCAGTCACCTTAAAGCGGGTCGATGAAGCTTTTGTTTCAGCGGGCTACAACGGGGTGCCCAGCAACACATTTGACGGAGAAAAACACACTTGCACCGGTGAGCGTGCCTCCAGGTTTCGCTCTCTGAGCCGCGATGGATCAGCCAGGGCACACAAGGTCTGGCCATTGGGCAGGCCGATGCGCACTTCGCTGGGGCCGTTTTCGGCGGCGGCGACGTCTTCGATCACCCCGCGCAGCGTGTTGGCCCCCGGATGTTCTGGCTGATCGGCGGGGTACAGCTCCAGCCAGCCGGCCTTGATCAAGGCAACCACTTCGGTACCGGTTTCCAGTTCCAGGCGCAGTGTGCTGTCGTGGGTGATCTGTGTGTCGATGACCAGGCCACGGGCCAGTTCCACGCGCACCCGGTCGTTGTGACCTTGGGCGTCGATGCCGAGCACTTTGCCATGCAGCTGGTTTCGGGCACTGGTGCGCAGCATCAGCCGGCTGAGCAGCCCCAGGTCCCCTGCGTCCTCGCTCGCTTCCAGCAGTTGCGCCTGCAAGGTCTGCAAGCGTTGATAGAGACGCAGGACACGTTGGCCTTCCTCTGACAGTTTTGCGCCACCACCGCCCTTGCCACCCACGCTGCGTACGACCAGCGGTTGGTCCGCCAAGTTGTTCAGTTCGTCAATCGCGTCCCATGCGGCCTTGTAGCTCAGGCCCGCGCTCTTGGCGGCGCGGGTGATCGAGCCCTGTTCGGCGATGTGCTGCAACAGGGCGATGCGCTGTGGTCGGCGGACGATGTGCTGGGTCAGGAGCGTAGGCAATGTCATGACGAAAAACTGCGTGCAGGGATTTGATGCCCGGACGTTGGCGCCTCGGCGGCGGCGCGTCAAGCGGGGTCGCCGGGTTTTGGCGTGCGGGCCAGGCAATACACATCGACCCGGGCAGCGCCGGCATCGAGCAACAGGCGTGCAAGCGTCTGGGCCGTGGCACCCGTGGTGAGCACGTCGTCCACCAGGGCCAAGTGGCGGTTCATCAATAAAGCGTCAGGCGCCAAGGCAAAGGCTTGGCGAAGATTGCGACGCCGCGCACGGGCATCAAGGGCCTGTTGCGCGGGGGTGTCCTGGACGCGCAGCAGCAGTTTCTCCTCGCAAGGAATCTGCAGCGGCCCGCTGAGCCAGCGGGCCAGCAGCGCCGCCTGGTTGAAACCGCGCTGCCGGAGGCGTCGAGCCGCCAGTGGCACCGGCACCAGCGCGTCCGGACGCTCCAGCCCTTCATCAAAATGATGTTGGATCGACTGCGCCAACAGTTCGCCGAGTAAGCGCCCAAGCGGCCACTTCGCCTGATGCTTGAAACGGGTGACCAGCGTGTCCACCGGAAAGTCATAGATCCATGGCGCCACGACCCGTTCGAAAGCCGGCCGGCGCGTGGCGCATTGTCCGCAGCGGAGCCCTGGCATGGGCTGCGGAAGCGCGCAGACATTGCATTGATCGCCAAGCCAGGGCAATTCGCTTTCACAAGGCGTGCAGATTGGCTGCGGTGTGTCCGTGTGTTCGCCGCACAATAGGCAGGGTTGTTTGTTTTTTGACCAGATGTAAACCGGCCATTTGTATCGAGGTTGACAGCGCATGACTCTTCCTTAAATATGCCGAACATCCGTGTCGCGCCTGTGGGTATTGAGTGCCCCAGGCGCCAGCCAAGCATAATCAAGGAAATGCCCATGAGCGCCAGCACCACTGCCAACCTGCGTCATGACTGGTCTTTGGCCGAAGTCAAAGCACTCTTCGTCCAGCCATTCAACGACTTGCTTTTCCAGGCGCAGACCGTGCACCGCGCGCACTTCGACGCCAACCGCGTCCAGGTTTCCACGCTGCTGTCGATCAAGACCGGCGCCTGCCCGGAAGATTGCAAATATTGTCCGCAGTCCGGCCACTACAACACCGGGCTGGAAAAAGAGAAGTTGCTGGAAGTGCAGAAGGTCCTCGAAGAGGCGGCGCGCGCCAAGGCCATCGGTTCGACCCGTTTCTGCATGGGCGCGGCGTGGAAGCATCCGTCGGCCAAGGACATGCCTTACGTGCTGGAGATGGTCAAGGGTGTGAAGGCCATGGGCCTGGAAACCTGCATGACCCTGGGCCGCCTCGACCAGGAACAGACCGAAGCGCTGGCCCAGGCCGGCCTGGATTACTACAACCACAACCTCGATACGTCGCCTGAGTTCTACGGCAGCATCATCACCACCCGCACCTACAGCGAGCGCCTGCAGACCCTGGCCTACGTGCGTGATTCGGGGATGAAGATCTGCTCTGGCGGGATCCTGGGCATGGGCGAGTCCCTGGACGACCGCGCCAACCTGCTGATCCAGCTGGCAAACCTGCCGGAGCACCCGGAGTCGGTGCCGATCAACATGCTGGTGAAAGTCGCCGGCACGCCGCTGGAGAATGCCGAGGACGTCGATCCGTTCGATTTCATCCGCATGCTGGCCGTGGCGCGGATCCTCATGCCGAAATCCCACGTGCGCTTGTCCGCCGGCCGCGAAGCGATGAACGAGCAAATGCAGGCCCTGGCGTTTTTCGCCGGCGCGAACTCGATTTTCTACGGCGACAAGTTGCTGACCACTGCCAACCCGCAGGCTGACAAGGACATGCAACTGTTCGCGCGCCTGGGCATCCAGCCCGAAGCCCGTGAAGAGCATGCTGACGAAGTGCATCAAGCGGCCATTGAACAGGCGTTGGTGGAGCAGAAGAGCAGCGAGCAGTTCTATAACGCCGCTGTTTGATCACGCACCGATTCCCGGATTGGCATGCAAGGCCCTGTGGGAGCGAGCTTGCTCGCGATGGCGATGGAACATTCAACATTTATGTCGACTGGCTCACCGCTATCGCGAGCAAGCTCGCTCCCACAAGGGGCTTTGGCCAGTCCTTAAACAGTTGAGGCCAGCATGCCCTTCGATCTCGCCGCACGCCTGGCTGCCCGTCGTGCTGAAAATCTCTATCGCCAGCGCCCGCTGCTCGAAAGCCCCCAAGGTCCGGAAGTGGTGGTCGACGGTCAGCCGCTGCTGGCGTTCTGCAACAACGATTACCTGGGCCTGGCCAATCACCCGCAAGTGATCGAGGCCTGGCGCGAAGGTGCCGCGCGTTGGGGCGTCGGCGGTGGCGCATCTCATCTGGTCATCGGCCACAGCGGGCCGCATCACGCCTTGGAAGAGGCGCTGGCCGAGCTGACCGGCCGCCCACGGGCGTTGCTGTTCACCACCGGCTACATGGCCAATCTCGGCGCGGTCACGGCGTTGGTCGGGCAGGGCGACACCGTGCTGGAGGATCGCCTCAACCACGCCTCGTTGCTCGATGCCGGGTTGTTGTCCGGCGCGCGTTTCAATCGTTATCTGCACAACGATGCCCGGAGCCTGGCCCAGCGCTTGGAAAAGGCGGTTGGCAATACCTTGGTGGTCACCGATGGGGTGTTCAGTATGGATGGCGACGTCGCCGACTTGCCGGCCCTCGCCCGTGAAGCCAAGGCCAAGGGCGCCTGGCTGATGGTTGATGATGCCCACGGCTTCGGCACGCTGGGCGCCAGCGGCGGCGGTGTCGTCGAACATTTCGGTCTGAGCCAGGAAGACGTCCCCGTGCTGGTCGGCACGCTGGGCAAGGCCTTTGGCACCGCTGGCGCCTTTGTGGCGGGCAGTGAGGAACTGATCGAAAGCCTCGTCCAATTCGCGCGTCCCTACATTTACACCACCAGTCAACCGCCAGCCCTGGCCTGCGCCACGCTCAAGAGCCTTGAACTGCTGCGCAGCGAACATTGGCGGCGTGAGCATTTGCAGCGGCTGATCCGCCAGTTCCGCCAAGGCGCGGAGCAGATCGGTTTGCAACTGATGGACAGCTTTACGCCGATCCAGCCCATCCTGGTCGGCGATGCCGGACGGGCGATGCAGTTGTCGCGGATGCTGCGTGAACGGGGGCTGATGGTGACTGCGATCCGACCACCGACTGTCCCCGCTGGCAGTGCTCGTCTGCGTGTGACCCTGACCGCCGCCCACAGTGAGGCTCAGGTGCAACTACTGTTAGAGGCACTGGCAGAATGTTCTGTCCGACTGGGACCGGAGCCGAGTCATGCGTGATCGACTGATATTGCTGCCTGGTTGGGGCCTGGGCGTTTCGCCTCTGGAACCGTTGGCCGCTGCGCTGCAGGGGCTCGATGAGCACTTGCAGGTGGAAATCGAGCCCTTGCCGGCGCTGGCTTCGAGCAATCTGGCGGACTGGCTCGACGAGTTGGACGCGACGTTGCCCCAGGATGCCTGGCTCGGAGGTTGGTCCCTGGGTGGCATGTTGGCCTCGGAACTGGCGGCGCGCCGGGGCGAGCGCTGCTGTGGCGTGCTGACGTTGGCCAGTAATGTGTCTTTCGTGGCTCACGATCAATGGCCGAGCGCGATGGCCGGTGAGATCTTCGATGGATTTCTTGCCGGGTGTGCGGCCGATCCGCGCCAGACGCTCAAGCGCTTCAGTTTGCTATGTGCCCAAGGTTGCGGCGACCCCCGGGGGTTGTCGCGATTGTTGCTCGGCGGCGCACCGAATACAGCGCCTGACGTGCTGATGGCCGGTCTCGAGTTGTTGACGCTGCTCGATACTCGTGTGGCGTTGCAGGGGTTTCGCGGCCCGCAGTTGCATTTGTTTGCCGGGCTCGATGCCTTGGTGCCAGCCGAAGCGGCGGGCGAGTTGCTGGCATTGCTGCCGGATGTCGAAATCGGCCTGATTGAACAGGCCGGCCACGCGTTTCTTCTGGAAGATCCCCACGGCGTGGCGGGGGCGATCCAGGCTTTCTTGCATGAGTCCGGTGATGACTGATTTGTCTATGAAGTTACCTGGCGCCTTGCCCGATAAACGTCAGGTCGCGGCCTCGTTTTCCCGGGCGGCGGCCAGCTATGACAGCGTCGCTGAACTGCAGCGTGACGTGGGGCAACAATTGCTCGGGCGACTGCCTTCGTCGCTCGATCCGCAGCGCTGGATGGACCTGGGCTGTGGCACCGGTTACTTCACCCGGGCCTTGGGTGCTCGTTTCGGCGAGGACGCCGGCTTTGCGCTGGATATTGCCGAAGGCATGCTCAACCATGCTCGCCCAAGAGGCGGGGCCGCGCATTTCATCGCCGGTGATGCTGAGCGGCTGCCTTTGCAGGCGGCGAGCTGTGAGTTGGTTTTCTCCAGCCTTGCGGTGCAATGGTGCGCCGATTTTGCCTCGGTGCTGAGCGAGGCCCATCGCGTATTGAAACCGGGCGGTGTGTTTGCCTTTACCAGCCTTTGTGTCGGCACACTGTACGAATTGCGTGACAGTTGGCGTCAGGTGGATGGCTGGGTGCACGTCAACCGTTTCCGTGATTTCGAGACTTATCAACAGTTGTGCGCAAGTAGCGGATTGAATGTCCTCTGCCTGGAAAATCAGCCCCATGTGTTGCACTACCCGGATGTACGTAGCCTGACCCACGAATTGAAAGCATTGGGCGCTCATAATCTGAACCCGGGCCGACCCGGAGGGTTGACGGGCAGGGCGCGAATCCTCGCGTTGGTCGAAGCCTACGAACGGTTCCGCCAGGCCCAGGGCCTGCCCGCGACCTATCAGGTGGTCTACGCCGTGTTGGAGAAACCACTATGAGCCAGGCTTATTTCATCACCGGCACTGACACCGACGTTGGCAAGACCACCGTTGCAGCGGGCCTGCTGCACGCGGCGCGACAGGCCGGCATGAGCACGGCTGCTGGCAAGCCGGTGGCCTCCGGCTGCGAGGTGACGCCCAAGGGCCTGCGCAACGCCGACGCCTTGGCGTTGCTAGCCGAATGCTCGATGCCATTGAGTTATGCACAGGTCAATCCGGTGGCGTTCGAGCCTGCGATCGCGCCACACCTCGCCGCCCGGGAGGCCGGCGTGGCGTTGACGGTACAGTCGCTGCTGGGCCCGATGCGCGAAGTGCTGGCACTGGACGCTGACTTCACCTTGATCGAAGGCGCAGGCGGTTGGCGTGTACCGTTGGCCGGCCAGGACAATCTTTCCGACTTGGCGATAGCGCTGGGGCTGCCGGTGATCCTGGTGGTGGGCGTGCGCCTGGGGTGTATCAGTCATGCGTTGTTGACCGCCGAGGCTATTGCCCGTGACGGTTTGCAATTGGCCGGTTGGGTGGCAAATATCATCGACCCGGCCACCTCGCGCCTCGAGGAAAACCTGGCGACCCTGGCCGAACGCCTGCCGGCGCCCTGCCTGGGCCGGGTGGCGCGGATCCAGAGCGTAACGGCTGAAGCGGTGGCCGAGCACCTGCAATTGGATTTGCTGGACTGAGAACCCGCCAAGGTTTTGCCTATGACGAGGCACTGTGCCATTAGTGTTTTTGTCGGGTGTTTTTCCAGGGCTTCTGTTTCAATGCCGGTGTCGACCCTTCAAGAAGACGAGCCCTGTCATGGAAATCTCAGGAAATACCGCATTCTATGCCGGTCTGAGCACGATTCAGACAGGGCAGAACCGTGTCGATCAGGCCTCCAGCCAGATCGCCAACAATACGATCGAGCGTTCGGTCACCAGCCAGTCGTCCGAAGTTCAGGTCGATCGCCTGCGTTCGGTGGATCGCAGCCAGCAATCGGACCTCGCCAGCAACATGGTTGAGATGGCCGATGGGAAGTTTCAAGTGCAGCTAGGCGTGAATGTCGCCAAGGCTTCCGATGAGATGCTGGGTACGTTGATTGATACTTTCGCTTGATACAAGCGCCTGAGATTTATGAGAACGCCGCGATTATTCGCGGCGTTCTTGTCTCTGCTGTCTTATTGCTCGACTAATCTTTTTTGCAGGCATCGCTGATTTTTCAACGCGATGGTTTTTCCGTGTCCGATATTTTTCCAGGGGTCGATGACGAACGGCGAAGGATCGACGCTTGACAAGGTTTGGGCGTAAACGTATGTTTCAAACACCTGTTTGACCGCTATAAAAAACCACGGTCGTTCATCCCCGGTTACATCAGCAGAGGTTATCGCTATGCCTGACTACAAGGCCCCCTTGCGTGATATTCGCTTCGTTCGTGACGAACTGCTCGGCTACGAAGCGCATTATCAGAGCCTTCCGGCTTGCCAGGACGCAACTCCGGACATGGTTGACGCCATTCTCGAAGAAGGCGCCAAGTTTTGTGAGCAGGTGTTGGCGCCACTGAACCGCGTGGGTGACCTCGAAGGTTGCACCTGGAGCGAGTCCGGCGTGAAAACCCCGACCGGCTTCAAGGAAGCCTACAAGCAGTTCGTCGAAGGCGGCTGGCCAAGCCTGGCCCACGACGTCGAGCACGGTGGTCAAGGCTTGCCGGAATCCCTGGGCCTGGCGGTCAGCGAGATGGTCGGCGAAGCCAACTGGTCGTGGGGTATGTACCCGGGCCTGTCCCATGGCGCGATGAACACCATTTCCGAGCACGGTACGCCCGAGCAGCAAGAGGCTTACCTGACCAAACTGGTGTCCGGCGAATGGACCGGCACCATGTGCCTGACTGAACCGCACTGCGGCACCGACCTGGGCATGCTGCGCACCAAGGCCGAGCCTCAGGCCGATGGTTCCTACAAAGTGACCGGCACCAAGATCTTCATTTCGGCCGGCGAACACGACATGGCCGACAACATCGTCCACATCGTGCTGGCACGCCTGCCGGACGCACCGGCTGGCACCAAGGGCATTTCGCTGTTCATCGTGCCGAAATTCCTGCCTAACGCCGACGGCACCATCGGCCAGCGCAACGCGGTGAGCTGTGGTTCCCTGGAACACAAGATGGGCATCCACGGCAACGCTACTTGCGTGATGAACTTCGACGCGGCCACCGGTTTCCTGATCGGCCCGGCGAACAAGGGCCTGAACTGCATGTTCACCTTCATGAACACCGCACGCCTGGGCACCGCGCTGCAAGGCCTGGCCCACGCCGAGATCGGCTTCCAGGGCGGCCTGAAGTACGCCCGTGATCGCTTGCAGATGCGTTCCCTGACTGGCCCGAAAGCCCCAGACAAGGCCGCTGACCCGATCATCGTCCACCCTGACGTGCGTCGCATGCTGCTGACCATGAAAGCCTTCGCCGAAGGCAACCGGGCGATGGTCTACTTCACCGCCAAGCAGGTCGATATCGTCAAGTACGGCGTGGACGAAGAAGAGAAGAAGAAAGCCGACGCGCTGCTGGCGTTCATGACGCCGATCGCCAAGGCCTTCATGACCGAAGTCGGCTTCGAATCGGCCAACCACGGCGTGCAGATCTACGGCGGCCACGGTTTCATCGCCGAGTGGGGCATGGAGCAGAACGTGCGCGACAGCCGTATCTCGATGCTGTACGAAGGCACTACCGGCATCCAGGCGCTCGACCTGCTGGGTCGTAAAGTGCTGATGACCCAGGGCGAAGCGCTCAAGGGTTTCACCAAGATCGTCCACAAGTTCTGCCAGGGCAACGAAGGCAACGAAGCACTCAAGGAGTTCGTCGAACCCCTGGCTGCGTTGAACAAGGAATGGGGCGAGTTGACCATGAAGGTCGGCATGGCCGCCATGAAGGATCGCGAAGAAGTCGGCGCGGCCTCGGTGGATTACCTGATGTATTCCGGTTATGCCTGCCTGGCTTACTTCTGGGCCGACATGGCGCGCCTGGCGGCGGAAAAACTCGCAGCCGGCACCAGTGAGGAAGCGTTCTACACCGCCAAGCTGCAGACCGCGCGCTTCTACTTCCAGCGCATCCTGCCGCGTACCCGCACTCACGTTGCAGCCATGTTGTCGGGCGCCAACAACCTGATGGACATGAAAGAAGAAGATTTCGCGCTGGGCTACTAAGCCCTGCGTGGTTCTTCACAAGAGCCGCTGCTTCTTCGGGAGCAGCGGCTTTTTTTTTTGTGTCTGCCAACGCCAGTCAAGGCAAACTCGTGGCAAGGGAGCTTGCTCCCGCTGGGCGTGAAAGCGGCCCCAAACCTGCCAAATGCGGAATATCAGACACACCGCACCCGCCGGTTTACGACTGCTTCGCAGCCGAGCGGGAGCAAGCTCCCTCGCCACAGGAGGGGCGCGGTGATTCTGAAACAATATTCATCCAACCCAACCCTAAGAAAACTTCCCGCTCTGCCGTTACAGCGATGGCAGTGTGACATCGGTCACGCCTCGCGTGCACAATGCCATCTTTGATCAGCCGGGTCGGAGCTTTACCCTTGCCGCGTTCTTCCGCTGTACGTTTGAGCCATTTCCTACCGTCACTGCTGCTGTTGTTGTCGGGGCTTGCGGCTGCCTACGTCAAGGATCTCAACGTCTTCTTCACCTCCCTGTTCAATGTGCTGCCTACATTGGTGTTGCTTCTGGGAGGCGCGTATTGCGCCGTTTACCGACGCCAGCGCGAACTGTTTCTGATGGTCACGGTGTACATCGCCTACTTCCTGCTGGACACCCAGACCGACTTCTACCGGGATAACGGCAAGGTGCGCGAAGACGCGGCGGTGGTGTTCCACCTCGTCTGCCTGTTGCTGCCGCTGTTGTTCGGGCTGTTTGCGGCGTGGCAGGAGCGCACCCATCTGTTCCAGGACATGGTGGCGCGGTTCGCGGTGTTGCTGGTTTTCGGCAGCGTGGCGCTGGCCCTGGAGCAAAGTTTCCCCCAGCCGTTGCTGCTGTGGCTCTCGGAGATCCGCTGGCCCGCGTTGCACGGCGCCTGGATGAGCCTGATCCAGTTGTCCTACCCGATGTTCGCCGCCGCATTCCTGCTGCTGGCCTGGCAATACTGGCGCAACCCCCGGCCGCTTCACGCGGCGCAACTGGTGGGGTTGCTCGGGTTGTTCTGGATGCTGCCCAAGACATTCATCCTGCCGTTTACCCTGAACATCATGTGCAGCCAAGTCATGTTGATGATTGCCGCCGCGGTCGCCCACGAGGCTTATCAAATGGCCTTCCGCGACGAACTCACCGGCCTGCCTGGGCGTCGGGCACTGAACGAACGCATGCAGCGCCTGGGGCGCAATTATGTGTTGGCGATGAGTGACGTCGACCATTTCAAGAAATTCAACGACACCCACGGCCACGACGTCGGCGACCAGGTGCTGCGCCTGGTCGCCAGCAAGCTGTCAAAGATCGGCGGTGGCGGTAGGGCATATCGCTACGGTGGCGAGGAATTCGCCTTGGTGTTCGCAGGCAAGACCATCGATGAGTGCATGCCCCACCTGGAAGTCATCCGCCAATCCATCGAGACGTACGCGATTCAACTGCGCAATCCCGACAGTCGTCCCCAGGACGATCAACAAGGGCGCCAGCGTCGCGCCGGCGCTGGCGCCTCCAGCGTTTCGGTGACCGTCAGCATCGGCGTGGCCGAGCGCATCGAGCAGCGTACGCCCGAAGAGGTGCTCAAATCGGCGGACCAGGCGCTCTATAACGCCAAGGGCGCGGGTCGAAACTGTGTGATCGCCTTCGGCCAGAATCGTCGCGGCGCGGTGCGCATGGAAGCCGCCGCGGGTTGAGTGATGATGGCGCATTCAGCGTCTGGACTGTGATTGTGAGGCTTGATGGCCGGCAGTAGGTTGGAGCGATCTGCTACCGGAGAAAACCACCATGCCCGAGTACAAAGCCCCCCTGCGCGACATGCGCTTCTTGATCGACCACGTCTTCGATTTCCATGGTCGCTATGCCGAACTGGGTGCCAGCGATGCCAGCTCGGACATGGTCAGCGCCATCCTCGAGGAAGGCGCGCGATTCTGTGAGAACGTGCTGGCGCCACTCAATCGCCCTGGTGACGAAGAGGGCTGCCATTTCGACAACGGCGTGGTGACTACGCCTACAGGTTTCAAGCAGGCTTTCGCACAGTATGTGGAAGGCGGCTGGCACGGCCTGGCGGCGGACCCGGCGTACGGCGGCCAGGGCCTGCCCAGTTCCCTGGGCCTGGTCATCAGCGAAATGATCGGGTCGAGCAACACGTCCTGGGGCATGTACCCCGGCCTGACCCACGGCGCCATGTCGGCCATCCACGCCCACGGCACCGAGGAGCAGAAGCAGACCTACCTCAGCAAACTCACTGCCGGCCAGTGGACCGGTACCATGTGCCTGACCGAAGCCCACTGCGGCACTGACCTTGGCATCATCAAGACCCGCGCCGTGCCTCAGGCTGACGGCAGTTACGCGGTGACCGGCAGTAAGATCTTCATCAGTGCCGGCGAGCACGACATGAGCGACAACATCATTCACCTGGTGCTCGCCAAGCTGCCCGATGCGCCGGCCGGGACCAAGGGCATCTCGCTGTTCATCGTGCCGAAGTTCCTGCCCGACGCCACGGGCGAGGCCGGGGAGCGCAATGGCGTTTCCTGCGGGTCGATCGAGCACAAGATGGGCATCAAGGCCTCGGCCACCTGCGTGCTGAATTTCGACGGCGCCAAGGGTTTCCTGATCGGCGAGGCGAACAAGGGCCTCAATTGCATGTTCACCATGATGAACCACGCTCGCCTCGGCACTGGCATGCAAGGCCTGTGTTTGGGCGAGGCGAGTTTCCAGGGCGCGATCAAGTACGCCAACGATCGCCTGCAGATGCGTTCGCTGACCGGCCCCAAGGCTCCGGAAAAAGTCGCTGACCCGATCATCGTCCATCCCGACGTGCGTCGAATGCTGCTGACGATGAAAGCCTTCAACGAAGGCAACCGTGCGTTGACCTATTTCACCGCCCAATTGCTCGACACCGCGCACCTGGGCCGCGACGAAACCGCCCGTCAGGAGGCCGAAGACCTGTTGGCGTTCCTTACCCCGATCTGCAAAGCCTTCATGACCGACACCGGACTGGAGGTGACCAACCACGGCATGCAAGTGTTTGGCGGCCACGGTTTTATCCGCGAATGGGGCATGGAGCAACTGGTGCGCGACTGTCGGATCGCGCCGATCTATGAGGGCACCAATGGCATCCAGGCCCTGGACCTGCTGGGGCGCAAGGTCCTGGGCAGTCAGGGCAAGTTACTGCGCGGCTTCACCAGGATCGTCCACAAGTTCTGCGCCGCCAATGCCGGGCATCCGCAGCTCGACGGATACGTTGCGCAACTCGACGGCCTCAACCGGCAGTGGGGCGAACTGACGACCCAGGTTGGCATGGCGGCCATGAAAAACCCGGATGAGGTGGGGGCTGCCTCGGTGGATTACTTGATGTACAGCGGCTACATCATCCTGGCCTACCTCTGGCTACGGATGGCGTTGGTGGCCCAGGCGCAACTCGACAGTGGCGACGGTGATGCAGATTTTTGCCGGGCCAAGCTGGCGACTTGCGAGTTTTATTTCCAGCGCCTGCTGCCGCGCACGACCGCTCATCGGGCCGCCGTCGAGGCTGGGAGTGAATGCCTGATGAAGTTGCCGGCGGAGTTGTTTGCGCTTTGATTGAGGGGAATGCCAAAGATCGCAGGCTTCGCCAACTCCTACATGGAAATGCGTATTCCCTGTAGGAGCTGGCGAAGCCTGCGATCTTTTCTAGTGACTAAAAATAATAAAACGGTCATGGGTTGACCCTATGTGTCGCAAAAGTTGTTGAGGTACACTCTGGCCCATTGCGAAACCGCTTTCCTACGAACCAATTGTTTAGATCTTGCGAGGTTTGCCATGGCTGACTACAAAGCGCCCCTGCGCGATATGCGCTTCGTCCTCAATGAAGTGTTCGAGGTCGCAAAACTCTGGGCCCAATTGCCGGCGCTGGCCGAGACCGTGGATGCTGAAACTGTCGAAGCGATTCTGGAGGAAGCCGGAAAGGTCACCAGTAAAAGCGTCGCCCCCCTCAGCCGTGCGGCTGACGAAGAGGGTTGTCACTGGTCGGACGGCGCCGTCACCACGCCGGCTGGTTTCCCACAGGCCTACAAGACTTACGCCGAGGGCGGTTGGGTTGGCGTAGGCGGTGATCCGGCTTATGGCGGCATGGGCATGCCCAAGGCCGTTTCGGCCCAGGTCGAGGAAATGGTCAACTCGGCCAGCCTGTCCTTTGGCCTGTACCCGATGCTGACCGCCGGGGCTTGCCTGTCGATCAACGCCCATGCCAGCGAAGAATTGAAAGCGGCGTATCTGCCGAACATGTACGCCGGTGTCTGGGCCGGTTCCATGTGCCTGACCGAGCCTCACGCCGGTACCGACCTGGGCATCATCCGCACCAAGGCGGAGCCCCAGGCTGACGGTTCCTACAAGGTCAGTGGCACGAAGATTTTCATCACCGGCGGCGAACACGACCTCACCGAAAACATCATCCACCTGGTGTTGGCGAAACTCCCGGACGCACCGGCTGGGCCGAAAGGCATCTCGCTGTTCCTGGTACCGAAATTCATGGTCAATGCCGACGGCAGCCTGGGTGCGCGGAACGCGGCCAACTGCGGGTCGATCGAACACAAAATGGGTATCCAGGCGTCCGCCACGTGCGTGATGAACTTCGACGAGGCCGTGGGTTATCTGGTCGGCGAGCCGAACAAAGGCCTGGCGGCGATGTTCACCATGATGAACTACGAGCGCCTGGGCGTCGGTATCCAGGGCCTGGCCACCGGCGAGCGCTCGTACCAGAACGCCATCGAATACGCCCGTGACCGCTTGCAAAGCCGCTCGCCAACCGGCGCGCAGAACAAGGACAAGGTCGCCGACCCGATCATCGTCCACCCGGACGTGCGTCGCATGCTGCTGACCATGAAAGCCTCGAACGAAGGTGGCCGCGCGTTTTCCACCTACGTCGCGATGCAACTGGATACCGCGAAGTTCAGCCAAGACCCCGCCACCCGCAAGCGTGCGGAAGACCTGGTCGCGCTGCTCACGCCCGTCGCCAAGGCTTTCCTCACCGACCTGGGCTTGGAAACCACGGTCCACGGCCAGCAGATCTTTGGCGGTCACGGCTACATTCGCGAATGGGGCCAGGAGCAACTGGTGCGCGACGTGCGCATCACGCAGATCTACGAAGGCACCAACGGTATCCAGGCGCTGGACCTGGTGGGACGCAAGATCGTCGGCAGTGGCGGGGCGTTCTATAAATTGTTCGCCGATGAGATTCGCCATTTCACCGCCACGGCAAGCAGCGAGTTGTCGGAGTTCACCAAGCCGTTGAACGATGCCGTCGGTACGCTGGACGAATTGACCGAATGGTTGCTGGACCGGGCGAAAAGCAATCCGAACGAAATCGGCGCGGCGTCGGTGGAGTACCTCCAGGCGTTTGGTTACACCGCGTATGCCTACATGTGGGCGCTCATGGCCAGGGCGGCCCTGGGCAAGGAAAGCCAGGACGATTTCTACGCAGGCAAGCTGGGTACGGCGCGATTCTACTTCGCCCGCCTGTTGCCGCGGATCCATTCCCTGAGCGCTTCAGTGAAGGCTGGCAGTGAGTCGCTGTTCCTGTTGGAGCCGGGCCAGTTCTGAAATATGTCGTCATGTAAGCAATTGCTTACATGACGTGCTGGCGATTTCCCTCTATCGTCCGATTGGATCCAGGGCTAATCTAGCCTCCATGGACGTAGCGCAGGACGCGCAAAGTAACAACACGGACACGTAGGATTCTGCCAGGAAGGCGGAGTGAAATGGATGTCAGGGAAACAGTCTGCAAAGCCCCGCTTCGGCGGGGTTTTCTTTTGTCCGCGTTTTTTATCGGCGGACGCTTTCGAATCGCCTCCCGCGAGCAATTACTGAACCCCGACGAGCGGGCAGGTGTCCATGGGCTATGGCAACGTGGCCATCGCTCATCAGGGAGTCATCCATGGATTTCATTCGCATCATCATCGCCATCCTGCTGCCACCGCTGGGTGTGTTCCTGCAAGTCGGTTTCGGCGGGGCTTTTTGGCTGAATATCCTGCTGACGCTGTTGGGTTATATCCCCGGCATCGTGCACGCGGTGTATATCATCGCCAAGCGCTGAATCCCCTGATAATTTGAACAAATCCTTGTGGGAGCGAGCTTGCTCGCGATAGCGATAGTCCAATCGATATTTTTGAACTGACACACCGATATCGCGAGCAAGCTCGCTCCCACAGTTTTTCGGATTGTCTACAAATCGCCGTCCAGCACTTTGCGATAAAACAACCACTCATGCTCCAGCG
This sequence comes from Pseudomonas sp. T1.Ur, assembly GCF_023516725.1. Classification (NCBI taxonomy): domain Bacteria; kingdom Pseudomonadati; phylum Pseudomonadota; class Gammaproteobacteria; order Pseudomonadales; family Pseudomonadaceae; genus Pseudomonas; species Pseudomonas sp. T1.Ur. Next base: position 6,236,700 of record NZ_JAMGSN010000001.1, read on the forward strand.
CATGCGCCTGGTTTGCAGCCTTGCGAAAACCGTGGCGTTCCTCCGGATAATAGTGCGCCTCCACTGGAACACCGTTGTCCTCCAAGGCCTTGACCATATCGCGGGTCTGCTGCGGCACGACCACGGCATCCAGCTCGCCTTGGAAAAAAATCATCGGCGCTCGGATCTGGTCTGCGTGAAGCAACGGAGTACGGGCCCGATAACGCTCGGCATCCACGTGCGGGTCGCCGATCAGCCAGTCCAGATAGTCGCCTTCGAACTTGTGCGTGGCGCGGCCCAGGGCAACCGGATCGCTGACGCCATAGAGGCTGGCTCCGCCACGGAACACATCCCGGAATGCCAAGGCGCAAAGGGTCGTATACCCACCGGCGCTGCCGCCACGAATGAAGGCGCAGCGGCCATCGGCCAGGCCTTGCTCATCCAGGTACGCAACGACGGCGCAGGCATCCTCGACGTCCACCACGCCCCAATTCAAATGCAATGCCTGCCGGTAGGCCCGGCCATAACCACTGCTGCCGCGGTAATTGAGATCGGCCACGGCAAAGCCGCGCTGGGTCCAGTACTGGATGCGCGGATCAAATATCGGATAACAGGCGGAAGTCGGCCCGCCATGGATGAACACCACCAGCGGCGGTTTCGCGCGGGTGTCCGTGGTGGGATAAAAGAACCCGTGGGCTTCGCTTGAAGCAACGGGATAGCGCAGGGTCTGTGGACGGCTGATCTGTTCGGCCGATAGCGGCGCAATGCCGCCAGCCAGCACGGTGGCGTCGTGGCTTTGTCGTTCGATGGCGATGACCGCCGACGGGCTCGTCGGCGAGGCGGCAATGGCGTAGATGAAACACTCATCCTGCGCCAGGCTGCGAAAGCGGCTGTAGGTCCCGGTAAAATCTTCGGTTGCGTCACCCTGGCACAAGCCCAGCCGACCAAAACCCGCCTCGCTCCAGCTCGCCAGGTAAGTCTCTTCGTCGATGGGCAGCCAGGTACAACCGCCCAATTGCCAGGGCGCGGGGGCGTGGTCGGCTTCGGCGGCAGCCAATGGCCTCAGGACGCCTGCATCTTCACCCCAGGGCTGCCAGTAGCCACCTCGATCGGTCAGGCAATAAAGACGATTGGAAGCATCGAAGCGCGGTTGCTGGATGGACTCCTCCGCACCGTGGCCGGCCACGCAGACCGGTTCGCCCCAACCTGAATCGTTGTGCTCGGCCAACATCAGCCGCGTGGCCGTCCAGGGCTGGTGCGGGCGACTCCACTCGATCCAGGCGAGGCGCCTTTGATCAGGACTCAGGATCGGCGCGGCATAGAAATCCGCGCCTTCGGCCAATACGCATCGCTGACGATCGATCAGCCCGATCGACACCAGACGGTGCTGGTTGGCCCGTTCTTCCACCGCCAACACATGCCCTGCGGCGAAGTACAGGTCGCCATATCGGCAGTCGCCCGAGGTCAACGCCACGGGGCGCGGGTCTTCCAGCGATTGGTGGTACAGCTGCTGGTCGGCCTCGTTGACAAACAGTACGCCCTTATCGCTCAGGCAGAACGACCCGCCGCCATATTCATAGACCCGGCTGCGCACGCTGAAGCCATCCGGGGTCAGGCAATGGGCTTCGCCATCTCGCCGATGCCAGATTCGGCAGGCGCCGTCCGCGGGACGGTATTCATTCCAGAACAGGCCCAGGGGGCCGAGTTGCAGTTCGGCAAAGTCGATGCCTGCCGCGACAGCCTGGGCGGCGCTGAGCGGATCAGCCTTTAACGATGAGGCGTGAGTTTCGTTCATTACGAAAGGCCAGTTGCTCGATGGTTTGCGTGGCGTGCTCGGCGTCTTCGCGAGCCTGGAGAATCATCCCATGGTGTTCGGATTTGCTGCACACCGGGTCGGCATTGCTGGCGTCGCCCGTGAGCATGAACGCCTGGCAACGGCAGCCGCCAAAATCCTTTTCTTTTTCATCGCACGAGCGGCAGGGCTCGGGCATCCAGTCGTAACCGCGAAAACGGTTGAAGCCGAACGAGTCGTACCAGATGTGTTGCATGCTGTGGTCGCGCACATTCGGAAACTGCACTGGCATTTGCCGGGCACCGTGGCAAGGCAATGCCGTGCCGTCCGGCGTGACGGTCAGGAAGATACTGCCCCAGCCATTCATGCAGGCCTTCGGGCGCTCTTCGTAGTAGTCCGGAGTCACGAAGATCAGCTTGCACGGGTTGCCTTCGGCTTCCAGCCTGGCTCGGTATTCGTTGGTGATGCGCTCGGCCCGCACCAGCTGTTCCCGGGTCGGCAGCAGACCGACGCGGTTGAGGTGCGCCCAGCCGTAGAACTGACAGGTGGCGAGTTCGACGAAGTCGGCTTCGAGGGCGATGCACAGCTCGATGATGCGGTCGATCTTGTCGATGTTGTGCCGATGGGTCACGAAGTTCAGCACCATCGGATAACCATGGGCTTTCACCGCCCGGGCCATTTCGAGTTTTTGCGCGAAGGCTTTCTTCGAGCCGGCCAGCAGGTTGTTCACCTGCTCGTCGCTGGCCTGGAAACTGATCTGGATGTGGTCCAGGCCAGCCTTCTTGAAGTCGCTGATCTTTTGTTCAGTCAGGCCGATGCCTGAGGTGATCAGGTTGGTGTAGAAACCCAGCTTGCGCGCCTCGCCGATCAGCTCGGCCAGGTCCTGGCGCACCAGCGGCTCGCCGCCGGAAAAGCCCAATTGCGCGGCACCCATTTCTCGCGCCTCGCGGAACACCTTGAACCACTGCTCCGTACTCAGCTCCTTGCCTTGCTCGGCAAAGTCCAGCGGGTTGGAGCAGTACGGGCATTGCAGCGGGCAGCGATAGGTCAGCTCGGCCAGCAGCCACAACGGCAGGCCAACGGCGGGCTTCTCAGGCAAGGGTGATCCAGTGCTGTGCACGGGCGACCTCCATGAATTGCTCGATGTCGTCACCGAGCTCAGGCACACCGGGAAATTGTTTATCCAGCTCAGCGATGATTGCCGCCACATCGCGTTCACCATCGATCAGGCCGCCGATCAGCGCAGCGCTGTCGTTGAGCTTGATCATGCCTTCAGGATAGAGCAGCACGTGGCCCTTCTGGGCCGGTTCGTACTGGAAGCGATAGCCGGGGCGCCAGTTGGGGGTTTGGCTGCGATCGAAACTCATAGGGTAATTCCTTTGTGCCAAACCCGTTGGTCGGTCACGGTGTGATAGGGCGGGCGGTTCAGTTCGTAGGCCATGCTCATGGCGTCGAGCATGCTCCAGAGGATGTCGAGTTTGAACTGGAGGATTTCCAGCATGCGGTCCTGGCCAGCACGCGTGGTGTAGTGCTGCAAGGTGATCGCCAGGCCATGCTCCACGTCGCGCCGGGCCTGGCCCAGGCGGGTGCGGAAGTATTCGTAGCCGGTCGGGTCGATCCACGGGTAATGCTGCGGCCAGCTGTCCAGGCGCGACTGGTGGATCTGCGGGGCGAACAGCTCGGTCAGCGAACTGCTGGCGGCTTCCTGCCAACTGGCCCGGCGGGCGAAGTTGACGTAGGCATCCACCGCGAAGCGCACGCCCGGCAGTACCAGTTCCTGGGAGCGCAATTGATCGGGATCCAGGCCCACCGCCTGCCCCAGCCGCAGCCAGGCTTCGATGCCACCGTCTTCGCCCGGGGCGCCGTCATGATCGAGCAGGCGCTGGATCCACTCGCGGCGGATCTCCCGGTCCGGGCAATTGGCCAGGATCGCGGCATCCTTGAGCGGGATATTCACCTGGTAATAAAAGCGATTCGCGACCCAACCCTGGATCTGCTCGCGCGTGGCGCGGCCTTCATACATCGCCACGTGATACGGGTGATGGATGTGGTAATACGCGCCCTTGGCACGCAGGGCCGCTTCGAACTCGGCGGGGGACAGGGGGGTGTCAGTCATGTCGGCTCTCCGGGAAATACCCGTGGGTTCTGTGGTGTCAGGGTTGGCCCTATCGCGAGCAAGCTCGCTCCCACATTGGTGGTGCTGTGAATCGAATGTTCGGTACGACTCGGACAACTGTGGGAGCGAGCTTGCTCGCGATGAGGCCAGCAGGTTCCCGTAGCCATCCAGCCCTTCCTACAACTCAATACTCATCCCGTCGTATGCCACTTCGATCTTGCGACGCACCAACTCGGCCCGCTCGGGCGAATCTTCATCGAGTATCGGGTTGGTGTTGTTGATATGGATAAGGACCTTGCGCTGCTCGGGCAGTTGCTCCAGCACTTCGAGCATACCGCCGGGGCCGTTTTGCGCCAGGTGGCCCATTTCCCGACCGGTGCGGGTGCCGACGCCACGGCGCTGCATTTCATCGTCGTCCCACATCGTGCCGTCCACCAACAGGCAATCGCTGCCGGCCATGATCTGTAGCAACGACTCGTCGACCTTGCCCAGCCCCGGCGCATAGAACAGCTTGCCGCCGGTGCGCAGGTCTTCGACGATCAGCCCGATGTTATCGCCTGGGTGCGGGTCGAAGCGGTGCGGGGAATAGGGCGGGGCGGCGCTGCGCAACGGCAGCGGGGTGAAGCGCAGGTTCGGGCAGGCGGCGATGGTGAAACTCTGGTCGAGTTCGATGCGGTTCCAGCTCAGCCCGCCGTTCCAGTGGGTCAGCATGTTGAACAACGGGAAGCCGGTGCTCAGGTCTTCATGGACCATATCGGTGCACCAGACCTGGTGCGGGCAGCCTTCACGCAGGCTGAGCAGGCCGGTGGTGTGGTCGATCTGGCTGTCCATCAGGATGATCGCGCCAATGCCAGTGTCCCGCAGGGCCCGGCCAGGCTGCATCGGGGCGAACCCCTGGAGTTGGGCGCGGATGTCCGGTGAGGCGTTGCACAACACCCAGCTCACGCCGTCATCGGAAATCGCAATGGACGACTGGGTGCGCGCCTGGGCCCGCAGGCTGCCGTTGCGAAAACCTGCGCAGTTGGCGCAGTTGCAGTTCCACTGCGGGAAACCGCCGCCGGCGGCGGAACCTAGAATCTGGACGAACATGGCCGCTCCATCTGCAAACCGAAATAAAAAACGCCCCGGATGACCGAGGCGTGGTGTTGCGTACTACCGCCTGCAGCAATCAACGGCTGGCGAAGTACATGGTGACTTCGAAGCCGATACGCAGATCGATATATGCGGGTTTGGACCAGGACATGGGAATACTCCTTTGGTTGGGGTGAGACGTTTTGGATCTATACATATAGTCCACCTCCGTTCGGAGATGTTCAGATGCTTAGGCGGCTATGTTACTAAATCTGTCAAAATCCTTCGCCGCGATTCTTTGAGAAAGCTCGTTGCAGGGCTGGTAACGATCAATGCCCCGCTTGCCAGGGCATTCCCGGACACGGTGCATTGCTCAGGCAATACCGTCCGCCATGGGCTTCGGCCAGGCGCCGGGCGGAATCGATCAATTGTCTGCGCGTCATACCGGCCATGACCTCCGGTAATTGCTGGAGATAGTCCAATGGACGACCGGCCAGCTTGCCTTGCCAGAGCATTTCGGCGGCCTGGGCAACGGGCAGCCCAGTACTGTGCAGTTGGTTGGCGAGGGCGTGTCGTTGGTTGGCCAGGGTCGAATCGTCAATCCCGTCGATCAATGCTGGCAAGTCGCCCAGGAACTGCTCCATGTGCTCGACCAACTGCGCCGCCGACGCACTGGGTGACTGTGCGCCCAGCAACAACCCGGTCCGGCCGTCGATCTGCTTCAAGCCGCTGAACACCGCGTAGCCCAACTGCAACTCGACCCGCAGGCGTTGGTAATACGGGGCTTGGCATAGATGGGCCAGCAGGCGCCACGCGGCTTCGTCGGCCAACTCCTGGGTGGGCGTGGGACAGAACAGCAGCACGGCCTGTTCGTCGCCTTGGGTCTGGAGCGAATGCCAGCGACGCATCGGCGCAGGCCCGCTCGTTGTCGGAGATCCTTCTTGGGCGATCCCAGGGACTCGCGCCAATACGGGACCGATGGCGGCCTGGGTGGCTGCCGACAGACCGACGGCCAAACCGTCCCAGTGGGCGTCCGCCCAGACGCCCTGGTCGCTGCCCGATGAAGGTTGCGAGGATGGCCGTGGGTTTTGCTGGCAATGATTCGGCAATTCGCGCAACAGCTGTCGGATCGGTATCAGTGGTGCGTCGTCCCGGGCCGGGCCGGGCGGCAGTGGCTGTCCCAGCTTCGCCAGCAGGTGCGAAAGGACCAGCGGCATCGGTGCCTGCAGGCCGAGCAGTTTCAATAGCCATTGCTGGCCGCTGGGTTCAAAGGTGATGTCGACACCGGCCTGCCGGGCATCTTCCTGCAAGTCCGCCAACTGCCGATCGAGCCTGGATTTCAGACTGAGCGGTGCTTGTGCCGGCAATTGCCAGCGCAGGTACACCGCACCTTCAGGCGAGGTATCCGGCAATGCCTGGCTGAACGGCATGGGCGAGCGCTCCCGGCGGCCCCGGCTGCGATCCTGGGCGAATGTGCGCAAGCCACGGTGGGCGCTGGTCTGGCCACGGATCAAACCGGCGCGGGGTGGTTCACCGATGGTTTGCAGGAATGGGTTGGGCGCTGGCACGTGCCATTGTCCGGCGACGTTATCCACAGGGTGCAGCTGCCTGAGGAGTTCCCTGAGGCGTATCAAGTCGTTTTCCGACAGCGGACCTTTGCGTCCTTCGCAGTCCCAGCGGGCCAGTTGCAAGGCGGTCGCTGTTTCTTGCTGACGTTGCCGAAGCGAGGTGTATGCCTGGCGCAGTGACGCCCAGTCGTCCTGGGCGGCAAAAAAGCCCAGCCAGTCGCGCAGCAACGGCCGGCTATCGACGGGTGTTTCTCCGCTGTCGAGCTTGAGTTCGATATGCAGCAGCGCTTGGCCGGCAAATTCATACAGCGCCGTGGCCTTGAGGCTGTCAGCCAGGCCTTGCTGGCGCAGTGCCGCGAGCAAGCCGCCCGGTTTTTGGTTGTTCAGCCAGTGACACAGGAAGTCCAAGGCCTGGGGCGAGGCGGCGGGCAGGTGTTCGAAGGCGAACAGCAGGTCGAGGCCGCCTTCCCGCGCTTGCTGATAACTGGCGTCGGCGGACGCCATGAGCCTCGGCGGTGCCTGCCGGATCGCTGCCTCATGGGTGGCCACGTGCTCACCGAATTGGAAGGCCAGGGTTCGCAAGGCTTCGAAGTCTTGCGGGCCGGCCAGGCTCAGGGTCATTTGGCCGCTCTGATAGAAACACTGGTAGAAATCGCGCAATGCCGTTTGGAATTCCGGCTGCGATACGCCAAGGCTGTCGCGATTGCCCGCATGAAAGCCCCGTAGCGGATGTCTCGCCGCTAACCCTTCGTACAAGGCCATCTGTCGCTGGGCCGCTGCGTCCTGGGACCAGGCGACGAATTCAGCGTGGAGGACCTCGCGTTCGCGCATTTGATCGTTTTCGTCCAGGCGTGGATGGACGAGCATGTCGGCCAACCGTTCCAGCCCGCCGGGCAGGGCGGCCGGCGGTAGCTCCAGGAAAAAGTCGGTGGTGCGTTCGCTGGTGCGCGCATTGATTTGCCCGCCGTGACCTTGCACGTAGGCCATCAAATTCTGCCCTGTGGGAAAGCGTTCTGTCCCCAGGAAGAAAAGGTGTTCGAGAAAATGCGCCAGGCCCGGCCAAGCCTCGGGCGCATCATGGCTGCCGGCCGCCACCCGCAACACAGCGGCGCAGCGCTTGAGGCCAGGGACATGACGCAATGTCACCTGCAGGCCGTTGGCCAGGGTTTCAATGTGAGGGCGGAGGGGATCGGGGACCGGCATGAGCGCTTCCAGGATGAGGATGCGCTCATGCTAGCGGATTAGTCCGGATCAGTGTTTAGGCAAGTCGCCATAAAGCGCGGGGCGACGGTCGTGCAGGTAGTTGTAGGCCGCGCGGGAATCATCGATCAGCTGTCGATCGAGATCGCCCACGATCAACGCTTCGTCCAGGCCCGCCAACGCCGGCCGGCTGCCGTCCGGTGCGGCGATGCTGCTCTGGCCGCAATACAGCAATTCGCCTTCGTGGCCGCAATAATTGGCGTAGGCGACGAAGCACTGGTTCTCGATCGCCCGTGCGCGCACGGTGACATCGGCGATGAACTCGTAGGGTTGCATGTTGGCGGTCGGCACCAGGATCAGTTCGGCGCCGGCCAACGCCAGGCGCCGCGCATTTTCCGGGAACTCCAGGTCATAGCAAATCAGGAAACCGAGCTTCCAGCCGTTGAGTTCCACGATCGGCAACGCCGCGTCGCCCGCGCTGAACATCGTGTGGTCCAAGTCACCGAACAGGTGGCTCTTGCGGTAGTTGGCCAAGCGTTCACCGTGGGCATCGATCAGTTGGACAGCGTTGTAGATCTGCCCGTCTTCGCTGCGTTCAGGGTAGCCATAGAGAATCGCCAGGCCGGCCGCCTTGGCGATACGGCCGATTTGCTGCGCCCATTCACCGTTGTAGACCTCCGCCAGTACATTCACCGCATCGACCCCGATGTTGTAGCCGGTGAGGAACATCTCCGGCACCACCAGCACATCGGCGCCCCTGGCTTCCAGCGCGATCCGATGCAGGCGCTGCAGGTTGCCGGCCGGGTCCATGGGCAACGGTGGGCATTGGTAAAGGGCTACGCGCATCGACAACTCCTTTTATTCGGGCAGGGCGATCGGACCGATTTCGTCGAACACATCACCTGGACCCGGGTTCTCGGGGTGAGTCTCACCGCCGAAGTGTTTCATGATTCCCCACACGGCGTTGAGCGAGGTCTGTACCGCGCCTTCAACCCAGGCGGGTGTCCATGAGACGTCGTCGCCGGCGATAAAGATCCCTTTTTGTTCGGCTGGCATGTCGTCCTGCATGAAATGCGCGTACATGCGCTGGTTATAGCGATAGTGGCCCGGCAAGGCGCCCTTGAATGCGCCGAGGAAGTAAGGGTCCGCTTCCCAGGACACGGTGATCGGTTCGCCGATGATCCGCGCGGCGATGTCCACCTTCGGATAAATCTTCTTCAGGGCATCGAGGGCCAGCTTCACCCGTTTTTCCACCGGATAAGGCAGCATTTTCAGCGCATCGCTCATCCACGAATAGGACAGGCAGATCACGCCCGGCTTGTCGTCGCCATTGTCGAACAGGTAGGTGCCACGGGTCAGGCGGTCGGTGAGGGTCATGCTCATCAGGTCGCGTCCGGTTTCCGGATCCTTGTCCTTCCAGAACGGCCGGTCGACCATCACGAAGGTCTTCGACGACTGCATGTAGCGGGTGCGGTCCAGGGCCATCCACAACTTTTGCGAGAACAGCGCCTCTTCGCATTCGATCTGGGTAGTCAACAGCCATGTCTGGCAGGTGACCAGCACGGCGGCATATTCGCGCGTGTCGCCCCAGACGTCGGTGACGCTGAACCGGTCATTGTCGGCGCGTGCGATACGTTTCACGCCAGCACGAGGCGCGCCCAGGTGCAACGAGTTGAGGCTGGTACCGGCTGGCCAGTGCGCGCAACGTTCCGGGACATGTTTCCAGATACCGTGAGGCACCTGCTCCACACCGCCCACGACCAAGTGCTGGTGATCATCGCAGTTGGTCATGACCACGCGGAAGATTTCCAGCATCGAATTGGGGAAGTCCGAGTCCCAGCCGCCCGTACCAAAACCGACCTGGCCGAACACTTCGCGGTGCAGGAACGAGAGCTTGGCGAACGCCTTGGAGGTGGCGACGAAATCATAGAAGGTGCGGTCATCCCACAGCGGCACCAGGGTGTTCCACAGTTCCTTGAGACGTGGCACGTCGCGGTCGCGGATCGCTTGCTGGATCTCGCTGAAGCGTGAACCCGCCTCCAATGCGTCGGCCCAGGCGTCGGCGACCTCCTGGAATAGCGCGGGGAGGTCGGCCATGCTTTCCGCATAATAGGTCTGGCCTTCCAGGTCGATGACGGTGCTGCCCGAGGCCGAGGTCAACGGGTTGGGAAAGGGCTTGGTCTCCAGGCCCAGCTTGTCGACGTAGTGATAGAACGCCGTCGATGAGACCGGAAATCGCATGCCGCCGAGCTCGGCAATGATGCCTTCGGCGCCGTTGAACGCCTGGGAGCGCAGGCGCCCGCCCATTTTCGACGCTTCGTAGACCACCGGCTTGAGGCCCAGCTTCATCAATTCGTACGCCGCCACCAGGCCGGCGATCCCGGCACCGACAATCGCCACTTCAGCGCCGTGATTATGTTCCGGAATGACGCCCAGGCCGGCCGGGTGTTCGATCCAGTCGTCAAAGGCGAACGGAAAATCCGGCCCAAAAATGGTGATGGGTTTCTTGCCGTCTGCTGGGTGGCGATTGTTCTTGTTCATGGCGGACCTTGATGGGCGACTCGACGCGACGTTCGCGTCTGAGTATAGGAAAAGATGCCAGCCATTCTAGAGAGGGAGAAGCACGTTAATAAGACGCAATGTGTCGTCGTTTTGCGCTGTTTTTCGTCATTTATAACCTTCGTTCAATCCTAATGACGAAGCCTGCCCCTATGTGGGAGCGAGCCTGCTCGCGAAAGCGGTGGATCAGCCATGAGAATGTTGACTGACACACCGCCATCGCGAGCAAGCTCGCTTCCGCAGCGTTTGGGTAGTTCTAGACCGGCTGGCCCCGATCGATCTTGCTGCTGAGGATGATCGACGTGGTGGTTTTCTCCACCCCGTCCACACTGCCGATCTGATCCAGCAACTGATCCAGTTGCTCCGGCGAGTCCGTGCGTAGCCAGGCCACATAATCGAATTCGCCGCTGACCGCGCACAACTGCTGGACCTGGGCCATCGCGCTCAGGCGTCGCAATACGTCCTTGCCGGAGCGTGGCTGGACCTTGATGCCGACATAAGCCTGCAGACCGCCATCGATCACTCGCTGCCCAAGACGCACGCCGTAGCCGGTGATGACCTTGGTTTTCTCCAGTCGAGCCAAGCGCGAGGTCACGGTCGTGCGGGCAATGCCCAATTGCCGAGCCAACATCGCAACACTTTCCCGCGCGTTGATTTGCAGCGCCGCGATCAGTTGACGATCGATTTCGTCGAGGACGGGAGGGCGGGTATCAGTCAAGGTCAGCTCCGGCGCAGGCATCAATGGCGGGCATGTTACAGGCTCCGGCGTTCGAAGTAGCGGGTGGCAGGCAAGGCCAGCGCTCGCCAGGCCGGGGCGAGGTGCGCCTGGGAAGACCTGAGCCAGAGACCGTCCTGGTCGATCAAAGGCTCAGCCGGCAACTGCAGCAAGTCGCCCAGTGAGAACGCCTGCACCGAACCTCGGTCGTCATCGCCTTCAATTTCCCAATCGCGCTTGAAACAGCGTACCTGTAGTTGTTGCTCGTCGAAGCTTTCAAACAACGGCCGATGACCCAGCCATCGCGGGTGTATCCGCAGCGTATGGTCTTGGACATCAAGCAGCAGCAACTGCCAGCCCCGGTAGTTTCCACAGAGTTCTGTCACGTCGGTTGCCATGCAGGTCAACGCCAGATATCGGCTATTGGATGACCAGGCCATCGACGGCGCCAGGTCGACCAATGCACAGCCCGACGCCGTCAACAGGTGCCCGCCGAGGCGGGGCGTACCGGCACGCACCCAACTGTCGGCGTATTCCGTTTCGCTGCCGAATAGCCAGGCGGCGTCCTGGTCATTCGGCGCCAGTTGGATGAAGTCGCCGTCGGCGGTGGCCGCTTGAGGGCGGTCCACCAGGCGCCAAGGCTCAACGGTACTGAGCTGCGAGTCTTCCGGCTGCAGCTGAACGGTGTTGTAGAACAGTCGGTATTGCTCGTTGGGACGACAGAAAGACGAGTCGCGGCCGACCTCCGGTGCGGTGACGTTGAAACGCTGCAACGGGGTGCTTTCGACATCGCTATCGAGACGACCCGCGATCACCGCAAGGCTCAAGCGGCCATCGCGGAAATCGAGTATGCGCTCCACCCACAGGGCGGGCCCTTGCAGCAGGCGCCGTTCCTGCAAGTCTGCGACCACCGCGTGGGTTGCCACCGTCGTCGCGGCTTCGAAGGGCAGCAGCGCCAGATAGCGCCCGCAATCGGAGACTCGATGATCAAGCAACCAACTTCCCGGCAAGGACCAATCACCGATTTGGCAGCGATAACTTCCGAGTCCGTCGGGGTTGTCGCGCATCCAGGTCAGACAAGCGCGTTTGCCGTCCAGCATCGACTGTGTCTCGATGCACGAGTCGCCTCGCCGACCGCGACTGTCCAGCGGCATGACGATGGACATCCGGGTCAGCTTGAATTCTTCAACCTGCACGCGACCCTGGGCGTCGTGACCTGTCTGGGTTTCGGTATCGCTGTGGATGCTGTCCAGGCGATAGCCGTAACGGCCGGAGCTCGGTCGTGGATAGTCGAGATACGCGCCGATACGCACATGGCTCGCCTCGACACTCAGCAACTCGTGCCAGTAAAAGGAAGGCTCGGCGGCGCTTTTCACCCAGGGCGAGGGCAGGGCGCGCCAGCCATTTCCCGCTTGCCACAACCAATACTGATCGCTGTCCGCATCGTTGGCTTGCTCTCGGGCCAGACACACCAGCGCGGCTTCAGTGGCGCCCCAGACCATAGGTGCATCGGCTGCCATGACCAGCCCCGACGGCTGCCCGTCGACGGTGATGGCATAGCGCGGGGAATACAGCGGCGCCAATGGCTGGTCCAGATCACGGAAGGTCGCGGGCAGCAAGAGGTTGCCCTCCAAGCGATGCTGGCCGTCGGCGCTGGGCCGCTCGAAGGTGGGCGCTACATTGTCCGGGTGCCAGCCAGGTTCAAGCCACAGGTCAGCGACGGGCACCAGGTCCGCTGCCTGGGCGGTTTGCAGCAGATCCTCCAGTCGCGCCTGGCGGCTGCTGTTATCGACCAGCGGGCTATGACGGCCAATCAGTTCGTCGGGGTTGAAAGCGTCCAGTTCCCAGAACTCGCTTTCGGCGCAGCGGTAGACCTTGCGCTGCTGACGATCGAGGATGACCAGTCCCCATTCCTGCCGGGACGGCACGGGCGCGGCGAAATAACGGCCGTCGCTGGAAAACAGCGCAGAAGAACCAAGCCCTTGCAAAAGCACACCGTCGGGAAACAGATAGTCGCAATACACCGGGCCGCCCATGGCGATTTCGCTGTGGTTGAACTGCCGGATCGGCTCGCCCTCAGGCGTGAGCTGTGGCTCGCTGCCACCCCAGGCGCTCGGCCCCTTGGTGGCAACCGGCGCGAGCCCAAGGCGTCGCTCCCATTTGCTGACGCAGGCGAGGCCGACGATGATCGCAACGATAGCCACAAGGATGCCCCACCACTCGGGCAGCGCCCGGCCCAGGCTGAAGCCCAGGCCAAACACGGCACCAACCGTCAGACGGGCAATGCCTCGGCCCATCGCCAGGAAGCCCAGCCGCGCGGCCAGGCCCATCAGCAAACCGAGCAATATCACCGCCAGCAAGGCCAGCGGCGGCGGCAGGATGGTGACGAAGAAGGCCGGCACCACCAGGATGCCGAGTTGCCAGAAGAGTTCGAGGAACAGTCGGGACAGGCTGGGGCTGGCGATGATGGAGGTCTCGGTGGGATGGGGTTTCTTGTCGTGAGTGGACCGACACTGAGTAGAAACGCGTGGCGTCGCAGTCGTAGGGCCCTGGAAAAACCGAAGGGCCTGCTACCAGCGCAGCCAGCGTCGACCGAGCAGCGCGCCCAGTATCGTCGGCACCAACATGCCCAACACGTACCAGACTGCCCAGAAGGGGATCTGCATCTCGGGGCAATGAAAGGAGTAGGCAATCGTCGCCATCGAACCGGCCAGCAGTCCGCCACAGGCGCCTGTAAGTGTCAGGTTGGTGGGGGCGAGGCCGCGTAGCGCCCAGAACACCGCGATGAATCCCGGGATCGACAGCAGGGTTATGTTGAGCGCGCATACCCGCCAGGTATCGCCCAGGACGACTGCGACGCGGTCATCAGGTGCGGTCACCTTGAGGACATAGATCGCGCCGACCCACACCGCAGTGATGGCGGCGACGATGAGGATCTTGCCGGGTCCCGAGGTCGCTCCAGGCCTGGCCAGCCTCGTGACCATGCCCAGCGTGCCGATCATCAGGCAGAGCGGAAACGCGATCTTGGCCCAGAAAATCGGTGTCGCCATGACCTGGCCCAAGTCGGGCCGCACACCCTTCAGTGCGACCACCAGCAAAAGGGCGCCCAGGAGGCCGGCCAGAACCGCGACACTGAATCGTTTGGCGGGCGCCCTGGGATCGACCGGGGCCACACCCGAGGCGAGCAGGGAAATCAAATCATCAGTCTTCATCGTGCACCTCTCACTCTCAACGCCAGGGCTTTAAGCCCTCGGTGTATCCCTATCTTCACCGCAGACTCGGATAACCCCGTCGTTTGAGCGGCTTCGGTCACAGAAAGCCCTTCCAGCTTCACGCGTACGATAGGTAGACGCTGGCGTTCAGGTAGTTGCTCAAGCAACTTGCCCAGGTCGCGACTGGCCTGCGCAGGTTCTAGATGTGGCTCGGCAAAAAGCTCTGCCGCATCGTCGAGGGAATCGTTGAACACGTCATGGCGTGACCTCCCACGGAAAAAATCGATGAGCTTGTAACGCGCAATGGCAAAGACCCATGCCGTCAGCGGTTGATTGGCTTGATACGTCTGGCGCGCATTATGAACGGCCAGTAAAACCTCTTGCAGCAAATCCTCGATTTCACCGGGGCGCTGTTGAAGCCTCGCGCGTAAAAAACCGCGAAGATGGCCACTCAGCTCCGATAAAAACTTGCGATAAGCCCGTTCGTCCCCATCCAGGCCTGAGAGAAACAAGGCCTGAAGATGGCGCTCTCGGCTGCGCAAAGCATCGTTATCCGTAGTTCGTTCCATCGTTCGCTCTGGTTACACGAAAGGGAAAATATCTCGCTGGTGCCAATGCCGCAGCGAATCTTACATGCGGCTTCCCGACATAAGGCAACAGGCAATTAATTTTTTGCTGGCCTGAGAAATATTTTGCGAGCGCTGTAACCGAATCCGGAACCACATCGAACTACTTGTTGGATCGCAAACACGGTGCCCAAGCATTGATGCAGCGACCAAACCCATCTTCTGGAGAGCAAATAATGAACAACCTCAAACTTGCCGCCCTCGCCGTTGCCTTCTCTTCGTTCGCCGCCGGTGCCATCGCAGCGCAAACGCCTGCCGCCTCAGGCGCCATGGAAAAATGCTACGGCGTTGCCATGGCCGGCAAGAACGATTGCAAAGCGGGGGCGGGCACGACCTGTGCGGGCACCGCCAAAATGGACTATCAGGCCAATGCCTGGAAAAACGTTCCTGCCGGTACGTGTACCTCCATCAAGACACCTAAAGGCATGGGCTCTCTCACACCTATGTAATTGCAGTGCCAAGGGGCTCACCGATCATGAAAACCGTATTCCAGATGGGGGCCGGCCTCGGCCTGAAGCCGAACCATTACCCCGATGCGCTTGACTGCGCTGCCGAGGGGCTCTGGTTCGAAGTTCATCCGGAAAACTACATGGTAGAAGGTGGCCCCCGTCTCGCATGGCTGGAGGCAATCGGGAGCAAGCACCCGCTGTCGCTGCACGGTGTTTCACTTTCACTGGCTGCCGATTGCCCACCGGACGAAAGTCATCTGAAGCGCTTCCGGGCATTGGTCGACCGAGTGCAGCCTGCACTGATTTCCGAGCATCTGGCCTGGTCTGCATGGCGTGGCCAATATCATCCCGACCTGCTGCCATTCCCTCGTACTGTCGAGGCGTTGCAGCGCATCGCAAGCAATATCCAACGAACTCAAGAGGCCCTGGGGCGTTCGATTGCCATTGAAAACCCCACTCACTATCTGAGTTTGCCGGGGCATGAGTTCAGCGAAATAGAGTTCTTGACCGAACTGAGCATAAGGACTGGCTGCGGGTTGCTGGTGGACATCAATAATGTCCATATCAGCGCGCATAACTTGGGCTTTGATGCGTCGAAATATCTGGATGCCTTCCCGGCCAGGGCGATCAGGGAAATCCATCTCGCAGGCCACGCGGTGGACCCGGGAAACACGCGATTGCTGATAGACACGCACGATGCCGCCATCGCTGAAGATGTCTGGTTGTTATATCGACGTTTGATCGAACGGATCGGTAGGCGTCCGACCTTGATCGAGCGCGACGACAATATTCCTGGGTTCGATGTCTTGCTGGCTGAACGAGACAGGGCGCAGAGGTTGTTGAACATTGGCAACCGGCGAGTATCGGAAGTGACGATATGAACACCTCGCTGGCCAGTTTCCAGGATGCATTCGTCGACGCGTTATATGAGCGACATTCGACTGGAATGACCGCGCTGATCGAACAGCCCGGTTTTATGGTGTACCGCAACACTGTTTTGAAAGGATCGGTGGACGCATTACTGGCGAACTTTCCCACCGTCGAACGCTTGGTCGGTACAGAGTGGCTTAAGGCTGCCGCGACTCTCCATGCCCGGCAGGCGCCCCCGGCCGATTCCCGGTTGTTGCATTACGGGGCTGGTTTTCCGGAATTCCTCCACGTTTTCGAACATGCGCGAGAGATACCTTATCTGGGCGACGTCGCCCGCCTGGACCTGCTTTGGACCCAGGTCCATTGCGCCGAAGATGAACCCGACGTCGATCCGAGCGAACTGGCGAAGCTGTCCCCACAGGACTTGGCCCGCAGCCGACTCACACCGAAGGCCGCTTGCCGTTGGGCGTGGTTCCCGGACAACCCCGCCTACACCCTTTGGCGGTTCAATCGCGAAGAGCGGGACATGCCCGATGAGCTCGACTGGCGAGGCGAAGGAGCGCTGCTGACGCGCAAGCAAGGCAAGGTTTTTTGGCAAGCCGCCAGCGCAGCAGATTGCAGGTTTCTGGATGCCTGCGCGGCACATCTACCGCTTGAACAGGCTGCGGAAAAGGCCCTTGAGGTTCAGCCTGACCTGGATTTTTCAGAACTCATTACCCGCTTATTCAGCGCCGACGCGTTCGCCTCTGTAAGCATCCCGTAACAGCAACTTAGCCAGCGGAGCACATCATGGACGCCATAAGAAATCCTTCGTCCACAGCCGACAAATCCTTGCGAGGCATGTGGAACAGCATCGCAGACCGACTTGGCGCGATGCTGGGTGACTCGTTGTTGGTGCTGGTTGCGCGGCTATCCATCGCAGCCATTTTCCTGATGTCAGGGCGCACCAAAGTCAGTGGTTTTTTGACGATTACGCCCAGTACGTACGAGCTGTTTCGAACAGAATACGCACTGCCGCTGGTCACACCGGAACTGGCCGCGCATCTGGCAACCTACAGTGAGCACCTTTTTCCGGTGCTGCTTGTGCTAGGCCTGTTCTCGCGACTGTCGGCATTGGCATTACTGGGCATGACCCTTGTAATCGAAGTGTTTGTCTACCCTGACGCCTGGCCAACCCACCTTTCCTGGGCAGGCTTGCTACTGCTCATCGTCGCCCGCGGCGGCGGTGCGATGTCGTTGGATCGACCACTGGGTATCAAATGATTCGTTAAATCTTGTACCCCTGGAAACGACGAAAGCCGCGCAATGCGCGGCTTTCAATTTGGTGGGCCCACACGGACTCGAACCGTGGACCAAAGGATTATGAGTCCTCTGCTCTAACCAACTGAGCTATGGGCCCTCAGTAGGCCGCGGATTATAGCGACGGTTTCTCGGCTGTGCTATCCGAAAAATCCGATACGGTCATACGCAGAAACGTTGCGGCGAATTCCTCGGCGCAGAGAGGCAGGCTGACGATGTAGCCCTGGATTTGTTCGCAGCCTTCTTCGGTGAGGAATTGCTGTTGGGCCAGGGTCTCGACGCCTTCGGCGATGATGGTGAACTGCATGCTGCGCCCCAGGGCGATGATTGCCCGCACGATAGCCGCGTCGTGGGGGTCGTCAGGCAGGCCGCGGACAAATGACTGGTCGATCTTGAGGATGTCCAGCGGCAGTCGCTTGAGATAGCTCAGGGAGGAATAGCCGGTGCCGAAGTCGTCGATAGCCAGTTGTACGCCGAGTTTCTTCAGCTGATGGAGCACCGTGAGCGCCTCTTCGGCCTGGCTCATGATGAAGTTTTCAGTAATTTCCAGTTGCAATAAGCCAGGCTCAAGCTGGTTTTCCCGCAGCAGTTGCTCGATGCGGCCCAGCAGGTTGGGTTGGCGCAGTTGGGCTCCCGCCAGGTTGACCGACAGCGGGCCAAGGCTTTCATGGCTGCTGTTCCACTCGCAGAGTTGGCGGCATGCGCTTTCCAATACCCAGTCGCCAATCTGCAGGATCATGCCGTTTTCTTCCGCCAGCGGGATGAAATGTTCGGGCGGCACGTCGCCGAAGGTCGGGTGCGTCCAGCGAATGAGCGCTTCGGCGCCCACCAGTCGGTTGTCGATGAGGCTGATTTTCGGCTGGAAGGACAGCGACAGCTCGTTGCGTTCAATCGCCCGTCGCAGCTCGTGTTCCAGGGCGACGCGTTCGCTGGCCTGGGCCGTGAGATCGCGGGTGTAGCTTTCCACTCGGTTACGACCCTTGGCCTTGGAGCGGTACATCGCCGCATCGGCATTCTTGACCAGCGTGGCGACATCGCCGCCATCTTGCGGATACAAGCTGGTGCCGATGCTGGCGCTGATGAAGAATTCATGTTCGCCGGCCTGGAACGGCGCGGCGAAACAGTTCAAGAGTTTATGTGCAATGTGCTCGGCATCACTGGGCTGTTGCAGGCCGGGCAAGAGGATGATGAATTCGTCACCGCCCAGTCGCGCAACGGTGTCGATATCGCGCAGTTGTTCGCGCAGTCGTACGGCGATGCCCTTGAGGAGCAGGTCGCCGACCGGGTGCCCGAGGCTGTCGTTGATGTGCTTGAAACGGTCCAGGTCGAGAAACAGGACCGCGCCCTGGCCGCCGTTTTCCTGCTGGTTATTCAGGGCCGTCAGCAGACGGCTTTCGAACAGGGTGCGATTTGGCAGGCCGGTGAGTGGATCGTGGTGTGCCTGGTAGTCGAGGCGAGCCTGGGCGTGCTTGAGGCTGGAGATGTCAGCGAACACCGCGACGAAATGCGTGATCTGCTGTTCCCGGTTGCGGACGGCGCTGATCGTCAGCCAGCTGGGGTAAAGTTCGCCGTTTTTGCGGCGGTTGGAAATCTCGCCCTGCCAGTGTCCTTCGGCCGTCAATTGATGCCACATCGCCGCATAGAACGCGCTGTCATGCAGGCCGGAAGCGAGCAAGCGAGGCGTATGGCCCAAGGCTTCGGTTTCGCTGTAGCCGGTGATCTCGGTGAAGGCGCGGTTCACGGCGCTGATGTGCTGCTGCGTGTCGGTGATCAATACGCCTTCGGCGGTGCTTTCGAAGACCGTGGCGGCCTGTTGCAGTTTTTCCTGCATGAGGTGGCGTTCGGTGATGTCCCGGGCGATGGTCAGCATGCAGTCTTCGTTGCCGATGGGCAGCGGACGGCTGGACACCTCGCAGAGTCGGATCTGCCCGTCGTTGCGGCGGATATGGCAGCTGAAATCCTTGACGAAGCCATCCCGTTGCAGCAGGTCGAGCATCTGCTTGCGTTCGTTGAGGTTGACCCAAATGCCCAGGTCGAGCGTCGAACGGTCCACCGAAAGCGCGCTGTTGAAACCGGTGATACGGCTGAAACCGTCGTTGACCTCGATCAGCAGGCCATCGCTCTGCCGGGACAGTAGCAGGCCATCGGGCGAGGCGTGGAAGGCCTTGGCAAACTTCTCTTCGGAGGTCTGCAACTGTTGCTGGGTTTCCTTGAGCTGGCTGATATCACGGACCACCACGACCAGCGCCGGGGTCGTGTCGAGATCGAACGGTTCCGCTGAGATCAGCCCGGTGAAGACCTGGCCGTTGCTGCGCCGAAAGGGCATTTCCAGGTTACGAATACTTCCGGCTTGAAGACGTTGCAACAGGCTCGGCCCCACGCCCTGTATGCCCCAGATATCCAGGTCAGTGGCGCTCTTGCCTACCACCTGTTCGGCGCTCAGGCCGATCTGCTCTTCAAAGGCTTTGTTGACTTCCAGCAGGCAGCCGTCCAGCAGCCGGGCGATCACCAGAATGTCCGGGCACTGGCGAAACACCGATCCGAACTTCTGTTCGGAAAGACGCAATGCTTCCTCGGTGTGCTTGGCTTCACTGATGTCGATCATCAACCCGCGCATCAACGGCTCGTGGCCGTGTTCGATCAGGCTGACGATGTCTCGTACCCACAGGCAGCGACCATCGGCGGTTATCACCCGGTAGTCGACGCAATGGTCGCGCCCGGCAAGCACTTCGTGGTCGCAATAGGTCTGCGCGCGTATGAGGTCGGCCGGGTGAATGATGTTGCGCCAGAATCCCGGGATGAGCCAATGGCTGAGCGGATAACCCAGCAATTCTTCGGCGTGGGGCGAGACGTAGCTGTAGGTGAAGTCGCTGACCCGTGCTTCCCAGGCAATCGCCGATAGACTTTCGACCAGACCGCGATAGTGGTACTCGCTGCTGCGCAGCTCTTGCTCCAGGTCGACTCGCCGGGCTATCTCGGAGCTGAGACGGCGATTGATGCGAATCACCACTGCGAGGATACCCACCAGTAGAAGCAGCCCTGGCAGGCCGTACAGCAACAAGTCCGACCAGAACTGGCGATAGTCGCGCACGTTGCCGATCCATTTTTCCTGGATTTCGCTGACCTCGGCGGGGGACATGTCCGCCATGACCTTGTCCAGGATACCCACCAATATCTTGTTTTCCTGCGGGACGGCCATCGCGAGCTGATAGCGATAAGGGGTCTCGCCACTGACATAGAGTCCGTCGAGCTTGAGTTGGCGCAAGCTCCAGACGCTGGACGCCAAGTCGCCGACGACGGCATCCACCTCATCGGTTGCCAGTGCCTGCAGCGCCGAGCTGACGTTGGGCAGTGCCACGAGGTTCAGGTCGGGATGGTGATTGCGCAACAGTTCGTGGGGGGCATAGTTCTCCACGACGGCGATTTTCAGACCGTACAGGTCTTCAAGATTGCGCGGCTGGGCGCCGCCGCGATGGGCCAGGATGACAATCGGAAAATCCAGGTACGGGCGGGTGAAAGCCAGGTAGTTCTGGCGTTCAGGGGTGGACATGATGCCTGGCAGGAGATCGATCCGGCCCTGAGCGACCTGTTCCAGCACGACGGTCCAGCTCACCGGTTCGATGGGCGTCAACGTGACAGCCAGTCGCCGGCGAATGATTTCGACGTAATCGGCCGCCAAGCCCTGGTAGCGCCCCTGATCGTCGCGAAACTCGAACGGTGGCCACGAGGCATCGACGCCCAGGCGCAGGTCGGGGTGGTCCTTGAGCCAGCGGCGCTCTTCATCGGTGAGCGTCAACGCGCCGGCCGTCGCGGTCCAGGTCATCAATGACAGCAAAAGCACGGCCGTCAGTCTGGGCATCACGGTCTCGTCATGGCTTGGGAGGATGTTTCGAGTGTAGACGGGCAACAGGGCAGGGGGGCAACGAAGGGCGTTTTATCTGCAGATAGCAAAACCCCCGGCAGGGCCGGGGGTTTGGAAGGTCACTCGTCGAGGAATGAGCGCAGATGCTCGCTTCGCGTCGGGTGGCGCAGTTTGCGCAACGCCTTGGCTTCGATCTGACGAATCCGCTCACGGGTGACATCGAACTGCTTGCCGACTTCCTCAAGGGTATGGTCGGTATTCATGTCGATGCCGAAGCGCATGCGCAGTACCTTGGCTTCACGGGCAGTGAGGCCGGAGAGTACTTCGCGAGTCGCTTCCTTGAGACTCTCGACAGTGGCGACATCGATCGGAGACTGCATGGTGGAGTCTTCGATGAAGTCACCCAGATGGGAGTCTTCGTCATCACCGATCGGGGTTTCCATGGAGATCGGCTCTTTGGCGATCTTCAGTACCTTGCGGATCTTGTCCTCAGGCATTTCCATGCGTTCGCCCAGCTCTTCCGGCGTCGGTTCGCGACCCATTTCCTGCAACATCTGCCGGGAAATGCGGTTGAGCTTGTTGATGGTCTCGATCATGTGCACCGGAATACGGATGGTGCGGGCCTGGTCGGCGATCGAGCGAGTGATCGCCTGACGAATCCACCAGGTGGCATAAGTCGAGAACTTGTAGCCGCGACGGTATTCGAACTTGTCCACCGCCTTCATCAGGCCGATGTTGCCTTCCTGGATCAGGTCGAGGAATTGCAGGCCGCGGTTGGTGTACTTCTTGGCGATGGAGATCACCAGGCGCAAGTTCGCTTCGACCATCTCTTTCTTCGCGCGACGGGCCTTGGCCTCGCCGATCGACATGCGACGGTTGATGTCCTTGATTTCGGCGATGCTCAGGCCGGTCTCGGCCTCCAGCGCGCTCAGCTTCTGCTGGCAACGAACGATGTCCGGTTGCAGGCGGGCAATGGCTTCGGCGTACTTGCTCTTGCCTTTGGCCAATGCGTCGGTCCAGCTTTCGTCGACTTCGTGGCCCGGGAACTGGCGCAGGAAGTCTGCACGCGGCATGCGTGCATCACGTACGCAGAGCTGCATGATGGCGCGCTCTTGCTGACGCAGGCGATCCAGGGCGCTACGAACACGCTCCACCAAGCCTTCGAACTGCTTGGGCACCAGCTTGATCGGCATGAACAGCTCGGCCAGCGCCAACAGCTCGGCGATGGCCTGCTTGTTGTTGCGACCATGCTTTTTCAGCGCCTTGCGGGTGATTTCCATCTGGTCGGCCACGGCGCCGAAGCGCTGGGCAGCGATGATCGGATCCGGACCGCTTTCGGCTTCTTCTTCGTCGTCGCTGGCTTCTGCGTCTTCGTCATCGGTGTCGTCGTCGGCCTTGGCGGCTTTCGAGTCGATCGGTGGCGGCACCTCGGCGGCAGGCGGCGCAATGCCGTCATCCGGGTCGATGTAGCCACTCAGAACGTCGGACAGGCGGCCACCTTCGGTGGTGACGCGGGTGTACTCGGAGAGAATATGGTCGACCGTGCCAGGGAAGTGCGCGATCGCGCCCATCACTTCACGGATGCCTTCTTCAATACGCTTGGCGATTTCGATCTCGCCTTCACGCGTGAGGAGCTCTACCGTACCCATTTCACGCATGTACATGCGCACGGGGTCCGTGGTGCGACCAATGTCGGTCTCGACCGCTGCCAACGCTGCGGCCGCTTCTTCAGCGGCCGCCTCGTCGGTATCGGCGTCGGCCAGCATAAGGGCATCCTTATCTGGAGCAACCTCGAATACGTTGATCCCCATGTCGTTGATCATGCGGATGATGTCTTCCACCTGTTCCGGATCTGAAATATCCTCCGGCAGGTGGTCGTTGACCTCCGCGTAAGTCAGGTAGCCCTGCTCACGACCCAATAGGATCAACTCTTTGATACGAGACTGCTGTTGCGCTTTTCCGGACATAACACCCTATCCACTGAAGGTCTTGGCGGGCAAAAAACAAGCCGAGGATTATACCTGAGCTGTGACCTCACGCGCCAGTTGAGGTCGGGTTTGATGCGCAAACATTGCGGCTGAGTAAATCCCGCAATTGGTTTTTCTCTTCGCTGGTCAACTCGCTCTGGCGAGCTTTGCGCAGAAGTTGTTCCAGGTTTCGCTCGCGTTGGCGGGCGGACAAGCTAGTAATGGTGTCGAAAAACTGTTGTTCAAGGTTGTCTCCCTCTATCAGCCATTCCTTCTCGGCCAGCGCCTTCAACAGGCGCCCTTGCTCGGTGCCGTGCCACCGCGCGATCAACTGGAATGAGTTTAGCTTGGGGTTCTTTTGCACGGCTTCAAGGAGTGCCACCAGCAATTGTGTGTTGCTGTGGTCCTCGGCGGCGAAGTGCCCGGCGTCCTCTACTTTCTCAGCCAGTTGCGGGTGATGCAGCAAGGTGCGCAAGGCGGCCAGTGTTGGAGGTTCGACGGCGGCCGGCACGCGCGGGGCACGTGGTTGGTCGCGATCGCCACGCTTGCCGTTCTTGTCCCAGGGTTTCTTGTCCCATTTCTTGCCGCCACCAGCGGTTTTTTTCGGCGTCCACTCCTGCTGAGGAGCGTAATCCTGCTGAGGTTGATGATAGTCGGCGAAATCCGGCATCGCGTCGTAATCGACGCCAGGGTCATAGGCTGGCGGCGCTTCCTGAGGAGCGCTGTGGGCCAGTTGATTCATCGCTTCGTTGTTGAGGCCGGTGATTTCGCTCAGGCGTTGACGCATGAGCGTGCGCAGGTTGGCGCCCGGCACCTTGTCGATCAGCGGCGCCGCGAGGGTGGCCATGTGCGCCTTGCCTTCGAGGGAGCGCGGATCGGCTTCTTCAGTCAGTTGCTGGAAAAAATAATCGGCCAACGGCTGCGCGTGCTGGTTGATTCGTGCACGAAATGCATCGGTGCCCTCGGAGCGCACCAGGGTATCCGGGTCTTCGCCCTCGGGCAGGAATAGAAAGCGTGCGCGTCGCCCATCCTGCAAACATGGCAACGTTGCCTCCAGCGCACGCCAGGCGGCATTGCGCCCGGCCTGGTCGCCGTCGAAGCAGAACAGCACGCTCGGCACGACGCGAAACAGGCGTTTCATGTGCTCTTCGCTGGTGGCCGTGCCCAGGGTCGCGACGGCGTTGCGCAAGCCTTGCTGGGCCAGGGCGATGACGTCCATGTAGCCTTCGACGACAATGATCTCGTCGAGGTTGCGGTTGTTCTTGCGCGCTTCGTACAGGCCATACAGCTCCTGGCCTTTATGGAACACCGGCGTTTCCGGGGAGTTCAGATACTTGGGCTTGTCGTCGCCCAGTACCCGGCCGCCAAAGGCGATGATTCGCCCGCGCGTATCGCGGATCGGGAACATCACGCGGTCGCGGAAGCGGTCGTAGCGCTTGCCGGTCTCGGCATTCTCGACCAGCAGGCCGGCATCGATCATCGCGCGCTGCTGCAGTGTGTCGCTGCTTAAATGCTTGTACAGATTGTCCCAGCCGGGCGGGGCGAAGCCGAGGCCGAAATCACGGGCAATCTCGCCGGTCAGGCCGCGGCCCTTGAGATAATCCACCGCCGCCTTGCGGGCCGGATGGCTTTTCAGGGCCTGGCGATAAAAATCAGCCGCGGCGGTTAGCAGTGGATAAAGCGGCGAATCGGTCGGTTGGCGCGGCTTGTGCTGCCGACCGCTTTCCTCGCGAGGGATTTCCATGCCAGCGGCTTTGGCCAGTTCTTCGACAGCCTGGGGGAACTCCAGGTTGTCATGGTCCATGATGAAGCCGAGGGCGTTGCCGCCCGCGCCGCAGCCAAAGCAGTAATAGAACTGTTTGTCCGGGCTGACGCTGAAGGACGGGGTTTTTTCTTTATGGAACGGGCAGCAGGCCGTGTAGTTCTTGCCCGCTTTCTTCATTTGCAGGCGAGAGCTGACCACGTCGACGATGTCGGTGCGGTTCAGGAGGTCGTCAATAAAGCTCTGGGGAATTAGCCCGGCCATGGCGTTCTCATCATCACTGCGCGAAATAAGGCCCGAGATCAGCAGGCGTCATCGGTTCCTGGTTTTGAGGCACGGAAAACAGGTGGCTCGACCGGGTCGTCTGCATCATTGCTGTCGGGAAGTGTATCTGCCGATTATCCACTGACGTTAATGACTATCAGTATTCGACCATATGAATGTGTTGCGCTGAGTCCGGTAACGGCCGGCCTGGCCACGGATAGCTCATCAAGCGGGCACGCAAGCGGGTGCCTTGGGCTGATCGTCGTTAGAGGAATCAGGGTGTGCTCGTCAGTAGCCTTGGAAGGCTCGTCAGAAGAGACGTGCACCGCTGGCAAAAGAGCCAGGTCTGACGCAGTGAAGCGGGTTGTCTAGGTCGCGTCTGCGGCTTTGACAGTGAAGCATCAAGCGTTTTCCGCAAATGCCATAAGCCCGGCTTGAGGGCCGGGCTTGGCAAGAAGCTTGCGACGGACGTCTGTGTATTAGTACAGACGTACGGCGCGGCGCTGTTCGCGCTGAACTTTCTTGGCGTGACGCTTAACAGCGGCTGCTGCTTTGCGCTTACGCTCGGAAGTCGGCTTCTCGTAGAATTCGCGGCTACGAACTTCAGCCAGAACACCGGCTTTTTCGCAGGAGCGCTTGAAACGACGCAGAGCTACGTCGAAGGGTTCGTTCTCTTTTACTTTGACGGCTGGCATCCAGAGCTACCTTCATTCATTACCGGGGTCAACATCCTCGCGGCAAAAGAGCACTTGAAGACGTCGGTTTTTAAGGGTTGCGGATGTTAACCCCTCATCGCTCGGAATGCAAAGCCTCTGATCGAAAACAGCTGGTCGGGGCACAACGCGGCGACTATTATGCGCGCCTTCGAATTCAGCCTCTACAAGGCGCAAACCCATGCTAGTACTGGGATTAGAAACGTCCTGCGACGAAACCGGCGTTGCACTCTACGACAGCGAGCGTGGCCTGCTGGCCGACGCTTTGTTCAGTCAAATCGACCTGCATCGCGCCTATGGCGGCGTGGTGCCCGAGCTTGCGTCCCGCGATCACGTCAAGCGCATGCTGCCCTTGATCCGCCAGGTCCTGGCCGAAGCCGGCTGTGTGCCGACCGAGATCGATGCCATCGCCTACACCGCCGGGCCGGGCCTGGTGGGTGCGCTGCTGGTCGGTGCCTCCTGTGCCCAGGCACTGGCCTTTGCCTGGGGCATTCCGGCCCTGGGCGTGCATCACATGGAAGGCCATCTGCTGGCGCCGATGCTGGAGCCGCAACCGCCGGAATTTCCGTTCGTCGCTTTGTTGGTGTCGGGCGGTCATACGCAGCTTGTCCGCGTGGACGGAATCGGTCAGTACGCCCTCATGGGGGAGTCGCTCGACGATGCCGCCGGGGAAGCTTTCGACAAAACCGCGAAAATGATGGGCCTCAACTATCCGGGCGGACCGGAAATCGCGCGGCTGGCAACCCAAGGGGTCGAAGGACGTTTCGTCTTCCCTCGTCCGATGTGCGATCGGCCTGGCCTGGATTTCAGCTTCAGCGGCCTGAAAACCTTCGCGTTGAATACCTGGCAGCAGTGCGTCAGCGCCGGGGACGACAGTGAGCAAGCCCGTTGCGACATCTCCCTGGCATTCCAGCAGGCCGTGGTGGAGACTTTGACCATCAAATGCAAGCGTGCCTTGAAACAGGCCGGGCTCAAGCGCCTGGTCATCGCCGGCGGCGTGAGTGCCAATAAAGCCTTGCGACTGTCGTTGGAGAAAATGCTTGGCGATATGAAGGGCGACGTTTACTACGCCCGACCGGAGTTCTGCACAGATAACGGCGCGATGATCGCTTTTGCCGGCTGCCAGCGGTTGCAGGCCGGCCAGCAGGAAAGCCTGGCGATCAGCGTGCAGGCGCGTTGGCCCATGGAGCGGTTGGCGCCGCTGTGAAGCGGCATTTAAAAATGCCGTTCGCGCCCGGCGAACAGGTCGCGTAGATTGCCCCGGTGGCGCCAGACGATCAGTGCAACCAGCGCGGTCATTGGCAGCAGGGCCGCCGGTTCCTGCCAGGCTAGCAACGGCAGGGTCAACGGCGTGGCGATCAGCGCGGCCAGGGAACTGGTGCGAGTCAGGTAGAAGGTCAGCAGCCAGGCGCAGGCAGCCAGCAGGGCGGCAGGGGGATAAAGACCCAGCAGCATGCCGGCGGCGGTGGCGACACCCTTGCCGCCACGAAAGCGGAAGTACAGCGGGAACAGGTGGCCGATAACGGCGCAGACGCCGATCCAGGCCTGTTGTTGCAACGAGAGCCCTGCAAGGCTGGCGATCAATACCGGGACAAGGCCTTTGCAGAGGTCGCCGAGCAGGGTCAGGATGGCGAGTTTGCGTCCGGCCAGGCGCAGCATGTTGGTGGCGCCGGCATTGCCCGAGCCACTCATTCGCGGATCCGGTCGACCGGTCAGGCGGCTGAGCAAAATGGCGAAGGACAGTGAGCCGAGCAGGTAGGCGAGGATCGCCAGTAACCAAAACATGCTAACCATTCCGGGCGAGGACGCCCTGATTCTAACGGCGCATTGCGCCCTTGTCGTGCTGCGGAGAAAAGTGCTTGGACAGAGTGTTTATCGAGGGCCTGGAAGTCGACACGGTAATCGGTGCCTACGACTGGGAGCGAGGTATCCGACAGTGCCTGCGGCTTGACCTGAGCTTCGCCTGGGACAACCGTCCGGCTGCCGCGGGCGACGACCTTGCCCTGGCTCTCGATTACGCCAGCGTTTCGGCGCGTATCCAGGCGTTCGCTGAGCTGGCGCAGTTCCAGTTGGTCGAGACCTTTGCAGAGCGTTTGGCCAAGGAACTCATGGACGAGTTCGAGATTACCTGGCTACGCCTGAAAGTAACCAAGCCTGGCGCCGTTCCGGCTGCCAGTGGGGTTGGCGTGGAGATCGAGCGCGGATGTCGCTGATACAGGTTTTCCTCGGGCTCGGCAGCAATATCGAGCGCGAAACCCATTTGTGCGCAGGGCTTGAGGCATTGGCCGGTTTTTTGGTCGATATGCGTTGCTCGGCCGTGTTCGAGAGCCAGCCGGTAGGCATCAAGAGCGGTCCGTTCTTCAATTTTGTCGTGTCGGCCTTCACTGACCTGCCGCTGATGGAGCTGGATCGCCGGCTCAAATTCATCGAGGCCGACAATGGTCGTTACGCGCCGGACCGCAAGGGGCTGCCGCTGGATATCGACGTGTTGTTGTACGGCGAACAGGTTGGCAACTTCGATGGGTTGATCCTTCCCCGCGCGGAAATCCTCAAGAATGCCTTTGTGCTGTGGCCTTTGTCGTTGATCGCGCCGGATCGGATTCATCCGGGCGTGGGCAAAAGCTTTGCCGTGTTGTGGGAAGAAGCGCAGATCGACCAGGTGCTGGCGCCGGTGGCATTCGAGTGGCGAGGGAAGCCGCTTACGCCATCGGATCTGCTGTAGAGCGGCGGCCGACATCGTCAGCTCGCCGCTTCCTTGTAAGCCTTCAGTGCCCTGAGGCGCTCACGCTTGATCGCCTCTCCGAGTTCCGGTCCCTTGAAGCCTTTCTCCAGCAACGGTTGCACCGCCACTGCCCGGGCCGCTGACGCAGCGCCTCGCAGATAATCGGCCTGTGGATAACTTCGCTCTTCAAGCCCCTTGCGCCCGCGCGCGTCCATCTCGCATGCGGCGATGAACTCCTCGAAGCGCTGGGGGCGCCGGTACACATCGAAACTCTGCAGCAGCTCAAGCAAAGTGGATGCCTTGAGTTCCAGCGCGCGATGGCCATGGGTGTGGTATTGGCCCACCAGTAGCGCCAATTCCTGACAGTCGCGGGGCGCCTTGAAACGCTCGTTGACCGCTTTGATCAGTTTCAGCCCGGTGTGTTCATGAGCGATGTGCCGTGGCCATTCATGCTCAGGCGTCAGGCCTTTTCCCAAATCGTGCAGCAGGCAAGCCCAGCGGACCGACAGCGGCTGCTTGAACCGTGCAGACTGTTCCAGCACGCCCAAGGTATGAGCGCCCGTGTCGATTTCGGGATGATGGGCTTCGGGTTGTGGTACGCCGAACAATGCATCGACTTCGGGCATCAGGATCTTGAGCGCATCGCAGTCACGAAGCACTTGAATAAATACCTGCGGCTGGTTTTCCATCAGTGCGCGGGAGATTTCTTTCCAACTGCGTTCGGCCGTCAATGCTTCCAGCTCGCCTGAACCGCTGAGTTGGCGCATCAGCTCAAGCGTCTCGTCTGCAACCTTGAAGCCCAGCGGGGCATAGCGCGCGGCAAAACGAGCAACACGCAGGACCCTGAGGGGATCTTCGGCGAAAGCCATGGAAACGTGACGCAGCATGCGTGCTTCGATATCACGCTGGCCATGATAGGGATCGATGAGATTGCCATGATCATCTTCGGCAATCGCGTTGATTGTCAGGTCCCGGCGGATCAGGTCTTCTTCGAGCGTCACCTCGGGGCTGGCATGGAACACGAAGCCGCCATAACCCCTGCCGCTCTTGCGTTCCGTGCGGGCGAGGGCATATTCCTCGCCTGTCTTGGGGTCAAGAAATACCGGGAAATCAGCCCCTACGGGGCGGAAGCCCTTGGCGAGCATTTCCTCGGCGGTGGCGCCCACCACGACCCGATCGATGTCGGTGACGGGAATCCCCAGCAGGCGGTCGCGAACGGCGCCGCCAACTTTGTAGATCTGCATAAAAAACCTCCGTTGGGCCGACAGGATAAACCTTTACGCCGGACCGCCGGAGGCGAAAACGCTATCAAAGATGTATGACGGCCAAGTCCAGGCGGCCATAGTCTCCTTCGGCTTGTTCATTTCGCGGGGGGACATGATGGGTTTTCATCACTTGATCGCCTTGCAGGGTTTCGAGGTGAATATCGAATCCCCAGAGGCGATGCAGGTGCTTGAGGACTTCATCGGTTGAATCGCCCAGTGGCTTGCGATTGTGCTGTTGATGACGGAGCGTCAGCGAGCGATCGCCGCGGCGGTCGATGCTGTAGATCTGTACGTTGGGTT
The DNA here is from genome assembly GCF_023516725.1 of Pseudomonas sp. T1.Ur. Lineage (NCBI taxonomy): Bacteria > Pseudomonadati > Pseudomonadota > Gammaproteobacteria > Pseudomonadales > Pseudomonadaceae > Pseudomonas > Pseudomonas sp. T1.Ur. The sequence goes on from NZ_JAMGSN010000001.1 coordinate 6,267,011, forward strand.
CGCGATTGCCCAGGTTGTACTGCGCCGCCAGGGTTTCACGGATGATGCGATAACCGCTTTCATCATGGATTGCGGGTACCAGCAGGTCGTCCTTCTGATCATCGTCAAGGATGCTGAATAGCTTCAGGTCGCGAATCACCTTGGGCGAAAGGTACTGCAGGATGAAGCTCTCATCCTTGAAGCTGCTCATCGCGAATTTGATCGTGGACAACCAATCCGACCCGGCCAGCTCAGGAAACCAGCGACGATCCTCTTCGGTCGGGTTTTCGCACATGCGCCGAATGTCGCGGTACATCGCGAAGCCCAGCGCATAAGGGTTGATGCCGCTGTAGTAAGGGCTGTCGAAGCCGGGCTGGAACACCACGCTGGTATGGGATGTGAGGAACTCCATCATGAAACCGTCAGTGACCAGGCCCTCGTCGTACAGGTCGTTCATCAGTGTGTAGTGCCAGAACGTCGCCCAACCCTCATTCATGACCTGGGTCTGGCGCTGTGGATAGAAATACTGGGCAATCTTGCGCACGATCCGCACGATTTCCCGCTGCCAAGGCTCCAGCAGCGGCGCATGTTTCTCGATGAAGTAGAGAATGTTTTCCTGGGGCTCGGCAGGGAAACGCGCATTGTCCTTCTCGCTGTATTTGTCCGCGCCCTTGGGGATGGTCCGCCATAGGTCGTTGATCTGTTTCTGCAGATGTTCTTCCCTGTCCTTCTGTCTGCGCCGCTCTTCTTCAGCGGAAATCGGATAGGGGCGCTTGTAGCGGTCCACGCCGTAGTTCATCAAGGCATGGCAGGAATCCAGCAGGTCTTCCACGGCGTCGATGCCGTGGCGTTCTTCGCACTGCATGATGTACTGCTTGGCAAATACAAGGTAATCGATGATCGAACTGGCATCGGTCCACGTACGGAACAGATAGTTGCCCTTGAAGAAGCTGTTGTGGCCATAGCAAGCATGCGCCACTACCAAGGCCTGCATGCAGATGGTGTTTTCTTCCATCAGGTAGGCAATGCACGGGTCGGAATTGATCACGATTTCGTAGGCCAACCCCATCTGGCCCCGGCTATAGGATTTTTCCGTACTGAGAAAGTGCTTGCCATAGGACCAGTGGTGATAGCCCAGCGGCATGCCGACCGACGCATAGGCGTCCATCATCTGCTCGGCGGTGATCACTTCGATCTGGTTCGGGTAGGTGTCCAAGGCATAACGGTCCGCGATACGGCTGATTTCGCGGTCGTAGGCCTGTATCAGTTCGAATGTCCATTCGGAACCGGTGGAAATGGGCTGGCGCTTCTGCTCTTTTTTGGCGGTCATGTCACTAACCTGCGCTGGAAGAGTTCACGGAAGACCGGGTAGATATCCCCGGCCGAGACCAGTTGCTGTTGGGCAAACGTGTCGGAAAAGGCTTCGGCGATGCGTTCGTATTCGTACCACAGGGCCTGGTGTTCGCGTGGAGTTATTTCCACATAGGTGTAGTACTGGACGAACGGCATGATCTGGTTGATCAGGATGTCGCGGCAAATGGGCGAATCGTCGTTCCAGTTATCCCCGTCGGACGCCTGCGCCGCATAGATATTCCATTCATTGGCTGGATAACGTGCGGCCATGATTTCCTGCATCAACTTCAAGGCGCTGGAAACAATGGTGCCACCGGTTTCCCGGGAATAGAAAAACTCTTCTTCGTCGACCTCTCGGGCACTTGTGTGGTGACGGATGAACACCACGTCGATCTTGTCGTAGTTCCGCTTCAGGAATAGGTACAACAGGATGAAAAAGCGCTTGGCGATGTCCTTGGTTGCCTGGGTCATGGAGCCGGATACGTCCATGAGGCAGAACATCACGGCCTTGGAGCTGGGGTTTGGTTGCTTCACCAGCAGGTTGTACTTGAGGTCGAAGGTATCGAGGAACGGTACGCGATGGATGCGCGCGCTGAGTTTCTCGATCTCCGCTTCCAGGTCCTGGATGTCGCCGAAATTATCCGGCTCCTCGCGCTTGAGCCGGGCCAGTTCTTCCTTGGCTTCGCGCAGTTTCGCCCGGCTGCTGCCTGACAGGGCAATGCGTCGGGCATGGGCTGAGCGCAGGGTGCGGATGATATTGATGCGCGAGGGGTTGCCTTCGTTGCTGATACCGGCGCGTACGGTCTTGAAGGTGTCAGTGCCGGTCAGGTTGCGCTTGACCAGGTTCGGCAATTCCAAGTCCTCGAACATGAACTCAAGGAACTCCTCCTGGGTGATCTGGAAAACGAATTCGTCCATGCCTTCGCCGGAATTGCCCGCCTTGCCAGGGCCTTTGCCACCGCCCCCGCCCGGTGGACGAGGGATGTGCTCGCCGCTGGTGAATTCCTTGTTCCCAGGGTGCACGACGGTCTGTTTGCCGCCGCGGCCATGGTGAAGCACCGGCTCGTCGATGTCGCGGCCGGGAATGCTGATCTGTTCGCCGTGTTCCATGTCAGTAATGGAGCGACGGCTGACCGCCTCTTCGACGGCTTTCTTGATGTGATCACGGTAGCGCCGCAAAAAACGCTGGCGGTTCACCGTGCTCTTGTTCTTGCCATTAAGGCGTCGGTCGATCACATAGCTCATAGGCCCCTCCGGGGGAGCTTCAAGTCGTGAGCTACAAGCTGCAAGTAAAAGCAGGCGCGGACTCAGGGCTCACGCGCTTTTCTCTTGCAGCTCATAGCTTGTAGCTTGTCGCTGTACTACTGCGATTTCCGGACCCGCAGGTACCACTCGGACAACAGTCGTACCTGTTTGTCGGTGTAGCCACGTTCGACCATGCGTGTAACGAAATCGTTGTGTTTTTGCTGGTCCTCCTTGCTGGCCTTGGCGTTGAAGCTGATGACGGGCAGCAGGTCTTCGGTGTTGGAGAACATTTTCTTCTCGATGACCACCCGCAGCTTCTCGTAGCTGAGCCACGTAGGGTTCTTGCCGTTGTTGTTGGCCCGGGCGCGCAGGACGAAGTTGACGATCTCGTTGCGGAAATCCTTCGGATTGCTGATGCCCGCCGGTTTCTCGATCTTTTCCAGTTCCTCGTTAAGCGCCACGCGATTGAGGATCTCGCCGGTTTCCGGATCGCGGTATTCCTGGTCCTGGATCCAGAAGTCTGCGTACAGCACGTAGCGATCGAAGATGTTCTGGCCGTATTCGCTGTAGGACTCCAGATAGGCGGTCTGGATTTCCTTGCCGATGAACTCGATGTAGCGGGGCGCCAGGTATTCCTTGAGGAAGCGCAGGTACCGCTCGCGGGTTTCCGCCTGGAATTGTTCCTGCTCGATCTGTTGCTCAAGCACGTACAGCAGGTGGACCGGGTTGGCGGCGATTTCATGCGGATCGAAGTTGAAGACCTTGGACAGGATCTTGAACGCGAAACGGGTGGAGAGGCCGTTCATCCCTTCGTCCACGCCCGCGTTGTCGCGGTATTCCTGGATCGACTTGGCCTTTGGATCGGTGTCCTTGAGGTTTTCGCCGTCGTAGACCCGCATCTTCGAGTAGATGTTGGAGTTCTCCGGCTCCTTGAGGCGCGACAGCACAGTGAACTGAGCCAGCATCTTCAGTGTGTCGGGCGCGCAATGGGCCTTGGACAGCGAGCTGTTGAACAGCAGCTTGTCGTAGATCTTCACCTCGTCGGTAACCCGCAGGCAGTAAGGCACCTTGACGATGTAGATTCGGTCGATGAAGGCTTCGTTGTTCTTGTTGTTGCGGAAGGTGTGCCATTCCGATTCGTTGGAGTGCGCCAGCAGGATGCCGCTGAACGGAATCGCCCCCAACCCTTCGGTGCTGTTGTAGTTACCTTCCTGGGTGGCGGTCAGCAACGGGTGAAGCACCTTGATGGGCGCCTTGAACATTTCGACGAATTCCATCAGGCCCTGGTTGGCCCGGCACAGCGCGCCAGAATAGCTGTAGGCGTCGGCGTCGTTCTGTGGGAATTCCTCCAGCTTGCGGATATCGACCTTGCCCACCAGGGCGGAAATGTCCTGGTTGTTTTCATCCCCAGGCTCGGTCTTGGCGACCGCAATCTGGTTGAGGATCGATGGGTAGAGCTTGACCACACGGAACTGGCTGATGTCACCGCCGAACTCGGCCAGGCGCTTGGTAGCCCATGGCGACATGATGGTGTTGAGGTAGCGGCGCGGGATGCCGAAATCTTCCTCGAGAATGGCGCCATCCTCGGTGGCGTTGAACAGCCCCAGCGGGGACTCGAACACCGGCGACCCCTTGATGGCATAAAAGGGCACTTTCTCAATCAGTTGCTTGAGCTTCTCGGCCAGTGACGATTTACCGCCGCCGACGGGGCCGAGCAGGTAGAGGATTTGTTTCTTCTCCTCCAGGCCCTGGGCGGCATGGCGGAAGTAGGACACGATCTGCTCGATGCATTCTTCCATCCCGTGGAAGTCGGCAAAGGCCGGGTAGCGGCGGATCACCTTGTTGGAAAATATCCGCGAGAGCCTCGAGTTGGTCGAGGTATCCAGCAGTTCCGGTTCTCCGATGGCCAGCAACAGACGCTCCGCGGCCGATGCGTAGGCACTGCGGTCCTGCTTGCAGAGTTCGAGGTATTCCTGCAGCGAGTACTCCTCCTGCCGCGTGGACTCGAAACGTTGCTGGAAGTGGCTAAAAATACTCATGACGTCACCTCGCTCGATACGTGGAGCCGGTGTCGGATCAATCAGTCGATGCTGGACAGCCGCTGGGAACCCAGTTGCCGTTTTACCCCCCAGAATGCTTTCAGGAACGTTGGCTCCTGAAAGCTGACTCCCGATGACCCGCGCGCCGGTGTACCGGCTCTCCCCTGTTTTGGATGGCCTGAGGCTAAGGATAGTTCGGAATCGGAGAGGTAAAGGTTGAATACGTAATTAGTTATGGCAGACCGTTCGTCTGCCATCGCCCAAGCCCGCGGTTCGCGTGGGCTTGGGCGGCATAAAAAATTATTCCTGGGTACCTTGCCCTGTTTCTGCTGGGTAAGTTGTACGCCATAGCTCAAAACCACCGTCCAGGCTATAGACGTCACTGAAGCCCTGGCTGACCAGGTAGGCTGCGGCACTCTGGCTGGAATTGCCGTGGTAGCAGACCACGATGGTAGGCGCATCGAGGTCGGCGGCACGGATGAAGTCGGCAATGGAATGGTTATCCAGATGCTTGGAGCCACTGATATGCAAAGCGGCGAAAGTACCTGGGTCGCGCACATCGACGACGACGGCGCCTTGTTCACGAAGGGCCTGGGCCTGTTCGGGGGGGATGCGTTTGAATTCGGACATTTAGGACTCCTGTGGCCTGATGCACAAAGCCGATCAAAGGGCAGTGCCGGCCCGCAATGATGCAGTGGTCGATGGATGTGGTTTGGCGTGGCCCTTCTCGTCGCAATCGCAGCGCAGCAGCTCGCCGGTGTCGACGTTCATCAGCGTCAGTGCGCTGCCCCATACGCAGCCGGTATCAAGGGCAAAGACCCCGGGCTCGTCGCTTTGACCTTCAAGGGCCGCCCAGTGGCCAAAAATGATCTTCAGGTTACGGGTCTTGCGCTCTTTGTGCTTGAACCATGGCGCATAACCGGGTGGGGCGGTCTCGATACCTTCCTTGCCCTTGAGATCGAGCTTGCCGTCGCGGGTGCAGAAACGCATGCGGGTGAAATAGTTGGTAATGACCCGAAGCCGGGCCGCGCCGGTGAGGTCATTGTCCCATTTGACCGGTTCGTTTCCGTACATGCCGTCCAGGTAGGGGCCGAACAGGTTGTCGTCCCGTAGCGCCTGCTCCACTTCGCTCGCGCACTTTAATGCCTTGCGCAGGGACCATTGGGGCGGAATGCCGGCATGGACCAGTGCAAGGTTGCGCGTCTCGTCGTAATGCATGAGCTTTTGCTGGCGCAGCCATTCGAGCAGCTCGACGCAATCAGGCGCGTCCAGGATTTCTTTCAAGGTATCGGATTTTTTCAGGCGCTCGATGTTCCGCCAAGCGGCCAGCAGGTGCAGGTCGTGGTTGCCGAGCACGCAGACCAGCGAATCGCGGATGCCATGGAGGAAGCGAAGGGTTTCGAGCGATTGCGGGCCACGGTTGACCAGGTCGCCCACCAGCCAAAGCGTGTCTTTGTGCGGATCAAACGCTACCCGTTCCAGCAGGCACTTGAGTGGGTCGAGGCAACCTTGCAGGTCGCCGACCGCGTACGTGGCCATCAGTGCAATGCTCCGGGCACCGCCAGGCGAAAGGGTTTGATGATGGCGTCGAAGCGTTTGCCGTCCTCGGCCAGCATTTGGTAGGTACCCTGCATGGTGCCGACCTGGGTAGTCATCACCGTGCCGCTGCTATAGCTGTGGCTTTTGCCCGCGTCGATCAACGGTTGCTGGCCGACCACGCCCTCGCCGCGGACTTCCTCGACGTGTCCGTCGCCGTCGGTGATGACCCAGTGCCGCGACAATAGCCTGGCCGGCAAAGAGCCGTTGTTGCGCACCGTGATGGTATAGGCGAAAGCGAAACGGTTGTGTTCGGGTTGCGACTGTTCTGCCAGAAAGCGGGTGGCGACGCTGACGTCGACCTGATAACGAGGATCGGACATGCAAAAAGGCCTTAAGCGGGACGCGGACATGACTCAATAGATTAGTCTAGGCCACGTATCGGGTAGTAAACCAGACCGGCGTACTGCCCGATAGCGGTCATGGCCTGTTAGTTGGCAGCCGTCGTGGGCGCGACTTGTTCGCTGAGCTTGTCGGCCAGGCGCACGAAAGCCGCCAGGTCCAGTTGCTCGGGACGCAGGCTGCCATCGACGCCGGCGGCTTCGATTTCGGCGCTGCTGAGCAACAGCTTCAAGGTGTTGCGCAGGGTTTTGCGACGCTGGTTGAAAGCTTCGCGCACCACGCGTTCCAGCAAGCGATGATCCTTTGCCGGATGCGGCAGGACCGCGTGGGGGACAAGCCGGACGATTGCAGAGTCGACTTTCGGCGGTGGGTTGAACGCGCCCGGGCCCACGTTGAACAGGTGATCCACGCGGCAATGGTACTGGACCATGATCGACAAACGCCCCCAATCGCCGCCGCCAGGGCCGGCGGCGAGGCGCTCGACCACTTCCTTCTGCAGCATGAAGTGCATGTCGCGGATCAGGCTGGCATTGTTCAGCAGGTGAAAAATCAGCGGCGTGGAGATGTTGTATGGCAGGTTGCCCACAACTCGAAGGCTGCCCGGCGCGGCGTTCAGGCTGTTGAAGTCGAATTTCAGGGCGTCGCCTTGGTGCAGGTTGAAGTTGCTCTTGCCGGCGAATTGCTGGTTAAGGATCGGGACGAGGTCCTTGTCCAGTTCCACCACGTCCAGCTGTGCGCCGCTGCCGAGCAAACCTTCGGTCAGGGCACCTTGGCCCGGCCCGATCTCGAGCAGGCGGTCATCCACCTTGGCATTGATGGAGCGCAGGATGCGATCGATCACGCCAGCGTCATGCAGGAAGTTCTGGCCGAAGCGCTTGCGCGCGCGGTGTTGGTATTGCTCGGTCATAAATGGGTCTCGGCCATCTGGTAGGCGGTTTCCAGCGCGACTTGCAGGCTGCCGGTGTCGATCTTGCCGCTGCCGGCCAGGTCCAGGGCAGTGCCGTGGTCCACCGAGGTGCGGATGATGGGCAGGCCCAGGGTCACGTTGACCGCCGCGCCGAAGCCTTTGTACTTCAGCACGGGCAGGCCCTGGTCGTGGTACATCGCCAGCACCGCGTCGCAGTGCTCCAGATATTTGGGGGTAAACAGAGTGTCGGCCGGCAGCGGGCCACGCAAATCCATGCCCTCGCTGCGCAAGCGTTCCAATGTGGGTTCGATGATGTCGATTTCTTCGCGGCCCAGGTGTCCGCCTTCGCCGGCATGGGGGTTCAGCCCGCACACCAGGATGCGAGGCTGGGCGATGCCGAATTTTTCCTGGAGGTCGGTGTGCAGTATCCGCGTGACCCGTTCGAGGCGTTGCGGTGTTACGGCGTCGGCGACATCCCTCAGGGGCAGGTGAGTGGTGACCAGCGCCACGCGAAGGCCTCGGGTGGCGAGCATCATCACGACTTGCGCGGTCTGGGTCAGGTCGGCCAGGAACTCCGTGTGGCCGGAAAACGGTATGCCGGATTCGTTGATCACGCCCTTGTGCACCGGGGCGGTGATCATGCCTGCGAAGGCTCCGTCCAGGCAGCCCTGGCCTGCGCGGGTCAGGGTTTCCAGGACGAACGCCGCGTTGGCGGTGTCCAACTGTCCCGTCACGACCGGGGCGCCCAAAGGGGTATCCCAAACATACAGGCAGCCGGCAGGCGCCGGAGCATCCGGCCAGGCATCCGGCGTGACCGATAGCAGGTCAACCGCCACCCCCAACTGCGCGGCCCGCTCAATGAGCAGGTCGCGGCTGGTGATGGCAATCAGGGGATGCGGCTGGGCTTGCGAGGCGAGCAGCAGGCAAAGGTCGGGACCAATGCCGGCTGGTTCGCCGGGGGTCAGCGCGAAACGCTTGGGTTTCACTGCGCTGCCTGGTCTGCGCCAGGGAGTTTGATCTCGACGTAGGCTTCGTCGCGAATCTGACGCAGCCAGGTTTGCAACTCTTCGTCGTATTTGCGGTTACGCAATACCGTCATGGCTTGCTGCTCGCGCGCCTGGGTCGTGCTGTCGGTGGCGCGGCGGCCAAGGACTTCCAGTACGTGCCAGCCATAAGGACTCTTGAACGGCTTGGACAGTTGGCCCTGCGGTGTTTCGGCCATGACCTGGCGGAACTCGGGAACCAACGCATTCGGATCGACCCAATTCAGGTCGCCACCGTTCAGGGCTGAACCCGGGTCTTCCGAGAAGCTCTTCGCCAGCTCGGCGAAGTCCTCGCCAGAAGTGATCCGTTCGTAAAGCTTCTCGGCCAAACGCTTGGTTTCGGCTTCGCTGCGGATTTCACTCGGCTTGATCAGGATGTGGCGAACATGTACTTCGTCGCGCACCTGGGTGCCGCCACCGCGTTTTTCCAACAGCTTCAGGATGATGAAACCGCCGGGTGTACGGGCTGGCTGGGTGATGTCACCCACGGCCATGGAACTGAGCTCGCGATCGAACGGAGGGGGCAACTGAGCGGCTTTGCGCCAGCCCATGTCGCCGCCTTCCAGGGCGTTCTCACTGGCGGAACGCGCCACGGCCATCTGGCCAAAGTCAGCGCCTTGCTTGAGTTGCTGGTAAACGTCCATCGCCTGGCGATATGCACTCTGGATCGCTTCGGAGTTGGCGCTTTCAGGCGTGGGGATCAGGATGTTGGCCAGGTGCAGCTCTTCGGACAACTGCATTTTGCCCAGGTCGGAAGCGAGGAAGTTCTTCACTTCTTGCTCGGACACCTGGATGCGTTCGGCCACACGACGCTGCCTTACACGGCTGATGACCATCTCGCGACGGATCTGGTCGCGAGCGTCGTCAAAAGACAGGCCGTCGCGAGCCAGGGCGGCGCGGAACTGGTCGATGGTCATGTTGTTGCGCTGGGCAATGGTGCCGACAGCCTGGTTCAGCTCTTCATCGGTGATGCGAATGCCGGAACGTTCGCCAATCTGCAACTGCAGGTTTTCAACGATCAGGCGCTCAAGCACCTGCTGGTCCAGCACGCCCGGTGGCGGCAAGCCACCGCCACGCTTGGCAATGGTTTGCTGCACTTCATGGACACGCTGGTCCAGTTGGCTTTGCATGACCACGTCGTTGTCGACGATGGCCACGACCTTGTCGATGGATTGCACCGCGGCGTTGGCCGCGGTACCCAGGAACAGCGCGCCCAGCATCAGCGGGCGCAGACAATCAGAAAGCTTGGTCTTCACGTTCACGATAACCTTGAATGCCTTTGTCGAGGAAACTCTCTACCTTGGCGCCGGTGAGGCCGCCGAGTCCCTTCAGAACAATTTGGAGGAAGACGCCGTGGTCGCCTTTTTCGTTTTCCGGGGCGGCTTGACTGAACTCTTCATAGTCGACCCAGTAACGGTTGATCAGGCGCAGTTTCCAGCAGCAGTTGTCGTATTCGAAACCACCAAAGGCTTCCAGGGTACGGTTGCGGTTGTAGTCATACTGCCAGCGGCTGATGGCGTTCCACTGCGGCACGATCGGCCAGATGACCGAGAAGTCGTGCTGCTTGATCTTGTAGTAGTCCTTCACGTAGCCGGGCTGGCCCGGGGTGCCGTAGTCGCCGCCGCCCACTTGCCATTGGCCAGTGGCCTCGTCGTAGCGGACCTGGTCGTTGCGATAACGGTAACCGGCGTTGATGACCTTGTTCGGGTTGTCTTCCGGCTGGTAATGGAACATCGCGCTGCCCGAGCGAGGGCTGTGGGTGTCCGGGTCCCAGTTGTAGGTCGCCGTGGTGCGCCAATCGCGGTTCCAGCGATATTCGTATTCCAAGGCGTACGGGGAAACGTCGGACTTGGCGTCTTCGCGAGTCTTGAAGTCGATGCCTGGCAGTTGGACTTCGCGATCCTTGAAGTACAAGGCCTGGCCAACGCTGACGCGTTGACGCTCGAAACCGTTTTCTTCGATCCAGCGGCTGGTCACGCCCAGGGACAGCTTGTTCTCGTCGCCGACACGGTCGGAGCCGGTGAAGCGGTTATCCCGGAACAGCGAGGAATAGCTGAAGGTCGATTCGCTGGTATCGAACACCGGGATATCGCTCTGGTCCTTCTCTGGTACATAGAGATAGAACAGGCGGGGCTCCAGGGTCTGGCGGTAGTTGGTGCCGAACCATTGGGTATCGCGGTCGAAATACAGGCCGCTATCGATGCTGGCGATCGGAACGCCACGGCTCTGGCTACTGCTGTAGGTGCCGCGCAGGCGATCGGCTTCGGCGTTCTGCGCCGCGACCTGCGATTTGCCCCTGCTGTCCAGGTCCAGATCATATTGGGTGTACTGGTATTTGAGCGACGGCTTGATATAGCCGTAGCTCGCGGTCATCGGCAGGCTCATCACAGGGGCCAGGTTCAGGCGATCGCCGTTAGCCCTGGCCAAGCCGCGGATGTTGTTGTCGAGGAACGGCTCAGTATTTCCGTCTTCGTCGGTGTAGTTACCGGTCCGCAAATCGCGATCAAACCGCACCAGCTCGGTCTTGTACGCGAAATCCAGACCATACGGATGTTCGGGCAGAGAGCCGTTGAAAGTGATCTGAGGCAGGCGGTTATAAGGCGTGACCTTCGAAATCGTCGCCATCTGGTAAGCCTGGGCATTCAACCGCGCGGTGTAGTTGTCACCGCGATAGCTGACGGCACCTTGCTGGTTCACATAGTCCCGCGACTCCACGCCGATCTGGTCGGTCTGGAGGTCCTGGAAGTAGTACGGATCGCTGATCTTGGTGTAGTCGACTTCCGTCAGCACGCGCGAATCGAGGCCGCCCTTGTGCTGCCAGTTGTACATGTAGCGGGTCTTGTCGTAGTCAGTCTGCCCACTGCGCTCATCGTCCTCATCGTTGAGGTACGACGCGCCGAACTGGCCTTCGCTGGACTTGGTCAGGTAACGGAACTCACCCTCCATCAACAGGCCGCGTTTGCCCATGTAGCGTGGGTACAACGTGGCGTCGTAGTTTGGCGCCAGGTTGAAATAGTACGGGGTGACCAGCAGCAGGCCGGTATCGCTGCCGCTGCCAATGGTCGGCGGCAGGAAGCCGGACTGGCGACGGTCGTCGATCGGGAAGTAGATATACGGGGTGTACAGGACCGGAATGTCCTTGACCCGCAGTGTCACGTTGGTTGCAGTCCCGAAACCGGTGGCCGGGTTCAAGGTGATGTTGTTGCCCTTGAGTGTCCAGGCGTTGCTGTTCGGTTCGCACGTGGTGTACGTACCGTCCTTGAGACGGATGATCGCGTTCTCGGCGCGCTTGGCATAAAGCGCATTACCGCGGATGCGCGACTTGTGCATCACGTATTCGGCGTTGTCGACCTTGGCTTCGCCGGTGTCCAGCTGAACATCGGCGTGGTCGCCGACGATCAGCGCACCGTTGTCGCGAACCCGTACGTTGCCATTCAACTCGCCACGGTTCTCGGCCTGGTACAGGCTGGCCTCGTCGGCTTCTACCTGCATGCTGCCCTGGCGCATGACCACGTCACCGGCCAGGGTCGCTACCTGCTGCTCCTGCTCGTAACGCGAGGCCTTGGCGCCCAGGAAGGTCGGGGCGTCGCTTTTGGCCGTCTTGTCGTTCATGCCAGGACGCGTCGGTTCGATATACGCGCCAGCGCAGTAGGGACCGGTTTCAGCCAGTTGAGCGGGCGTGAGGTTCTCGCGGGGAACCCAGTCCAGGTGACTGTAGTCTGCACTGCGCGACTTCAGGCCACGGCCCTTGGCTTCGGTGACCAGCATCGGCTTTTCGCCGGCTTCTTCGCCAGAACCGCTTTCGGCCGGGGCGCTGCCACTGTCGGCAACCGCACTGCCTTCATGCACGGGGCGCGGCGGCAATGCAGCGGCCGGCGTCTTGGGTGAACAGTCCCAGGCACCCGAAGCGGAGACGGAGCAGTCATACTGCTGCGCCGCGACGACGAATGAAGAGGCCAAAGGTTGCAGGGCCAGCAGACTGCCGGTGACCAGCAACGGAAATTTTTTACGAAACGCGGGGGATTTCAATGCCATCTTATTAGTCCGGGCTTCCTGCGTGCCATCTGCCCGCGGTGTGGGCCGCACGCCTCTCGATGGTCTGAAAAAGATGCTGGATAATAAAGCATGACCCGCTTGACGGCTAGCGCCGTCGGAGACCCTTGCAATGCCTGACCAAGATGTACGCTTGCAACACCTGAAAGTTTGGCTCGATGAGCAACTACCGATCCTTTTCACCCGGCAAGGTTGGGGCGCCGTGCCCCCGGCCACATTGACCGCGGCCAGCAGCGACGCGAGTTTCCGGCGGTATTTCCGTTGGGAAGGCGCGGGCCGCAGCCTGATCGTGATGGATGCGCCGCCGCCACAGGAAAACTGCAAACCCTTCGTCGATATTGCATTTTTGCTGGCGAAATCCGGCATCAACGTGCCAAAAATTTATGCCGAAGACCTCGAGCGCGGTTTTCTTTTGCTCAACGATCTGGGCAACCGGACGTATCTGGACGTGATCGACGGCGAAAATGCCGACGATTTGTTCCGCGATGCCCTGCAAGCCTTGTTGGCGTTTCAGCAACTGCCGATGGTGGCGCCGCTGCCCAGCTATGACGTTGCTTTGCTGCGTCGCGAACTGGAGCTGTTCCCGGAGTGGTACGTCAAGCGCGAGCTGGGTATCGAGTTCGATACGACTCAGCAACAGCTCTGGCAGCAAGCGTCCGACCTGTTGATCAACAGCGCCCTGGCGCAACCGAAAGTATTGGTGCACCGCGACTACATGCCGCGCAACCTGATGCTCAGCGAGCCCAATCCAGGCGTGCTGGATTTCCAGGATGCCGTCTATGGCCCGGTCACCTACGACGTGACCTGTCTGTTCAAGGACGCCTTCCTCAGTTGGCCCGAGGAGCGTGTGCGCGGTTGGCTGGAAAATTACTGGCAGGAAGCCGGTGCCCTTGGCATCCCGGTCCAGCCGGACTTCGAAGATTTCCTGCGCGCCAGCGATTTGATGGGTGTCCAGCGCCATCTGAAGGTGATCGGCATCTTCGCGCGTATCTGCCATCGCGACGGCAAGCCGAGATACCTGGGTGATGTACCGCGGTTCTTCGCTTATATAGAGGCGGTCATCGCCCGTCGTCCTGAATTGGCACCGCTCGATGAGCTGCTTTGCAGCCTGCGCGAATCGGCCGGAGCGACCGCATGAAGGCGATGATCCTGGCGGCAGGCAAGGGCGAACGCATGCGGCCCCTGACGCTGACCACGCCCAAGCCTTTGATCCGCGTCGCCGGCGTTCCCTTGATCGAATATCACCTGCGCGCGCTGGTTGCCGCCGGTTTCAGCGAGGTCGTGATCAATCACGCCTGGCTCGGCCAACAGATAGAGGACTACCTGGGAGACGGCTCGCGGTTCGGCGTGCGCATTGCCTATTCGGCGGAAGGCGAGCCATTGGAAACCGGCGGCGGCATCTTCCGCGCGCTGCCGATGTTGGGCGACGAAGCGTTCGTGGTGGTCAATGGCGACATCTGGACCGACTTCGATTTCAGCACCTTGCATCGACCGCTCGACGGCGTGGCTCACCTGGTGTTGGTGGACAATCCCGAGCATCACCCCGGCGGGGATTTCACCCTGGCCGACGGAAAGGTTCATGAAGGCGCGCCGACGGCCGACAAACTGACCTACAGCGGGATCGCAGTCCTGCACCCGCGGCTGTTCGACGGTTGCGTTGACGGCGCGTTCAAGCTTGCGCCGCTGCTGCGCCGGGCCATGGCCCTGGAACAGGTCAGCGGCGAACGCCTGGATGGGCATTGGATAGATGTCGGGACTCATGAACGCTTGGCGCAGGTTGAAACATTGATAGAAGCGAGCTGTTGATATGTGGTGGCCAGGGACTCTGATCGGAGCGGGAGCGGGCTTTGCCATATCCAGCATCCCGGGGGCCATGCTCGGCGCATTGTTGGGACAGGCGCTGGACCGGCGCCTGGACCTGCACAGCTGGGCGCAAGTGCGTGAGCGCCTGGGCGGTCGTCCGGCGTTGCGCAACGATGAATTGTTGTTTGTGTTGCTCGGACGCCTGGCGAAAAGCGACGGGCGCGTCGTCGATGGGCATATCCAGCAGGCTCGCCAAGAGATGCGCGCGCTCGACTTGAGCGAGCCGGCGCAACGTCGCGCCATCGCGGCGTTCAACCGGGGCAAGTCCGAGCACGATCGCTTGCGCGGTTATCTGCGCCGCCTCGCCCTCCAGCCCCATGCGGCTGAAGGCGTGCTACGGGCTTGCTGGCGGATGGTGTGGGCCGATGGCCGCGCAGGTGCGAGTGAGCGCGAGTTGCTTGCCCAATGGGGCAAGTGGCTGGGCTGGACGCCGCAGCAGGTCCAGGCGCTGGCGATCGATTACGAACCGCAGAAACTGTCGCGACCCAGCAGCGGCGTGACTTACCAGGAGGCGTTGCGGCTGCTGGGCGTTTCCGCCACCAGTGAGCCGTCACAGATCAAGCGGGCTTACCGTCGGCTGCTCAGCCGTCATCACCCGGACAAGATCGCCGGTAGCGGGGCGACGCCCTTGCAGGTGCGTGAAGCGACCGACAGGACCCGGGAGCTGCATAACGCCTATAGGCTGATTCGCGAACGGCGGGATTTCCGCTGATTCACCGCGCTCATGCTCATGCCCGTGGCGAGGGAGCTTGCTCCCGCTGGCGTGTAGGAGCTGCCGAGCGAAGCGAGGCTGCGATCTTTCCAGCACCCGTTGAGCCTTAAGCGAAAGATCAAGACCAAAAGATCGTCCGAACGCGGCCCGTGCCTTCGGCAGCTCCTACCGCAGCCGAGCGGGAGCAAGCTCCCTCGCCACAAGAGCTGTCGTTCAGAACTGGGGGAAGTCTTACTCCCCCGGGCTTTGTGGATTCAACCAACCCCGAACCCGCCGGAACAACTGTTCCTGCTCCGCCGCTGCGTTGGGCAACGCCTTGAGGGCGACCTGGCTGAAATTCGACCCCTTCAATCGCTTGCTCGCTTGCAGGCGTTCCAGGGCCGCGTTGCGATTCAATGGTTTGTCCATATAGAAGATGTCGGCGGTGGCCAGCTTCAGGGTGGGCGTCAGTTCGGCCAGGCCCGGCGTGGCGGTGACGGGCGTTTGGGCCGCGACCATCACGAAGCGTTCGATCTGCGCGGGCTGCTTTTCGCTGAGGTAGCGCGCCGCCCAATAGGCACCGGTGCCGTGGCCCAGCAGCACGATGCTGCGGGCGCTCTGCTGTTCGGCGTAGGCCAGCGCCGCATCGATGCGGGCAAAAATCCGTTCGGCGTCGGCCTTGGCATGTTCTTCACCGGTTTCGGCGATGGCGGGATCTGCCGCATCGGCTTCGCCCCCGGCAACTTGCTCGATGGGGGCGGCGGTGGTGGCGTCCGGCGCTGCGGCCGCTACGTCCGCCGGTTTGGTTTCGGGCGGTGTTTCCACGGTGCGGGGCGCGATGACGTCGCTTTGCAGGTCTGGCAGCGTGATGCTCAGGCTGCCCCATTCGGCATCCGGCAACTTTTTGCGCAACGGGCCGATTGCTTGAGGCCAGTCAGCTGTTTCGCCTGCGCCGGGGATTATGATGACCGCGCCCTTGGGGTCGCTGGTGTTGGCTGGCTTCCACAGCGCAAGAAAAGCATCGCTGCCGGTTTGTAGCTGTTGTTGTTCCTGGGACGGGACCTTTCGTGCAAGCGCCGCCGCTTCTTCCTGGCTACGCTCGAGCAAGGGTTGACGTTCGGCCGGCTTCTCTTCGGCGGGTTGTTCCGCAGCGGCGGGGGCTGGTTCGCCGGCGTGCACAGAAAATGCACTCGGCAGTATCAGCGACAGGCACAATGCTGGCAACGCCAGGCGATAAACAGAGGGCATCGGATATTCCATGACCAGAAGTATTTCCGGCAGCCTAATGGGTTGGTCAGTATTTGTCAGTGCGTGAGACTTCGATGATGCGTTTTTGCTGCCTGTGGGTTATCGGCTGTTTATGGCTTCCCTTGATGGCCTGGGCCGCGCCTGCGCCACAGACCCATGACGTGCAACTCAATGGCGTCCAGCGCCAGTGGTTGGCGGAGCATCCGCAGCTACGGGTCGGCCTGGTGCTGCAGGCACCGTACGCGCAATACGACCGGCGCTTGCAGCGTTTGTCCGGTACCAACGTCGAGCTGATGCAGTGGTTGGGCAAGGCTTTGAGCGTCGAACTGACCTGGCGCAACTTTCAAGACGTCGCGCAACTGGAAGAGGCAGTGCGCGATGGCGAAGTGGATGTCGCGCCGGGCCTGACCCAGACCCCGGGGGGGCTCAGGCTCTGGCAATTTTCCGACCCTTATATGCGTGTGCCGCAACTGATCGTTGGCGCGCAGAAAGGCGCCGAGGGCGTGGAGTTGGAGAAACTCGACACCCAGAGCCGGGTTGCGGTGCGCATGCCCAGCGCCACCGCCGATTATCTGCGCAGCAACTATCCGGCGCTCAACTTGCAGGGGGTGCCGTTGGAGCGTGAAGCCTTGCAGCTGTTGCTGACCCAGCAGGCCCGATACGCGGTGGTCGACGAGGCGCAACTTGGACGGCTGATGGTCGAACCCGAATTCGCCGAGTTGGCGGTGGTGGGTGACATCGGTTCGCCGCAATTGCTGCGGGTCGCCACGCGCCGTGATTGGCCGCAACTGGCCGATATCATCGACAGTGCCCTGCAGGCCATTCCCGCCAAGGACCTGGAACAACTGCACAGCCGCTGGCTCAAGCCAAAATATCCACGCCTGACCGAGACCCCGGGCTTCTGGCAGAACCTGACGCTGTTGCTCCTGGCAATGTTGCTCAGCAGCGTGGCCATCGTATTCTGGCAGCGCCGCCAGCAACGCTCAGTGGAGCGTCGCCTGCGTGCCGCGCGGGAAGACATCGCCCAACGCACCGCCAGCGAAGAAGCCTTGCGCTTGACCCAGTTTTCCATCGACCAGAGCACTGTCGGCATCCTCTGGGTCAATTGGGACAGCCATGTGCGCTACGCCAACCGCGCTGCCGAAACCATGCTCGGCTACGCGCCGGGCGCGATCATCGACCGGCCACTGATCGATTTCGAGCCGGGCCTGCACATGGATCGCTGGCTGAACCTGTGGAAGCGTGCCCGTGCCAGTGAGGAGGGGCCGCAGAGTTTCGAGACCGAGTGCGTGCGGGCGGATGGGAGCATCCTGCCGGCCGACGTTTCCTTGAGTTTCCTGCGTTTTCGTGATGCCGAATACCTGGTGGTCTACCTCAACGACGTGACGGAACGTCGACGTGCGCTGGCGGCTTTGCGCGAAAGCGAGGCGCGCCTGCAGGGCATCGCCGCCAACGTTCCGGGAATGGTCTTTCGCCTGGAGCGGGCATCGGTGACCGGACAGATCGACTTTGCCTACATCAGTGAAGGCAGCGAAAGCCTGGTGGGCTATTCCCCGGCAACCCTGGCCCGTAGCGATACCGGGCTGCGCAGTCTGGTGCACCCCGAAGACAAGTCTGGCTATCACCGTTCCCAGGACCAGGCGCTGGACAGCGACAGCGATTGGTCTTGGCAGGGACGCATCCTGACCCGCGAAGGCCTGGAGCGCTGGGCCGAAATCAAGGCGATCACCCGTCGCCTCGAAGATGGCGCCTACGTCTGGGACGGTATCGTCTGGGACATCACCGACAGCAAGCGCATCGAACTGGAGCTGGCCAGTTCCCGGGAGCAATTGCGTGAACTGTCGGCGCACCTGGAAAGCGTACGGGAAGAGGAAAAGGCGCGGATCGCCCGGGAAGTGCACGACGAACTGGGTCAGATGCTGACGGTACTGAAGCTTGAAACTTCCATGTGTGAATTGGCCTACGCACAACTCGATCCGGGCCTGCAGGAACGGCTCAACAGCATGAAGCGCCTGATTGCGCAGCTGTTCCAGTTGGTGCGCGACGTGGCGACGGCGCTGCGCCCGCCGATCCTGGACGCCGGTATCGCCTCGGCCATCGAATGGCAGGCCCGGCGTTTCGAGGCGCGTACGCAGATTCCTTGCCTGGTGCAGGTACCTGACAACCTGCCGCCCTTGAGCGACGCCAAGGCCATCGGCCTGTTTCGGATACTCCAGGAGGCGCTGACCAATGTGATGCGCCATGCCCAGGCGCATACCGTAGAGTTGACGCTGGTGCGGGAAGACGACCAGTTGTGTCTGACAGTCAGCGATGACGGTGTAGGATTCATTACTGATGCGGGACGGCCAACGTCCTTTGGCCTGGTTGGCATGCGTGAGCGCGTATTGATCATGGGCGGGCAGTTGACCCTCGACAGTGAGCCGGGGGAGGGCACGACCTTGTCGGTGCGCGTGCCATTGCATGAGGCTTGATGGGATAGACAAAAGCTGTGGGAGCGAGCCTGCTCGCGAAGATCCTGAACCTGGAGAAGAACGTGATCCGTGTACTGGTAGCCGAAGACCACACCATCGTCCGTGAAGGCATCAAGCAGTTGATCGGCCTGGCCAAGGATCTGGTGGTCGCGGGGGAGGCGAGCAACGGCGAGCAGTTGCTCGAGACCCTGCGCCACGTGCCCTGCGAAGTGGTGCTGCTGGATATCTCCATGCCGGGGGTCAACGGCCTGGAGGCAATCCCACGGATCCGGGCGCTGAACAATCCACCGGCGATCCTGGTGCTGTCGATGCATGACGAGGCGCAGATGGCCGCTCGTGCCCTGAAGGTCGGCGCCGCCGGCTATGCCACCAAGGACAGCGATCCAGCCTTGCTGCTCATGGCGATTCGTAAGGTCGCGGCGGGCGGGCGCTACATCGACCCGGACCTGGCCGACCGCATGGTCTTCGAAGTCGGCCTGACCGACACCCGACCGCTGCATTCGCTGTTGTCGGAGCGCGAATTCTCGGTCTTCGAGCGCCTCGCCCAGGGCGCCAATGTCAACGACATAGCCCAGCAGTTGGCCTTGAGCAGCAAGACCATCAGCACCCACAAGGCGCGGCTGATGCAGAAGCTCAACATCACCTCGCTGGCCGAATTGGTGAAATACGCGATGGAGCACAAGTTGCTCTAACCCCCCACGCGTCCCCTTGTGGGAGCGAGCTTGCTCGCGATTGCGTCGGCCCATGCTGCATTGATATTGGCTGATGTACCGCTATCGCGAGCAAGCTCGCTCCCACAAGGAAATGCGCTGACATACCTATTTGCGACACGCCCCAATACCACATTCGCCCCTACTTGCAGCGTGCCGCTTGAAACTCGCCGCTGCATTTACTCAATCCCGCCATCCGTGTAGGGCAATCCCTACCCCGACTCTTCCATCCGGCTGAGGTGATTCTCTCCTGCGCCCCGATTTGCGTGGCCCCCAGGCTCCACTAGGCTTGATTCACAAGCAGTCATCAATACAAAAGGTGCGGGTATGAGCCAGGTCGATTCAAGCGCGGGGACCAGCGATGTGCTGGTCAGCTTTCGTGGTGTGCAAAAGAGCTACGACGGCGAGAACCTGATCGTCAAGGACCTCAACCTGGACATTCGCAAAGGCGAATTCCTGACCCTGCTCGGCCCCTCCGGCTCGGGCAAGACCACCAGCCTGATGATGCTCGCCGGTTTCGAGACCCCGACCGCTGGCGAGATCCAGTTGGCCGGTCGCTCTATCAACAACGTGCCACCGCACAAGCGCGACATCGGCATGGTGTTCCAGAACTACGCGCTGTTCCCGCACATGACCGTGGCCGAGAACCTGGCCTTCCCCTTGACCGTGCGCGGCTTGAACAAGAGCGACGTCGGTGACCGGGTCAAGCGTGTCCTGAGCATGGTGCAGTTGGACACCTTCGCCCAGCGCTATCCCGCACAGTTGTCCGGCGGCCAGCAGCAGCGGGTGGCCCTGGCCCGGGCGCTGGTGTTCGAACCGCAGTTGGTCCTGATGGACGAACCCCTCGGCGCACTGGACAAGCAATTGCGCGAACACATGCAGATGGAGATCAAGCACCTGCACCAGCGCCTCGGTGTGACCGTGGTCTACGTGACCCACGACCAGGGCGAAGCGCTGACCATGTCCGACCGCGTGGCCGTGTTCCACCAGGGCGAGATCCAGCAGATCGCCCCGCCGCGCACACTCTACGAAGAACCGAAAAACACCTTCGTCGCCAACTTCATCGGCGAAAACAACCGCCTCAACGGTCGCCTGCACAGCCAGACCGGCGACCGCTGCCTGGTGGAGCTGGGACGCGGCGAGAAAGTCGAGGCCCTGGCCGTCAATGTCGGCAAGCCTGGCGAGCCGGTCACGCTGTCTATCCGGCCGGAGCGGGTGAGCCTTAACGGCTCCAGCGAACAATGTGTCAACCGCTTCTCAGGGAGGGTGGCGGAATTCATCTATCTGGGCGACCACGTCCGGGTTCGCCTGGAAGTCTGCGGCAAGAATGACTTCTTCGTGAAACAGCCGATTGCCGAGCTCGATCCCGCGCTCGCCGTCGGGGACGTGGTTCCGCTTGGCTGGCAAGTCGAGCATGTGCGTGCGCTCGATCCCCTTCTAGAGGCGAACTGATCGCCCCCAGCTGTACCAACACCAACCCTGCACGTGGAGAGAACAATAAATGTTGAGATCCCTGAAGTTCACAGCCCTGACACTGGGCATGATGGGTGCGGCAAGCGCGATGGCGGCGGGCCCGGACCTGACCGTGGTGTCTTTCGGCGGGGCGAACAAGGCGGCTCAGGTCAAAGCCTTCTACGCACCGTGGGAAGCGGCCGGCAATGGCAAGATCGTGGCGGGCGAATACAACGGCGAAATGGCCAAGGTCAAGGCCATGGTCGACACCAAG
The DNA here is from genome assembly GCF_023516725.1 of Pseudomonas sp. T1.Ur. Taxonomy (NCBI): domain Bacteria; kingdom Pseudomonadati; phylum Pseudomonadota; class Gammaproteobacteria; order Pseudomonadales; family Pseudomonadaceae; genus Pseudomonas; species Pseudomonas sp. T1.Ur. The sequence goes on from NZ_JAMGSN010000001.1 coordinate 6,288,277, forward strand.
AGCGTTTCCTGGGACCTGGTTGAAGTCGAGTCGCCGGAGTTGTCCCGTGGTTGTGACGAAGACATGTTCGAGCAACTCGATCCGAAGCTGTTCGGCAAGGCCGAAGACTACGTCAAGGGCGCCATCCAGCCTTGTGGCGTAGGTTTCTTCGTATGGTCGACCGTGTTGGCCTATAACGCCGACAAGCTGAAGACTGCACCGACCAGTTGGGCGGACTTCTGGGACACCAAGCAATTCCCGGGCAAGCGCGGCCTGCGCAAGGGTGCCAAATACACCCTGGAATTCGCCTTGATGGCCGACGGCGTGGCGCCGAAGGACGTCTACAAAGTGCTGGCCGGCAAGGATGGCCAGGACCGCGCCTTCAAGAAGCTCGATGAGCTCAAGCCGAACATCCAGTGGTGGGAAGCCGGTGCGCAACCGCCGCAATACCTCGCTTCAGGTGACGTGGTCATGAGCTCGGCCTACAACGGCCGGATCGCCGCGGTGCAGAAGGAAAGCAATCTGAAAGTGGTGTGGAACGGCGGTATCTACGACTTCGACGCGTGGGCTATCCCGCGTGGCCTGGACAAGACCCGTGCCGAAGCGGCGAAGAAATTCATCGCCTATTCGGTGGCTCCGCAGCAGCAGAAGACCTACTCGGAAAACATCGCCTACGGCCCGGCCAACACCCAGGCAGTACCGTTGCTCGCCAAGGATGTCTTGAAAGACATGCCGACCACCCCGGAAAACATCGCCAACCAAGTGCAGATCGACGTCAGCTTCTGGGCTGACAACGGCGAGCAGCTGGAGCAGCGCTTCAACTCCTGGGCGGCGAAGTAGGCGCTGCCGAAGGCTGCGATCTTTTGATCTTCAGTGTCCATGAGGACCTCGAAAGATCGCAGGCTGCGCCAGCTCCTACAGGATTTGCGTTTCACCATAAACAGAGGCGGCTCGCCGCCCCTGTAACGATCAAGAAGATTTGCGGAGTTCGCCATGGCCATCGCCGTTCCACTGAACGCGGGCACCAGCCCCACACTCAAGCAGCGGCTCAAGCGCGCCGAGCGGGTCAACCGCTGGAAGGCCCAGGCGCTGATCGCGCCGCTGGTGCTGTTTCTGTTGCTGGTGTTCCTGGTGCCGATCGTCGCGCTGCTGTTCAAAAGCGTCAGCAACCCGGAAGTCGTAGGCGCCATGCCGCGCACCGTCGCTGCCGTCGCTGCCTGGGACGGACGTGGTTTGCCCGGCGAGCCGGTGTACAAGGCTGCCAGCGAGGACTTGGCTGAAGCCCGCAAAAATCAAACGCTGGGCGACTTGTCCAAGCGACTGAACATGGAATCGGCCGGTTATCGCAGCCTGCTGACGAAAACGGCCCGGGCGCTGCCGTTCGCGACTGAGCCCGCCTCTTATAAAGAAGCATTGGAAGGCCTCGACGAGCGCTGGGGCGATCCGGCGTACTGGCAAGTGATCCGCCGCAACACCAGTAACGTCACGCCGTATTATCTGTTGGCGGCTGTCGACCACCGGATCGACGATCTCGGCGAACTGGCGCCAGCCACCCCCGACCAGGCGATCTACCTGGACATCTTCACCCGTACTTTCTGGATGGGCCTGGTGATCACCGCGATCTGCCTGGTCCTGGCCTATCCGCTGGCCTACCTGCTGGCGAACCTGCCTTCACGGCAAAGCAACCTGCTGATGATCCTGGTGCTGCTGCCGTTCTGGACTTCGATCCTGGTACGGGTGGCGGCGTGGATCGTGCTGCTGCAGTCCGGTGGGTTGATCAACAGCGCGTTGATGGCCATGGGTGTCATCGATAAACCGCTGGAGCTGGTGTTCAACCGCACCGGCGTCTACATCTCGATGGTCCACATCCTGCTGCCGTTCATGATCCTGCCGATCTACAGCGTGATGAAGGGCATCTCGCCCACCTACATGCGGGCGGCGATTTCCCTGGGCTGCCACCCGTTCGCCAGTTTCTGGCGGGTCTACTTCCCGCAGACCTATGCCGGTGTCGGCGCCGGGTGCCTGTTGGTGTTCATCCTTGCCATCGGCTACTACATCACCCCGGCGCTGCTGGGCAGCCCGAACGACCAGATGGTCAGCTATTTCGTCGCGTTCTACACCAACACCAGCATCAACTGGGGCATGGCGACGGCGCTCGGCGGGCTGCTGTTGCTGGCGACCATCGTGCTTTATCTGATTTACAGCTGGCTGGTGGGCGCCAGTCGCCTGCGCCTGAGCTAAGGGGAGATCTGAAATGCTGAGTCCTTACATGTCCCCCGTGGAACGGGTGTGGTTCTACAGCTTGCGCATACTTTGCGGGCTGATCCTGTTGTTCCTGATCCTGCCGGTGCTGGTGATCATTCCGTTGTCGTTCAACTCCGGCAGCTTCCTGGTGTACCCGCTGCAGGGCTTTTCGTTGCAGTGGTATCACGATTTCTTCGCTTCGGCGGAGTGGATGCGGGCCTTGAAGAACAGCATCATCGTTGCCCCGGCGGCGACATTGCTGGCGATGATCTTCGGTACGCTGGCGGCCATTGGCCTGACTCGCGGCGATTTCCCGGGCAAGGCGCTGGTGATGGCCCTGGTGATTTCCCCGATGGTGGTACCGGTGGTGATCATCGGCGTGGCGAGCTACCTGTTTTTCGCACCGCTGGGCATGGGTAACAGCTTCTTCTCCTTGATCATCGTCCACGCCGTGCTGGGCGTACCGTTCGTCATCATTACCGTCTCGGCGACACTACAGGGTTTCAACCACAACCTCGTCCGGGCGGCTGCAAGTCTCGGGGCGTCGCCATTGACGGCGTTTCGTCGGGTGACCCTGCCGTTGATCGCCCCGGGCGTGATCTCTGGAGCGCTGTTCGCCTTCGCGACGTCGTTCGACGAGGTGGTCGTAACCCTGTTCCTGGCCGGTCCCGAGCAGGCAACGTTGCCACGACAGATGTTCAGCGGTATCCGCGAAAACCTCAGCCCCACCATCGCGGCGGCGGCGACGTTGCTGATTGCCTTCTCGGTAATCCTGCTGCTGACCCTGGAGTGGTTGCGTGGGCGTAGCGAGAAGCTGCGCACCACCCAAGCCTGACGGCCCGCTGCAAAAACCATTGTGGGAGCGAGCCTGCTCGCGAATGCGGTGTCACATCCGACATTTATGTCGATGGACACGCCGCTTTCGCGAGCAGGCTCGCTCCCACACTTGGTTTGCGGTGTATTCAAGCGCTGAATCGCAGCCAACCCTCAATCCCGAGCTATCCTTGTGCCAGCCCATACTCGAACAAGAGGCCGCGCACATGAGTCTTTCCTCATTCAAGATCGCCCACAAACTGATCACTGGCGCCGCTGCCATCGAGCAGCTGGCTGCCGAGCTGACGCGCCTGGACGTCGACAATCCACTGATCGTGACCGACGCGGCGCTGGTCAAGTCCGGCACGGTGGAGCTGGCGCTGCAGCACCTGGGCGGACGCGACTACGAGATTTTCGACCGGGTCATGCCGGACCCGGAAATCGCCATCGTCGAAGATTGCATGCAAGCCTACCGCGACGGTGGCCATGACGGCCTGATCGGCCTGGGCGGCGGCAGCGCCATCGATATCGCCAAGTGCGTGGGTGTCTACGCCGGTTACCACGGCGAGTTGCAAGATATGTTCGGTGTCGATCAGGTGCCACGCAAAGGCCCGCCCATGATCGCCATCCCCACCACGGCCGGTACCGGTTCGGAAGTGACCAATGTGGCGATCCTCTCCGACAAGGCCGCCCAGCTGAAAAAAGGCATCGTCAGCGATTATCTGTTGCCGGACGTGGCGCTGGTCAGCCCGCAGATGACGCTCACATGCCCGCGCAGCGTAACGGCTGCCAGTGGTGTCGATGCGCTGGCGCATGCCATCGAGGCCTACCTGTCGCTCAATGCCTCGCCGATTACCGATGCACTGGCCATCGGCGCAATCAAGCTGATCACCCGGGCCCTGCCCAAGGCCTACGCCAACCCTAACCATCTGCAAGCCCGTGAAGACATGGCCACCGCCAGCCTGATGGCCGGCATGGCGTTCGGCAATGCCGGGGTTGGGGCGGTGCATGCGCTGGCTTATCCGTTGGGCGGGCGTTTCCATGTATCCCACGGGGTCGCCAATGCGTTGCTGCTGCCCTATGTGATGGCGTGGAACAAAATGGCGTGTGTCGAGCGCATGCGCGACATTGCCGAGGCCATGGGCATCAGGACCGCTCACCTGAGCGACCTTGCGGCCGCCGACGAGGCTGTCGATGCGATGGTCGCCTTGTGCGCCGCCGTGCAGATCCCCCAAGGCCTGAGCGGCCTGGGCGTGACCGAGGACGTGATCCCGTCCATGGCGGTGGAGGCTGCGGGGATCGAGCGCCTGATGCGCAACAATCCGCGCCAACTGAGCGCCGCCGATATCGAGAAGATCTACCGCGCGGCGTATTGATCGCCTGTCACGGTGGGCGCGCCAAATCTTGAGGTATACAATGCGCGCCATCGTGATTTCGCTCAAAACAGGTGCGTCATGCAGCCCTTCGCTATTGCTCCGTCGATTCTCTCCGCCGACTTCGCCCGCCTGGGCGAGGAAGTGGACAACGTTCTGGCCGCCGGGGCCGACATCGTTCACTTCGATGTCATGGACAACCACTACGTGCCCAACCTGACCATCGGCCCGATGGTCTGCGCGGCGCTGCGCAAGTACGGCATCACCGCGCCGATCGACGCGCACCTGATGGTCAGCCCGGTGGACCGCATCGTCGGTGATTTCATCGAGGCGGGCGCGACCTACATCACCTTCCACCCGGAAGCCACGCTGCACGTCGATCGCTCCCTGCAACTGATCCGCGAAGGCGGTTGCAAGGCCGGCCTGGTATTCAACCCGGCTACGCCGCTGGACGTCTTGAAATACGTGATGGACAAGGTCGACATGGTCCTGCTGATGAGCGTCAACCCTGGCTTCGGCGGGCAGAAATTCATCCCGGGCACCCTCGACAAGCTGCGTGAAGCTCGTGCATTGATCGATGCCTCGGGCCGTGACATCCGCCTGGAAATCGACGGCGGCGTGAACGTGAACAATATCCGTGAAATCGCTGCGGCCGGCGCCGACACCTTTGTCGCCGGTTCGGCGATCTTCAATGCGCCGAACTACCAAGAGGTGATTGCAAAAATGCGCGCCGAACTGGCCCTGGCGCGTCCATGAGCGGCTTCGAGCAGCTGTTTCCCGGCAGCCTGCCGCGCCTGGTGATGTTCGACCTGGATGGCACGCTGGTCGATTCGGTACCGGATCTCGCGGCCGCCGTGGACAGCATGCTGCTCAAGCTCGGACGCCCACCTGCCGGCATCGACGCGGTGCGCCAGTGGGTGGGCAACGGTGCGCCGATGCTGGTGCGCCGGGCCCTGGCCAACCACATCGATGCCCTAGGCGTCGATGAAGCCGAAGCCGAACGGGCGATGGAGCTGTTCAATGAAGCCTACGAAGGCAACCACGCACTGACCGTGGTCTACCCCGGTGTGCGTTCCGCGCTCAAATGGCTGCACAAGCAAGGCGTGGAGATGGCGCTGATCACCAACAAGCCGGAGCGCTTTGTCGCGCCGCTGCTGGACCAGATGAAAATCGGCCGTTATTTCCGCTGGATCATCGGCGGCGATACGTTGCCGCAAAAAAAGCCCGACCCTGCGGCGCTGTTCTTCGTGATGAAAATGGCCAACATCCCGGCCTCACAGTCGTTGTTCGTCGGTGATTCGCGCAGCGATGTGCTGGCGGCGAAAGCGGCAGGCGTCAAGTGCGTGGCGTTGAGCTACGGTTATAACCATGGCCGGCCGATCGCCGAAGAGTTTCCGACGTTGGTGATCGATGACTTGCGTCTGTTAATTCCCGGTTGCCTGGACCCGGCCGCTGAGATAACGTTGCCCGACGCTGTTCAATCCTCTTCTGGAAACGCCATCGTGGTGGTCACTCGCAAACTCTGGATGAAAGTCATGAAGGCCCTGGCCCGCTGGCGTTGGCGCGCCTGACTTGATCCTGGCCGGTTATCCGGCGCGTTTGCATACCTGACTGTCAGCTCCTCTTGCCACGAGGCACCCCATGATCCGCGAAGAATTCCTGCGTCTAGCCGCTGCCGGCTACAACCGCATCCCGCTCGCCTGCGAAACCCTGGCCGACTTCGACACGCCGCTGTCGATCTACCTCAAGCTGGCCGACCAGCCCAACTCCTACCTGCTCGAATCGGTGCAGGGCGGCGAGAAATGGGGTCGTTACTCCATGATTGGCTTGCCGTGCCGTACGGTGCTGCGGGTGCATGACCATCGCATCAGCGTGACCCACGACGGCGTCGAGATCGAAAGCCTCGACGTCGAGGACCCGCTGGCGTTCGTCGAATCCTTCAAGGCCCGCTACAACGTGCCAACCATCCCGGGCCTGCCCCGTTTCAACGGTGGCCTGGTCGGATATTTCGGCTACGACTGCGTGCGCTACGTGGAAAAACGTCTCGGCACCTGCCCGAACCCCGACCCGCTGGGCGTGCCGGACATCTTGCTGATGGTCTCCGACGCTGTGGTGGTCTTCGATAACCTCGCCGGCAAGATGCATGCGATTGTCCTGGCAGACCCGTCCCAGGAAGATGCCTACGAGCAAGGTCAGAAAAGCCTGCAGGCGCTGCTGGAAAAGCTCCGTCAACCGCTCACGCCGCGCCCAGGCCTGGATTTCAGCAAGCAGTCGGCCGCCGACCCGGTGTTCCGTTCCAGCTTCACCCAGGATGACTACGAACGGGCCGTCGATACCATCAAGGAATACATCCTCGCCGGTGACTGCATGCAAGTGGTGCCGTCGCAACGGATGTCCATCGACTTCAAGGCGGCACCCATCGATCTCTACCGGGCGTTGCGCTGCTTCAACCCGACACCCTACATGTACTTCTTCAATTTCGGCGATTTCCACGTCGTGGGCAGTTCGCCGGAAGTGCTGGTGCGGGTCGAAGACAACCTGATCACCGTCCGACCGATCGCCGGTACTCGCCCCCGTGGCGCCACGGGGGAGGCGGACCGGGCCCTCGAAGAGGACCTGCTGTCGGACGACAAGGAAATCGCCGAGCACCTGATGCTGATCGACCTGGGGCGCAACGACACCGGGCGTGTCTCGGAGATCGGTTCGGTGAAGCTCACCGAGAAAATGGTCATCGAGCGCTATTCCAACGTGATGCACATCGTGTCCAACGTTACCGGGCAGTTGAAAGCCGGGTTGACGGCCATGGACGCCTTGCGGGCGATCCTGCCGGCCGGCACGTTGTCCGGCGCACCGAAAATCCGGGCGATGGAGATCATCGACGAACTGGAACCGGTCAAGCGCGGTGTGTACGGCGGGGCGGTGGGTTACTTCGCCTGGAACGGCAACATGGACACCGCCATTGCGATTCGTACCGCGGTCATCAAGAACGGCGAACTGCACGTACAGGCTGGCGGTGGCATCGTTGCCGACTCGGTGCCGGCATTGGAGTGGGAAGAAACCCTGAACAAGCGTCGGGCGATGTTCCGTGCCGTGGCGTTGGCGGAGCAGACTTCAGGCGACTGAAGTCCTCCCTCGACAACCTGTGGCCAAGGGTTTTCCCGTCCCAAAGGCCGTTTTTAAGTCAGTGAATCAAAAGGTTGCTACGCCATGTTGCTGATGATCGATAATTACGACTCCTTTACCTACAACGTTGTGCAGTACCTTGGCGAGCTCGGTGCCGAGGTCAAGGTGGTGCGCAACGACGAGCTGACCATTGCCGAAATCGAGGCCCTCAAGCCCGAGCGCATCGTGGTCTCCCCTGGCCCATGTACGCCGACCGAAGCGGGCATTTCCATCGAAGCCATCAAGTATTTTGCCGGCAAGCTGCCGATCCTCGGCGTGTGCCTGGGCCACCAGTCGATCGGACAGGCGTTCGGTGGCGATGTCGTGCGCGCCCGACAAGTCATGCATGGCAAGACCAGCCCGGTGTTCCATGAAGACAAGGGCGTATTCGAAGGCCTGAATCGCCCGCTTACCGTCACCCGCTACCACTCCCTCGTCGTCAAGCACGCTACCCTGCCCGACTGCCTGGAGTTGACTGCCTGGACCCAGCTCGAAGACGGTTCGGTCGACGAGATCATGGGATTGCGACACAAGACGTTAAATATCGAAGGTGTGCAATTCCACCCTGAGTCTATCCTCACTGAACAGGGCCACGAGCTGTTCGCCAACTTCCTCAAACAAACCGGCGGCACGCGCTAAGGACTTTTCATGGATATCAAGACAGCCCTGAACCGTATCGTCGGCCAGCTCGACCTGAGCACCGATGAAATGCGCGACGTGATGCGCGAAATCATGACTGGCCAATGCACGGATGCGCAGATTGGTGCGTTCATGATGGCCATGCGCATGAAGAGCGAGAGCATCGACGAAATCGTCGGTGCCGTGACCACCATGCGGGAACTGGCGGACAAGGTCGAACTCAAGACGCTGGACGGCGTGGTGGACGTGGTAGGGACCGGCGGTGATGGGGCCAATATCTTCAACGTGTCCACCGCCTCGGCATTTGTCGTCGCTGCGGCGGGTTGCACTGTCGCCAAGCATGGCAACCGTGCGGTCTCGGGCAAGAGCGGCAGTGCCGACCTGCTGGAGGCAGCGGGTATCTACCTGAACCTGACCCCGGTCCAGGTGGCTCGCTGCATCGATAGCGTGGGCATCGGTTTCATGTTCGCCCAGACCCACCACAGCGCCATGAAGCATGCCGCCGCGCCCCGTCGGGAGTTGGGCTTGCGCACGCTGTTCAATATGCTCGGCCCGCTTACGAATCCGGCCGGTGTGAAGCATCAGGTGGTGGGAGTGTTCAGCGAGGCGTTGTGCCTGCCTCTGGCCGAGGTATTGCAACGTCTGGGCAGCAAGCACGTGCTGGTGGTCCATTCGAAGGATGGCCTGGATGAGTTCAGCCTGGCGGCACCCACCTTCGTGGCTGAGCTAAAAAATGATCAGATTACGCAATATTGGGTCGAACCCGAGGACCTGGGCATGAAGAGCCAGAGCCTCCATGGGCTGGCAGTGGATGGCCCGGCCCAGTCGCTGGAACTGATCCGCGATGCCTTGGGGCGTCGTAAGACCGAGAATGGCCAGAAGGCAGCCGAGATGATCGTGCTCAACGCGGGTGCCGCGTTGTACGCCGCCGATCACGCCAGCAGCCTCAAGCAGGGTGTCGAGCTTGCCCATGATGCGCTGCACACCGGCCTGGCCCGAGAAAAACTGGAAGAATTGGGCGCGTTTACCGCCGTATTCAAAGTGGAGAATGAAGGATGAGCGTGCCAACGGTTCTGGAAAATATTCTGGCTCGCAAGAAGCAGGAAGTCGCCGAGCGCAGTGCCCGGGTCAGCCTGGCCGAGTTGGAAAGTCTCGCACGTTCGGCCGATGCGCCTCGCGGCTTTGCCCAGGCGCTGATCGACCAGGCGAAGAAGAAGCAGCCGGCGGTGATTGCCGAAATCAAGAAGGCCTCCCCCAGCAAAGGTGTGATTCGCGAGCATTTCGTTCCGGCCGACATCGCCAAGAGCTACGAGAAGGGCGGCGCGACCTGCCTTTCGGTGCTGACCGATGTGGATTTTTTCCAGGGCGCCGACGACTATCTCAAGCAGGCGCGGGCGGCATGCAAGCTGCCGGTGATCCGCAAGGATTTCATGATCGACCCGTACCAGATCGTCGAGGCCCGGGCCTTGGGCGCCGATTGCGTGCTGTTGATCGTTTCCGCGCTGGACGACGTGAAGATGGCCGAGTTGGCCGCGGTGGCAAAGGGCGTCGGCTTGGATGTGTTGGTGGAAGTCCACGACGGCGAAGAGCTGGAGCGGGCCCTCAAGACCCTGGATACCAAGCTGGTCGGCGTGAACAATCGCAACCTGCACACCTTTGAAGTCAGCTTGGAAACGACCTTGGACCTGTTGCCGCGAATCCCCCGTGATCGGCTGGTCATCACCGAAAGCGGCATCCTCAACCGGGCCGATGTCGAGTTGATGGAAGTCAGTGACGTGTATTCGTTCCTGGTGGGCGAAGCGTTCATGCGGGCCGAAAGCCCGGGCATGGAATTGCAACGGTTGTTCTTTCCCGAGCGCGGCGTTCCGGTGACCGGCTCGACGTTGGACTGAACGAATGCCTCCCGTCATTTCCTTTACTGTCGAAAACGGCTTGCAAGCCGAGCAGGATTTACTGGCGAGCGTCTGCGCCGGTGAGGCTGAATCCGACTTGCTGTTCTGGCAACCGAATGACCGCGCGCTGGTCATGCCGCGTCGCTTGAGTCGCTTGCCGGGATTCGACATCGCCTGCGAAGTATCAGCCGCCCATGGCTGGCCGGTGCTCCTGCGCGAAACCGGCGGTGAGCCGGTGCCTCAATCAGCCGCGACGATCAATATCGCGCTGGTCTACGCACCGCCGCGCAGTGAAGGTGATCATGGGCGGATCGAAACCGCCTATCGTCGGTTGTGCGATCCCATCTGCCAGTTGCTCGATGAATTGGGCGGGGTGGCGTCGCTAGGGGAAGTGGCGGGCGCTTTTTGTGATGGGCGCTTCAATGTCAATCTGGACGGTCGGAAGATGGTAGGCACCGCCCAGCGTTGGCGACAGAGCAAGGGAGGGCAGCGTCCGGTAGGCTTGGTGCATGGCGCACTACTGCTGGACGACGAGCGCGAAGCCATGGTCGCGGCGGTCAATCGTTTCAATGAAGCCTGTGGCCTGGAGCAACGCGTGCGTGCCGGGAGCCATATTGCCCTTCATGAAAAATTCCCCGCGCCCCACGCCCTGGAGCGACTTGAGACCCTGTATCAGGCACTGCTGGACAGCCTCTAGCGGGTGCCGAAGACCACCATCGTCTTGCCTTTGACGCTGACCAGGTTGCGTTCTTCCAGGTCCTTGAGCACACGGCCAACCATCTCGCGGGAGCAGCCGACAATGCGGCCGATTTCCTGACGCGTCACTTTGATCTGCATGCCGTCGGGGTGGGTCATGGCGTCGGGTTGCTTGCACAGGTCCAAAAGGCAACGGGCGACACGACCGGTTACGTCGAAGAAGGCGAGGTCGCCTACCTTGCGCGTGGTGTTGCGCAGGCGCTGGGCGATTTGTCCGCTGAGGACGAAAAGAATGTCCGGATCCTGCTGCGACAGCTCTCGAAATTTGCTGTAGCCGATTTCTGCGACTTCACATTCGACTTTCGCCCGCACCCAAGCGCTGCGCTCTTGCTCCTTGCCGGCCTGTTCGAACAAACCCAACTCGCCGAAGAAGTCCCCCGAATTGAGGTAGGCGATGATCATCTCCCGTCCTTCATCGTCCTCGATCAGGATAGTGACTGATCCCTTGATGATGAAGAACAGCGTGTCGGAACGGTCCCCCGCGCAAATGATGCTGTGTTTGGCGGGGTAGCGGCGACGCTGGCAATGCATCAAGAGCTTGTCGAGATTTTTGATCTTGGACGTGGGAGTAATGGCAACCATGGTTGTGTCCCGAAAAACTGCGCGGTTTGGTGGTTTGGTTTTTTATGAAGGCGAGTAGCCATTGCAAAAGCTGGCCATACGCCATTGACTGGGCGCCAGCTTAACAGAGGCGTTCTTAATAATTTGAGAATTTACTGACGTGTATCTGCGCCGGGTACCTTCAGGCGGAAGCCGCCATCGCGGGGGGCTGTGCTAAGCTGGCGCCCCCTTTTTATGACAGTGGAGTCTTGGCGATGAAGGCACGCATCCAATGGGCTGGCGAAGCCATGTTCCTCGGTGAGTCGGGCAGCGGTCATGTGGTCGTCATGGATGGCCCGCCGGATGCCGGAGGGCGGAACCTGGGTGTTCGGCCAATGGAAATGTTGCTGCTGGGTGTTGGTGGCTGCAGCAATTTCGATGTAGTCAGCATCCTCAAGAAGTCGCGCCAAGCGGTCGAAAGTTGCGAAGCCTTCCTGGAAGCCGAGCGCGCGACCGAGGATCCTAAGGTTTTCACCAAGATCCACATGCACTTTGTGGTGAAGGGCCGGGGGCTGAAAGAGGCCCAGGTCAAGCGCGCCATCGAGCTGTCGGCCGAGAAATATTGTTCGGCCTCGATCATGCTCGGCGCCGCCGGTGTTGAAATCACTCACGATTATGAAATCATCGAATTGGGTTGAATCGACATCCAACCATCACAAAAGCGGTGCAAGCTCTGGCGATCAGAAGCTGACGTCTGCATAATGCGCCACTTTTTTCAGGGCAGTGATCGGCTTGCGGCCGGTCCCTTGCCTGGACAGACAACCAAAATCGCCATCGCGAAGAGGTGTTAACCGTCCTACGCAGATGCGTCGTTCGCATCTGACGGGCATGCTTGATCACGCGGCCAGGCCGCAATACACAGAGAGTTTTCAAACGGTGAAAAGCAAACTCAAGCTCCATGGGTTCAATAACCTGACAAAGACCTTGAGCTTCAACATCTATGACATCTGCTATGCGGAAACCCCGCAAGACCAGCAGGCCTACGTCGAGTACATCAATAAAGAGTACAACGCCAAGCGCCTCACGCAGATTCTCACGGAAGTTGTCGATATCATTGGTGCCAACATCCTGAACATAGCAAGTCAGGACTATGAGCCCCAGGGCGCCAGCGTGACTATCTTGATTTCGGAAGAGCCGGTGACACCGACCGACAGCCAAATCGAAGAGTCCCCGGGCCCGTTGCCTGAAATTATCCTGGCCCACCTCGACAAGAGCCATATCACGGTCCACACCTATCCGGAAATCCATCCAGTGGATGGCATCGCTACGTTCCGAGTGGACATCGACGTGTCGACCTGTGGGGTCATTTCACCGCTCAAGGCCCTCAACTTCCTGATTCACCAATTCGATTCCGATATCGTGACCGTGGATTATCGCGTGCGTGGGTTTACCCGGGATGTGGAAGGCCACAAGCATTTCATCGACCACGAAATCAATTCGATCCAGAACTATCTTTCCGAAGACACGCGCGACGCCTACCAGATGACGGACGTGAACGTGTATCAGGAGAACCTGTTCCACACCAAAATGCTGCTCAAGGACTTTGAGCTGGATAACTACCTGTTTGGCGATGCCACGAGCAATCTGTCTGCTGAACAGCGTGGGCAGGTGGAAGAGCGGGTCAAGCACGAAATGCTGGAAATTTTTTACGCGCGCAATATGCCGCGCTAAAGTTTCGGCTATGAAAAAAGGCGACTGTCCAGGGGCAGTCGCCTTTTTTCATTTTGGAAGGCCTCGTTCCGCTTTCGCTATCAGATCCGATAAGTACTCTTGGTCATGACTTTGGCCAGCAGGCTCATGCCGAACTTGACGGGAGCCGGAAAGCGGAAGCCGCCGGCTTCCAGAGCGCTCTCGGCGTGGTGCTCTTCATCTTCACGCATCTGCTCAAGAATCGCCCGGGACTTTTCATCCTCGACGGGCAATTGCTGCAGGTGCTCGTTCAAGTGTTTGCACACCTGATGTTCGGTAGCTGCGACGAAACCAAGGCTGACCTTGTCGCTGATCAGGCCCGCCACGGCGCCAATCCCGAATGACATGCCATAAAACAGCGGATTCAGCACGCTGGTGTGGCTGCCCAACTGGCGAATGCGTTGCTCGCACCAGACCAGATGATCGATCTCCTCCTCGGCGGCCTGCTCCATCGCTTCGCGTACCTGCGGCAACTTCGCTGTCAGCGCCTGGCCCTGGTAGAGCGCCTGGGCGCAGACTTCACCGGTATGGTTGATACGCATCAGTCCGGCCACATGGCGAGTCTCTTCATCGCTCATCTGCACGTCCGGCTGCACGATGGCCGGCGATGGGCGGTACGGCTGGCCACTGAAGGGCAACAGCGTACGCATCGCAGTGTCGGCCTGCAGCAGCAGGCGATCGATGGGCGAGTAGTGACGTTGGGTAGTCATGCTTACCTCCGGAAAAAATCTCGGCGGCCAGTTTAACTCAATCGGCCGCTGGGGATTTGCGTTGGATCATGGATCAGCCCGGCGGCCAATTCATCTGGCGCTGTCCGAGCACATGCATATGAATGTGATAGACGGTCTGCCCACCGAGTTCATTGCAGTTCATCACCACCCGGAAGCCTTCTTCACAACCCAGCTCGAGGGCCAGGCGCTGGGCGGTGAACAGGATATGCCCAGCCAGTCCCTTGTCGTCCTCGGCCAGGTCATTGAGGGTGCGGATCGGTTTCTTTGGAATGACCAGGAAGTGAACCGGTGCCTGTGGAGCAATATCGTGGAAGGCCAGGACCTGGTCATCCTCATAGATGATCTTCGCCGGGATTTCCCGGTTGATGATCTTGGTAAACAAGGTATCCACAGCTGTCTCTCCATTGGTTTAGTCGAGGTCGAGTGTACTTAAGGCCCGGTTTGCCAGCCCGGGATTTTCAGCTTGAAGAAATCAGCGCGGACAGCAGGCCTTGTTGAGCATGCCGCTGACGGTCCGGACCAGCCAGCGTGGTCCCAATCGCGGCAGCGCGGCGAACCAGCGATTGCGGCGTCCGGGAATGATGATGGCTCGATTCCTGTCCAGCGCCCGAACGGCATAGAGCGCAACCTCTTCGGGGCTCATCAGTTTCTTCTTACCGTTGAGTTTCTGTTCATCCAGTTGTGCCTTCGCGAAAAAGTCCGTGCGCGTCGGCCCGGGGCACAGCACCGAGACGTGGATTGCACATTTTTTCAATTCGACCCGCAGGGCTTCGGAGAAATGCAGCACGTAGGCTTTGCTGGCGTGATACGTACTCATCCAGGGACCGGGTTGGAAGGCCGCAGTCGATGCGACGTTGAGTATCTGGCCGCCGCCATGCAACGCCATGCTGTTGCCTATTGCATGGCAGAGACGTGTGAGGGCCAGGATATTCACTTCGATCAGGTCTTGTTCGGTCATCCAATCCTGGGCCAGGAACGGACCGCTGGTGCCGATGCCGGCGCAGTTGACGAGCAGATCGATCTGGCGCTCGCCTTCCTCCAATTCCAGCAGGAAGCCCGAGAGTCGAAGGGGTTCGCCCAAGTCGCAGGCGCGGAACAGCACCTCTACGCCAAACCGTTGGGTCAATTCTGTTGCAATACTTTCCAGCCGATCACGCTGTCGAGCCACCAATATAAGGTTGCGCCCACGCCGGGCCAATGCTTCGGCCATGGCCAGGCCGATACCACTGGAAGCACCAGTGATCAGAGCGTAACGGGTCATGCAGTTCTCCATCGCCGCGCAGGGCGCCGGTGGACTGAGCTGTCACCGGCGCAAAGCGCGCTTATTGTTCCTCTTCTTCGTAGTCTACAGAAGGTGCGGCTGGCTCGGCTGCTTCGGCGGCCGGTTCTTCGGCCGATTCGTCAATGGATTCGCTGCTTTCATAGCTGCTCAAGGAGCTGCTGCCGTACTCCTCGCCGATGCTGCTGAACGCGCCAGCCAATGCACCGATGAAAATCAGGGCGATCAGGACGACCCACAGCCAGGCAAGGACCTTGACCGCGGTGCTGTTGGGCGGAGGTGGAGGGCCGTAGCGATTCGGGCCACTATTGCCGGGAGCGAATATGAGGACGAATGGGAAGAGGCTGCCCACGAACGGCACCAGGTTGAGCAACCACAGCCATCCGGACCAGCCGAGATCGTGCAGGCGCTGGGCGCTGAACTGGATGCTCACGTAGGCAAAAGCGAGGAAGACGGCTACGGCTACGAGTCCGCCGATGATCATCGCGGTCGTTGAGCTGGCGACGAGCAACCAGGACAGGCTCAACCAGAATGCAATCCCGACCACGGGCATTACCGCCAGTGTCAGAACCATGGTCCAGGCCAGGTATCGCAGGCGCCCGATACGGCCATCGAAACTGAAAGGCTTGAGCGGGCCGTATTCGGCAAGCGTTTCGCCTACCGGGGCGCGGGGAGGCGCGTAGGGCGAAACGGGATCAATGATGGTGTCCGGGTGGCGCCCGCTAGGCTGATGCGGCGATTCCTGCACCTCGCCGAGGTCCAGCTGAAGGGACGGTTCTGCTTCGATTCGTGCATCGATGCCGCTTTTATGCAGCGCTTCCAGGTACTTCTGCGCGTCGCCCTGGGACAGGTTGTTTTTAAGCGACACCTTGCGACCGCTGAACAATCGTTCAATGGCGCTGACATCACTCTTGAACAGCTCCGCGAGGTTCAGCTTGGCGGTGGTGGTATCGACGCCTGGCAACAGGGCTCCGTCGAATACAATGTTGAAGCGGGTTTCGCTCATGCCTGGCATCCTTGTCTTTCAAAGTTGGTTTGTATTTTTTGGGTTCAGCGGGGCCATTGGCCTCCGAGCTGTGCCGCCCGGGCTTGTGCCTGGCGGTATTCTTTATCCAGGCGCGCGATCAATTGATCGACGCTGGGTAAATCATTGATCTCACCAACACCCTGGCCTGCGGACCATACGGTCTTCCAGGCCTTGGCTTCATCATTCAGCGGTTTGAGTTTCGATCCGGAATCTGCCGCGCTCTTGTTCTGCAGGGCAAGCAGGTCGAAGCCGGCATCTTCCAGGCTCTGGCGCATGAAACTGGCTGGCACGCCGGATACTGCGGGAGTATGCACGATGTCTGCGGCCCTGGATGTGAGCAACATCTCTTTATAAGCGTCGGACGCGTGACTTTCTGTCGTGCCAATGAACCGCGTTCCGAAGTAGGCCAGATCCGCGCCGAGCAGTTGCGCCGCCAAAATCTGATGGCCGTGGTTCAAACATCCTGCGAGCAGCAGGGTTTTATCAAAGAACTGCCGAATTTCGGCGACCAAAGCGAAAGGGCTCCAGGTCCCGGCATGCCCTCCAGCGCCGGCCGCGACGGCAATCAAGCCGTCTACACCTGCTTCTGCGGCTTTTTCGGCGTGACGGCGAGTGGTCACGTCGTGAAAAACCAGGCCGCCATACCCATGCACCGCATCCACCAGCTCTTTTACCGCGCCAAGGCTGGTAATGACGATAGGTACTTTGTGCTCGATGCAGATCGCCAGGTCAGCCTGGAGCCGCGGGTTGCTGGCATGAACGATCAGATTGACCGCGTAGGGCGCCGGCTTTTCCATTGTTGCCAGGCCCGCTTCGATTTCTTCCAGCCAAGCCTTGAAACCGCTGCTTTCGCGTTGGTTCAGTGCCGGGAAACTGCCGACAACACCATTGCGACAGCAGGCAAGCACGAGCTGGGGATTGGAAATCAGGAACATTGGCGCGGCAACGACAGGCAGCCGCAGGCGTTCTTCAAGCAAAGCGGGCAACGGCATGGGATGTACCCTCGATCGAATAGTGCTACTGGACTTTAGAACGGCCGGACTACGACCAGAATTACAATAGCCAGCAATATCAGAACTGGCACCTCGTTGAACCAGCGATAAAAGACATGGCTGCGGGTGTTCTCGCCACGGGCGAAGCGTTTTACTTGGGCGCCGCACATGTGGTGATAACCGATCAGCAGAACGACCAGGGTCAATTTGGCGTGCATCCAGCCACCTTGGGTGAAGTAGGCGCCGGCATTGAGGCTGAGCAACCAGATGCCGAATACCAGCGTGGCAATCATCGCCGGGCCCATGATGCCGCGATACAACTTGCGCTCCATTACACAGAAGCGCTCCTTGCTGACGTTATCTCCGCTTTGGGCGTGATAGACAAATAGGCGCGGCAGGTAGAATAAACCGGCGAACCAACAAACCATGCTGACGATGTGAAGTGCCTTGAGCCACAGATAGAGCATTTTTAGTTATTCCCAGATTCACGGTAGCCCGATAGTAGAGGTTAGAGCGGCCACACGTCACCTTGACGGTTGTCGCCACGCCTTGCGGCCCCTATTATCGACGGCTTTCCAGTGGTTCGTTGAGGGCAGGTTTATGGTCAAGGTCGGTATCGTCGGCGGCACGGGTTACACCGGTGTCGAACTGCTGCGTCTGTTGGCGCAGCATCCGCAAGCTGAGGTGGTGGTCATCACCTCCCGATCCGAGGCCGGCCTGGCCGTCGCCGATATGTATCCGAACCTGCGAGGCCATTACGACGGCCTGGCATTCAGCGTTCCGGACATCAAGACCCTGGGCGCCTGCGATGTGGTGTTCTTTGCCACCCCTCATGGCGTTGCACACGCCTTGGCGGGGGAGTTGTTGGCGGCCGGGACCAAGGTTATCGATCTGTCGGCGGACTTCCGCCTGCAGGATTCCGATGAATGGGCCAAGTGGTACGGCCAGCCCCACGGGGCACCGGAGCTTCTGGACGAAGCGGTCTATGGCTTACCGGAGGTCAATCGCGAGAAAATCAGGCAGGCACGATTGATCGCCGTGCCGGGTTGTTATCCGACTGCGACGCAGTTGGGCTTCCTGCCGTTGCTCGAGGCCGGTCTTGCCGACACGTCGCGCCTGATCGCTGACTGCAAATCCGGTGTCAGTGGCGCCGGTCGAGGCGCCAGTGTCGGCTCGCTGTATTCCGAAACGTCGGAAAGCATGAAGGCCTATGCGGTAAAAGGGCATCGCCACTTGCCGGAAATCCGCCAAGGGCTGCGTCGGGCAGCGGGCAAGGACGTCGGCCTGACGTTTGTGCCGCACCTGACGCCTATGATTCGTGGAATCCATTCCACTCTTTACGCAACGGTGGTCGATCGCTCCGTCGATTTGCAGGCGCTGTTCGAGAAACGCTACGCCAACGAACCGTTCGTCGACGTAATGCCGGCCGGTAGCCATCCGGAAACCCGCAGTGTACGTGGTGCGAACGTTTGCCGGATCGCCGTGCATCGTCCGCAGGATGGGGACCTGGTGGTGGTGTTGTCGGTCATCGATAACCTGGTCAAGGGCGCGTCCGGCCAAGCAGTGCAGAACCTGAACATCCTGTTCGGTCTGGATGAGCGCCTGGGATTGTCCCATGCGGGGATGTTGCCTTAACAGCAGTCACAAGCTACAAGCCTGCAGCTTTGAACTTGTAGCTTGCCGCTGCTCCGCAAATAGTTGACCAATTTTGTAGGAGAAGCGGATAATGCCCGCCATCACGCATTATGGCGGCGTAAGCGCCGGGAGATATTCAGCATGAGCGTCGAAACCTTCACCCCCACGGCTTTGCAATTCACCCACGGTGCCGCGCACAAGGTGAAGAGCCTGGTCGATGAAGAGGGCAATGATCGTTTGAAGCTGCGCGTATTCGTAACGGGCGGCGGTTGTTCCGGTTTTCAGTATGGCTTCACTTTCGATGAAGAAGTGGCCGAAGACGACACCATCGTTGAGCGCGAAGGCGTCAGCCTGGTGGTTGATCCGATGAGCTTCCAGTACCTGGCGGGAGCCGAGGTGGACTATCAGGAAGGTCTGGAAGGGTCGCGCTTCGTGATCAAGAATCCTAATGCGACCACTACTTGCGGGTGCGGCTCTTCGTTCTCGATCTAAGCGTTTCAATAAATAAAAAACCGCAGCGCCGTACGGCCCTGCGGTTTTTTATTGTCCGCCTTTTTTGATTTCAGGCCGGATAGATGGCGCCGAGTATGCGCAAGCCACGGGCGCCCGTGACACTTGGGCGATTGCCTGGAATACCTTCAAGGCAACAATGGGCAAGCCAGGCGAAAGCCATGGCTTCAACCCAGTCTGGGTCTACGCCGTATACCGCGGTACTGCTGACCTTGGCATTCGGCAGCAAGTCAGCCAGACGCTTCATGAGCGTCTGGTTGTGCGCGCCACCGCCGCATACCAGCAACTCTTGAGTGTTCGATTGGGCATGTTGCAGTGATTCAATAATCGTCAGGGCAGTCAGCTCAAGCAATGTTGCCTGTACGTCC
Organism: Pseudomonas sp. T1.Ur; assembly: GCF_023516725.1. Taxonomy (NCBI): domain Bacteria; kingdom Pseudomonadati; phylum Pseudomonadota; class Gammaproteobacteria; order Pseudomonadales; family Pseudomonadaceae; genus Pseudomonas; species Pseudomonas sp. T1.Ur. The sequence goes on from NZ_JAMGSN010000001.1 coordinate 6,307,966, forward strand.
TCCGGAGCGAAGGCTGGCAGGTGCGACAAATGCTGGTTGAGCCAGGGCAGGTTGAAGACTTCGCGCCCGGTGCTTTTCGGCCCTTTGGTGGCAAAGAAGGGATCGCTGAGCAGCGTCTTGAGCAATGTTGGCTCGACTTTCCCGCTTGCGGCCCATCGGCCATCGCGGTCAAAGTGTTCGCCTCGTTGTTGATGTATCCATGCATCGAGCAGCACATTGCCTGGACCACAGTCGAAACCGGCGACCGGCTTTTCAGGTTCTATCAGGCTGAGATTACTGAAGCCGCCGACATTCAGCACGGCACGATGACCGACTCGCTCGTCGAACAGAGCTTCGTGAAACGCCGGAACCAGCGGCGCGCCTTGCCCGCCAGCGGCGACATCGCGGCTGCGGAAGTCACTGACCACGCTGATACCGGTCAACTCACTCAACAGTGCCGGATTGCCGATTTGCACGGTAAATCCACGGGACGGCTCGTGACGAATGGTCTGGCCGTGGCTGCCAATGGCCGTGATGCCTTGAGGTTTGAGTTTCTGTTCGTTGAGTAGGGCATGAATGCCCTGCGCGGCCAGTTTTACCCAGCTTTGCTGAGCCATGGCGGAACGAGCGATCTCATCGGGCCCGCTGCTGCACAATTCGAGCAGTTCGGTGCGCAGGGTGGCGGGCATGGGAATGTAGTGGGTGGCGATCAATTTGATCGCCGGGGCCAGTTCGACCAGTGCGATATCCAAGCCATCGAGGCTGGTCCCGGACATCACACCGATATAGAGCGCCATTGCTTAGCGCTTGCTCGAAGCCAGCATGGTGGCTTTTTCTTGATCCATGCGAGCCATCAAGGGCTGGCTTTGGGCCAGGAAACGCGCACGCTCGGCTTTGGCGATCGGGTCGGCCATTGGCAGTTTCTGGCCGAGCGGATCGACGTGGACGCCGTTGACCTGGAATTCATAGTGCAAGTGTGGGCCGGTGGACAGGCCAGTGGTGCCGATATATCCAATAACCTGGCCTTGCTTGACGGTGCCACCCGTCTTTACGCCCTTGGCGAAGCCTTGCATGTGGCCATACAACGTACGGTAGGTATTGCCGTGCTGGATGATCACGGTGTTGCCATAACCGCCGCGACGTCCGGCCAGCAAGACCTTGCCGTCGCCGGCCGCCTTGATCGGTGTACCACGGGGGGCGGCGTAATCGACGCCTTTGTGTGCGCGAATCTTGTTCAGAATCGGATGCTTGCGACCGGCGGAGAACTTCGAACTGATGCGGGCGAAATCAACCGGTGTACGGATGAATGCCTTGCGCATGCTGTTGCCATCGGCGGTGTAGTAGCTGCTGTTGCCCTGCTTGTTGGTGTAGCGCACCGCAGTGTAGGTCTTGCCGCGGTTGGTAAAACGCGCGGAAAGAATCGGGCCGTTACCGACGCTCTTCCCGTTGACCACTTTCTGTTCGTAGATGACGTCGAATTCGTCGCCCTGGCGAATATCCTGAGCGAAGTCGATGTCGTAGCCAAACACGCTGGCCATGTCCATGGTCAGGCTGTGGGAGAGCCCCGCGCGCGCTGCCGACTGGGACAATGAGCTGTTTATGACGCCATGAACGTAGGCTGATCGGACGGTGGGCTTTGCCGTGACTCGGTTGAACACATAACCCTTGTCATTCTTGGTCAGGGTGATGCTTTCCAGGTCGCTCAGCTTGGTGTGCAGGTTGGTCAGCTGACCTTCTGGGTTGAGTTCGAACTCCAGTTTCTGACCACGTTGCAGCTGAGTGAATTGCTTGGCTTGCTTGTCGCTGGCCAGGATCTCATGGACCGAGGTGGAGGGCAGGCCAACCTTTTCAAAGAGAGTGGAAAGTGTGTCGCCTTTGGCGACAATCACTTCGCGATGGTCAGGCCCTTTCTTTTCTTCTGCTACTGCGGGCGCTTCTGCGTGGGCGGCGGCCGTGGCAGTGCCTTCCGGGCTATTTTCAATCTGCGCAAATGGAGAAGCGGCCGGCTCGTTTGTGGCTTGAACGGCTTCGGCGGCGTCTTGTTCTTGTGTCAGTTGTTCAGCGGGACTTTCCAGTTCAAGACTCAGAGTCGTCTTTTTGGCTTCAACATCGCTGGAGGGAAACACCAGCAGCGCCAGGCTTAGGAGGGCTGCGATGCCACTGGCGGCAAGCAGGTGGGTCTTCGGGTAAAGCGGCGGCGCTTTAGACGGTTCTGTGGTCATAGGTAATTTTGACTTTTGAAAAAATGAATTGGAAAAGATGAATGACATGATGAAGATGAAATAACTGTATAAAATATAACCAAAACCCCTGCGAAGCAAGCCCGCGAACGCTCTGTTCTGTGGATTGGCGTCCGTGCGCCGGGCAAACCTTGTATTTGGTGTGCGATCTTGTATGGTTGGGGCCCTTTGAATCTGAGCCTTACGGGTCTGTTATGAAGTCGGTTGAAGAGCAGCTAGCGCTGATCAAACGTGGTGCGGAAGAACTGTTGGTCGAGTCCGAGCTGATCGAAAAGCTCAAGCGCGGGCAGCCGCTGCGTATCAAGGCTGGCTTCGATCCGACGGCGCCTGATCTGCACCTGGGTCATACCGTGCTTATTAATAAGCTGCGCCAGTTCCAGGATCTGGGGCACCAGGTCATCTTCCTTATAGGGGACTTCACCGGCATGATCGGTGATCCGAGCGGGAAGAGTGCTACGCGCCCACCCCTGACCCGCGAACAGGTTCTCGATAACGCCGAGACCTACAAGACTCAGGTTTTCAAGATTCTTGATCCGGCCAAGACCGAAGTGGCGTTCAACTCCACCTGGATGGATCAGATGGGGCCCGCGGATTTCATTCGCCTGACGTCTCAGTACACCGTGGCTCGCATGCTCGAGCGCGATGATTTCGACAAGCGCTATACGACCAATCAACCCATTGCCATTCATGAGTTCCTCTATCCGCTTGTACAGGGCTATGACTCGGTTGCGTTGCGTGCCGACGTAGAGCTCGGTGGTACCGACCAGAAGTTCAACCTGTTGATGGGGCGTGAGCTGCAGCGTGGTTATGGTCAGGAGGCGCAGTGCATTCTGACCATGCCATTGCTTGAAGGTCTGGATGGCGTGAAGAAAATGTCCAAATCGCTGGGCAACTACGTGGGTATCCAGGAAGCGCCGGGCGTCATGTACAGCAAGCTGGTTTCCATTCCCGATGTGCTGATGTGGCGTTACTTTGAGCTGTTGAGTTTCCGGTCCATGGATGAGATCAATGCGTTCCGCGCCGATGTAGAGGCGGGCGCCAATCCACGGGACATCAAGATTAAGTTGGCTGAGGAAATCGTTGCTCGTTTCCATGGTGAGGAGGCTGCGGCCAATGCTCATCGTGCGGCGGGTAATCGTATGAAGGACGGTGAGCTGCCGGATGATCTGCCAGAGATCGAGCTGACTGCTGCTGAGAATATGCCGATTGCGGCGGTTCTTAATAAGGCAGGCTTGGTCAAGAATGCGGCAGTGGCGCGAGATCTGTTGGGTTCGGGTGGTGTGCGTATAGATGGTGAGGTTGTAGATCGCACCTATATATATGAGCTGGGGTCCACTCATATATGCCAGGCCGGCAAGAAAGCTTTCGCACGTGTCACGCTGAAATCTGAGTAAAGCTGAAAATAACGGTTGACGGCAGATTCCAGGTGTCTATAATTCGCCCCACTTCCGGCGCAGTCGAAACGGAAAACTCCTTGAGTTTCAATGAGTTAAGTAGGTTTCGATAGGTCGGGCGCTTCAGTTCATCGAAGCGCTGAAGGAGTTGATAGGGCGGTGTTGTTTGGCTCTATCGGCGATTCGATCTTCTCGATCGAAAGCGGTGAAAAAGAGGTGTTGACAGCAGCGAGTAACGCTGTAGAATTCGCCTCCCGCTAACGAGAGATCGAAAGCGCAAGTGGTTGAAGTTGTTAAGGATTTCCAAGCGAAACTTTGAAAACTTCTTAAAATAACCGCTTGACAGATACACGGGGCGCTGTAGAATGCGCGCCTCGGTTGAGACGAAAGGCTCAACCCACCGCTCTTTAACAACTGAATCAAGCAATTCGTGTGGGTGCTTGTGGAGTCAGACTGCTAGTCAACAGATTATCAGCATCACAAGTTACTCCGCGAGAAATCAAAGATGTAACCAACGATTGCTGAGCCAAGTTTAGGGTTTTCTCAAAACCCAAAGATGTTTGAACTGAAGAGTTTGATCATGGCTCAGATTGAACGCTGGCGGCAGGCCTAACACATGCAAGTCGAGCGGTAGAGAGGTGCTTGCACCTCTTGAGAGCGGCGGACGGGTGAGTAATGCCTAGGAATCTGCCTGGTAGTGGGGGATAACGCTCGGAAACGGACGCTAATACCGCATACGTCCTACGGGAGAAAGCAGGGGACCTTCGGGCCTTGCGCTATCAGATGAGCCTAGGTCGGATTAGCTAGTTGGTGAGGTAATGGCTCACCAAGGCGACGATCCGTAACTGGTCTGAGAGGATGATCAGTCACACTGGAACTGAGACACGGTCCAGACTCCTACGGGAGGCAGCAGTGGGGAATATTGGACAATGGGCGAAAGCCTGATCCAGCCATGCCGCGTGTGTGAAGAAGGTCTTCGGATTGTAAAGCACTTTAAGTTGGGAGGAAGGGCATTAACCTAATACGTTAGTGTTTTGACGTTACCGACAGAATAAGCACCGGCTAACTCTGTGCCAGCAGCCGCGGTAATACAGAGGGTGCAAGCGTTAATCGGAATTACTGGGCGTAAAGCGCGCGTAGGTGGTTCGTTAAGTTGGATGTGAAATCCCCGGGCTCAACCTGGGAACTGCATTCAAAACTGTCGAGCTAGAGTATGGTAGAGGGTGGTGGAATTTCCTGTGTAGCGGTGAAATGCGTAGATATAGGAAGGAACACCAGTGGCGAAGGCGACCACCTGGACTGATACTGACACTGAGGTGCGAAAGCGTGGGGAGCAAACAGGATTAGATACCCTGGTAGTCCACGCCGTAAACGATGTCAACTAGCCGTTGGGAGCCTTGAGCTCTTAGTGGCGCAGCTAACGCATTAAGTTGACCGCCTGGGGAGTACGGCCGCAAGGTTAAAACTCAAATGAATTGACGGGGGCCCGCACAAGCGGTGGAGCATGTGGTTTAATTCGAAGCAACGCGAAGAACCTTACCAGGCCTTGACATCCAATGAACTTTCCAGAGATGGATTGGTGCCTTCGGGAACATTGAGACAGGTGCTGCATGGCTGTCGTCAGCTCGTGTCGTGAGATGTTGGGTTAAGTCCCGTAACGAGCGCAACCCTTGTCCTTAGTTACCAGCACGTTATGGTGGGCACTCTAAGGAGACTGCCGGTGACAAACCGGAGGAAGGTGGGGATGACGTCAAGTCATCATGGCCCTTACGGCCTGGGCTACACACGTGCTACAATGGTCGGTACAGAGGGTTGCCAAGCCGCGAGGTGGAGCTAATCCCACAAAACCGATCGTAGTCCGGATCGCAGTCTGCAACTCGACTGCGTGAAGTCGGAATCGCTAGTAATCGCGAATCAGAATGTCGCGGTGAATACGTTCCCGGGCCTTGTACACACCGCCCGTCACACCATGGGAGTGGGTTGCACCAGAAGTAGCTAGTCTAACCTTCGGGGGGACGGTTACCACGGTGTGATTCATGACTGGGGTGAAGTCGTAACAAGGTAGCCGTAGGGGAACCTGCGGCTGGATCACCTCCTTAATCGACGACCGCAGCTGCTCCATGAGCTCCCACACGAATTGCTTGATTCATTGAAGAAGACGATAGAAGCAGCTTTAAGCTCCAAGCTGATAGCTCACAGCTAACAGTTACAAGCTCGAAATTGGGTCTGTAGCTCAGTTGGTTAGAGCGCACCCCTGATAAGGGTGAGGTCGGCAGTTCGAATCTGCCCAGACCCACCAATTTTGTAATGGGGCCATAGCTCAGCTGGGAGAGCGCCTGCCTTGCACGCAGGAGGTCAGCGGTTCGATCCCGCTTGGCTCCACCATAAACTGCTTCTGAAAGCTTAGAAATGAGCATTCCATCAAGGTGATGATGAATGTTGATTTCTAGTCTTTTGATTAGATCGTTCTTTAAAAATTTGGGTATGTGATAGAAAGATAGACTGAACGTTACTTTCACTGGTAACGGATCAGGCTAAGGTAAAATTTGTGAGTTCTCTTAGTTGAGAAATTCGAATTTTCGGCGAATGTCGTCTTCACAGTATAACCAGATTGCTTGGGGTTATATGGTCAAGTGAAGAAGCGCATACGGTGGATGCCTTGGCAGTCAGAGGCGATGAAAGACGTGGTAGCCTGCGAAAAGCTTCGGGGAGTCGGCAAACAGACTTTGATCCGGAGGTGTCTGAATGGGGGAACCCAGCCATCATAAGATGGTTATCTTGTACTGAATACATAGGTGCAAGAGGCGAACCAGGGGAACTGAAACATCTAAGTACCCTGAGGAAAAGAAATCAACCGAGATTCCCTTAGTAGTGGCGAGCGAACGGGGACTAGCCCTTAAGCTTCTTTGATTTTAGCGGAACGCTCTGGAAAGTGCGGCCATAGTGGGTGATAGCCCTGTACGCGAAAGGATCTTAGAAGTGAAATCGAGTAGGACGGAGCACGAGAAACTTTGTCTGAATATGGGGGGACCATCCTCCAAGGCTAAATACTACTGACTGACCGATAGTGAACTAGTACCGTGAGGGAAAGGCGAAAAGAACCCCGGAGAGGGGAGTGAAATAGATCCTGAAACCGTATGCGTACAAGCAGTGGGAGCCCACTTTGTTGGGTGACTGCGTACCTTTTGTATAATGGGTCAGCGACTTATTTTCAGTGGCGAGCTTAACCGAATAGGGGAGGCGTAGCGAAAGCGAGTCTTAATAGGGCGTCTAGTCGCTGGGAATAGACCCGAAACCGGGCGATCTATCCATGGGCAGGTTGAAGGTTAGGTAACACTGACTGGAGGACCGAACCGACTACCGTTGAAAAGTTAGCGGATGACCTGTGGATCGGAGTGAAAGGCTAATCAAGCTCGGAGATAGCTGGTTCTCCTCGAAAGCTATTTAGGTAGCGCCTCATGTATCACTGTAGGGGGTAGAGCACTGTTTCGGCTAGGGGGTCATCCCGACTTACCAAACCGATGCAAACTCCGAATACCTACAAGTGCCGAGCATGGGAGACACACGGCGGGTGCTAACGTCCGTCGTGAAAAGGGAAACAACCCAGACCGTCAGCTAAGGTCCCAAAGTTATGGTTAAGTGGGAAACGATGTGGGAAGGCTTAGACAGCTAGGAGGTTGGCTTAGAAGCAGCCACCCTTTAAAGAAAGCGTAATAGCTCACTAGTCGAGTCGGCCTGCGCGGAAGATGTAACGGGGCTCAAACCATACACCGAAGCTACGGGTATCACGCAAGTGATGCGGTAGAGGAGCGTTCTGTAAGCCTGTGAAGGTGAGTTGAGAAGCTTGCTGGAGGTATCAGAAGTGCGAATGCTGACATGAGTAACGACAATGGGTGTGAAAAACACCCACGCCGAAAGACCAAGGTTTCCTGCGCAACGTTAATCGACGCAGGGTTAGTCGGTCCCTAAGGCGAGGCTGAAAAGCGTAGTCGATGGAAAACAGGTTAATATTCCTGTACTTCTGGTTATTGCGATGGAGGGACGGAGAAGGCTAGGCCAGCTTGGCGTTGGTTGTCCAAGTTTAAGGTGGTAGGCTGGGATCTTAGGTAAATCCGGGATCTCAAGGCCGAGAGCTGATGACGAGTTACCCTTTGGGTGACGAAGTGGTTGATGCCATGCTTCCAAGAAAAGCTTCTAAGCTTCAGGTAACCAGGAACCGTACCCCAAACCGACACAGGTGGTTGGGTAGAGAATACCAAGGCGCTTGAGAGAACTCGGGTGAAGGAACTAGGCAAAATGGCACCGTAACTTCGGGAGAAGGTGCGCCGGTGAGGGTGAAGCACTTGCTGCGTAAGCCCACGCCGGTCGAAGATACCAGGCCGCTGCGACTGTTTATTAAAAACACAGCACTCTGCAAACACGAAAGTGGACGTATAGGGTGTGACGCCTGCCCGGTGCCGGAAGGTTAATTGATGGGGTTAGCTAACGCGAAGCTCTTGATCGAAGCCCCGGTAAACGGCGGCCGTAACTATAACGGTCCTAAGGTAGCGAAATTCCTTGTCGGGTAAGTTCCGACCTGCACGAATGGCGTAACGATGGCGGCGCTGTCTCCACCCGAGACTCAGTGAAATTGAAATCGCTGTGAAGATGCAGTGTATCCGCGGCTAGACGGAAAGACCCCGTGAACCTTTACTATAGCTTTGCACTGGACTTTGAATTTGCTTGTGTAGGATAGGTGGGAGGCTTTGAAGCGTGGACGCCAGTCTGCGTGGAGCCATCCTTGAAATACCACCCTGGCAACTTTGAGGTTCTAACTCAGGTCCGTTATCCGGATCGAGGACAGTGTATGGTGGGTAGTTTGACTGGGGCGGTCTCCTCCTAAAGAGTAACGGAGGAGTACGAAGGTGCGCTCAGACCGGTCGGAAATCGGTCGTAGAGTATAAAGGCAAAAGCGCGCTTGACTGCGAGACAGACACGTCGAGCAGGTACGAAAGTAGGTCTTAGTGATCCGGTGGTTCTGTATGGAAGGGCCATCGCTCAACGGATAAAAGGTACTCCGGGGATAACAGGCTGATACCGCCCAAGAGTTCATATCGACGGCGGTGTTTGGCACCTCGATGTCGGCTCATCACATCCTGGGGCTGAAGCCGGTCCCAAGGGTATGGCTGTTCGCCATTTAAAGTGGTACGCGAGCTGGGTTTAGAACGTCGTGAGACAGTTCGGTCCCTATCTGCCGTGGACGTTTGAGATTTGAGAGGGGCTGCTCCTAGTACGAGAGGACCGGAGTGGACGAACCTCTGGTGTTCCGGTTGTCACGCCAGTGGCATTGCCGGGTAGCTATGTTCGGAAAAGATAACCGCTGAAAGCATCTAAGCGGGAAACTTGCCTCAAGATGAGATCTCACTGGGACCTTGAGTCCCCTGAAGGGCCGTCGAAGACTACGACGTTGATAGGCAGGGTGTGTAAGCGCTGTGAGGCGTTGAGCTAACCTGTACTAATTGCCCGTGAGGCTTGACCATATAACACCCAAGCAATCTGTAGACTCGAAAGAGGCCAGATTGCGGTGTGTGAAGACGAGATGAACCGAAAGTTCGAGTCAAAACCCACAAACTATCGCATACCCATTCGCTGGAACGTGACCGCAAGGCACGCGCTGGCTACCGAATTTCTTGACGACCATAGAGCATTGGAACCACCTGATCCCATCCCGAACTCAGAAGTGAAACGATGCATCGCCGATGGTAGTGTGGGGTTTCCCCATGTGAGAGTAGGTCATCGTCAAGATTAAATTCCGAAACCCCTATCTGCTGATGCAGGTAGGGGTTTTGTTTTGCTCGCAGGAAAGTAGTTTTGTGTTTCTATGCAACCGTCTTGCGCATGGCTATCATGCGGGCCTCATTATCAGGGCGCAGTCCGCATGCTCACGTTGCTAAAACTTCTGAAGGATGGCCGCTTTCATTCGGGGCAGGCCCTGGGTGTTGCACTGGGTATCAGTCGCAGTGCCGTATGGAAGCAGTTGCAGCACTTGGAGGCGGATTTAGGATTGTCTGTTCATAAGGTCCGGGGTAAGGGGTATCAGTTGGCTAAACCCCTGTTGCTTTTGGATGTGGCGGAGATCCGCAAAAAAGGCCTCGGTGAATGGCCGGTTCATTTATTCGATTCTATAGACTCCACCAACGCCGAGGCGCTGCGTCTCATCGAGCGTGGTGGGGCCGCACCTTTCCTGGTCCTGGCTGAGCGACAGGTTGCGGGCCGCGGCCGTCGAGGTCGTAGGTGGGTCAGTCCGTTTGCTGAAAATCTCTATCACAGTCTGGTGTTGCGCATTGAAGGTGGTATGCGGCAGCTCGAAGGGCTGAGCCTGGTCGTCGGGCTGGCGGTCATGCATGTCTTGCGTGATATGGGTATTGCAGGGGTGGGGCTGAAGTGGCCCAACGATCTCCTGGTGGGTGAGAAAAAAATCGCTGGTATCTTGCTCGAATTGGTGGGGGATCCTGCAGACGTTTGCCACGTTGTCCTGGGGGTTGGGATTAACGTGAACATGCAATCGACTGACGAGGTCGACCAGCAATGGACATCCATGTGTCTTGAAGCTGGCAGGAGTTTCGATCGAAATGAGCTGGTGGCACGATTGGGTGCGAATCTGCAGCGATATCTGGAGCTTCATCGTGCGTCAGGGTTTGCTGCGATTCAGTCGGAGTGGGAGCAGTATCATCTTTGGCAGGGGCGGGCTGTATCTCTGATTGCCGGTATTAATAAGATCGACGGTATTGTGCTAGGCATTGATCATCAGGGTGCGTTGCGTTTGAAGGTAGATGGCGTGGAAAAGAACTTTAGCGGCGGTGAGCTCAGTTTGAGGTTGCGTGATGATTCTTGAGCTCGACTGCGGCAACAGCTTCATCAAATGGCGCGTTCTTCGTCCTGACGGGGTGACGCCAGTCGAGGGTGGCGTGATCAGCTCCGATAGCGAGCTGCTGGCGAGCCTGAGTAATGCCGAAAAGTTCCAGCTCAAGAAATGTCGTCTTGTTAGTGTGAGGACCCAGGCGGAGACGGATTCGTTGGTCGCTTCGCTGGTTGAGTCGTTCGGGGTGTCGGTAGTTCGCGCGGTGCCCGCCCGGGAAATGGCGGGTGTGCGGAATGGCTACGAAGATTACGAGCGATTGGGGCTCGATCGATGGCTGGCCTTGCTTGGTGGGTTCCATCTCGCTTCGGGGGCATGCCTGGTCCTTGATTTTGGTACCGCTGTTACGGCTGACTTCGTGGCTGCGGATGGCGGGCATCTCGGAGGGTTCATTTGTCCAGGTATGCCTTTGATGCGTAATCAATTGCGCACCCACACGCGTAAAATCCGCTATGACGATATAGCAGCCGAGCGGGCCCATGAGAGTCTCGCTCCAGGTCGCGCGACTGTCGAGGCGGTGGAGCGCGGTTGCATGTTGATGCTCAGAGGGTTTGTGCTGACGCAGCTTGAGTTGGCGCGGCAATATTGGGGAAAGGATTTCGTGGTGTTTCTCACGGGGGGGGATGCCAATCTGGTATCCGGGGTTGTTCCCGATGCCAAGGTGGTTCCAGATCTCGTTTTTGTCGGTTTGGCGATGGCTTGTCCTTTGTCTTGAGGTTTCTATGCGGTGGCTGTTTCTGCTGTTGCTGGTTTTAAATGTCTTCTATTACGTCTGGCACCAGCAGGAAGCCCCGCTTCGCGCCAAGGATGTCACGCCGTTGAGTTTGTATCGCGGTTCGCAACAGGATATTCATCTCTTGAGCGAAACTGCTGATGCGCTTGTCAGGCGTGATCCGGGCAGGCCAGGTGAGCCCCCCAAAAACTGTGTCTACTTGGGTGGCTTTGGCCGCCCGGAACTGGCCAGGCAGCTGGAGCAGCGTCTGGCTGCCTCAGGCATTGCGGGTCGTTCCGTGGCGCCGAGCTCGCCGAATGTTCCTGAGGGGGGTGGCTTCTGGGTACAGGTTCCCCAGGAAGGCGCGGGAAAGGTAAATGAAACGCTGCTTCAAAACCTTTCTAAAGAATTCAATGAGTTAAAACATAAAATAATGCCATGCGAAGGGGTTGCACCCGCAGGGTAGTTTGCATAGAATGGCGCCCGCTTCGCAGCGAAGACCTTTAAGGGTAAGCGATACGAAGCGACGTCAACGCAGCTAACCTCAGGTTTTTTAATGAGAAAATGCTTGACAGAAGGCTGGCATGATATAGAATGCCGGCTCGCTTAGGAGGGGTTCCCGAGCGGCCAAAGGGATCAGACTGTAAATCTGACGTCTACGACTTCGAAGGTTCGAATCCTTCCCCCTCCACCAGTTTTAGCGTGAGCTGCAAGCTCCGCGGGTATAGTTTAGTGGTAGAACCTCAGCCTTCCAAGCTGATGATGCGGGTTCGATTCCCGCTACCCGCTCCAAGTTTGCAGGTTGTGCAATGTGTTTCGCTCTTGTAGCTCAGTTGGTAGAGCACACCCTTGGTAAGGGTGAGGTCAGCGGTTCAAATCCGCTCAAGAGCTCCATATGACAAGGCAGATATGAAAATATCTGCCTTTGTTTTAATGGCTTGTGTGACTCGCTAAATTCTTCTCCTAGGGGTGATTTCGATGGCTAAGGAAAAGTTCGAACGTAATAAGCCGCACGTCAACGTTGGTACCATTGGTCACGTCGATCACGGTAAAACCACGCTGACCGCTGCTCTGACCCGTGTCTGCTCCGAAGTTTTCGGTTCGGCCAAGGTTGACTTCGACAAGATCGACAGCGCCCCGGAAGAAAAAGCTCGCGGTATCACCATCAACACCGCTCACGTTGAATACGATTCGGCCGTGCGTCACTACGCACACGTTGACTGCCCAGGTCACGCCGACTACGTAAAAAACATGATCACCGGTGCTGCCCAGATGGACGGCGCGATCCTGGTTTGCTCGGCCGCCGATGGTCCGATGCCACAAACCCGTGAGCACATCCTGCTGTCCCGTCAGGTAGGCGTTCCGTACATCGTTGTCTTCCTGAACAAGGCTGACATGGTTGACGACGCTGAGCTGCTGGAACTGGTTGAGATGGAAGTGCGCGACCTGCTGAGCACTTACGACTTCCCAGGTGATGACACTCCAATCATCATCGGTTCGGCTCTGATGGCTCTGAACGGCCAAGACGACAACGAAATGGGCACCACTGCTGTCAAGAAGCTGGTGGAAACTCTGGACAGCTACATCCCAGAGCCAGAGCGTGCTATCGACAAGCCGTTCCTGATGCCAATCGAAGACGTATTCTCGATCTCCGGTCGCGGTACTGTTGTGACTGGTCGTGTTGAGCGTGGCATCGTCCGTATCCAGGAAGAAGTTGAGATCGTCGGTCTGCGCGACACTCAGAAAACTACCTGCACCGGCGTTGAAATGTTCCGCAAGCTGCTCGACGAAGGTCGTGCTGGCGAGAACTGCGGCGTGCTGCTGCGCGGTACCAAGCGTGACGACGTTGAGCGTGGCCAGGTTCTGGTCAAGCCAGGCACCGTCAAGCCGCACACCAAGTTCACCGCAGAAGTCTACGTTCTGAGCAAGGAAGAAGGCGGTCGTCACACTCCGTTCTTCAAAGGCTACCGTCCACAGTTCTACTTCCGTACAACTGACGTGACTGGTAACTGCGAGCTGCCAGAAGGCGTTGAAATGGTAATGCCAGGTGACAACATTCAGATGACTGTTACCCTGATCAAAACCATTGCGATGGAAGACGGCCTGCGTTTCGCTATCCGTGAAGGCGGTCGTACCGTCGGCGCCGGCGTCGTAGCCAAAGTCATCGAGTAAATAGTTGTAATGTCTTTTTCGGGCCGGCATAATGGTCGGCCTGATTTTGTTTTAGGTCAGTAGCTCAATTGGCAGAGCGACGGTCTCCAAAACCGTAGGTTGGGGGTTCGATTCCCTCCTGACCTGCCAGATTCACTCGGTGTGTCTGGCTTTCTTTTCACAGGATCTTCATAGATGACTCCTAAAGCTGAAGCTCAAGGCTCTCGCTTCGATCTGCTCAAGTGGCTAGTGGTAGTCGCTTTGGTGGTTGTTGGCGTTGTTGGCAATCAGTATTTTTCTGCTTCGCCGATCCTGTACCGCGTACTTGCATTGCTTGCCATTGCTGCTGTAGCTGCCTTTGTAGGCCTGCAGACGGCCAAGGGCAAGTCTTTCTTTGTACTCGCTAAGGAAGCTCGCACCGAGATTCGTAAAGTCGTATGGCCGACTCGCCAAGAAACCACGCAGACCACGTTGATCGTTGTGGCTGTTGTTCTGGTAATGGCGTTGCTGTTGTGGGGGCTCGACTCCCTGCTCGGCTGGCTTGTTTCCTTGATTGTTGGCTAAGGGTGTCCCGTGGCTAAGCGTTGGTACGTTGTGCATGCTTACTCGGGTTACGAGAAGCATGTTATGCGCTCGCTGATAGAGCGTGTGAAGCTGGCTGGCATGGAAGATGGCTTTGGCGAGATTCTGGTTCCCACTGAAGAAGTGGTTGAAATGCGTAATGGCCAGAAGCGCAAAAGCGAACGCAAGTTCTTTCCAGGCTATGTGCTGGTACAGATGGATATGAACGAAGGGACTTGGCACTTGGTCAAGGATACCCCTCGTGTGATGGGTTTCATTGGCGGTACCGCCGACAAGCCTGCGCCGATCACCGATAAAGAGGCGGAAGCGATTCTGCGTCGCGTCGCTGATGGTAGCGACAAGCCGAAGCCGAAAACATTGTTTGAACCAGGTGAGGTTGTACGTGTCACCGACGGTCCATTCGCTGATTTCAACGGCACGGTTGAAGAGGTTAACTACGAAAAGAGCCGGATCCAAGTGGCAGTGCTCATTTTCGGTCGCTCTACTCCGGTAGAGCTGGAGTTCAGTCAGGTCGAAAAGGTCTGATCGAACAGGCATCCCAACCCCGCAGCCCAAGGCTGTGGGGTTTTGTCGTCACTGGGATAAACGCGCAAGCAACCGGGGAGCCTTTCGAGGCGTTCGAACCCGTAATTGGAGTGCCTCATGGCCAAGAAGATTACCGCTTACATCAAGCTGCAAGTGAAGGCCGCTCAGGCTAACCCAAGCCCACCTGTTGGTCCTGCTTTGGGTCAGCACGGCGTGAACATCATGGAATTCTGCAAGGCCTTCAACGCCCGTACTCAGGGTCTTGAGCCAGGTCTGCCGACTCCAGTGATCATCACTGTATACAGCGACCGTAGCTTCACTTTCGAAACAAAAAGCACCCCTGCTTCGGTTCTGCTGAAGAAGGCTGCAGGTTTGACCAGCGGTTCCGCTCGTCCAAACACCGTTAAGGTTGGCACCGTTACCCGTGCTCAGCTGGAAGAAATCGCGAAAACCAAAAACGCGGATCTGACTGCAGCTGATATGGATGCAGCCGTGCGTACTATCGCCGGTTCTGCTCGTAGCATGGGCCTTAACGTGGAGGGTGTGTAATGGCTAAGCTGACCAAGCGTCAAAAGGCTATCGCCGGCAAAATCGAAGCAGGCAAGGCCTACAACTTTGTAGACGCCGCCGCTCTGCTGGCCGAGCTGTCGACTGTCAAGTTCAGCGAGTCGTTCGACGTTGCTGTGAACCTGGGCGTTGACCCACGTAAATCCGACCAGGTCGTACGTAGCGCTACCGTGCTGCCACACGGCACTGGCAAGACCGTTCGCGTTGCGGTGTTCACCCAGGGCCCAGCAGCTGAAGCTGCTCTGGCTGCTGGCGCTGATCGCGTAGGCATGGACGATCTGGCTGCTGAAATGAAAGGCGGCGACCTGAACTATGACGTAGTGATCGCATCCCCGGATGCCATGCGCGTTGTAGGCCAGCTGGGTCAGATCCTCGGTCCACGTGGCCTGATGCCTAACCCTAAAGTCGGCACCGTAACCCCAGACGTAGCCACCGCGGTTAAGAACGCCAAGGCTGGTCAGGTTCGTTATCGCACCGACAAAAACGGCATCATCCACACTTCCGTTGGCAAGATTGGCTTCGACGCCGTCAAGCTGAAGGAAAACGTTGAAGCCCTGATCGCCGATCTGAAGCGTATCAAGCCAGCTTCTTCGAAAGGTATCTACGTCAAGCGCGTTACCCTGAGCACCACTATGGGCCCAGGTCTGATCATTGATCAGAGCTCGCTCGACGCGTAAGACAAAGGTTGGCGCAAGCGATTGCGCCAGTCGACATATTGGGGTCCCTGCCTGGCGGGGGCTGTCCAAGACCGTAGGCGACGCAAGTCTTAAACCACAAGCCTACGCAGATGGTGCTCCCGGTTCCTTACCGAATCAGACACCAAAACGACATTCGGTTTCGATCGGATGAAACGGTAACAAGCAGGAGTTAAACCCGTGGCAATTAAACTCGAAGACAAGAAGGCCATCGTCGCTGAAGTCAACGAGGCTGCCAAAGCTGCTCTGTCCGCTGTCGTGGCTGATGCCCGTGGCGTAACAGTAGGCGCTATGACCGGACTCCGTAAAGAGGCTCGTGAAGCTGGCGTTTACGTACGTGTAGTACGTAACACCTTGCTCAAGCGCGCTGTTGCTGACACTGAATACAGTGTCCTCAACGACGTGTTCACCGGCCCGACCTTGATCGCGTTCTCCACCCAACATCCTGGCGCTGCTGCCCGTTTGTTCAAGGAATTCGCCAAAGGTCAGGACAAGTTCGAGATTAAGGCAGCTGCGTTCGAGGGCAAGTTCCTCGCAGCTAACCAGATCGACGTATTGGCGACTCTGCCGACCCGTGACGAAGCAATTTCCCAGCTGATGAGCGTGATGCAAGGCGCCACCAGCAAATTGGCTCGTACCCTGGCGGCACTGCGCGACCAGAAAGAAGCTGCCGCAGCCTAAGGCTCGACACCTCTTTTCGCGTTTTTTGTTTATTTCGATGGTCGCGTAGGCCGTCCCCCAATTCAGGAATTTAGTTTCATGACTATCTCTCAAAACGACATCCTCGAAGCCGTTGCCAACATGTCCGTAATGGAAGTTGTTGAGCTGATCAAAGCTTTCGAAGAAAAATTCGGTGTTACCGCTGCTGCTGCTTCCGCTGGTCCAGCTGTTGCTGCTGCCGTTGCTGAAGAGCAAACCGAATTCAACGTCATGCTGACCGAAGCTGGCGAGAAGAAAGTAAACGTGATCAAGGCAGTACGTGAACTGACCGGTCTGGGCCTGAAAGAAGCCAAGGCTGTAGTTGACGGCGCTCCTGCCATGGTTCTGGAAGCTGTTGCCAAAGACGCAGCTGACAAAGCCAAAGCAGTTCTGGAAGAAGCAGGCGCTAAAGTCGAGCTGAAGTAAGCATCGACTTTGCGTCTCCAGCCCGAGCGTTAAGCGACAGGCTGATGGCTGGTGGCTCTTGCCACCGGCCTTTTTCCGTTATTGGCAGCCGACTGGGTCGGTGCTGATCGCGAGCTGTAACCACCCGATGTGGTGGCGCAAACCATGGGGTTTGCACGATTTTCTGGCTGCTCCCGTCGGGAGGGGCCAAACAAGCAGGTGACCAAGCTGGGGAACGCTGATGGCTTACTCATATACTGAGAAAAAACGTATCCGCAAGGACTTTAGCAAGTTGCCGGACGTCATGGATGTGCCGTACCTCCTGGCCATCCAGCTGGATTCGTATCGTGAATTCTTGCAAGCGGGAGCGACTAAAGATCAGTTCCGCGACGTGGGCCTGCATGCGGCCTTCAAATCCGTTTTCCCGATCATCAGCTACTCCGGCAATGCTGCGCTGGAGTACGTCGGTTATCGCCTGGGCGAACCGGCATTTGATGTCAAAGAATGCGTATTGCGCGGTGTAACTTACGCCGTACCTTTGCGGGTAAAAGTGCGTCTGATCATTTTCGACAAAGAATCGTCGAACAAAGCGATCAAGGACATCAAAGAGCAAGAAGTCTACATGGGTGAAATCCCCCTGATGACTGAGAACGGTACCTTCGTAATCAACGGTACCGAGCGTGTAATCGTTTCCCAGCTGCACCGTTCTCCGGGCGTGTTCTTCGACCACGACCGTGGCAAGACGCACAGCTCCGGCAAACTGCTCTACTCCGCGCGCATCATTCCTTACCGCGGTTCGTGGTTGGACTTCGAGTTCGACCCGAAAGACTGCGTATTCGTGCGTATCGACCGTCGTCGCAAGCTGCCTGCATCGGTACTGCTGCGCGCGCTCGGCTATACCACCGAAGAAGTGCTGGACGCGTTCTACACCACCAACGTCTTCCACGTGCAAGGTGAAAACCTCAGCCTGGAACTGGTGCCTCAGCGCCTGCGCGGTGAAATTGCAGTCCTCGATATCCAGGATGATAAAGGCAAGGTTATTGTCGAGCAGGGTCGTCGTATCACCGCTCGCCACATCAACCAGCTGGAAAAGGCCGGGATCAAAGAGCTGCAAGTGCCGATCGACTACGTCCTGGGTCGCACTACCGCCAAGGTCATCGTGCATCCTGCCACCGGCGAAATCATCGCTGAGTGCAACACCGAGCTGACCGTCGAGATCCTGGCGAAAATCGTCAAGGCCCAGGTCGTTCGTATCGAGACCCTGTACACCAACGACATCGACTGCGGTCCGTTCATCTCCGACACGCTGAAGATCGACTCCACCGGCAACCAACTGGAAGCCCTGGTCGAGATCTATCGCATGATGCGTCCTGGCGAGCCGCCAACCAAGGATGCTGCCGAGACCCTGTTCAACAACCTGTTCTTCAGCCCAGAGCGCTATGACCTGTCTGCGGTCGGCCGGATGAAGTTCAACCGTCGTATCGGTCGTACCGAGATCGAAGGTTCGGGCGTACTGAACAAGGATGACATCGTTGCGGTCCTCAAGACCCTGGTCGACATCCGTAACGGCAAAGGCATCGTCGATGACATCGACCACCTGGGTAACCGTCGTGTTCGCTGCGTAGGCGAAATGGCTGAGAACCAGTTCCGTGTTGGCCTGGTGCGCGTAGAGCGTGCGGTCAAGGAACGCCTGTCGATGGCTGAAAGCGAAGGCCTGATGCCGCAAGACCTGATCAACGCCAAGCCTGTGGCTGCGGCGGTGAAAGAGTTCTTCGGTTCGAGCCAGCTGTCCCAGTTCATGGACCAGAACAACCCGCTGTCCGAGATCACCCACAAGCGTCGTGTCTCCGCACTCGGCCCTGGCGGTCTGACGCGTGAGCGTGCAGGCTTCGAAGTTCGTGACGTACACCCGACACACTACGGTCGTGTATGCCCGATCGAAACGCCGGAAGGTCCGAACATCGGTCTGATCAACTCCCTGGCTGCCTATGCGCGCACCAACCAGTACGGCTTCCTCGAGAGCCCGTACCGCGTGGTGAAAGACGCCCTGGTTACCGACGAGATCGTTTTCCTGTCCGCCATCGAAGAAGCCGATCATGTGATCGCCCAGGCTTCGGCCACGATGAACGAGAAGAAAGTCCTGGTCGACGAGCTGGTCGCTGTTCGTCACTTGAACGAGTTCACCGTCAAGGCGCCGGAAGACGTCACCTTGATGGACGTATCGCCGAAGCAGGTAGTTTCGGTTGCAGCGTCGCTGATCCCGTTCCTCGAGCACGACGACGCCAACCGTGCGTTGATGGGTTCGAACATGCAGCGTCAGGCTGTACCTACCCTGCGTGCCGACAAGCCGCTGGTTGGTACTGGCATGGAGCGCAACGTTGCCCGCGACTCCGGCGTTTGCGTCGTGGCTCGTCGTGGCGGCGTGATCGACTCCGTCGACGCCAGCCGTATCGTGGTTCGTGTTGCCGATGACGAAGTAGAGCCGGGCGAAGCCGGTGTCGACATCTACAACCTGACCAAGTACACCCGCTCCAACCAGAACACCTGCATCAACCAGCGTCCGCTGGTGAGCAAGGGTGATCGGGTTCAGCGCAGCGACATCATGGCCGACGGTCCGTCCACCGACATGGGTGAACTGGCGTTGGGCCAGAACATGCGCATCGCGTTCATGGCATGGAACGGCTTCAACTTCGAAGACTCCATCTGCCTGTCCGAGCGTGTGGTCCAGGAAGACCGCTTCACCACGATCCACATCCAGGAACTGACCTGCGTGGCCCGTGACACCAAGCTTGGCCCAGAAGAAATCACTGCGGACATCCCGAACGTGGGTGAAGCTGCACTGAACAAGCTGGACGAAGCCGGTATCGTTTATGTAGGTGCTGAAGTAGGCGCGGGCGACATCCTGGTCGGCAAGGTCACTCCGAAAGGCGAGACCCAACTGACTCCGGAAGAAAAACTGCTGCGTGCGATCTTCGGTGAAAAAGCCAGCGACGTAAAAGACACCTCCCTGCGCGTGCCTACTGGCACCAAGGGTACTGTCATCGACGTACAGGTCTTCACCCGTGACGGCGTCGAGCGTGATGCTCGTGCACTGTCGATCGAGAAGACTCAGCTCGACGAGATCCGCAAGGACCTGAACGAAGAGTTCCGTATCGTTGAAGGCGCGACTTTCGAACGTCTGCGTTCCGCCCTGGTCGGCCACAAAGCCGAAGGCGGCGCCGGCCTGAAGAAAGGTCAGGAGATCACCGACGAAGTCCTCGACGGTCTTGAGCACGGCCAGTGGTTCAAACTGCGCATGGCTGAAGATGCTCTGAACGAGCAGCTCGAGAAGGCCCAGGCCTACATCGTGGATCGCCGCCGTCTGCTGGACGACAAGTTCGAAGACAAGAAGCGCAAGCTGCAGCAAGGCGACGACCTGGCTCCAGGCGTGCTGAAAATCGTCAAGGTTTACCTGGCAATCCGTCGCCGCATCCAGCCGGGCGACAAGATGGCCGGTCGTCACGGTAACAAGGGTGTGGTCTCCGTGATCATGCCGGTTGAAGACATGCCGCACGATGCCAATGGCACCCCGGTCGATGTGGTCCTCAACCCGTTGGGCGTACCTTCGCGTATGAACGTTGGTCAGATCCTTGAAACCCACCTGGGCCTCGCGGCCAAGGGCTTGGGCGAGAAGATCAACCGTATGATCGAAGAGCAGCGCAAAGTCGCTGACCTGCGCAAGTTCCTGCACGAGATCTACAACGAGATCGGCGGGCGCAACGAAGAGCTGGACACCTTCTCCGACCAGGAAATCCTGGATCTGGCGAAGAACCTGCGCGGCGGCGTTCCGATGGCTACCCCGGTGTTCGACGGTGCCAAGGAAAGCGAAATCAAGGCCATGCTGAAACTGGCAGACCTGCCGGAAAGCGGCCAGATGCAGCTGTTCGATGGTCGTACCGGCAACAAGTTCGAGCGTCCGGTTACCGTTGGCTACATGTACATGCTGAAGCTGAACCACTTGGTAGATGACAAGATGCACGCTCGTTCTACCGGTTCTTACAGCCTGGTTACCCAGCAGCCGCTGGGTGGTAAGGCGCAGTTCGGTGGTCAGCGTTTCGGGGAGATGGAGGTCTGGGCACTGGAAGCATACGGTGCTGCATACACTCTGCAAGAAATGCTCACAGTGAAGTCGGACGATGTGAACGGCCGGACCAAGATGTACAAAAACATCGTGGACGGCGATCACCGTATGGAGCCGGGCATGCCCGAGTCCTTCAACGTGTTGATCAAGGAAATTCGTTCCCTCGGCATCGATATCGATCTGGAAACCGAATAACACGTGACGCGAATCGAGAGCGGGGCTGTGTTGCCCGCTCTCTGCTCCGCCAGGAGGAAAGGCCTTGAAAGACCTACTGAATTTGCTGAAAAACCAGGGTCAAGTCGAAGAGTTCGACGCCATCCGTATTGGATTGGCCTCGCCTGAGATGATCCGTTCGTGGTCGTTCGGTGAAGTTAAAAAACCGGAAACCATCAACTACCGTACGTTCAAACCCGAGCGTGACGGCCTGTTCTGCGCCAAGATCTTTGGCCCGGTAAAGGATTACGAGTGCCTGTGCGGTAAGTACAAGCGCTTGAAGCATCGCGGCGTGATCTGCGAGAAGTGCGGCGTTGAAGTCGCGCTGGCGAAGGTTCGTCGTGAGCGCATGGCGCACATCGAACTGGCTTCGCCAGTTGCTCACATCTGGTTCCTGAAATCGCTGCCGTCCCGTATCGGCCTGCTGATGGACATGACCCTGCGTGATATCGAACGCGTTCTCTACTTCGAGAGCTATGTCGTTATCGATCCAGGCATGACCACCCTTGAAAAAGGCCAACTGCTGAACGACGAGCAGTACTTCGAAGCGCTGGAAGAGTTCGGCGACGATTTCGATGCCCGCATGGGTGCCGAAGCTGTCCGCGAACTGCTGCACGCTATCGACCTGGAACACGAGATTGGTCGTCTGCGCGAAGAAATTCCGCAAACCAATTCCGAAACCAAGATCAAGAAGCTGTCCAAGCGTCTGAAGTTGATGGAAGCCTTCCAGGGTTCCGGCAACCTGCCAGAGTGGATGGTGCTGACCGTTCTGCCGGTTCTGCCGCCAGACCTGCGTCCACTGGTTCCGCTCGATGGCGGTCGCTTCGCGACTTCCGACCTCAACGATCTGTATCGTCGAGTGATCAACCGTAACAACCGCTTGAAGCGCCTGCTCGACCTGTCCGCTCCGGACATCATCGTTCGCAACGAAAAGCGTATGTTGCAGGAAGCGGTCGACGCCTTGCTCGACAACGGTCGTCGTGGCCGCGCTATCACCGGTTCGAACAAGCGTCCTCTGAAATCCCTGGCTGACATGATCAAGGGTAAGCAAGGTCGTTTCCGTCAGAACTTGCTCGGTAAGCGTGTTGACTATTCCGGTCGTTCGGTAATTACCGTAGGCCCGACCCTGCGTCTGCACCAGTGCGGCCTGCCCAAGAAAATGGCCCTCGAACTGTTCAAGCCGTTCATTTTCGGCAAGCTGGAAATGCGTGGTCTCGCGACCACCATCAAAGCCGCCAAGAAGATGGTCGAGCGCGAGCTGCCAGAGGTCTGGGACGTTCTCGCCGAAGTGATTCGCGAACACCCAGTGCTGCTCAACCGTGCACCGACCCTTCACCGTCTGGGCATCCAGGCGTTTGAACCGGTACTGATCGAAGGCAAGGCTATCCAGCTGCACCCTCTGGTCTGTGCTGCGTACAACGCCGACTTCGACGGCGACCAAATGGCCGTGCACGTACCGCTGACGCTGGAAGCCCAGCTCGAAGCGCGTGCGTTGATGATGTCGACCAACAACATCCTGTCGCCAGCCAACGGTGAGCCAATCATCGTTCCGTCCCAGGACGTTGTATTGGGTCTGTACTACATGACGCGTGAAGCGATCAACGCCAAGGGCGAAGGTCGTGTGTTCGCGGATCTGCAGGAAGTCGACCGCGTGTTCCGTGCTGGCGAAGCCGCACTGCACGCCAAGATCAAGGTGCGGATCAACGAAACCGTAAACGATCGTGATGGCAACAGCGTGACCAACACCCGTATTGTCGACACTACGGTCGGCCGTGCGCTGTTGTTCCAGGTTGTGCCAAAAGGCTTGTCGTTCGATGTCGTCAACTTGCCGATGAAGAAAAAGGCGATCTCCAAGCTGATCAACCAGTGCTACCGCGTGGTTGGTCTTAAAGAGACCGTGATCTTCGCTGACCAGTTGATGTACACCGGTTTTGCCTATTCGACCATCTCCGGCGTTTCCATCGGTGTTAACGACTTCGTTATCCCAGATGAAAAAGCCCGCATCATCGGTGCTGCCACCGAAGAAGTGAAAGAGATCGAAAGCCAGTACGCGTCCGGCCTGGTAACCCAGGGCGAGAAGTACAACAAGGTAATCGACCTCTGGTCCAAGGCGAACGACGAAGTTTCCAAGGCGATGATGGCCAACCTCTCGAAAGAGAAAGTCATCGACCGCCACGGTAATGAAGTTGACCAGGAATCGTTCAACTCGATGTACATGATGGCCGACTCGGGTGCGCGGGGTTCTGCTGCGCAGATCCGTCAGCTCGCCGGTATGCGTGGCCTGATGGCCAAGCCGGACGGCTCCATCATCGAGACGCCGATTACTGCGAACTTCCGTGAAGGTTTGAGCGTACTCCAGTACTTCATCTCCACTCACGGTGCTCGTAAAGGTCTTGCGGATACCGCATTGAAGACAGCTAACTCCGGTTACCTGACTCGTCGCCTGGTAGACGTGGCGCAAGACTTGGTCGTGACCGAGATCGATTGCGGCACCGAGCACGGCCTGGTCATGACGCCGCACATCGAAGGCGGCGACGTTGTCGAGCCATTGGGTGAGCGCGTATTGGGTCGTGTTATTGCCCGTGACGTATTCAAGCCGGGTACCGAGGACGTTATCGTTCCTGCTGGCACCCTGGTTGACGAGAAGTGGGTCGAATTCATCGAGCTCAACAGCATCGACGAAGTGATCGTGCGTTCGCCGATCAGCTGCGAAACCCGCTACGGCATCTGCGCCAAGTGCTACGGTCGCGACCTGGCACGTGGTCACCAGGTGAACATCGGTGAAGCGGTCGGCGTTATCGCTGCCCAGTCCATCGGTGAGCCGGGTACCCAGCTGACCATGCGTACGTTCCACATTGGTGGTGCGGCAAGCCGGACCTCCGCGGCCGACAGCGTCCAGGTGAAGAATGGCGGTACCGTCCGCCTGCACAACCTGAAGCACGTTGAGCGTGTGGACGGCCATCTGGTGGCTGTGTCCCGTTCCGGTGAGCTGGCAATCGCCGACGACTTCGGTCGTGAGCGCGAGCGCTACAAGCTGCCGTACGGTGCTGTGATTTCGGTTAAAGAGGGTGACAAGGTCGACGCTGGCGCCATCGTGGCCAAGTGGGATCCGCACACTCACCCAATCGTTACCGAGATGAAAGGTACCGTGACCTACGTGGGCATGGAAGAAGGCATCACGATCAAGCGTCAGACTGACGAATTGACCGGTATGACCAACATCGAAGTACTCGACGCAAAAGATCGTCCAGCTGCGGGCAAGGACATTCGTCCAGCCGTGAAGATGGTCGACGACAACGGCAAGGATCTGTTGCTGCCAGGCACTGACGTAATCGCTCAGTACTTCCTGCCAGCCAACGCCTTGGTCGGTGTGGCGGACGGTGCGCGGATCGCGATCGGTGATGTTATCGCTCGTATCCCGCAGGAAACTTCGAAGACTCGCGACATCACCGGTGGTTTGCCGCGTGTTGCCGACTTGTTCGAAGCCCGTCGTCCGAAAGAAGCCTCGATCCTGGCTGAAGTCAGCGGCACCATCGCGTTCGGTAAAGAGACCAAGGGCAAGCGCCGCCTGGTTATCACCCCGAACGACGGTAGCGATCCGTACGAAGAGCTGATTCCGAAGTGGCGTCACCTGAACGTCTTCGAAGGCGAACAGGTAAACCGCGGCGAAGTTATCTCCGACGGTCCGAGCGATCCACACGACATCCTGCGTCTGCTGGGTGTGAGTGCGCTGGCCAAGTACATCGTGAACGAGATCCAGGACGTTTATCGTCTGCAGGGCGTGAAGATCAACGACAAGCACATCGAGACCATCCTGCGTCAGATGCTGCGTAAAGTTGAGATCTCCGAGTCCGGTGACTCCAGCTTCATCAAGGGCGACCAGATGGAACTGACTCACGTACTGGTAGAAAACGAGCGCCTGGCGAACGAGGACAAGTTCCTTGCCAAGTTCACTCGCGTACTGCTGGGTATCACCAAGGCGTCGTTGTCCACCGAATCGTTCATCTCGGCGGCTTCCTTCCAGGAAACCACCCGCGTACTGACCGAAGCGGCGGTAACCGGCAAGCGCGACTACCTGCGCGGCCTGAAAGAAAACGTGGTCGTGGGTCGTCTGATCCCGGCCGGTACCGGTTTGGCCTATCACAGCGAGCGCAAGCGTCGCCGTGATGCAGACAAGCCGTTGCGCGTAAGCGCCAGTGAAGTGGAAGCTGCACTGACCGAAGCACTGAACTCGAGCGGTAACTGAGTTCGGCGTTGATTGAGAGCCTGGCCCTGGTCATCCCGTTCGGCGGATCGAGACAAATTGTCGAGATCTGGCGGGCGGGGAGGTCGGGGCCTTGCCTTGACTGGGGACAAGATCCTCTTTAGACTCTTGATCCCCTAAATTTGGCGGGAATTCGTTCCTGCCATTTTGCTTTTCTTGCAAGACAATAGCGTCGCAAGACAACAGTGGAGCTAGTAGATGGCAACTATCAACCAGCTGGTACGTCAGCCGCGTAAGCGTATCGTCGAGAAATCCGACGTGCCTGCGCTGCAGAACTGCCCGCAACGTCGTGGCGTATGCACCCGTGTGTATACCACCACGCCGAAAAAACCTAACTCGGCACTGCGTAAAGTATGCCGTGTGCGTCTGACCAACGGTTTCGAGGTTTCCTCGTACATCGGTGGTGAAGGCCACAACCTGCAAGAGCACAGCGTGGTACTGATTCGCGGCGGTCGTGTAAAAGACTTGCCAGGTGTTCGTTACCACACCGTTCGCGGTTCTTTGGATACTTCCGGCGTTAAAGGTCGTAACCAGGGTCGTTCGAAGTACGGTACCAAGCGTCCGAAGTAATCGGTCGTTTTGCAGTTTTTCATTTTTATTGAGTCGATAAGAGTAAGGTCGGGCACGCATCTGCTGTCCCGGGCTAACCTGAAGACCGCTTGAGGGCTTATCATGCCAAGACGTCGCGTAGCAGCCAAACGTGAGATTCTGGACGATCCGAAATACGGAAGCCAGATTCTCGCCAAGTTCATGAACCACGTTATGGAAAGCGGCAAGAAAGCCGTTGCCGAACGTATCGTTTATGGCGCACTGGACAAAGTTAAGGAACGCAAGAACAGCGATCCCCTGGAAATCTTCGAGAAAGCTCTCGACGCCATCGCTCCGCTGGTCGAAGTGAAGTCGCGCCGTGTAGGCGGTGCTACTTACCAGGTTCCGGTCGAAGTTCGTCCTTCCCGTCGTAACGCCCTGGCAATGCGCTGGCTGGTAGACTTCGCCCGCAAGCGCGGCGAGAAGTCCATGGCCCTGCGTTTGGCTGGTGAACTGTTGGACGCTGCTGAAGGTAAAGGTGCTGCAGTTAAGAAGCGTGAAGACGTGCACCGTATGGCTGAAGCCAACAAGGCTTTCTCGCACTACCGCTTCTAATTTTAGCGTCACTCAATTTGCGAGGGCTTTATGGCTCGTACTACACCGATTAACCGCTACCGTAACATCGGTATCGTTGCTCACGTGGATGCTGGTAAAACCACCACCACCGAGCGCGTCCTTTTTTACACCGGCAAAAGTCACAAAATGGGCGAGGTGCATGACGGCGCCGCGACCACAGACTGGATGGTTCAGGAGCAGGAGCGTGGTATTACCATTACTTCTGCTGCTATCACCGCCTTCTGGAAAGGTTCCGAGAAGCAGTACCCGCACGAGCATCGCTTCAACGTTATCGATACCCCGGGCCACGTAGACTTCACCATTGAAGTTGAGCGTTCCCTGCGTGTACTCGACGGCGCGGTCGTTGTGTTCTGTGGTACTTCGGGTGTTGAGCCTCAGTCGGAAACCGTATGGCGTCAGGCCAACAAATACGGCGTTCCACGTCTTGTTTACGTAAACAAGATGGACCGTGCTGGTGCCAACTTCCTGCGCGTGATCGGTCAGATCAAGCAGCGTCTGGGCCACACTCCGGTGCCTATCCAGCTCGCTATCGGTTCGGAAGACAACTTCCAGGGCCAGATCGACCTGATCAACATGCAGGCCGTGTACTGGAATGATGCCGACAAGGGCATGGTTCCTGTTCGCAAGGAAATCCCTGCCGAGCTGTTGGAAGAAGCCGAGCAATGGCGCAGCAACATGGTTGAGGCTGCAGCCGAAGCCAGCGAAGAGCTGATGAACAAGTACCTCGAAGGTGAAGAACTCACCAACGACGAAATCAAGGCCGCTCTGCGTCAGCGTACCATCGCTGGCGAAATCGTCCTGGCTGTTTGCGGTTCTTCCTTCAAGAACAAGGGTGTTCCCCTGGTTCTCGACGCCGTGATCGACTTCCTGCCTGCTCCAACCGATATTCCTGCTATCAAGGGTTCCAACCCTGATAACGAGGAAGAGGAAATGGAGCGTCACGCAAGTGATGACGAGCCGTTCGCGGCCTTGGCGTTCAAGATCGCTACCGACCCATTCGTGGGTACCTTGACCTTTGTACGAGTTTACTCGGGCGTGTTGGCCTCCGGCGACGGCGTGATCAACTCGGTAAAAGGCAAGAAAGAGCGCGTGGGTCGTATGGTGCAGATGCACGCAAACGCCCGTGAAGAAATCAAGGAAGTACGCGCTGGCGACATCGCGGCCTTGATCGGCATGAAGGACGTCACCACTGGTGAAACCTTGTGCAACGCTGACAAGCCAATCATCCTGGTTCGCATGGACTTCCCGGAGCCGGTTATTTCGGTTGCCGTTGAGCCTAAGACCAAGGATGACCAGGAAAAAATGGGTATCGCTCTGGGCAAGCTCGCTCAGGAAGACCCGTCTTTCCGCGTCAAGACTGATGAGGAGACTGGTCAGACGATCATCTCCGGCATGGGCGAGCTGCACCTGGACATCCTGGTTGACCGGATGCGCCGTGAGTTCAACGTCGAAGCCAACATCGGCAAGCCTCAGGTTTCCTATCGTGAGCGCATCACGAAGAGCTGTGAAATCGAAGGCAAGTTCGTTCGCCAGTCCGGCGGTCGTGGCCAGTTCGGTCACTGCTGGATCCGTTTTGCTCCTGCTGACGAAGGTCAGGAAGGTCTGCAATTCCTGAACGAAGTCGTAGGTGGTGTGGTTCCGAAGGAATACATCCCTGCGATCCAGAAGGGTATCGAAGAGCAGATGAAGAACGGCGTAGTTGCCGGCTATCCGCTGATCGGCCTGAAGGCGACCGTGTTCGACGGTTCTTACCATGACGTCGACTCCAACGAGATGGCGTTTAAGGTGGCTGCTTCCATGGCTACCAAGCAACTGGCCCAGAAGGGCGGTGGTGAGTTGCTTGAACCTATCATGGCGGTAGAAGTCGTTACGCCTGAAGACTACATGGGTGATGTCATGGGCGACCTTAACCGTCGTCGTGGCATGATTCTGGGTATGGAAGATACGGTCTCCGGCAAGGTTATCCGCGCCGAGGTTCCGTTGGGTGAGATGTTCGGTTACGCAACCGACGTTCGCTCCATGTCTCAGGGTCGCGCGAGCTACTCTATGGAATTCAAAAAATACAATACAGCTCCGTCGCATATCGTCGAGACTGTTACCAAAAAGCAAGGCTGATCCAGCCCCTTTAAGCTAGGAGTTAATTGTCGTGGCTAAAGAAAAATTTGAACGGAACAAACCGCACGTCAACGTTGGCACCATCGGCCACGTTGACCACGGTAAGACTACCCTGACCGCTGCTCTGACCCGTGTCTGCTCCGAAGTTTTCGGTTCGGCCAAGGTTGACTTCGACAAGATCGACAGCGCCCCGGAAGAAAAAGCTCGCGGTATCACCATCAACACCGCTCACGTTGAATACGATTCGGCCGTGCGTCACTACGCGCACGTTGACTGCCCAGGTCACGCCGACTACGTAAAAAACATGATCACCGGTGCTGCCCAGATGGACGGCGCGATCCTGGTTTGCTCGGCCGCCGATGGTCCGATGCCACAAACCCGTGAGCACATCCTGCTGTCCCGTCAGGTAGGCGTTCCGTACATCGTTGTCTTCCTGAACAAGGCTGACATGGTTGACGACGCTGAGCTGCTGGAACTGGTTGAGATGGAAGTGCGCGACCTGCTGAGCACTTACGACTTCCCAGGTGATGACACTCCAATCATCATCGGTTCGGCTCTGATGGCTCTGAACGGCCAAGACGACAACGAAATGGGCACCACTGCTGTCAAGAAGCTGGTGGAAACTCTGGACAGCTACATCCCAGAGCCAGAGCGTGCTATCGACAAGCCGTTCCTGATGCCAATCGAAGACGTATTCTCGATCTCCGGTCGCGGTACTGTTGTGACTGGTCGTGTTGAGCGTGGCATCGTCCGTATCCAGGAAGAAGTTGAGATCGTCGGTCTGCGCGACACTCAGAAAACTACCTGCACCGGCGTTGAAATGTTCCGCAAGCTGCTCGACGAAGGTCGTGCTGGCGAGAACTGCGGCGTGCTGCTGCGCGGCACCAAGCGTGACGACGTTGAGCGTGGCCAGGTTCTGGTCAAGCCAGGCACCGTCAAGCCGCACACCAAGTTCACCGCAGAAGTCTACGTTCTGAGCAAGGAAGAAGGCGGCCGTCACACTCCGTTCTTCAAAGGCTACCGTCCACAGTTCTACTTCCGTACAACTGACGTGACTGGTAACTGCGAGCTGCCAGAAGGCGTTGAAATGGTAATGCCAGGTGACAACATTCAGATGACTGTTACCCTGATCAAGACCATTGCGATGGAAGACGGCCTGCGTTTCGCTATCCGTGAAGGCGGTCGTACCGTCGGCGCCGGCGTCGTAGCCAAAGTCATCGAATAAGACTCTTTCAGAGTCGGTTCGATGAACAGGAAAGCCCCCGCTTAGCGGGGGCTTTTTTATTGGGTTGACACCTATCGGGGGCGTCTATAGAATTGCGCCTCCTTTTAACGGGCGTATTGCGCCCGGTGGGAATAGCAGCCGGAGTCTGAAATCCAATGCAAAATCAGCAAATCCGTATCAGGTTGAAGGCTTTTGACCATCGCCTGATCGACCAATCCACCCAGGAAATCGTGGAAACCGCGAAACGTACTGGTGCTCAAGTGCGTGGTCCAATTCCACTGCCTACCCGTAAAGAGCGGTTCACCGTTCTGGTCTCCCCGCACGTCAACAAAGACGCGCGTGACCAGTACGAGATCCGTACTCATAAGCGCGTTCTGGACATCGTCCAGCCAACGGATAAAACCGTTGATGCTCTTATGAAGCTCGATCTTGCGGCCGGTGTGGAAGTGCAGATCAGCCTCGGCTAAGACTCGGTCTTAGTCGTGTAACGCTCTGAAATGGGCGGCCATAGCGGGTGAAAGCCCCGTACACTCATGAGGTTTACAACATGACTATTGGTGTAGTCGGTCGTAAATGCGGTATGACCCGTATTTTCACCGAAGAAGGTGTCTCCATTCCGGTCACGGTCATTGAGATCGAGCCGAATCGCGTCACCCAGTTCAAAACTGAAGAGACCGATGGCTATCGTGCAGTGCAAGTCACTGTCGGCGAGCGTCGCGCTTCGCGTGTAACAGCAGCTCAGGCTGGCCACTTCGCCAAGGCGAACGTAGCCGCTGGTCGTACCGTAATGGAATTCCGTCTTGAAGAAGGCGAGTACCAGGCCGGCGATCTGATCAACGCTGAAATCTTCGCCGCTGGTCAACTGGTTGATGTAACCGGTCAGTCCAAGGGTAAAGGCTTCCAGGGTACGATCAAGCGTTGGAACTTCCGCGGGCAAGATAACACCCACGGTAACTCCGTATCCCACCGCGTTCCAGGCTCTATCGGCCAGTGCCAGACTCCTGGTCGTGTATTCAAGGGCAAGAAAATGTCCGGTCATATGGGCGCCGAGCGCGTGACCGTGCAGTCCCTCGAAGTAGTGCGCGTGGACGCTGAACGCAATCTGTTGTTGGTCAAGGGCGCTGTTCCTGGCGCTACTGGCGGCAACTTGGTTGTACGTCCAGCAGCCAAGGCTCGCGGTTAAGGGGAAGCTGACATGCAATTAAATGTAAATGACGCTCAAGCGATCGAAGTTTCCGAACTGACATTTGGCGGCGAATTCAACGAGACGCTGGTTCACCAAGCAGTCGTGGCCTACATGGCCGGCGGCCGTCAAGGTAGCAAGCAGCAAAAGACCCGTTCCGACGTTTCCGGTGGCGGTAAGCGCCCATGGCGTCAGAAAGGTACTGGCCGTGCTCGTGCCGGTACTATCCGTAGCCCAATCTGGCGTGGCGGCGGTACCACTTTCGCAGCTCGTCCTCAGGATCACTCCCAGAAGCTGAACAAGAAGATGTATCGCGCAGCAATGCGTTCCATCCTTGCTGAGCTGGTGCGTACTGATCGTCTGGTCGTGGTTCAGGACTTCGCTGTTGAAGCACCGAAAACCAAAGATCTGCTGAACAAGCTGAACGGCATGGGCCTGACTGACGTCCTGATCGTGTCTGACGCTGTTGATCAGAACCTGTACCTGGCTGCTCGCAACCTGCCACACGTCGACGTTCGTGACGTGCAAGGTTCCGATCCGGTCAGTCTGATCGCATACGACAAGGTGTTGATCACCGTGTCGGCCGTGAAGAAATTCGAGGAGCTGCTGGGATGAACCAGGAACGCGTATTTAAAGTTCTGCTTGGCCCGCACGTTTCCGAGAAGGCTACGGTTCTGGCAGACAAGAAAGGCCAGTTCGTTTTCAAGGTTGCTACCGACGCAACCAAGCTGGAAATCAAGAAGGCCGTCGAAAGCCTGTTCAGCGTGAAAGTAGAGCGCGTGACTACCCTGAACGTTCTGGGTAAAAGCAAGCGCACTGCTCGCGGTCTGGGCAAGCGTAATGACTGGAAGAAGGCAGTTATCTCCCTTCAGCCAGGCCAAGATCTCGATTTCAGCAGCAGTGCTGAGTAAGGAAGGGGTGCATCATGGCAATCGTTAAATGCAAACCGACTTCCCCTGGCCGCCGTTTTGTGGTCAAGGTGGTCAACCAGGAGCTGCATAAAGGCGCTCCTCACGCACCGCTGCTCGAGAAAAAATCGAAGTCTGGTGGTCGTAACAACAATGGCCGTATTACCACTCGTCACATCGGTGGTGGTCATAAGCAGCATTACCGTCTGGTCGACTTCCGTCGCAACGACAAGGATGGCATCGCTGCCACCGTCGAGCGTATCGAATACGATCCAAACCGTACTGCTCACATCGCTCTGCTGCTGTACGCAGATGGCGAGCGTCGCTACATCATCGCCCCTAAAGGCGTGAGCGCTGGCGACCAGCTGATCGCAGGTGCCTTGGCGCCGATCAAGCCGGGCAACGCTCTGCAACTGCGCAACATTCCAGTTGGTAGCACCGTACACGGCATCGAATTGAAGCCAGGTAAAGGCGCGCAAATCGCTCGTTCCGCTGGTGCTTCGGCTCAGCTGATCGCTCGTGAAGGTGTCTACGTGACCCTGCGTCTGCGTTCTGGTGAGATGCGTAAAGTACTGGCTGAATGCCGTGCGACCCTGGGCGAAGTCTCGAACTCCGAGCACAGCCTGCGTTCGTTGGGTAAAGCTGGTGCCAAGCGCTGGCGTGGCGTTCGCCCAACCGTTCGTGGTGTTGCCATGAACCCGGTTGACCACCCACATGGTGGTGGTGAAGGTCGTACCTCTGGTGGTCGTCATCCGGTATCGCCATGGGGCTTCCCGACTAAGGGCGCGAAGACTCGTGGTAATAAGCGTACCGACAAAATGATCGTCCGTCGTCGCAAGTAAATAGAGGGATACGACAGTGCCACGTTCTCTGAAAAAAGGTCCTTTTATTGATCTTCACCTACTGAAGAAGATCGAAGTGGCGGCGGAAAAGAACGATCGCAAACCAGTTAAGACCTGGTCGCGCCGTTCGATGATCCTGCCACAAATGGTCGGTCTGACCATTGCTGTACACAACGGTCGTCAACACGTCCCAGTTCTCGTTAACGAAGACATGGTCGGCCACAAACTGGGCGAGTTCGCCGGTACCCGCACTTATCGCGGGCACGTGGCAGACAAGAAAGCCAAGCGTTAAGGGGTTAGGAAATGGAAGTAGCCGCTAAGTTGTCGGGCGCTCGAATCTCCGCCCAGAAAGCCCGCTTGGTCGCCGACCAGATCCGCGGGAAGAAGGTGGGCGAAGCGCTCAACCTGTTGGCTTTCAGCAGTAAGAAAGCCGCCGAGATCATGAAAAAAGTGCTGGAGTCGGCCGTAGCCAACGCCGAGCATAACGAAGGCGCAGACGTTGATGACCTGAAAGTCAGCACCGTTTTCGTCAACGAAGGGCGTTCGCTGAAGCGCATCATGCCACGTGCCAAAGGCCGTGCTGATCGCATCGTCAAGCGGTCTTGCCATATCACTGTCAAGGTTGCTGACAAGTAACGGAGTCGAAGAGATGGGTCAGAAAGTACATCCCATTGGCATTCGCCTGGGAATCGTCAAGGAGCACACCTCCGTCTGGTACGCAGACGGTCGGACTTATGCGGACTACTTGTTCGCTGATCTGAAGGTGCGTGAGTATCTCCAAGACAAACTAAAAAGCGCGTCCGTCAGCCGTATCGATATCCATCGTCCGGCTCAGACTGCACGTATCACCATCCACACCGCTCGCCCAGGTATCGTTATCGGGAAGAAAGGTGAAGATGTTGAGAAACTGCGTCAGGACCTGACCAAGCAAATGGGTGTGCCTGTGCACATCAATATCGAAGAGATCCGCAAGCCGGAACTCGACGGTATGCTGGTTGCGCAGAGCGTAGCTCAGCAGCTGGAGCGCCGTGTAATGTTCCGTCGCGCTATGAAGCGCGCTGTACAGAACGCAATGCGCATTGGTGCCAAAGGCATCAAAATCCAAGTGAGCGGTCGTCTCGGCGGTGCTGAAATCGCACGTACTGAATGGTATCGCGAAGGTCGTGTGCCACTGCACACCCTGCGTGCCGACATCGACTATGCCAACTACGAAGCTCACACCACCTACGGTGTGATCGGTGTAAAGGTTTGGATCTTCAAAGGCGAAGTAATTGGTGGTCGCCAAGAAGAACTGAAGCCACAAGCACCAGCGCCTCGTAAAAAAGCTGCTAAGTAAGGGGTACGCCAAATGTTGCAACCAAAGCGTACGAAGTTCCGCAAGCAGATGACCGGTCACAACCGTGGCCTGGCATTGCGCGGTAGCAAAGTCAGCTTCGGCGAGTTCGCGCTGAAGTCTGTTGCTCGTGGTCGTCTCACCGCTCGTCAGATCGAGTCAGCGCGTCGTGCTCTGACCCGTCACGTAAAACGTGGCGGCAAGATCTGGATCCGTGTATTCCCGGACAAGCCTGTCACCAAGAAGCCACTCGAAGTTCGGATGGGTAAAGGTAAGGGTAACGTGGAGTACTGGGTTGCCCAGATTCAGCCAGGCAAAGTCCTGTATGAAATCGAGGGTGTTTCTGAAGAGCTGGCGCGTGAGGCTTTCGCCCTGGCTGCTGCAAAGCTGCCGCTCGCCACCTCCTTTGTTAAACGGACGGTGATGTGATGAAAGCGAATGAACTTCGTGAAAAATCCGCACAGCAGCTGAACGAGCAACTGCTCGGCCTGCTGCGCGACCAGTTCAATCTGCGCATGCAGAAAGCAACTGGCCAGTTGGGGCAGTCTCATCTGCTCTCGCAAGTTAAGCGTGACATCGCTCGCGTGAAAACTGTGCTCAACCAGCAGGCAGGTAAGTGATCATGGCTGAAGCCGAAAAAACTGTCCGTACGCTGACTGGCCGTGTTGTCAGCGACAAGATGGACAAAACCATCACCGTTCTGATCGAGCGTCGCGTTAAGCACCCGATCTACGGTAAATACGTTAAGCGTTCGACTAAGCTGCACGCGCACGACGAAACCAATCAGTGCCACATCGGCGACAAGGTCACTATTCGTGAAACTCGTCCGCTGGCCAAGACCAAGTCTTGGGCGCTGGTTGATGTTCTCGAACGCGCTGTGGAAGTCTAAGGGCTAGGGGTCGGAGAAATTATATGATTCAGACTCAATCCATGCTCGATGTGGCCGATAACAGCGGCGCTCGCCGCGTTATGTGCATCAAGGTGCTGGGTGGCTCCCATCGTCGTTACGCTGGTATCGGTGACATCATCAAAGTTACCGTCAAGGAAGCAATTCCTCGCGGTAAGGTGAAGAAAGGTCAAGTGATGACTGCTGTTGTAGTCCGCACTCGCCACGGTGTTCGTCGTGCTGACGGCTCCATCATCCGCTTTGATGGCAACGCTGCTGTTCTGTTGAACAACAAGCAAGAGCCAATCGGCACCCGTATCTTTGGGCCAGTGACCCGTGAACTTCGTACTGAGAAGTTCATGAAGATCGTCTCGCTCGCCCCAGAAGTGCTGTAAGGAGATCCGACATGCAAAAGATTCGTCGTGACGACGAGATCATCGTGATCGCCGGCAAAGACAAGGGTAAGCGCGGTAAGGTGCTGAAGGTTCTTGCTGACAACCGTCTGGTTGTTGGTGGTCTGAACCTGGTCAAGCGTCATACCAAGCCTAACCCGATGTCGGGCGTACAGGGCGGTATCGTCGAGAAAGAAGCGCCACTGCACGCTTCCAACGTCGCCATTTTCAACGGCGAAACCAACAAGGCTGACCGCGTTGGTTTCAAAGTAGAAGACGGTAAGAAAATTCGTGTCTTCAAGTCGACCCAAAAAGCGGTTGATGCTTGAACACTGCTAGGTAGAAGACCATGGCACGACTAAAAGAGATTTACCGGAAGGAAATCGCACCGAAACTTAAGGAAGAACTTAAGCTTTCGAACGTGATGGAAGTTCCGCGCGTTACCAAAATCACCCTGAACATGGGTCTGGGCGAAGCGATCGGCGACAAAAAAGTCATCGAGCACGCAGTTGCCGACCTGGAAAAGATCACCGGCCAGAAAGTCGTCGTGACCTACGCTCGGAAATCCATCGCTGGCTTTAAAGTCCGTGAAGGTTGGCCGATCGGCGTCAAAGTGACCCTGCGCCGTGAGCGTATGTACGAGTTCCTGGATCGTCTGCTGTCGATCTCCCTGCCTCGGGTTCGCGACTTCCGCGGCCTGAATGCCAAGTCCTTCGATGGTCGTGGCAACTACAGCATGGGCGTAAAAGAGCAGATCATTTTCCCGGAAATCGATTACGACAAGATCGATGCTCTCCGCGGTCTGGACATTACCCTGACCACCACTGCTCGGACGGATGAAGAAGGTCGCGCATTGCTGCGTGCTTTCAAATTCCCGTTCCGCAACTGATTGGAGTAGGACAATGGCCAAGAAGAGCATGAAGAACCGTGAGCTGAAGCGTCAGCTCACCGTTGCCAAGTACGCCACCAAGCGTGCAGCGCTGAAAGCTATCATCGTCGATCTGAACGCAAGTCCAGAAGCGCGTTGGGAAGCTACCGTAGCACTGCAGAAGCAGCCACGTGACGCGAGCGCTTCGCGCATGCGTAACCGCTGCCGCCTGACTGGTCGTCCGCACGGCGTGTACCGCAAGTTCGGCCTCGGCCGTAACATGCTGCGTCAAGCTGCTATGCGTGGTGACGTTCCAGGTCTGGTTAAAGCCAGCTGGTAAGCACTGTCAAAGCCATGATGCTCGGGGTCGCAAGATCCTGACCGTCGGTGGCCTTGAACTTGAATCAAGCCCCTTTTGGGGCTTGATTCATTTCTGGGGTGTGTCTAGAATACCCGGCTCGCCTGAGCCCGTGTTTTTATTGCGCGGATGCGCTCGGCGACACGTACTAGCCGAAAGGCTAATTTTTTGTGTATTAGGAGCGTCTAGCCCATGAGTATGCAGGACCCGTTAGCGGACATGCTAACTCGTATCCGTAATGCCCAGATGGCTGAAAAGTCCGTCGTAAGCATGCCATCTTCTACTTTGAAGGTAGCTGTTGCCAAAGTCCTGAAGGACGAAGGTTACATTGCGGGTTATCAGATCAGCAGCGAAATCAAGCCTCTGCTGTCCATCGAGCTGAAGTACTTCGAAGGCCGTCCGGTCATCGAGGAAGTGAAGCGCGTTAGCCGTCCTGGCCTGCGTCAGTACAAGTCCGTTGAGGATCTGCCGAAAGTTCGTGGCGGCCTGGGCGTGTCTATCGTCTCCACCAACAAAGGTGTGATGACGGATCGTGCTGCGCGCGCTGCCGGTGTCGGCGGCGAAGTTCTTTGCACTGTGTTCTAAGGGGGGATAAGCATGTCACGCGTCGCTAAGAACCCCGTTAAGCTGCCAGCCGGTGTCGAAGTCAAATTCGCAGGCCAACAGCTTTCGGTGAAGGGTGCCAAGGGCACTCTGCAACTGAACATCCATTCGTCCGTTGAGATCGTTGAAGAAGCTGGTGAGCTGCGTTTCGCTGCTCGCAATGGCGATCAACAGACTCGCGCAATGGCTGGTACCACTCGTGCGTTGGTAAACAACATGGTCCAAGGCGTAAGCCAAGGCTTCGAGCGCAAGCTCCAACTGGTCGGTGTTGGTTACAAAGCGCAAGCAAAAGGCACAGTGCTGAACCTGGCTCTTGGCTTCTCGCACCCAGTGGATTATGAACTGCCGGAAGGCATCACCGCTGAGACTCCTAGCCAGACCGATATCCTGATCAAGGGCATCGACAAGCAGCTGGTAGGTCAAGTGGCCGCCGAGATCCGCGACTTCCGTCCACCAGAGCCGTACAAAGGCAAAGGTGTGCGCTACGCGGACGAAGTCGTCCGTCGTAAAGAAGCCAAGAAGAAGTAGGGCATAGCAAATGACCGACAAAAAAGTTACTCGACTGCGTCGCGCTCGCAAAGCACGCCTGAAAATGCACGAACTCGAAGTCGTGCGTCTCTGCGTGTTCCGCTCGTCGCAGCACATCTACGCCCAGGTCATTTCGGCCGACGGCAACAAAGTCCTGGCAAGTGCCTCGACTTTGGATAAAGAACTGCGTGATGGTGCCACTGGCAACATCGACGCGGCCACTAAGGTTGGCCAGCTGGTCGCTACGCGTGCTAAAGCCGCTGGCGTCTCGCAGGTGGCTTTCGACCGCTCTGGCTTCAAGTACCACGGCCGCGTCAAGGCGCTGGCTGATGCTGCTCGTGAAGCTGGGCTGGAGTTCTAAGTTATGTCAAATAACGACCAAAAGCGCGACGAAGGCTACATCGAGAAGCTGGTTCAAGTTAACCGCGTAGCCAAAACCGTTAAAGGCGGCCGTATCTTCACTTTCACCGCGTTGACCGTGGTTGGTGATGGTAAGGGCCGTGTTGGCTTCGGCCGTGGCAAGTCGCGTGAAGTGCCTGCTGCGATCCAGAAGGCAATGGAAGCTGCTCGCCGCAACATGATCCAGGTTGATCTGAACGGCACCACTCTGCAGTACGCAATGAAGTCTGCCCATGGCGCTTCCAAGGTGTACATGCAGCCTGCTTCTGAAGGTACCGGTATCATCGCTGGCGGCGCTATGCGTGCTGTCCTCGAAGTTGCTGGCGTTCAGAACGTTCTGGCCAAGTGCTACGGCTCGACTAACCCAGTAAACGTGGTTCACGCCACTTTCAAGGGTTTGAAAGCAATGCAGTCTCCTGAATCCATTGCCGCCAAGCGTGGCAAAAGCGTCAAGGAGATCTTCTGATCATGGCTACCGTAAAAGTTACGCTGATCAAAAGCATGACCGGCCGCATCCCTAACCACAAACTGTGCGTTAAGGGTCTGGGTCTGCGTCGCATCGGTCACACTGTAGAAGTCCTGGATACTCCCGAGAATCGCGGGATGATCAACAAGGCTTACTACATGCTGCGTGTCGAGGGTTAATCGATGAAACTCAATGATCTGAGTCCAGCGCCGGGTTCCCGTCGCGAAAAGCATCGTCCGGGCCGTGGTATCGGTAGTGGTTTGGGCAAGACCGGTGGCCGTGGCCACAAAGGTCAAACCTCCCGCTCCGGTGGCACTATTGCTCCAGGCTTTGAAGGCGGTCAACAGCCGCTGCATCGTCGCCTGCCGAAGTTCGGCTTCGTTTCCCTGAAAGCCATGGACCGCGCAGAAGTGCGTCTGTCCGAGCTGGCCAAAGTGGACGGCGACGTCGTCACCGTGCAGTCCCTGAAGGATGCCAACGTGATCAACCAGAACGTTCAGCGTGTGAAAATCATGCTGTCGGGCGAAGTTGCTCGTGCTGTCACCATCGGAAAGGGAATCGGCGCCACCAAAGGTGCGCGTGCGGCTATCGAAGCAGCTGGCGGCAAGTTCGAGGAATAAATGGCTAAGCAAGGTGCTCTCTCTGCGCTCGGCAAAGGCGGTATGTCTGAACTCTGGGCTCGTCTGCGTTTTCTGTTCCTGGCGATTATCGTCTACCGAATAGGCGCACACATCCCGGTTCCAGGTATCAACCCGGACCGACTCGCGGACCTGTTTCGACAGAATGAGGGGACCATTCTTAGCTTGTTCAACATGTTTTCCGGCGGCGCGCTGGAACGGATGAGCATTTTTGCACTGGGGATCATGCCGTACATCTCGGCATCGATCATCATGCAGTTGATGACCGCCGTCAGCCCGCAGCTGGAGCAGTTGAAGAAGGAAGGTGAAGCTGGCCGTCGCAAGATTAGCCAGTACACCCGCTACGGCACTGTCGTCCTCGCTCTCGTTCAAGCCATTGGCATGTCCATTGGCCTGGCAGGGCAGGGCGTATCGTTCACTGGTGACTTTAGCTTCCATTTCGTTGCGGTAACCACCTTTGTGGCAGGCGCAATGTTCATGATGTGGCTGGGTGAGCAGATTACTGAGCGTGGTGTTGGCAACGGTATCTCGATGTTGATTTTCGCAGGTATCGTCGCCGGTCTTCCGAGAGCAATCGGGCAGTCTTTCGAGTCTGCGCGTCAGGGCGATATCAACATTTTTGCCTTGGTTGCCATCGGTTTGCTGGCAGTAGCGATTATCGGTTTCGTGGTGTTCATTGAGCGTGGCCAGCGTCGTATTGCTGTTCACTACGCCAAGCGTCAGCAGGGCCGCAAGGTGTTTGCTGCGCAGACCAGCCACTTGCCGTTGAAGGTGAACATGGCCGGCGTTATCCCGGCCATTTTCGCGAGCAGCATCCTGCTGTTCCCGGCTTCGTTGGGTGCCTGGTTCGGCCAGTCTGAAGGTATGGGCTGGTTGCAGGACATCTCGCAGTCGATCGCTCCTGGTCAGCCGTTGAATATTCTGCTGTTTAGTGCAGGGATTATTTTCTTCTGCTTCTTCTATACGGCGTTGATGTTCAATCCGAAAGACGTAGCGGAAAACCTGAAGAAGTCCGGTGCCTTTATTCCGGGCATCCGTCCTGGTGAGCAGTCTGCGCGCTACATTGATGGCGTTCTGACTCGCTTGACCATGTTCGGTGCTCTTTACATGACGGCCGTCTGCCTGCTTCCCCAGTTTCTGGTGGTTGCGGCAAACGTACCGTTCTACCTTGGCGGGACCTCGTTGCTGATCGTGGTCGTGGTTGTGATGGACTTCATGTCCCAAGTACAATCGCACCTCGTTTCGCACCAGTACGAATCCCTGATGAAGAAAGCCAACCTGAAGGGCTACGGCAGCGGCATGTTGCGCTGAGTAGCGTCCATAAGGTTCGAGGAGTTGGTGATGAAAGTTCGTGCATCGGTGAAAAAGCTGTGCCGTAACTGCAAGATTATTCGCCGCGAAGGTGTTGTTCGGGTAATTTGCAGCGCGGAACCGCGTCACAAACAGCGCCAAGGCTGAGTGTGATTGTGCTTTAAGCCCGGCAGCTAGTGCGCTGCCGGGTTGATTATTTGTTATTACAGCGATATTATCTCGCGCCCTATTTCTTGGCTTCCGGGGCGTAGGTAGCTGTCAATTGGAGTCCCACTGAATGGCCCGTATTGCAGGCGTCAACATTCCAGATAACAAGCATACTGTTATCTCGCTGACCTACATCTATGGTGTTGGTCGCACTACTGCACAGAAAATTTGTGCAGTGACTGGGGTTAACCCAGCGGCAAAGATCAAGGATCTGAGCGACGAGCAAATTGAACAGCTGCGTGGCGAAGTGGCGAAGTTCACCACTGAAGGTGACCTGCGTCGCGAAATCAACATGAAAATCAAGCGCTTGATGGACCTCGGTTGCTATCGCGGTCTGCGTCATCGTCGTGGTCTGCCAGTACGCGGTCAGCGTACCAAGACCAACGCGCGTACCCGTAAAGGTCCGCGTAAGCCGATCCGCAAGTAATCGCCCCAGCGAATCGACAGGAATTTAATCATGGCAAAACCTGCTGCTCGTCCTCGTAAAAAAGTTAAAAAGACAGTGGTTGATGGCATCGCCCACATCCATGCTTCTTTTAACAACACCATCGTGACCATTACCGACCGTCAAGGTAACGCTCTTTCCTGGGCTACCTCCGGTGGTTCGGGTTTCCGCGGTTCCCGCAAGTCCACCCCGTTCGCTGCTCAAGTAGCTGCCGAGCGTGCTGGTCAAGCTGCGCTGGAATACGGCCTGAAAAACCTCGACGTCAACGTCAAAGGTCCAGGTCCAGGTCGTGAATCCGCAGTCCGCGCTTTGAACGGCTGTGGCTACAAGATCGCCAGCATCACCGACGTGACGCCAATCCCGCACAACGGGTGCCGTCCGCCGAAGAAGCGCCGCGTGTAATCCAGGAGATTGTAAAGAATGGCTCGTTACATTGGTCCAAAATGCAAACTCGCTCGTCGCGAAGGCACCGATCTCTTCCTGAAGAGCGGCGTGCGCGCGATCGAATCGAAGTGCAACATTGAAGCAGCACCTGGTATCCACGGCCAACGCCGCGGTCGCCAGTCCGACTACGGCACCCAACTGCGTGAAAAGCAGAAGGTCCGTCGTATCTATGGCGTTCTCGAGCGTCAATTCAGCGGCTACTACAAAGAAGCTGCTGGCAAGAAAGGCGCAACCGGCGAAAACCTGTTGCAGCTGCTCGAATGCCGCCTGGACAACGTTGTATACCGTATGGGTTTCGGTTCTACTCGTGCCGAATCCCGTCAGCTGGTATCGCACAAGTCGATCAGCGTTAACGGCCAGACCGTAAACGTTCCGTCCTACCAGGTTCGTGCTGGTGACGTGGTTGCTGTTCGCGAGAAAGCAAAGAACCAACTTCGCATTGTCCAAGCTCTCGATCTGTGTGCCCAACGTGGCCGCGTAGAATGGGTAGAAGTAGACACTGAGAAGAAGTCGGGCGTTTTCAAGAACGTTCCTGCTCGCAGTGATCTGTCCGCCGACATCAACGAAAGCCTGATTGTCGAGCTCTACTCCAAGTAAGGGCTAGAAAATAGGTGCATCCATGCAGATTTCGGTAAATGAGTTCCTGACACCCCGCCATATTGATGTGCAGGTTGTCAGTCCAACCCGCGCCAAGATCACACTCGAGCCTCTCGAGCGTGGTTTCGGCCACACCCTGGGCAACG
Source organism: Pseudomonas sp. T1.Ur (assembly GCF_023516725.1). Classification (NCBI taxonomy): domain Bacteria; kingdom Pseudomonadati; phylum Pseudomonadota; class Gammaproteobacteria; order Pseudomonadales; family Pseudomonadaceae; genus Pseudomonas; species Pseudomonas sp. T1.Ur. The sequence continues at coordinate 6,350,468 of NZ_JAMGSN010000001.1, forward strand.
CGCTGCGCCGCATCCTGTTGTCCTCAATGCCCGGCTGTGCAGTAGTCGAGGCCGAGATTGACGGTGTGCTCCACGAGTACAGCGCCATCGAAGGTGTACAGGAAGACGTAATTGAAATCCTGTTGAACCTTAAAGGTCTGGCTATCAAGCTGCACGGTCGTGACGAAGTTACGCTGACCTTGTCGAAGAAGGGTTCGGGGGTGGTTACCGCTGCCGATATTCAGCTGGATCATGATGTCGAGATCGTTAACCCCGATCACGTAATCGCTAACCTGGCGTCTAACGGCGCCCTGAACATGAAGCTCACCGTAGCTCGTGGTCGTGGTTATGAACCGGCAGACTCGCGTCAGAGCGATGAAGACGAAAGCCGCAGCATCGGTCGCTTGCAGCTTGACTCTTCGTTCAGCCCGGTTCGCCGTATCGCATACGTGGTGGAAAACGCCCGTGTCGAACAGCGTACCAACCTGGACAAGCTGGTTATTGATCTGGAAACCAACGGTACCCTGGATCCTGAAGAGGCTATCCGTCGTGCAGCAACCATCCTGCAACAGCAGTTGGCTGCGTTCGTCGACCTCAAGGGTGACAGTGAGCCAGTGGTTGTCGAGCAGGAAGACGAGATCGATCCGATCCTGCTTCGCCCGGTTGACGATCTGGAACTGACTGTACGTTCGGCTAACTGCCTTAAGGCGGAAAACATCTACTACATCGGCGACCTGATTCAGCGTACCGAAGTAGAGCTGTTGAAGACTCCGAACCTTGGCAAGAAATCCTTGACTGAAATCAAGGACGTTCTGGCCTCCCGCGGTCTGTCCCTCGGCATGCGCCTCGACAACTGGCCGCCTGCAAGTCTTAAGAAGGACGACAAGGCGACTGCCTGATCGTCGTAATCACCGAACGTTGTGTTTGGTAAGGAATGAACCATGCGTCATCGTAAAAGTGGTCGTCACCTGAGCCGCACCAGCTCGCACCGCAAGGCCATGTTTCAAAACATGGCGGTGTCGCTGTTCGAGCACGAGCTGATCAAAACTACACTGCCGAAAGCCAAAGAACTGCGCCGCGTTGCCGAGCCGCTGATCACTCTGGCCAAGACAGACAGCCTGGCTAACCGCCGCCTGGCTTTCGACCGTACTCGTTCGAAAGCTATCGTTGGTAAGCTCTTCAACGACCTGGGCAAGCGTTACGCTACCCGTGAGGGTGGCTACCTGCGCATCCTCAAGTGCGGTTTCCGCGCTGGCGACAACGCGCCTATGGCGTACGTCGAGTTGGTTGATCGTGCTACTGCCGGCGAAGCTGTAAGCGCCGAGTAAGACGACAGTCTGCAACGAAGAACCGGGCCTAGTGCCCGGTTTTTTGTGCGCGTAAGAAAAACAGCTTATTCGTACAAGCTTCCATAAGGCCAAGGCGTCACTATTGGCGTTGGGGTTGTTGTTAGAGATTTTCTATTGATGCGCACAATTTAATAAATTTGTAGCCGTCACATTGTTGATCAATACTCCTCTCCAGCCGATTAGCCGGCAGTCCGAAGACCGACCTAGGAAGAATTGAGCATGAGCCAGATCAAAACGCTTACGACCGCCAGTGGCGCTCCTGTTGCCGATAACCAGAACTCTCGCTCCGCCGGCCCACGTGGCCCGCTGCTGCTCGATGATTTCCACCTGATCGAGAAGCTTGCTCATTTCAACCGCGAAAACATTCCCGAGCGCCGCGTGCACGCGAAAGGGTCAGGTGCATACGGTACCTTTACCGTAACTCGTGATATCACCCAATACACCAGCGCGAAGCTGTTCGATTCCGTGGGCAAGCAGACGCCGACTTTCCTCCGCTTCTCCACCGTTGGCGGTGAGCGCGGCTCCGCTGACACTGAGCGTGACCCCCGCGGTTTCGCCCTGAAGTTCTACACGGAAGAAGGTAACTGGGACATCGTTGGCAACAACACGCCTGTATTCTTCATTCGTGATCCGCTGAAATTTCCAGATTTCATCCACACGCAAAAACGCTTGCCGCAAAGCAATCTCAAAAGCGCGCAGATGATGTGGGATTTCTGGTCGCATTCTCCCGAGGCGCTGCACCAGATCACCATCCTGTTCTCTGACCGCGGCATTCCTGACGGCTACCGCCACATGCATGGCTTCGGCAGCCATACCTATAGCCTGATCAATGCCCAAGGCGAGCGTCACTGGGTGAAATGGCACTACAAGACCAAGCAAGGGATCAAGAACCTGGCACCGGCCGAGGCCGCTCGCCTGGCGGGTACCGACCCGGATTATGCCCAGCGCGACTTGTTCAATGCGATCGAGCGCGGTGAATTCCCGAAATGGAGCGTCTGCATCCAGATCATGACCGAAGCTCAGGCTGCGGCTCATTACGAGAACCCGTTCGATGTGACCAAGACTTGGTCGCAGAAGGAATTCCCGCTGATCGAGGTCGGTGAACTTGAACTCAATCGCAATCCGCTGAACTACTTTGCCGAGGTGGAACAAGTGGCATTCGGGCCGAGCAACATGGTGCCGGGTGTGGGTCTTTCGCCTGATCGCATGCTGCAGGGCCGCGTATTTGCCTACGCCGATGCACACCGCTACCGCGTGGGTACCAATCACCAGCAATTGCCAGTGAATGCGCCGCGTAGCCCGGTCAATACCTACCAACGTGACGGCGCGATGGCGTTCGGCAGCAATGGTGGCGCGGCTCCCAACTACGAGCCTAACAGCTATGTCGAAGCGCCGAAGCAGGCACCGCATTATGCGGAGCCGGCATTGGCCCTCAGCGGTGCGGCGGATCGTTATGATCATCGCGAAGACACTGACTACTACAGCCACGCTGGCGCGCTGTTCCGCTTGATGAGCGACGAGCAGAAAGCGCTGCTGATCAGCAACATTGCCGGCGCGATGGGCGGCGTTTCGGCGGATGTGGTTGATCGCCAACTGCAGCATTTCTTCAAGGCAGACGCTGCTTACGGAGAAGGTATCGCAAAGGCGCTGGGCGTACAGCTTAACTAAGTCTAAACGAGAAGCAGAACCGCCCTCATTAGGGCGGTTTTTGCGTTATTTAGCCTGCTTTTCTTGGATTTTCTTCACTTTTGTTGCGCTAGACGAGTGACCTTGCAGTCAGGTTGGTTCAAACTAGAGCCTTTCAAAGCTTGTGGAGATGTAGGGCGATGCAAGGTCACCCAGACGTAATCGATTACCTCAACACGTTGCTGACCGGCGAGCTGGCAGCCCGTGATCAATATTTCATCCATTCGCGGATGTACGAGGATTGGGGGTTTACCGAGCTCTACGAACGTATCAACCATGAGATGGAAGAAGAGGCACAGCACGCTGATGCGTTGATGCGCCGGATCCTGATGCTCGAAGGCACGCCGCGCATGCGCCCGGACGACCTGGACGTCGGTACCACCGTCCCCGACATGCTCGCCGCCGACCTTCGCCTGGAATACAAGGTTCGCGCCGCGCTGTGCAAAGGCATTGAGTTGTGCGAGCAGCACAACGACTACGTGACCCGCGAGATCCTGCGTATCCAGCTCAACGATACCGAAGAGGATCATACCTACTGGCTGGAGAAGCAGTTGGGCCTGATCAAGCTGATCGGGTTGGAAAATTACCTGCAATCGCAGTTCTGATTGCTGAAGAGGGGAACGCAGAGCGTTCCGAGATGCATTCCCCCGCAAAGCGTGGGAACGATCAAGCCCCTGCCATCGATGAGATGACAGGGGCTTTTTTGTGCCAGGAAGAATCAGTCCCGATCACGCTCCAGCAGTGGCTTGAGGTAATACCCAGTATGGGACTGCTTCATCTCCGCCACCTGCTCCGGCGTCCCTACGGCAATGATCTGGCCGCCCTTGGAACCGCCTTCCGGGCCCAGGTCCACCAGCCAGTCAGCGGTCTTGATCACGTCCAGGTTGTGTTCAATGACCACCACGGTGTTGCCGTGATCGCGGAGACGATGCAGTACGTCGAGCAATTGCTGGATATCTGCGAAATGCAGACCAGTGGTCGGCTCATCGAGGATATAAAGGGTCTTGCCGGTATCGCGCTTGGACAGCTCGCGGGATAGCTTGACCCGCTGCGCCTCGCCGCCGGACAAGGTGGTCGCCGACTGACCGAGCTTGATGTACGACAGCCCTACATCCATCAACGTCTGGAGTTTGCGCGCCAAAGCCGGTACCGCGTCGAAGAACACCCGGGCCTCTTCGATGGTCATCTCCAGGGTCTCGTGGATGTTCTTGCCCTTGTACTTGATCTCCAGGGTCTCGCGGTTGTAACGCTTGCTCTTGCACACATCGCATGGCACGTAGATGTCAGGCAGGAAGTGCATTTCCACCTTGATCAGGCCATCGCCCTGGCAGGCCTCGCAGCGCCCACCCTTGACGTTGAACGAGAAACGCCCTGGGCCGTAACCCCGTGAGCGGGACTCCGGTACGCCGGCGAACAGTTCGCGGATCGGGGTGAACAGCCCGGTGTAGGTCGCCGGGTTGGAGCGCGGCGTACGACCGATCGGGCTTTGGTCGATGTCGACGACCTTGTCCAGATGCTCCAGGCCCTTGATGCTGTCGTGAGCGGCGGCTTCCAAAGTGGTGGCGCCGTTCAGGGCAGTGGCGCTGAGGGGGAACAGCGTGTTGTTGATCAGCGTCGACTTGCCGGAACCTGACACGCCGGTGACACACGTGAGCAGGCCAATCGGGATTTCCAGGTCGACGTTGCGCAGGTTGTTGCCGCGGGCACCCTTGAGGGTCAGCGACAGTTTCTTGTTGCGTGGCGTGCGCTTGGCCGGAACCTTGATCTTCACCCGGCCCGACAGGTATTTGCCGGTCAGCGAGTCGGGATGCGCCATGACCTCGGCGGCAGTGCCCTGGGCGACAATATGCCCACCGTGGACGCCCGCGCCTGGGCCGATGTCCACCACGTAATCCGCCAGGCGAATCGCGTCTTCGTCATGCTCTACGACGATGACGGTGTTGCCGATATCCCGCAGGTGCTTCAAGGTCCCGAGCAGGCGGTCGTTATCCCGCTGGTGCAGGCCAATGGACGGTTCGTCGAGGATGTACATGACGCCCACCAGGCCGGCGCCGATCTGGCTGGCAAGGCGGATACGCTGGGCTTCGCCGCCGGACAAGGTGTCGGCACTGCGATCGAGGGTCAGGTAATTAAGGCCGACGTTCACCAGGAACTGCAGGCGTTCGCGGATTTCCTTGAGGATCTTGTCGGCGATTTCGCCACGACGACCGGTGAGCTTCAAACCGCCGAAATAATCGGTGGCATCGCCAATCGGCAAGTTGGTGACAGCTGGCAGCGTCTTCTCACCGACCCACACATGCCGCGCTTCGCGGCGCAAGCGGGTGCCGCGGCAATCAGGGCAGGGCTGAGTGCTGAGGAACTTGGCCAGTTCTTCGCGCACGCTGGCCGACTCGGTCTCGCGGTAGCGTCGCTCCAGGTTCGGCACGATGCCTTCGAACGGGTGCGAGCGCTTGACGATATCGCCACGGTCGTTCAGGTATTTGAAGTCGACATTCTGCGAGCCGCTGCCGTGCAGGATGAATTTCTGCTGGTCGGCGGGCAGCTCGCTGAATGGCTTGTCCAGGCTGAACTTGTAGTGGGCTGCCAGCGACCCAAGCATCTGGAAGTAGTAGACGTTGCGCCTGTCCCAGCCTCGAATCGCGCCTTCGGCCAGGGTCAGTTCGCCATTGACCAGTCGCTTGGTGTCGAAGAACTGCTTGACCCCCAGGCCGTCGCAGGTCGGGCAGGCGCCGGCCGGGTTGTTGAAGGAGAACAGCTTGGGCTCCAGCTCGCTGATCGCATGGCCGCAGATCGGGCAGGCGAAGCGTGCGGAAAAGATTATCTCCTCGCCAGGCTCGTCGTCCATCGGCGCCACCAGGGCGATGCCGTCGGCCAGCTTCAACGCGGTCTCGAAGGATTCGGCCAGGCGTTGCTGGAGATCGGCGCGGACCTTGAAGCGGTCCACCACCACATCGATGGAATGCTTCTTCTGTTTATCCAGCTTCGGCAGCTCGTCGAGCTCGCACAGCTTGCCGTTGACCCGCGCGCGAACGAAGCCCTGGGCGCGCAGTTCTTCGAAGACCATCAAGTGCTCGCCCTTGCGCTCGCGGATGACCGGCGCCAGGAGCATCAGCTTGCTGCCTTCGGGCTGGGCCAGCACCAGGTCGACCATCTGGCTGACGGTCTGGGCTTCAAGTGGAATGTCATGATCGGGGCAGCGGGGAACACCGACGCGCGCATAGAGCAGGCGAAGGTAGTCGTAGATTTCGGTGATCGTGCCGACTGTCGACCGTGGGTTGTGGGAGGTCGACTTCTGTTCGATGGAGATCGCCGGCGACAGGCCTTCGATGGTGTCGACGTCGGGTTTTTCCATCATCGACAGGAACTGCCGGGCGTAGGCCGACAGCGATTCGACATAGCGTCGCTGGCCTTCGGCGTACAGGGTGTCGAAAGCCAGCGATGATTTGCCGGATCCGGACAGGCCGGTGATGACGATCAGCTTGTCCCGTGGCAGGGTCAGGTCGATGTTCTTCAGGTTGTGGGTACGGGCCCCACGAATCAGGATCTTGTCCAAAGTGGCCTCGCTCGGCGGGCGTCGAAAACGTAGGAGTATACGGGTAAATACTGGATGGATACACACTATCAAGTGTCATACATGAAGACTGCGCGGCAAACGGTCGCCATATACCCCCTCAATCGATGGGACTGGTAGAATCCCCGCCGGTTCACACGAGGTTTTTCCATGCACGATCCCCACAGCGAACGCATGAGTAGCGGCGAGGCCCGCGCGGCAAGCGGCCTGGCCCTGGTGTTCGCCTTTCGCATGCTGGGCATGTTCATGGTGTTGCCGGTACTGGCGACCTATGGCATGGACCTGGCGGGCGCGACCCCGGCCCTCATCGGGCTGGCGATCGGCGCCTACGGCCTGACCCAGGCGATTTTCCAGATCCCATTCGGGATCATTTCCGACCGGATCGGTCGACGGCCCGTCATTTACCTGGGGCTTATCGTGTTCGCCCTCGGCAGTCTGCTGGCGGCCAACGCAGATTCGATCTGGGGCGTGATCGCCGGACGGATCCTACAGGGTGCGGGTGCTATTTCTGCTGCCGTCATGGCATTACTGTCAGACCTGACCCGCGAACAGCATCGGACAAAAGCGATGGCGATGATCGGCATGACGATTGGTCTGTCGTTCGCTGTCGCCATGGTTGTAGGACCGTTGTTGACGCGGGCTTTCGGTTTGTCGGGCCTGTTCCTCGCGACCGGGGCCATGGCGCTGGTGGGTGTGCTGATCGTCGCGTTCATCGTGCCACGTTCCACCGGGCCGTTGCAGCATCGCGAATCCGGGGTCGCCCGCCAGGCGCTGGTGCCGACGCTCAAGCATCCTGACCTGCTGCGCCTGGACCTGGGCATCTTCGTGCTCCATGCCATGCTGATGTCCAGTTTCGTGGCCCTGCCGCTGGCGCTGGTGCAAAAGGCCGGCCTGCCCAAAGAGCAACACTGGTGGGTCTACCTGACGGCATTGCTGATTTCGTTCTTCGCCATGATCCCGTTCATCATCTATGGCGAGAAGCGACGCAAAATGAAACG
>NZ_JAMGSN010000002.1:0-18901 GCF_023516725.1 Pseudomonas sp. T1.Ur
GTCAGACGGGGCACATCTACCGCAGCCTGATGCATCCGTTTGGCCGCCCGACTGTGCTGCGTGAGCAGCGCGCGCTGTCGGCTCTGAGCGAGCTCAACGTCACGGTTCCCCAGATTTTTTTCTGCGGCGCCCAAAGAGACCCAGTGCATAAGTGGCGTGCGCTATTGGTGACTCACGCGATGGATGGCTTCCAGGAAATCGAACACTGGTATGCCGGGGGCGGACGCGAACGTCATGGCGAAGCAGTGCATGACCGTATTCTCCAGTCGTTGGCAGACAATCTCGCCCGTATGCACAAAGGCCGCTGGCAACATGGATGCCTCTACATCAAGCATGTGTTTGTCCGCGTGACCGGAGAAGGCGAGTCGGCGAATGCCGAAGTCGCCCTGCTGGATTTCGAGAAATGCCGACAACGTTTGACTGCCCGAAGCGCGGCCTCCCACGACATGAAGCAACTGCGGCGCCATTCGTCGTTTCGTGATTCTGACTGGAAGAAACTGGTCTATTTTTATGAGACGGCGTTTGGCAGCGCTATCAAAGGTTTATAGCGATGAAACTAGAAATTGCTAGAGGTTTGTTTCTAGTCGGAGCCCTGGCAGTTGCATCAATGGCGGTCGCGGTATGGGAGCAGCCCCGATCACAGATCCTCAGCGCCTCCAACCATACTTCCACCGTTGGCGCGCATTGCCCTTTGCCTCGAGTAGCAAAGGCGACGGATGCTATCCGACCGGATAACGATCTGTTGCTGTTCATGTTTGGCCTGTCCCAAGGCATGAAGCCTCAGAGTTGAGCGTCCTGATTCAAAACAAAGGCCTCGCATTTGCGAGGCCTTTGTTTTTTGCACCGTCACAGGTCTCAGTGTTTGTCGGCTTTGGCCAGCAAGGTGTAGACACAGGGCAATACGAACAACGTGAACAGGGTGCCGATCGACATGCCCGTGGCGATGACCGTGCCGATGTCGAAGCGGCTGACCGCTCCGGCGCCGGTGGCCAGGATCAACGGCACCATGCCGAATACCATTGCCGCAGTTGTCATCAGTACGGGCCGCAGTCGTATCGACGCGGCCTGCTCGACGGCATCGCGCGGGCTCAGGCCTTGTTCCTTGCGCAATTGGTTGGCGAACTCGACGATCAGGATACCGTGCTTGCTGATCAGTCCGATCAGCGTCACCAGCCCGACCTGGGTATAGATGTTCATGCTCGACCAGCCGAGGAACAGCGGAATGAGCGCGCCGCAAATGGACAGCGGCACCGTGACCAGGATGACCAGTGGATCCCGGAAACTTTCGAACTGCGCGGCCAGCACCAGGAAGATAATCGCCAGCGCCAGGCCAAAGGTCACCCACAGCGCACTGCCTTCCTGTACGAATTGGCGCGAAGCTCCGGCGTAATCGAAGGCGAACCCCACCGGAGCTTCCTCGCGGGCAATCTGGCGGACGGTTTCAATGGCCTCGCCCATGCTTACGGTTGGAAAGCCTGAAATCGTCACCGCATTGAGCTGCTGGAACTGATTCAATTGGCGCGGTCGTGCCCGGTCGCTGACCTTGATCAGCGTCGACAGCGGGAGCGATTCGCCCTGGGTATTCTTTACGTAGTAATTGTTCAGCCAGTCCGGATTGTCCCGGAACGGTCGTTCGACCTGGGCAATCACTTTGTAGCTGCGCCCTTCCAGGGTGAAGCGGTTTATTTCGGACTCACCCAGCAGTGTTGCCAGGGTTCCGCCCAGGTCCTGCATCGACACGCCCATCTGGGCGGCCTTGGCGCGATCGATATCCACCACGACTTCGGGTTTGTCGAAGGCCAGGTCGATGTCCATGAAAGCGAATTTGCCGGACTCCAGCGCGCGTTTCTTGACCCGTTCGGCGATCTGCAGCAGCGTCGTGTAGTCCTTCGGCGAATTGATGACGAACTCGAAGGGCAAGCCTTCGCCGGTGCCCGGCAGCGAGGGCAGGTTGAAACCGAAGATCTGCAGGCCCGGGATGCTTTCCAGCTTGGCCTGGACCTCGGGCAGGATTTCCATCTGGGTGCGGCTGCGTTCGTTCCAGGGTTTGAGCAGGAAGCCGCCGATACCAGACTGGACGCCGTTGTAGCCGTTGATCTGGAACGAGGAGTAGTACTCGGGGAACTCCTTGAAGATCGTGATGAAGTGATCGGTGTAGGCGTTCAGGTAATCGAGGTTGGTTGTCTTCGGTGCGTTGGCCATCATGAAGATGATGCCTTGGTCCTCGTCGGGCGCCAGCTCGGACTTGGTGAACATGATCAGCACGGGAATGAGCAACAGCACGATCACCGCGAATACCAGCACCACGGGCCGACTGTTGAGCGTGCCATGGAGCAGGCGTTGGTAACGGTTTTTCAGGCGTTCGAAAATCACGTCCAGTCGATGGGCCAGCCCCGAGGGATTCTCGTCATGGCGCAGGAGCATTGCGCACATCATGGGCGACAAGGTCAGCGCGACGATGCCTGAAATGACCACTGCGCCAGCCAGGGTCAAGGCGAACTCCTTGAACAATGCCCCCGTCAGGCCTTCAAGCAGGCCGATAGGCGCGTACACCGCCGCGAGGGTGATGGTCATCGAGACCACCGGCATGGCTATTTCCCGCGCGCCTTCAATGGCGGCGTCGAATGGGGTCTTGCCTTCCTCGATGTGTCGGTGGATGTTTTCCACGACCACGATGGCATCGTCCACCACCAGGCCGATGGCGAGCACCATGGCCAGCAGCGTCAGCAGGTTCATGGAGTAGCCCATCAACTGCATGAAGAACATGACGCCGATCATCGACAGTGGAATGGTCACTACCGGGATGAGCACCGAACGCAAGGCACCGAGGAACAGGAAGACCACGACGATGACGATCAGTACCGCCTCGAACAGGGTCTTCACCACCTCGTCGATGGAGGCCTGGATGAACAACGTGGCGTCATAGGCGATCTCGGCCTTGAGGTTGGTCGGAAGCTGGGCTTCCATCTCCGGCATGATCTTGCGCACTTCCTTGATCACGTCCAGTGGGTTCGCGCCGGGTGTGGCCTTGATCCCGATGTATACCGAAGGCGTGCCGCCAAAGGAGCTGATGGTGTCGTAGTTTTCGGCGCCCATTTCCACGCGAGCGACGTCCCGCAGCAACACGCGGCTGTCGCCAGCGGTCTTGAGGGGGATCGCGGCGAACGCTTCGGCGGACTTGAGTTCGGTGTTGGCGTTGATACTGGTAACGACGTACTCGCCTTTCACTTCGCCGGCGGCGGAAAGGAAGTTTTGCTGGCGCACCGCATTGGTCACGTCGGCGGCCGTCAGCCCAAAGCCTGCGAGCTTGACCGGGTCCAGCCAAAGGCGCATGGCAAAGACCTGGTTGCCGAGAATCTCCGCCTCAGCCATGCCGGGCAGGGTTGCCAGTTTGGGCTGGATCACCCGTGACAGGTAGTCGGTGATCTGCGGATTGTTCAATTCCTTGCTGAAGAAACTGATGTACATCAGCGCCGAGGCGTCGGCAGCCTCTCGGCTGAGAACGGGGTCCTCGGCGTCCTGGGGCAGCTGGTTCTTGACCTCGTTGGCCTTGGCCAGCAGTTCGGTAAAGAGCCGGTCGCTGTTGGAGCCGATACGGGCATAGACCGAGATCACCGAGAAATTCTGTCGGCTGACCGAGGTCATGTAGTCGATGCCTTCGGCACTGGCCAGGCTTTGTTGCATTGGCTGGGTGATATAGCCCTGGATGGTCTCGGCATTGGCGCCGGGGTAGGCGGTGGTCACCGTGATCAGGGCGTTTTCCATCTGCGGATACTGGCGCAGGGGCAACTTGCTCCAGGCCTGGAAGCCCAGCAGCACGATCAACAGGCTGACCACGGTGGCGAGCACCGGGCGGCGGATGAACGGATCGGTAAAAGCCATGGGGGTTCCTTGATCAGTCCGCGCGCGGCGTGCTGTTCTGTTCGGTCAGGGTCTTGTCGTCGCTGATGGCGATGGACGTGCCGTTGTCGAGCTTGAGCTGGCCGGCAATCACCACGTCTTCACCGCTGTGCACGCCCCTGGTCACCAGGACCTGCCCGTCGCGACGCTCACCGGTCTCGACGAAGCGCCGCTCGGCGATCAGGACCGGCTGGCCCTTGTCATCTTTCTCGACGCTGCCATCGGCGGCTTTCTTCTGGGTGACCACGTACATCGAGTTGCCGTAGAGCGTGTAGGTCACGGCGCTCTCCGGCACGACGATGCCGGCGGCCACGTCTGGCAAGACGACCTGCAGGTTGGCAAACATGCCGGGCAACAGCTTGCCATCGGGGTTGGCGAGGGTGGCGCGCACCAGCACATTGCGGGTGCTGTCCTCGACCTTGGGGTTGATGGCGCTGATGGCACCGACGAACGTCTGGCCGGGATAGGCCGAGACGCTGACATTGATCGGTTGGGCGACGGCCAGTCGGGGCACCGTCTGTTCGGGAACGTAGAAGTCTACGTACAGGCTACTGAGGTCCTGCAGGGTGGCGATCACCGTGCCGCTGGCCAGGTAGTCGCCAACGTCCACTTGGCGAATGCCGATGGTGCCGCTGAACGGCGCGACGATGTGTTTCTTCGCCAGCGATGCCTTGAGCTGGTTGACCGTGGCCTGGTTTTTCTTCAATTGGGCCGCGAGCCGATCGAATTCACCTTTGGAAATCGCCTGGCTTCCGACCAGTTGTCGACCCCGGCCGAAATCCAGCTGCGACAGGCCAAGGTCAGCCTGGGCGGTTTCCAGCAGGGCGCTTTCGACTTCGCTGTCCAGCTGCAGGAGCGGTTGGCCGGCCTTGACCTTTTGTCCCGATTCGAACTGCAGCTTTTGCACCGTGCCGGCAATCTCCAGGCTCAGGTCAACGCCTTGCAAGGCCTTCAGGCTGCCGACGGTGGGCAGGCGAGACTGCCAGGGTTGCTCGGTGGCCTTGGCCACGGCAACGCTGACGGGCGGTTTCGGGACAGAAAACATCTGGATCTGCTGGTAGATGGAGAAGGCCTTGTAGCCTGCCAGCAACAGCACCACCAGCAGGACAACACCCAACATGATCAGCATGCGGCGTCGCAGCATGTTCCACTTCCTTGGAAAAGAGCTGAGAGAAAATACAGATAGGCGGGCACATTACCCTGTGCGCGCGGGGTATTCCAGATGCTGGCAGGGCGGTGGGGCGTAGGATTCTTCCGAAAAGTCAGGGCGCCCAGCACCGACCGCCTTCGCTTCCCCGCTCAGACCAGATGCAGATGGTTGTCCCAGAGCCCTGCCGGCAGGTCCAGCGGTTTCGCCACCCATTTCGATTGCCGGCAATCGTAATAGCGGCAACGTCCCTGGCCTGACGTCACGACGAAACCGTCGGCCACCGCGCCCACTCCGGCGCAATCCGGTAACGGCGCGTCCAGGCGAACTTCGCCGCTGTCCAGGTCCCAGATGAAAAAGCGATTGCCCCGTGGCGCCGTCAACGCCACCAGGCGCAGTGCGCTGTGCACGGCCACGCTGGCGGTATAGTGCCCCATGGCTTGCAGTTGGTGTTCGGGCACCGGGAAGGCCTGGAAGGGTTGGCCCGGTCGTTTGATGGCCAGCAGTTCCGACGGCTCGTGTGCGGCGCCCATGAATTGCTGGCCGGAGACGATGGTCCCGTCGCTGGCGATGCCCAAATGGCGCACGCTGTTCATCTGCTGGGCGAGGGTTTCCTTGCTCAGCAGCGTGCCATCGCGCTGCATCAGGACCAGGCTCGGCTCCATGGCGTCAAGGTTCATTTCGACCCGACTTTCGGCCTCGGTGCGAATGCCGCCGTTGGCGACGACCAATGTCTCGCCGTCGGGCATCCATGACACTTGATGGGGACCGATGCCGTGGGTGGAGATTTCGCCGCTGTGGACCAGCCGCTCGCCTTCGAAACGATACACGCCCAGCAGGCCACGCCCCGGGTCGCGGGTGTCGTTCTCTGTGGCGTACAACCACTCGCCACTCTTGTGGATCACGGCATGACCGTAGAAATGCCGGTTCGGCAACGAGGCGATGGTCTGCAGCAGCGTCCCGTCGCGCAGGTCGATCAGATAGCTTTCGGTGCCTGGACGGCGGGCAACGAACAGCGCGATCGGCAGCGTCGGGTGGTTGATGATGTCATGGCAACGCTGGCCGACCTGGGTGGCGAACACCCGGGTGCCGTCCAGTCGATAGCCGACGGCGAAGTGATTGCCATCGCCATCGTCCCGTGCCGAAAGCAGTAGCGGACTCTTGTCCTTTTGCTTGAACAGCGTCCAGCCGCCCAGGGTAACGGCACCCAGCAGCAAGCTGCCGAGTGCCAGAGCCTGACGTCGAAACATGATCAATCACCGTCGTTGGCGTTAAAGCCCAGTTGAATGCCCAACGCCTTGGCCAGTTCGCCTTCGTGCAGGCGGTGGACAACGTTGAGGCTGTCGTACAAATCGTTGAGTTGCTGGCGCCCGGCGTCGTCGTTGAGCATATCGGTCAGCGAGCGCTGGCTGCTGGCGAACAACTTCAACGAGGCATCGTAGGCAGCATCGATCTTGTCCGCCAACGGCTTCTGATCGCTTGGCAACAGACCGCGCAGGCCTTTGTTATCGACGCCGACCCACACGATCCTGGCGGCGCTCAGGCTGGCTTCCAGACCTTGCAGTGACGATTGGCTGCGCCAGGCATCGGCCTGGAACGGTTGCGGCACGCCCTTGCTCTGGCGGCCCATTGGCGTGCCGAGCTTTTTCTTCAAGGTGTCCAGGGCGGTGACCTGGACCCGCAGGAGATCGGCGATTGCCTCGTGGGAATCGGCGTAGCGCTGGTTGGGAAACTTGCTCATCTGGGCGAGCATGCCGTCGTTGGTGTTCCAGCGGGACAGGATTTCTTCGGCCAGTTGCTTCTGGCGTTCACCGATGGCGGTGAGCAACGGGCAATACTTGGCTTTCTGGGCGCTGTCGGCCATGTCGATCTTGGCGTCGAACAGCAGGTATTCGTAGGCGGAGAGCCCTTGCACGACCACACTGGACTTGGCCAGGCCGGCGGCGTCGATCTGCGGCTCGCTGTTGACCAGTTGCTCGACCTGACGGCCCACCAGGTTTTTCTTGTCGGGCCAGAATTGGACCTGCCAGGCACGGTTGCCCTCGGCCAATGGACCGATCAGCAGCGGTTGCAGTTCGGCCCAGGCTTTTTGCGCCTTGAGGAAGTCGGCGCGGGCGGTCTCCAGGGTTTCCTTGCCTTGGCAGAACGCCAAGGCACTGGTCGCCAATTGCCGGTCGGCCTCGACCCAGCGGCTGTAGGTCGGCAGGATCACTTGCTTGGCAATGGCCGCCGACGTGACCGCCTGGGGATCCTGGGGCGAGCAGGCACCGAGGGCGAGGGCGGCGAGGCTGGTGAACAACAGCTTGGGACGGAACATGTCGGGCTCCCGTTTCAGGAAATTACGTTTAAAGGGAATTCAGGAAAGCCAACAGCGCAGCGCGCTGCTCGGCGTTGAAAGCTAAGACCTGTCGCTGCGCCGCCTGGGCTTCGCCGTCATGCCAGAGCACGGCTTCGAGGAGGTTGCGGGCGCGACCGTCGTGCAGGAACTGGGTATGACCGCTGACGGTTTCGGTCAGGCCGATACCCCACAACGGCGGAGTCCGCCAATCGCGGCCGCTGGCCTGGAACTCGCTGCGGTTGTCTGCCAGGCCTTCGCCCATGTCGTGCAGCAGCAGATCGGTGTAGGGGCGGATGATCTGGTTCGCCAACTCCGGCTCGGCAGCGGTGGCGGACGTGGTGTATTGGGGGGTGTGACAGGACTGGCAACCGGCCTGGAAAAACAGGTTCTTGCCCGCCAGCACCTGGGGCGAGTTCACGTCGCGGCGGGCCGGCACGGCGAGGTTGCGGCTGTAGAACAACACCAGGCGCAGAATATTGTCGCTGACTTCCGGCTCGCCCTTCGGACCGTTGCCGTTGGGCGCGCGCTTGCAATCGACCTGGGCCTCGGTGCAATCGTCGACCGGACGCAGGCTGGTCGTCAGGCCCATGTCGCCGGAAAACGCATGGACGTTCTGTTGATTGAGGTTCGGCTGCCCGGCCTTCCAGCCGAAACGCCCCGGCACGGTCTTTTGCTGGACGTCGTCCCAGACCCTGTTCAGACGGCCAGCAATCCCGTTTTTGTCCCGTGCCTGAGCCTGTGCATTCGCCAGGATGGCGTCGTCGGGGATGGCTTCCAGCAAACCCAGGCCGATCATCGGCGGTGCGACGCGGGCCGAAAAGCGCGTGTCGGGGTGCATCGGGCCATACCCCAATTGGCTGATCTGCAAGGTCGGCTTGCGCAGTTCCACGACGGTGCCGTCGTTGAAACGCACCGGGACCGGCGAGTAGTCGACCCGCACCTTGCCTTCTGGCGCAACGCCTGGCACGGACATGTCCTGCAATTGTCCGCCGTAGGTCGGTTCCGGCACGACGCCGAGCTGTTCGATGACCTTGGCGTAGGGTGGCGCGTCAGGAATCGACAGGCGCACCAGCATCGATACCGCGCTGGTTGCGTCTGGCGCCGGCGGGTGGCCGCGACCGTCCTTGATATGACAGTTCTGACAGGCATTGGTATTGAACAAGGGGCCGAGGCCATCGCGGGCAGTCGTCGTCGAAGGGGCGATCACCCAAGGGCTGCGGAAGAAACTGTTGCCGACGCTGAAATCCACGCGCCGCGAGGGCGGCAGGTTGGCCGAAGGCAGGGAAAAGGCATTCTGGTCAGCCTTGCGTACCGTCGCGTTGCCACCGGACTTGGCTTCGCCGGGCTCGGCCTGGGTGAAACGCGGGGCGTCGTCGCAGGCACTCAGGCCCAAGGCCAACAGCAGAGCGCATAAGCGAAGAGGCAACGACGGCATTGGAAATCCTGCGGGACGAGTGAAACGCGGGCGCAAAGTCTAACAGGGCGGGGCGGTTTGAATAAGAGGAATTATCGTTTGGTTTGATCGGGGCTGTATGGTTCTGACGCCATATAGGAGCCATGTAGGAGCTGCCGAGTGCAACGAGGCTGCGATCTTGTCCCAGACGATTGAATCTGGAGCGAAAGATCAAAAGATCGTCCGAACGCGGCCCGAGCCTTCGGCAGCTCCTACAGTGCGGTGTGTTACGGGAGGACGACAGCCCCTGGCACCAACGGCAATTCCAGCGTCGCGATGAACCCGCCCTCGGGATGGTTGGCCAATACCAGCGCTCCGCCGTGGCGTTCGGCTGCGCGGCGGGCGATCGCCAGGCCCAGGCCGTGACCGGCAGCGGTCTGGCCGGGCGCGCGATAGAACGGTTCGCCCAGTTGGCCCAGATGCTCGGCCTCGACGCCCGGCCCATGGTCACGCACGCTGATCAGGATCCGTTCCCCTTGCTGAACCGCACGCATCTCGACGGGTTGCCCATTTGGACTGAAGCGCTGGGCGTTGCGCAACAAATTGTCCACGGCACGCTCGATCATCGTCGGCCAACCCTTGAGGGTCAGGTCCGGCTGGGTTTCCAGCTGCACGATTTGCTCCGGCGAAGCCATCTGGGCATCTTTTTGTAAATTGATCAGCAGCCCGTTGAGATCGACCTCTTCGGCACTGGCATTGTCGGCATCGACGCGAGCCAGGACCAGAATTTCACTGATCAGCGCTTCCAGGCGATCACACTCACGCGTCAGGCGCGGCCAGAGCTTTTCGCGCTCCTCGGGGCTGGCGCGCTCCGCCAGTGCCAGGGCGATGCGCAGCCTGGCCAGGGGCGAGCGCAATTCGTGGGAAACGTCGCGCAGCAATTGGCGCTGGCTGGCGATCAGGCTTTGCAAGCGCGCACCCATGCGGTTGAAATCCGTGGCCAGCACACCAAACTCGTCTCGGCGGTTGGCCAGCTTGGCGAGGCTGTTCTGCTGATAGGCGGCTTGCCCCAGATCATGCACCGCGCCGCGCAGGCGGCTCAGCGGCCGGGTGATGGACAGGGTCACCAACAGGCTGAACAGGGTCAGCACCACCAGTGCGATCGCCAGTGCGCTAAGGGGCCAGAGCAGGCTTTCGCGATGCCAGGCGTCCAATTCGGGATGGGGAATGCGGTAGATGAACAGGTACGTGTCGCCAGTCTTGGCGCTGGTGAACTCGTCGGTCAGGCGCCGCCAGGGCAGGCGTCGGTCGTCGTTGTTCTGGCGCGCCTCGAACGCGGCGGCACGGTGAGGAAAGGTACCTCGCACCACCGGGTCGCCACTTTCGTTGAGCACTTGGACGTCGATGTGGTACTGGCGCTTGCGCTGTTGGAGGATGTCTTGGGCGGCGTCTTCGCCCTGACTTTCGTACGTCTGCGTCCACTCTTCGGCCAGGGTGTTGAGACCGGGATG
The DNA here is from genome assembly GCF_023516725.1 of Pseudomonas sp. T1.Ur. NCBI lineage: Bacteria > Pseudomonadati > Pseudomonadota > Gammaproteobacteria > Pseudomonadales > Pseudomonadaceae > Pseudomonas > Pseudomonas sp. T1.Ur. Next base: position 10,290 of record NZ_JAMGSN010000002.1, read on the forward strand.
ACGGCTGAGGATCCAGGCGTCCTGGTTCAACATGTGGCCCATCAGAATCGAAAGTCCCGCCACCAGAGCGATGGCCAGCCAGAAACTGGCCAGGACGCGCCAGAACAATGAGCGCACGGATTTATCCTCGAAAACAAAGAAAGCCCAACGGCGGTGTGCCGTTGGGCTGGTGGTACTTCAGGGCATTATTGCGCTTTTTGCGGCTGTTGCGCTTTCCAGGCCTTGAATTCGGCCCACTCGGCCCGACGTTCGGCCTGCTTCTTCTGGATCGCGTCGAATGCTTTCTGTTGTTCCGGCTTCAACAGTGCGCGGATCTGCGCATCGACCTTCTGGTGCCGAGCCTCCCTTTCATCCTGCATGGCTTTCTGGTCGGCTGGCGACAGCTTGGCCAGGTATTTGTCCACCAGTTCACGTTGTTCGTGGCGTTGTTCACCCATGATCCGACGGATCTGCTGGCGTTGCTCGTGGCTCAGGTCCAGTTGGCTATAGGGGCCTCTGTCGTGCATCTGGCCACCGTGGCGCGGGCCGTCCATCGGGCCCATCGGGCCAGGACCTTCGGGCATGGCCATGGCGACGGTCGGCAGCGCAGCGGCGAACATCAGGGCGGTGAGGGTCTTGCGCATGGTGTTTCTCCTTGTCTCGTTCCCGGTCAGTTCCGGATGTGTCCAGATTACGGAGATCAAGGTCAGCGGCGGTCAGGGGTGGGTAAAGCTTGGGTAAAGACGGTTTGGTGCGGACCTGACAAAACGAGGAGTCAAACACAAATCCCCGTGGCGAGGGAGCTTGCTCCCGCTGGGCTGCGAAGCGGCCCCAAAGATCTTGCGGTTGCTGCGCAACCGAGCGGGAGCAAGCTCCCTCGCCACAGGGCTGGCCATGTCCCTCGGTCCAAGCTGCGTTCAGAGGCTGTAGTAATAACCCCGGCTACGCAGCGCCACGATCCGTGGCCGGCCGTCGGGGTGGGGGCCGATTTTCTTGCGCAGGTTGCTTACGTGCATATCGAGGCTGCGGTCGTACAGGGTCAGCTTGCGGCCCAGGGCGAGCTGCGCCAGCTCCTGCTTGTCCAGCGGCTCGCCCGGCTGCTTGAGCAGCGCTTCGAGCAGACGGCTTTCGGACACGGTGAGGGTTTGTTCCTGCTCGTCGATGCTGACGACGCCGCGTACCGGGCTGAAGGTCAGGTCGCCCAGTTCGATCTGGCTGGACACGGCCGTCGGATGACTGCGTCGCAGCACCGCGCGCAGGCGGGCGGTCAGTTCCCGTGGGTCGCAGGGCTTGGCCAGGTAGTCGTCGGCGCCCAGTTCCAGGCCAAGAATGCGGTCCAGCGGCTCGCCACGGGCCGAGAGCATCAATACCGGCAGATCCGGATGATCGTTGCGCAATTGCTTGAGCAATTCCAGGCCGCTGCCGTCGGGCAGCATCACATCCAGCACCACCGCCGCCGGGGCGGTTTCAGCCAGGGCCTTGCGGGCGCTCAGGCCATCGTGGCAAGCGCGGACCTGGAAACCTTCCTGGCCCAGCCAACTGCCGAGGAGCTCACACAGCTCCTGGTCATCATCTATCAGTAACAGCTCGCTCATGACTCACTCAATTTAGCCATTGCCGACGTTGTCTACGTCCACCGCTGGCAAAGATACCGCAGAGCAGGGCCAATAGCGCTACCCCGGCGCCCACCACGAACCACTGCTGCTGATCGGTCAGCAGGCGTGGCAGGGGACTGGCCTGGGCTTCCTTGAGCTGCAGTTTCAAGCGCTGGTTTTCCTGGCGCAACCGCCCCACCAGCGCGCTTTCGCGTTCGCCGTTGGTGTTCTGTAATTGTTGGGTGAGCTCTTCACGCATGCGCTCGCTGTCTTTCAAGCGTTGCTGCAATTCGGCGATCTGGCCGCCTGCGCTCAGCGACAAGGGCGTCGAATGGCCGGCTTCGGCGGTTTCCTCGCCATGGGCGGGCGCCCCGATCGCCAACGTGACCAACAACAGGCACAACGGACCTTTGCGCATTGCAGCTCCTGAATTCCAATCGAGATTTAGCAGATTAGACAGGTTGTCGGCAGGCGGACGAGAACAATGAGCCATTGGGCGCAATGAGCCAGGAAGGCTCATCGCGCCGGGGGATTTACGGCAGGACTTGCTTGAACGGCTTGACCTCGACATTGGCATAGACGCCAGCTGCCACGAACGGGTCGGCCTTGGCCCAGGCTTGCGCGGCGGCCAGGGACTCGAACTCGGCCACGATCAGGCTGCCGGTAAAACCGGCGGCGCCCGGGTCGTTGCTGTCCACCGCCGGATGGGGACCGGCCAGCACGATGCGGCCTTCGGCCTTGAGCTGTTGCAGGCGCTCCAGGTGCTCGGGGCGGGCAGCCAGGCGTTTTTCCAGGGAGTTGGCGACGTCGGTGGCGATGATGGCGTAGAGCATGTCAGTCCTCGGTTTTTGGCGTGGTGGGGTCGGCATCGTGCAAGTGACGGGACAGGTAGATGCCCTGGCCAATCAGGAACAGCAACGTCATGCCCAGGCTGCCGAACACCTTGAAGTCGACCCAGTATTCCTGGAACGTGAACGCAACGAACAGGTTGGCGGCACCACAGAACAGGAAAAACGCGATCCAGGCGATGTTCAGGCGGGTCCAGACCAGCTCGGGCAGGTTGATGGCGTGGCCCATGATGCGCTTGATCAGCAGGCGGTCGCCGATGAAGTGGCTGCCGATGAAGGCCAGGGCGAACAGCCAGTTGACCACCGGGGCTTTCCATTTGAGGAAGGTCTCGCTGTGGAAGGCCAGGGTCAGGCTACCGAATACAAGGCAGGCGATCAGGGTCAGCCACTGGCTCTTCTCCAGCTTGCGCTGGGAGATGAACAGCGCGCCGTAGACCACCAGGGAACTGATGATCAGCACCGCGGTGGCGCTGTAGATACCGCCTACAGTCAAGGACTGGCCGGCGATATCGACGGTCCGGGGATCAAGTTTGTAGACGATGAAAAACAGCAGGAGCGGGATGAAATCGATGAATTGTTTCACAGTGGCAGCCAGGAGCAGGATGTGGCGGCATAATAACAAACATCCTTGGCCGCGATAGGGCCAGCTGATTTGAGGTAACAAAGTCCCGTGAATGTTGATTTGCACTGCCATAGCACGGCCTCCGATGGCGCCCTGGCGCCTGCGGTTCTGGTGGCGCGGGCGTTCGAGCACGGCGTGCGAGTCCTGGCCCTGACCGATCACGATACCCTCGAAGGCCTCGACGAGGCCCGCGGCGCCGCGACCGCGCTGGGCATGCAGTTGGTCAACGGGGTCGAGCTGTCCTGTACCTGGGGCGGGGCGACCATTCATGTACTGGGCTACGGTTTTGATGTGACGGCACCGCCCTTGGTCCAGGCCATCGCCGAGTTGCGCGATGGTCGTTGGCTGCGCTCCGAGGAGATCAGCCGCAAGCTCGCCCTCAAGGGCATGCCCGGCGCGCTGGAAGGCGCGCGGCAGATCCAACAGGAATTGGGCGACAGCGGCAACGCGCCGGCCCGACCGCATTTTGCCGACTGGATGGTGCGCGAAGGTTTCGTCAAGGACCGCGCCGAAGCCTTCCGCAAATGGCTGGGGGCCGGCAAGCTGGGGGACGTCAAGCAGCACTGGCCGACGCTCGAGGAGACGGTCGGGACGCTGCGGGCCGCTGGCGCCTGGATCAGCCTGGCCCATCCCTGGCACTACGATTTCACCCGCAGCAAGCGCCGCCGCCTGATAGCCGACTATATTCAAGCAGGGGGCCATGCCATCGAAGTGGTCAATGGCCATCAGCCGGCCGAGCAGGTCGGCAGCCTGGCGATCCTCGCCCGGGAGTTTGGACTGCTGGTGAGCGCCGGCAGCGATTTCCATGGCCCGGGGGGCTGGTCCGAGATTGGCGAATACCGCCCGTTGCCGGAAGATCTGCCACCACTATGGTGTAGATTCAAACATGATCCCGTTATCGCCGCCGTCTGAACAGGTAGAACACGTGAGTCAATTTTTCCAGATTCATCCGGAAAACCCGCAAGCGCGCCTGATCAAACAGGCCGTGGAAATCATCCGTGGCGGTGGCGTGGTGGTTTATCCCACCGACTCGTCCTACGCCATTGGTTGCCAGATCGGCGACAAGAATGCCGTCGAGCGGGTCAGACGCCTGCGTCAGCTGGATGACAAGCACAACTTCGCGCTCATCTGCAGCGACCTTTCGCAGTTGGGGCTGTTCGCCAAGATCGACACCGGTACTTTCCGTCTGCTCAAGGCCCATCTGCCCGGACCCTATACGTTTATCCTGAACGCTACCCGGGAAGTCCCGCGGCTGTTGTTGCATCCAAAAAAACGCACCATCGGCCTGCGCGTGCCGAGCCACCCCATTGCCCTGGCGCTGCTGGCGGAGCTGGGGGAACCCTTGATGAGCGTGACGCTGATCATGCCCGGCGAGATCGATCCGTTGACGGATCCCTACGAAATCCGCCAGTTGCTCGAGCATCAGGTCGACCTGATCATCGACGGCGGTTTCGGTGGCATGGAGGCCTCCACCGTGATCAACCTGGCCGACGGCGAGCCGCAGGTGGTGCGCGTCGGCTGCGGCGACCCGACGCCGTTCATGGTCGAGGCCTGAATGTCCGTTGTGGAAACCGCCGTCGACAGCGTGGACAGCCAGGCTGGCGCGCAACAGGAGCTGCCATTCGCGATGGTCTATGGCCAGGCGGTCATGGAAATGCCCCTGGACCTGTACATTCCGCCGGATGCGCTGGAGGTTTTCCTCGAAGCCTTCGAAGGCCCGCTCGACCTGCTGCTGTATCTGATCCGCAAACAGAACATCAATATCCTCGACATTCCCGTGGCGGAAATCACCCGCCAGTACATGGGCTACGTCGAGCTGATGCAGTCGGTGCGCCTGGAACTGGCGGCGGAGTACCTGGTGATGGCGGCCATGCTCGCCGAAATCAAGTCGCGCATGCTGCTGCCGCGTTCGGCCGAAATCGAAGAGGAAGAAGACGATCCACGGGCCGAGCTGATCCGGCGCTTGCAGGAATACGAGCGCTTCAAGGTGGCCGCCGAGGGCATCGACGGCCTGAGCCGGGTTGGGCGCGATGTGGTGGTGCCCAAGCTCGATGCCCCCGAGGCGCGGGCACGCAAGTTGTTGCCCGACGTCAGCCTGGAAGAGTTGCTGATGTCCATGGCCGAGGTCCTGCGCCGGGGCGATATGTTTGAAAGCCACCAGGTCAGTCGCGAAGCGCTGTCCACCCGCGAGCGCATGAGCGATGTGCTGGAACGGCTCAAGGGCGGCGGCTTCGTCCCCTTCGTCGAGCTGTTCACCGCCGAGGAAGGGCGGCTGGGCGTGGTGGTGACGTTTATGGCGGTCCTGGAATTGGTCAAGGAATCCTTGGTCGAGCTGGTGCAGAATGAGCCGTTCGCAGCGATCCACGTGCGAGCCCGAGCCGAATAACGAGCAAATCAATGAATCTGACTGAACCCCGCGAGCTGGCCCCCTTGCTTGAAGCTTTCCTGTTGGCCTCGGGAAAGCCGCAATCGATGGAGCGTCTGTTTGAACTCTTCGAAGAAGGCGAGCGGCCCGAGCCGGCCGTGTTCAAGAAAGCGCTGACATTGCTGGGAAAATCCTGCGAGGGTCGGGCTTTCGAGCTCAAGGAAGTGGCATCCGGGTACCGCCTGCAAATCCGTGAGAAGTTCGCCCCATGGGTCGGGCGCCTGTGGGAAGAACGGCCGCAGCGTTATTCCCGGGCGCTGCTCGAAACCATGGCGCTGATCGCCTATCGCCAGCCGATCACTCGCGGCGAGATCGAGGATGTGCGCGGCGTGGCGGTCAACAGCAACATCGTCAAGACCTTGCTGGAGCGCGAGTGGATTCGCGTCGTCGGTTATCGCGACGTGCCGGGCAAGCCGGCGATGTTCGCCACCACCAAGGCCTTTCTCGATCACTTCAACCTGAAGAACCTCGATGATTTGCCGCCGCTGGCGGAACTGCGGGAGTTGGAACCCGAGCCGATGCTGGAATTCGACGACGCTCCGGTGCCCCAGGGCTTGCAGGAACTGGCCGACGCCAGCGCCGAGCCTGAGGAGCCGAAGGAAGAGACCAGTTTCCATTCGTTGCTGCTGGAGCTGGACACGATGGAGGAGGGCTTGAAGACCGACTTCGACGACCTGCTGCGTGAAGGTCCTGGTCCTGAGGGCGAGACGGATGAGCTGGCGCCACCTCTCAGTGAAATCGAGCACACGCCGGCGCCCGAGCCCGAGGAGGACATCCTTGGCGTCGCCGAAGCCCGGGAAAAATTGCTGGCCGCCGTCGCCGCCCTTGCGCCGACGGAACCCGCACTGAGCGACGAAGAGGCCGAAGCGATCGAGAACGAACGGCGCCAGTTCGACGACTGATCCAACTGATTTGGAAACGCTGGCTCCCACAGGGGGCATTCATTAAGTCCCCGCCAAGCCGGGCATCACCAGTCGGCGGAAAAAGCGCCGGACGCTGGTTGATCAGCTAGTCTCTGATGCGCAATCACCTCAACGAGCGTATGATTCGCGACCCTTTGGCGATCCCTTCGCCGAAAGACCTGTTTTTCAAAGTGTCAGGCCAAGCCTGGCTCGACCACACCGGGAGGTGCCCAGAAATGAACGACCAAGACCAGAACGACAGCCAGGAAATCGGCCCAGCAGGCGAAAAACTGCAAAAAGTCCTCGCCCGCATTGGCGTCGGTTCGCGCCGTGACGTGGAAGCCTGGATCACCCAGGGTCGCATCAAGGTCAACGGCAAAGACGCCACCTTGGGCCTGCGCGTCGACATGCACGACGCCATCACCATCGATGGCAAGGTGATCAAGCGCGAAGAGGCCGCTGAAACGGTGCGCCGCGTGATCATGTACAACAAGCCCGACGGTGAGATCTGCACCCGTGACGACCCGGAAGGCCGTCCGACCGTGTTCGACAAGATGCCGCGCCCGAAAGAAGGCCGTTGGATCAACATCGGTCGCCTGGACATCAACACCACCGGTTTGCTGATGTTCACCACCGACGGTGAGCTGGCGAACCGTCTGATGCACCCGTCCTACGAAATGGACCGCGAATACGCCGTCCGTGTGCGTGGCGAAGTCGACGACGAGATGATCGAGCGTCTCAAGGCCGGCGTCGTGCTGGAAGACGGCCCCGCGCGTTTTACCGACATCAAGCAGGCGCCGGGCGGTGAAGGTTTCAACCACTGGTACCACTGCGTGGTGATGGAAGGTCGCAACCGTGAAGTGCGGCGCCTGTGGGAATCCCAGGGGTTGGTGGTCAGCCGCCTGAAGCGCGTGCGTTTCGGCCCGGTGTTCCTCAACTCCGACCTGCCGATGGGCCGGTGGCGTGAAATGACCCAGCAGGAAGTCGACATCCTGGCGGCCGAAGTGGGCCTCAAGCCTGTGGCAATGCCACAGATGACCGCCAAGAGCAAGGACAAGCTGGAGCGGATGCAGCGCAAGTCCTCGCGTCCGATGGGCAAGACCGAGCGCGTGCGTACGCTGCGTCCTGCGGCCGACGGCGTAGCGACCGGCCCGCGTCCTTCCCGCGAGCCGCAGATCGAAGGCGAACGTCCGGCCCGCAAGCCAGCACCACGCCAGGACGGCGAGCGCGGTCCGCGTGCGCCACGTCCGGCCAATGGTCGTACCGAGCGTGGCGAAGGGCGTGGAGCCCCGGCTGGTCGCGGTACGCCAGTGGCGGATCGCCCGGCCGACACCAAGCGCCCGGCCAAGCCTGCGCCGAAAAAGCGCCCGGGCATCATCCTGGCTGACCGCGACGCACCATCGGGCAAGCGCCGTGGTGCCCCGGCAGGTTCGGGACAGCGTCCGGGGTTTGGGCGTCGTAAGCCGGAGTGAGGCAGCTGTGAGTTTCTAGCTGCAAGCTGCAAGAAAAAACGCCGACCGTTGGGTTGGCGTTTTTTTTTTGGCCTGCCTTTAAGTGATGCAGTGCCTTTGAGTCCGTCTTCGCGAGCAAGCTCGCTCCCACAGGGACCGCGTCGAGCACGGACCCATGGTTCACTGAAGATCAACTGTGGGAGCGAGCTTGCTCGCGATGGCGCCAGCAGCCCCACCATCGATTTCAACCTAAAGCACAAACCGCCCATCAAACATCGGCTCATTATCCAACGCCAGCACACCGCTTTCGAAAATCAGATCCAGGTGATGGCTGCCCTTGGCGCCGCCACCGAGCCCCAGGTGCAGGCCGCAATGGCGCTCTTCGAAACCGGCGTTGCGGGCGTACAGGCTCTTGACCCCTTCGTTGGTGCCGATCCCCAGTTCTTCGATGCGTCGATTGGATGGGTTGGCGTCCAGGTACCGGTTGAAATCGTGTTCCAGCCCCGGGACATCGGTGGCGATTTTCTGGATCGTGGAGTCTTCGATCCACAGTTCCAGCGGCGACTGCAGCACGCCATATTTGCGTGCGAAGGGAATCGTGCTCAGGAAAGTCCCTACGAATTTCACCCGGCCATTGATGGTGTCGCTGTGGGTGGCGATTTCGCCGGGAGCCAGGTCGTAATTGCCGACGCCATTGATGTCGGTCCACTTCTTGACGTTGTGCAGCGCGGTGTCGAAATACGAGCCGTGTTCATCCTCGAAGCTCAACGTCGTAGCCTGGGACATGCGG